>NZ_JAPCWC010000029.1 GCF_026420865.1 Novosphingobium clariflavum | reverse complement strand
GTCAAGGTCTCCCGACGGCCGTTGAGCCGGTAGTCCAAGCGGAACACGATTGAACCTGAAGGTTGGACCACGACGTACATACCGTCACGATCCACAATTTTGTATAATTTATCTTTTGGTTTCAGCGCTTTGATGGCAGCGTCGGTAAGCATCTGCACCCTCCAGATCGGTCAAAAAAATGCAGGAGAGCACCCAATTATACCGTCAGGCCAAAATTGGGCCGACTGACATGGTTTTATTCAGCATTTACAAGTATTTAAGCAAATAAATATACCGTCAGAAGCTCTCTTGCCCCTGACGGTATATGCGTTTTTCGGTTGAGACAAGACTCGCCATACCGCCAGCCATACCGTCAAACGGGAGGCTAACCCGGCGATAGATGCCGAAAGCCTCAGAGAGATTTTTTCAGCATTTTCATTGGCTTATGTCGTATTATGGCGTGATTTCGGATGCGCCCGGAGGGGCAAAAATTATTCCCACTCGATCGTGCCCGGCGGCTTCGAGGTGTAGTCGTAGACCACGCGATTGATGCCCTTCACCTCATTGATGATGCGGGTTGCAACGCGCGACAGGAAGGCGGCGTCGAAGGGGTAGATGTCCGCCGTCATGCCGTCGGTCGACGTCACCGCGCGCAGGCCGCAGACGCTGTCGTATGTGCGGCCGTCGCCCATCACGCCCACGGTCTTCACCGGCAGCAGCACCGCGAAGGCCTGCCAGATCGCATCGTAGAGGCCCGCATTGCGGATTTCCTCGAGGTAGATCGCGTCCGCCTTGCGCAGGATGTCGCAGCGCTCGCGCGTCACTTCGCCGGGGATGCGGATGGCGAGGCCCGGCCCGGGGAACGGGTGGCGGCCCACGAAGATCTCGGGCAGGCCGAGTTCGCGACCCAGCACGCGCACTTCGTCCTTGAACAGTTCGCGCAGCGGCTCGACGAGCTTCATGTTCATGCGCTCGGGCAGGCCGCCGACGTTGTGGTGGCTCTTGATCGTGACCGAGGGACCGCCGGTGAACGAGACCGATTCGATCACGTCCGGGTAGAGCGTGCCCTGGGCCAGGAACTCGGCGCCGCCGATCTTCTTCGCTTCGTCCTCGAAAACGTCGATGAAGGTCTTGCCGATGAACTTGCGCTTGGCTTCGGGGTCGGTGACGCCGGCCAGGCCGTTGAGGAACAGCGTCGAGGCATCGACGTGGACCAGCGGGATATTGTAGTGGCCGCGGAACAGGCTGACGACCTGCTCGGCTTCACCCATGCGCAGGATGCCGCCATCGACGAAGACGCAAGTCAGCTGGTCGCCGATCGCCTCATGGATGAGCAGCGCCGCAACCGCCGAATCGACGCCGCCCGACAGGCCGCAGATCACCCGCTTGTCGCCGACCTGGGCGCGGATTTCCTCGATCTTGGTCTTGCGGAACTCCGCCATCGTCCAGTCACCGGCCAGGCCGCAGACGTGACGCACGAAGTTCTTGAGCAGCTTGCCGCCATCGGGCGTGTGCACGACTTCGGGGTGGAACTGCATCGCGTAGATGCGCTTCTCGTCATTGGCGATGACCGCAAAAGGCGCGCCTTCGCTGGAAGCGACGGGGCGGAAGCCGGGGGCAAGGCGCGTCACCTTGTCGCCGTGGCTCATCCACACCTGATGGCGCTCGCCCTTGGTCCACAGGCCATCGAACAGCGCGCAATCGTCGCCGATCTCGATGAAGGCGCGGCCGAATTCGCCCGAATCGCCGAGCAGGACCTCGCCGCCGAACTGGTGCATCAGCGACTGCTGGCCATAGCAGATACCCAGGATCGGCAGGCCGCTTTCGAGGATTTCCGCCGGAATGCGCGGGCCATTGTCGTCAAGCACCGAAGCGGGCGAGCCGGACAGGATCACGCCGGCCGGCTTCATGCGGGCGAAGGCTTCCTTCGCGGCATTGAAGGGGGCGATTTCCGAGTAGACACCCGCCTCGCGCACGCGCCGGGCGATAAGCTGGGTGACCTGGCTGCCGAAATCGACGATCAGGATGGAGTCGGAGCCCTGCCCCGGATTCGTTGAGGAAGTCTGGTCAGTCATGGCCGGCCACTATAGGCACATTTTGCAGGTGTCCAGTGGAGCGCGCGGTTTTGAGGGTCGCGAGCGCGAGAACGGGACTGCAGAAGACCTCAGTTGCAATAATTGCACGTAATTTTGTTTCTTTGTCGTTTGCAAAAATTCCCACGTGGTGTAATTCCGATTCATGGCAAGGCGACGTGACCGCCGGGCCAGCGATAAGCCAAAAATACCAAGTTTGCAGGAAAAGCCATCTCCCGAACGCCTTCGGCATTCGGTGTCGCCGCGTCGCGCAGGGTGTGTGCGCTGCGGCGAAAGTCCATGCTCTCCCTCCCGGCATGGGCAATCCCCAATGGCGAAGGGCGGCTCCGCAAGGAGCCGCCCTTTCTTGCAAGCCGGCAAGCCGCTGGCGGCGCCCTCGCCGCGCGGAACGCGCAGCCTGCCCCAGTCTTGTGGAAAAGACCGTGCACAAAGCCGGTTCTGCTTGGGTTTCCAGCCCCGAAACCCTATATCCTCGCCATGGCTAGCACCGACGACAGCACGAACGGCACTGTGCCCGGCAACGGGACCGACAACGGCAAGAACCAGAACAGCTACGGCGCGGATTCGATCAAGGTCCTCAAGGGCCTCGACGCGGTCCGCAAGCGCCCGGGCATGTACATCGGCGATACCGACGACGGTTCGGGCCTGCACCACATGGTGTTCGAAGTGTCGGACAACGCGATCGACGAAGCGCTGGCAGGCCACTGCGACCTGGTGCTGATCGAACTCAACCCGGACGGCTCGGTCTCGGTCGAGGACAACGGCCGCGGCATTCCCACCGGCCTCCACCCGGAGGAAGGCGTCTCGGCGGCCGAGGTCATCATGACCCAGCTCCACGCCGGCGGCAAGTTCGAGAACACCTCGGACGACAATGCCTACAAGGTGTCGGGCGGCCTCCACGGCGTCGGCGTCTCGGTGGTGAACGCCCTGTCCGAGTGGCTGGAACTGACCATCTGGCGCGACGGCAAGGAGCACTGGATGAAGTTCGCCAACGGCGATGCCGTGGCGCCGCTGAAGATCGTCGGCGATGCGCCGAAGGTGGACCAGAACCCGGACGACAACGGCTTCAAGAAGGGCACCCGGGTGACCTTCCTCGCCTCGACCGAGACGTTCAAGAACGTCACCGAGTTCGATTTCGACAAGCTGGAGCACCGCTACCGCGAACTGGCGTTCCTGAACTCGGGCGTGCGCATCCTGCTGCGCGACAAGCGCCATGAAGAAACCAAGGAACACGATCTCTATTACGAAGGCGGCATCGGCGCCTTCGTCCAGTTCCTCGACCGCAACAAGCAGCCACTGATGCCCGAACCGATCGCCATTGCCGCGGACAAGGACGGCATCGGCATGGAAGTCGCGCTCGAGTGGAACGATTCCTACTACGAGAACGTGCTGTGCTTCACCAACAACATCCCGCAGCGTGACGGCGGCACCCACCTCGCCGCGTTCCGCGCCGCGCTGACCCGTACGCTGAACGGCTATGCCGAGCGTTCGGGCCTGCTCAAGAAGGAAAAGGTCTCGCTGTCGGGCGACGACATGCGCGAAGGCCTGACCGCGATCGTCTCGGTCAAGCTGCCCGATCCCAAGTTCTCCTCGCAGACCAAGGACAAGCTGGTCAGCTCCGAAGTGCGCCAGCCGCTGGAAGCACTGATGAGCGAGAAGATGACCGACTGGCTGGAGGAAAATCCCGCCATCGCCAAGACCATCGTCATGAAGGTGATCGACGCTGCCGCCGCCCGCGAAGCCGCGCGCCGCGCCCGTGAACTCACCCGCCGCAAGGGGGCGATGGACATTGCCTCGCTGCCCGGCAAGCTGGCCGACTGCCAGGAACGCGATCCCGCCAAGTCCGAACTGTTCCTGGTCGAGGGTGATTCCGCAGGCGGCTCGGCCAAGTCCGGGCGCGACCGCAAGACCCAGGCGATCCTGCCGCTGAAGGGCAAGATCCTCAACGTCGAGCGCGCGCGGTTCGACCGCATCATCTCGTCCAAGGAAGTCGGCACGCTGATCCAGGCCATGGGCACCGGCATCCGCGACGACTTCAACCTGGAAAAGCTGCGTTACCACAAGGTCGTGATCATGACCGACGCCGACGTCGACGGCGCGCATATCCGCACCCTGCTGCTGACGTTCTTCCATCGCCAGATGCCGGAAATCATCCGCGCCGGACACCTCTTCATCGCCCAGCCGCCGCTCTACAAGGTCGCCAAGGGCCGCAGCGAGGTCTACCTCAAGGACAATGCCGCGCTCGACCGCTATCTGGTCGAGGCCGGGCTGTCCGGCCGCGTGCTGGAAACCTCCGGCGGTGCGCGCATGGGCAGCGACCTCGAGGCGCTGGTCGATCACGCGATCCGTTTCCGCAACCTGATGGGCTTCGTTCCCCGCCGCTTCGATCCCACCATCATCGAGGCACTGGCGCTGTCCGGCGCGTTCGCGCCCGAGCTCTCGACCGCCGACCGCAATGCTGCGCTGGAGCGCACGGCGCAGTGGCTCGATCGCGGCGACCCCGAAGCCCGCTGGTCCGCCCGCCTGACCGACGAAGGCAACCTTGAGATCGAACGCGTGTGGCGCGGCGTGACCGACCATCACAAGATCGAGGGCACGTTCCTCGCCAGCGCCGAGGCGCGCAAGCTCGCCCGCCTCGCGGCCGAGAATACCGACGTCTATGCCGGGGCGGCCCGCCTCACCCGTGCCAGCGCCGCCGCCGAAGTGGAAGCGGGCGAAGGCGAGGACGAGGCAGCGACCCGTCCGATCGTCGGCGCCGACGTCATCACCCGCCCTGCCCAGCTGCTCGACGCGGTGCTGGCGGCGGGCCGCAAGGGCCTGTCGATCCAGCGCTACAAGGGTCTGGGCGAAATGAACGCGGAACAGCTCTGGGAAACCACGCTGGATCCGGAAAACCGCGCGCTGCTGCAGGTCAAGGTCGAGGACGCCGACGTCACCGACGAGATCTTCACCCGCCTGATGGGCGACGTCGTCGAACCGCGCCGGGAGTTCATCCAGGACAACGCGCTCAACGTCGCCAACCTGGACATCTAAGGTCAGCCTCCCCCTCTTGCCGGACCGGTGCAGGAGGGGGAACGGCCTGGCGCGCGGCGCCGATCGCCAGGCCCCTGAGCCTGCATATCCCGCAAGCGCGACGGCGCCAGCCGTGCGCCGCGCCGGTGGCCAGTAGCCGATAGCCGGTGGCTGGCGTTCTGACCGCTGCGGACCGAACCGCGAAGATCCATCTATAGTGGCTTAACGGCAGGAATAACTGCGCTTTTCATGACGGGGTGGGCTGACAGGCCGCCGATCCCCCCCTAGCATGTCGGCCCGACAAGGGGATTACGATGATCAACGCCAAGCCCGCCCGGGCACTCGCTGCTGCGCTCGCACTCGCATCCGCGGGCCTCGCGGCCCAGGCTGAGGCCCGGCAGGACATTTCCCGCGCCGCTGCCAAGGCGATGCCGCGCCTGCAATCCTCGATGAACGGCAATGACTGCGACGGCGCCCTCAAGATCATCTCACCGCTGGTCGCACGCAAGGATTTCGGCACGCTGGAACCCTTGCTGCAAGGCCCGATCCTGCTCTCGGCGACGATCTGCGAAGGCCAGGCGAACAAGCTCGACGCCGCGCTCGGCCATGCCCGCATGCTCACCGCGCTGCCCGGCGCTGCCGACATCGCCTGGCGGCTGCGCTATGCGGTCGAACTCGACAGCAAGCGGGACGGCGATGCCGTCACCACGCTGGAGATGATCCAGAAGCAGGCCCCCAGCGCCTTCGGCTCGATCCCTGACGACTGGATCTTTGCGCTGGTCAACCGGCTGGACGACCGCCAGGACGATCCGGCCTATCGCCGCCTGCTGGTGCTTGCCACCGCCCCTGCATTCCCCCCCGCGATCAACGATGCCGGCTTCGCCAGGCTGCGCCTGCCGCTGGCCCGTCTGCTGGCCAGGGAAGGCGACAAGGAAAGCGCAGCGGCCCAGGTCGCCGCGATCCGCGAGGCGGACCTGCTGCGGCAAGCCAGTCTCGATCCGCACTTGCGCAGCTACCTGCCCGCCGACTTCGACTTGCGCGCCGCCTACGAGCGGCAGGCCGCCGACCTCGAACAGCGCAGCATCGCCCGCCCCGGCCGCCTTGCCCTGCCGATCGACCTCGCCGCCACGCAGCGCGTGCTCGGCCAGGCCGACAAGGCGCTCGCCACATTGCAGGCGGCGCGACCCGACGGCGTGCTGGCCAAGCAGTTTTCCGACCGGGACGAACGCGTCAACTGGTGGTGGGACGGGCTTGCGCGGACCTACGAGCAGCTCGGTCGCTATGGCGAGGCGGTGGAGGCCTACCGCACGGCCATCGCCGGCGGCGAAAAAGGCCGTCCCAATGTCAGCCAGACGATCAACCTGGCCTATCTTCACGTCCGCTTCGGCCATCCCAGGGAGGCGCTGGCCCTGCTTGCCCCCTTCGCGCAGCAGGCAGGGGCAGCCGCCAGTCCTTACGGGGTGATGGAAATGCGCCTCGCCCATGCCTGCGCCGCGCAGGCGCTGGCACTCGACGATCTGGCGGCCACCGACCTCGCCTATGCCCAGGCCCATCCCGAGGATCACCCCGAGGCGCTTACCGACATGCAGATGTGCATGGGCCGGTTCGACGATGCCGCCGCCTCGATGATCGCCCGGCTCGGCGATCCTGACCGGCAGGTCGATGCCCTCGGCCAGCTGAGCGAATATCGCCCGCTTCCCGCAGGCGTTCCCCCCGGCCTGTTCGACGCCGGCCTCACCGCCCTGCGCGCCCGCGCGGACGTGCAGGCGGCGATCGCGCGCGCCGGCGGCACGCGCAAGTTCGACGTGCTCCCCGCCACGCTTTAGTCCGCCCTCATGCCAGCGTGCATGCCAACTTGCATGCCGTCACGGGCGCGGCCATAAACCGCGCCCATGCGCATTCTCCTTGCCGCCGCGCTGCTTGCCGGCTCCGCTTCGCTCGCCATCTCGCCCGCCGCGGCGCAGACCATTCCCGCACCGATCCTGACCACGCCCGAAGCGCGGGACGTCTGGACCCACGCCGAGCCGCAAGTCGCCCGCGTGACCCACGTGGCGCTCGACCTCGACGTCGATTTCGCCAGCAAGACGCTATACGGCTCGGCCGTGCTCGACATCCTCGCAGCACCGGGCGCCACGCAGGTCGTGCTCGACGTCAACGACATGGACATCTCGGCCGTCACCGATGCCTCGGGCAAGGCGCTGAAGTGGACGCTCGGCGCCAAGGACACCGCCAGTGCCGACATCGGCTCGGCGCTCACCGTCGCGCTTGCGGGCGCGAACCGGATCACGATCACCTACCGCTCGAAGCCCGGCGCCACCGCGCTGCAGTGGCTGCCTCCGGAAATGACCTTCGGCAAGAAGAAGCCCTTCCTGTTCAGCCAGGGCCAGGCGATCCTCAACCGTTCGTGGGTGCCCACACAGGACAGCCCCGGCATCCGCCAGACCTGGGAAGCCACCCTGCGGGTGCCCGGCGACATGGTCGCGGTGATGAGCGCCGAGAAGCTCTCCGGCGACAAGGGCGAGGCCCTGCCCGACGGCCGCCGCCAGTTCCGCTTCCGCATGGACAAGCCGGTGCCGCCCTACCTCATCGCCTTTGCGGTGGGCGACCTCAGGTTCAAGCCGCTCGGCCCCCGCTCGGGCGTCTGGACCGAGGCACCGATGCTGGACAAGGCGGCGAAGGAATTCGTCGATGTCGAGAAGATGATCGACGCCGCCAGCAAGCTCTACGGCCCCTATCGCTGGGGCCGCTACGACATGCTCGTGCTGCCGCCTGCCTTCCCCTATGGCGGCATGGAAAACCCGATGCTGACCTTCCTGACGCCGACCATCGTCACCGGCGACCGCTCGAACACCGATGTCGTCGCGCAGGAACTGGCGCACTCGTGGTCGGGCAACCTCGTCACCAATGCCACCTGGTCGGATTCGTGGCTGAACGAAGGCTTCACCACCTACTTCGAAAACCGCATCATGGAATCGCTCTACGGCAAGGAGCAGGCCGCGACTTACGCCGATCTCGACTGGGACGTGATGCAACGCGAGATCGCCGCGGCCGGCGGCCAGACCGGCGCTGCCACCCGCCTCAACGGCGAACCGGGCGCGGGCGAGGTGGACTACACCAAGGGGTCCAACTTCCTGCGCATGATCGAATATACAGTGGGTCGCGCAAAGTGGGACGCCTATCTCACCTCCTACTTCGACCGTCATGCCTTCCAGCCGCAGACCACGGCCGGCTTCCTTGCCGACTTGCGCGAACGGCTGCTGAAGGGCCAGCCGGAACTCGAACTCAAGCTCCAGCTCGACCGCTGGGCCTATGGCGCCGGCCTGCCCGGCAATGCCGTGCGCGTGCACAGCGCCACGCTGGCCAAAGTCGATACCAGGCTGGCCGCCTTCAACGCCGGCGGCCCGGCCAGCGCCGTGCAGCCGACCGGCTGGACCACGCAGGAATGGCTGCGCTTCCTCAACGGCATCGACCGCCAGCAGACGCCCGCCCGCCTCAAGGAACTGGACGAGACGCTGGGCCTCTCGGCTTCGGGCAATGCCTATATCCAGTCGGCCTGGTTCGAACTGGCCATCGCCAACCACTACGACCCGGCGGTGCCGTACCTGCGCGGCTATCTCTCGCGCATCGGCCGCGGGCTGCTGGTCTATCCGCTCTACAAGGGGCTGATGAAGCAGGGCGACTGGGGCCAGCCCAAGGCGCGGGACTTCTTCGCCGAGGCCAGGCCCACCTACCACCCCTCGACCGCCGCCGGGATCGAGCGGATCGTCGCCGGGCAGGAGTGACCCGCATGATTCAGCGCTTCGGCAATGCCCCCGGCCCGGCCGTGTTCGAGGCCCTCGCCCATGCCGCCTTCGCGCGGATTCCCGAACCCTTTGCGCAGCACCTCGACGGGATCACCGTCCACGTCGAGGAGTTCGCCGACGAGGAAACGCTGCAGGCTCTGGGCATCGACGATGCCTGGGGCCTGACCGGGCTTTACCACGGCCGCCCGATGGACGAGGAATCGGTCTGGTCCTCGGGCGAATTCCGCCCGCGCATCACGCTCTACCGCCAGCCCCTGCTGGCCGAGTGGTGCGAGACCGACGTGACGCTGGAAGACCTTGTGACCCACGTGGTGGTGCATGAGGTCGGCCACCACTTCGGCCTGTCGGACGATGACATGCACGCGCTGGAAGACGACGCGGATTGACCCGACCTCCCCGGAAACCGGGAGGACGGGTCAGCTGGTGAACAGCGCCTTGCGGATCACCGCATGGACGCCGTAGTTGCCGTTGACGATCTGCGACACGCCGAAGTCCACGCCGACCGATAGCAGTGAGATCGCCTCGTCCTCGGTCAGTTGCTTGGCGGTCATCAGGAAACGCCGCGCCTTGCGGAAGGCATCGCGCATGGCGCCGTCGATCGAGCTCTGCTTGTAGACCTCGCTCTGCGCGTCGGGCCCGAGTTCCTTGAGGTAATCGGGGTGCGAGAAGCCCATGATCACCCACTCGGTCTCGGTCTCGATCAGCGGGTAATCGACATCCTTCAACTGCTCCATCACGCCCGCGCCCTTGTGGTGGACGATCTGGATCAGCCCGGTCATCGAACATTCGATGGCGGTGCCGCATAGCTCGCTGTCCCCCTGCGAGGCGTGGGGATCGCCCAGCGAGAGCAGCGCGCCAGGCACCTGCACCGGCAGGAACACCCGCGCGCCGGGGCCGGTGCGCCAGTTGTCGAGATTGCCCCCGAAACTGGCAGGCGGCACCGAATCGACCAGCCCGTTATGGCTGGGCGCCACCGCGATCACCCCGAAGTGCGGGCGGATCGGGATCTCGACGTTCTGCAGGATGTCGTAGTTGCGCTCGATGCTTTCCGGGTTCACCGGCACGCCCGGATAGTCGTAGCGCGCGTGGGTCACACCCGAGGGATCGACCTGCGGCGTCCAGCGGTAGGAATAGACCGCGTGGGCCTTGGGCAGCCGCCCGCCCGCCGCTTCGACCTCGTAGATCGTCACGACCTCGCGGTTCTTCGGCTCGGTCAGCAGGTCGTTGTAGTGGAAACCCCAGTAGGTCGCCGCGTTGGAGCCGAAGCTCTTGCCGGCAAAGCGGGGATTGCCGCTGGGGCGGGGCTTGAGGTCGAGGATGCGCACTTCGACGAGATCGCCCGGCATCGCGCCTTCGACATGGATCGGCCCGGTGCAGATGTGCACGCCGAACCCCTCGCCCGGCCCGCGCCCGAAGGCGCTGGCGTCCATCGGCCCGGCACCGCGCCGCTCGACCGTCTTGCCGCCGTGGTCCCAGTGGTAGACGCTTTCCACCCCGGGATCGCCTTCGACCATGCGCTCGGGATCGTCGTTGGCGTGGTGGGTCAGCGCCTCGATCGTCACGAAATCGCCCGAACGCACGCGCAGCGCCGGTTTCAGGTCCTTGCTGAGATAGCCCCAGTGGATCGTCTCGGGCGTGGCGGGCAGGTGATGGTGCCGCGAGGCGCCGGTATCGCCCATGTAGGCGGGGACCTGCGGGGCATCGTCGGCCGCCTGCTCGTCCAGTTGCTCGTCGAGCACTTCCTCGACTTCGGCGGCCTCTTCGGCCCTGGCGCGCTCCTTGCGGGCGGGACGGCCCCGGCGCAGCAGTTCGACCGCCGCCTGCTCCTGCGGCGGCGCCTTGCGGTATTCGCGCGGAGAAATGCCGTACTGCTCGCGGAAGGCGCGGCTGAACGAGGCGCTGTCGTTGAAGCCCCATTCGAACAGGATGTCGGAAATCGACTTCTGCACGTGGAGCGGGCTGCGCAGGTCGAGCCGGCAGCGTTCGAGGCGCCGCACTTTCACGTAATGGCCGAAGCTGTCGTCGATCGATTCGAACAGCTTCTGGAGGTAGCGGGGCGAGATGCCGTGCTCGGCGGCGACCTGCTGGTAATTGAGGTCGGGGTCGGACAGGCGGATCTCGATGGTCTGGAAGATCCGCTCCAGCAGCGCCGCGCGCATGCCCGCCGCTCCGCCCAGCGCCTTGGCGGGCGCATTGTCGAGCAGGCTGGTGACGAGGAATTCGGGGAAGGCCAGCTCGACCGGGCGGGCCTGGTCGGTGGTGATGTCGGTGATCGTGTCGGCCAGCGAGCGCAACATGCCCGCAAAGATGCGCGCGGTTCCGGTATCGGTGGCGATCTTGCGCGGGGCGCCGCTGATCGGGGTCTTCAGGCGCTGGCTGAGTTCGCTGTGCGGCACTTGCACGATCAGGCTGCGGTTGTCGCCCGCGAAGGCGAGGTGGACGGGCGAATCGCCGCGCCCGCAGATCATGTCGCCATCGGCCAGACGCAGTTCCTGCTCGGAATCGCGCATCGTCGCGCTGC
This sequence comes from Novosphingobium clariflavum, assembly GCF_026420865.1. Classification (GTDB taxonomy): domain Bacteria; phylum Pseudomonadota; class Alphaproteobacteria; order Sphingomonadales; family Sphingomonadaceae; genus Novosphingobium; species Novosphingobium clariflavum. Next base: position 26,839 of record NZ_JAPCWC010000029.1, on the reverse strand, counting down.
CGTCGAGGATCATCGCCACCCAGTAGGTGGTCGGCTGGTCGCGGAAGTCGATGGTCCAGGACTGGGCGGTGCCGGTGACGCGGATGAAGTCGATATGGGTGCTGGAGCGGAAGTGGATCAGCTCGCCATAGAGCGTGGCCTCATCCGCCTCGTCGAGCGTGAGCGACAGGCGCTTGAGCGCGAAGCGCCAGGCGTCGCGGCGTTGCTCCTTGGGGTAGACATTCGTCGTTATGCGCAAGCGAGAACCACCCTGACAGATCGGTGGCACCCTTCCCTGATGGGCGTCCAATTGGATAGTTTGGCGACCTTATGGCGGGAGGTCTATCGAGGCTCCGGCCACTCGGCAAGGGTGTCGTATATCTTAGTCGAAAGGCCTCTCGTTGCCGTAGACACTGGTTCCTGCCTGTTCGACCGGCGCCTCGCCCCGGCCGCAGACGGCAAGCATCGTCAGGGCGTAGACGAGCGCGCTGGAGGCCATGTCGGCGCCCGTCGGCCGCCAGCGCGGCATGCCGGTGGTGATGGCCGGCACGCGGTGCATGTTGAACACGTTGTGATCGCGCCACATGCTGGAATAGACCGGGTGCGCCGGCTCCACCCCCGCGCCGCGCGCCAGCCGGGTGGCGGCATCGACCGCGCCGGCCAGCGGGGCGACTTCGCTAGGCCGCGCCTCGAACCCGTGGCGCACCACCACCGGCTCGACGTCGAAGCCTTCCACGTCCACCCCGCGCATGGCCTCCATGATGCCGTGATAGGCGTCCGCCGCCTTCTGGCGCGGGTTCAGCGAGACGTCGATGTAGAGCGCGCAGACCTCGGTTCCCGCGCCGAAATCGATCGGCATGCCGCCGCGTACCGAGGCGATCTGGACCTTGGGATGAATCGCCCCGCTGGCGGTCTCCATGATCGAATCGCGCTCGAACTGCTGTCCCCAGGCGTGGAGCGCATCGATCACCGCACCGAGCCGGTAGATCGGATTCGGGTGGCGCAGCGGATCGGCGGGGGCATCGAGGATCGGGGAGAACACCCCCTGCCCGAAGATCCGCACCCGGTAGAGCGCATAGCCGCAGCCCTGCCAGGTCAGGCCGAAATCGGTGCCCTCGGCCGCGATCGCATAGTCGGGCGCGACGCCGCCGTGGTGGAACAGGTAATGCGCGCCGATGTCCTTGCCGTTCCAGCCAATGCCGGAAAATTCCTCGATCGGTTCGGGCCCGATCTCGCCGGGGCAGGCGGTGAGCCAGCACTTGCCGGAAAGCCCGATGCCGGCCTTGCGCAGCGCCTTGGCGGCGATCAGGAAGCACGACATCGGCCCGCGATCGTTGCTGATCGGATAGCCGCGCAGGCGGCCTTCCTCGTCCAGCCAGCACTGGGTCCATTCGGGATCGGCCAGCGTCGATTCGCGGTAGCGGAACCTGTCATGCTCGCGCATGCCGCTGGGGCTTTCGGTATCGAGGTGCGCGGTCAGCAGCAGGTTGGCGCCGCGTCCGGTCCCGCCATATTCGCCGATCACATTGGGGCGCTCGGGCGTCGCGCCGACCTTGCGCGGGTTGAAGCCTTCCTTCGCCATCCAGTCGTGGACGAACTCGGCCGCCGCCAGTTCCTCGCGCGAGCGGCTGGGGATGTTGCCCAGTTCCAGCGCCAGTTCGACCAGCTCGTCGGTGTCGATGGCCGCGGCGATGGCAGCGCGTTCTTCCTCGCTGACGGCGTAGGGCGCCTTGGCAGGATCTGCGAAAGCGGGGGCGGGATCGGGCATGTCGGCCAAAGTCGGGCTCCGTTGAAAATCAGTGGCCGGAGACGAAGAGCGCGTCACCCTCCGCCTCGCGGCCATAGCGCGGCAGCAGCATCAGCAGCAGCGCGCCTGCCAGCAGCGCTGCCCCCACACCGACCAGCGCCGGGCGATAGGAGTGGCGCGCGTCGAACACCAGGTCGAGCAGGATCGGCGTCGTTCCCTGCGCGGCGATCACCGCCGAATACATGGCGCCGATCACCGATCCGAAATGCCGCGTGCCGAAGTAGCGGGCAATGAAATAGGGCAGCGCCCCGAACTGGCCGCCAAGCCCGATGCCGAGCAGCGCCCCGCCGACAAGCAGCAGCGGCGTCCCCTGCGCGGTTTCCAGCAGCACGAGGCCGGCCACCGCCATCAGGTACATCGGCACCGCCACGCGCGGGGTCTGGATCGCGTCCATGATGCGGCCCGTGGCGATCTGCCAGCCGGACGTGACAAGCGCGAAGACACTGACCACCGCAGTGCCGGTCGTCACCGAAAAGCCCCGGTCGGAGAGGATCGGCACGACATGGCTGAATACCGCCGTGGTGCCGCCCGCCCCTGCCGCCAGCGCGATCAGCACCAGCCAGAACATCGGCGTCTGCGCCGCTTCACCCAAGGTCATGCCCTCGCGCTCGGCCGCCGCTTGCCCGCCCGCAACGCAGGCCCGATCGCGCAGCAGCAGAACCAGCAGCGGCAGCGCAATCACCAGCATGAAGGCACTGATGCCCAGGTATCCCGCGCGCCAGCCCCATGCCTGCACCAGCACCGCGGCCAGCACCGGCAGCACCACCGAGCCGATGCCGCAACCGCCCCCGGCACTGATGCCAAGGGCGGTGCCGCGATTCTCGTCGAACCAGTCGGCGATCACTTTCTGGAAGATCGGCGTGCCCGCCATCGCCCCGAACACCGCCAGCACGGTGAAGGTCGCATAGAACTGCAGCAGGCTGCCGCCGTTGAGCGCCAGCGCCGCGATCGAAAGCGCCAGCCCGAAAATGCCGACCAGCAGCGTCTTTCGCGCCCCGGCCTTGTCCACATAGCGGCCGATCAGCGGATAAGTCACCGCGCCGACCAGCGCGAGAATGCCCAGCACGCCCGAAACACTCGCACGGTTCCAGCCGAACGCCTCGGTCAGCGGCACCAGGAACAGCCCGAAGACGGCATGGACGGCCGGCGTCACGCTCACCGAATTGCCCAGCGTGCAGGCAAACAGCACGCCGCCTTTAGATCCGCGCGGGGGAGTGGTCACGGTCATGGGCGGCAACTCCTGTTGGGGGGGGGAACTATCGGATCAGGCGCTTTCGCCGGTGGGCCAGGCCTGCACGACCGCATCGGTCCTGGTCAGCAGCACGCAGTTCTTCTCCATCGCCGAGAGCGCGCTTTCGTGCAGCCCCGGCTCGTAGGCGGCGCTGGCGTCGGAGACGACAAACACGTCGTAATCGTGATGGAAGGCGGAACGTGCCGTCTGGTCCACGCAGCAATCGGTGGAGAGGCCGCAGATCACCAGCGTCCGGATGCCGCGGGCGCGCAATTGCGCGTCGAAATCGGTGCCATGGAAGCTGTCGTAGAGCAGCTTGGCGATCTCGATATCGCCCGCCTCCGGGAAGATCCGGTAGTAATCGGCGCCGCCGTCCGCGACGCGGCAGATCGCCTCGCCCCCCGGCTGCCCCCGCCGGACCATCAGGGTCTTGAGCGCGCGCGAGTCGGTTTCGGGGCGGGTGACGACGCGCATCAGCGCCACCGTGGCCCCGGCGCCGCGCGCCGCCGCCACCAGCCTCTCGCACTTGTCGATCGCCGCTGCGGCGGGCGAGAGATCGACCCCGTAGCGCCCGAGCAGCCCGTGCGGCGCGGCAAAATCGACCTGGATGTCGACCACCACCAGCGCGGTCGTCGCGGGATCGATCATGCCTGCCAGCGCGGCGGCATCGACGTGCGGCAGATCCTCGGCGCGCAGCGGCATCGGCTCAGCCCTCCACCGCGGCGGCAACCTTGTCCGGGAAGCGCGCGCGCAGGGCCGGCAGGATCTCCGCGCCGAAGATCGGCAGGCTCTTGATGTAATCGTCGAAGATCAGCATCAGCCCGTCGGTGCCGGAGGCTTCGAGCAGGTCGCCGACCTGATCGGTCACGCTCCTCGCGCTGCCGACGATCTGGGCCGACATGAACGAGGAGCGTGCCTTGCGGGTGAAGTCGTTCTCCTTGCCGATCTCGGCGTCCAGGAAACCATAGGCGCGCATCATGCCCGCCAGCGCGCCTTCGTCGAGGCCGTCGGCATAGTGCTGCGCGGTCGCCTTCGCGGCATCGTCGCTCTCGCCGATCACCAGCGTCATCATCGAATAGGTGCGGATGTTGCGGCCATATTCGGCCGCGATGGCCTTGGCGCGGTCGCTGTTCTTCGCAAGTTCGGCCCCGGTGCCGCCCGAAAGGAAGATCGCGTCCATTTCCTCGGACGTCAGGCGCATGCCGATCTCGGACGATCCGGCGCAGACGAGGAACGGGCGGCTCTCCGGCTTGGGCCAGGATTCGCAATCGTCCAGCGTCACGTAGTCGCCGTGCATGGTAACGGATTCGTCGCTCCACAGCGCCTTCACCGCGCGCACCCATTCGTAGGCGAGGTCGTAGCGCTGGTCGTGATTCACGTCCTCGGGCCAGGCGCCCATCTGCGCGAACTCGCCCTTGTAGGAACCGGTCACGACATTGAGGCCGGCACGGCCGCCGCTCACCTGCTGCAGCGTCGCCAGCATCTTGGCGGCCACCGCCGGGTTCTGCAGCAGCGTGTGCAGCGTGGTGACGATGCGGGTCTTCTTCGTCACTTCGGACAGCGCCGCCATCAGCACGATCGGATCGAGCGAGGAATCCCAGTGCCGGGTCTCGCCGCCATAGCCGCGGAACTTCGACATCGACATGATGAAGTCCATGCCCGCCTGCTCGGCCAGCAGCGCGCACTGGCGGTTGTAGGCGTAGGAGCCGTCCAGCTCCGGCTTGTTCTTCGACAGGATCCAGCCGCCGTTGGCGACCGGCAGGAACAGACCAAGGTCCTTGCCGCCATTGTCGGAGGGAAGGCCAAAGGGTGTCAGCGGATGCGGGTTCATCTCAGTCCTCTGCAAATTCTTGTTCGGTGCTGTCCTGGGATCAGCCTAGGGCAACGCCCGCCCGGTTCTTGATCGGCGGCGCATGTTCTGTTGCCGCCCCCGATAGCAGGTCGGCCACCGCCGCGCGCATCGGCATCGACGGCGCCGCGCCTTGCCCCAATGTGCAGAGCGCCGCTGCCGCGCTGGCCCAGGGCAGCGCTTCGGCAAGGCTGCGCCCCTCGTCAAGCAGCGCGGCCAGCGCCCCGCAGAAACTGTCCCCCGCGCCGACGGTATCGACCGGGATCACCGGCACCGCGGGGACGTGGATGTCCCAGTGCTTCTTCACCGCCACCGAGCCCCGCGCGCCGAGCGTGACGACCACCGCCTGATCCTCGTGCCGGATCAGGCTGCGCGCCTCGCGCACTACGGCGGGCAAGGCATCGACCGGACCGCAGCAGGCAAAGGCGGCGAGTTCGGTCTGGTTGACCACCAGCACATCGACATGATCGAGCAGAACGTCCGCCGCCAGCACGGCAGGCGCGGCGTTGAGGATGCGGATGCACTTCGAATTGCGGAACACCGGCAAGAGCGCGCCCACCGGCACTTCCAGCTGGGCCAGCAGCACGCCCTCGTTCACCGGCCCCGGCGGGGTCAGCCGTGCATTGGCGCCGGAGACGACGACGATCTGGTTCTCCCCTTCCGCATCGACGGCGATATAGGCGGTGCCCGTCTCCACCCCTTCCAGTGCGACGACGCCGGACACCGCGATCCCGTCGCGCGCCAGCCTCTCACGCATCCAGCGCCCGGCATCGTCGTTGCCCACGGCGCCGACCATCCGTGTCTGCGCCCCCATCCGCGCGGCGGCGACCGCCTGGTTGGCGCCCTTTCCGCCCGGCAGCCGCGCCGTGGCCTTGGCCATGACCGTCTCGCCCGGCAGCGGCAGATGATCGAGCGAGGTGATGATATCGAGGTTGATCGAACCGACGATGTGAACTGCCAAGTGTGCCGCTCCGCTATTCTGTAACGGCCCCTTTCCGGGACCAGCTTCTGCAAGTGCAACATCGGGTGCAGCATGGCGCGTCGGGCGGGGTCAAGCCTGTGCTGGCCTCATGCGTCCCCGCACAATAATTGCGGGGTCCAGCGCCAAGAGACTTCGCGCGCGTGCGATCTACCTTTGCCGCATACTTTACGCTTTGGCCTTTCGGGAGACACGCGAATTATGACCACCTGGCTCATCACCGGCATCGGCGGCGGCCTTGGCCGCGCGCTGGCCGAAGCCGCGCTCGCGCGCGGAGACACCGTCGTCGGCACCACCCGCAAGGCACGCGATCCGCAGTTCGAGGCGCTCGCCCCCGGCCGCGCCCATGCGCTCTGCGTCGACCTTACCGACGAAGCCTCGGTCAAGGCCGCCGTCGACCGGGCGGAAGAGATCACCGGCGGCATCGACCGGCTGGTCAACAATGCCGGCTACGGCCTGATCGGCGCAATCGAGGAAGTCTCGATCGAGGAAGCCAAGGCGCTGTTCGACGTCAACCTGTTCGCCCCGCTGCGCATGCTGCGCGCACTGCTGCCTTATATGCGCGCGCGCCGCGCCGGGCATGTCGTCAACATCACCTCGGTCAGCGGTCATGCGCCCTGGGCGGGCACCGCGCTCTACGGCGCCAGCAAATACGCGATGGAGTGCATCGGCCAGACGCTGGCGCAGGAAGTGGCGCCGATGAACATCCGCGTCACCAATGTCGCGCCCGGTGGCTTCCGCACCGGGTTTGCCGCCGCAGGCCTGAAGATCGCGGAAGCCGACATCGCCGATTACGAGGACGGCGCCCACTTCGCCCGCCGCAGCCTCACCGAAGGCGCGGGCAAGGAAAAGGGCGATCCCGCGCGCGGCGCCGCCGCGATCCTCACCGCGCTCGATGCCGCCGAGCCGCCGCTGCACCTCTTCCTCGGCGAGGACGCGCTGCATTACGCGGGCGATCAACTGGCCTTCGTGGGCGAACAGATGCGCGCGTGGGAGGCGCTGTCGCTCTCCACCGCCTTCGAACCGGCCTGATGCACAGGACCGAGCTGCCGGACTGGGCGGTCGAGCGGGGACGGGGGTACAACGACTTCCCCTCGCTCGATCCCCTCCGCACTGCGCTGGTGGTGATCGACATGCAGGCCGCATTCGTGGGCGAGGGCGAAGTCTTCGGCAATGCCCATGCCCGTGACGCCATTGCGCCGTGCAACGCCCTTGCCGCAGCGATGCGGCAGGCGGGCGGCACGGTGATCTGGATGCGGCAAACCACCAGCGACGAACCGCCGCTGGCCATGCCGCTCTGGCAGTACGACCGCTCCGATCCGTTCGTGGCGCGTGCCATCGCGGCGCTGCGGCAAGGGGAAGCTTCGCACGACCTCGACCCGGCGATGGCGCGCGCGACCGGGGATCTGGTGCTCGACAAGTACCGCTACAGTGCCTTTTCCTGTCCAAAGCAGGCACTGGAAAAGGCACTGCGGAATCTGCCCGTGGAGACACTGCTGCTGACCGGCACGCTCACCAATGTCTGCGTGGAATCCACCGCGCGCGAGGCGAACATGCGCAGCTGGAAAGTGATCGTCGTCAGCGACGCCTGCGCGGCAGCGACGGACGAGGAGCACAATGCCGCGCTGATGAACCTGCGGCTGAACTTCGCCGATGTGCGCGGTTCGGCTGAGGTGCTGGAAATGCTCTCGGAAGCCGTGACCGTTTAGGTCCGATCCCGTAACCAAAACACCCCGTCGCCCCACGAAGGCTGTGACGACGGGGTGTTTTGTCTCTTAGGGAGCCGTTTTAGCCCCCACCCCTCAGCTCATCAGGCGCGGCACCGAGACCGAGAACACGTCGAAATGCGCGTCGGGATGCTCTTCCTGCCCGTCGCGCGGGGCCTGGCGGACCTGCACGACGCCGTTCTTGCCGAAGCCGTCGACCACCGGACGGCCGGCATCGCGGCTCAGCCAGAGGCGCAGCAGGTGGCGCTTGCGCTGCGGCTCCGGCCAGTCCCAGAAGGTGGTGCGGGCGTGCAGCGCGGCGTAGTTTGACAGCCACTGGATGTCGCCGGGGCGGAAATCCATCTCGATGGCCATGCCCTCCTCGTACGTGATCGTGTCGAAGAGTTCGAGCACCTCGATCTGCTCGGGGCTGAGCTTGGGCACGCCCTCGTATTCCTGCGCGGTGAGGATATAGAGCGAGCCCGCGTACATCGAGAACACCCCGTCCACGAGGCTGACGATCGGCGAGGTATAGGTATCGGCCGGGGCATTGTGATCCTGCCGGCGCCAGTCCCAGTGGAACGGCTCCAGCAGCAGCGGCGCCAGATCGGGGCGGCGGCGCAGGATCTCGTTGTAGATCTCCGCGCCCGAGACGAGGCACGAGAGCCCGCCCTCCTTGGCCGGGCGCAGGCACATCAGCGCCACGATGTCCGAGCTGTCCGAGTGGTAGACCAGCTTGTCGCGCACCTTGGAGGACAGCGCGGTGGGATCGTCCATGGTCTTGTCGCTGGTGGCGTAGACGTGGTCGATCAGGTCGCCCATCTCGTTCTGGCGGATCGGATCGCCCATGTGCAGGCCGAGGATGTAGTAGATCGCGTTCGACAGCGCGTCCGAATAGAGCTGCGTGCGCAGGCCGCGCACCAGCACGAAACCGCGCCCGTAATCAACGTCGGCGCCCCATTCCTTCACCGCCTCGGCGCAGGCGACCAGCGGATACTCCTCGGCCGCGACGGTGCGCAGGTCCGGGTTCTCGGCCAGGAAGCGGGTGCCCAGCGTCTCCAGTTCGGCGACCTGTTCGTCCGAGAGCATGTAGATCCACTCGTCGCTCCCGGCGAGCCGGTCCCCGCGCCAGGCGGCAGCGGTGGTGACGGGCGGGAATGCCTCGGCAGTCGTGGGGGCCGAGGGGGAGGCGGAACTGGCCATGCTATCGGGTCCTTTTGCGCAGCATTCTTCGATGCCCCTGTCTAGGCCGCGATCGGCGGGGCGACTTGTCGCCCCATGTCCGAAAGTTTTCCGCGCGACGTACCGTACCGCCAGCCCGCCCCCAATCCTGAGCCCGAGCCCGAGCCCAAGCCCAAGCCCAAGCCCAAGCCCAAGCCCAAGCCCAAGCCCAAGCCCAAGCAAAGCGCGCCGGTGTTTTTTCGAAAAGACCACCGCGAACAGAAGAAAAACCCGATTGTACTGGCCCTCCACGCCGAATTGCCGATAGTATCGGCGCCATCGGGACCTCTTTTTGCGCCGGAGTTCACATGAGATCTATCAAGACGATTTTCATGCGCGGCAATGCCGGATCCTGGGGCGCTTCCGCCCCCATCGCCATCGCGCTTGCCGCCATGCTCGCCTCGGCCGGTTGCACCAGCCCCGCGCGCCGCGCCGAGCCTGCTGCCGTGCCCGCGCCTGCGCCAGGCGCCGCCGAACTGGCGGGCAGCAGCTGGCGGCTCGTCGCCTTCCAGTCGATGGATGACAGCCAGGGCACCACAAAACCCGGCGAAGGCCGCGACTACACGCTCGATTTCGGCAGCGACGGCATGATCGCGATGCAGCTCGACTGCAATCGCGGACGGGCGACATGGCGCGCGGTGCCCGGTGCCGAGGGCCGATCCGGCCAGCTCGCAATCGGCCCGGGCATGACCACCCGCGCGTTCTGCCCCCAGCCCGACATCGGCCCGATGCTCGCCGCCCGGCTTGCCGACGTCACCAGCTACACCCTGAAGGAGGGACATCTGTTCCTGGCGCTCAAGATGGACGGCGGCATCTTCGAATTCGCGCCGCGCTGATCGCATGCAGGCGCCGCACCGGCGGCGCTCCGGCGGCGCTCCGGCGATTTTGCGGTTGAGCGACAGGCCCGGCAGCGGCAAGACAGAGCGATGATCGCCTTCTGCCGCCGCCATGGCGCCCTGCTCCCCATCCTGTTGGCTTTCTGGTTGCTTGCCGGCGGCAGCGCGGTGCGGGCCGCCGCGCCGCACCTGCCCGGCATCGGCCTGCTGGCGCCCGAAAAACCCGCCGAGCAGGCTACCAAGGCCCCTTCGGCGGATCCTGCCACCGATCCTGCCACGGGCCAGGCTGCAGACTTGCCGCCCGACCGGCTGACGCCGGCCCGCGCCGCGCAAGTCGATCCCGCCACCCTCGCCCGCTTCAACGCCGATGCCGCCGAAGCCCAGGCCGTGCTGCGCACGCCTTCCGGCAGCTACGACTACGAGCGTGTCCACGGCCTCAACAAGCTGCGCGACCGCCTTGCCGCCGACCGCGATCTTGCCCGCACGATCGCCGACCGCAGCAACCTGGAAGCGCGCATCATCCAGGCGCAGATGGCCGCGCTGGGCGAGGTTCCCGCCGAGGGCAAGAGCGAGCCTTCGGCCATCACCGCCCGCCGCAAGGCGCTCGACGCCCGGCTTTCGGTGGTGCTCTCCCCCGTGCTCGATGCGCGCGAGGCCCAGGCCCGGGCCACCACGCTGGTCTCCGAACTGGACGAGCGGATCGCCGGCATCGAACGCGGCCGCCGCTCCGAACGGACCCGCTCCGCGCTCGATCCGCGCGCCTGGATCGCGGTCGCGGGCGATGTCCGCCGCGGCCTCGACATCGCCGCGCACAGCGGCACGGCGGGCATCGCGCAGGACGGCGCCGGCGGTTTCGCGCTGCGGCTGCTGGCCGTGGCCGGGCTGGTCCTGCTGGGCCCCTACGCCTCGATCCGCCTGCTGCAAACGCTCCACCGCCTCTTCGTGAAACGGCGGGTCGCCGCCCGCCAGGCGGCGCGGCGGCTGGTGCTCATCGTCGTCGAGGACTTCGTGGCCGCGCTGCTGCTGTTCTTTGCGATCGGCTGCTCGGTGGCCGCCTTTGCCGTGCTGATGCGCCCGTTCCTCGGCACCGAAGTGCTGCTCACGCTCAGCATGCTGCTGCTGGTCGCCGCGCTGATGGTGGCGATGGCGCAGCTCCTCGCCAAGAGCACCCTGCAATCGCCGTTCCCCGAATTGCGGCTGGTGCGCCTGCGTCCCGAAGTGGTGGGCAAGGCGGTCTCCACGGTGCGCGTGATCGGCGTCTTCCTTGCACTCGTCGCCGTGCTCGAAGGCATCGAGGACGACGGCTACATGACCATCGGCGCGATCGACCTTGCCTCGGCCCTGTTGCTGGTCGGCGGCAGCCTGTTCGTCTGGCGCCTCGCCACGCTGATCGACAAGGGGCGCGAGGACGATGGCGCCAAGGCCGCGCCGTCGCTTCCCCAGCACGGCCGCGCCAAGCCCGACCAGCTCGAATTCGCGGCCCCCTTCAGCCGCATCCTCAAGCTGCTCGCCATCGGCAGCACCGGCGCCGCGCTGATCGGCTACATCGTGCTGGCACGCGAGATCTTCTCGGACCTCGTCGTCTCGGTGGCGGTGATCGCCGTCGCCATCTATCTCCACCGCCTGGTCGCCCTGATCGTCGGCCTGCTGGCCGAAGGGGGGCTCAAGCACTACCGCACCAGCATCCACTTCGTGCCGATGCTGGCCGGGATCGTGCTGACGCTGGGCGCGGTGCCGCTGCTGGCGGTGACCTGGGGCTACAACAGCCGCGAGATCGGCGATGCCATCGTCATGCTGCGCACCGGCGTCAGCTTCGGCAACGTCAACATCTCGGCGGGCGACCTGCTGACGTTCGCCTTCGTGTTTCTGGCCGGCTACATCGCCACCAAGTGGATCCAGCGGATCATCAACCTGACGATCCTGCCCCAGTTCGAGATCGACCGCGGCTCGCAGGCCTCGATCGTGACGATGATCGGGTATGTCGGCATCGTCGCTTCGGCGGCCATCGCCATCTCCAGCACCGGTCTCGACCTCACCAGCCTCGCCTTCATTGCCACCGCGCTGTCGGTCGGGCTCGGCTTCGGCCTGCAATCGACGGTCGAGAACTTCACCAGCGGCATGATCCTGCTGGTCGAACGCCCGATCCGCGAGGGGGACTGGATCGAGGTGGGCACGTTATCGGGCATCGTGCGCAAGGTCTCGGTCCGCTCGACCCACCTCGAGAGCTTCGACCGCCACCAGATCATCATCCCGAACTCGCAGCTGATCACCGGCAGCGTGAAGAACCTCAGCCTGGGCGAGCGGCTTGCCCGCGTGGTGGTGCCGGTCGGCGTCGCCTACGGCAGCGACCTCGAACACGTGCGCGAGGTGCTGATCGCGATCGGCAAGGCGCAGGACGGCGTGCTGGCCTGGCCCGAGCCCAACGTCACGCTCGACGCCTTTGCCGACAGTTCCGTCAACATGCGCCTGCTCGTCTTCATCCACGACGCGACCGACGGCGTGGGGGTTGCCTCGAAGATCCGCTTCGAGATCGCCCGCCGTTTTGCCGAGGAGGGCATCGAGATCCCCTTCCCGCAAATGGAAGTGCGCCTGCACGCCGACACGGGCGGCAGTGGCGGCAACGGGGGCAACGGCGGCAACGGGGAGGCCTGAACGGCCGCCCCGATCCTCGCCTCCCTGCCTCCTCGCCGCCCGGCGTTTAATCCCCTGCGACGGTCATCCCGTCGACCCGCAGCGTCGGCACGTTGATCGCGCGGTCGCGCTCAAGGTCGCTGGCAGGCGTCAGCGCCGCGAACATCGCCAGCAGGTTGCCGGCAACCGTGAAGCCCGCCACCGGCCCGGCAATCCTGCCGCCGACGATGCGCAGGCCCGAGGCGCCCCGGCTGTAGTCGCCGGTGACGCCATTGACGCCCTGCCCGATCAGTTCGGTGACGTAGACGCCATCGGCAATGTCGGCGATCAGCGCGTCGACCGAAAGCGTGCCCGGCAGCAGGTCGAGATTGCCGACCGAGATCCCCGGCGCGCCGTTGCCGCCGCGCGCGGCATGGCCGCTCGGCTCCAGCCCGAGCTGGCGGGCCGAGGCGCTTTCGAGCAGCCAGCCGGTGACCCGCCCCTGCTCGACAAGATTGCGCGGGCTCGTCGCCAGCCCCTCGCCGTCGAACGGGCGCGAGCGCAGGCCGCGCAGGCGCAGCGGGTCTTCGGCGATGGTGATGCCGGAATCGAACAGCTGCTCGCCCAGCCGGTCGAGCAGGAAACTGGAACGCCGCGCGATCGCCCCGCCCGACATCGCGCCCATCAGATGGCCGACCAGCGAGCCGCCGACGCGCGGATCGAACACCACCGGCATCGGCCCGCTGCGCATGGTGCCGGGTTCGAGCCGGGCCACCGCGCGCTCGCCGCCGATGGTGCCGATGGACGCGGCCGAGGGCAGATCGGCAAGGTGGTGCGCGCTGCGCCACTCGCCATCGCGCTGCTTGCCCGAACCCTCGCCCGCGACCACCGAGACGCTGACCGAGCGGCTGGTCGAACCGTAAGCCCCGGCAAACCCGTGGCTGGTGGCCAGCGCCGCCACGCCGCCCCCCGCACTGCCGGTGGCGCCGTCCGAATTGGTCACCCCGGCCACGGCCCGCGCGGCATCCTCGGCCTCTTCGGCGAGCGCGCGCAGGGCCTGGGGATCGGGCTCATGGCTGTCGATCAGGTCGAGGTCGCGCCAGGGCCCGCGCGACAGGCGCTCTTGCGGCGCCAGCCCGGCATAGGCATCCTCGGGCGCGCTGCGGGCCATGGCGAAAGCCCGCTGCGCCAGTTCGTCGAGCGCCTGCTCCGACAAGTCGCTGGAGCCGATGCTGGCCGAGCGGCGCCCCACGAACAGACGCAGCGAGATATGCTCGCTTTCCGAACGCTCGACGTCTTCCAGCTTGCCGAGACGCACCTGGATCGCTTCAGAGGAACTTGCCCCATAGACCGCGTCGGCGGCGTCGGCACCGGCGCGGCGCGCCCGCTCGACAAGCTGCTGGGCGCGGTCAAGCGCTTCTGCGGGGCTGAGCATAGGGCGTCACTTCTCCATTCGCACCGCATGCCGGCAGGGCACGCGAGATCGCCGCTGACCTAGGCGGCGTGAACGAATTCCGCAACGCCACGGTTGCCCGGCGGATGGTCGCGTCTTGGCGTCCTGGCGGCCCCTCAGGCCCGGTGGGTCAGTGAACGATCAGCGCGAGGCCCTTGAACACGCCGGTAAGCGCAAAGGGCAGGCCGATCGCCAGCGCCCAGAGCATGGCCCTGTCGCGGCGGTAGAGCGGCGCGAATGCGGGATCGTGGGCCTCTGCGTCGCTCAGCCGGTTCCAGCGGCGCTCGAACCGGCGGCAGGCGGGAATGATCGCGCCGACGAGGATCACCAGCGCCAGATAGGGCAGCAGCGATTCGCCGCCGGCCTTGAGCGCGCCCACCGTGACAAAGATCTGCAGGGCGGTGTAGGCCAGCAGGGCATAGGCGATGTGATCGCTCATCCGGCGGCGCCAGTCGCGGCTCGGCTTTTCGCGGTGCCCTTCGCTGTGTCCTTCCCGGTGCCCTTCCCCGCGCCCCTCCCGGTACTTTGCCGCCGCTGTCGTCGGCACCCGTTTGTCGGCGACACCGCCGATCCTGTCCGAAATTCCTGGCTGTCCGTCGGTTCTGGCCATGGCGCCGACCTTCCTGTTCTCGAGTGCGACCCTTGCTCGATCTCCTGCGGTCACTAGATCACGCAGCGCATCAATGATCAAGCCGATGCGGCTGATGGCGTAACTTTATTGCAACGCAGCAAGCGCCGCCACTTTGCCGTCCTTACCGGGAAACGCGGCCCCGGCCAGTCGGTTGCGCGGGTTTGCCGGTGGTCTGCCCGGCGATCAGGCGGGCCCGAAGGGAAATGGCCGCTTGCGGTGGCAAGAAGGGCTGCGTAAACGACGGGGAAGATGACCGAAACGAGCGAACGCATGCAGGATACCTCGGCCGCCCCCTCGGCAGTTGCCGCCAATCTGGCGCAAAATGGCGGGCTGGAGGTCATCTCGATCGCCAAAAGCTACGACAAGCGCGCCGTGCTGACCGACATTTCCCTGTCGGTCGCCAAGGGCGAAGTGCTGGGCCTGCTCGGCCCCAACGGCGCCGGCAAGACCACCTGCTTCTATTCGATCATGGGTCTCGTCCGCCCCGATTCGGGCCGCATCCTGATGGACGGCGTCGACGTCACCCGCCTGCCGATGTACCGCCGCGCGATCCTCGGCCTCGGCTACCTGCCCCAGGAAACCTCGATCTTCCGCGGCATGACGGTGGAGCAGAACATCGGCGCGGTGCTCGAACTCAACGAGCCCAACCGCGACATCCGCGCCACCGAACTGGAACGCCTGCTCGACGAATTCGGCCTCACCCGCCTGCGCTCCAGCCCGGCGATGGCACTTTCGGGCGGTGAACGCCGCCGCTGCGAAATCGCCCGCGCGCTGGCCGCCAAGCCTTCGATCATGCTCCTCGACGAGCCCTTCGCCGGCATCGACCCGCTGTCCATCGCCGACATCCGCGATCTCGTGCGCGACCTCAAGACCCGCGGCATCGGCGTGCTGATCACCGACCACAACGTGCGCGAGACGCTCGACATCGTCGATCGCGCCTGCATCATCTACGGCGGGCAGGTGCTGTTCGCCGGCAGCCCCGAGGCGCTGGTCGCGGACGAGAACGTCCGCCGCCTCTACCTTGGCGAAGGCTTCACCCTGTGACGGGACTGCCCCCCGTCACGCCATATCTCGCCGTGAGGGGGCTCGACGGCGGGCATGGGGCGAAGCACACGAGGCAGCCCCCTTCGGGACGCTGAGCCATGGTGCTGGGGCCCAGGCTGGATCTGCGGCAAAGCCAGTCGCTGGTCATGACCCCGCAGCTCCAGCAGGCGATCAAGCTGCTGGCGCTCTCCAATCTCGAGATCGAGACCTTCATCGGCGAGACGCTGGAAGGCAATCCGCTGCTCGATCTGGGCGCCCCCGCTGGCGGCCCCGCTGGCGGAATCGACGAACGCGGGGAAGGCCCGGCCGAGCCGCCGCGCCTGACATCGCCGGAAACCTCGGCGGTCGACCGGCTGATCGGCGAAGGCCGCGGCGGCGAGGATCGCCCGCTCGATCATGAAGTCCATGCCGGCGAGCGCGAACGCGATACCGGCGATGGCAGCGAAGCCGCCGCGCGCGACGGTCCCCAGCCCGACTGGAGCGGCGAGATCCGCCTCTCCGGCAGCGGCGGCGAGGACGGTCCCGACATCGAGCGGCACGGCAGCGGCGGGGTCTCGCTGGTCGAACATCTCGAAGCCCAGCTCGGCGCCGCCACTGGGGATGTCCTGCTGGCCGGCATCGCCCGCTACCTGATCGGCCTGCTCGACGAGGCGGGCTACCTGCCGGTCACACTGGGCGACGTCGCGCTCGATCTCGGCATCGGGATCCCCGAGGCCGAAGCGGCGCTGGCGGTCGTGCAGTCGCTCGATCCCACCGGGGTCGGCGCCCGGACGCTCGGCGAATGCATCGCGCTGCAGGCAAAGGAGGCGGACCGCCTCGACCCTTGCATGGCCCGGCTGATCGACAACCTCGACCTCGTCGCGCGCGGCGACCTGCCGCGCCTCAAGCGCCTCTGCGCCGTCGACGACGAGGACATGGCCGACATGCTGGCCGAACTGCGCGGCTACGATCCCAAGCCGGGGCTGCGCTTCGGCGCAGAACCCGGCGGCGCGGTGGTGCCGGACATCCTGATCACGGCCGCCACGACCAGGCCAGAGGACGGCGCCGACCTGCCGCCGGGCTGGGACATCGCGCTCAACGAGGCGACATTGCCGCGCCTGATCGTCAATCGCGGCTACTTCCTGGAACTGCGCGGCAATTGCACCGACAAGGCCTCGCGCGCCTGGCTTTCGGACAAGCTGGCCGACGCCAACTGGCTGATCAAGGCGCTCGACCAGCGGCAGAAGACCATCCTCAAGGTCGCCGCCGAACTGGTGCGCCAGCAGGACGGCTTCTTCCGCCACGGCGTCTCGCACCTGAAGCCGCTGACCCTGCGCACCGTGGCCGAGGCGATCGGCATGCACGAATCGACCGTCAGCCGCGTCACCTCGAACAAGTACCTCAACTGCCCGCGCGGGACGTACGAGCTGAAGTACTTCTTCACCTCGGGCGTGGCGGCGGCAGGCGGCGAAGGCGGCGCTTCGGCCGAAGCCGTGAAAGCGGCGATCCGCCAGCTCATCGACGCCGAGGATCCCAAGGCGATTCTCTCCGACGATACCCTGGTCGACCTGCTCAAGGGCAAGGGTTTCGAACTCGCGCGCCGCACCGTGGCCAAGTACCGCGAGGCCATCGGACTGGGCAGCTCCGTACAACGCCGTAGACAGAAAGCAATTGCTGCGGCGCGGTAAGAAGTAAGCATGGCGATAGTCAGCTAACTGAGATAAATACTTGTAATGCTCAGCATTTTTCCGTTTGCATAAATCGAAATCGTGATAGCTTCATCCGTGAAGTGCCCCCTGTCCGCGACCAGCCGTGGATTTTGCACCACGCAACCGGATCTCTCTCGCGGTCAAGAGCACGCAGATGGAGAGAATGCCGATGTCCTATGCCGATCGGAATTCCAGTTCCAACCAGAAAGTCCTGACGGGCGGCGTCGTGGCGCTGATCCAGGTCGGCGCCGTGCTGGCCCTGATCAACGGCCTTGCCGTCACCATGCTCAAGCCAGTGCCGGGACCGCGGCTGGAGGGAGAGCAGATCCGGCTGACACCCCCGCCCCCGCTGCCCGAGGAAAAGCCGATCCCGCAGCCGGAAACGCGCCAGATCCAGGACACCGTCCTCACCGCGCCCAAGCCGGACATCAAGGTTCCCGCAAGCAGCGATTTCACCGTTTCCGACCGGTCCGAAGGCCCGGTCTCCACCGCCACCGGCTCCGCCCAGGGCGATGTGATCGCCCAGCCCGGCCCCACGCCCTCGCCGTCGCCACGCTTCCAGCCGATCGGCGCGATGCCGCGGGGCAACCCCGGCAACTGGGTCTCGACCCAGGACTATCCCTCCGCTGACCTGCGCGCCGAACACCAGGGCCTGGTGCGCTTCCGGCTCGACATCGATGCACGCGGCCGGGTCGGCCAGTGCACGATCGTCACCTCCAGCGGGTATTCGGGCCTCGACGAGGCCACCTGCAAGAACGTGAGCAGGCGCGCCCGGTTCGAGCCCGCCACCGATGCCGACGGCCTGACGGTCGGCGGCTCCTACATGGGGACGATCCGTTGGGTCATCCCGCGGGACTGATCTTCTTCCCCCGGAGATCATCCCGCCCGGAGCGGCGCTAATCCGCACCACCGGTGTCGCTCCGGCACATCCAGGACCGCCCCGGCCCATGTCTTTGACAGACGGCCGGGCCCCGGTCCGTGGCCCCGCCCCTGGCGTTCCCCAACGCAGGGGCGGGGATACACGCAGAACTCCGGATACCCCGCTTCGCGCTTCGCAAACCCTGTTCGCCTAGGTCTCGATGGCAATCGAAACGAGGCAGGCAAGCAGGCAGGCAGGCATGATCCCCAGGACCTTCCACTTCATCTGGGTGGGCGACGAGAGCCGCCGCCCCGACAACTGCATCGACACCTGGCGCGCCGCGCACCCGGACTGGCAATTCCGTCTCTGGGGCAATGCCGAGCTTGAGGCGCGCGGCTGGATCAACGCGCGCCATATCGCCGAAATGCGCCAGCGTGAGTGGAACGGCGTGGCCGACATGATGCGCTGGGAAATCCTCCAGGAACACGGCGGCATCGTGTTCGATGCGGACAGCATCTGCACCCGCCCCTTGCCGGACGACATGCTCGACTGCGAGGCTTTCGCCTGCTGGGAAAGCGAGATCGCCCGCCCCGGCCTGATCGCCGCCGGCTACTTCGGCTGCACGGCAGGCAATGGTTTCGTGCAGCAGATCATCGACGATATCGCCGCCAGCCCCTCGGTGGTCGGCGAGATGGCGTGGAAGACGGTCGGCCCGCAGCGCCTGACCGACTGCTACCGCAAGTTCGCCTATACCCCCTTGCGCATCTACCCCAGCCACTACTTCATCCCGCGCCACTTCACCGGGGTGACTTATGAGGGCAGCGATCCGGTCTACGCGCACCAGCTCTGGGGCTCGACCAGCCAGTCCTACGACCGCATCCACAAGGCGGATGTCCGCGCAGTGAGCGCGGGAAGCGCTGGGAGCGCGGGAAGCGCGCCTGGCGCAGCCCCGCCCCCAATGTCCGAACCAGCGCCTGAACCGGTCGCCGCGTCAGCCTCGCCCCTCGAACAGATCCACGCGCCCTACTTCCTCCAGCGCGTGCCGGTCAGCAGCGAACTGGCGGGCCTGCCGCGCATGGACGTGTTCGCCAGCCTGCTCGCCGGACAGCGGGTGCTGCATGTCGGCTGCGCGGACTGGCCGATCACCGATCCGCGCACCTCGCTCCATGTCCGGCTGGAGGAGCACTGCGCCCATCTCGACGGCGTCGATCCCCACGGCGAGGCGCTGGAGCAGCTACGCCCTTACGTGACAGGCGAACTCTACACCGATCTGGCACAGGCACGCGGGCGCTACGACGTGGTGCTGGTGCCCGAAGTGATGGAGCACGTGCCCGACGTCGCCGGGTTCCTCGCCCAGATCGAGGCGGTGGATGCAGGCCTGTTCCTCATCACCGTGCCCGACGCCTTCCAGTGCCGCGCCCGCCACTTCGACTACCGCGCCGAGACGGAGACGTTCCTCGAAGGCGTCCACCCCGATCACAACGTCTGGTACACGCCCTATACTTTCGCCAATACCTTGCGGAAGTACAGCAATCTGGAACTGCAACGGATGTGGTTCTTCAACCGCATTTCGCTGCTGGCGCTGCTGAGCAAACCGGCACTGGCGCAGGCGGCTTAGGCGGCGTGGATGGCGCCGATAAGCTGTGTGAGCGGCGGATTTGCGCCCTTGTCGGTCGTTCCATGCCTGATTCTACGGGGCAGAGATCCGACGTTTTGCATGGCCTGAGAGCGGATACTCTAAGTTTTTGAGCAGAATCACTTTTGGCGATTTTCTGATGCTTTTTCAAACCTCGAAGCGTGCATTAATGCGTTCGCTAGGCGGCGTGGACAAATTCCGCATCGCCACGGCTGGAGGCAAAAGCCGTCAATTCCAGAAGGTGAGGCGCAGGAGTATGTCGATACTTCTAGCCGAGCCGACGCCGAAGGGGCGGCTTTTGCCTCCAGCCCCGGAGGGGTTGCCCTGCAAGCGGCGCCAGCAGCGTTGCTCCGCCTTGAAAGAAGCCCGCTCTTCCTGCGGCTTCGCGCCTTGCTGGCGCCGCTTGCAGGGCAACCGTGGCGATGCGGAATTTGTCCACGCCGCCTAGGCTATCAGGGCCCAACCGGCCCGATGGAACAACACGTTATGAACGGCATGATACGCTTAGGGATTATCGTGCTCAGCGTATGTTGCACGGCAGCTTTGTCTTGGGCTGCAAGCGGCTTGGCCATGTCAACGGCACGCTGGATAGCGGAACATCCCGGAAGCTCCATGGTCATAAGATTCCTCCCGGCGTTTGTTTTGCCTAGCGTTGCTATCGTCCACTATCGCCGCCGCAGAAACACCCAAAACGTAGAATGACGCGTATTTGCAGCGCATTCGCTCGGACCACTTTTAGGACAATAATAGGCTTTTGAGCCACATCCGAATGGCGGTGTTCCTCCGTTCGCATACCCAAAGGCGACATTCCGCAACTGGGACGATGCTGCCATCCTGCGCGCCTCTTACGGAACGGCCAATCCTGGGTACCTCGGACATGATCGCAACCGGCCGCTGGTATGTAATCGTGAACCTGCTAGGCAGCGTGGCATGACCAACACCCACAAGCTTTCCGGTATCGTCGAGGTCGACGGGGTTCAATATGAATGGGAGTTGCGGAGCGAGCCGCGCTGGAGCGAGTTCGAAGGCTGGAAAGGCATGACCGTCAGCTTGCTGCGCAAAAACACCCAGCGCGGCGCCTTGCTCGAATTCCCGGCACCAAAGCGCCTGATGAAAGGCTTGCCGCGTGGCCGGCTCCAGATCGGCGATGCGGTTGTGATCAGGGGCATTCAGGCAGCACTGAACGCCGGTTGGGAGCCTGACTCGCGGGGTAAGCCGATGGTTTTCGTGGTCGATGCCGAAGGCAACTAGAATCAAATAAATGCTAGTGGTTCGAGACGATTCTGACATTTGAGCGCGCCCTGTCCGATAGGGTACCAAATGTCGGAATCGAACCACTAGGTCGTAAACTCATAAACGGCACCATCGAGGCGCCCAAATGGCGAACAGATCGGGCCGAAGTTGTCGCCGGGCGGGCTGGTTGCCCGTCCAAGGCAGCTTCGGATCGAGATGGAAGCCATTTGGGCGCCCCTTCGGGGTTTGACCAAAATGGCCCAGCGCTGCGTCGGGAAGTCTTGAAATATCGACATATTCCATCGCCTTCCCTCCTGTCGCTGAGCCATTTTGCCTCAAACCTCGATGGTGCCGTTTATGAGTTTACGACCTAGCCATCAGCCAAAGCGCGACCGCGGCAGCGGCTCTTTCACTCGTTCAACCATTCGCTTGAAATTTCGCCCCGATGCCCTTCTGGAGCCAGCGCGGCGCGCAGGGCTTCCAGCAGGGGCGGCAAAGCCTGGGTGAAGGCGTAAGGCGGGTTGACGATAAACAGGCCCGCGCCGTTATAGATGCCGGGCTGATCGGCATCGTAGAGCCAGTGCTCGATGCTCAGAAATTTCGGGATGCCGAGGCCGCGCAACTTGTGCTTCCAGTGCGCGTGCGTTGGGCGCTCCTTCAGCGGAAACCAGATCACCGTCACGCCATGCGCCCACTTGCGGTGAGCCGCAGCGAGAGTGGCCGTGATGCGGGCGCGCTCGTCCTGCTGTTCGTACGGCGGGTCGACCACAACGACGCCGCGAGACGTTCGCGGCGGCACCATCGCCAGCCAAAGCTCATAGGCGTCGCGCTGATGCACGGCGGCTGGCGTGTCGCGCATCGCTTTACGCAGGGCGCGGGCGTCCTCGGGGTGCTTTTCGTTGAGAACCAGGAAATCCTGCGGGCGCAGAAGCTGGGCCAGAACCCGCGGCGAGCCGGGGTAGAGCTTCGGCTCGGCGCCGACATTCACCGCCTCTACGGCGGCGCGATAGGGGTTCAGCAAGGGGTTCGGGTCGGCAAGGGCCTGCAGGACGCCTTGCATCGCCTCGCCGGTGCGCTGGGCTTCCGTGCCCTCAAGGTCATACAGCCCGCAGCCCGCGTGGGTGTCGATCAGCGTCAGCGCGCCCTGCTTGTTTTGCAGGGCCTGCACCAGGGAGATCAGGAGACTGTGCTTCACGACATCGGCGCTGTTGCCAGCATGAAAGGAATGTCGATAATTCATTGCGATTTAAACCCCGACGATCTGCCTTTATGCAAGCCTCCAGGCGCGAAAAAGCCGCGCACCTGCCTGTTCAAGCAACCAATCCGGGGCCCCTACAACTGCGGGCATAAACCTTCAAATCACTTCTGCGCGAAGCGCCATGCTCCCGTTTGGGATCGCCAGCAGAGGTGATGAAACCAGGGGCCAGCTCCGTGAAAATGATCGAGGCAGCGCCTGCTAGGCGGCGTGGACACATTCCGCATCGCCACGGCTGGAGGGGTTGCCCTGCGAACCTGCTCCGAACCGGAAAGTCGCCCTCCGGCCCAAACTGTCCGCTTTGGCGCCCCTTGTTGACGTTCGAGCGTCATCCAGACGAACGCGAAAGCGGACAGTCCAGAACAGCCTGTCATCACCGTCCCGGAGTGTCGTCAGCAGCGACTGTCGGGAACCCAAGGCGCCGCCCAATAGCCTGAATTGCGGCCCGGCTAGAGCAGCAATCCGAGATACTTCGCCCTTTTCCCTGATCGCTTCAGGGTTAATCCCGATGTCTACGGAAAAAGGCTCGGCCTAGTCTCCTGCGGCAAGATTCCTGCAGGAGAGCTTTATGTCAAAGAACGATAAGACGCTCACGGGTGCCCCATCCGGCACACCACACGTCCTTCCGCGCCCAGACTGGACCTTTCCTGGCGATGTGGGTCGCACGCAGGCCGATTCCGATCCGGCGCAGTTCCCTCAGCCGATCGCCGCGCCCGAGGGGGCGCCGAACGTCGTCCTGCTCTTGATCGACGATTGCGGCTTCGGACAGTTCGGCACATTCGGCGGCGGCATTCCTTCGCCGACGATGGACAAGCTCGCCTCGCAGGGCCTGCGGTTCAACCGCTTCCACACCACCTCGCTGTGCAGCCCGACGCGCGCGGCGCTGATCACCGGGCGCAACCACCATTCGGCCTCGTTCGCCGGCATCACCGAGATCGCCACCGGCTATGACGGCTATACCTGCGTGCTCCCCAAGAGCTGCGGCACCATCGGCGAGGTCCTGCGCCAGAACGGCTACATGACCGCCTGGATCGGCAAGAACCACAATACCCCGCCCTGGGACACCAGCCTCGCAGGCCCGTTCGACCGCTGGGCCAATGGCCTGGGCTTCGACTATTTCTACGGGTTCAACGCGGGCGACATGCACCACTGGAACCCGATCCTCTGGGAAAACCGCAACCTCGTTCCCAAGTCGCCCGATCCCGACTACCACCTCACCACCGACATCGCCGACAAGGCGATCAACTGGGTGCACCAGGTGAAGAGCATCGCGCCCCAGCGCCCCTATTTCCTCTATGTCGCCACCGGCGCCACCCATGCCCCGCACCATGCCTCCGAGGAATGGATCTCGAAGTTCAAGGGCCAGTTCGACGAGGGCTGGGACAAGTACCGCGAAGTCACGCTCGAGCGTCAGAAGAAGCTCGGCGTGGTGCCCCAGGACACCCAGCTCACCGAGCGCTCGAAGGGGCTGCCTTCGTGGGATTCGCTCAATGCCGACCAGAAGCGCCTCTATTCGCGCATGATGGAAGTGTTCGCCGGCTACGGCGCCCAGTGCGACTACGAGCTGGGCCGCGTGGTCGATGCCTGCAAGGCGCTGCCCGGCGGCGAGAACACGATCTTCATCTACATCGCCGGCGACAACGGCTCGAGCGCCGAGGGCGGGCTTGAAGGCTCGCTGTGCGAAAACCTCTTCTTCAACGGCATCACGGAGAAGTGGGAAGACAACATCAAGGTCATCGACGAGCTGGGCGGGCCGAAGCACTTCAACCACTTCCCCGCCAGCTGGGCCCACGCGATGAACGCGCCGTTCCAGTGGACCAAGCAGGTCGCCTCGCACTTCGGCGGCACCCGCAACCCGATGATCATCTCGTGGGAAGCGGGGATCAAGGACAAGGGAGGCCTGCGCGAGCAGTTCCTTCACACCATCGACCTCGTGCCCACGCTCTACGAACTGTGCGGCATCACCGCCCCGCGCGAGCTGAACGGCATTCCGCAAAAGCCCATCGAGGGGATCAGCTTCGCCGCCGCGCTGCAGGACGCCAAGGCGCCCGAGACGCGCAAGACGCAGTATTTCGAACTCGGCTGCAACCGCGGTCTCTATCACGATGGCTGGATGGCGTCCTCGCCTTCGTTCGTGCCGTGGGAAGCCAATCGCGGCGAGTGGGATCCGGACAAGGCCCCCTGGGAGCTCTACAACATCGAGGAGGACTTCTCGCAGGCCAACGACCTTGCCGACAAGTACCCCGAGAAGCTGCGCCAGATGCAGGACATGTGGTGGGTCGAAGCGGCCAAGTACAACGTGCTCCCGCTCGACTGGCGCGCCACCGAGCGCTTCAACTCCGAGGCGATGGGCCGCCCCAGCCTGGTGCGCGGACGCGACGAGCTGACCTACTACCCGGGCAACATCGCGGTGCCCGATGCCTGCTCGCCGCCGATGCTCAACAAGTCGTGGACGATCACCGCCGACATCGAGATCCCCGAGGGCGACCCCGTCGAGGGCATGGTCGTCACCCATGGCGGCATCGAGGGCGGCTACGGCCTGTACCTGCGCGCAGGCAAGCCGGTGTTCGTCTACAACTTCCTCTCGCTCGATCGCCCGACCTTCGAGGCGAGCGAGGCGCTGCCGGTCGGCAAGCACGAGCTGGTCGTCGACTTCAAGTATGACGGCGGCGGCGTCGGCAAGGGCGGCCAGGTGACGGTGAAGGCCAACGGCAAGACCATCGCCGAGGGCCGCCTCGAACGCACCGTCCCGGCGCAGTTCTCGCTGGGCGAAGGGCTCGACGTGGGCATGGACGTGGGCACCCCCATCGACTTCACCTACGAACTGCCCTTCCTGTTCACCGGCAAGATCGAGAAGGTCCACTTCAAGCTGGGCAAGACCGACACCGGAGAGCCTGCCGCGAAGGAACCGGCATAAGCCCAAAGGCCGCGAGGACAGCTTCGTAATCGCGGCCTTTTGAACAAACGCACCTGACGGTCGACGACGCAATTTCCGGCCGATCGACCGACAGGTGTTCGTTGCCTGCGGGGACCTGACAGTGTCCTGCCCAGAAATCCCATGCGGGCGAAATCCGGAAGCAGGCGGTCCGCACTCGGGGATTTCAAATCGGCACTGGAATGACCGCAATGCATTTCCGACCGCTATCCGGGACGACTGCCCGTCAGCTTGCCCCCACAGGTTGTTCGCACCCCGTCTCGAACGGTTGCGACGGCCACCGGTAGAATACTCGATGTTTGGGGCTCGCTCGGGATTGCAGCCTCCCACTCGGCGCAGCACACAGGGAAAGGACCACCGTCATGTCGCAGAAAAAGCCCAACATCCTTGTCATCTTCGGTGACGACATCGGATATTCGAACATCAGTTGCTTCGGCGGCGACATCATGGGGGTGCCGACGCCGAACATCGACCGGATCGCCACCGAAGGCATCAAGCTCACCTCCTTCTATGCGCAGCCATCCTGCACGGCCGGTCGCGCCGCCTTCATCACCGGCCAGATGCCCGCCCGCACCGGGCTCACCACCGTCGGCTGCGCCGGCGCTCCGCAGGGCATGTCCGACAAGGACCCGACGATTGCCCAGATCCTCAAGATGCATGGCTATGCCACCGCCCAGTTCGGCAAGAACCATCTGGGTGACCGCGAGGAACACCTGCCGCACCGCCACGGTTTCGACGAGTTCTACGGCAACCTCTATCACCTCAATGCGAACGAGGATCCCGAAGATCCCGACCGGCCGCAAACGGAGGAATTCGAGAAGGCGTGGAACGTGCGCGGCGTGATCTCGGGTACTGCCGACGGCCCGACCAAGGACGAGGGCGCGCTGACGACCGAGCGCATGAAGACTTTCGACGATGAGATCGTCGCCAAGTCGAGCGAGTTCATGGAGCGTCAGGTCAAGGCCGAAACGCCCTTCTTCGTGTGGCATTGCGCCACCCGCATGCATGTGTTCACCCACCTGGTCGACGAGCACAAGGGCGTCTCGCGCGCATCCGAGCAGGACGTCTATGGAGACGGTCTGGCCGAACACGATGGCCATGTCGGCCAGCTTCTCGCCAAGCTCGATGAACTGGGCATCGCCGAGGATACCATCGTCGTCTACGCCACCGACAACGGCGCCTACCAGTACATGTGGCCGGAAGGCGGCACCTCGCCGTTCCGCGGCGACAAGGGCACGACCTGGGAAGGCGGCGTGCGCGTGCCTTGCGTCATCCGCTATCCCGGCAAGATTCCGGCCGGGCAGGTAAGCGCCGAAATCGTCTCCATGGAAGACTTCTTCATGACCTTCGCGGCGCTCGTGGGCATGCCCGACATCGACAAGAAGCTGAAGGAAGGCGTCGAGTACAAGGGCAAGACGTACAAGGTGCATCTCGACGGCTACGACCAGACGGCGCTGTTCACCGGCAAGGGACCGTCGGCGCGCAAGCACTATTTCTACTATGACGAAACGACCCTCACCGCCGTTCGCTACGGGCCGTGGAAGGTGACGATCGCGGCAAAGATGGAAGGCAAGTGGGACAATCCGCTCGTCCACCTGGGCCGCCCGTGGGTCACCAACATCCTGATGGACCCGTATGAACGCCAGTGGGGCGACGTCAACCGCAGGATGGCCGAACACAAGGGCTGGGTGCTGCTGCCGATCGTCGATTTCATGACCAAGCACGTGATGACGTTCAAGGACTTCCCGCCCCGGCAGGAGGCGATGTCGGCCGATTTCTCGAAGCTGATCGAGAAGTTCAAGGAAAACGCGGCACAGGACTGATCCCGGGCTTTGCCCTGAGAGGGAGATTGCGAGAGGCTGCTTGAATGATGCCCTGAGCGGCGCT
>NZ_JAPCWC010000028.1 GCF_026420865.1 Novosphingobium clariflavum | reverse complement strand
CCCAATCGCATGGTCTTATAGCTGATTTCGAACATCACCTCGCAAACAGGGCAGTCGCATTCGGCCATGATATCATCAAGTTCGTTTGCCATGACAGCTCCTATTGCGTAGCCTCACCTGCTCGCCAAGCATAGGCGCGCTGGATCGCGCGTTCATAGAGGTCGGTGTAGTCGCCCCTTTGTTCCCGCAAGATGACAGACATTGCTTCCGAGGCGTTTTTCTCTCCTGATAATTGCTGTCGCTCTGCCACCATTTCGGCGAACGAAAGTTCTAACTCTCGGAAATAACTAGAATAATGGGTTAGAACCTCGCCATAGTTGCTGAGGTGATAGCGGCCACCCTTTTCAAGCGAGTCCACTGACGGCGCCAGGGCAAGAGCAAGACAACGCCCGGCATGGATCACTGCGCCACCCAGTTCGATCCGCTTTTCGTCCATCGCGCGCGCGCCAGCGCCATACCTCGCGAGCGTAGCGACCTTTCGGCGCGCGCTCTCAGGAATGGAATTTCGCTTCCTCCAGAGGCTAATCGCGTTTCGACTAACTCCAATAAAATCAGCTAGTTGAGCGTTATTTTCCGCTCCAACAGCATCTTTCATGGCCGCAATTTCAGCGTCCACATCTGAATGGCCCTTGACTGTCACCGTTGGTTACACCAAAAGATCTAGTTGTAACCAACGGTGACGAAGACAGGATACAGCCATGCTACCTCCACTCCATCCTGAAGACATCAAATCCAAGCTGCGCCAGCGCTATGGCACGATTGGAAAATTCGAGAGACTTAAGGGCTTGCCCTACCGAATGGTGAGCCAATTGCTCATCGGCAAGGCAAGCATGCGCGCGGCTGAGGCCGTGGCGGATGAGCTGGATATTCCGGTGCATCGGGTAAATTCCCACTACGCTGAACTCTATTACAATCTGTCAACAACGCCCCGTCATAGGCGCAAACAGGACCAGGTGCATCGTCTAAGTGACAAGGTGGCCTGAACATGGGCGCCCTGGCACTGTGTCCCGCAGATTTGCGGGCGATCGACGGCGAGCACTGCGTCATGGATGTGCGCCTTGGCGAGGTGCTGGGCATGGCCCAGCCACTCGACATCAGGCGGGTGATCCGGAAGAACGAGGGTGAACTTTCCCTGCATGGATCAATTCGCGCGGCGCGCGAATTGATCGAACACGGCAAAGGCGGCCGGCGAGAGGTCACAACTTACTACCTCAGCGAGGCGCAAGCGCTGCTGATCTGCATGTTCAGCCGCGCACCGAATGCGGCGGCGGTCCGCGCCCAAATCATCACTGTGTACATGGCCTACCGCCGAGGTGAACTGACCGCTTCCGCGCCTACATCCGAGGAGCGTGCTTTCGACCGGCTGGAACGCCGGATCGACATACTGGAGCGAGCCGCAGGCACCCGCGCTCTTGTTGAAAGCCCGCAGTACGCCGCTGCCGTAACCTATACCCCTGCGATCTTCCGATACCGGAATGATGCCGGTGATCGCCGCAAGATGCGGTTCCCTGACTGGTGGGGTGACCAGCCTGTTCGCGCCGCGGTCCTCCTGCGGCACCGCCAGATGACAATCGACCAGGCGATCCGTGAACTTCGCGAGGAATTTGGCGACCGTGCGCCTTCGCGCTCTTCCCTCGGAAGGTTCTGGCGAAACTATGACAAGAACTGGGGCATCTCGTGACCGGAGTTCCTGCCGGTTTCATCAGCCCGACCGCCGCCCACCTTGCGGTACGCCGTCTCAAGCTGCGGCGAACTCTCCGCGACATCAGCAAGCTATGCACGACACTTCTGGACAGTCTCGATCAGGCCAGCCAGCCGCTTAGCGGCACCTGTGCGATCGATATCCAACGCCGCGTCGAGTTGCGTCAACGCGATATCGCAAGTGGCGTCGGTCATGACGCCGTCCACATCAGCGAACGCGACGATATGCGCGAGAAGGAGCTGCTGGAGGGCGCAGACCTGGTCCTCCAATTCCTGAACTCTCTGCTCAAGGCTCTTCGCCACGGGCAATTCTCCACCAACCATTCCGATGCTGTGAACGCTAGCGCCGCTGGCGCCGCCTCGCATCGTCTAAGTGAAGGCCGCCCCCATACATGACCGCTCCCGCATCCCTGCTGGCCAATGCAACGCTATTCGAGATCGATCCCGATCTTGTCGATGAAGGCGAGCGCATCGGATTCCTGCACGCGGACAAAGCCGCCGCAATCGGTCGTCTGATGGCGGTGGACGGCCAGCGAGACCCGATCAAGGTCGTGGCCAACAAGAAGGGTTCGCCGCTCAAGTCGTGGCGGCTTGTAACCGGCATGCATCGACTGATCGGCGCGCGTGTTGAAGGCATATCGGTCCACGCGCTCGAAGTAGAAGGTACGCCCGAACAGCTCAAAGAGTTGGAGGCCAGCGAGAACCTGCACCGGCGCCCTCTCGCACCCATCGAACGCGCGAAGTTCACCGCCGCCTTGGTTCAAGCTGCCCAGGAACGCATTGCCCGCGAGCATGGCGAACTGAGCCACCAGAAGCTCGGCGCTAAGGCACGATGGGCGCGTGTGAAGGCAAGCGAACAGACCGCTCAGGAGGCTCTTGCAGAAGAGACCGGCGATGCTTGTGCCACGATGGCACAAGCATACGGCTGGGAGGAATCAGTCGGCGAAGCGCTTGGTATGTCGCGCCGTTCGATCCACCGCGATCTCGAACTGTTCCGCCTTGTCATCGAGCCATTCCCCGGCATGGCGGAAGCCCTCTCGAAGCACCCCATCGTCGGCGAAAACGCGAAGCAACTCCGCGACATTGCCCAGGTGCGCGACGAGGTCAGCCGCAAGGCGTTGATCGAGGCGCTGTTGGAAGACGAAGAACTGAGCGTCGAGGACGCGAAGGTCCGTCTCGGGATCGGCCTGACCGGCTCTGTCGGTGCCGCGTCACCGTTGGCGAGCCAAAAGCACTTCAACGCCATCAAGAGCGGTTGGTCGCGCCTCGGCAAGGGCGACAAGGAACGGTTCCTGTTCACTGACTTCGTGCCGCTGCTCACGCCTGCGCTGAAGACCGCACTCCGCGACCGGCTCAACGAGGAGCTGAACGATGCGCGGTGAGCTTTCCTCGGCCAAGCCCAAGAAGCGCCATCCGCTCGACTGGTACGTCGAGGAAGGCTGGGAATGGGATCAGATCGTGCGCGCGATCGGGATCGCGGAACTGGAGGCAGGCGTGCCGGTGCCGATCTGGGACCCGGCAGCAGGCTACGGCCACAGCGGATCGCGCCTGCAAGGCTGGGGCGTGGATCGGATTTTCCTGTCCGACGTGGTCAACAACGTCTGCTGGGACGATTTCGAGACGCTGCCCACGTTCTTCTCGGCCGACTTCATGGATTGCGAGACCGCGCCGACAGACGAGTGCGAAATCTGGTCGAACCCGCCCTATTCCTACCGTGAAGTCATCTACGACGGCCGCGTAGTGAAGATCGCGGAAGCGTTCGTGCGCCATGCCCTGAAGCTGGCGACACGCCGCGTCGTGATGATCCTGCCGAACAAGTGGCTGGCGATGGGCAAGAAGCGGTCGCGGCTGGTCCGCCACGATTTCCCGCCGCAGCTTGTCCTGCACTTCACCGAGCGGCCCTCGATGCCGCCGGGCGATCTCATCCACCAAATGGGAAGCCGTGCCTATCGTGGCGGCATGATCGACTACTGCGCCCTCGTCTGGGACGTGCGGCGGCCGACTGTGCCGGGCGAAACGCAGACGATCTGGCTTCCCCCTCTCGCGGAGGAAACTGCCTGATGTCTTCCAAACGCCAACGGGAACACGTCGCTGCCAAGGCGGCGAAGCTTCGCCAGGGCAAGCCGGTGAAGTCCAAATACGCCGCCAAGGGCGGGCCGTATGGATACGACCTCCCGACCGCCAAGCCCAAGCCGGAACGGGAACGCCGCTGATGTCGCGCTACGCCTCTCTCGCCGAGCAGTACCGCGCCCACCGCCTCGCTTTTGAGAAGGCACAGGAGTGGAACTGCACGCCGAAAGAGGCGGAACGCCGGCTCCGTGAGCAGGAGCGCACGCGGCGCCGGGCCTGCGGCACGCAAGCCCCGACCGAACAACCCGACGATTTCGAAACGATGGACGCGCCCCTGACCGATTTCGGTGCCTGGGAAGCGCCCTGGATGATGAGGGACTGATAGATGGTTCGCAATCTGAAGCCTGCGCCCTTCGCTATGACGCCGTCGATCGTTCGGCGCGTGATCGAACCCGCTACGACGCCGTCAAAGGGCGTTGTGCGCATTCCTATCCTGCCGATTACGCTGGCCGACGAAGTCAAAGGCGACATCTCCTCATCAAGCGATGTGCCAGCGACGATCCGGCCGGACTGTGCCGCAGCGCCCATCGCTTCCAAGAGCTTCCGCAAGCCGTCCGCACGAACGGAAGGACCTGAAGAGCCCGCACGGGTCGCACCGGTGTCGGCAGCACCGTCCGCGCCGGCCGAGTTTCCCAACCTCGGCCGGCCGGACTACGGCGAAGCGCGAGCATTTGCCGCTAAATCGATCCCTGCCATCGGCGATGTAGGAAGCAAATTCCGGTTCAAGGTTAAACCAGCTCCGAGCCGGGGCGAGAAGATCGCGTTGCCCGCACCGCGTAAGCAAATGGACTCTATCCGCGAGCCTGCCCGCAAGAAGACCTTGCCGCCGCTGGCATCGGATGTCCGGCGAGCCCAGTTGAATGCGGCGACTGCCTTCCTCAAGCGTCTCGGCATCCTCGTGACGCCGTGCGACCGCGAGGAGCAAATTCGCAAGTACCGCGTGACCGGCAAGGCCGAAGCTCAGTTCCTTGAGCAGGTCATCGAGATCGCAATCTCTTACGGGTTCGAGGCCGACCGTGTCTGACAGCCGGTGGCGCGATCATGCGCAACGCCTCATTGCAAAGTTGACGGCGGACCTGCCGGAGACGGCGACCTATGCCGAGCACCGCAAGGCGCTTTGGGGCAAGGGCCTGCCTGCTCACCAGGGAACGGCCTGGGGTCGCAGAATGTGGGGCCAGGAGTGCCGCAAGCACCTTGCCCGCCATGGCGATCCCCGTTGCCAAGCACCGCGCCCCGGTGAGTTCCCTTTCCGGGACCACGTCCACTTCCCGTTCCGCGAGGGGGGAAATGGCGAAGGCTAAGATTCATCCCGACCAGCTCGGATTTCTGTTCGAGGCACCCGCACCCGCGAGGGGTGAGGCTGCGCTTGCAGGAATCGAGCAGCGGATTTGCCGCACAGTCGGGTCGATTCTGAACAGCGATAGCCGGTCGCGCGAAGTGATCGCGGCCGAAATGAGTGTGCTGCTGGGTGAGGAAATAAGCCGGGCCATGCTCGACGCTTACGCCAGCCCGGCCCGTGACGGTCACAAGGTGCCGATGTCGCGCATGTTCGCGCTCGTCGTCGTCACGCACCGCCACGATCTGCTCGACCCGCTCCTGCGCGAAATCGGCGCGGCGCTGCTGGTCGGCGAGGAAGTCCATACCGCGCGGCTCGGCGACATCGACCGCGAAATCGAACAGCTCAAGGAAGAGCGCAAGCGGCTGGCCGTGAGCGCTCCTCGCATCCGACGGGGGAAGTAATGGCGTCTCGCGCGCTCGACGAATTTCAGGAAACTGCACGCGAATGGTTCACGCCGGCCGAACTGGCGGACCTCGCGCTTCCCGGCCTGCCTGCGGACAAGCGTTCGATCAATCGGCGTGCCCAAGAAGAGCGTTGGTCGATGCGGACCAATGCGGCTGGCGAACTGCTGGTGCGCCCCCGCGCCGGGCGCGGTGGCGGCGTGGAATTCCACGTTTCGCTCCTCCCTGGGACGGCCCGGCTGGAACTGTCCAGGCGCGGCCTGACCGATGCGCGTCCAGCGCCTGAGAAGGTCGAAACCGACAACGGCGGCTGGCGCTGGTTCGATGTGCAGTCGGCCAAGGTGAAGACCGAAGCGGAACGCCGGCTTGGGATCATCAATGAAATCGAACTTCTTGAGGGCTCGGGCCTCACGCGGTCGGCTGCCGTCTCCGAGAGCGGGCGGCGCCATTCAGTTGGAGTTTCTACAATGTGGAATTGGCTTGATAAAATCACGGGCGTTGCGAAAGAGAACCGTCTTCCGGCGCTCGCTCCGCGTCGGAAAGGCGGCGGCGCCGTGGCCGACATCGACCCGCTTCTCTGGAACCTGTTCAAGAGCGATTACCTGCGTCCAAGCGCCCCGACGCTGACCAGTTGCTACAATCGCACCGCCGAGATCGCCAAGGCGCGCGGCCTCTCAATGCCTTCTGAGAAGACCTTCAAGCGCAGGCTGGAGAAGGAAACGCCGAAGGCCGTGATCAAGCTGCGCCGCGAGGGTGAAGAAGCGCTCCGCCGCTCGATCCCATCCCAGCGCCGCACGGTTTCTGACCTTCACGCCCTGGAATGCATCAACATCGACGGCCACAAGTTCGACGTGTTCGTGAAGACGCCGGATGGCCGCGTGATCCGCCCGATCATGGTTGCCATCCAGGACGTCTACAGCCGCAAATTCCTTTCATGGCGCATCGGCGGCGAGGAAAGCGCCATCCAGGCACGCCTTGCCTTTGCAGACGTGTTCGAAGTCTTCGGCATCCCGAAAGAATGCGTGCTCGACAACGGCCGTGCGTGGGCGTCGAAGTGGATCACGGGCGGCGCGAAGTCACGCTTCCGCTTCAAGATCAAGGAAGAAGAGCCGACCGGTCTTCTCACCGCACTCGGCATCGGCATCCACTGGGCGCTGCCCTATCGCGGCCAATCGAAGCCGATCGAGCGCGGATTCCGCGACCTGTGCGAGACGATCGCCAAGCACCCGGCGATGGAAGGCGCCTATACCGGCAACAATCCCATGGCGAAGCCGGAGAACTACGGCAGCAAGGCTATCGAGTGGAATGCGTTTGTGGCCCATGTCGATCGGGGCATGGCGGCACATAACGCCAAGCAAGGCCGCCGCACGGAAATGGCCCGGAATCGCAGCTTCGACGAAGTCTTCGCCGAAAGCTACGCCTCGGCGCCGATCGGCAAGGCCACGCCTGAGCAGATGCGCATGGCGCTGCTGGCAGCCGAGCAAAAGTCGGTCGACCGTCGCACCGGCGAGATCGAACTTTACGGCAATCGCTATTGGTCGGAAGCCTGCGGCGAACTGCACGGGCAGAAAGTGACCGTTCGCTTCGACCCGGACAACCTGATGCGAGAGGTTCACCTCTACGCGCTCGACGGCCGCTATCTGACCAGCGCCGAGATCATCCAGGACACCGGCTTCCTCGACGCAGCATCGGCCAAGACGGCGGCGAAACGCTGGGCCGACTACCGCAAGCGCATTCGCGGCGCAGCAGAGGCCGAAATGCTGTTGGC
Source organism: Novosphingobium clariflavum (assembly GCF_026420865.1). Taxonomy (GTDB): domain Bacteria; phylum Pseudomonadota; class Alphaproteobacteria; order Sphingomonadales; family Sphingomonadaceae; genus Novosphingobium; species Novosphingobium clariflavum. The sequence goes on along the minus strand of NZ_JAPCWC010000028.1, from coordinate 32,662 downwards.
TGCCGAACAGGTGGCCGCACTTCAGGCCGATACTGCGAAGATGGAGCTACCCGAGCCCGCCGTGATCCGGCCTGTTCGCCATCGCGGGCAGACGGCTGCCGCGCTCAAACCCGCCCCGCTGGCCGTCCAGCATCACGAACGAGAAGCCCGAGTTTTCAACGCCCTCAAGCTCGTGGGCGGCACCGACGATTGAAGAAATGTCGGTGCGCGGGACGGCCTAGGAAACTGACCCCGCGCACTGGTCCCACCAAAGAGACTGGAGTGAAGTAGCATGAACGATCCGACGAAGCAGTACATCGATCTCGAAGAGCAGCGCACTTGGCTGATGGACCACCGCGCGGGCACCGGATCGAGCTGGTCGCAGCTTGCCAAGCGCATGAACGTCCCGGCCGGTACGCTCAGCCAGTTTGGCAGCGAGAACGGTTATAAGGGCGACGAAGAGCGCGTGGCCCAGCTGGTCTACAAGTACCGCCAGCTTCTCGTCCAGCAGGCGACCATCGCGATCGACGCACCGGAAGTGCCCGAGTACTTCAAGACCGAAACCAGCGAGCAGATCATGAACCTGCTGGCGTTCGGGCAGCGCGGCAAGGTTGTCCTGTGCGCAATGGGCCCAGGCCTCGGCAAGACCAAGACTGCACGCTATTTCTCGGCCTGCTTCCCGAACGTGTTCATGGTGACGATGACCCCGTCGACCTCGGGCGTTGCCCCCATGCAGCAGGAAGTCCTTGCCGCCCTGGGACAACCGGACATCAACACGTCTCCGCAGAAAATGTCGCGCATGATCCGCGAGAAGGTCCGCGATCTGCGCAACCCGGTCATCATCATCGACGAAGCCCAGCATCTTTCGGTCAAGGCGATCGAGGAAATCCGTAGCTGGCACGATCTCACCGGCGTCGGCATCGTGTTCCTCGGCAACATCGGGATCATGCAGCAGATCGAGGGCGGCGGCCGCAAGGCAGCATTCGCCCAGTTGTTCAGCCGCGTTTCGATCAAGCTGGTGCGCAACGTCCCACTCCTGGCCGATGCCGACGCGCTTGCCGAAGCATGGGGCATCTCCAGCGACAGGGAAGTCGCACAGGTCCGCAAGGTCGCGCTTCTGCCGGGCGGTCTGCGCGGCGCAACGATGATGCTGGAACTCGCATGGATGCTTGCTTCCAGCGAGAACAAGCCGCTCAACACGGACCACCTTCAGGACGCATGGGCGCAGCTTTCGGCTCGGGCGATCGCTGCATGAGCGCGGATCTCGAAAACGCGCTTGTGCGGCGCATGGCAACGGCGAGCGCTCTGCTCGCCCGCGCCGTGGCCGAAGTCCGCAGCGATACGCGAGGCTATATCGAGGCGGGATCGCATCTGGTTCCCGACCTTTTCGGCAATCTCACCATCGTCCGCGATAGCGAGGCGCGCCTCTCGATCGAGGGCGAAATGGGCCGGATTGAGCTGATCCGCGAAATCGAGGGATTCCTCGGTTTCGCGCCGGCTCCAGGCCCGGACTGGTTCGATGCGATCATCGCGCAAGGGCCCGCCTGGGCGGAGGTCTCTCCATGCGCGAACTGATCTCCAACGCACGTGCGATCGTGCGTGCCTACCACCGCGAAGTCTCGGCAACGGAAAGCGTGGTCGAGATTGTTGCCGCCTTTTGGCTCACGGCGTGTGCACTTGCCTGTGGGCTGGCTTTTCTCATCATCGTTGGAGGTGACCATGCGTAACACTGCACCCGCACGGCCGGCGCAGTTCGACCAGTCTACCCAGCGTCGCCGTTCGCTCCTGGCGAAGATCAACATCGGGCGCCAGAGCCTCAACATGGACGAGGACGACTATCGCCAACTCCTGCTTTCGGAGACGGGCAAGTTGAGCCTGAAGGATTGCAGCGATCCGCAGCTCGTGCGCGTCGTTGAAGCGCTCAAGGCAAAGGGCTTTCGCCCTCTGCCAAATGCGTCCCAGCGCAAGGCAGCGCAGCAGCCCATGGCGGTCAAAGCCCGCGCGCTGTGGATTTCGCTCTATCACCTGGGCGTGGTTCACAATCCCGGCGAGCCCGCTCTGGAAGCTTTCGCCAAGCGGCAGCTCGGCTGCGAGCGGATGGTCTGGGCGCGGGATTCCGATTCCTTCCGCCTGATCGAAGCGCTCAAGTCCATGGCGACCCGTGAAGGCTGGGCGCTGGTCGATCACAAGGGCATTCCTTGCGGCCCGCTCGGCCTACAGGCGAACCTGTGCGCGGCGATCGTCGCGAAGAGGAAGGCGGCGGGCGTCATCCCTGACGACTGGACGCTTCCTATCGCCGCGTATCGCCTTTGCGGGATAGAGACGGCGCAAGAACGCCCGTTCTCTGCCGAGCAGCACGCCAGCCTCGCTGCGAACCTCGGCGACAAGCTGCGTGAAATGACGGGAGGACGCCCGTGACCGACCGTTGCTTCGTTTCGCACAGCAGCTTCGATCAGTTCGGCGAAAGGCTGGATAGCCGTACGCTTCCAATCGTCGGCGAAGATCGCCGTCGCCATGCCCGACGCGCGCAGGTGTGGCGCCGTATCTTCATTGCGCTTGCTGGCTTCTGGCTGGTCATCCTTGGTGCCTTGATCGTGGCGCTGGCTTGATGGTCGGCGCCGCCGCCTCTTCGCCCCTGGGCACAGGATCGCAGGTCCTGGACGATATCGCCGAAATCATCGGCGAAGAGGCGGCATTCGCGCTTGCGCTCGAATTTCGCGGTGAGCGCCTTTACATCCCCAAGGATCACAAGCGCGAACCGCGCCTTGCCGAGACGATCGGCGAGGCCGCTGCGCTTCATCTTTGCGATTGCCTCTATCGCACCTGGATCAAGGTGCCCTATCGTGTTGTCATCTACCGCATGGTCGTGCAGCTTGCCGATCAGAAGGTGACGAAGAGAGAGATTGCTAACCGGCTAAAAATCCGCGAGGCACAGGTCTACGCCATTCTCGCGAAGCACCGGGAAGCGAACCAACAGCAGCTCGATCTGTTTAATTGAGCGTTTTGCCCCGTATGCAGGGGTAATGGGGCGCCGCCTTTCGACCGTATCTCTCGGTCATGGCACAGGAACCCACTCCCAACGAAATCACCGCCATCGGATATGGTCCGCGCTACGTTGCGGCCAGTGACGATGTTCTCGGCAGCGAGGGCGGTCACGTCAACGATAAGCTCGACAAGGGCGGCGAAACCAACAACGGAATTTCGCTGCGCTTCTTGGCATCCGAAGGAACTTTCGACGACGACGGCGACGGCAAGCTCGATTTCGATCTCGACATGGACGGCGACATAGACGGCGCTGACATTCGGCTGCTGACCAGGGGCGACGCTCGCTATCTCTTCTATCGCTGTTTCTGGAAGCCACTCGACTGCGAAAGCTTCGCCCGGCCGATCGGTGAAATGCTTTTCGACCAAGGCGTGAACGCCGGCAGAACGGCCGCCAAGAAGCTTCTTCAGCGGGCAGTGAATACCTGCCTCATGGAGGCCAAAGCCAAGATGGGCTCCAAGACCGCGCCGGACCTGCTCAAGGTCGACGGCGGCTTGGGCGAGAAGAGCCGGGCAGCCATCATCTGGGTTCTTCAGTATCCGCCCCAAGGCATGCAGGCGATCATCCTGGCGTACCGCGCGGCGGTTCGCGAACGCTATCGCAACATCGTGGCACGCTATCCCAGCCAACAGCGCTTCCTGCGCGGCTGGCTGGCCCGTGCCGAACGCCTGGGCAAACTCTGATGAGCTGGTTCAGCACCGCTCGCCTTGCGGCCTTCGGCGTGGTCGGTGCCGCTTTGGCGGCGCTGGTATGGCTGGCAGCCGACCGTTTCAGTCAGAAGGCTGTCGCGGACGCATCAGAGGCCTGTGAGAAGGCAGCATCTGCCCCGGCCGGCGATCTCGGCAAGTGCGGCCCGAACATCACGACACGTATTGCGGCCGACCGCGCGACCGTCGTTTGCGAGGGCGCATTGCTTCCCGAGCTGCGTGACGAAAAGCGTTTCACAGCGAGCCAGGCGTGCGGCCCAGGCGCCAAGCGCCTGATTGCCCAGGGCGATGCCCAAGCGGCGGAAATCGCCTCTCTCAAGACGGCCTTGGACAAGGTCACAGCCGACACTGCCGCCGCCGTGACCCGCGCCGAGGAGCGCGGCCGTGCCGAACAGACAAGGAAGAACAATGCTCGCCAGATCATCGACGATGCACCGCGCAGCGCTGACGGCCGCATCGCTTGCGATGCTGACTGCCTGCGCCGGCTCGCGAACTGAGGAGACGATCGCCAGCGCTCCAGCGCCGGTGATCGAGCGCCAGATCGAGGTGCGGACTGTGTGCCCATCCGAAGTGACCGCGCCGATCGCGGCCAAGCCCATCGTGCCCGAAGGCGCGGTGATCGAAGGCAATGCGTCCGGCATGGGCTGGCTGGGCGATGAGCTCGCCTGGGCATCGGGCCTTGCCGATCGGCTTTCAGACGCGCGGGAGGCCTGCAAGTGAGCGACGATCTTCAAACAGTCAGCCCTGATCAGATTGCCGTCGCGGCGACGCCGGCGGAAGACGCGTTCGTCCTTATCCAGAGCCCTGGCGGTGCGATCCAGAAGACGCCCTACCAGCAGCTCCTGGCGAAGCTGATCGCGACCGACCTGATTTTTGCCGATGAGATCACGCTTCAGGCCGATCTGGCGCACGAAGAAGACACGGTTGCCCTGGTCAACAACGATCCAGACCCGCTGACCAACGGGTGGTGGCGGAAGGTCGGCGCCAGCGGCGCAGGGAACTGGGAGCAATTCGAGCAGCTTGCTAAAGCTATACGCGATGCGGTCGAGGTATTGAAAAACGACGCCAAGGCTTGGGCGGAGACTGCATCGGCGACTGCTGGCGATCTTGACGGCAAACTCGACGCTCTCAACATCAGCTTCCCCGAGCAGCCGTGTTATGCGCTGAACTGGCCCAATTCTCTCGTCCTTGTTGCGACTGATCTTGCGGACCAAGTGGTCTGGGCCGTTGATGTCGATGGCCGCATGCTGATGAACAGCGGCCACAGCATGACCGATATATCCTTGGCGGCAAACGGTGCGCTTAAATCAGCGTTGGCGGCCCTTCTGGCAGTTGAAAGCGACTTTCTTTGGCCTGTCACGGATGCGGCAGACAACCTGCTCGGAGGATGGCGCAAAAGCGGCGCTTATGCCGGTCGCTTCGATTTCGCGTTCACTCCACTAGTGAATGGTCGGCCGATCTCCGCGCGTCCGCTATCCGGTGCGGCAAGCACTGACTATGTTGTGTTCAGCTATGCTGACGGTTCAGGTCTGCTGCAACTCAGGGTAGAGCGCCGCTCGACCGGGGCGATCACCTTCCAGACCGGCGCCGGCAACAACTTCATGCCAAGCCTATCCGAAGACGGCATGCTGGTGTTTACTTCTGATGCCGCATCCGGCTTCGATGAAGTGGTCTTTGCATCCGCTGATGGGTCTGGCGAGATTACCCCGGTCACTTCGCGCTCTACGCTCGTTGTCCTCATGGGGGACAGCAACAGCAGCGACGTCGAGGGGTATTATCCTCAGTTCGCCGCGATAGCCTCGGGACGCACTTCTTTCATGGCGGGCTGGTCACGGCAGACTACGCCGCAGATCGCAGCGCGGCAGAACGGCATCCCCTGTACGATCACCGTCAGCGGGAACAGTATACCCGGTAGCGGAACGGCGACGATCACCGCCATGTCCACGCGCTTCCTGAGCCAGGCAGGCCTTGCGGTTGCAAAGCAGATGGACGTGCGGGTCAATGGCGTCGACTGCACGATCTACAAGGACGCGGGCAGCTACACCAATCCGGCGACCTATGCCGACGTGTACACCATCGGGCGGAAGGTCGCAGGCGGGGCGGTCGCTGTTGCGGCGGGCACGCCGGTCTACACGATCAACGGGATCAACAACCGGGTCGGAACGCAGATCATGTGGCCGGGGCGCAATGACGGCGCAGCCGCCCTCATGTCCGTGACGAAGCCGGGCGTACAGGCGATGATCGCCTACCTGTCCCCGCTGTCGAAGCACTACCTCATTTTCGGCATCGTCCCCTCGGGCTACCCGACGACCGCCGAAATCTACGGCACTACACCGCACACCCAGATCCGCGCTTACAACGACGACATGCTGGCGACCTACGGCAACGCCATGGACGCCACGCATTCGGGCCGGTTCTTCGACATCCACACGTACTTCGTCAATCGCGCGGCAGGCACAAGCCAATGCATGACCGACGCCGGGCTGACGCCGACCGCCGACGACCTCACCGACATCGCCAACGGCATCCCGCCGCGCCAGATCGTCACGCAGGACACCACCGGCTTCCACTTCACCGTCGCTGCACGGCAGCAGGTGGCCGCGCGCATCCTCGAAATCCTCGCAGCGAAGGGCTGGTAATATGCAACTCAAGGGACTTGATTTTGCCATCCCCGGCGGCACCCCGCTGGGAAAGCTCACTACGACGGTCAAAGGCTTCCCGGCTGATGATCTTGCTGGACTTTGGCTCCCTACGGAACTGGGCCTCACTGTCGGTGCCGCCGTCTCCAGCCTTGCTGACTTGTCGGACAACGGCCGGACCGTTTCGCTCCACTTGGGGGCCCAAGTTCCGGTCGTAACCGACCGAGGCTTGCAAACGACCACCGCCGGTGCGGGCTTCATGTTCGATACGAACATCAACTGGGGTGAGGAGTTCACGTTCGTCACTGCCAACCGCTTTTCGCACGCGCCGGTGGCAAACAACTATCCTTGCGTGCATCAATCCACGGCGGCCTTCCAGTCTGGCGGCATGACTGCCAGCAACCCTGAAACCGGGGTAACCGTTAATGTTGACCACGGTGCTGCCGCAGAGAACATCCAGCCCGCGATGTTCGCAAATGCTTCGGGCGCGAACTTTGGTGGGTCACCACGCAAAGGCGTCTCAATCGCCGCTGCGAGCCGGAATGACTGGTTCATCGCGGCGTGGTCCTACAAGCCTTCGACCGACCTTTTCATTTTCCGGGCGAAGGCCTCGAGTGCGATCCTCGGGACGACCAGTGCGGACGCGGTGACTGCAGCCTACATGGAGGCATTTGGCGGCTATCATGCCTTCGGCCTGGCTCGCTACACCTCGAGCAATGTCAGCGGCGAGTTTCACGGTGCCGTAATCTACGATGTCGCGAAGAATGCCAATGACATCGACGATCTGATTACCCGCATGGCTGCGCATATGAACGCGGCCGGGATCGATACGGTATGATCGCCACTCCCATACCCTTTTCAAAGTTTGCGGCTGCGTGGCTCCCCACTCTCGCCGTAACGGCGACGGTCAACCCGACGCCTCGTCTTGCAGACGCGTTCGTGTTCACGGCCGGCGGCGTTACGCTGCCGCCCGTCACCTGCATTCTGGGCGCGCTGGGCATTGCCCTGGCGCGGCCGCTAGCCCGCAAACGCGAGGCCGGCAACGGACTGGGCGCATTCGTCCTGGTCACCGTGATCATGCTCCTCGTCGTGGAGCTGTGGGTGATCGAATCCCAGCCCAATGCGCTGTTCGCCTTCGTCATCGCGATCGGCCTCGGCTTCTCCGGCTACTCGCTCATCGAGCTGGCCGGCGCCGAGGTCACCGGCTTCGTGAAGCGCGTTTTCAAAATCTCCGAAACCACCCCGCGTGAGCCGGGCGACAAGACCGAGGACCCGAGTTCATGAGTGAGAGTTGGCAAGAACTGGCCATGATCGCCTTCATCGTGGTCGGCATCGCTGCTGCCATTTGGAAGGGCGGGCAGGCCAACCCCGAGGGCACGGGCTCGCTGAGCAAGAAGCTGGCGCGACTGGAGAGCGATGTGCGCACCGTGAAGCGCGACGTTTCCGGCGTGGTGTCGTCGGTCGATGCCCAGGCGAAGAAGACCGACGCGATCGAGCACCAAATCCAGGACATCGAGCGACGCTCGGCCAAGGCCAGCGACATCGAGCGCCTGGAGCGCCTGGTCGTCGAGCAAGGGCGCCAGAATGCGGAGCTGCGCAGCGAGATCGCGAAGATCAGCGAAGCCGGTGAACAGCGCGGCAAGCAGCTCGATCGACTTTACGACTTCATCGTGCAGAAGGGCATGAACGCATGAGCCTCTCGGGCGATTTCGCACCCATCCACGACGGGCATATCCGCCTGTCGGTTCTACGGCTGCTGGACGAACAGCCCAGCTACAGCGCTAACGACAGCCTGCTTACGGACGCGGTCAACGCGCTCGGTCTGCCTTGCACCCGCGACCAGATGCGCGGGCACATCACATGGCTTCAGGAGCAGCGCCTGGTTACCGCCCAGTCGGCAACGATCGGTCTGACTGTCGCCACGATTACCGAGCGCGGTAGCGAAGTGGCGAAGGGCCGCTCGATCATCCCCGGCGTCCAGCGTCCTTCGGCGCGCTAAGCTATGGTCTCGCCCCGCGTTGCCAAGGAGCGCCGGAAGAAGAGCCGGCCCTCGTCGATCGACCGCCTCGATCCCGAAATCCGCGAGCTGATCGGGGACCTTCGGATCAACAAGGGGTGGACGATTGACGAGATCCGCAATCGCCTCGTCGAGATGGGCCAGCAGGACGTTCCCAGCCGATCGGCGCTGGGGCGGCATATCCGCTCGCTCGAAGACGTGAGCGCGGACATGAAGCAAACGCAGGTATTTGCCGAAGCGCTCGCCAAACAGGTTGGCGACGGCACGCAAAGCCAGTTGCTCGACGTGAACATGCAGCTCCTGCAAACGAACATGTTCAAGCTGATGCTGGGCAGCCGCGACGATGGCGAAGGCGTCCAGCTCACGCCCAAGGAAGCCAAGGACTTTGCCGACGCGCTGCGATCGATGGCGCTCACCCGCAAGACCGACATGGACGTGATCGAGAAGGCCGAAGCGCGTGCCGCCCGCAAGGCGACCGTCGAGGCGGCGGAGAACGCGAGCAAGGCGGCGCGGCAACGCGGGCTCAGCACCGACATGGTCGATGCGATCTATCACGCGGTACTGGGGAGCGAGGGCTGATGATTTGGCTTCCAACTTTGCGCCGTCGCATTCTGTCTCGCGAAGAGACCTACGAACTTGGCTTAGGCCTTTGGTATCGGTGGCAAGCCTGTGAACTGGCTTGGTTGAATTTCGGCATGATCCTGTGGGTCGCGCCGATTGGCCATTCGGGTTGGGGATCGCCGCATTTGGCGGTCGCCGGAGGCAACAGTCCACCGCCGCCGCAGAGGGGGGACTGATGGCCACTCGCAAACCCGCCAACCGTCGCCGCGCGAAGCTCCGCAAGGGCCGGTGCGATCCCAAGCAGGCCGCTGAGCTGTTCAAGCAGGTCATGCCCATAAATGACCTTGAGCCGAAGGAGGTCTTCGCCTGGTTCGACGGGCGCGACGTGATCCGGCGTGCCGAGGCGACTTATGCGGACGGGTGGAAAGTCCGCCTGAACTTCGACGCGCGGCAGCAGCTCACCAGCCGAAGCGCAACGCTCAAGCTGGACACGAAGGCCAAGGCATGAAGCTTTCCCCCGAAGACCAGGCCAAGCGCGACGCGGCGATCCGTGAGCGTGAAATCCAGGGCGACCGCGCTGCGTCCGAGGCCGCGATCATGCGGCTGCCGAAAGGCGACCTGCTACTCGGCTACCAAGCCAAGACCATCGACGTGCTGCGTGCCGGAACCGGACTGGTCGTGGTCGAAAAGTCGCGCCGTATCGGCCTGACTTGGGGCCTAGCCTCGTTCGCTACGTTGAAGGCGGCAAGCGCGGCTTCAGCCGGTGGCCAGAACGTCTGGTACATGGGCTATGACAAGGACATGACCCTCGAATTTATCGAGGTCTGTGCCATGTGGGCCCGAGCCTTTGGCATGGTCGCCGGAGAGTGCCAGGAGGAGGAAGTCCTCTACGTAGACGAGAACGGCAAGGAACAGGGCGTCAAGGCGTTCTCGATCCGGTTCGCGTCGGGCTTCCGCATCACAGCTCTGCCCAGCGTGCCCCGTGCCCTTCGCGGTAAACAGGGCATCGTCATCATCGACGAAGCCGCGTTCCACAAGGACGTGAACGAAGTCATCAAGTCGGCCATGGCGCTGCTGATCTGGGGCGGTCAGGTCGTGGTCGTCTCGACGCATGACGGCGTTTCGAACCCGTTCAATGTGCTGCTGGAGGAGATCAAGGCCGGGAAGCGCAAGGGCGTCCCCATCAAGATCACCTTCCGCGATGCGATGGAGGCAGGCCTCTACGAGCGCGTTTCCCTGGTCTCGAAAACCAAGGGGACGGAACTCGCGCCGAAGGAACAGTGGGAAGCGGATATCCGCGCCTCCTACGGCGACGACGCCGGAGAGGAATTGGACTGCGTTCCCAAGCTGGGCGCAGGCGCGCTTATCAGCCTGGAAGATATCATCGCCTGCGAATCCGACGATGCGGGCGTGCCTGAGTTGTACCTGGGCGGCCTTTGCTACGGCGGCCGCGACGTGGCCCGCCGCCGCGACGGGCAAATCCAGTTGATCGGCGAGCTGGTCGGCGACGTACTGTGGGAACGTGCCGGCTATCGCGAGTATGGCCAGACCTTCGCGCACCAGGACGCCTACTTCGACCAGAGCTTTCGCGACTATCGCATGGTCCAATGGCGCATCGACCAAACCGGTATGGGTGAGAAGGTGGTCGAGGACCAGGTGCGCAAGCACGGCTCCTCCCGCGTCGTCGGCGTGATGCTCACCGGCCCCGAGCGTGTGAACCTCGCGCTCGGCCTTCAGAAGGTGTTCCAGGAGCGGAAAATCCGCATCCGTTCGGACCCTCGCACCCGCGCCGATATCATGGCGATCAAGAAGCTGGGCAGCGAACAGTCCGGCGGCATCCGCATCGTCAACGATGGAGACATCCACGCGGACGAGTTCTGGGCCTACGCCCTGATGTCGCAGGCCTGGGACATGGCTGGCTCTCTCTACGAGTATCGCGGCATCGGCGCGGGCGAGATGCCACGCGGCCTGAAGCGAGGCCAGCTCGGCTATTTCAATCCGAATGACATTCGCGGCCGGTCGGAAAGCCGGTTCGGCCGCCACAGAGGAGCATGGTGATGGCGAGCAAGCCACCCGCACTTGTACTGCCGGACGGCCGGCCCCTTACCCGCGAGAACCTTGGCGTCGAGATCGCACGACCGACGCGGGCCTCGGTGCGCACGATCCAGTCAGGCCACCCGGCACAGGGGCTTACGCCGCAGCGACTTGCGGGGCTGCTGCGCGCTGCCGAAGATGGCGACGCGGTCGCATATTACGAGCTGGCGGAAGAGATGGAGGAGAAAGACCTCCACTATCTGGCGCTGCTGCGCACCCGCAAGCTGGCTGCCGCGCAATTGCCGATGGAAGTCGAAGCCGCCGATAGCAGCGAACAGGCCAAGGGTGATGCCCAGTTCCTAAAAGACTGGCTCGACCGTGACGTGCTTCAGGCCGAGTTGTTCGATATCCTCGACGCTATCGGCAAGGGTGTGTCCGCAACCGAAATCCTCTGGAACCTCACTTCCAAGACTTGGTTGCCCAAAGCTCTCAAGTGGCGTGATCCGCGCTGGTTCGAGTTCGACCGCGAAACCGGCGACGAACTGCTCCTGCGCGGCGGGCCCGAAGGTGTTGGCCCGGCCACGCCGCTGCCGGCCGGAAAGTTCATCGTTCACTTCCACCCGTCCAAGTCCGGCCTGCCGATCCGCAGTGGCCTCGCCCGCATTGCTGCGTGGGGCTACATGTTCAAGAACTTCGCGATCAAGGATTGGGTCACGTTCCTTGAGCGCTACGGCCACCCGATCCGCATCGGCAAGTATGGTCCGAATGAAAGCGAAGAGAACAAGGCCATCCTCTATCGGGCCCTCTGGGAACTGGGCACCGACGCTGCTGCCGCCTTCCCGGAGACGATGAATGTCGAATTTGTCGACCGGAAAGCGGGCACGGCACCGAACGACCTTTGGAAGAGCCACGCCGAATACATCGACCTTCAGCTCTCGAAGGCGGTGTTGGGTCAGACTAGCACGACGGACGCGACGGCGGGGGGGCTTGGCTCCGGCCAAGCCGACAGCCACGGCCGCGTTGCCGATACGATCGAACGCCATGACGGCAAGGTGCTGGCCTCGACCCTGAACCGGGACTTTGTGCCGGCGCTGATCATGCTCAACCGGGGGCCACGCGAAAAGTACCCCCGGATCAAGATCGAGCGGCCCGATGCGGAAGACATCAAGGTCACAGTGGAGACCGCTGAGAAGCTTGTCAGCATGGGCGTGAAAATAGACGGCGAGGAACTGCGCGAGCGTGCCGGATTGCCAGCCGCCAGGAGCGACGAAACTGCGCTGAAGCCGGCCAGCCAGTCGATGCCCGAAAATCTGCCCGTGGGAGCCTCAGGAGGGCAAGGCGCACCCGTTGACGCTCCGAAGGCCGCAAAGGCCTTCTTAGGGCTTCTTAAAGCGGGAAATGGAGCAAGTCAGAGCGACATTCCCGCTCTCCAATCGCAGGAGCCCGAGCGCGAGGCGGATGCCCTCAGCCGAACCACGGACGAGGCGCTAGGTGATTGGGAGGAACTGATCAGGCCAGCGGTGGGCTCGATCGAGAGCCTGATCGGCGAATGCGACACTATCGGCGAGCTGCAATCGCGCCTGGTCGAAGTCATGGCCGATATGGACGTGAGCGCCTTCACCGAAGAATTGGCACGCGGTTTGTTCGCGGCACGCGTCGCCGGCCTTGCCGCGCCCGGTCAGGGGTAAGCTGTGGCAGCGGGAGACCTGAAGCAATCGCAGTTCGAAGTGGCGTTCGATTTCAGCCGGTCGGAGGCTGGCGCTTATCTCGATGCCAGCGGCGCACAGCAGGCGGCGGCGGTTAACGTGCCGCGCTTCGACCATAGCGCCGAGGGCGTCCCGCTCGGCTTCCTCGTCACGCCTGGGTCAGACCTCGGCCGGCAGGACCGAACGTCGATCGACCCGCTCATTCTCCCCGAAGCCCTGGTCGAAGGCACCTCGGCCGACGAACGGGAAGCGACCGTGTTCCATTCTTTCATCCCTGCCGGCAGCACCACGGGCGTGATCGAGCGCCGGGCATTGTACACGCGCAGCGCCAAGGCTTTGATCGACCAGTTGATCGGCCAAAGCGGCCACCACCTGGAATTGGGCGTCCTCTCCGGCTTCCGCGAGAACCTTGGCGGCTATGTGCGTTTTCGGGGGGAAATCTGGAACCTTACCGGCCTGCTGACCGAGAAGGCGAACGGCGCTGCCCTGGTCAACACGCCGGCCGACGATGCGAAGCCGATCATCGTTGCCGGAGCTGAGGTAGTCTGATGGCAGAGGACCCATTGCCGCGCCTCGATCCGGTCCAGGCGATAGCGTACTTCAAAAGCAAAGGCTGGGAGATCGGCTTCGACTGGCAGGATATCTGGCAGGAAGAGCACGCCCGCGCCTTCACCGTCGCCAAGGCCATGAGCCGCGACTTGCTGGAAGACATTCGCGCCGAAGTCGATCGCGCGATCTCCGATGGCACGACGCTCCAACAGTTCTCGAAAGCACTCACACCCAAGCTTCAGGCGCGGGGCTGGTGGGGCAAGGCACTGATGGACGATCCGGCTTCAGGCGAAACCAAGGTCGTCCAGCTCGGCAGTCCGGCCCGCCTGCGGACGATCTACGAGACGAACCTTCGCACGAGCTATGCGGCCGGCAAGTGGCAGCGCATCCAGCGCGCCAAGCGCACGCTGCCGTACCTTCGCTATATCTGCATGATGGACGGACGCGAGCGGCCCGAACATCACAGCTGGCACGGGACGCTCCTGCTGATCGACAATCCCTGGTGGGATACCCATTACACCCCGTGCGGATGGGGTTGCCGCTGCGATACCCAACAAGTCAACGAGCGCATGATGGCCCGGCGCGGCTGGACGGTAACCGAACCACGCCGCTTCCCGGAACGCGACTACGTCAACAAGCGTACCGGCGAGGTCACGAAGCTGGAGCGCGGCATCGATCCCGGCTGGGCTTACAACGTTGGCAAGGCACCGTTGGACGGGCTGACGCCGGCACCGCGCCTGGGCAAGGGTTCGTACGATGATGGCGCGCTTCAGGCGATGCTCTCAGATGCCTCTTTCGGACGCCTGAGAGGGTTCTTTACTGCCTTCGGACTGGACACGCGCGAGGCGGCCACGGCGGGCAAGGTCTGGAATGACGCCGCCGGCTGGCCAGTACCAATCGCGGCCGGCCTGCTTCGCGGTGCGGATGGTCAGATCGTGTCGATCAGCGACACTGCCGCGCGTGAGCTGACGGACGCGGCGAAGGTGCTGCTCGATCCCAAGAGCATCGGCTGGGTCTGGATCAAGGGTGATGATGGCCGCGCGATGCTGGTGCGCCGCTATCGCTCCGATGCAGGCGTCGTGGACATGGGCGGATCGTTCTGGCGCTGGCATTTCGGCAGTGCGCGCGGGCTCACTGCTGGGCACGTCATCTGGTATGCCAACGCAACGTAACCTCTTTCCCTTCGCGCCCTCGCACGTCACCTTGGCGAAGAACGAGTCAACGACGGGACGACTATGAAGCGTGATATGGAATTGATCCGGCAAATCCTGCTGGAAATCGAAGCCGATGACGATGTCTTTGCCGCGATCCCACGAATTAAGGGAAAGTCTCTCAAGCTCACACGCTACCAGATCGATATGCTGGTCAGCGAAGGCTACCTTTCCGAACATATGGAAGAGAATTACGGAACCCCCATTGAGCTTGGTTTCCAGATCACCTGGAAAGGCCACGAATTCCTCGAAACGATCCGCGATCCCGTTATCTGGTCGAAGACGAAGGACGGCGCGAAAAAGGCCGGAACGTGGTCGGTGACGCTCTTGATGGAACTCGGAAAAGCCTACGCCATGCAAACCGCCCGTGACCACGGTTTGCCAGTGTGAGCCATTTCGACTTGGCAATTGACGGGCCTCCCGACTAAGCATCTGGAACCGGCCGAGGAGCCGGAAATTTCGAAAAAAGTGCGGGTTTGCCCCGCATGCGGGGATAATACCCGCTTCAGCCCACGGGCTACCCATCGGGCATGACGAAGCCCGCAGCCCCTACCGACACTGAAGCCGCCATGATGAGCGCGATTGAGGTCGCGCCTGAAGGCGAAGTATCGCGCCGCGTGCTGCTGGTGCCTTACGGCAAGCTCTATGGCCGCGATGGTCGCGGGCCCTGGCTTCTCGAAGGCAAGGATCACGCCGAGCAAGTCCTCGACGCAACCCGCCAACATCTTGGCCAGGGCGAGTTCCTGATCAATTACGACCACCAGTCGGAATACTCGGCCGTGCCGGGTACTGGCGGGCAGGCCAAGGCGGCAGGCTGGATCAAGCCCGATGCTCTCTTGGCCGGGGACGACGGCATCTATGCCGATGTCGATTGGACGCCGGCAGCGGAAGCGGCGCTTAACGCCCGCGAGTATCGCTATCAGTCGCCGCACTTTCGCTACAGCCGGTCCACCGGCCGTCTCACGCGCCTGACCAATGCGGCGCTGACCAACTCCCCAAACCTCGATCTTCCCGCGCTGGCCTCGCAACAGCCCGGCGCATCAACAGAAGGTGTACCGATGACAATGATTGCACTGGCGTCGCTCGCTGCGGCGCTGGCCATGCCGGCGACTGCCGGCGAGGCCGACGTGCTCGCCGCGATCGGCGGGCTCAAAAAGCGGGCCGACGACGGCGATGCCGCGCTTAACTCGACCCGCGAGACGCTCGGCCTCGGCGATGATGCCGATACCGCCGCAGTGCTCAACGCCATCGGCGGCCTGAAGGCTGGCGACACGCCGGACCCGACCAAATGGGTGCCGAAGGCCGGTTACGATGAGCTGAAGGGCCGCGTCGATCGGCTCGACGAAGACCGCGTGCTCAACATGGTCGACCAAGCCGTCGAAGGCGGCAAGCTTGCGCCGTCTATGCGGGACTGGGCGATCTCCCTCGGCAAGAAGGACGAAGCGGCCCTCAATTCGTACCTGGGCGTCGCCCCGACCTTCAATCCCGGCGCCACCGTCAAGGGCGATCCGAAGCCCGAGAAGGGCAAGCTCACCGAGGACGAGGCGGCGATCTGCTCGAAGCTGGGCCTCTCCGAAGACGCCTATCTCAAGTCTCGCGACGAAGAAGGAAATCTCTGATGGTGGCGCTTACCGAAGCCCGCAATACCCCGCGCCGCGACGGCAGGATTTTCGCCCGTGATGTCGCCGCCGGCAAGGTGGCCTTCGCTGGTGGTCTGGCTTGCCTCAACGCGGCTGGCTTCTCGACGCCGGGCGCAGTGGCCACCACGCTCGTCGCGGACGGCATCTACAAATCGACCGTCGATAATACCGGCGGGGCTGATGGCGACCAGCGGGTCGAAATCGAGAAGGGAACTTTCCCCTTCGCCAACTCCACCTCCACCGACGCCATCACCAGGGCCGAGATCGGTGACCCCTGCTACATCGTGGACGACCAGACTGTCGCCAAGACGAACGGCACCAACACGCGCTCCGCTGCTGGCACCGTCGTCGATGTCGATGCTGCCGGCGTCTGGGTCAAAGTCGGCTGAAGCCGCGAACTAAGGACAGCATCACATGGCACAGAAAGTAACCGTCGCGCTTCTTCAGACGCTTGGCGTCTCCTTCAACGCTCTGTTCCAGGGCGGCCTCGGCCAAGTCGAAAGCCAGTGGCAGTCGCTTGCCACGCTCGTGCCCAGCAGTACCGGCAGCAACGAGTACGGCTGGCTGGGCAAGTTCCCCAAGATGCGGGAATGGTTCGGCGACCGCGTAGTGCATGGCATGGAAGCCCATGGCTACGCGATCAAGAACCGCGACTTCGAGCTGACGATCGGCGTCGATCGCAACGACATCGAGGACGACAACCTCGGGCTCTACAGTCCTCTCTTTACCGAGATGGGTATGTCGGCCGCGTCCCACCCCGACGAACTTGTCTGGGAGCTGTGGCAGGAAGCCTTCGATACGGAGTGCTACGACGGGCAGAACTTCTTCGACACGGACCACCCGGTCAAGGCGGCCGACGGCTCACAGACTTCCGTGTCGAACATGCAGGCAGGCGCCGGTCCGGCATGGTATCTGATCGACGATACCCGCGCTCTCAAGCCGGTGATCTTCCAGCGCCGCAAGTCCGCGAACTTCGTCGCCAAGGATGCCCTGACCGACGACAACGTGTTCAACCGGAAGGAGTTCAACTACGGCATCGACTGCCGCGACAACGTCGGCTTCGGTTTCTGGCAATTCGCATACGGCTCCAAGGCCACGCTCGACGGGGACAACTACGGTGCCGCGCGCGCAGCCATGCGCAACATGAAGGGCGACTACGGCCGCAAGCTGGGTATCCGTCCGAAGACGCTGGTCGTGCCGCCTAGCCTCGAAAAGAAGGGCCTCCAGCTCATCAACGCCACCAACGATGCGGCCGGCGCCAGCAACGTATGGTCCGGCACCGCGAAGCTGATGGTCGCGGACTGGCTCGATGGCTGAGGCGTTCTTTCAAGGCGTCCTGCGCGTCAAGACGGCCCGTCCGTCGCGCCGCCGCGCAGGCTTTGCCTTCGGGCGCGAAGCCGTCGAGCTGACCCGCAAGGACCTCGGCGACGACGATCTGGCAATCGCCGAAAAGCTGCTCGCCATCGTCGAGGACCAGGTCCTTGTTTGCGTGATCGTGGACGAGGAAGGCGGCGAGACAACGATCGATGTTGAAGAGGTCGAGATGGTTCGCGAAGTCGTTGCGATCATGAAGGCGAATTCCACGCTTTCTGCCGACACCGTGAAAGAGGGGCTCGAACAAGTCACCGACCAAGCCCTCGGCGCCTCAACAGAATTGCAGCCTGCCAGTGGGGCGGAAGGGGAAACCGGAGGCGCGGCCGCGTCGTCCGGGGACGCTCCCGCTTCGAGCGGAGAGCCCAACGCTTCGGGCGCTCTGAAAAGCTCCCCTGGCACCGAAACGTCTTCGGCGGACGCTTCGGGGCAGACCCGCGAGGAGGCGGACGCATCGACGGCCGATCGGAAGGTCGATGCGGACGTAGGAAACCAGCCGGAGGACACTCCTCAGCCTCCGGCCGCCGAACTGAATACCGAAAACGGGTCTAGCGCCGCACCCGCCGCCAAGCCGGCCGGGAAGGCGAAGCCCAAGTCTGCGACCGAAGCGAAGGCCTGAACCTTCGCCTCATGTGACCTCGCGGGCGGCGGGGGCCCACCAGCCATTCCGTCCCGTCGCCCGTCTTCTTCCAATTTCATGAAAGGATGATCGAACGTGCCTCTCTTCGCCGACCTCGCAGCCATGCAGGCGCGTTTCGAGAAGCGCGATCTCATCCAGTTGTCGGACCCCGACAACACCGGCGCGATCGTCGCCAGCGTCATCGAGGAGAAGCTCTCCAGCGCTGACGCTCTCATCACCAGCTATGTCGCGGCGCGGCACAGGGACACGGCGAGCCTCGCCGGTCACCCGCTTCTTACCGATATCGCCTGCGACTATGCGTTCTCGCTCCTCTGGCGCTCCGACCCGCCGCAGTGGGTTGCTGATCGGCGTAAGGATGCGCTTGCGCGCCTGAAGGACATTTCGTCCGGCGTCATCAAGCTCGACCAGGGCGTCGAGGAGGCCGCGCCGCGCCCCGGTCAAATTCTTGTCTCCAGTGACCCGCAGCGCTTCTCGCGCGAGAAGCTGAAGGGCTACTGAGATGGCCGCCGCATTCTCGATCCAGACGATGGGCGGGCACGCGATCGAGGCGAAGCTTGCTTCGCTGGCGCGGGCCTTCGGCGACCTTACGCCGCTGATGGAAACCTTCGGCGGCATTCTCGAGACCCAGACCAGCGAGCGCTTCGAAGCCGAAACGGCGCCGGATGGTTCGCGCTGGAAGCCGTCGCTTCGTGCGCGCCAGGACGGCGGCAAGACGCTGACCGATCGCACGACGCTGCGCGGCTCGATCCATTCGATTCCCAGTCGCTTGAGCGTCGAGATCGGCACCAACCTCGTTTATGCCGGCGTTCACCAGGGCGGCGCGAAAATCCGCGCCAAGACTTCGGCCGGTCTCCGTTTCCAGCTTCCCGGCGGCCTTGGCTGGCGCCGGGTGATGGAAGTTGAAATCCCGGCGCGTCCGTTCCTCGGCCTGTCCACCGACAATGGTGAGGAGTTGCTCGAAGAAGCCGAGGCCTACGCGCTCGACGCGATGGGAGGCGAAGCATGATCGCCGCCATCGAGCTTGCATTGCTCGCCCAGCTCAATGCCATGGGCGGTACTGGTCCCGGCACCTTCGGTTACACGTATCAGGTACTCGAAACCTTCCCCGACGAGTTCGAGGAATACCTCGCTTCGGTGCGCAACCTGCGCACGCCGGCAGCGTGGGTTTCATGGCTCGGCTTCAGCGAAGGCGAAGACCAGGGCGACGACGACGGCCTTACAGCCGTTTGCCGCTTCGTACTGGTCGTCGCCGCCAGCAACCTGCGGAACGAGCAGAACAGCCGCCACGGCGATGGCGCGGTGCCGGGCAGCTTTCAGCTTGTCGAGGATGCCGTGCGCGTCCTGTCGGAGAACTGGCTTAGTCCGCTCACGCTGGTGCGACCGGTCTCTGTTCGTAGCGCCCGGCCGATCGCGCGTTCCGCCCAGATGAAGACGCAGAAGCTTTCGCTCATCGCGATCGAGCTGGAATGCACCGCGTCCTTCGGAACCTTCGACGCCGAGCTTGGCCAGTTCCGCACGCTGCACGCCGACTGGGACGTGCCGCCGCTCGGCAATGTCGTGCCGCCGCTCCCCGCCGAAAACCCAGACGCCGAAGACCTTATCCAGGTGCCACAATGACCAAGTTCACATCGTACCGGCCAGTGGAAGGAAGGCGTGCGCGCCGCCCGAACGGCGAACCGCTTCCCGATACCGGCATGCCGCTGATTCTGACGCCGTACTGGCGCAGCCTTCTTAACGCCGGTGACATCGAGCCGGTCCCCGTCGTCAAGTCCAAGCCCCGGAGCACTTCCGAATGACTATCAGCTTCACCAGCATTCCGGCCGATATCCGCACGCCGGGACAGTACGTCGAATTCGATTCGAGCCGCGCCGTTTCCGGCTCGCCGCCGATCGTGAACCGCGTCCTCATCGTCGGCCAGAAGCTCGCCGCCGGCACAAGTGCCGCACTGACCCGGCAGGCCGTTTCCGACGCCAGCCAGGCTATCGCCCTGTTCGGCCGTGGCTCTATGCTGGCGCGCATGGTCGCCGCCTACAAGACGGCTGACAAGTACAGCGAGGTGATCGCGATCGGCCTGGACGATGCGGCCGGATCGACGGCTGCGACCGCTACGATCACGGTCACCGGCCCGGCGACCGAAAGCCGCGAACTGGCGCTGATGATCGCTGGCGTGCGCGTGCCGTTGACGATCGCCAGCGGCGACATTGCCACCTCGATCGCGACGGCCATTGCGGCCGCCGTGAACGCAAAGCTCGACCTGCCGGTGACGGCCGCCGTCGGCGCGTCGCCCAATCAGCACGTCGTCACCCTGACGGCGCGCAACAAGGGCAGTGCAGGCAACGAGATCGACGTGCGGCACAGCCACTATGCGGGTGAAGCCCTCGCGGCCGGTGTCGGCATCGCTGTCGTGGCAATGGCCGGCGGTGCCGGCGATCCCGAGATCGACAATCTCTGGCCGGTGGTCGGTGACCAGCCCTATCGCACGATGATCTTCGGCGTCATCACCGCGTCGATCGCGGCGAAGATCAAGCTCGAACTGGATGACCGCTGGGGGCCGGAGCGCATGCTGGAAAGCTTCGCCTATGCCGCCAAGTCGGGTACGCAAGGCACGCTTGCCGCGTTCGGCGCCGCGCTCAACAGCGAACTGCTCACGATCCTCGGTTCGGGAAAGAGCCCGACCTGGTCGGCCGAGGTCGCGGCAATCTATGCGGCAATCTGCGGCTACTACACGGCCGTCGATCCGGCCCGGCCGACACAGACACTCACGCTCACCGGCATGGTCGCGCCAAAGGAAGCCGACCAGTTCACCAGGGCGCAGCGCGATCTTCTCCTCCGCGACGGCATCGCCACTTTCGTGGCCGATACTTCCGGCGTGTGCCGGATCGAGCGCTCGATCACGACGTACCAGACCGACGCCTTCGGCCTGCCGAGCGTGGCATACCTCGATCTCGAAACGGTGACGACGCTGGCGTACTTGCGCGCCTCGCTGCGCAGCCGGATCGCCACCAAGTTCCCGCGCCACAAGCTGGCCGATGACGACACCCGCTTCGGCGCCGGTCAGGCGATCGTCACGCCCAAGATCATTCGGGCAGAGATCATCGCACTTGCCCGCGAATGGGAAGACGCCGGGCTTGTCGAAGGGCTCGATCAGTTCGTCACCGACCTGATCGTCGAGCGCGACGCGAACGACGTGAACCGCATCAACGCGCTGATCCCGCCAGACATCGTCAACCAGTTCCGCAGCTTCGCCGCTGCCATCCAGTTCCGGCTCTGAGCCGGCCTTCAGGAGTAAAACATGAGCTACTCTTTCAACATCCGCGCCGGGGCCAAGTGGGAAGCGCATACGCTGATCCAGGCGGAACTCGACAAGGTCGCCGCCAGCCAGCCTCTCCACGCGAACGATCGCGAGCAGGCCGAGAAGGTCGCGGAGATATTCCTCGCCGTACTGCCTGACGATCCCGACCAGGACATCGCGGTTTCGATGCACGGCTCGATCGGCAGCATCGACGGCAAGGTGAGCAGCGCCGGCGTCGGCATTACGGTTTCGCACGTCGCGCGCGCCTGAGCGCCGTCTCAGAACCTTCTGAAAGGAGCATAAGATGGCCAATCCCAATCAGGTCGTCGGTCAGGTGAAGATCACTATCGACGGCACAACCTACTCATCGTCAAAGGAGGCGACCCTCGAAATCGGCGGTCCCAGCCGTGAAGCTGTAGCCGGCGACTACGAGGCAGGCGCCTTCACCGAGTCGACCAACCCAGCCAAGTTGACCGTCTCGCTGCTGTACAAGAAGGGCGTCAGCCTCGCCGCCCTGCGCGCGATCGACAATGCCACGGCCGTTCTGACAACCGATACGGGCATCCAGTGGATCGTTCGTAACGCCTACACGTCCGATGTGATCAGCTTCGGCCAGGACGGCAAGGCCAGCCTCGTGATGGGCGGCCCTCCGGCGGAGGAAGTGCTGTGACCCGCATCCTTGGAACTTACAAGCTCAAGTACCCGATCATCCGGGAAACCCGCAGCGCTGAGACGGGCGAAGTAAGCGAGGAGACCCTCCGCGAAGCCGGTTTCTGCGTCGTGCTGAAACGCCCGCGCGGCAAGGACATGCGGGTCATGGATCAATACGAGGGCCGCGAAATCTCAGGCTCTATCGCACTGATCGCGAAGATCACGAACCTCAGCGAAGAAGAGGCCGAACTTCTGGACGGCGAAGACATCGGCGAGCTGGGAAACTTGCTCGGCAAGAACGCGCCCGGTGGCCAGACGACTGGCGAGCCTGCCTAGCAGCGCTTGCCCGCGCCGACACGTTCAACATCGCCCCGGCCGAGCTGATGGCGATGACGTGGGATGAAGTCGAATTCTGGCTCCGCGAGGCAGAGAGCCAGTTTCCCAACGAAAGCGAGTAGCCATGGCGCTCAAGTTCTCGATGATCCTGGAGGCGGTCGACCGGGTAACGGCGCCTGCACGTAAGATGCGCTCCAGCGTGTCCCAGCTCACGGCGGGCATCCGGCGTTGGGGGCAGGACGTGCGCCGCGTGTCTCAGGACATCGAGAGCGGCTCGCGCTCACTCGATCATTATCAGCGCCGAGCACGCCGTCTTCGCCAAGTGGCAATCGGTTCTGTCTTCCGGGTGGCTGGCCTTCAGGCCCGGCGGTTCGCCACCGATCTGCGCGCCGGTATTCGCAACCTCGATCTGATGGGGCGGGCAGGCCGAGGTGCGATGTCTGGTCTCAAGTGGATGGGTGGCAAAGCCCTCGGCGCGGCAAAGTGGGGCGTGCTTGGTGCTGCCGCCACGGCTGCGGCCACAGGCGGTTGGTTCCTAAGTGGGATCGTCTCGACGGGCGCACACTTTGAACAACTCCAGGCACAACTGGAGGGCACCGAAGGCTCTGCGGATAAAGCAAAGAAGGCGCTTCAATGGGTCCTGAAATTTGCGAAGGACACGCCCTACGCGGTTGAGGGTGTAGCCGAAGCATTCGTGCGTGCCCGAAATCTGGGCATCGACCCGTTCACCGGTGCGATGATGAGTATGGGCGATGCAGCGGCTGCAAATAACCAGACATTGACCGACGCGGTCGAGGCCATTGGCGATGCTCAGACCAAGGAATATGAGCGCCTCAAGACCTTCGGCATCACGTCCTCGACCAAGGGTAACCTGGTGACGTTCTCCTTTGTGGCAAAGGACGGCAAAAACGCCTTCAAGACCGTGAAGAACGATGCGGCATCGATCCGTAAGACCGTACTCGGGATTTGGGATGCCAAATATGCTGGCGGCATGATCCGCCAGAGCAAGACGCTGGTTGGTCTGTGGGAGAACATCAAGGATACGGTGACGGCGTTTCAGTACAAAATCGCCGAGGCGGGATGGTTCAACAGGCTCAAGGAATCAGCGGCCAGTTTTCTCGACAAGCTCAACGAGTGGAGCGAGGACGGAACACTGGACCAGTGGGCGCTGAAAATTTCCGCCTGGCTCACAAAAGCGACCGATCTGGCCGAAAAGTTCATCAAGGAGACTGATTGGGATCAAGTCGCCGCGGACCTGAAATCGATCGCGGACAATGCCATGATCGTGGTCAACGCGCTTAGGCTGATGGTCAAAAAGGCCGAGGAATACAGGGACGTGATCCGTAATCTGCCGATCGTCGGACCTAGTCTTCGGTTTATGGAATGGATGGGTAGCGGAGACACAGATCGCGCTTCGTCCGCTCCGAATAAGCCCGCCCCCAAAGCCCCCGACAACTGGTGGAACCGGCCGACCGTCCCGAACCTGCGCAACCCTCAAATCCGAGGGCGTACCTCTGCGGCCGCGCCCGTCCAGGTGGGCGGCGCGCTCCAGGTCGATGTCAGGGTTCAAGGTCCGGGCACTGCCCGCGTGACCAGCGTCACCTCCAACAATCCCAGCGTCCCGGTGAAAGCGAACACAGGCAAGATCATGGATGGAGCGGCATGAGCTGGCGTGAAGAATACCAGAAGGGCAGCTTTCGCGGCGTTCCCTTCAGCACCCAAAGCCATGAGCGTAGCGGCGGCCGCCGCGTGGCGATCCATGAAATGCCCTCGCGCGACGAACCCACGCTCGAAGACCTCGGCCGCAAGGCACGCGAGTTCTCGATCGAATGCCATGTCGTCGGTGCCGATTATCGCGCTGGCCGCGACAAGCTGATCGACGCGCTGGAAGCGGAAGGTCCGGGTCTGCTGGTTCACCCCTGGCACGGCCAGATGATGGTTGCCGCGCTGGAATACACTACCAGCGAAAGCACTGACGAAGGCGGCATCTGCCGTCTCTCGATCCGCTTCAGTGAGGCTGGCCTTCCCGCGCCCGCGCCGGTGTCGGTAGCTGCCGGCAGTGACGGCGCAGCAGCGGCCGACGCGACCGAGGCAGTGGCGCCCGAAGCCTTCGCCAAGGATTTCTCGATCGATGGTGTTGCCGGTTGGGTCGAGGATTCGGCAAGCAATCTGGTCAAGGGCATGGCCGATGCTTCGCAGCTCGCGGCCGGCCTGCGTGGCGGCGTGGGCCCGACGCTCCGCGCCTTCCAATCGGCGCTCAGCTACCTGCCCGGTAACGTGTCGAGTTTGATGCGCTCGCCGCTCAATCTGGCATCGTCGGTGCTGGGCCTCGTCTCGGCCGTGGCTGTGCTTGGCAACAGCACCGGCCGCAGTTCGCGCCTCGCGCCGCTCCAGATGATGCTCGACTGGACGCCCGACACGCCGGAAATGCCGGAGCGCACTCCGCAGCGCCAGCGGGAGGCCACCAACCGCATCGCGCTCCTGCGCCTGTTCCGTGTTGCCAGCGCGGCCGAGCTGGTGCGCGCTGCGTCCGCCCTGGACTATGCGAGCTATGACGAAGCCAAGGTGACCCGCGACGCGATCGGCGATCACCTGGATGCTCTGGCGCTGGAAGCTGCCGATCGCGGCGACGACGATACCGCGGATACCTTCGACGCCTTACGCCGCGCGCTCGCGGCCGACATCGCTGCAAAGGGCGTGAGCCTTGCCCGCGTCTACTCGGCCGAACTGGCGACAACCGAGCCCGCCCTGGTCGTGGCGCACCGCCTCTACCGTTCTGACACGCGCACAGACACCAGCCTCGAAACCCGTGCCAGTGGCATCGCGGCCCGTAACCGCGTGGCCCATCCCGGCTTCCTGCCCGGCGGCGTGTCGCTGGAGTTTCTCACCGTCGATTCGGGGACCGTGGCATGAGCGTCCTGCCAGCTCATGAGGTCGGCCTTGTGCTGGACGGGAAGGCCTATCTGGGCTGGACGGCCGTTTCGATCGAACGCTCGCTCGACAACATGGTCGGCAGCTTCTCGCTCGCGTTGGCGGCCAAGGAAAAGACCGGCGCTGAAGACTGGCCGATCAAGGGCGGCGATGCCTGCCAGATCGTCCTCAACGGCGAGACGCTGATCACAGGATACGTGGATGCCGTTCAACGACGGCTTGCCGGAGACGATCGGGGCATTTCGGTGCGTGGCCGCGACAAGGCTGCCGACCTCATCGACTGCTCTGCGATCCACAAGCCCGGCTCTTGGTCGAACCAAAAGCTGGAAGCGATCGCGAAAGTGCTGGCTGCGCCGTTCGGCATCACGATCGATGTGAGCGGCAGCACTGGCGCAGCCTTCAAGAAGTTCGCGCTCCAGCAGGGCGAGACCGTCTTCGCCGCGATCGAGCGCATGGCGCGATATCGCGGGCTGGTGGTCTACTCGCCCGGCGACGGCAGCGTGCGCATTGGTCCTGCCGATCGTGGCGAACGCACCGGCCAAATCACTGAAGGCGTCAACGTCAAGTCGGCCGAAGGGACCGATGACGTGAGCGAACGCTTTTCCGAGTACCTCGTAAAGGGACAGGCTGCCGGCGACGATCAGCGCCACGGCAAGGTCGTTTCCCAGGTGAAGGGCACTGCCACGGATAGCGGCGTGACCCGTCATCGCCCGTTGCTGCTGATCGGCGAAGAGCAGTCTGACACCGCATCGCTGAAGAAGCGCGCGGCTTGGGAAGCCGCTGTGCGGTCTGGAAAGGGCAAGCCGCTGGACGTGGAAGTGCCGGGCTGGCTGACCGATGCCGGCAAGGTCTGGTCCCCCGGCGCGCGTGCCGCCTGCGATATTCCGAGCTGCAAGGTATCGGGCGATCTCCTCGTGCAGAGCGTTACCCTCGCGCGCAACGAGACGGACGGCACGGTCACGTCGATGACGCTGGTCCCGCCTGAAGCGTGGAGCCAACTCGCCGAGCCCGAGGAGAAGGTCTGATGTCCGCTTTGGCTGGCCGCATCCGGCTCATGATCGGGCGTGGGATCGTCAATCTGGTCAACGACGCGGCGAAGCTCCAAGCGCTTCAGGTCGAGTTGCTCTCGGACGAGGTCCAGGACGGCGTTGAGCGCTTTCAGGACTACGGCATCACTTCGCACCCGCATCCCGGCGCCGAGGCCGTTGTCGTCTGTGCAGGTGGACTGCGCAGCCACGCGATCGCGATCCGTGTCGATGACCGGAACTATCGCCTTACCGGGCTCCAGCAGGGCGAAGTGGCGCTCTATGACGATCTCGGCAATGTGGTGAAACTCGGCCGCGAACGCCTCGAAATTATCGGCGTAACTGAGGTCAAAGCCATCGCGCCGAAGATCATCGTCGAAAGCGACGACGTGTCGATCGGCGCCGAGGGCGGCAAGCCTGTCGCGCGCGTCGATGACTTGGTCGACCTCTCCACCGGCAAGATTATCAGCGGCAGCGAGAAGGTCACGGCAGCATGACCGATATCGCTCTCGCCTGGAACGATGAGACCTTCTCGGCCGACCTGATGCTGACTGCCGGCGCGATCGCGAGCGACGACGGCATGCGCACGGCGATCCTGATCTCGCTCTTCACCGATGCCCGTGCGCCGGACGATGCCGAGCTACCCGAAGACGGTGACGATCGCCGGGGGTGGTGGGGAGACCAGTTCGCCGCCGACGCTGGACCGCAGGCCGGCACTTCGAACGATCCTAACCGGATCGGCTCGCTCCTGTGGCTTCTACGCCGTGCCAAAATCACCAACGCCAATATCCAGCTCGCGCGGCAGAGCGCCGAAGCCGCGTTGGCCTGGCTGAAGCGGGACGGCGTGGTTTCGGCCGTCACTGTCGAGATCGAGGTTCAGGAAAGCGAGGGCGTGCGCAGGCGCCTGGCTATCGGCGTGACGCTCGATCGACCGAACGGACCCGGCCGCCAGCGCTACGACTTCACCTGGGACGCTTCGATCACATGACCTTCACTCGCCCGACCCTTTCCGAGATCATCGCCCGCGTCCGCAGCGATGTGGAAACGCGCCTTCCCGGCGCTGATGCGAAACTTCGCCATTCTGTCCTGGACGTGCTCGCCCGTGTCGAGGGCGGCGTGGCGAGCGGCCTGTACGGCTATCTGAACTGGCTTTCCCGGCAGCTCATGCCCGACACGGCCGAGGCGGAGTATCTCGCGCGCTGGGCCTCGATCTGGGGCATCGACCGCAAGGCAGCGACGGTGACGGCCGCAACCGCAACGGCGACTGGCATCAACGGCTCTACGATCCCGGCCGGGACTGAAGCTCAGCGTATAGACGGCACGATCTACACGGTGACAACGGCCGCAACGATCGCCGCCGGCACAGCGTCGCTTTCAATCGAAGCGGCCACCTCGGGACCGGACACCGCGCTCAGCGCTGGCGACACACTGACACTTTCGAGCGCCGTCGTCGGGGTAAACGCCACCATCACCGTGAGCGACGGCGGCACCGCCGGGGCTGACGAGGAAGACGACGCCAGCCTTCTTGCGCGCCTTTTGGACCGTATCCGCAACCCGCCCCAGGGCGGCTCTTTGAACGATTACGTGTCGTGGGCGCTGGCCCAGCCGGGCGTAACGCGCGCGTGGGCATACAAGTCGTGGATGGGTGCCGGCACTGTCGGCGTCACGTTCGTGATGGACGGGCGCGAGGATATCTTCCCGCTCGCCGCCGATGTCGCCGCAGTTCAGGCCGCGCTCGACGAACTGCGGCCGGTGACGGCTGAGCTGTACGTCTTCGCCCCTACGCCCGCTCCCGTTGACATTGTCCTTCGAGTCTCGCCCGATACTGCGGCCGTGCAGACTGCGATCAGCGCCGAGTTGGCCGACTTCTTCGCGCGCGAAGGGGAACCAGCCGGCACCATCTACATGAGCCGGCTCAGCGAAGCGGTGAGCTTGGCTGAAGGCGAATTCCAGCACGCCATCGATATCCCGGACGAGAACTTCACGGCTTCGGCCGGAGCGATCCCGACCCTAGGTTCGGTGACCTTCGCATGAGCGTTGGGATCAACACCCCACGCGATGCCGATGCCTATGCTCGCCAGTTCGCACAGCTTCTTCCCAAAGGGCCTGCGTGGAACTTTGCACCGGATGGACCTTTCGCCCGCCTATTGGCGGCACTGGCTACCGAATATGCGCGCGTCGATAGCCGGGCCGTCGACCTGATCGAAGAGGCGGACCCGCGCACCACTCTCGAATTGCTGCCTGATTGGGAGCGCGTTGCGGGCCTCCCCGATACCTGCACCGGCGCGCCCGATGAAGTGTCCGAGCGGCAGGTGGCGCTGCACCAGAAGATCGCCGGCATAGGCGGTCAGAATCGGGCTGCCTTTATCGAGGTGGCTGCTCGCCTCGGCTATCAGGTCGAGATTATCGAGCACCGCCCCGCGCGCATCGGCGACCGTGTCGGTGATGATCTCAACGGCGAGGACTGGGCGCACGCCTGGACCATGAAAATTCGCCCGTTCGAAGGCTATCTCGAAGAGAGCACCTTCCTCGCCGTCGCAGAAGTCGGGGATCGCATCGGCGTGCGCCTGAGAGGGTTCGGCGCCCTCGATCTTGAGTGCGTGATTCGCCGCCTAGCGCCCGCCCACACCACCGTCCTCTTCGCCTACGAAGTCGAGCCCTCGGCCGACTTCTGGTTCGACTTCACTCAATAGGAGCACAAGCATGCATCGGATCGACAGCAATGGCGCCGTCGACGGCAAATGGCAGGCCGGCAACCCGGCAATTGGCCAGAAGGCGACACAAATTCCGGCCGACTGGATGAATGCCATCCAGGAGGCGCTTTGCTACGTCATCGAGACAGCAGGGATCACGCTCGAAAAGGGCGATGATAGCCAGCTCTACGATGCAATCATCGCGCTGCTCGAAGGCATCGTCGGAGACGGCGGCGGAGCTGTTCCGACAACCCGCAAAGTGCTGGCGGCGGGCCTTGCCAGCGGCGGCGGCGATCTTGTTGCTGACCGCACGATTACGGTGACCAAGGCGAGCGCTGCCGAGGTGACTTCACAGACCCGCGACGACGTTGCTGTGACGCCTCTTGGCCTCGCGGGGCTCGTTGGCCTGTCGGTCAGCGGAACGGCTTGGATCATCAAGATCGGCAGCGTCGTGATGCAGGTTTTCGACGGCGTCGCCCAGGCCAACACGACGACGATCATCAGCCTTCCTCAGGCCTACACCGAGAACAATCGCGGTGCCTGGGCGAACGGTGGATCGTCCGACAATGACGCCCAGGACAACGGCCCGTGGGTAAACGGCCGAGGCCTTACGACCGTCTCCGTTTACAGCTCGATCGACGCCGCGCGTTCGGTCCAGATTCTCTCGATCGGAAAGTGACCATGAAGCACTATTTCAGCCCCTCGACCGGTGGCTTCTACTCCGACCTGTTCCACGGCGCCCGGCAGATCGAGCAGGAACAGACGGCGGCCGAAAAGAAGGCCGGCAAGCGCCCTCGCATGATCGACAATCCTGACAGCCGCGTGCCGACCGACGCGGTGGAGATCAGCGAAGAGCGTTGGCAGGAACTGATGAAGGCACAGGCTGCCGGCATGGGGATCGCAGCCGTTGGCGGAAAGCCTGAAGCGGTCGAACCCACGATCGACGAAGCGGAGCGGGTCGCGATCCGCCGCCGCAAGCGCGACCGCCTTCTCTCTGCGAGCGACTGGACGCAGATGCCGGATAGTCCGCTGGACGCAGTGACCAAGAAGGCGTGGGCAGACTACCGCCAGGCGCTCCGCGATCTCGACATGACTGGCACGACTTGGCCCGATGAACCGAAGGGAGTGGCTGCCTGATGGCCCGCCGGAGAGCAGAGGCGGCCGACGTGCCGCAGACCGATGAAGAGGCAATCGCGCTGATCACGGAATACGTGTCGGCCGAGCGCGAAACGCTCCTCGACCGTGTGACAGCCGAAGCGGCAATCGACGCCATCAAGAGTCGATTGGCAAATGTCGTCACGGCGCGTGAAGCCGAGCAGAAGCGCCGTTTTTCAGCGCTGAAGGCGTGGTGGGAGGCCGGTGGCAAGGAACACGCTGGCAAGGCTCGCTCGGCCGAACTGGCGGGAGCTAAGCTCGGCCTGCGCGTGAGCCCTCCCAAGGTGAAGTTCACGAAGGGATATACGGCTGAGAAGGCCCTCACTTGGCTGCGCGGTTTGCGCTGGGGGCGGAAGAAGGATTTCATCCGCACGAAGGTCGAGCTGGATAAGCCTGCCATCCTGAAGGCCATCCAGGCCGAGGAGAGCGTCAAGACCAAGCTGGGCACCGCGATCTACATCGACCAGCCGGACGAATTCTTCATCGACACGGGCCTCGACGAAGATTGCATCCGTAAGGAACTCGCCGCCTCCTGAGGGGGCGGCCAACCTCTTTCTCATTGTCGATTTAACCGGCGTTTGCGCGGGAGCGCGATGCCCGGCATCTTGCTGTCCGAATCTGATGGGGTGGTTATGGATATCTACGATCGCAGCATATGGCCGTCACCCGATAGAAATCCCTTGGTGCGCATGCTGGAGAGCGGCGACGAGTGGTTTACCAATGAGCAAATTGTGCTGGCATTGGGTTTGGCGCAGGGGCGTGCGTTGATGTCCAAGGGGACAATTTTCCAGAAACAGATTGCCGAGGGAGATGCCGCTATCGTTTCACGCGGATGGCTTACGCCAGGTACAAAGATCAGCCGCTCGAACGGAGGCTCCCTTCGCGTCTTTAATCGGCGAGCATTGGTTATGGCGGCCATGCGGACTGACACTGTGAACGCAGCTGCCTTTCGTGACTGGATGGCATCACGACTAACGAGTGAACTCTTTCCCTTAGGCCAGCGTGAGGGGCCTCTTATGATCGGGTGAGAAACCCGTGAGAGTACGTCTCAGTGCTCCAGAAACTCTTGTCCGCTGCTCCAGACGGTCTTGGCGCGCTACATTCAGGAAGGAAAGGCAGGGAGGCAGGGGGCAGGGGGGGCTTCCCTGCCTTTTTTCCGCTTTGCGATGGGCGTTAGGCGGCGTGGGCAAGGCAACCTTTCCTCCCGCTCAGGCTGAGCCTGTCGAAGCCCCCTGAAGCATCGAGCAAGGCTGCCATGCTTCGACAAGCTCAGCCTGAGCGGAAGTGAGGAACCAAGCCCCCTCCGGAAGCCTTCGTATCAGGCCCGCCCGTCGACCGCCTGACGGCCGATCGCCGGGTCGTCGGTGAAGAACGCATCGATCCCCAGCGCCAGATAGCGGCGGATCTCGGCAATCGAGCCGGCCGGGTTGCGCCCGCCCTGCCCGGTCGCGTCGCGCAGATCCATTGGCAGGAAGTAGTTCTCCGGACGGAACGTCCAGGTCGAGACCAGCAGGCCCGCCGCATGAGCCCGCTCGACAAGGCCGGTGCCCTGCGCCAGCAGCCTGCCATCCTTGTCCCGCCCGAGCAGCGCCAGAGTGTTGGGCGAGATCCAGTCGGCATACTTCGCCATTTCGGCGAGCCCGGCATCGCTGTGCATCTGGTCGAACGTCGGGCCCGAGCCCTTTGCCACCACATCCGCCGGACGCATCGAACCGGGCACGGTCAATTGCAGCAACTGGACATTCGCGAGGCCATCCAGACGCTCGCGCAGCCACTTCAGGTTGGCGATCTCGAAGCTCTGCACGATCACCGGCGCGCTCTGGAGATAGGCGCTGGCGTGCAGCCGGTCGAGAAAACGCTGCTCCAGCGGCAGGCCGATCGCGGCGAAGTAAGTCGAGTGCTTGAGTTCCGGGATCACCCCGATCACCCGCCCGCGCGCGGCTGCCTCGGCGGCGACGAAATCGGCGATCTCCTCGAAGGTCACGACCTGGAACTGCCCGTCATGGGAATGGCTTTCCGGACGCAGCGCCCCCAGCCGCTCCTTCGCGCGCAGGCTCTTGATCTCGGCCAGCGTGAAGTCCTCGGTGAACCAGCCGGTCACCTGCTCGCCGTCGACGGTCCTGGTCGTCTTGCGCGCGGCGAATTCGGGCCGGACGGAAACGTCGGTGGTCTCGGCGATGTTGTTCTCATGCCGGGCGATCAGCACGCCGTCCCTGGTGCTGACCAGATCGGGCTCGATGAAGTCCGCGCCATCGGCAATCGCCTTGGCATAGGAACCAAGCGTATGCTCGGGCCGCAGCGCCGAGCAGCCGCGATGGCCGATCACCAGCGGCTTGGCCGGACGCATGGGGCGGGCCTTCGCTGGCGCCGCCAGCACGCCGGGCGCAAATCCTGCCGCCAACCCCATTCCCAGTCCGGCACCTACAAGCGAACGGCGGTCAATCATCGGGGGGATCCTTGGCTAGCGTTTTACGCGGTCGAG
>NZ_JAPCWC010000027.1 GCF_026420865.1 Novosphingobium clariflavum | reverse complement strand
CACCCATGCTTGCCGCCGCCCTGTTCGGCGGGCTCAATTTCTGGACTTTCGCCGTCTACGGCTACGACAAGGCGCAATCACGCAGAGGCGGCGGGCGGGTGTCGGAGCGGCACTTGCTGACGCTGGCGGCGCTCGGCGGCTCGCCCGGCGCGCTGCTGGGGCGGCGCCTGTTCCGCCACAAGACGCGCAAGCAGCCCTTCGTGAACTACCTCAAGGCGATCGTTGCCCTTCAGGCGATCGCCATGGCCGGGCTGATCGGCTGGGCTGCGAGCGCCCCCTGACGCTCGCTGGCCCTGCATGACGGGTCAGTCGCGGTGCTGCGGGGCGGCGACGGGATGCGCGGGAAAGATCCCGGCAATCGCCATGGCCGCGCCCAGCTTGGACAGCGTTTCGAGCAGGTCGCCCACCGCGTCCTCCTGAACCACCAGTTCCAGCGTCTCGCGAGTCGCCTGGGCGCCGCGGTCCCGCAGCGAGGAGACGAGTTCGAGAATCACCGCCTCGTGCTCGGAAACGTGATCGCAGGCCATCGGACAGAACGCGAAGGTCTCCAGCGCGTCGCGGTTGAACATCAGCATGGCGCGGTGGAACGGCTGAAGCCCGCCGATCATGCGCCAGCGCGCGAAGGCCGGGGCGAGCGATTCGGCCGGGCAGCGGCGCTGCGACAGTGTCGTGACCCAGGCCCGCATCGACCAGACGAGAAAGCGGCAGCCTTCGTCCAGAGTGCTCAGCGGGCGGTCGACATACTGGTACATGGCAGGTCTCCAGGTTGCGAAACAGGCTATGCGCAAGGGCAGGGGCGGGGCTCTTTACCGGGCTTGGATGAAAAGAGCTTGCACTTGCGAATGATTATCATTAGCCATTGATACGCAGCTTGTCCTGGCCGTCAAGCCTGCACCCAAGGACCCGGTTCCGGCACTTGTCATGGGGTGTCGGGGCTGCCCTTCCTGTCCTCCTGGGCCGGGTCGGTCTCGCCTCTCGCGAATGACCACCCGGCCCGTTTTTTCCCATGCTTTCCCTCGGTTTCTCAGTGGATTTGCGCCGGTTTATCCACAAGGATAGGCCGGCGATGTCCGCCGGCGGTGCACAGTCTGTCCCCAGACTTCCCCGAATGCGTGCCGGACTTGTCCACAGACATGCGAACAGGCGCCGCCCGATGGGCCGCGCCTGTCGGTTTGCCGCATCGGCAGGGGGAGAAGCCGCAGCAGGCGGCGGGAAATGCGCCTGTCAGCGGTAGTCGAAACCGCCCTTCGGCTGGATTTTCAACGTGTTCTGCTGGAGCGCCGTCATCAGGTAGGCACCCACCAGCATCGGCACTTCGAGCATCTGCTTCTCGTCCCAGGTCTGGGCGAGGATGTCCCAGGTCGAATCGGCCATGCAGTGATCGGCGATGAGTTCCTCCACCGCGCGCAGCATCGCCGATTCGTGCGCGCTCCAGCCCGGTGCGGCGGAGCCCTGCAGCACGCGGTCGATTTCCTCGGTGGTGATGCCGAAGGCCTTGCCGATATCGACATGCTCGCACCATTCGAACGGCGCCCCGGCAAGGCGGGCCAGGCGCAGGATCATCAATTCGCGCTCACGCCCCGGAATGGCGCCGCGCGCGGCCAGTTCGATGCCCAGCACCATCTGGCCCTTGAACATACCGGGGTGGCGCAGGGTGATCAGGCTGACGTCGGGGAAGGGGCGGCTTTCGGGGATGTGGAAGGCGGCGCGAATCGCATCGACCTGCTCCTGCCCCTCGGGGCTGACGTCTTCGAGCCGCAGCGGGGCATAGCGCGGGCCGCCCGCCGTGGTCTGCGCCATGCGGGCCGCTTCGTCGAAATTCACCGGGCCGGTGTTGGGCTTGCTCATGTTCGAATCACCTGTGTCCAAGGAAAGGGTCATGCCGCGGCGCCGGACGGCGCCCACTGCTCCATGCGCTGGAGATAGGGGGCGAAGCGCTGGCGCACGGCGGCGGGATCGAGCCCGAACCGGGCGGGATCGGGCTTGCCCATGCGCTCGGCCTGCGCGTTGTCGGCCCACCACTCGGCCATGGCATCGGCAAAGGCGGGGGAGACCTCCTCGCCGAGCCAGGCATAGAGCGCCCGCACTTCGCCGAGCGGGTCCTGATGCATGGCGCGGAAGTGGATGTCGAAAAAGCGGTGGTCCTGGCCGCCCTCGCGAAAGGCGATCGCGCGGTTCATCGCCTCGGACCAGCAGCGCAGGTTGAGTTCGCCGAGGTAGGGCATGTCGATATGGTCGGTGAACGTGCCGATGATGTCGGCATAGACGGCGGCGACGGAGAGAATGACCTCGGCCGGATCGCGGTGCGTCATCACGAAACGGGCGTCGGGGAAGGCGGCGGTCAGCGCATCGAGGTAGAGCATGTGTGTGGGCGCCTTGAGGCGCCATGCACGCGCCGGTTCGCCCCACTGCAGCAGCTTCAAGGTGCGTTTCTGGTAGGCGTAGGTGTCGTTCAGGTCGGTTTCCAGTAGCCAGTCCGAATAGCGCGGAATCCGGGCGAAAGCCTGAAAGATCTGGCTCTTGAAATCGAGCGCCATCAGGTCCTGGCACTCCATCGCGCCGTCGATGCCGGAGGGGGTGCGCTTGCCGCCCTTCAGCAGCGCATCGCCGCTGGTGGCGGCCACGCCGCGGCGCGGATCGGGGGCGGGAACGGTCGATGGCGGGGGGCAGGGCTGCGCACTTTCCCAGACGCGGAGGTAGCGGATGCCGGGGTCGCTGGCGAGCAGGTAGGACAGCGCCGAAGAGCCCGTGCGTGGCAGGCTGACGCCGAACAGCGGGGCGACGATCTGCTCATCCTCGATCTCGGGATGGCGGCGATACCAGTCCTCGATCAGGAGGCGCTGCCTGAGGTGGAGCCCGATCCGCTCGGTCAACGCGCGCTCGCCCACGGTATTGAGGCGGGCTTCGCGGCGCAGAGAATCGGAAAGAATTTCAAGGCCTTCGCGGAAGCTGTCCGGCCCGAAATCGTTGAGGCCGGTCTGGCGCTGCGCGTCCTCGATCAGCTCCTTGTGATCCTGCATCGGTCCCTCTCCGGCGTCCGGCCTCGAGGCCGGATCGTGCGGGGGCGACTATGCTTGGCGGGAGCGCGGCGCGCCAACCGCCGGGGCGATGATGGAGCGGATCAACTGCGCGCGGATCGCACGGCGGCGCCGCCTGCAAAGGGCGCGATGGCGAGCAGGACGAGGCTTGCCGCGGCGGCCAGCGCAAGGCCGCTATCGCCGCCCGAACCCAGGCTTCCGGCGCCGAAGATCAGCACCGGCACCGCCAGCGGGATCACCAGCAGCCCGCCCAGCGCCGCGCCGCCGCGCAGGCCGGCGGTAAGCGCGGCCACGGTCACGCCGAGCGCGGCAAGGCCGGGGGTTCCGGCCAGCAGGCCCAGTTCCACGGTGCGCAGCGTCGGCTCGTCGATCCCCAGCAAGGCGGCGGCGGGCAGGGCGGCGAGCATCAGCGGCGGCCCGAAGCTCAGCCAATGGGCCAGCACGCGCACGGCGATCACGATTTCCTCGGACATGCCGCGCAGGGCCCATTGGTCGAACTGGCCGCCTTCGATGTCGGGCTCGACAAGCCGGTCGAGCGGCAGGATCGCGGCGAGCAGCGCGGCGATCCAGATCACGCCGCCGCCGGTCCGCGCCAGCAGCCTGGCATCGGGGCCGACCGCGAAGGGATAGAGCATGGCGACGGTGAGGAAAAACAGCACCGGCATCACCGCGCCGCCGCCGCGTCCGCCCAGTAGCAGGCGCGCCATGTCGCGCTTCAGGAGGGGGAGGAGCCGCCCGCTCATGCGGCAAATTCCCCGAGGGCCAGTGTGCGTTTACGGGCCAGTGTGAAGGGCTGGTGCGAGGCGATCAGGGCGATGCCGCCGCCCGCGCAATGCTCGGCCACCAGCGCTTCGGTAAGGGCCGCTGCGTCGCTGTCGAGGCCGTTCAGTGGCTCGTCCAGCAGCCAGATCGCGGCGTTCTCGCCGATCAGCCGGGCGAGCGCGGCGCGCTTTTTCTGGCCGGTGGACAGATAGCGCACAGGAACGTCCAGCAGGGGGGCAAGGCCAAGGCGCTCCACAGCGCTGTCTTCCGCGCGGTCCAGCACGCGCCAGAACGCCAGAGCGCGGCCCAGCGGCAGGGCGTGGTCCAGGGCATGGCGTTCGTCGATCAGGCCGATCGCGCCGCCGGTCTGCACGGTTCCGGCAAAGGCCGGGGCGAGGCCCGCGACGATGCGCAGCAGGCTCGACTTGCCGATGCCGTTGCTGCCGGTGACGTGCAGCGCCTCGCCCGGACCGAGGCGCTGCGACAACCCACGGAACAGCAGCCTGTCTCCGCGCCGACACGCCAGATCTTCGATTGTTACGGACGCCCCTTGCATGCCGCCCTGCGATAGTGGAAAGGCGCGGCGCTGCCAAGGAAAGCGACAAGCGGCACAGGAGGCACCATGTCCATCGCCCGTCTTACCGATGCCGAGCGCGCCGCCGCGCTGGGCACGCTGCCCGGCTGGAACTTGCGCGAGGATGGCCTTGCCATCGTTCGCACCCTGAAGTTCGGCGATTTCAACGAGGCTTTCGGCTTCATGACCCGCGTCGCCATCGAGGCCGACAAGCGCGATCACCATCCCGAATGGTTCAACGTCTACAACCGGGTGGAGATCACGCTGACCACCCATGACGCCGAGGGCCTGAGCGAGCGCGATGTGGCGCTTGCCCGCTTCATCGACGGTATCGCACCGGCGGCATAAGGCCGTGGCCGGGAACGTGCCCGAAACGGGCGAGCAGCGCTTTCTGACGCGGCCGCTTTCGGTCGTGCTCGATTTCGCGCGTTTCGGCGCGGCGTTGCTGGTGGCCGTGGGGCATGCCGTGCAGCTCGGCCTCTACCGCGGGCCGTTCCCGTTCGGCCTGAGGATGCAGCACTACTGCGTCATCGTGTTTTTCGTGCTTTCCGGCCTTGTCATCAGCACGTCGGTGCAGGGCGGCCGGTCGAGCCTGCCGCGTTATTTCGTGGCGCGTGTATCGCGGATCCTGCCGGTGGCGATCCCGGCACTGCTGTTCGCGGTGCTGGCAGCGTACGTGCTGGCAGGTCCGGTACGTGTCTATATCGACAACAGCCCCGACGATCCGCTGGAAGTGGCGTCGCGCCTGCTGCCGCCGATGGCGTTTGTCAGTGCCTGGCCGGGCATGCCCGCGCCGGTCTGGAACCCACCCTACTGGTCGCTCTGCTATGAGGTGTGGTTCTACGCGATCTTCGCGCTGGCGGTATTCCTGCGCGGCTGGGCGCGGGTGGCGGCGGTCCTGGTGGCCTGCGTGAGTGCCGGCGGGGCGATCCTGCTGCTGATGCCGGTCTGGCTGATGGGCGTGGCGCTGACGCATGCTCCGGCAGCGCGCCGTCTGCCGCTGACCGCCGCTCCCATGGTGCTGGTGGGCTGCGTGTGGCTGGCGCTGGCCTTGTTCGAGATTGACCGGGCCGTGCTCAATCCGCTGCTCAAGGCATGGTGGCCGGGCAAGGCGCAGTGGTCGCAATGGGCGCTGTCCGATTTCGCGATGGGACTGGTCATGGTGCTAGCGCTGATTGCCGTGCGGCCCTTGGCGCAGCGTTTCGCGGAGCCGATCATGCGCTTGCGCGAACTGGCGGGATTGCTCGCTGGATTTTCCTTCACGCTGTACCTGTTTCACTGGCCGCTGCTGCAACTCGCCCGTTCGCACGGGCTGGTTGCCGGGCGTAACCCGCTGGCCTTCGCGGCGTTGCTGGGGTTGGTGGTGGCGCTCTGCGCGCTGATTTCACTGCTGACGGAGCGCCAGTCGCCGCGCTTTCGGCGCTGGATGGAGGCGCGGATGTTCGCACCGGTGGAACAGCGCCGACCGCTTTAGAGCGCAGGATTGTTGTAGCAGTGCCAGGTGAAGATTGCCGCGGCGCCGCGGTGCGGGCGCCACTGCTCGGCCAATAAGCGGGCCTCCTTCTCGCTCGGGCGCGCGTCGAGACCGAGGATCTTGTGCATGCCCGCCTGCACGGCGAGGTCGCCGGCCGGCCAGATGTCCGGCCGCCCTTCCGCGAAGAGCAGATAGACTTCCGCCGACCAGCGGCCGATGCCCTTGATCCGCACGAGCTGGGCAATGGCCTCCTCGTCGTCGTCGGGCAGGTTGTCGAGGTCGAGTGTTCCGGCTGCCACCAGTTCGCAGAGCGAACGCGCATAGCCTTGTTTCTGCCGGGAAAGGCCGCAGGCGCGCAGGGCATCGAAGTCGGCGGCAAGCAAGGCGCCGGGGGCGATCTCGGGGCCGAGCAAGGCTTCCATCCGCGCCCATACCGATGCGGCGGCGGCAACCGAAACCTGCTGGCCGACGATCGTGCGCAGCAGGGTGGCATAGCCGCGCGCGCGAATGCGCGGTTCGGGGTAGCCGGCGCGCTCCAATGCGCGGGCCATGGCCGGTTCGCGCATGGCGATTTCGTCGAGGCCAAGTTTCAGTGCGTCGGCGCTCAAGCCCATCATGTGTCTTTCTTGCCAAAGGGGGACGCAGCCTTTAGCAGCCGTGGGCAAAGGCCGGAACACGCATGTCATGAAACATGCAGGATCATAAAAGGAAAGACGGGAATGCCGCAGATTATTGTCGTCAACCAGGCGGGTGAAGAATCGACCGTCGAGGCCACCGTGGGCCGCACCCTGATGGAGACGATCCGCGACAGCGGTTTTGATGAACTTCTGGCACTTTGCGGCGGTTGCTGCTCCTGCGCGACCTGCCATGTCCATATCGATCCGGCCTTCGCCGACAAGCTGCCGGCGATGAGCGAAGACGAGAACGACCTGCTCGACAGCTCGGACAACCGCAACGAATATTCCCGCCTGTCGTGCCAGGTGCCGGTGACCGACGCGCTCGAAGGCTGCAAGGTCACGATCGCCCAGGAAGACTGAAAAAAGCCGCCGAGTTCGGTCTCCTGAGGGGGCTGCAAGCGGCCGGTTTCTGCGCTTCCGGTGCTCACGTGCTGAATGTACGCTGCGCGCCGGTTCTCGAAACCAGCCATGCTCGCTCCCCCATGAGGCGGAGCTCGGCGACTTTTCATCTCGGTTTGGACCTCAGGCTTTTGCGCGGGGGTGGGGCCAGTCACCACGCGCATGGCCAACCGCTCTCGCAAGAATCATCCGTGCTTTAGCGGGATAAAGCGCAAATCATTTGCGCCATGGGCTTTGCGTTCCTAGTTGTGCGGGCATGACTGCTCCTGCACCCCAGCGCACCACGCTCGACCTCATCGGCAACACTCCGCTCGTTCTGCTCAAGGGCCCTAGCGAAGCTGCCGGCTGCGAGATCTGGGGCAAGTGCGAATTCGCCAACCCCGGTGCCTCGGTGAAGGACCGCGCGGCGCTGTGGATCGTGCGTGACGCCGAGGCGCGCGGCGAGTTGAAGCCGGGCGGAACGGTGATCGAGGGCACGGCGGGCAATACCGGCATCGGTATCGCGCTGGTCTGCAACGCGCTCGGCTACAAGGCCGTGATCGTGATGCCGGACAACCAGTCCAAGGAAAAGATGGACACCTTGCGCGCGCTCGGCGCCGAACTGGTGACGGTGCCGCCCACCAAGTTCGCCGATCCCAACCACTTCGTCCACACCTCGCGGCGCCTTGCGGCGGAGACGGAAGGGGCTACCTGGGCCAACCAGTTCGACAACATCGCCAATCGCAAGTCGCATATCGAGAGCACGGCGCCGGAAATCTGGCAGCAGCTCGAAGGCCGGATCGACGGTTTCACGTGTGCGGCGGGCACAGGCGGCACGATCGCCGGCACCGGCATGGGCCTCAAGGCCTTTGACGAGAGCATCACGGTCGCGCTGACCGATCCTTATGGCGCGGCGCTCTACAACTACTATGCGCATGGCGAACTGAAGGCCGAAGGCAGCTCGGTTGCCGAAGGCATCGGCCAGGGCCGGATCACCGCCAATCTCGAAGGCGCGCCGATCGACACCCAGTTCCGCATTTCCGACGAGGAGGGCCTCGAATGGGTGCGCCGCCTCTTGTCGGAAGAAGGGCTGTGCCTCGGCCTGTCCTCGGGCATCAACGTGGCCGGTGCGGTGGAACTGGGCCGCAAGCTGGTCGGCGAGGGCAAGCGCGACGCGCGGGTCGTGACGATCCTGTGCGATACCGGCTTCCGCTACCTCTCCTCGCTCTACAACCGCGAGTGGCTGGAGGCGAAAGGCCTGCCGGTCTTCCCTTGGCTCGCAAGCTGAGGTAAACGGCCTGTCGATGGCAGGAAACATTCCGCCCAATCTGATCGAACCGGTCGCGACCGCGCAGCACTTCGTGCCGCCGTCTTCGCGCGAGTTGCGTGCGCAGGCGGTCCACCGCCTGCAGGTGGGCCTGTTCGGGCTCTGCGCGATGCTGCTGATCGTCGGGCTCGCAAATATCATCATGGACCGCGCGCGTCTCGTCGATGCCGAGGATCCGATCCGCGACGTGGTGGCGGTCGATGCCAAGCCCAAGCGGCCGGTCGCCGATCCGCTGGCCGACATCGGCGTCATTCCCTCGCCCGAGGCCTCGCCGACGCCCAATGCCACCGATGGTTCGCTCGACAGCGCCGGACCTGCGCCGCTCGCCACGCAGTAGGCAGGCTGCCGTGTCGTCCCGCGGCCTGGGATTCGGGCTGGCCGGTGTCGGGCTGCTCTGCGCCATGCTCGCGGGCTGTGGTTCCGACGCGGGGCGGGGTGAGGCGGCGCAGCGGCATATCGGCCTTTCCACCAGCCTCCCGTTGCTCTGGGCGGAGAGTGATGATCCCAGGGAACTGCTGGCAGCGGATGCGAAGCCATCCTGGGCAGGGGGCTTGCTGGCTGAGCATGGGCAGCTGACCCCGCTCGATACGCTTGCCGGCAAGGATGGGCAGCTACCGCTTCCGGACGATGCCCTGCTGGTGATGATCCAGCCTCGTGCCCTGTCGCCGCAAGAGAATCTGGCGCTCGACGCCTGGGTGCGCGGGGGCGGGCACTTGCTGCTGTTTGCCGATCCCATGCTGACGCAGGCTTCGCGCTATGCCCTGGGGGATCCGCGGCGCCCCGTCGATCTGGCGATGCTCTCGCCGATCCTGGCGCATTGGGGCTTGGTATTGGAGTTCGATGGGACGCAGTCCGCCGGAGAGCGTCTGGTCCGACTTAGGGAAGGCTCCTTGCCGGTGAACCTACCGGGACGATTCCACCTATTGGGGAATTCCGGGGATGGATTCCCCGATCGGGGAAATCACGGGATCGCGGCGCCGAATGCACGATCGGGGAAAAGCGGGGATGCCTTGGCGCGCTGTCGTCTCGAATCCTCGGCAATTCTTGCCGACTGTGTTCTGGGGCGGGGCAAGGTCCTTGCATTGGCGGATGCCGCCTTGTTCGAGGACCCGGATGCCGGGGTTCCATTGGCCGACCGGCGTGATCTGCTTTCCCGCCTGCTTTCCCGTGCGGAAAGTGGGGATTGACGGCAAGGCCCTAGGGAGGCGCCGCGATACGGGCCATTGCGGGTCATATTTTTCCTGAAAACAGCTGGTTACAGGGTTAATACGTGGTTGATGGGTGATCCCCGTAGAACTGCGTAGTGCGGTGACCTGGGGTAATTACGGGTCGATATTCCCACCAATCCCCAAATTTCCCTTTTATCCCCGCCTGTCCCGCGATACAAAGGCACGCAATCGGAATGGCTGAGTCTCGCCGTGTCCCTGTGTCAGCAG
The DNA here is from genome assembly GCF_026420865.1 of Novosphingobium clariflavum. Taxonomy (GTDB): domain Bacteria; phylum Pseudomonadota; class Alphaproteobacteria; order Sphingomonadales; family Sphingomonadaceae; genus Novosphingobium; species Novosphingobium clariflavum. The sequence goes on along the minus strand of NZ_JAPCWC010000027.1, from coordinate 35,452 downwards.
GGGCCGGGCCCTGCTGCATTGGCGGCGGGGGCGGGATCGGTCGTTTCCGGGAAGGGCTCGGGGCACCGAGGAGGCTGGCCGGTTCTGCGGTCTGAACAGGGTACGAAGGGGCAAAGCGGCAGCGTCATGGCGGGGCGGCCATTCATCTACAACGGACAGGGCTTCTCGCTGCTACGCGACAAGAACCGTTTCGTGCTGCCCAACGCCTTCCGCCCCACCGTGCGCGAATCGAGCGGCAAGGACCTGCTCTGCCTCACCACCCACGACCGCTGGCCCTGCCTCGTGGGCTTCGGCCTGTCGCGCATCGAGGAGTTCGAGGACGAACTCAAGGAGCAGCAGGATATGGCGATCCGCGCCGGCAAGGACTTCGATGCCGACAAGCGCGCCAGCGATATTTACGCCTCCTACGAAGTGCCCTTCGATGGTTCGGGCCGTTTCGTCCTGCCCGAAGACCTCGCCGCGCTCGCCGGCGTGACCGATCAACTCTACTTCCGCGGCAACGGTCGTTTCTTCACCGTGTGGTCGCCCGAAAGCCTCTACGAAATGGACGATAGCTGGAAGGCGGCGCAGACCGCCTGCAAGAGCCTTGCCGCCAAGGATCTGGCGAAAGCAGGCCGCAAATGACCGGATCGCGCACGATTCCAGAGGGTACCCCTCATGTGCCCGTGCTCCTTGAGGAGGTCGTCGCCGCCCTGAACCCCCAGGGCGGCGACGTCATCGTCGACTGCACGCTGGGAGCGGGTGGCTACACCCGCCGTCTGCTTGATGCGGGGGCGACGGTCCATGCTTTCGACCGTGATCCCGACGCGATTGCCGCGATCGAGGAAAACCGTGGAAAATGGCCCGAGCTGGACCTCAGCCCGCCGCGTCTCGTGTTGCACGCCCGCCGCTTCTCGGAAATCGTCGAGGGGCTTGAAGAAGCCGGAGTCGACCAGGTCGACGGCGTCGTCATGGATATCGGCGTTTCCTCCATGCAGCTCGATCAGGCGGAGCGGGGCTTCTCGTTCGGCGCCGACGGACCGCTGGACATGCGCATGAGCCAGGACGGGCGCTCGGCCGCCGACTTCGTCAACGAAGGGGATGAAGCGGAGATCGCCGACGTGCTGTTCCAGTACGGCGAAGAGCGCCAGTCGCGCCGGGTGGCCCGCGCCATCGTGGCCGCGCGTCCGCTGACGACCACCGCCGAGCTTGCCCGCGCGGTGCGCAAGGCGCTGGGCTACAACCCGGCCTACAAGGGCAGCAATGCGCCCAAGGATCCGGCGATCCGCACCTTCCAGGCGATCCGTATCCACGTGAACGGCGAACTGGACGAACTGGAGCAGTGCCTCTCGGGCGCCGAAGCGGTGCTGCGCGAAGGCGGGCGGCTGGCCGTCGTGACCTTCCACAGCCTTGAGGACCGCATGGTGAAGCGCTTCCTGCGCGATGCCGCGGGGCAGGGCACCAGCACCTCGCGTCACCTGCCGCAAGTGGGCGGCGGCATGCAGCCGACATTCGAGACGCTGTCCAAGGCGATCCGCCCCGGCGAGGCCGAGCTTGAGGCCAATCCCCGCTCCCGCTCGGCCACGCTGCGTAGCGCCGTGCGAACCCAAGCCCCCCAGAAGGCGCCCAAAGGCACGACGCGCCGAAGCAACGACAGGAGTGCAGCATGAACCTCACGCGAGACCGCGTCCATTCGATCGGGTGGATTTCGGTGCTGCTGGTCTGCGGCGCGGCGACGATCGCCCTTACGCTCCGGGTCAATGCGGTGAAAAGCCAGGTGCACGATACCGAGAACCGGATCGTGCGCGTGCAGCAGTCGATCAACTTCCTCGAGACCGAGTTCCAGACCCGCTCCAACCAGCAGGCGCTGAACCAGCTCAACGATCTGGAGTTCGGTTACAAGGCGCCGTCCGCCGCTCAGTACATCGAGGGCGAGCGCCAGCTTGCCGCGCTGGGCAAGCCGATGGGGCCGGGCGCGCCGCAGCCGATCCGCTATGCCAATGCCTCGGACGAGGGGGCATCGCAGGAGCAGGACCAGGCGCAGGGCGGCGGCCTGCTGGCGATGGTCTCGCCGGTCGATCCCGCGCATGCAGCCACGCCGTCCCACCGTTCCGGCGCGGGCGAGAAGAGCCGCGATCCCGAGCGTGAGGAAATGCTGCGCAATGCTTCCGACCTCGGCAAGCGCCTGGCGCGCATCGAAGTGGCGGAGGCGTCGCAGCAGTGAACGCACCCGCCTTCTCCACGGGCGCGATCCCCACGATGGTCTCCACCGGGCGCCGCAAGCTGGTGAACGTCAGGCAGCGTTCGCTGCTTGTCGCCAAGCTGCGCACCTTGTGGATTCTGGGGGTCTTCGCACTCGTGGGAGGCTTGGCGCTGACGCGGATCTGCTGGCTGGGCATCACGGGCCCTGGCGGCCGTGACGGCGACCTTTCGGGCCTGCTGGTGCCCCACCGCGGCGAGATCGTCGACCGTAACGGCGTGCCGCTGGCGCGCGAGTTCAACACGTATTCGCTGTGGTTCAATCCCAAGGCGATGAGCGAAGGCTCGGCCCTGATCCACACGCCCGAACAGGTGGCTGACGGGTTGATCCGCATCTTCCCCGATCTGAACCGCGCCGAACTGATCGCCAAGCTGCGCTCGGACAAGCCGGGCTATCTGCGCAAGACGATCCTGCCGGAAGACGCCAACAAGGTTCACGCCCTCGGCGAACCGGCGCTCGAATATCCGATGGAGGCCACCCGCTACTATCCGCAAGGCTCGCTGGCGGCATCGGTGCTGGGCTATGTCGATACGTACGGCAAGGGCCAGGTCGGCATGGAGGAGGCGTTCGACAAGCAGCTCACCAGCGCCGAAGGCCGCGCGCATCCCTCGGTGCTGTCGATCGACTTCCGGGTGCAGAGCGCGCTGGAGGAAGAACTGGCGCGCGGCATGGCGCTGAGCAAGGCCAAGGGCGCGGCCGGTGTTATTCTCGACGTCGATTCGGGCGAGATCCTCGGACTTGCCTCGCTGCCTTCGTTCGATCCCAACCATGTCCAGCCTTCGGACCTGATGATCACGCCCGAACAGGCAGCGCAAGGCGACGTGCCCCACGGGTTCAACCGCGTGACCAACCAGGTTTACGAGCTGGGTTCGACGTTCAAGCCGATCACCGTGGCCGCCGCGCTCGATGCGGGCACGATCACCGATCTGCGTCGCCGCTGGTCAGCCGCGCCGCTGCACGTGGCCGGCTTCACGATCCACGATTTGCACAACTACGGCTCTTCGCTCAACGTGCTGGAAACGCTGATCCATTCGTCGAACGTCGTCACCGCGCAGATCGCCGATGAACTGGGCGGCGTGCGGCTGAAGAAGACGATGGAATCGCTCGCCATGAACGAGCGCCCTTACGTCGAGCTTCCCGCTCGCGGCTTCCCGCTCTGGCCGCGCGGTGACTGGCCGCGCCTGCGCACGATGACAGTGTCCTACGGCCACGGCATCGCGGTGACGCCGCTGCATCTCGCTTCGGCTTATGCGGCGCTGGTCAATGGCGGCATCTGGCGCCCGGCGACGCTCAAGAAGCTCGACGCCGCGCAGATTCCTGCCGGGCGTCGCGTCTTCACCGCCGCCACCAGCGCGCGAATCCGCCAGCTTCTGCGCATGATCGTGTCCTACGGCACCGGCCGCAAGGCTGACGCGCCCGGCTTCCGCGTGGGCGGCAAGACCGGTTCGGCCGAAAAGCCGGGGGCGGGCGGTTATCGCCACCACTCGCTGATCGCCACGTTCGCCGCCGCGTTCCCGATGGACCGCCCGCGCTATGTCGTCATTGCCATGATGGACGAACCGCAGGGCACCGAGGCGACCTCGTTCCAGCGCACCGCCGCCTGGAACGCCGCGCCCGTGATCCAGCGCGTGGTGCCCCGCATCGGGCCCCTGCTGGGCATCATGCCCGACGAGACCCGCGATATCGACGTTTCCGACCTCAAGCCGCTGATCCCGGCTGGTGGTGCTGAAGAGTGAGCCCTGACGAATGAAGCTGAATACCCTCTGCGCTGCTGCTGACATTGCTGCCCCGGCAGGCGCGGACGTGAATGTCACGGGTTTTGCCATCGATCACCGCAAGGTTGCGCCCGGAACCGTCTTCGGTGCCTTCAAGGGCGCCCGGTTCAACGGCGAGGACTATATCGCCGCCGCCATCGAGGCCGGTGCAGTGGCCATTGTCGCCAGCCCTGAGGCCAGCGTCGAAGGTGCGATCCACTTCGCCGCCGATGAGCCGCGCCACCTGTTCGCACGCCTGGCCGCGCCGTTCTATCAGCCGGTGCCCGAAACGCTGGTGGCCGTCACCGGCACCAATGGCAAGACCTCTACGGTCGAGTTGACCCGCCAGATCTGGCGCATGGCCGGCCACCGTGCGGCGTCCATCGGCACGCTTGGCATCACCACCAGCGACGAGACGGTTTCGACCGGTCTCACCACGCCCGATATCGTCACGTTCCTGGCGAACCTGACCGGTCTGGCGCGCGAGGGCGTGTCTCACGTGGCCTATGAGGCATCGAGCCACGGCCTCTCGCAATACCGGATCGAAGGTCCGCGCGTGGCCGCGGGCGCCTTCACCAACCTCTCGCGCGACCATCTCGATTACCACGCCGACATGGACGACTATTTCGCGGCCAAGATGCGCCTGTTCGACGAAGTGGTCGTCGATGGCGGCACGGCCGTGATCTGGGCTGACGACGAATGGTCGGCCAAGGCGATTGCCCAGGCTGAACAGCGTGGGCTCAAGGTTTTCACCGTGGGTGCCAATGGCACCAGCATCCGCCTCTCGGGTCGCACGCCGGGCGGACTCGGCCAGAAGCTGGAGCTCGAGCATGACGGGAAATCCCGCGTGCTCGAGCTGCCGCTCATTGGTGCTTATCAGGCCGCCAATGCATTGGTCGCAGCAGGGCTGGTGCTGGCGACGGGTGGTGAAGCCCATACGACTTTTGATGCACTGAAGCGCCTCGTCACCGTGCGCGGACGCCTGGAGCGGGCGGCCATCTCTCCGGTTGGCGCGCCGGTCTATGTCGACTATGCGCATACCCCCGATGCACTGGAGGCGGCGATTGCCGCGCTTCGACCACACGTTGAAGGACGTCTGATCGTGGTGTTCGGCGCGGGCGGCGACCGCGATCAGGGCAAGCGCCCCGAAATGGGCAAGGTGGCGGCAGAGGGGGCAGACCTCGCCATCGTCACCGACGACAACCCGCGCGGCGAAGACCCCGCCGCGATCCGCGCCATGGTGCTTGCCGGCATGGACGGCAAAGGGCGCGAAATCGGCGACCGGCGCGAGGCGATCCGCGCGGCCGTGGCCGAAGCCAGGCGCGGGGACATCGTCCTCGTTGCAGGAAAGGGGCACGAACAGGGGCAAATCATCGGCAGCGGCGACTCTGTTCGCGTGCTGCCATTCGACGACGTTACCGTTGCCAGGGAAATGGCCGGTACGGTTGGAAGGTAGGAATGCCATGAACGCTCACGCCCGGATTCTCGAATGGCCCGTTGAAGCGGTCGAGGACTTGACCCAGGCGCTGTGGGATTCGGCCACACTCGCGCGGGTGATGCAGGGTAGGGCGAGCGGCGATTTCACCGTCTCCGGTGTCGAGATCGACAGCCGCGATGTCCAGCGGGGCGACTTGTTCTTTGCCCTGAAGGGCGAGGCGATGGACGGCCATCGCTTCGTGGAAGGCGCTTTCGCCAAAGGCGCGGGTGCGGCGGTGGTGGACCGGCCGGTCGACGGCCCGCACATTCTGGTCGAGGATACGACCCAGGCGCTGGAGCGGCTCGGCGCGGCGTCGCGTGCCCGGGCGCGCGGCCCGATCATCGGCGTCACCGGATCGGTCGGCAAGACCGGCGTCAAGGAGGCGATCTTCGACGCGCTGGAGCGCGCGAGCCGCGGCGACGCGCACCGTTCGGTGAAGAGCTACAACAACCACGTGGGGGTGCCGCTCAGCCTTGCACGCATGCCCTCGCGTGCCCGTTTCGGCATTTTCGAGATGGGCATGAACCATGCCGGCGAGATCGCCGCGCTGACCCGTCAGGTGCGCCCCAACGTGGCGGTCATCACCACCATCGCGCCCGCGCATATCGAGATGCTGGGGTCGATGGAGGCGATCGCCGACGCCAAAGCCGAGATTTTCGAGGGGCTGGAGCCTGGCGGGATTGCCGTGATTCCGGCCGACAGCCCCTATTTCCATCGCCTGAAGGAAGCCGCCGAGGCGCTCGGCGTCGAGGTCGTCTCGTTCGGCAAGGCGGCCGATGCGGGTGTGCGCCTGCTCGATACGGTTCCGGCCATCGGCGGCGGCTCGCTGGTGACGGTGGACATGCGCGACCGCCGGGTCTGCTACACGGTGGCGACGCCGGGCGAGCATCACGTGATCAATTCGCTTGCGGTCATGGCCGCGGTACGCGCGGTCAAGGGCGACCTTGGTGCCGCCGGCGTGGCGCTCGCCGAGATGGGCGGGTTGCCGGGACGCGGTGCGCGGCTCCAGATCGACGTTCCGGGCGGGGCTCCCGACGCCGAGGGCCGCCGCCGCGCTCTGCTCATTGACGAGAGCTACAACGCCAATCCCGCCTCCATGCGGGCGACGCTGGAGCAGCTGGGCCGTACGCCCGCTGCGCGGCGGATCGCGGTACTGGGGTCGATGAAGGAACTGGGTGAGCACGGCCCGGCCTTCCACGCGGACCTTGCGGTGCCGCTGGCTGCGGCCAAGGTCGATTATGCGGTTCTGGTGGGGGGCGAGATGGGTCCCCTCGCCGACATTCTGGCCGATGTGCCTGCGAATGCTTCAAAATCCCCGGAATCGGGGAAAACGGACAGCGTTCCGCTTGGCAAGGGCGTGCCCTTCGCGCATTGCCTGACTGTGCGGGAAGCTGCCGATGCGCTACGCGCGTTCGGGCTGGAGCAGGGCGACGTGATCCTGGTCAAGGGCTCGAACTCGGTTGGCCTGGCTTCTCTGGTAACGGAACTCGGTAAACAGGAAGGGTAGGGGGGCTCCCCCGCAAGATGCTGTATCTGATCGCAGAATGGTTCCACTTCGAGGGGCTGTCCAACCTCTTCCGCTACCAGTCGTTCCGTTCCGGCGCGGCGCTGATGACGGCGCTGGGCCTTGGCCTGCTGATCGGTCCGCGCTTCATCAACATGCTGCGAGTCCGGCAGGGCAAGGGGCAGCCGATCCGCGAGGATGGCCCGCAGAGCCACCTCGCCAAGCGCGGCACGCCGACCATGGGCGGTCTGATGATCCTGACCGCGCTGGTCAGTGCCATGATCCTGTTCATGGACATGACGAACCCGTTCGTCTGGGCCTGCATCTTCGTGACCGTGGGCTTCGGAATCATCGGTTTCCTCGATGACTACGACAAGGTGTCCAAGCGTTCGACCGCAGGCCTTTCCAGCAAGCTGCGTCTGGCGCTGGAGTTCGTGGTGGCGGGCATCGCCGCCTACATCATCGTCAGCCAGCTCAATACCAACCTCTATGTGCCGTTTCTCTCGGGACGCTACATTCCCTTGGGGCCGTTCTACTACGTCTTTGCTGCCTTCGTGATCGTCGGCGCGGGCAATGCCGTGAACCTCACCGATGGGCTCGACGGCCTCGCGACGATGCCGGTCATCATCGCGGCGGGAACTTTCGCGATCATCTGCTACCTCGCCGGCCGCGTCGACTATGCGACCTACCTGGGCATTCCGCATGTGCCGCGTGCCGGTGAACTGGCGGTTTTCTGTGCCGGGATCATCGGCGCCTGCCTTGCCTTCCTGTGGTTCAACGCGCCGCCTGCCGCCGTGTTCATGGGCGATACCGGCAGCCTCGCGCTTGGCGGCGCCCTGGGCTGCATCGCGGTCGCCGCGCATCACGAGATCGTGCTGGCGATTGTCGGCGGGCTCTTCGTGCTCGAGGCGGCCTCGGTGATCATCCAGGTCTTCTGGTTCAAGCGCACCGGTCGCCGGGTGTTCCGCATGGCGCCGATCCACCACCACTTCGAACAGAAGGGCTGGAAGGAATCGACCGTCGTCATCCGTTTCTGGATCATCTCGATCGTCCTTGCGGTGATCGGGCTGTCCACGCTCAAGCTGCGATAAGCGCGTGATCGTCTCACCCGCCTTTGCCGGAAAACGGTACGCGATCCTCGGCCTCGCGCGCTCGGGCCTTGCCGCCGTGGAAACCCTGCTGGCCAGCGGCGCGCACGTCATGGCCTGGGATGCGCGCGACGAGCCGCGCCAGCAGATGGCGGGGCGTGTCGAACTCGCCGATCCGGTCACCGCGGACCTCACCGGATATGACGGCGTCGTCGTCTCGCCGGGCATTCCGCTCAACACCCATCCCATCGCCGAAGCCGCGCGCCGCTACGGCGTGCCGGTGATCGGCGACATCGAACTCTTTGCGCTCGCCCGTGCGAGCCTGCCCGCGCACCGCGTGGTCGGCATCACCGGAACCAATGGCAAGTCGACGACGACGGCGTTGGTCCAGCACTTGCTCAAGTCGGCGGGGGTCGACGCGCGGGTCGGCGGTAATATCGGCGTGCCGGTGCTGTCCGCCGAGCCGTTGCCTGAGGGCGGTGTCTATGTGCTCGAGCTGTCGAGCTACCAGATTGACCTGACGCGCAGCCTTGATTGCGATGTGGCGGCGTTGCTCAACATCACGCCCGATCACCTCGATCGATACGAGAACTTTGCCGGTTATGCCGCTTCCAAGGCGCGGCTCTTCGCGATGCAGGGGGCGGCGCGTCCGGGCGTGTTCGGCAAGGGCGATGCGGAAACCGCCGATATTGCTACCGCCGAAAGCGCGCGCCGGGAGCCGGGCCTCGTGCGCGAGGTGGATGGGCACGAGATCGCCGCGCTCCAGAAGAACTGGCCTTCGCTGCAGGGGCCGCACAACCTGCAGAACGCGGCCGTTGCCGTCGCCATTGTCGAGGCGCTGGGCATCCCGGCCGCCAAGTGGAAGCCGGCGCTGCGCAAGTTTCGTGGCCTGCCGCACCGCATGGAACGCGTGGCCAAGTTCAACGGCGTTCTCTACGTCAACGATTCCAAGGCGACCAACCCGGCCTCGGCAGCGCCTGCCATTGCCGCTTTCCCGCCCGCTCCAAACCCGCGCATCCACTGGATTCTCGGTGGTCTGCCCAAGGGCGACGACCTTGACGAGTGCGCGCCGTTCTTCGGCAACATCGCGGCCGCCTACACGATCGGCGATGCCGGTCCGCGCTTTGCCGAGATCCTCGCGCCCCATACGCGTGTCCACCGCAGCGAGATGATGGCCGAGGCCATCCGTGAAGCCATGGCCTCGGCTGTCCCCGGCGACGTCGTCATGCTCTCGCCCGCCTGTGCCAGCTTCGACCAGTTCCGCGACTATGAAGCGCGCGGACTGGCCTTCCGCCAGATCGTCGAGGCCTTGCTGGAAACCCAGGGGGAAGCGGCGGTCGCCGAGGAGAAGCGCTAGGCATGGCCACGACCGCGCCGGGGAACACGCCCGCCAACGTCCGCTACAACCGCAATCGCCGCGGCCAGCTGGCGATCTGGTGGCAGGAGATCGACCGTACGTTTCTGGCTCTCGTGCTGATCCTGATGGGGATCGGCGCGATTGCCGTTGCCGCCGGTTCGCCCGCGAGTGCGCGCCGCCTGTCGACCGCGCATGAGCGACTGCCTGCGCTCTACTTCTTCTGGCTGCACTTGCGCTGGCAGTTCGTGGGTCTCTGCGCGATGTTCTGGGCATCCAGCCTGTCGAAGGACAGTGCGCGGCGGCTTGGCATCCTGATCGCGGGCATGATGATCTTCGGCTTGCTGCTGGTGCCGGTGGTCGGCTCCGAAGTGAACGGCGCCAAGCGCTGGCTGCACTTTGGCATCTCTCTCCAGCCCTCGCAGTTCCTCGGCACCGGTTTCCCGATCCTGCTGGCGTGGATACTCTCCTGGCGCGCGCGCGATCCCAACATTCCGGTGGTGGCGATCTGCTTCTGCCTGATGGGGCTCATCGGTGCCTTGCTGATGGCGCAGCCGGACTTTGGTTCGACGATGCTGTTTTCCGGCACGTTCTTCGTGATGATCCTGCTGGCGGGTATTCCCCTGAAGCGCATTGGCATGTTCGCGGGCGCGGGCGTGGCGGGCATCGTCTTGATGTATTTCACTTATGCCAACGGCCGCAATCGCATCGATTCGTTCCTGTCGGGCGGCAATGCCTTTGACCAGGTGGACCTTGCCCAGCGTACGCTGCTGAACGGCGGCTGGTTCGGGCAGGGCTTTTGGATGGGTATCCGCAAGATGGCGCTGCCCGAGGCGCATACCGACTATATCTTCTCGGTCATCGGGGAGGAATTCGGCCTGATCGCCTGTATGGTGATCGTGTGCCTCTATCTCGCGCTGCTGGTGCGGGTGATGATGCGCCTGACCGAGGAGGAAGATCTCTTCACGGTGTTGGCGGCTTCGGGAATCGCCTCGCAGTTCGGCGGGCAGGCCTTCATCAACATCCTCGTCAACCTGCAGCTTTTCCCCTCGAAGGGCATGACCCTGCCGCTGGTCAGCTACGGCGGCTCGTCGACTGTCGCCATGTGCTTGACGGTTGGGCTTCTCCTCGCAATCACGCGGCGCAACCCCTTCATCAAGCGCGAGGGCTTCTCGCTGCGTGCCATCGGAGACGTTTCTTCATGAGTCTGGTCAGCCGCCACTACGTTCTTGCCGCGGGCGGGACGGGCGGACACCTCATCCCCGCCTTCGCGCTGGCGGCCGAACTGGATCGCCGCGGGCATCACGTCGCGCTCATCACCGATGAGCGCGGCGCCGCGATTCCGGGCAAGCCCGATTACCTGCCGGCGCACGTACTGCCGCAAGGGCGCATTGCCGGGAAAAATCCGCTGAACTGGCTGAAGGGCCTGCGCGGGATCCTCGAAGGCAAGCGCATGGCGCTGCGCCTGTTCGAAAGCTTCCAGCCCACCGCCGTGATCGGCTTCGGTGGCTACCCGGCGCTACCGACGATGCTGGCCGCGCGTTCGGCCCGCCTGCCGACGATCCTGCATGAGCAGAACTCGGTGCTTGGCCGCGTGAACCGCTACTTCGCGGGCAAGGTCGACGCCATCGCCACCGCCTTCGCTCAGGTCGACCGGCTCGACCCCAAGCTCTCCGGCAAGGTCACGCTGGTCGGTAATCCGGTGCGGGATGAAGTGCTGGCGCTGCGCGATGCGCCGTTCCCGGAATTTGGCGAAGACAGCCTGCTGCGCATCCTCGTCACCGGCGGCAGCCAGGGCGCGCGCGTGCTTTCCGAAGTGGTGCCTGACGGCCTTGCCATGCTGCCCCCGGCGCTGCGCTCGCGCCTGCAGGTGATCCAGCAGTGCCGTCCCGAGGATATCGAGGCGGTTCGCGCCCGCTATGCCAGCCATGGCATCCCCGCCGAACTGGCGACCTATTTCGAAGACATGGCCGAGCGTCTGGCCGGGGCCCATCTCTTCATCGGTCGTTCCGGCGCATCGACGATCGCGGAACTGACGGCGGTTGGCCGTCCCGCGATCCTGATCCCCTTGCCCATTGCCACCGACGATCACCAGGCGGCCAATACGCGCGAGATCGTGGCGGCCGGCGGCGCGCGCGCGATCCGTCAGGAAAGCTTTACCGCGGCGGCTCTCGCCAAGCAGATCCAGGCTATGGCGCTGCACCCCGAAACCCTGGCCAACGCGGCGCACGCCTCGTGGAACTGCGGCTATCCCAATGCCGCCAGCGACCTTGCCGACCTTGTAGAAAGCTTCGGTACCAGCCCGATCATGGACGTAATTCGAATGGACAAGACCGTGCCCGTCAAGAGCGGGGAAGCCCTCGCATGCAAGGGAGGTGCGGCGTGAAGGGCGTCGGCACCGACATCGGCACGATCCACTTCGTCGGCATCGGCGGCATCGGCATGTCCGGCATTGCCGAGGTGATGCATAACCTGGGCTATGCCGTGCAGGGCTCGGACATCGCCGAGGGCTATGTCGTCGAAGGCCTGCGCCAGCGCGGCATCAAGGTCATGATCGGCCATGCGGCCGAGAACGTCGAAGGCGCGGCGGTGGTCGTCACCTCCACCGCCGTGAAGCGTGAGAACCCGGAAGTGGTCTACGCGCTCGAACACCGCATCCCGGTGGTGCGCCGGGCCGAGATGCTGGCCGAACTGATGCGCCTCAAGAACACCGTTGCGGTGGCCGGCACCCACGGCAAGACCACCACGACCTCGCTGGTGGCCGCGCTGCTCGATGCGGGCGGGGTTGATCCCACGGTGATCAACGGCGGCATCATCAATGCCTACGGTTCCAACGCGCGCCTTGGCGAAAGCGACTGGATGGTCGTGGAAGCGGACGAGAGCGACGGTTCGTTCCTGCGTCTGGACGGCACCATCGCCGTCGTGACGAACATCGATCCCGAGCACCTCGACCACTACGGCTCGTTCGACAAGGTGAAGGACGCCTTCGTCGAATTCATCGAGAACGTGCCGTTCTACGGCTGTGCGCTGCTCTGCATCGATCACCCCGAAGTGCAGGCGGTGATCCCCAAGGTGCGCGACCGCCGCGTGGTCACTTACGGTTTCTCCGCACAGGCCGACATTCGCGGCGAGAACGTGACGCCGGTTCCGGGCGGCAACCGCTTCGACGTGGCGCTGCGCCAGCGGGACGGCTCGTTCCGCCGGATCGAGGGCATCGAACTGCCGATGCCGGGCCGCCACAACGTCCAGAACGCGCTCGCCGCCATTGGCGTTGCGGTGGAGATGGGCTGCTCGGACGCCTGCATCCAGACCGGCTTCTCCAAGTTCGGCGGCGTGAAGCGCCGCTTCACCAAGGTCGGCGAGATCGCGGTCGAGGGCGGCAGCGTGACGGTGATCGATGATTACGGCCACCACCCGGTGGAAATCCGCGCGGTGCTGGCCGCTGCGCGCGAAGGCGTGAAGGGCCGCGTCATCGCCGTGGTTCAGCCGCACCGCTTCACGCGCCTGCGCGATCACATGGATGACTTCGAAGGCGCGTTCAACGATGCCGACGTGGTCTATGCCGCGCCGGTCTACGCGGCGGGCGAGCAGCCGATCGAAGGCGTCGATTCCGATCACATGGTCTCCGGCATGAAGGCGCGCGGGCATCGTTCCGCGCAAGTCATCGCCGGGCCGGACGCGCTGGCCGATGCACTGGCAACCTCGATCCAGCCGGGCGACATGGTCGTCTGCCTCGGCGCGGGCGACATCACCAAGTGGGCGGCAGGGCTCGCCGATGCCGTGGTCAAGCGGAGGACTGCTTGAGCCCGCTCGCCAACCTTTTCGAGGGCCTTCCTGACGTGCGCGGCAAGCTGACGGCGGATGCGCCGTTGGCCCCGCTCGTCTGGTTCAAGTCGGGCGGCGCGGCGCAGTGGCTGTTCGAGCCGAAGGACCTGGCCGACCTGCAGGCGTTCCTGCGCGATCTCGATCCTGCGGTGCCGGTCATGGCGCTGGGCCTCGGCTCCAACATGATCGTGCGCGACGGCGGCGTTCCCGGCGTCGTCATCCGGCTTGGCAAGCCTTTTGCCAAAGTGACGAAAGTGGATGATGTGACGCTGGACTGCGGCGGCGGCGCCAGCGGCATTCTCGTCTCGTCGACCGCGCGCGACAATGGCATTGCCGGTGTCGAGTTCCTGCGCTCGATCCCCGGCACGGTCGGCGGCTTCGTGCGCATGAACGGCGGCGCCTATGGCGGCGAGGTCAAGGATGTGCTGGTCGATTGCGATGTCGTCCTGCGTTCCGGCGAACGGGTCACGCTGATCAATGCCGACCTCGGTTACACCTACCGTCATTCGGAACTGCCCGAGGGCGCCGTGGTCGTCTCCGCCCGCTTCAAGGGCCGGCCCGGCGAGCCAGAGGCGATCCAGGCCGAAATGGACCGCATTTCCGCCAGTCGCGAGGCCAGCCAGCCGCTGCGCAGCAAGACTGGCGGATCGACCTTCAAGAACCCGGAAGGCCACAAGGCCTGGGCTCTGGTGGACGAAGCCGGTTGTCGCGGCCTGACCCTGGGCGGCGCGCAAGTAAGCGAGAAGCACACCAACTTCCTGCTCAACGTGGCCGACGCCACCAGCAGCGATATCGAGGCCCTGGGCGAAGAAGTCCGCCGCCGGGTCAAGGAAAAGTCGGGCGTCACGCTCGAATGGGAAATCCAGCGCGTAGGCATGTCTGCCGAAGCACCAAACCAGAACCAGGCGGACAAGCCGTGAGCGCGCAGGATCTTGACGAGAACATCACGGATTACGAGCGTCGGATACTCGACAACATCGATCAATTCGGTTGCCATGTAACTCACGTTTTCGATGGGGAGGGCGAAGCCCCCGCGTTCTCCTATTCGACCGGCTTCACGCATTCGCTCGAACAGGGGGAGGTCATCGTTTTCGGTCTTTCCAGCGAACTGATGCATGCGATGGTCAATGGCGTCATGCGGCAGTGTCGCGATGATGGGTTGGTTCTTGCGGACGGTGTGCGAATTTCAGGCCTTCTTGAAGGTTTTGAAGTGGCGGTCCGGGCCATTCCACCTGCCAGGATCGAACGGGAATATCTGAATTCGGCAATGTGGCACCACCTCAGCCGATATGGCTCCAATCTCACGCAGGCATACCAGTTAATATGGCCCGGCGCCGTTGATGGCCTGTTCCCATGGGATGAGGGATGCGACGATTACGTGATTTCCCAACAACCTGCCCTCTACCAAACGAGTATTCATTGATGTCCCTCTCCAAACTCCACGTCGCGGTCCTGATGGGCGGTTGGTCGAGCGAACGGCCGGTCTCGCTGATGAGCGGTGAGGGCGTTGCCAAGGCGCTCGAGTCCAAGGGCCACAAGGTCACGCGTATTGATATGGACCGCGATGTCGCGCTGCGCCTTGCGGAAGCCAGGCCGGACGTGGTGTTCAATGCGCTGCACGGTGCGCCGGGCGAGGATGGCACGGTGCAGGGCATGATGGACCTGATGGGCCTCACCTATACGCATTCGGGCCTCGCCACTTCGGTCATTGCCATCGACAAGGAACTGACCAAGCAGGCGCTGGTCCCGCACGGCATTCCGATGCCCGGCGGCCGCATCGTCGAGAGCGCCGAGATTTTCGAGCGCGATCCGCTGCCGCGTCCTTATGTGCTGAAGCCGGTCAACGAAGGCTCGTCGGTTGGCGTCGCCATCGTCACGGCTGAGGGCAATTACGGCAGCCCGATCGGCCGCGAGACCGAAGGTCCGTGGCAGCACTTCGACCGCCTGCTGGCCGAGCCCTATATTCGCGGCCTCGAACTCACCACCGCCGTGATCGGGGATCGCGCCCTGCTGGTTACTGAACTCAAGCCCAAGTCTGGCTTCTACGACTTCGATTCCAAGTATACCGACGGCATGACCCAGCACATCTGCCCGGCCGAGATCCCCGACGAGATCACCGCGGCGTGCAAGGATCTGGCTCTGCGCGCGCACCAGTTGCTCGGCTGCAAGGGCACCAGCCGCTCCGACTTCCGCTGGGATGATACGCAGGGCGTCGAAGGGCTGTTCCTGCTGGAAGTGAACACCCAGCCGGGCATGACCCCGCTCAGCCTCGTGCCCGAACAGGCCCGTGCCTGCGGCATGGAATATCCCGATCTGGTCGAGGCGATTATCGCCGAAGCGCTTGAGGATGCGCGCGCCCGCAAGGCGGCCAAGGAGGGCGGATGAGCCAGACGATCCGGCGCAAGCCGAAGAGCGCAAGGAAAGTCGCCGCCCGGCAAGGCACCAAGGCCAAGGTCCGCAAGGCCAAGGCGACCACGGGATCGACGCTGGACGCGGCGATGTCCTGGTTGCCGTTCAGCGAAGAGCAACTGCACAAGATCTTCCTCGTCGCCATTCTCGGCGGCGCGGTGGCGCTTGCCTGCGTGGTGGCGAATGCCGCCGGCGTGCCGATGCTGGCGAATGCGCAGTTCGCGCGGGTTTCTGCCGATGCCGGCTTCGAAGTGAAGCGCGTGGAAGTGCGCGGCGTGAAGCACCTCAACGAGCTGAAGGTCTACGAAAAGGCGCTGGCCGAGCGCGACCGGGCAATGACCGAAGTCGATCTCGACGCCTTGCGGGCCGAACTGCTCGGCCTCTCGTGGGTGAAGGACGCGCGCGTTTCGCGCCAGCTTCCCGATACGCTGGTGATAGATATCGTCGAGCGTGAGGCCCACGCGGTACTGCGCAAGGACGATCAGTTCGTGTTGATCGACGAGACCGGGCATGAACTGGAGCAGGTTTCGCGCAAGGATACCGGCGGCAAGCTGATCGTCTCCGGCCCCGGTGCGGGGCAGCAGGTGACGGAGCTTGCCAGTCTGCTGCAGGCCGCTCCCGCGCTCCAGCCCGGCGTTCAGGAGGCGGAGTGGATCGGCAACCGCCGCTGGAACCTGACGTTCCGCACTGGGCAGGTGCTTGCCCTGCCGGAAGGCGACAAGGAGGCGGCAAGCGCGCTGGTCACTTTCGCGCGGCTCGACGGCACCAACCGCCTGCTGGGCGGCAAGGTAATGGCGTTCGATATGCGCGCGGCGGACCGCATCTATATGCGCGTGCCGGAAGGCGAGGGGCAGGAAATCGCCTCTAGCGCCGGTGCCGTACCGCATGGTCAGGCGGCCGCCGAAAAGGCGCCAA
Source organism: Novosphingobium clariflavum (assembly GCF_026420865.1). GTDB lineage: Bacteria > Pseudomonadota > Alphaproteobacteria > Sphingomonadales > Sphingomonadaceae > Novosphingobium > Novosphingobium clariflavum. The sequence continues at coordinate 18,887 of NZ_JAPCWC010000027.1, read as the reverse complement.
CGACCCTTATTCCCGCGGACGCGGAGGAGCAGTGATGGCAGGCCCCCGGATTACCCGCGTATTCGGCGCCGTCAACATCGGCTCGTTCCGCATTTCCGCGATCGTCGCCGGCATGTCCGAAATGGGCGACATGATCGTGCTCGGCTCCGGCCACCGCGCCAGCCAGGGCATCAAGCGCGGCTACGTCACTGACATGGCGGCGGCGACGTATGCCGTGCGCGATGCCATCGACCGGGCTGAGAAGATGGCCGACACCAGCGTCACCAAGGTCTGGATCGGCTGTTCGGGGGCAGGGCTCGCCAGCCGGATCGACCAGTTCGATGCCGAGATCGGCGGCCGCCGGATCGAGCAGGAGGACATCGACCAGCTTCTCGTTTCCGCGCGGGAGGTGATTCAACCCGACGGGCGCATGGTGCTCCACGCGCAGCCGGCGCAGTACCGGCTCGACGGGGCGCACGGCGTGGGCAATCCCAAGGGCCTCCATGCCGAGCGCCTGGGCGTGGACATCCACATCATGCTCGCCGACGGCGCGCCGATCCGCAATCTGACCGAGGCGGTGCAGAGCGCGCATCTGGAAGTGGAGGCCATTGTCGGATCGCCCATTGCGGCGGGGCAGGCCTGCCTTTCCCCCGAAGAACGCGATCTGGGCGTGGCGCTGGTCGAATTTGGTGCGGAAGTGACGAACGTGGCCGTCTACTCGCACGGCTTGCTGATCGACATGATCTCGATCCCGATGGGCTCCGCCGACATCACCGACGCGATCGCGTCCGCTTTCGGCATCCGCCGTTTCCAGGCGGAGCGCCTGAAGTGCGTGAACGGGTCGGCCATCGCCAGCCCTCACGATCACCGTGAGATGATTCCGGTCAACGCACCGGGCGAGGAACATGCAGGCCCGATCGCCCGCCATGCCGACGACAAGAACCGCATTCCGCGCGCCGAACTGATCGGCGTCATCACCGGACAGCTTGGTCTGCTGATGGAGGAAGTAAACAAGGCCCTGAAAGTGATGCGTTTCAATGCGCAACGCGGCAAGCAGGTGGTATTTACTGGCGGCGGTGCGGAACTGGTGGGACTCGCCGATTATGCGCAGGCCGCGCTGGGCAAGCCGGTGCGCGTGGGCAGCGTGCCGCACTTGACGGGCCTTGCCGAAGCGCACGTGAAGCCGGGCTTTTCCACGCTTGCGGGGCTTGTGCTCTACGCCGCGGCGGACCCGATCGATATCCGCACCTTCGGAAAGAACCGTCAGCAGACAATAAGTTATTCGGGCCTGGGGGTGATCAATCGCGTCTATAGAGCACTGAGGGAATACTTTTGACCGACCGCGCGAGGGGGCGCCGTGCCTGCAAGGGGCCATGGCAAACCCGGCACGATTGGCCGCAAACGGCGGTTTCTGCTGTGGACAAAGATGTCTCGCGCTTTGCCTCGATCGGGCGAAGCGTGCAATCAGACTAGTCAAGGTAAATTTCTTCGCGCACGGGCTGCCAGGAGAACGAAATGAGCATCAACATCGGACCGCCGGCAATCGAAGAGCTTCGTCCGCGCATCGTCGTCATCGGCGTGGGCGGTGCGGGCGGCAACGCCATCGCAAACATGATCCAGGCGCAGATCGAGGGTGTCGACTTCGTCGTCGCCAATACCGACGCGCAGGCGCTCAACAACTCGATCGCGGAAACCCGCATCCAGCTGGGGCCCGATATCACGCAGGGCCTCGGTGCCGGTGCTCGCCCCGAAGTGGGCCGCGCCGCGGCTGAGGAAACCTTGCCGGACATCGAGCGCCTGCTCGACGGCGTGCACATGGTCTTCATCGCCGCAGGCATGGGTGGTGGCACTGGCACCGGCGCCGCGCCGATCATTGCCCAGGCTGCACGTGCCAAGGGCGTGCTGACCGTTGGCGTGGTCTCCAAGCCGTTCATGTTCGAAGGCACGCGCCGCATGCGCTCCGCCGATGCGGGCATCGAAGAGCTGCAGAAGCACGTCGATACGCTGATCGTCATCCCGAACCAGAACCTGTTCCTGGTCGCCAAGGCGGACACCACTTTCAAGGAAGCGTTCTCGCTGGCCGACGAAGTGCTCCAGCAGGGCGTGCGCTCGATCACCGACCTGATGATCATGCCAGGCCTCATCAACCTCGACTTCGCGGACGTTCGCTCGGTCATGGGCGAAATGGGCAAGGCGATGATGGGCACCGGCGAGGGCGAAGGCCCGAATCGAGCTCTCGAAGCGGCCGAGCGCGCCATAGCGAACCCGCTGCTCGACGGCGTGTCGATGCAGGGCGCCAAGGGCGTGATCATTTCGATCATCGGCGGCGACGACATGAAGCTGCTTGAAGTCGACGAGGCGGCCAATCACATCCGCGAACTCGTCGATCCCGATGCGAACATCATCTGGGGTTCGGCGTTCAACCCGGACCTCCAGGGCAAGATCCGCGTCTCGGTGGTCGCCACCGGCATCGAGCAGACCAGCGAGATGGCCGAAATCGCCGCGCGACCGGTTTCGCTGAGCGCAGGGCGTGGTCCGGTTCGACCGATGGTGTCGCGCCCCGCGCCGGAAGCTCCGGCGCCTGTGCACGCCCCGGTGATCTCGCGCCCGGCGATCCAGACGCCGTCAGCCTATACACCGGCGCCGGCACCGCTCGACCTCTCGCCGCCTGCTCCGGTCGCCGCGCCGGCCCCCGCTGCGCCTGTTTCGGCTCCCGTGACCTATGGCGAGCTGGAACTCGGTGCGGGTGAGGAAGTCGAGAGCGCCGACGAAGGCGCGGTTGACGGCTACGCCAGCATTCCCGCGTCGCGCGCTGCTCCGCTGGACCTTTCGGGCGGTATGGAAGCCGCGCCGGAACCAGTTGCGCCGCAGGATGAACTGCTGCTTGGCGGTGAGGATGCCTCGCCGCTGCGCCAGCGTCGTCCCGCGGCGGAGCCCGCACCGGCGCGTCCGGTGGGCGGCGGCAGCACGCTGTTCGAGCGTATGACCAGCCTGTCGCGTCCCAAGGCGGCGGCTGTCGAGCCGGCCGCTGATGAAGGCGACGGAGCGTCGATCTCGATCCCGCGCTTCCTCGGACGTCAGAACAACCAGTAATGGGTAGCAGGCGGGGCGGGCGGTCTTGGACCGTCCGCCCCGTTCGCGTATGTGCGTGACGGGTGCAAGCGCCGCGCGCGGCGTTTTTGCAGGGGCCAGAGTGCAGCTTGCATGGGCCCGGCCCGTTGAGATCATCCGGCGCCTGTTGGTGCATGCCTGGCGGCATGCGCCCGGTGTGCCGCAGAAAAGGTGTCGCAAAACTTGCGGGTCAGGCAACAGCGAGCGAGCGGGATGTGGTCCCGCAAGGTCCTCGGAACGGGGCTTTCCCTGCCGATACTCGTATCTGTGCTCGGGCCGCAGCCGGCCATGGCTCAGGGCGCGCCGGTTGTCGCGCGGCCGGTGGTGCAGGCGTTGCCGAGCGCCGATTCGCAGCGGTTGAGCGCTGCGCTTGCTCGCCTGGCGCGCAGTCCGCGCGATGTCGCGGCCCTGCAGGATGCGGCGGACGCGGCCAAGGCGCTGGGCGATTACGACGCGGCGATCGGTTTTTATCGCCGTGCGGACGAAATCACGCCGAACAATGCCCGCGTGAAAGCCGGTCTTGCCGGAGCGCTGGCGATGAACGGAGATCCGGTCTCGGCCATTCCGTTGTTTGCGGAAGCGGAGAGGGTGGGGGCGCCGCCATCGCAGATCGCGGTCGATCGGGGGCTTGCCTATGATCTGGTCGGTGCCAATGTCACGGCCCAGCATTACTACACGATGGCGTTGACCGCCTCCTCCGGCAACGAGGAGGCGCGCATGCGCCTCGCGCTGAGTCAGGCGATCGCAGGAGACAGCGCGGCGGCGCAGGCCACGCTGATGCCTCTGCTGCAAAAGCAGGACAAGCCGGGCTGGCGCGCACGCGCATTTGCCCTGGCGATTGCCGGCGATACCCAGCAGGCGGTCGAAGTCTCCAATTCTATCTTGCCGCCGCAACTGGCGCAAAGCATCGCGCCCTATCTGCGCTACATGCCGCGGCTCACGCGGGCGCAGCAGGCGGCTGCCGCCAATCTCGGCAAGTTCCCGCGCGCCTCGGAGATCGGCCGCGATGACGCGCGGGTGTCCGCTTATGCGACCCAGCTGGCTGCCAGCGAAGCGGCTGCAGCGCCGCGACCGGCACCGCAGGCGGCAGGCGCCAAGCCCGCGGCACGCGGCGGGCGCAAGCCGGGAGCGGCCGCGTCAGTGGCCTCGTCGGCGCCCGCGCCCGCTCGTGCCGATACACCCCGTGTCGCCGCTGCGACTGCCAGTACGGTACGAACCGAGCCGCCGCGCACGGCGCCGGCTGCGCGCGACGTGGGCGGCGAATTGCCGCCCGTTAAGGGCGCCAAGGTGGCTGCTGGCGGGCCGGTCGCGCCGTCCACCGTTGCCAAGCCTGCTGCCGGCGCGCAGGGCTTCGATCTTGCCAGGGTGCCCGATTCGCCGGCCGGTGCCAGCCCGGTCCGAACTGCCGCCCCTGAGGCGCCGCCGTCGGTCCCGGTTCGTCAGGCCGCTGCCGAACCGGCTCCGGTTCCTTCCGCGCCTCCCCAACCGCAACCCCAGCCGCAACCCGCGCCAGCGCAGTCTGCTCCGGCGAAAATCGCCGCAGCGGAAGCTCCGCCGGAAGCGGGCGCACATCAGCTCTCGCTGGCGGAAATCTTCGCCGATCTCGGCAAGCCCACGATGCAGACGGCGCCGACGGCTGGTGCAGTCGACATCCGCCAGATCGAGCCTGCTCGTCCCGCGCCGCCGCCTCCGCCGCCGAAGGTTGAAGCAAAGGCCGATCCCAAGGGCGAGGCGGACGACAAGCCGGAGATGGTCGTCAACGGCAAGCGCGTTGCCAAGCCGGTGACAAAGCCGGTTGCCAAGGCCGTCGTACCAGCGAAGCCGAAGAAGCCGGTGCCACCGCCCCAGCCAAGCCGGATCTGGGTGCAGATCGGCGTCGGTCGAAACAAGGATGCGATCGCCTTCGACTGGCGCCGTTATCTCAAGCAGGCGCCGGCGCTGTTCAAGGGGCACCAGCCCTATGTCAGCGAGATGGGCCGCACCAATCGCGTGCTGATAGGTCCCTTCGCGACCCAGAAGGCGGCCAATGCCTTCCTGGCATCCGCGAAAAAGCAGGGCTTTGACGACGCCTTGCCCTGGACCAGCGATGAAGGGCAGGTCGTCGACGTGCTGGCGGTCAAGTGATTGTGCCGGGTGGGTCTTTCCTGGAAAGAGGAGAGCCCGCCCGCCGGCTGGTTTCCGGACTGGAGTCTTATCCACACGCTGTTAACAGCCTAGTGCAGTTTTGCGCAGGCGATCACGCGCGCCGCATTGTGCAGCAGGGGCAAGGCGAAGCATCCATGCGGTCAAGCGACGCGGAGGGCGAATGTCGGAAATCATGAGGACGGTTCAGGACGATATCGGCCATGAAGAGGACAGCGCTCCGGTGGAGATGCTGGCCGCGCTCTTCGAGGCCCGCGACTGGCCTTTCGAGCTTGCCAGCGAGGACGAGATTTCCGCGGAAGTGAAGGGTGCCTGGGCAACCTACCAGTTCCAGGCGATCTGGCGTCCGGAGGACCATGTCCTGCAACTGCTGTGCCTTCCCGACATCCGGGTTCCGGACAACAAGCGCGCCGCCGTCTACGAGGCGCTGGCGCTGGTCAACGAGCAGCTCTGGGTCGGTCATTTCGACGTCTGGTCGAATGGCGGCGTGGTGCTCTATCGCCATGGCCTGATGCTGGGCGAAGACGGGCTGCTCGGCATCGATCAGGCGCAGACCGTGGTGGAAGCCGCGATCGAGGAATGTGACCGGTTCTATCCGGTGTTCCAGTTCATCCTCTGGGGGGACAAGACCCCGGCCGAGGCCCTTGCGGCCGCCCTCATCGACGCAGCGGGCGAAGCCTGACGCTGTTCCGGGCGAGGCGGGGAGACACCGGGCACGCACTTACCCAAGCCCTTGGCAGGTTCCGGACACGGGCTTAGAGCGTTTTCAAATCAGGTGGAATCACCTGATGAATAGGAAAACGCGTAAAACCAAAATCTTAGAGCAGTTGATCCGACGCAGTCGGATCGGAAGCTGCTCTAAGCGAACCGGCGTGATCGCCGGTTGCGGCAGAACTTTGTCAGGGGAATTTGCATGGAACGCTTTCAGACCATCCTGCTTGTCGGTTGCGGCAACATGGCGGGAGCCATGCTTGAGGGGTGGCTGAAGGGGGGGATTCCCGCCTCGCGTTTCACGGTTGTCGATCCGCGCCGCGAATCCGTTCCCGCAGGCGTGACCCTGCTGCGCGAACTGCCGGCCGACGGGGCGTTCGACGCGGTGATGCTGGGTATCAAGCCGCAGGGGCTTGATGATGCCGCCCCGGCCATCGCCCCGCTGGTGGGAAGGCAGACGGTGCTCTTCTCCATTCTCGCCGGGGTCGAGTTCGATAGCCTCGCCGCGCGTTTCCCGGATGCCGGTGCAATCCTTCGCATCATGCCCAACCTTGCCGTCGCGATCGGAAAGTCGCCGGTCGCGCTCGATTCGCGCGGGCTGGACGAGATCGGCCGCGCCGAAGTGACGGCACTGATGGCGCCGCTCGGCGCGCCCGAGTGGCTCGATCATGAAGGCCAGTTCGATGCGGTGACCGCGCTGACCGGCTGCGGCCCGGCCTTTGTCTATCGCTTCATCGACGCGTTGGCGGCGGGCGGCGTAGCGCTGGGGATCGAGGCTCGGCAGGCGCAGCGTCTGGCCGTGGCGATGGTGGAGGGCGCTGCGCAACTGGCGGCGGCCTCGCCGTTCTCGCCGGGCGAATTGGCCGACAAGGTCGCGAGCCCGGGCGGCTCGACCCGCGCGGGCATGAACGTGCTTGATGCCGATGACGCGCTGGCCCGGCTGATTGCCGATACCATGCAGGCTTCGAACGACCGCAATGCGGAGATGGCGGCCGAGGCCCGTCGCGGCTGAGTTTCCGCCGCGTTTACATTTTGACACAAAGTGCTGCGTCCGGTTTTCCTTGAAAAGCGAGGGGGGCGGGGCGATATTCGGGCGGTCCGGGTTTTCGCATTTGGCGGATAAACCCGTCTAAGGGAGTGTGACATGGCGAATTGGAACGACCCCCAGCCCCGTTCGGGCTTCGGAGCGTCTCCGAGCCTTGACGGCAGGACCGGCGGCAAGGTCGCATATGATGCGGGCCTGCGTCGCTACATGCTGTCGATCTACAACTACATGGCTTCCGGCGTCCTGCTTTCGGGCGTCGTGGCGCTGCTCTTTGCCAATTCCGGCATGGCCGTACAGGTGCTGACCAGCCCCCTGCGCTTTGTCCTGATGTTTGCGCCGCTCGGGTTCCTGCTGGCAATGAACTTCGGTTTCCAGCGCATGCAGACCTCGACGCTGCAGATGCTCTACTGGGGGTTCTGTGTGGTCATGGGCCTGTCGATGGCCTCGATCTTCCTGGTCTTCACCGGGGCTTCGATCGCGACCACCTTCTTCGCGACGGCGGCTGCTTTCGCGGGCCTGAGCCTGGTGGGCTACACCACCAAGAAGGACCTGTCGGGCTTCGGCACCTTCCTGATCATGGGCCTGTTCGGCATCCTGGTCGCAATGCTGGTCAACCTGTTCGTGCAGTCCTCGGCGCTGCAGACGGGCATCTCGATCCTTGGCGTGCTGATCTTCGCGGGTCTGACCGCCTATGACACGCAGATGCTCAAGAACCAGTACTACCACCTGCGCGGCACCGAGTTCATCGGCAAGGCCGTCGTCATGGGTGCGCTCAGCCTCTACCTGGACTTCATCAACATGTTCCAGTTCCTGCTGAGCTTCCTCGGCGATCGCAGGTAATCCACCGTTTTCCACGGTTGGCCGTTGCAATGCCCGGTGCGATTCGTCGCACCGGGCATTTTCTTTGGGCGTTTGTCGCGGTAAGTATACGGTCATAGGCAAATTGGAGTTTATCGGGGTGGTTAACCTGAACAAACGGGGCCTCATGCTGGGCCTTTCGCTGGCGGCAGGTTCGCTCGTCATGGGACTTTCGGGCTGCGGCCCGCAAAAGGTTGCGGTTGCGCCGCCGCCGCCGCCGCCGGCCATCGTCATCCCGCCGCGGCCGATGCCGCCGATGGGGGCGCAGGCCAACATGATAATCCCCGCTCTTGCGGCAAACGGCGCGCGCGTGACGGTCAACTCGGGCGTTTCGCAGGCGCAGGCGCTGTGGAACCTGCGTTCGGCTTACAACGTTGCCGCCCTGAACTGCATGGGCCCCGATCACGGCCCGATCCTGGCGGGCTACAAGGTCTTCCTCGTGCGCCATGCCAAAGCGCTGGCGGCCACCAACAAGACGGTCGATAAGGAATTCGCCAAGCGTTACGGCGCCGGCCGGAGCGGTATCAAGGCGCGCGAGACCTATCAGACCCAGGTCTACAACTTCTTCGCACTGCCGCCGGTGGTGCCCTCGCTGTGCAGCGCGATGATCTCCCTGTCCGCCGAACTGGAAGCGCAGCCGGCCAACCAGCTGGACAGCATTGCCGTGACCGACCTCGCCAGGGCGGAGGCTCCCTACATGGAGTTCTTCAACAGCTACGAGCAATACCGCGCTGATCTTGCCGCGTGGGAAGCGCGTTATGGCGCCGGCCAGGCGGGTACCGCATCGGGAAGCACGCCCGTGGCGGTCGGCTCGACGGTCAAGTCGCCGCAGCAGGCTTCGGCACAATAACATCAAGGCGTTGAAACGGATAGGCCCGCTCCCTCATGGCAGGGGGCGGGTCTTTTCGTTTTTTCAGAGGCCTTGCGGTTTTGCTCTTCCAACCCTGCGTGCTTCCCGCTAAGGGAGCGCTCCCGATACGGTGCGCCGTGTCGGTGAAGGACTGGAACGGGGCCGTAGCTCAGATGGGAGAGCGCGTCGTTCGCAATGACGAGGTCAGGGGTTCGATCCCCCTCGGCTCCACCAATCCTTACATGACTGACCTGAGCCGGATGAACCGGTTCTACCCCGACCCGAGGCGTGGATGCGCGACAAGGTCGGGTTTTTTGTTTATCTGCCCACGGGGGCGTGCCTAAGGTGCGTTCCCGCTCGTGGCCGTCTTTGAACCCGCTGGACCGTACCCATGCATTTTCTTGACCAGGCGAAAATCTACATCCGTTCCGGCGCCGGTGGCCCCGGCGCGGTCTCGTTCCGTCGCGAGAAGTACGTGGAATACGGCGGCCCCGACGGCGGCAACGGCGGCAAGGGCGCCGACATCGTGTTTGAGGCCGTGGCCGGGCTCAACACGCTGATCGACTTCCGCTACACCCAGCACTTCAAGGCGCCGCGCGGCGGCCATGGCATGGGCAAGAACCGCAATGGTGCGCAGGGCAAGGACCTTGTCATCAAGGTTCCCGTCGGCACCCAGATCATCGACGACGACGACCGCGAAACGGTCCTGGCCGACCTTACGGAGGCCGGTCAGCGCGTGACGCTGCTCGAAGGCGGCATGGGCGGTCGCGGCAATGCCAGCTACAAGACCAGCACCAACCGCGCGCCGCGCCAGCACCAGCCCGGTATCCCGGCGCAGGAAATGTGGGTCTGGCTGCGCCTGAAGCTGCTGGCCGACGTCGGTCTCGTCGGCATGCCCAATGCGGGCAAGTCCACCTTCATCAACAAGCTGTCGAACGCCAAGGCGAAAGTGGGCAACTATGCCTTCACCACGCTGCGTCCTCAGCTCGGCGTCGTCACCCACAAGAACCGCGAGTTCGTGCTGGCCGACATCCCCGGCCTGATCGCCGGCGCTGCCGAAGGCGCGGGCATTGGCGACCGTTTCCTCGGCCATATCGAGCGCTGCCGCGTGCTGGTCCACCTGATCGACATTTCCAACGACGATCCGGTCGAGGCGATGCACATCGTCGAGGAAGAGCTTGAGGCCTACGGCGGCGATCTCGATGGCAAGCCGCGTCTCGTTGCGCTCAACAAGATCGACCTCGTCGACGACGAGCTCGCCGCTGAATATGCCAGGGAACTGCTCAAGGCCGGCGCCCATGAAGTCTTCCCGATCTCGGGCGCGACCGGCAAGGGCATGTCCAAGCTGCTTGACGCGGTGATCGATTATCTGCCCGCTGCCACCGTGACCGAGCGTCCCGAAGGCGAGCAGGAAGAGGCCGACGAAAAGCCCTGGTCGCCGATCTGATCGTGCGCTCTTGCCGGCCCCGGTCATGACGGAAGCGAACTCGAACCCGAGCCAGCGCCTGCCAGTGGACGGGCGCGCGGCCTTGATGATGGTCGGCCTCTGCGCGATCTGGGGCATGCAGCAGACGGCGCTTAAGGCCGCCGCGCCGGACATGGCGCCGGTTTTGCAGATCTCGCTGCGTTCGGGGCTGGCGGCAGTGGTGATCGCCGCGCTCGTATTCCTCCGGGGTGAGGGCCATGCCCTGCGCGGCGGCACTTGGAGGCCTGGCCTGGCGATCGGTGTTCTGTTTGCGCTCGAATACCTGTTCATGGGGGAGGGGCTGCGGTTCACCAGTGCCTCGCACATGGGTATCTTTCTGTATACTGCGCCGATCTTTACCGCGCTCGGCCTCCATGTCGGGCTGCCGGAAGAGCGGCTGAGCCCGCTGCAATGGCTTGGCATTGGCCTCGCCTTTGCAGGCGTGGCTGTATCGTTTCTCGGCGGGGCCGGTTTCGGGGCGACCGGCGGGAGCGCGCGCGATTCCGCCTGGATCGGCGATCTCATGGGTATCGGCGCCGGGGCGTCCTGGGGCGCAACGACGCTGACGCTCCGTTTCTCGAAGCTTTCTCATGCGCCCAGTACGGTGACGACGCTTTACCAGCTGCTCGGTGCCTTTGCGCTGCTTGGCGTGCTGGCACTGGCGACAGGCCAGACCCACGTCGCCCTGACGCCGCTGCTGGGGGCGAGCCTTGCTTTCCAGACTGTGGGCGTCTCGCTGGTCAGCCTGCTGGTGTGGTTCGGCATGCTGCGGATCTATCTGGCCTCGCGGCTTGGCGTGCTGTCGTTCATGACGCCGTTGTTCGGGGTTGCCTTTGGTGTGGCTCTGCTGGGCGAGCGGTTGGAGCCGGCCTTCATCGGCGGTGCGGCGATGGTGATCGCCGGTATCCTGCTGGTCAGCGGGCACGAGATGCTGCGCGCACGGCAGGCCCGGCGCGCGGCAGTCGGCTGAAAGGGGCAGGCCCGGCAGGCGAATTGGCCGAAGCGGGGCACGACCGGGCACCCGCGTGTTCCCGAGGCGGGACAAGGTGTCGATTCTTTCACAAACGGGCGCTTTCCAGCACGGGTCATTTCACCTAGAGGCTTCCAGCAAATGCCCATCGCCCGTCTCAACGACCTTTCCGATCCCGCCTCGTGTCCGCGCCTTGTCGTCAAGGTCGGCTCCGCGCTGCTTGTCGGCCCGCAGGGTGTGCGTCGCGCCTGGCTGACCGCGCTGGTCGCCGAGATCGCCGCGGCGCGCTTGCGCGGGCAGCAAGTGATTGTGGTCTCCTCGGGCGCCATCGCGCTGGGAGCGGCGACGCTGGGGCTGGAGAAGGGGGGACGCGGCTCGCTGGCCGATGCGCAGGCGAGTGCGGCAGTGGGACAGATTGCGCTTTCGGGCCTCTGGGCGGAATTGCTGGGCACGCATGGCCTTACTGCCGCGCAGATGCTGCTGACGCTGGAAGACCTTGAGGAGCGGCGCCGCTACCTCAATGTGACCGCCACGCTGGGTCGTCTGCTCGATGCTGGCGCGGTGCCGGTGATCAATGAGAACGATTCGGTCGCCACCGAGGAAATCCGCTTCGGCGACAACGACCGCCTTGCCGCCCGCGTCGCGCAGGCCGCGCAGGCGAGCGCGGTGCTGCTGCTCTCGGACATCGATGGACTTTACGACCGCCATCCCAAGCTGCCCGGCGCGGCGATGATCCCGGTGGTGGAAGGCGTCACGGCCGAAGTGCGGGCCATGGCCAGCGCCGAATCGAACTCGGGCATGGGCTCGGGCGGCATGATCTCCAAGCTTCAGGCCGCCGAGATCGCCGAGCTGGCGGGCATCGCCATGGTCATCGGCAATGGTCAGGTGGAGCGCCCGATCGATCGCATCATCGCCGGCGGCGTCGGCACCCTGTTCCTGCCTCGCGGCAGGGCGGGGGCACGCAAGGCCTGGCTCGGCGGGCGCCTGCGCCTCACCGGCACTCTCCACGTCGATGACGGTGCCGCGGCGGCGCTGCTGCGCGGTTCCAGCCTGCTGGCCAAGGGGGTGACCGGGGTCGAGGGCACGTTCGAGCGCGGCGATGCCGTGGCCGTGACCGATGCGAAGGGGCATGTCATCGCGCATGGCCTGTCCGAATATGCCGCTGGGGAATGTGCGGCCATCAGGGGGCTTCATTCGAGCGAACAGGCGGCCGTGCTCGGTTACGCCCCGCGCTCATCCGTGGTCCATCGCGACCAGATGGTGCTCAAGGCCCGACCGGAAAAGGCATGAATCCCAACGATCGTCCCGTCATCGCGCTGACCGGCGCCACCGGCTTTCTCGGCCGCTCCACGCTCGATGAGGCCTTGCGTGCAGGCTACCACGTGCGTGCGCTCACCCGCAGCGCGCAGGAGTCCGTCGAGCACGTCACCTGGGTCCGCGGCGAACTGCGCGACACCGGTTCGCTCTCCGAGTTGACGCGCGGGGCCGAGGCGATCGTCCATGTCGCCGGGGTAGTCAACGCGCCCGATGCGGCCGGGTTCGAGATCGGCAATGTCACCGGCACGCTCAACCTGATCGAGACGGCGGTGATCAAGGGCATCGCGCGCTTTGTCTACGTCTCTTCGCTTTCCGCGCGGGAGCCGCAGCTTTCGGCCTATGGTGCTTCCAAGGCGCGGGCTGAAAAACTGGTCATGGCGAGCCCGCTTGACTGGACCATCGTGCGGCCACCGGCAATCTACGGCCCGCGCGACAAGGAGATGTTCGAACTGTTCCGCGCGGCCCGCTGGGGCGTGGTGCCGGTGCCAAGGCACGGCAGGGCCTCGATGATCCATGTCGAGGATCTGGCGCGCCTGCTGGTGGCGCTGGTGACGGCGCGCGGCGAGGGAGTCACCGGCTGTACGCTTGAGCCCGACGACGGCAAGCCCGAAGGCTGGGAGCACGGTGAGATGGCGCGGGCCATCGGCATTGCCGTGGGCAAGCGGATCTGGGCGCCGGGCCTGTCGCGCGGGGCTTTGATGGCGGTGGCCAAGGCCGACCACTTCCTGCGCGGCGACAAGGCCAAGATGACGTCGGACCGTGCGGCCTATTTCAGCCATCCTGACTGGGTGGTCGGCGCGCATGCCCGTGTGCCGGAAGCGATCTGGCAGCCCCGGATCGCTACGACCGATGGCCTGCGGGCAACGGCGGAGTGGTACATGGCCGAGGGCTGGCTCTGAGTTCAGGCAGCGTGGACAAATTGTTGCGCGCTTAAAGGAACCGACGAGGATTGCGTCCGTTATTGATGCACTACGACCCTATTCGGAGATGCAACAATGACTCTTCTGCTTGTACTCGTGGTCGGTGGCGTCATCGGCTGGCTGGCTTCGATCCTGATGCGTACGGATGCGCAGCAGGGTATTTTTCTCAACGTCGTTGTTGGCGTTGTCGGTGCCCTGATCGCCGGTGTACTGATTACCCCGCTGATCGGCGGTGCACCCATCACCAGCGGCGCGTTCGACATCATGTCGCTGTTTGCCTCGTTCCTGGGCGCGGTGGTGCTGCTGGCGATCGTCAACCTGTTTCGTCGCGGTTCTATCCGCTGACGTCGTCGCGGCGGTTTTGCCCGGGCCGAGAGGGACGGCAGCCTATGCGCTGCCGTCCCTCTTCGCATGAGCGCGGGGCGCAGCCTGCAAGCATATGTAGCGCCCTGCAAACAAAATGCCGCCAATGAATGCTTGAATTGTCGGGCAATAGGTCAGACATACGCCGACGACGCGCGGTGACGCGCAGGGGCCTCGTTCGATGTCCGCACGCCGGTTTCCTGGCGGGCGCCAGGGCAGAGCTCCGGTGTTCGACAGATTCATAACCTGAAACAGGAAGACAGCCATGACCATTTCCCTGATGCCGCTGCCCTACGCACAGGATGCGCTCGAACCGCATATCTCGGCCAAGACGCTGGAAATCCACCACGGCGCCCACCACAAGACTTACGTCGACAAGCTGAACGCCGCCGTCGAAGACACCGCCAATGCCGACAAGTCGGTCGAGGAAATCACCAAGACCGCCTCGGGCCCGCTGTTCAACAACGCCGCCCAGATCTGGAACCACGGTTTCTACTGGTACTCGATGAGCCCGTCGAAGACCGCGCCGAGCGCCGAACTCGCCGCTGCCATCGACAAGGACTTCGGTTCGCTCGACGCGCTGCTCGAAGCGCTCTCGAACGAAGCCGTGAACCACTTCGCGTCGGGCTGGGCCTGGCTGGTCGTCGACGGCGGCACGCTCAAGGTCATCTCGACCCACGACGCCGGCTGCCCCATCACCACCGACGTGGTGCCGCTGCTGACCATCGACGTCTGGGAGCACGCCTACTACATCGACCAGATGAACAAGCGCCCCGCCTATGTGAAGGCCGTGCTTGAAAACCTCATCAACTGGGACTTCGCCAGCGAGAACTTCGCCCGCGGCACGGCCTGGACCTACCCGGCGTAAGCCACGAAACCTCCTCGCAGGTTTCTGAAAAAGGGCCGGGTCGCCGATAGGCGGTCCGGCCCTTTGCTTTTTATCGGCAATTGGAATTCTCTTACATGGATATCGGATTCATCGGCCTTGGCGCCATGGGCAGCGCCATGGCGCGCAATCTGGCCAAAGCCGGACACCACGTGCGCGCCTGGAATCGCTCGGGCGGCGCGGTCGAGGGTATCGAGATGGTCGCCACCCCCGCCGAGGCTTTTACAGGCGACGTGGTGCTGACGATGCTTTCGGAAGATGGCGCGATTCGCGAGGTGCTGCTGGACAGCGGCGTTCTGGACAGTGCTCCCAATGGCGTCACGCACCTTGTCTGCTCGACGATCTCGGTGGCCTTCGCGCGCGAACTGGTGGAGCGGCACGCGGCGGCGGGCGTCGGATATCTCTCGGCGCCGGTGCTGGGCCGTCCCGATGTGGCGGCGGCGGGGCAGCTCAACGTGATCCTCGCCGGGCCTTCGGTCTTGCGCGCGGGGCTTGATCCGGTTTTTGCCCCGATTGCCGGCAAGGTCTGGGACATGGGCGAGGAGGCGCCGCGCGCCAATGCCGTCAAGATCGCCTGCAACATGATGATCACCATGGCCATTGAGGGCATGGCCGAGGCCGTGGTCCTCACCGAAGGGCTCGGGGTGGAGCGCGAGGCGTTCTTTGAACTGATGCTCGGTACGCTGTTCGGTAGCCGTGTCTACCAGAACTATTCGGGCATCATCGCTGAGGGCAAGTACGAGCCCGGCTTCAAGGCGGTGCTGGGCCTCAAGGACCTGCGGCTGGCCAAGGAACTGGCGGCCGAGACGGCGCCGGGCACGCAGGGCAGGTTGCCGATGCTCGATGCCGTTCATGCGCAGATGGGTGCGACCGTCGAAGGCGGCTATGCCGCCCGCGACTGGGGGGCGATGGCGGACTACACCATCGCCAGGGCCAGGGCCAGGGCCAAGGCCAGGGGCTGACGATCGGGAGTCTGTTCGCGGAACGAACCGGCCCTCTCGCAGGCGAGGGGGCCGAAATCCGAAATCTACCTGTCAGTCGCGTGTCATCGGCAGGGCCGAGAGGTCGGGTTCGGCATCGAGCATCCGGGTGAGATCGCCGCGGGCGCGGGCGACCCGGCTTTTCATCGTGCCGATCGGGCAACCGGCGATGTCCGCCGCCTCCTCGTAGCTGAAGCCTGAGGCGCCGACCAGCAGTACCGCCTCGCGCCGTTCGGGGGCCAGCTTCTGCAGCGCGGCTTCCATGTCGCCGAGGTGAAGCGGGCTTTCCTGATCGGCTTCCATCACCAGCAATCGTTCCGCCGCGCCTTCGTCGAGTTCGGTCATGCGCCGGTTCTTGCGCAGTTCGGACAAGTAGTGGTTGCGCAGGATCGCGAAAGTCCAGGCACGCATGTTGGTGCCGGCAGCATAACGCTCCCGCGCGGTCCAGGCCTTGATGAGTGCCTCCTGCACAAGATCGTCGGCGAAGTCGGGGCGCCCCGAAAGACCGCGCGCAAAGGCGCGCAAGTGCGGCAGGACACCCAGAAGTTCGTCACGGAATGCCGCTTCGGCCGGGGGGCGGCTGAGCCGTTCAGTCATCGTCGCTTCCGTCGAGCTTCTTGAGCAAGTCCTTGAAGCTGTCCGGAAGCGGTTCGTCGACCACGGAGTTGTACAGCTTCCTCAGTCCACTGGCCCAGCCCGGCTCGCCTTCGCCGGGGCGCACGGCTCCGGTCCCGGCTTGCGGGGGCATGCCGGATTGTCCCGGCTGGCCATTGCGTGGAGACTGACTCACTGCGAACTTCCTTTCGAACCGGACACTTGCGTGCTGGCTGGGAGCGGGTCAAGAGCGCTGCCGCCAATGCAATTGTTTGCAGCACCAGGCTGCAAGGCACTGCCGCCCGTTTCGCCAGTCGGAGAAGGCGAGGTGCCACACGGTGTCTGGCGCGCGGGGTTGGCGGGGTTGCGGATTAGCATCGTTTTCGCTGGAACCATCGAGAGGCTCGATGGTTCCCTCGCAAGCAAAGACTTGTCATAGAGTTTGTCCTATGGGGTGCCCTGGGGGCGCTTATTGCGTTTTTCACGAAGTTTCAGCCGCGCATCGGGATTACGGATTTTGAAGTTTCTGAGGTTTCGGGGGAGTTTCGCCGGTGATTGACCAGGCTCTGCTCGACAGGGTCCAGAAACAGGCGTGGTTCCACAAGTATCCGCGCGGCTGGCCGTTCCTGCTGTTCATCATTGCCTCGATCACCACGGCGGTTTCCGTGATGGCGATCGAGCGCGCCGATCGCCAGACCCGGCGGGTTGAACTGGATCGCAACCTTGTCGAGATTTCCTCCGCGCTTGAACGGCGGGTGACCGAGAACATCGCGCTGCTGCGTGCCGGTGCGGCGCTGTTCGGCAGCCAGCGCGACGTCAGCGAGGAGCAGTTCCGCGCCTTTGCCGAAGACCTGCAGGGCAAGGGCAACCTTTATGGGTCGCTGGGCATGGGCTGGGCGCCGCTGGTGTCGGTCGAGCATCTGGCGGAGCTGGAAGTGGCACAGCAGGACGGCGGCGATTTCGACTGGATCGTCCACCCGCGGCCGGACGTCGGGCAGGAACTGGTGGCGCCGATCCTCTACATCGAGCCGCAGGACCAGCCCAATCGCGATGCCCGGGCCTACGACATGTTTTCCGATCCGGTGCGCCGCGCCGCGATGCAGCAGGCGATGAAGCTGGGCAAACCGGTGGCATCGGGCAAGGTCCATCTCGTGCAGGACGCGGGCAGGACGGAAGCGGCGGGTTTCCTGATCTACATGCCCGTAGTTGTCGGTGGCGGGGCGTCGCGGCAGGTCAAGGGGTTTGTCTATAGCCCGTTCCGCGCCGAGACCTTCCTAAACTCCGCCTCGGAACTCTACCGGGCCGACCAGATCGACGTGGCCATCTACGATGGAGCGGTGGCGCCCGAAAACCTGCTGGCCGAACGTCGGGCCGAGGGGCTGACCGGGCCGACGATGGAGCGGCGCATCGATGTCGGTAGCCACACCTGGGTGGTCGTGATCAGCGATCGCAAGGTCGGCCTGCTGTCGGCGGCTTCGCGCATTACGCTGTTTTTCGGAGCGCTGACCTCGCTCATGGTCATGGCCATCGCGCGGTTCATCACCCGCCGCTCGGCCGAGGACCGGCGTGTGCTGGAATGGCTGCAGGGACAGGCCGCGATCCGCAACTCCCTGACCCGCGAACTCAATCACCGCGTCAAGAACACACTGGCCAACGTGCTCTCGATCGCCGCACTGACCCGCCGCCGGGCGACCGACATCGACGAGTTTACCGAGAGTCTGACTGCCCGGATTCGTGCGCTTTCGGCGACCCACGATCTGCTTTCGCAGTCGGATTGGCGCCATGCCGGGCTCGGTGACGTGGTTCGTTCGGAATTGGCGCCTTATATGCAAGGCAGCGAGGGGCACGTCGAGATGTCCGGCCCGGAGATCAGGCTGGCGCCCAACGATGCGATGTCGCTGGGACTTGCCATTCACGAACTGGCGACCAATGCCGCCAAATACGGCGCGCTGAGCCGGCCGGAAGGGCGCATTCACGTGCACTGGCACCAGATCGCCTCCGACCTCGCCGAAGTCCATTGGCGCGAGGAGGGGGGGCCACCGGTCGCGGTCCCCGGCAAGCGCGGGTTCGGGCGCGACCTGATCGAGAAGATCGTTGCCCACGAACTCAAGTCCGATGTCCAGCTGGAGTTCTTGCCGGCCGGTGTCGAGTGCCGCCTGCGGGTGCCGGTGCGCACCAGCCGGGAGTTCGCCTTGCGTAACGACCGTCGCGACTAGGTCGTAAACTCCTAAACGGCACCCATCGAGGCGCCTGTCCGGGGCAATTTTATGATTGCTTAAGTAAAGTCGCCTAGTGTGCACAGTGACACGCAAGGGGGGCTTGGTTATGGATTCGCGCGCTTGGGATCGGCAGATCGTCGAGAAGCAGGTCGATTGCCGGCTTGGTGAAACCACCGGGCGGGTGTTTCTTTATAATCTTTCGGTCGGCGGGGGCATGATCGACGTGGGATCGATGCGGATGGCCGTGGGCGATTCGATCGAGATCGGGCTCGGCGGTATCCAGCGGGCTGCAGGCGAAGTCGTCTGGGCCCATGACGGCTGTGCCGGCGTGCGCTTCGCGACTGCGCTGCATGAGGCGGTAGTTCGCCATCTCGGCTTCAACCCGCCGACGATTGGTTTCGAGGAGCAGGCCCCGCGTGATCGCTTTGGCCGGATCCTGCCGCCAATCAATGCCGGCGAACGGCCTGCGCTTTATTA
>NZ_JAPCWC010000026.1 GCF_026420865.1 Novosphingobium clariflavum | reverse complement strand
GTCCGCTATGGGGCGTAAACGGCCGCTCGAATTTGTCCAGGCGCCCTGGCTCTGAAATCACCTTCCGCCTTTGTCGCCGGGCAAGATCGTCGCGATCCCCAGGTCGGAAGGAAAATGATCGAATTGTTAACCCATGAAGAAAAGAACTGTGCTTGAATATGTAAATGGCCGTAGCACAGCGCAGCGATGACGACCGTCCCACTCTCCGCGATTTTGCTCCCGCGGGTGGACTTCTGGCCTTGCTGCTGGCGCTGCTTGCCGCCGCCGCGGTGATGCAGGCGGCGGATTCGGGGCGTTATCTGGTCGTGGCCGGGCGCGGCATGGGACTGGGAGAGACGGTCGCGCTGGTCCAGCGCTCGCACGGCAGGCTGATCGGCGCGGGCGCCTTGCCGAACAGTCTGGTGGTGGATTCGGCGGCTCCCGATTTCGCATCGTCCATGCGCAAGGCCGGCGCGTGGATGGTGATCGGTACGAGCGCAAGGGCCGCTTGTGAGGGCAATTAGAGCGTTTTTCGAACGGAGTGGAACACGCGGTGACTCGGAAAAACGCGGAAAACAAAGAATCTGGAGAGCCCGATCTGATTCGATCAGATCGGAAAGCGCTCTAAGGCGGGGAGAGGGGGCAGATGATTACGGAACTCGACACGCTGCGGCGCCGGGTCGGCCGCTTCCTGCTGTTCCTCGTCTGGGCCCATGTGCCGCTGCTGGCGGGCGTGGCGGTGATGACCCGCAATTCCGCCTGGCGGGCCGCGCTTGCCGGGGTGGCGCTGGCGGGATGCTATCACCTGATATGGCACCGCCGCGGGATTTCGCGGGCGACGCGCTATGTTTCGGCGGTGGTGCTGATCGGGGAACCGGCGGTCCTGCTGGTCCTGCTGCGGGGGCATCCCTGGCAGATGGACATGCACATGTACTTCTTCGCGATGTTCGCGGTGACCATCGCCTGGTGCGACCGGCTGGCGATCCTCGTCGCCGCCGTGGCGACGATACTGCATCACCTGGTGCTGCTCTATCTCCTGCCCCTGGTCGTTTTCCCCGGTGGCGGCAGCGTGGAGCGGGTCGTCCTGCATGCCGTGATCGTCCTGTTCCAGACGGCGGTCCTGGTCTGGCTGAGCGACCGTCTGGTCGAGAGTTTCGCGCGGCAGAAAGGACTGGCCGACGAGATCCTGGCAAAGAACGAGGCGCTGGAGGCGCGGACCCGCGAAGCGGAAGAGGCCAATCGCGCCAAGAGCCTCTTCCTCGCCAACATGAGCCACGAAATCCGCACGCCGATGAACGCGATCCTGGGCTTCTGCCATCTGATCGGCCGCAGCCGGCTCGACGTCCGGCAGAAGGACTACGTCGCCAAGATCAACCAGGCGGGCAATTCGCTGCTGCGGGTCATCAACGACATTCTCGACTTCTCGAAGAACGAGGCGGGCAAGCTGTCGCTCGAAGCGCATCCGTTCGACGTGCGCGCCGCCGTCGAGGCCCAGCGCCAGCTGATGGCCCACGATGCCGAATGCGCCGGCGTCATGGTCGTGACCGAGATCGCTGCGGACGTTCCCCGGCGCCTCTGCGGGGACGAGATCCGCTTCGGGCAGGTCCTGCTCAATCTGCTGAACAATGCGGTGAAATTCTCCCCCGGGGGCATGGTCCGGGTCGGGCTGACGGCCGAAGCGGACGGGGAGGGCCGCGTCGTCCTCACGCTTTGCGTGGCCGACACCGGCATCGGCATGACCGCGCAGCAGCAGGCGGGCCTGTTCACCTCCTTCACCCAGGCCGACAGCACCACGACCCGGCGCTTCGGCGGCACTGGCCTCGGGCTGGCGATCTGCCGGCAGATCCTGGAGCAGATGGGGGGCGGCATCGCGGTGGCGAGCGCGCCGGGCGAGGGCAGCACGTTCACGTGCCGAATGCCGATGCTGCGGGCGGCGGACGGGCCGCGCGACGTGTCCGTCCCCGACTGGGTGAAGGGCCTGCGGGTGCTCGCCGCCGACGACAATTCCGCCTCGCGCCAGATCATGCGGGAGGTGCTGGCCGGATGGGGCATGTCGCTCGACCTCGTGGCTTCGGGAAGCGAGGCGCTGAGCGCGCTGCGGGCGGCCGAGGAGATCGCCCGGCCCTACGATCTGGTCCTGCTCGACTGGAAGATGCCGGGGCTCGACGGTCTGGAAACGGCGCAGGCGATCCGCACGGTGCTGCGCGGCCTGTTGCTGCCCAAGACGATCCTCGTCACGGCCTACGGCACCGAAGAAGCGGTACTGGGGACCGGTGCGGACGTCATCGACGGATTCCTGCCCAAGCCGCTGGTGCCTGAGACGCTTCTCGAGACGATGGTGGCGGTCTTTGCCGGCGCGGGCTTCACGGAGGGCAGCGCGCTGGCGGGGCCGATCGCACCGGCCGTTTCACCGCGCCTGCGCGGGCTGCGCGTGCTGCTGGTGGAGGATAACGAGATCAACCGCGAGATCGGCACCGAACTGCTGCGCGATGCCGGGCTGGAGGTCGACTGCGCGGCCGACGGCCTGGCCGCCTGTGCGCGGGTGGAGGCGCGGCAGGGCGCTTACGCCGCGATCCTGATGGATGTGCAGATGCCGGAAATGGACGGGCTTGAAGCCACCCGGGTGATCCGCAGGAACTGGCCGGTGGAGCGCTTGCCGATCATCGCGATGACCGCGCATGCTTACGAGGAGGAGCGCCAGCGATGCCTTGCGGCCGGCATGAACGATCATGTCGCCAAGCCGGTGGATCCGGCCGTGCTGATCCGCACGCTCGAACGCTGGCTGGTGCGATCGTCTGTTCCCGAGGCTCTTCCGGGCGAGGCGAGCGGACAAGGTTGAGCCGGTCCGGTTGCGTCTTGCCGCCGATCTGGTTGTTACGGCGCGCGGATCGGGCAGGCCATTTCCCCGTTGGATGGGCGCTTTGCGCAGGCGCGATCCGGGTGGAGCGATCGCCCGGGCATCTTTGCGGCTGCGAAAATAATTAAGCTATATCAATTTATTAAACGTCATGTCCGGCCCCGTTCCCCGGGGGCGTCCGGGGCTGGTGGCGGGCCGCGCGCTGGCGCCGCCGGCAGGTCTTGCCGGCTTTCCGCAAGCCTGTTGCGTGGGCCCGCCGGGATTGGTTTCACCCCGGACATGTCGCCGCCGGTGCAGTTCGGCCCGCCCCGCGCCGATACCCTCGCAGCGGCTCCTCTTTGCCGTGCGGTGCCCCGCCGCACGACCTAGTGGATTGCTTCTGACATTCGCAAACCCATCCCATTCGCCAGGGGATGCAAATGCCAGAATCAATCCACTGGACCGGAGCGGCAGCAGCGGAGCGCATCCACCGTGCGAGCCGATTGCGCGGCCCGGGTGATCCCGGCGGGAGGTACTGAAATGACAGTCGAGACTATTCCCATCCTGTTGCCTGCGTGCCGGTTGGACACGCGTGCCGGATCGCCTGCGCGCCCCGGCATGGGCCGCCGCGTGCTGGTTGCGGTTACCCTGCTCATGGCGATGTTGATGGTGCCGCTCAGCCGTCCCGCGCGGGCCCAGATCGCCGACCAGGCCAATCCCGTGCCGACGATCGACCGCGATCGCATCGACCGCGCGGTTCCGGTCCTGCCGCGCCCCGCGCAAGGCGATCCGGTTCCTGCGCCGCCGACCGTCGCCCCGGCCATCGTTCCGCCCGCCGGACTCACGGCAGAGGGGCCGGGGGCAGAGGGGCCGCTGTCCGCTGCCGTGCTCACCGGGGTGCGCTTCGACGGCAGCACTCTTGCCGAAGCAACCCTGGCGGCCAGCGTGCGCCCATGGATCGGCAAGCCTCTGGACAAGGAGGTCCTGCAGGGCATCGCCAATGCGGTGACCGCGGCGTATGCGCGCAGCGATATTGCCTTCTACGCGGTATCGATCCCCCCACAGGCACCGACCGGCGGCGTGCTGCTGGTGCGCGCGGTGGAGGGGCGGGTCGTCGATTATGCGCTCGGCCACCGGACGCCGAGCACCCCCACGCGCCTGATCGACCGGCGCATGAAACGGCTTATGAAGGAGATGCCGACACGCCGTTCCACGCTCGAGCGCACCCTGTCGCTGCTGCGCGACATTCCCGGACAGCGGGTTGAGGCGAAGCTGCGGCGGACCGCCCGGCCCGGCGAACTGGCGCTCGACCTTGAGGTGAAGCGCAAGCAGATCGAACTGGGCGTCAACCTCAACAACGGCGGCGTGGTCAACGTGACTTCCGGCGTGCAGGCCCAGGTCACGGTGGCGGCGAACGGGCTGCTGCGCGAAGCGGACGTCACGCGTGCTTCCGCCTATCTGTCGTTCCAGCCGGCGCACTATCAGTTCTACACGCTCAGCCATGCGACGCCGCTGGGCAGCGACGGAACCACGCTGGGGGTGAGCGGCGCCTATGTCCGCACCCGCACCCGCACGAGCGACATCCTCGGCGAAGCGCGCCAGCTGGGCATCGCCCTGTCGCATCCCGTGATCCGCTCGTATCGCCGCAATCTCACGGTGCAGGCCTCGCTCGACGGCGCCAACAGCAGCAACTACTACCTCGATACCGCCTTCGGGCAATTCCGCACCCGCGCCCTGCGGCTGGGGGCGTCCTGGAGCGCGATCGGCAAGACCGGCGGCTATGCCGTTTCGGCCACGATCAGCCAGGGGCTCGATGCGCTGGGCGCGCGGCCGCTGGCCGGCTATTCGCAGGCCGATTTCCGCAAGGCCAATGCCCAGACCACGTTTGTCAAGCAGGTCGGCGCCAAGGTTTCGCTTCAGGCGACCCTGCGCGGCCAGTACACGCGCGACCGGCTGGCGACGACCGAACGGTTCTCGCTGGGAGGGGAAGGCGCGGGCCTTGCCTACCGGACCGGGATCGTCACTGCGGACAAGGCGGTGGCGGGGCAGGTGCAAGTGGCGTGGCAGCTCATCGGCGGTGCGCAAGGCAAGCGGGCACTGACGGCCTTTGTCTATGGCGACGGTGTGCTTGCCCATAGTTTCGCCAGGCCGACGTACGGCTTGAAGGCTGCCGACTATTCGCTGGCGACGGCGGGGGGCGGAGTGCGGGTATCGCCGCTTCCGGGCTGGATCGTCGAGGCACAGGTGGCGGCCCCAGTCAAGAGTATTTCGCCGAATTACAGCAAAAAAGCGCGGTTCCTGTTCAGTCTGGCCCGCTCGCTCTGAACGCTTTTGCGTATACGCAAAACGGTTGAGCGGTGCCCCGGATCGCCGGAGGTCCGATGATGAAAAGTTGTGATGTGGGAGGGGACATGAAAAACGTCTGGGAAGTCTGGCCAAAGGCACTGAGCGAGGCGGAGTGTGACGCGATCGTCAATCGCGCGGCGCACTATGCTCCTCAGGATGCGACGGTCGGTTTTGCGGCGGACCTGCGCAGCGATCACATCCAGCGCAGCGCGACCATCCGCTGGTTCGATGCGGGGCGGGAGAAGGACATCGTCTCGCGCATCATGTCCTTTGTGCATTCGTCGAACCGCTCGAACTTCGGCGCCGACATCGTTGCGCCGTTCGAACTGCAGTTCACCGAGTACCACGCGACAAACAAGGGGCATTACGACTGGCATCAGGACGTCTGGCTGGAATCGAACCGTCCGTTCGCGCGCAAGCTTTCGGTTGTCGTGCAGCTTTCGGCCCCCGGCGATTACGATGGAGGACAGTTCGAGTTCTTCGGCATCCAGAACCCCGGGCCGACCTTTGCCGATCGCGGCAGCCTGCTGATCTTTCCCTCGTTTCTCCAGCACCGTGTGCTGTCCGTCAGCCAGGGCAGCCGCAAGAGCCTGGTGACGTGGATCGAAGGCCCGAACTGGCGCTGAGGGTCCGTTTGAACAATGCCCGAAACGGCATTGTGAGGGCTGGTGCCGGATCATGCCTACGCCGCCCAGGCCGCGCGGACACATTCAGCGGGGAGCGGAGCGACCGCGTGGGGTGGGAAGCGGACGCTGCCCCAACCACCCGCTCATGCTGAGCTTGTCGAAGCATGGGAGACGCGGTGCCCTGCCTCGCGGGCCTTCGACAAGCTCAGGCTGAGCGGGTTTAGTCTGTTTTGGGTGGATTGCGGCCATTGCTCCATCCACTCCGCTCATGCTGAGCTTGTCGAAGCATGGAGCCACAGCGCCCAGCCTCGGGGCCTTCGACAGGCTCAGGCTGAGCGGGATGGAGATGTCTGATTTGGGTGGTTAGCTGCCGCTCCAGATTTTCAGATAAGGTTGTTATCGACGAACATTTCGGCGAACTGCTGCGCCAACAGTTCCACATTATTTTTGTCCGCGATTTGCTGATTCTTGGTCCACATTTCGCGGATTAATTCCGGCATGTTCTCGGGTAGTTCCATCGTGGTGGCGATAGCATTATGCCATGTTCCGTCACCGCCGAAAGTGGAGGTGAGCTTTGGAGTCATCGCCTCTAGGCGCGATACGTCGTCCTCGGAGAGGTTATCGAGAGACCAGAGAACGTAAAGCTCCAGCAGCCGAAGCATCGGCTTTCCAGCGTAGCGTTCAAAATTATTGCTGGTGACTGTTTCAGGAGTGGTCGCCGCAGCTTTCTTTTTCGACCACGGCCAACCCATATTGCCTCCCATAAGCTCTTGGAAGGCATGGACTGCCATGACGCCGAAAGGTCCGCAATGGGGCGATAGCTGCCGCTCGAATTTGTCCACGCCGCCAAGGCTCCACGGTGCCACGAAAAAATGGAACCGGATCGACGGTATTTTTTGCGGGCAGGGTGGGGCGCGCGTGCAAGGAATGCACGTGGAGCGCAAATGCCCCGGAATCTTTCCGCGATCAGTGGGATTGCGAGCGATATTGCGAAACTACCACCGCATGATGCGGTGATTTTTGTAAGTATTGATCAATAATAACCATCCGATCAGAACTCAATTATCGTTGATTTATTGTAAATATTGCCGATTATCTGTCCTTGCCGTGAAGGCTGCCGCGAGCATCCGGATCATCGTCCGGCGGTTCTACGCGCTTTCCAATTCGGTTTTCCCACCGGACTGGCAAACGCTCCATGGAAGGAGGCGAACGTGCGCTTCGATACCATCTTGTTCCAGTACGGCGCGCTGGGCAGCATCGCCAGCCCCGACACCACCGTCTATGGCGCCATGCTCGCAGCGATCGACGGTATCGATGCCAACCTCGATATCGGCCCTTGCGTCAGCTATTCGACCGACACGGTCTATGATCGCAGTCATTACCAGCTTCGCCGGCAGATCAGCTGGAGCGGCTTTTCCGACCAGCCGAGAACAAACGTGAGCGGAGACAACGCCGCCGCAACCGTCGAGGCTGGTAGCATCCTGCAGTTCGGCGCCCTTCGGGCGCAACCCTTCGCCGGGCTGCACTACCGCTATGCTGATGTGAAAGGATTTGTCGAACACGGTGGTGCGGCCGCTCTGGCCGCGGCGCAGTCCAAGACGCAGTCCGTTCGCAGCAGCATTGGCCTACGTGCCTCGCTCGTCGCGGCATTGCACGGTGATCGACACGAAGGCCGGTCCCAGCGAGGCGGCTACCCGCACCGTGCCCTTGCGCTTGCTGCCGTCGGCGTGGATGAAGGCGGCAAAGGCATTGAGCAGGGCGGCCACCGCCATCATCTCCAGCGCGCCGTGATGGGCGGGCACGGGATGCTCCAGCGCATCGCCGCCAATCTCGAGCACGACGCCGTGATGGCGCACGTTGGACCGGGTGGCCGCGACTGCCCGGGCCAGCACGTCGCGCACGGTCAGATGGCCGGGCTCGCCCTGACTGTCGCGCCCGAAGCTGCGAAACAGCGAGAGGATCTGCGCGGCCGCCTCGGTATGCGTGGAGATCCGGGCGATCCGGTCGGCGAGGTTGGCCTTGGTCTGGGCGTCGATGTCCAGCTGGTCGATGATGTAGCCCATGTTGCCATTGGCCATCGAGATGACGTTGAGCGGCTGGGCCAGATCGTGGAGCATGCCGCTGGTGACGCGGCCAAGCAGCAGGTCGCGGGTGACCGGCACCAGCCCCTCCTCGCCCCACGACAGCAGGCGCGCGTCGGCTACTGCCAGGCGGCGGGCCAGGCCGGCGCCGAGATAGGCGGCCAAAGGCATGCCGATGATCGTGATGGCGGCGCCGGACTGGCCGAATTGCGCAGGGCCGATTTGCATCAGGCCGAATTGCGGCAGCGCGGCGGCGCGGCAGGCGATCACCAGGGCCAGCACCACGATCCAGACCCAGCGGGGCGGTTGCAGCGCCAGGGTCAGCCGCCGCTGCGGCATGAACAGCCCGGCCATCGCCAGGCTCACCAGGGTCCAGGATTCCGGGGCCTGCTGGGCCGGGCCGCTCACCAGCAGGTTGATGCCGAGGACAAGCGTGACCAGCCCCAGCTTGAGCCGCCGGTTGAGCACCACCAGTGCTCCCACGGCGAGGGCGGCCGCCATGGCGGTTTCCGGTGCATGGGGGAGCGCCAGTCCGAAGACGATCGCGCCCAGCGCGGTGACCAGCGGGAAGAACCGGGTGCCGTCCTCCCAGGCGCGCATCCGCAGCGCCAGTCCGGCCGGAAAGGCCGAGCCCTTGCCCGGGCTGCGCGGGCCCTTGCCGGCAGGCGGGGGCGAGCCGGGATCACCACCGGCGGCATCCCGCTCGCGCCGGGCGGTAAAGTCCGCCAGTTCGACCACGGTGCTGGTTGATCGGGTCATGTCCTGTGGAGTCCCTCAAGCTGACGCCGACCGGCAGTCGATAACGTCGTTGGCTCAGTCTTCATTGTCATGAACCTTGCCGGCAATTGCAATCGTACCAGCATCGCGGTGCCGCTGCGCGTCTGTAATGAACATGAATAGTTCCTTGGACCAGAAGGCAAGTCTTCAACGCGCAGGATTTTGTTTATTGGCGTCCCGTCCATCTGCCGATCAAGGCCTTGATCGTCCGTTGAAGCGGCGATGAATCAGGCGATTTGTGCGCTGCGACATTCTTTTCCACCAGGTTGGCGGCCAAGAACACTCCGTAAAAGAACCAATCCGAACACGATCGCAAGCAGATCCCCGCCGCAAAACGGGTCGGGAAGCCAGCATTTGGCGCCTGTTTGAGGCAAGCATCGGTTTGCGCGGGGAAGTGTAAAGTCATCGTATACCCAGCAATGCCCTCGCATCGGCTTTTTCTCCATGCCCCGATGTATCCCGATCCGGATACTCTGCGCAGGCAACATCGGTATTCGATCATGCAACCGGGGGAAACATTCATTCGTGGATGTCGGTGCTGACTATGGGATTTGCGTAAGCGCAAGATCTTGGGGGTTATTGCATGCGCTTGGGTTCGAAAGCGAAACTGACGATCGGCATCGGCCTCGTTGCGGCGGCCGGTTTCGCGGCGCTCGGGCTGCGGGAGATGGGCAAGGCCGGACGCGACGTGGCCGATCTGGCCGCAAGGGCCGCGGTCCGGCCCTCTACGCCGGTAGCGCCGCTGCTGGTCGCCACCACCCGCCCGATCCGGACCGGCGAGACGATCCGCGCCGACATGATCCGCAATGCCAAGGCCGATCCGATGCGGTTCCCCACCGCCGTTTCCGGCGCCGAAATCCTCGGAAAAGTGGCGACGCGGGACATTCCGGGCAATTCTCTGATCCCGCGCGAGGCGATCGGCCAGGAGACCAAGCTGGCCATCCGCGTGCCGATGGGCATGCGCGCGATCAGCATCGACACGACTGCCGAGATCGCGGTGGCGGGGCTCGTGCGGCCCGGTGACCGGGTCGACGTGCAGGTCGTCTATCCCGGCGAGGATGCGATCACCGGCGCGCGCGGCATGGGCCG
The DNA here is from genome assembly GCF_026420865.1 of Novosphingobium clariflavum. GTDB lineage: Bacteria > Pseudomonadota > Alphaproteobacteria > Sphingomonadales > Sphingomonadaceae > Novosphingobium > Novosphingobium clariflavum. The sequence goes on along the minus strand of NZ_JAPCWC010000026.1, from coordinate 37,286 downwards.
CAGCGAGGCGCGGACGCTGTTGCAGATGGTGCCGGTCCTCGCCGTGGGCGACGTCGTTGTCGGCACGGCGGTTCAAGGCGGGACCGTGGCGAGTGCGGTGGGGCAGGGCGGGGCCGAAGTCAGCGCACCGCCGCCGCCGCCCGCCCGCACCGTGACGCTGGCCCTTTCACCCGAGCAGGTTTCGCGCCTCTCGCTCGCGAAGAGCACCGGCGCGCTCTATCTTTCGCTGCGCAATCCCGATGACACTGCGCAAGTCGCGCTTGCCGCGGATGACGGACCGCGTCCTCTGATCAGGGCTGTTCCGCGCGATCTGGCGCCCATGCAAAGGGCCGCACCCCGGCCGCCCGCACCGCGTCCCGTCAAGGCCCCGGCGCCCAGGGGGCACGCCATCGAACTCGTGGTCGGCGGCAACAGCGCAACCATCTATTCCGGGAGTGCCTCGCAGTGAAACCCATGACGGCATCCGGTCTCGCGCTTGCAGCGGCGCTGCTGGCGCTTCCTCCCGCACCGGCCCGCGCAAAAGAGGACGGCGCACAGGCCCGCGCACAAGAGGACGGCGGGCAGGCGCGGCGCGACACCCTGCAGGTCGGCGAGAAGCGGACCCTGTCCTATTCGCGCGACATCGGCCGCATCGAAGTGAGCCGCGAGGGCGTGCTCTCGGTCGCGGCGCCGACGTCCAGGTCGCTCAAGGTGAACGGCATCGGCGCCGGAGAGGCCGAACTTACCGTCTATGCCGCCGACGGCAGCGTGCTGGGGCAGTCGCTGGTGGCGGTGGGCAGCCCTCAAGCGCCTTCCGCCGGTGACCGTTCGGGCTTCACGGCGGGCGAGAAAGTCGTGGCGGTGGACGTGCAGTTCGCCGCCGTCTCCAGCTCGACGCTCAAGGAACTGGGCTTCAGCTTCACCAAGCTGGCGGGGGACCTGCAAGGCGCGGTGATCTCGCCCAGCAGCCTCAACGGCTTCAGCGCGGGCAGCGGCGGCCTCAACATCGATGCCTCCGCGCCGATCCAGAGCGCGTTCAACCTGTTCCTGTCCTCGTCGAGACACGGCATCGGCGCGGTGCTCAGCGCGCTGTCGTCGAACGGACTGTCGCAGCTGCTCGCCCAGCCGACGCTGCTGGTGCGCTCGGGCGAGCAGGCGAGTTTCCTGGCCGGCGGCGAGTTTCCGGTGCCGGTGCCGCAGTCCAACGGCGGCAACGGCAATACGATCTCGATCCAGTACAAGGAATTCGGGGTAAGACTGTCGGTCACCCCTTATGTACTGTCCAGCGATCATATTGTTCTCAAGCTGGCGCCCGAAGTCAGCGAGCTGGACTATGGAAACGGTGTCCAGCTTCAGGGGTACACGGTGCCCGGCATCCGGCGCCGCTCGGCGGAAACGACAGTGGAGCTGGGCAGCGGGCAGAGCTTCGTGATCGCCGGGCTCAACTACAGCAACAGCCAGGTGACCAAGGACAAGGTTCCGCTGCTGGGCGACATTCCGGTGCTGGGGGCCTTCTTCAAGCGCCAGCAGAACCAGAAGGAACGGCAGGAACTGATCATCGTGGCGACGCCGCGACTGGTCGAGCCCGAAGCGGTGCCGCCGAGCCTGCCTGCGGCGATGAAACCGCTCGATCCCTCGATCGGCCAGATGGTCCTGAACACAGACGGGGTCGAGCAGGCGACCAATTCCTTTGGCGTGGTGAGGCGCTGACATGCCGACGATCAACCTCCTTTCCGTCGACCGCGCGCTCGAACGCCGCCTTGCCGAGGCAGTGGGCGAGCATGTCGAGGTCGAGATGATCCAGTCGCTCGAACTGGCGGACCTGTCCGCACCGGGCCTCATCGTCATCGATCATGCCTCGGTTCCCTCCGAGCGCTCGCTGGCCTCGTCGATCGGGCAGGTGCTGCACGCCGCGCCGGGGCGCAGCGTGGTGGTCGCCACCGACGACATGTATGCCGAACACGTGCTGGGGGCGATCCGCGCCGGTGCCGCCGATGTCTTTGCCCGCAACGCCGAGAGCAGGCAGATCGGCGAGGTCATGACGCGGCTGCTCACCACGGCGCTGACCGCGCAGGGGCGGCTCGGCCGCTTCACCCTGGTCCTGGGCACCGATCCCGAGGCCATGGCGGTGCTGGCGACCGACATGGCGCTGGCGCACAGCCGGAACGAGACGCCCTGCCTGCTGATCGATTGCAGCCTGCCGTCGAGCACGGCGGAGGCCTATCTCGACCTCAAGGTCGATTACGGCCTCGCTGCCGCGGTCGCCGATCTGGGCCGCATGGACACCAGCCTGCTTTCCGATGCCCTGGCCCGGCACGAGGCGAGCGGACTGTCGCTGCTCACTTTCGACGGCGGCACCGGCGCCGAGCCGAGCGGGATCGGGCCGAGCGACATCGTCGGGCTGGTGCAACTGCTGCGCGCCAGTTTCGGGCAGGTCGTGCTGGGGGCGGGCAGCCTGCGTCATCCAGGGCTGCTGCGCGAACTGGCGGCGCAGGCGACCGCGGTGGAAGTGGTGTGCAGCCAGTCGATCCGCGAGCTCGACGCCTGCCGGCGCCTGCTGGAGAAGACCGCGCTCGATACCGCCACGACGGCGCGCCAGCGGCTGATCGTGTGGGACCACGATCCCCGCATCCTGCTCGACGGGCGGCGCATGGCGGACGTGCTGGGCATCGATGCGGTGCTGGGCGTCCCGGTGGACCGGGTGCGGGCGCGCAATGCGCTCAATGCCGGGCGGCCGATGATGCTCGACCGCGAGGCCGGGCCTTACGTCCAGGCGGTGCGCCGTGCCTGCAACATCGCCGCGCCGGTGACCGGCGCCCGCCTCAGGATCGACCGGATGCGCCAGGCGGTGCTGCGCCGGATGGAGAAGTCGGCATGAGCCTGCTGACCGCCGACGACGAGATCCTGCGCCACGCCGGTTCCGGCCGCCGCCATGCCGTGGCCCAGCCCACCGCGCAGCGCATGAGCGACAGCTATCAGGCGGTGAAGGCGCTCACCTGCCAGCAGGTGATCGACCAGCTGGAGGCGCAGGGCGTGACCGCCGAGGCGCTCGACCAGCGGGCGCTGCGGCTGGAGATCGAGCAGGTCATCTCCAGCCGCAGCCGCCGCGGCCAGCTGGCGCTCAACAGCGCGGAGCGGCTGGTGCTGATCGAGGACGTCGAGGACGAGGTGGTCGGCCTCGGGCCGCTGGCGCCCTTGCTGCGCGATCCCGGCATCGACGACATCATCGTCAACGGCGCCCACACCATCTACGTCGAGCGCGCGGGCCTGCTGGAGCAGGTGGAAACGCGCTTTCGCGACGATGCCCACCTGATGAACATCATCCAGCGGATCGTCGGCCCGATCGGCCGCCGGGTGGACGAGGCGACGCCGTTCGTCGACGCCCGGCTGGCCGACGGATCGCGCGTCAACATCGTCATCCCGCCGATCGCCCTCGACGGGCCGCTGGTCTCGATCCGCAAGTTCCGGCTGCAGGCGCTGACGCTGGAAGACTGCGTGGGCGGCGGGGTGATGAGCGCGGCGATGGCCGCCTATCTTGCCGCCGCCGTGCGCTCGCGCCTCAACATCCTGATCTGCGGCGGCACCGGGGCGGGCAAGTCGACGCTGCTCAACGTGCTGTCGGGCTGCATCGGCGAGCGCGAGCGGCTGGTCACCATCGAGGACGCGGCCGAACTGCAACTGCATCAGCGCCATGTCGTGCGCCTCGAAACGCGCCCGCCCAACGTCGAGGGCAGCCGCGAGGTCAGCGCCCGCGACCTCTTGCGCAATGCCCTGCGGATGCGGCCGGACCGCATCATCCTGGGCGAAGTGCGCGGGATCGAGGCGGTGGAGATGCTGCAGGCGATGTCGACCGGGCATGACGGGTCGATGGCGACGCTGCACGGCAATACCCCGCGCGATGCGCTGGCCCGTCTCGAGATGCTGCTGGGCTTTGCCGGACAGCAGAGCGACGTGCGCGCGATCCGCCGTTTCGTGGCCAACAGCGTCCACGTGATCGTCAATATCCAGCGTCTCGCCAACGGCACCCGGCGGATCACCTGCGTCACCGAAGTGACCGGCGTGGAGGGCGATGCCTATTCGCTCAACGACCTGTTCCGCTTCGAGGAAATGCCGCCCTTGTCGGGCGAGGGCACGTTCCGCACGCTGTCGCCCCGGCCCTATCACGCCGCGCGCCTGCGCGATTTCGTCATGCCCGGCATGCCCGGTGGTAGCGCGGGGAACGCGCCGTGGTGAGGGCGGGCGCCTATCTCGTTCTGGCGCTGCTGACGCTCGGCGCCCTCGCCTGGTACCTGCTGGCCGAGCGGGCGCGCGGTATCGCCGCGGTGGACCGGCGGCTGGCGCAGATGGTCGCGCCGAGCCGGACCGCGGCCACCGGGGCGACGCGGATCTCGGTGCCCGAACGCCTGGCGCCGCTGCTGGCGCAGGCCCAGGTCGAGATGACGCGGCAGGGCCTGCGCCAGCTGGCGCTTGCCGGGCTGGCGGTGGTGCTGGCGGCGCTGCTGCTGGCCGGGCCGGTCGCGGCGCTGGTGCTGGTGATCGGCGTGCCGATGGCCGGATATTCCTGGCTCCAGTCCCGAGCCCGCAAGCGGATCGAGGCGCTGACCGATGCCCTGCCGCTCTATCTCGACGGGGTGCGGCAGCTGCAGGCGGTGGGCAATTCGCTGTCGCAGGCGCTGGAACGGGCGCTGGCCGATGCCCCGGACGCGGTGCGCAGCTACTTCGCGGCGACCGGACGGCGGCTGGAGATGGGCGCGCCGGTTGCCGAGACGATGCAGCAGCTTGCCGACCGGCTGCGCGTTCCCGAAGTATCGATGCTGGCCGCCGCGATCCGCACCAACTTGCGGTTCGGCGGCTCGCTGGGAACCGCGCTGACCAACCTTGCCGCGATCCTGCGCGAGCGGGTGCGGATCCGGCGCGAGCTTTCGGCGGCCACTTCGGAATCGCGGATCAGCGCGCGCGTGCTGATCGCGATGCCGCTGCTCGCCATGGCGCTGCTGATGTTCATGAACCCGGGCTACCTCGACTTCTTCACCGGTGATCCGCGCGGGCAGAAGCTCTCGGTCTTCGCCATCGGGCTCGAGGCGCTGGGCATTGTCGTGGTGCGCCGGATGATGAGGCTCGCGTTCTGATGGCCTCGCTCGCCTCTCTTGCGCTGTTGTCGTTCGCGGCGGGCAGTCTGGCCGTGGCCGGTCTGGGGTTCCGCTTGCTGCGCGCGGATGCGCGGCTGCGGGAGCGGGTGAGCGCGCAAGGGCGGGGCGCCGCCGCGCCGCGTTCGCAAGGCGCCCTGATGCGCTACCCGTTGCCGCGCCTCTTTGCCGTGCGCGGGCGCGACCGAGACGAGGTGGAGCAGCGTCTGCGCAAGGCGGGCTATTTCGATCCGTCCGCCATCGAGGTCTTCGCCTGGCTGCGGGTCGGCGCGGCCATGCTGGCGGCGCTTGCCAGCATGGCCGTGTGCCTTGCGGTGACCGGCAATCCCTTCAAGCCGCTGTTCCCGACTTTCGCGCTGGCCGGTCTCACGTACATCGCGGCCAAGTACGTGCTGAGGATGCGGGCGGCGGGGCGCGAGCGCGTTCTCACTGCCGAGTTTCCATTCCTGCTCGATCTCATGCTGATGATGCTCGAAAGCGGCGTCTCGCTCGACCAGTGCTTCCGCGCCATCGCGCGCGAGGAACAGGTGGCGGTGCCCCGCCATGCGCGCCTCGTCGCGATGCTGGTCGAGGATCTCGATCGCGGGCAGGACTACCAGCTTGCGTTCGACCGCTGGGCGGCGCGCGTGGCGGTGAGCGGTTCGCGCGAACTGGCCACGGTTTTCCGCCAGTCGCTGTTCCACGGCATGGAACTGGTCCCGGCCTTGCGCGAATTCGTGCGCGAGTTCTCGCAGCGCCGGGTCGCCCGTGCGCGCGAGGCGATCGGCGCGATCACCGTGCGCATGGTGATCCTGATGCTGGTCTTCTTCATGCCCGCGCTGTTCATCGTGCTGGCCGGGCCGCCGGTCGCCGCGATCCTCGATACCTTGCGGAGTTCGGCCCCATGATCCTACCCGTCGCCTTGCGTCGCCATGGCCGCTTGTTGCTGGCACTGTCGCTGGTTGCCCCCGCGCCCGCACCGGCGCTGGCGGCAGAGCGCGGTTCGCCGGTGGCGGGGCTGAGCGATCCGGCCGTGCAGGGCTCCACCCGCACGCTTTACCTGTCGCTGATCCGACAGGCGCGGGTGGATGGGCGGGCGCGGGCGGCGCTGGCCTATCTCGACGATTTCGACCGCCAGTATCCGCGCGACCGCGATGCCTTGATGCTGCGCGTGAATTGCCTGCTCGACCTTGGCCAGACCGATGCGGCGGAGGCGGCGCTGAAGCGCATTGCGCACAGCGCGCAAGACGGCGGCGTGCTGGAAGTGCGCGGCCATGTCGCGGCCGCGCAAGGCCGCTGGCAGCAGGCCGCCGCCGACTATGCCGAGGCGCTGGTGCAAAGCCCGGCCAATCCCCTGATCGGCAATGCGCTGGGCTATGCGCGGCTGCGCTCCGGCCAGCCGGAGCAGGCGGTGGAAGCGCTGAAGGCGGCCTACGATCTGGCCCCGCGCGAAGCGGTGATCCGCAACAACCTGGTGCTCGCGCTCACCGTGGCGGGGCGCGGCGGCGAGGCCGACACCGTGCTGGGATCGGTGCGCGACCCGGCCGCCCGTGCCCGGATCCGGCGCGAGGTTGCCGCGCAGGCGTCGTCGCTGGTCACTCCTTCTCCTGCTTCTTCCCCTGCCTCTGCCTCTGCCTCTGCCGACACCGGAGGGCAGCATGGCTAGCGCCGGGCGCGCAGTCCTGCGCCGTTTCGCCCGGCGGCTGGCGCGCGACCAGCGGGGCGTCGTCGGGCCTGCGGTGGCGGTCCTGGGGGTCATGCTGCTGTCGGCGGCGGGCATGGCGCTGGACAGCGGCCTCTACTATTTCGGCAATCGCGAACTGCGCTCCGCCACCGAGGCGGCGGCGCTGGCTGCGGCCATGTATCCCGACCAGGCCGGCGCCCGCGCGCAGGACTATCTGGTGCGCAACGGCTATTCCGATACGACCATCCTGCAGTCGGTCGAAGTCGGCCGGTACTGTGCGGATTCCCGTCTCGCTGCGGCCGACCGCTTCGACAGGAGCTATGCGCGGTGCCCGGGCAACGGCCTCAGCACGGCGGTGCGCATTCACACCACCAAGCCCAGCCGCCGCTACTTCTCCAGGCTGCTGGGGCCGATCAACCCGATCCCCGATCTGGCCGCCACCGCCACCGCGGCGCGGATCGACGAGGCGGGCGTCGGCGTCACCTCGGACGTGCTGACGAACGTCGTCTCGCCGCTGCTGGATTCGATCACGACGCCGCTGGTCTCGACGCTCAACAGCCTGCTCAGTTCGCTGCTGGGCACTCCGATCGCGCTCGGCAGGACCGATGTGCAGCGGCTGATGCAGGGCAATGTCAACGCGGGTCTGTTCTTCGACAAGCTCGCCGCGAAAGAAGGTTTCGCGGGGACCTACGGCGAACTGGCGAGCCGTTCCCACGGGCTGAAGGACATCGCCGAGGCCGCTGCCGAAGCGGCGGCCGACGCCGATACCCGGGCCGCGCTCACCGTCTTTGCAGGGCAGGTCGGCAATGGCTACAAGGTTCCGTTCAGCGGGCTGTTCGGCCTTGGCGTGTGGAAGAACATGCCGGTCGGCGGCGCCGCCAATCCGCAGGCGCTGCGTGCCGGGATGAACGCCTACCAGCTGCTGATCTACGCGGTGCAGGCCGGGCCGACTGCCGTCGATCTGTCGAGGGCGGTGAGCCTGCTGGTGCCGGTCAGCACCGTCAGGATCGGGCTGGTGTCGAGCGGTGCGGGCGATCGTCCCCGTTTCGCCTTCGGGCCTGCGGGCGAAACCTTCGTCGCCACTTCGGCGCTGCGGGTGCAGGTGCTGATCGACCTGCCGGTCAATCTTGCGGTCGCCTCGGTCAACGTGCACCTGCCGGTCATCCTCGACGTTGCCGCGGCGCAGGCGCAAGTGACCGGGATCAACTGCCCCAACACCGGCGAACAGGCCAGCGACACCACGGTGAACGTCCTGGCCAGTTCCGGCCTCGTCAATGCCTATGTCGGCGATGTGCCCGCCTTCGATCCGATGGCCAGGACGCTGCCCGCGCTGCAGGCGGCGGACTTCAGGCAGACCGAGATCGCCGAGATCTCGCTGCTGGGCATCGGCGCCACCGTCAGCGGCAGGGCGGTGGTGCAGCCGGTCGCGGGGGCGCAGAGCGCGGCGCTGACGTTCGGCCCCGGCGCGGGCACGCCGGCGCAGCCCGCGCATGCGCAGACGATCGGCAATGCGGTGAAGATCGGCCCCACCATCAGCAGCGTCACCACCAGCCTGCTGCGCTCGGACGGGCTCGATGTGAAGCTGGGCACGCCGGTCGGCTGCCTGCCGCTCGCCTGCTCGCTGCTGCAATCGACCGGCCTCTCGACCGTCACCGGCACCGTCCTGCCCGCGCTCGTGCAGCCGGTGACCGATCTGGTCGGCACGGTGGTCGATCCGCTGCTGACCAATGTGCTGACCGCGCTCGGCATCCAGCTTGGCACCGCGCGGGTCTGGACCACCGGGGCACGCTGCGGGGTGCCCGTGCTGGTGTGACATTCACGGACGCCGATGCCGGGCAAGCCCCCGTCCGGCATCGGTACTCGCAAGGGGGCAATGGGGAGAAATACGATGAAGGACATGGTTCTCAAGTTCCTGGTCCGCCTCAAGACCGATGAACGCGGCCTCACGGCGGTTGAATACGCAGTTCTCGGCGCCATCGTGGTGGGCGGGATCGTTGCGGTCGGCGATGCATTCCAGGCCGATCTTTCGACCGCATTCGGGCATCTGTTCGACCAGACCTGAACGGGAGGTTCTGCCATGCGCATGTCCGCCGGAGGCTTGTCCCGGCTATGGAGGTGCACGCGCGGGATGGCGGCGCTGGAGTTCGTGTTTCTGGCTCCGGCGCTGCTTCTCCTGGTTTTCGGCACCATCGTCTATTCGATCTATTTCAGCGCGCTGATCGGCGTGCGGCAGGCTGCGGCCGAAGGCGCGCGGGCCGCGGTTGCCGGGCTTTCGTCGCCGGAACGGGCCAGCCTGGCGCGGGCCCGGGCGGCGGCGGTGATGGACAATTACAAGACGCTGCTCGGCAACAGCAGCACGCCGGTGATCACCGCCAGCGCTGATGGCACCGGCGCCTTCACCGTTGCGGTCAGCTATGACATGAGCAGGAGCCCGATCATGCGTTACGGCAACATGGTTCCGCTGCCGACGGCGAACCTGCGCGCCAGCGTCACCGTGACCAACGGCGGCTATTGAGATGGCGGCGCTGGACTATATCCGCCTGGCGGTATTGATCGTGCTGGTCCTGCCGCCGGTGGTCCTGCCTTGGGAAGGGCGGCGGGCACCGGATGCGGCTTATGCCGCGATTGCCCTGGCGGGGCTGGCCTTTGCCTTTGCGCGCTCGGGCCCCGCAGGCGCGGCCCTGGCCCTTGCCACCGGGGCGGCATGCCTTGCGCTGGTGCTTTCTCAGGTTGCGGCATTGCGCCTTGCCAGTGGAAGGCAAATCCTCACCGGCGGACAAATTAAACTTTTGTCATCGTCCGCCTTATACCTCGGTCCTGTCGCCGCTTGCGTCCTGGTATTGATAACAGGGTTAATGCTGTTTATTGTGGGGGCAATTTATAGCATAAACAGTAACGGGAGGCGTCCGGATGCAAATGCGATTGCTGTCATGGCGATACTTTGCACTGGATTCGGCCAGATCATGATGCTGGTTCGATAATCGCGGGATGCCTGGATAACGGACCGAAAAGGTATTCGGAGGTCTTTGGCGCATATGAATGAGATGACACCGAACTGGAGAGCGCGTCTGGGGGCCATCCTCAGCCCGGCAAGCGCAACGGTGGCAGGGCCTGTGGAAGAAGAGATCGCCGGTTCGCTTCCGGTCGAGACGGTGCTGATCGTCGATGACGATGCGGACTGGTGCGAGGAATGCGCCTTCAGCCTGCGGGCGATGGGATATGCCCCGCTGGTGGCCGGCAACGCGCGCGAGGCGGAACGCCTCTATGTCGAGAATGACGTCGCCATCGCCATCGTCGATTACAACATGCCGGGGCAGGACGGCATCTCGCTGATCTACGAGCTGTCGCAAAGGGCTGACCTGCGCGGACGGCGGCTGCAGTTCATCATGGTCACCGGGTATGCCAGCAAGGACGTCGCGGTCGACGCGATGCGCGCCTCGGCGATCGATTTCCTGGAAAAGCCGGTGCAGCAGGCCGATCTGCGGCGGGCGCTGCAGCGCACCAAGGGGCTGCGCGATGCGCCCGGTGCGCGCGGGGATCTGCTGGGCAAGATCAGCAATCTCAGCCAGGAACTGCGCAGCCTGGCGCAATTGCTGGATGAACCGGAGGGCCAGCAGGGCACCGCGGCGGTGCGGGGCGCGGCCGGCGGACCGATCGGCCCGGCCCAGGCCTCCGCCCGCCTGTCGCACGATCACCAGCCGGGCGAGCTTACCGCCTATATCCGGGAAATCTTGCGCAAGGAAAGCAAGCGCCGCGAGATCGGCGGGGGCGAACTGTTTGGCGATCCGGCCTGGGAAATGCTGCTGGATCTTCTGCTGGCCAAGATCGAGGGGCGCGAAGTGGCGGTTTCCAGCGCCTGCATCGCTTCGGGCGCGCCGATGAGCACGGCCTTGCGGCTGGTGCGCCGGCTTGTCGCGGAAGAGGTGCTGTGCCGGCTTCCCGACGAGCATGACCGGCGGCGGCACTTCCTGGTCATCAACCCCAATCTCGAACAGCCGCTGATCGACTATCTTTCCGAGCAGCTGCACGCGCGCAAGATCGCTGCGGCCCTCAGGGCGCCGGGGCTGGTGGGCCAGTAACCGGAATCGCAACGGGGGCCGAAACCGGATCCGTAACGGGGGGGGCAGGACCGGGGCTTGCCGGCAAGGCACGACGCGTCTGTGCGCGCGGTACGGTGAACAGGCGCGGGGCACATTAATCACGCCTGCGAGGCACCGATATGGCCGCCAGCTGAACGCCTGGACAGTATTCGTGACGGGCAGGACGGAAGACTATCCGGTTGATGCCGGTTCTGCCTTCATGCCCTGCCGCATCATGCGTGAATGAGCATCACGAGGCCGGTCCGGCTGAACCGGCCTCGAAGCCTTTCATGCGTCAGGGGCCGGGCTGCTCGTGGCCGGTTTTGCGGCGGGCTTGGCCTTGGCGGGCTTGGTCGCATCCGGCTTGGCCTTGCCGGCAGCCTTGGCCGGAGCCGCCTTTTTCGCGGGCGTCGCCTGCTTGGCAGCGGGGGCCACAGGCTTGTCCTTGGGCGCCGATGTTACACTCTTGGGCCCGACGCTCTTGGGCTTTACGCTCTTGGGCTTGGCGGCTGCGGCCTTGGCGGGCGTGGAGGGCGGCGAAGCGGGCCGGGCCATGCGGCGGGGCTTCTTGGCGCCGCCAGTCGCAGGCGCTGCCTTGGCGGGGGCGGCAACCGAGGGGACCGTCGCGGCAGCGGCGATCGCCGGGCTGTCCTTGGCGGCAGCGGCAACCGGGGCGACAGTCTTCCTGGCCGTCGCCTTGGCCGGCGCTTCGCTGGCAGGCTTTGCCGCGATGGCGGGCGTTGCCGCCTCTGCCGGACGTCCGCCAAGACCGAGCTTGCGGGCAAAATTGCGGCGCAACACCGAATAGTCCGGGGCGACGAGAGGATAGTCGGCGGGCAGGTTGTAGCGCGTCTTGTATTGTTCAGGCGTGAGACCGTTGTTCGACAGATGCCGCTTGAGCGTCTTGTACCCCTTGCCGTCGATCATGCTGAGGATGTGCTGCGGCGAAGCCAGGCTCTCCTCGATCGTCACGGCGGCGACGTAAGTCTCGATCACGTCCTCGCCGGGAGCAGGCGCGCCGCGCAGCGCGGTCCTGGTGGCTTCGATCAGGCCGGGCAGCTCGCTGCTGGGGACACTGTTGTTGGTGAAGTAGGCGCTCAGCAATTCTACGGTGAGGCGTGCCAGTTCCGGTTGATCGTTGTCAGACATCGGTGAAGCTCCCGAGTACCATTTTGGACAGCAGATAACGTTCCTTCCGCGCGAACGGGCGCTAAGTAAAGCTATAATATTGCAATCGTCCGTTCGGATGTCGCTGCGGGGCCGGCGAAATGGCAAGGGGGAGTGCCTGGACCGGCCTCCCCCCTTTTTCTGTTCATCTCTCAAATGCGGCGGCGGGACTTATCCCTTGGGGGTCACCCAGACCTCGACCGGGGTGATGAACTTGCCCGGCGCCGGCTTGCCGACGTGGACGCGGTCGGCGGTGACCTGTTCGCCGTTTTCGAGGTGGAAGGTCACCCAGGGCTTGGGCATGCGCTCGAACTTCATCTTCTGGATGAGCTGGCCGGTGGTGGAATTCATGATCTGGGCAATGATACTCATGCGCGCGCCGCTAGCGCCGGGCAGGGGGCGTCGTCCATGCCGGTGAGGAGGGTTATCCCGCGTTCTCGTGCCGGGGCCACTTGGATCGCCGCGGGAATCGGCGCTATCCGGGAGGCGGATGACTGACCCCGTACGGAGTGACTGTGCCGAAATCGAGATGGCTGCTGCTGGCCGTGCCCCTTGCGCTTTGCGGCGCCGTTCCCGCCATCGCAGGCCCTTCAGGCGAGACCGGAGCCGGCGAGACCGGAGCCGGCGAGACCGGAGCCGGGGAGACCGGAGCCGGGCGGGCGGGCGCGGCGGCGGCCTATCTCGACGCGCAATGGGGCAGGCCGGGCGGCTGGAACGCCAGCGAGAACTGGCAGCGCTTCGTGATCGTCGATACCCTGCTCGACTACCAGCAGCGCACCGGCGAGCGGCAGTGGAGCACGCGGATCGCCGCGGCCGTGCGCAACCGCGAGGGGCTCTATCTCAACGATGACGCGCTCTGGGCGGTCATCGCCAGTGTCCATGCCTGGCAGGTCGACCGCGATCCGGCGCTGCTCGACTATGCGGGCACGACGTTCGCCGCGCTGGTGACGCACTATTGGGACGATCGCTGCGGCGGCGGCATCTGGTGGGATCCCAAGCGCAGCTACAAGAACGCGATCACCAATGAACTGCTGTTCTACGCCGCCACGCAGCTCTACCTGGCGACCGGGCAGGCGGGGTACCGGGACTGGGCGCTGCGCAGCTGGCAGTGGTTTCGCGCCTCCTCGATGATCGGCGCCGACGCGCTGGTCAACGACGGGCTCGACGGGCTTTGCCGCAACAACGGGCAGGCGCGCTTCACTTATAACCAGGGCGTGCTGATCGGCGCGCTGAACGACCTGACGGCCATCACCGGCGATCCGCAGTACCGCGGCGTGGCGGTGGCCACGGCGCTGGCGGCGACGCGCAGGCTCTCGACATCCACCGGAATCCTGCGTGAGCCGGTCGGCTCGCTCGGCGCCGACGGGCTGATGTTCAAGGGCGTGTTTGCCTATCACCTCGGCCATCTGCTCGATGCCATGCCCGACAGTGCCGAGCGGCGTGAACTCGCCCGCTGGACTGCGGCCAATGCCGAGGCGGTCTGGCGGCTCAGCGCGGCGGGCACGCGGGGGATCGCGGCGGACTGGTCGCTCGACGCGGCGACATGGGATGCGGCCCGCGACGGCCAGACCGCCACCGCCGCCGCCTCGGCCCAGGTCTCCGGCCTCGCGATGCTGCTGGCCGCCATGGCCGCCGACGGCCCGCCGCCGCGAACGGTGGTGCAGGCCGAGGGCGGGCCGCAGCAGTTGCCGCACTAGCCGCCGGAGCCGCCGCCTTTGGCCGGTTCGAACGCGACCGGCTTCGCGAAACCGCCCGCTTCGCTCCCGATCATGGCACGGGTGCGCCATGCGGCCGCGAGGGGGCGAATTCGCGGCTCTGGATCATAAGCAGGCTTGGCCGGGTGGGCGCGCTGGCCTATGGGCGCGGCTTCTCTCCCCTCAGGCATTCGGACATTTCATGACTTCGGCAAAGGACCTCATCCAGCTCGGCAAGCTCGTCGCCCAGGCGCAGGGCTGGGACGAGGCGCGGGCCTTCAAGGGCTTCGAGATGACCGATGCCGACCGCGCGCGCATCGCCGGCAGCGCGGTCGACCTGCTGAAGGTGTTCCCCCGGGCGCCGGGCAGCGGCGCCCAGCTCGCCGCCGCCTTTGCGGTGCAGCTTGGCCGGGTGCTGGACGCGCCGATCGAGGTCGTTGCCGGAACCCTGACCGTCGACGGCGTGCCGGTGCTGGGCCGCCGCCAGCCGGTGACGGCGGCCGATGTCTGCGCGGACGGCTTTGACGGACACGTCTGGGTCATGGTCGGGCCGAACATTGCCGAGCTGGCGCTGTTCCGCCGCGCCAACGAGCGTGACTGTCCGCCGCTGCTGGCCCGCCACGTCCATTCGGTGTTCGGCCATGACAAGGGGCTCTACGTCGACCAGTGGCGCAAGGTGCGCAAGCAGGGGCTCGGTTACGAGCCGCAATGCGTGCTGGGCACCGAGGCGGTCGATGCGCTGATGGCAGGGGCGTTCCGGCTGATCAAGGGCGCCTGATCGGGGCCCAATCGCGGCCTAATCGCGGCGTTCCCGGCCCTGCGGCGTCAGGGGCTCGCGCGCCGGACGTCGTTGGCGGGCTGCATGATCGAGCAGAGCTTGCGCTCGCCCTCCCACAGTTCTGCCTGCCATGGCTGATGGTCGTGCAGCTGCGCCTCGCGGTGCGCCTGCACGAGAGCGCCGCCGGCATCCGGCGCCTCGAACACGATCTGGGTTGCCGGTCCCGGCCCTTCCGCATCGAATCTCAGTGTATATCTTGCCATTCGCGACCTCCGTTCAGGCACACGATTCCCCACGCCGTCATCCTACGCCGGATGGGCGCGCCGCGCACGGGGTGATGCGATGGGGCGCCTCAGTGGCGCGGCGATAGGGCGCCTCTGCGGCGCGGCGGGGGGCGCCTCTGCGGCGCGGCGGTGGGGCGCCTCAGCGGCGCGGCGGGGGGGCGCCTCAGTGGCGCAGTCCGTCAAGGCGGGGCGTCAATCGGGGCGCGCGGGCAGGGTGAGCACGACCAGCAGGCCCGGCCCGTCCTGCCGGTCCTCGAGCCGGATGGTGCCGCCGCCCAGTGCCATCGCCTTGACCGCGATCGACAGGCCGAGCCCGCTGCCGGGCCGCGGCGAGGCGCCGCGCTCGAAGCGGCGCAGCACGCGCTCGCGATCGGTGCTGGCGACGCCACTGCCCCGGTCCCCCACCGCGATCACCAGCCGGTCTCCGCCGCGCACCACGGCGATGTCGATGTGGCCGCCCTCGCGGGCATGGAGCGCGGCATTGGCGATGACTGCCGAGAGCGCGATCTGCAAGGCCCCCGGATCGCAGCGCCAGCGCACGATGTGATCGGGCGTGACGGTGAATTCCATCGCCTCGGGGGGCAGGTTCATCACCGTTTCGGCCACCACGTCGGCCACCAGCGCATGGACGTCGACCGAGCGGCTGGCCACCGAGGTGGCGTTGAGGCGGGCGAGCGTGAGCAGGCCGTCGATCAGGGCATTGGCGCGGTCGACGGCGGCGAGCAGGCGGCGCAGGTCCTCGTGCAGCGCGTCCGGCGCGGTGCGGTGGATCAGCTGCGCCTGCGCGCGAATGGCGGCCAGCGGCGTGCGCAGTTCATGGGCGACATCGTCGGTAAAGGCCTGCTCCAGCTCGTAAGCCTGTTCGAGCCGCCCGAACAAGGTGTTGAGCGCGGTGATCAGCGGTCCGAGATCGCGCGACCAGTCCTCGGGCTGCAGCGGCGTGAGATCGGCCAGCGTGCGCGCGCTGAGCGAGGAGGCCAGCCGCTCCACTTCCGAGAGACTCTTGCGCAGCGTCCACCAGAGCACGATCATGGCCGCCCCGATCAGCAGGATCAGCGGCACCGCCAGCTTGCGGATCACCGGCACCATCGAGAACTGGCGCATGGAATCGCGCTCGGCGACGACCACCAGCAGGCGGGGATCGTTGCCGAGCAGGCCGTAGCTGCGCCAGCGGTCGCCCATGGCGGTGAAGGCGTGCAGTCCGCGCGTCCTGGGGATGAGGTCGATCGGCGCCCCCCAGCCCGACCGCGCGACCGGCTGGCCCTGCCAGAACACGGCGAACATGCACCAGTCGTACGAGGCGTGGAATGCCTTGCGCTCTTCCGAGGAGAGCAGGGGATCGGTCTCGGCGCCCAGCCCCTGGCCGCGCGCGGCCAGCGCTCCGGCGGTGAGTTCGTCCTGCATCATCATGTAGAGCAGGCGCGAGGCGTTGACGAGCTGGGCGTCCGAAGCCCGGCCGACTTCGACATTGGCAACCGAGTAGATCACCGCGCCCATGGCGAGCCCCGTGAGCGCCAGCAGGATCAGCACGCGGCGATAGAGCCGGGTCGAGAGCGAGGAACGCCTCACGCCTCGATGCCGCCGACCATGTAGCCCAGCCCCCGCGCGGTGCGGATGAAATCGCGCCCGAACTTGCGGCGCAGGGCCGAGATGGCGACCTCGATGGTGTTCGATTCCACCCACTGGTCCTGGTCGTAGAGCTCGCCCTCGAGGTCGGCCTTGGACACGAAGCGGCGGCTGCGCCGCATCAGCAGCGCGAGGACGCGGAATTCCTTGGCGGTGAGCGGGACTTCCTCGCCGTCCATGCTGGCGACATGGCCCGCGAAGTCGAGCGTGACCCGGCCCACGCAAAGGCTGTCGTCATGGCGGCGGTCGCGGCGGCGCAGCTGCGAACGGATGCGGGCGGCCAGTTCTTCGAGGTCGACGGGCTTGACCACATAGTCGTCCGCCCCGGCATCGAGCCCGGCGACGCGGTGGGTGGTGCGGTCGAGCGCGGTGATGACGATGACCGGCGTCGCGTTGCGTTGCGAACGCAGTTCGCGCAGCACTTCGAGGCCGGTCATGTGCGGCAAGCCGATGTCGAGCAGGACAACGTCGTAAGCGCTGGCGGCGAGCGCGGCGCCGACTTCGTCGCCGCGCGCGACGAGGTCGACGACGTAGCCGTCCAGCTCCAGCGCGCGTTTCATCGCCGGGCCAAGGTCGGCATCGTCTTCGGCGATCAGCAGGCGCGGCAAGGGAGGGCTCCGGTACGCTTGAGGCCCGTCTAGGGTCGGTTCAGCCCCCCTTAGGGGCGTTTCAGTCGGGACCTACGACAGCTTTTGCCCGCCCGTCAAACGGGCAAAAAACTTTTCCGGCGCATCAGCTTCGCATCAGTTTCGGGGTCTAGCCGCGGTTCCCCGACCCGAAGAAACGCGCCTTTTTCGCAGCCCCCCGCTTCGCGAAGGCCCAGAAACGGCCAACGAAATCATGACCTTGCAAAAGTCCCCCCGCGAGCTTGCGTCCCATAGCGCCTTCGCGCCTGCGGCGGCCAGCGAACGCGCTGGCCCCCGTACTGGCCCCCGCACTGGCCCCCGTACCGGCCTCGCCCCCTGCGTGGCGCTGATCGGCTGCGACGGTTCGGGAAAATCGACGCTTGCCAGCGACCTCGTGGCGCTGCTGAACCGTGAGGCGCCGACCCGTTCGATGTACCTCGGCCTCGGTACCGGCGACCTCGGGCGGCGGATCGGCGGGATCCCGCTGATCGGCCGGATCGCCGAGCGTTTCCTGACCGGCAAGGCGAGCAAAGCGCACGAAGGGCACGCGGTTTCGGGCCGGAATATCAAGGAAAAGCGCCTGCCCGGCCTTGCCACGGCGCTGGCGATGTTCGGCTTTTCGCTCGCGCGCTATCGGCGCTTCCGGCAGGTGCTGGGCTATCGGCGGCAGGGCGTGCAGGTGATCACCGATCGCTATCCGCAGGCCGAAGTGCCCGGCAGCTTCGATGGCCCCGGCCTCTCGTGGGCGCGCAAGGGCTCGGCGCTGGTGGAGCGGCTCGCCCAGCGCGAACGGGCGCTCTACGAGGACATGGCCTCCTATCGGCCGACGCTGGTGATCCGCCTCAACGTCGACGTGGACACCGCCCTGGCGCGCAAGTCCGACCACCAGCGTGCGATGCTGGAAAAGAAGATCGCGGTCGTGCCGACGCTGCGCTTCGGCGGGGCCCAGATCGTCGATGTCGATGCGACCCGCCCCTATCACGACGTGCTGGAAGGCATCCGCGCGGTGCTGCGCCGCCACGGCATGCCGTCCTGACCCGCAATTCCAGTACCTCAGGTTCCACCATGAAATTCGAAACCCTGCCTCCCCTCATTGCCGTCGTCGGGTGCGACGGCTCGGGCAAGTCGACCGTGACCGAGGCGCTCTGCGCCTGGATGAACGCGCGCCGTCCCACGCGGATCTGCCACCTCGGCAAGCAGTCCGGCAATATCGGCCGGGCCATCGCGCGCCTGCCGTTGCTCGGCGGCAAGCTCGACAAGTCGATCCATGCCAAGGCGCAGAAAGCCCAGACCGACAAGGGCCCCGGTCTGCTCGCGGCGCTGGTGATCTACCTCTTTTCGATGCGCCGGGTGTACCGCTTCGCGCGCATGATGAAGCTGCGGCGCGAAGGTTTTGCCGTGATCGGCGACCGGTTCCCGCAGCTCGGGGTCCCCGGGCCGATGGACGGGCTGGGACTGGCCAGTTCGATGGAGGCCTCGGGCCTTGTCGGTCTGCTTGCGCGGGCCGAGCATCGGCGTTACGCGGCGATGGTCGCCCATCGCCCCGATCTCGTGCTGCGGCTCAATGTCTCGCTCGACGTGGCGGTCGCCCGCAAGCCTGATCATCGGCTCTCCTCGCTTGCCCGCAAGATCGCCGACGTGCCGCGCCTGACCTTCGAAGGGGCGCCGATCGTCGAAATCGACGCAGAGCAGCCGCTGGAACAGGTTCTTGCACAGGCCCGCGCTGCCATCGCCGAGCGGCTGCTTGCGCTGGGCGCGGCCCCTGCGCAGGAGGCCGCGTGATGAAAAGCCTCTCGATCAAGGCGTTCAACCGCAAGACGCTCAACGTGAAGCACTGGTTCGCCGACGGGGTGTTCCGCACGATCGTGCGCAATGCCTCCTACCTCGGCTCGGGCAAGCTGGTGGCGGCGGTTCTGGGCCTTGTCGCGCTGGCCTGTGCCGGGCGCGGGATGACGCCGGCGCTGTTCGGTACGCTGGTCATCATCCATTCCTATGCCAACGGCGTGGGCGCGCTGGTCAAGTTCCAGACCTGGCAGTTCATCGTGCGCTACGGCACCCCGGCGCTCGGGCGCGGCGATATCGGCGAACTGCGCGACGTGACCGGCTTTGCCTTCGGGCTGGACCTTGCCAGCGGGCTTGTGGGCCTGGTCGGCGGCCTGGCGCTGTTGCCGTTTCTGGCCGGCTGGTTCGACATTCCGGCCGAGGACGTCCACCTCGCCATGGTCTATTGCCTGTTGATCCCGACGATGACTGCGGCCACGCCAACCGGTGTCCTGCGTGTGCTGGACCGCTTCGACCAACTGGCCCTGCAGCAGCTGGTCACCCCGGCACTGCGGGCACTGGGCGGCGTGATCTCGTACTTCGGCAATTTCGGCTTCATCGGCTTCATGATCACCTGGTTCGTCGCGGATCTTGCCGGCGACTTGTGCCTGTGGATCATGTCGGTGATCGAACTGCGGCGCAGCGGCATCGCCGGTGCCCTGCGTCCGGGCCTGATCGGTCCGGGGCGGCGGCTCAAGACGGCCTGGGATTTCGTGTGGACGACCAACATCGCCCATTCGATCTGGGCGGCCTGGGGGCCGGTGAGCAACCTCATCGTCGGCGCCATGCTCGGGCCGACGAGCGCGGGCCTGTTCAAGATCGCCGCGACCTTCTTCGATTCCGCCAGCAAGCCGGCCGACCTCATGTCGCGCAGCTTCTATCCCGAGATCATGCGCCTCGACCCCGCCAGCCGGCACCCCTGGCAGCTGGCGATCCGCAGCGCCTTCATTTCGGGCGGCATGGGTCTCCTGATCCTGCTGGTGGTGATGGTCGGCGGCGAACCGGTGATCGGCCTGGTGTTCGGCAAGCGTTATGTCGAGGCCTATGACCTGCTGCAGTTGATGACCGCTTCGCTGATCGTGACGATGGCCAGTTTCCCGCTGGAATCGCTGCTCTACATGGCCGGGCGCCAGCGTTCCGCGCTGGTTTCCGAAGGCACGGCGGCGGCAGGCTATGCGCTGTTGCTGTTTGTTCTGATCCATTTCTTCGGCATCACCGGCGCGGGCCTCGCCTATGTGGCGGGGGTGTCGCTCAAGGCGCTGTTCATGCTCCTGCCCACGCTCTGGGCCTACCGGGAGCGGGACAAGCTCGTTTCCGTGATGGCGCCGGAGGCGCAGGCATGAGCGCGCGTCACCGTTTCAAGGCAGAGACCCTTGCTGCGCTGTTCCAGGCGGTGGAGATGGACGACGTGGTCGATCCCGTCGTCAGTCTTCCCGACCCGGTCCCGGTCGCCTGCAGCGAGAAGGACATGAAGGCCTGCTTCGACCTCTGCGTACAGTTCTGGCACGAACATGCGGACCGCCGGGCCCTGTGCGATCTTGTCGCGACACTGCTGGTCACCGGCGATCTGCCGCAGGATGCACGGGTGCGCTACAAGCATATCCGCGCTTCCTACAAGCAACTGCGCTTTGCCCTGGTGCTGTATGGCCGCCGCCACAAGGCGCCCCTGCTGTTCCGCTCGACGGTGGCGCTGATGGGGCACTTGCAGGATGCCTTCCGCAATCGGCGGCGGCTGGCGGTGCCCGCCTACGCGCTCCTGCTGCGCCTTTTCCTGCTCTGGCCGGCATGGCTGGCGGTACGCCGCGAGGTCGAGCAGGTCCGTCTCGATGATGCCACGGGCTTTCTCGCCTTCCGCAAGCTCGAGTTCCGGCGTCTGGCGTCCTGGCTTGGCGAAGGGGCGCTCACCGGGCGCCGTTTTCACATGATGCGCAAGGTCGTGAGCCGGCAGGTGTCGTTCTACGATGCGATGCGCACGTTGCGACCGGACGAGCAGGTCTATCGCATGTCCCGCTTCCTCAGCGCCATCAACGGGCTGATGGGCAGCATGCATGACAATCTGGTGGAGCAGGCCGGCAACGGCCACCGCGACTACAACCGCGACCGTTTCCCGATGCCTGCGGACATCCGCTGGCGGCTTGAAGCGCTGACGGCCAGCTATCCGCTCGCCGCGGCCGCGTGAACGGCAAGGAGGCCGCGCCCATTTCCGGACGCGGCCTCCTTGAGCGTTTTCCAATCAGGTGGAATCACCTGATGGCTCGGAAACTGCTCTTGTGTGTCAGGCGGGAACCGCGCCGCGCAGTTCGGCCACTTGTTCCTTGTCGCCCAGGATCAGGCCGACACGCTGGTGCAGGCCGACCGGAGTGACCTCCATGATGCGTCCGGCACCGTCGATCGAGGCGCCGCCGGCCTGTTCGACGAGGAAGCTCATCGGATTGGCTTCGTAAAGCAGGCGCAGGCGGGCCTTGCCGGGGGTACGATGGTCGGCGGGATAGAGGAACACGCCGCCGCGCTTGAGGATGCGATGGACGTCGGCCACCATCGAGGCGGTCCAGCGCATGTTGTAATCGCGCCCGCACGGACCCTTGCCGGAGGTCAGGCGGTCGTCGATGAACGTGACCACTTCGGGTGCCCATTGCGGACGGCGCGCCATGTTGATGGCGATCTCGCAGTTGCCCGAGGGGATCTGCATCGGGCCGTCGGTCATGATCCAGGCGCCGAGTTCACGGTCGAGCGTGAATTCGTAGACGCCCGAACCGATCGTCAGCACCAGCAGCGTCTGCGGACCGTAGATCGCGTAGCCGGCGGCGACCTGCGCGGTGCCGGGCTGGAGGAAGTCCTCCTCGCGCACTTCGCGTCCGGCGCAGGCCTCGGGCGCGCGCAGAACCGAAAAGATCGTGCCGACCGACAGGTTGACGTCGACATTGCTGGAACCATCGATCGGATCATAGACCAGCAGGTATTCGCCTCTGGGGTAGCGGTTCGGAATGGGGTGGATCGTCTCCATCTCTTCCGAGGCCATGCCGGCCAGATGGCCGCCCCACTCGTTGGCATCGACCAGCAGTTCGTTGGCGAGCACATCGAGCTTCTTCTGGACTTCGCCCTGGACGTTCTCGCTGTCCAGGCTGCCCAGCACGTCGCCCAGCGCGCCCTTGGCGATGGCATGGTTGATCGCCTTGCAGGCGCGGGCGACCGTCTCGATCAGCAGGCGCAGTTCGGGCGGACAGGTCGAGTTCGGCTCGCGCTGCTTTTCAAGCAGGAAACGGGTGAGTGTGGTTGGTCTCATGATGGTTCCCTTACCCCATGTTCCGGACAGTTCGATGGCATTGCCGGCGCGGGTTCACCCCTTGGGGCAGGCGTTACGCCGCGTCGCGCAGCCGCTGGGCTACGGCAGGGCCATGCGCGAAGGCGGTGGCCTTGGCAATGGCTTCATCGTCGGGACGAATGCCGGTGTAGAGGAAGAATTGTTCGACGGCCTGAAGAACGATTACTTCGGCGCCGGAAATAATCGTCTTGTCGGCCGCGAGAGCAGCCTTGATGAACGGTGTCTCCGCGGGCTGCGCGACAACGTCGAAAGCGATTTCGCAGGCCGCGATCTGCGCGGGCGTGAAGGCGAGTTCGCCGGCCTGGGCGCCTTCCATGCCGATCGGGGTGACGTTGACCAGCATGGCTGCTTCTTGTTCGGGCAGTTCGGGTAGCCAGCGGAACCCGTATTGGGCGGCAAGCGCGGGGCCGGCCTCGGCATTGCGGGCGATCACGGTTCCGTCGCGGAAGCCGAGGTCGCGCAGGGCGGCAGCCACGGCCTTGGCCATGCCGCCGCTGCCGCGCAGCAGGAAGGGGGTGGCGGGATCGATGTCGCGCCGGGCGACCAGATCGCGCACCGCCGTATAGTCGGTGTTGTAGCCGGTCAGCACCCCGTCTTCATTGACGATGGTGTTCACGCTGTCGATCGCGCGGGCCGAATCCTCAAGCCCGTCAAGCAGCGGGATCACCGCTTCCTTGAATGGCATCGAGATCGCGCAGCCGCGAATGCCAAGCGCCCGCACGCCGCCGATGGCGGCCGGCAGGTCGGTAGTGGAGAAGGACTTGTAGACGAAGTCCAGCCCCAGCAGTCCGTAAAGCGTGTTGTGCAGGCGCGATCCGGCGTTGCCGGGGCGCGCCGAAAGCGACATGCACAGGCGCGTGTCGCGGCCGATCGATTGCTTGGCGCTGAAGTCGGTCATGGTGGTCAGGCTCCGATGGGCTGGGGGGCGGCGGATGCGCGCGGGCCGCTCGATCCGCGGGAGATGAGGCGCCCTGCCAGCACGACCTTGCGGGCCGGGGCGTCGGGATGGTCGAGCCGGTCCAGTAGCATGGTCATCGCGGTGCGACCGATCTCCTCGACCGGCTGTTCGATGACGCTGAGGCCGCCGCCGACGAATTCCATCCAGTCGTTGTTGTCGAACCCGGCAAGAGCAATGTCGGTGGGCGCTTCGAGACCGAGGCCGCGTAGGGCGCGCAGGACCGTCAGCAGCATGACGCCGTTGCTGGCGACAAGCGCGTCGGGCCGGACCGGGCCGGACAGCAGCTCGGTGACGACACGCTGTGCCGCCTCGGTGGCATGCGGCATTTCCACGGCGGTGGCTGCCAGGCCCAGCTTGCGTGCGGCCTGTTCAAAGCCGACGCGACGCTCGATGCCCGTGCTGCTGGCAGCGCCGAACAGCCCCGCTATCCGGCGATGGCCCTGTGCGTGGAGGTGCGCGACCAGTTCGGCGGCCATGCTTTCATTGTCGAGCAGGACACTGTCGAGCCCCGCCGAGGGCAGGCTGCGGTCGATGAGGACAACGGGAAAGCCCGGCTCCAGTCTTTCCGCCTTCTCCACCCACTGGCGGCAGGGCGCGAAGATCACCCCGGTCACCCGCTCCTCGTGCATGAGTTCGAGGTAACCGGCCTCCTTGGCCGGATCCTCGTCGGTGTTGCACAGGATCACCCGCATGCCCCGCGCGGTGGCGAGATTTTCGATGGCGCGCGAGACGGCGGTGAAGAAGGGATTGCGAATATCGGCGACGATCAGGCCGATGGTGTTGGTATGCTGCGAGCGCAGCCGCCGCGCGGCGAGGTTGGGGCGGTAGCCGGTGGACTTGACCGCGGCGAGCACCCGTTCCTGCATCGCCGGATCGACACTGCGTCCCGACAGCACTCGCGAAACGGTGGCGGGCGACACTTCGGCGACCCGGGCTACGTCCTTGATTCCAACTGCCATCAACGGTGCGCCATCCGAGAAATCGTTCTCACTTGTTGGAGCGTTTTGCCCCTCTCCTGCGGCGGACTATGCCTCATCTCTTCGCATGATCGCAAGCATTCTCTTGACAATGAGTGTGAGAAAACGTTTTCTAACGTTATCGAAGACTCGTTATCAAAACGGTCAGGAGAGGCTTGAAATGCTCGCAGATGCGCCCGCCTCGGGGGTCGAGGATCTCGTACGAATCGATGCCAGTGCGGCAGACAAGGTCGATGCGATTCGCCAGGTCGGCCAGCTTCTGGTCGCCGCCGGATGCGTCGCTCCGGGGTACGAGGACAGCATGGTCCGCCGTGAAGCGGTGGCGAACACGTTTCTTGGAGCCGGCGTGGCGATTCCGCATGGGCTGGGCGAGGACAAGGGGCTGGTCCGCCGTGACGGCGTGGCGATCCTCCAGCTGCGCGATGGGGTGGAATGGAACCCCGGCCAGCGCGCCCATCTGGTGGTCGGCATTGCCGCCAATTCCGACAGCCACATCGCCATCCTGCGCCGCCTGACCCGCCTCATCCAGGACGAGCCGCGTCTTGCCGCGCTTGTCGCCACCGACGATCCGGCCGCCTTTTCCCGCGCCCTGTGGGAAGATGGGGAGGCTTCCGCCCCGTCCGAACCGGCGGCCGACTATGCTGAAACCACCGAATGGACGGTCGATTACCCAACCGGCCTCCATGCCCGTCCCGCTTCGGCCTGGGTCGAAGCGGCACGTGCCTCTGGCGTGCGCCTGCGCGTGCGCCACGGCGGAGAGAGCGCCGATCCTCGCAGCCTCGTTTCCCTCCTCCAACTGGGGCTGCGTGCTGGTGATCGGGTGACTCTCTCCGCCGAAGGGGCAGGCGCGCGTGCGGCGCTGGACAGCTTTGCCGCAGTGGTCCGCCGCCTGACCGCGCGCGAGAAGGAAGACGCCTCGCGCGCCGCCGAGAAGGCCGCCGCGCCGATCCGGGGCTGGAAGCCCGTGGGCGAATCGCAGATGATCGCGGGCGTTGCCGCCAGCCCGGGCCTTGCCATCGGCAAGGTCCATGTGCTCTGCGCGCAGGAATTCGACGTACCCGACCGGCCGACCGACCTGGCCAATGGCGGCACCCAGCTCAACGATGCGCTCACCCGCACCCGCGCGCAGATGAAGGCGCTGATCGACGATACTACCCGCCGTCTGGGCGCGGGTGATGCGGCGATCTTCAAGGCGCAGGCCGAACTGCTCGATGATACCGACCTCATCACGCTCACCTGCCAGTTGATGGTCGAGGGGCACGGTGTCGCGTGGTCGTGGCATCAGGCGGTGGACCGGATCGCCGGGCAACTTTCGGCGCTGGGCAATCCAGTGCTCGCCGCCCGCGCGGCCGACCTTCACGACATCGGCCGCCGCGTTCTGGCCGAGATCGATCCCGCGCTGGCCGCCGGTTCGCTGACCGATCTGCCCGAGGAGCCTTGCGTGCTCGTTGCGGCGGACCTGTCGCCTTCGGATACCGCCACGCTCGATACCGCGCGGGTTGCCGGCATTGCGACGGCACTCGGCGGGCCGACCTCGCACAGCGCGATCCTGGCCCGCACGCTCGGCTTGCCGTCGGTGGTGGCGGGCGGCGCGGACCTGCTGGGCCTTGCCGCCGGAGCCACCGCCATCGTCGATGGCGACAGCGGCCGCGTCTGGCTGAACCCGTCCGAGGCCGATCTTTCCTCTGCCCGCGCGTGGATCGCGGACCTTGCCGAGAAGCGCGCTGCCGAAGAGGCCGAGCGCGGCAAGCCTGCCGAAACCCGCGACGGCCACCGCGTGGAGATCGCCGCCAACGTCAACCGCCCCGATCAGGTCGCGTTCGCGCTGGCGCAGGGCGGTGAGGGCGTGGGCCTGATGCGCACCGAATTCCTGTTCCTCGAACGCGGCGACAGCCCCGGCGAGGACGAGCAGGCCGAAATCTACCGTGCCATGACCGAGGCGCTCGGCGATCGCCCGCTGATCGTGCGCGCACTCGATATCGGCGGCGACAAGCAGGTCCCGCACCTTGACCTCCCGCGCGAGGAAAACCCCTTCCTCGGCGTGCGCGGCGCGCGGCTGCTGCTGCGCCGCCCGGACCTGCTGGAGCCGCAGCTTCGCGCGCTCTACCGCGCTGCCAAGGCGGGTGGCGATCTTTCGATCATGTTCCCGATGATCACCTCGGTTCACGAACTGATCGCGCTCCGTGCCCGCTGCGAGGCGATCCGCGCCGAGCTGGGTGCGCCGGTGGTGCCGGTGGGCATCATGATCGAGGTTCCCGCCGCCGCCATTCAGGCGCGCTCGCTGGCGGCCCATGCCGATTTCTTCTCGATCGGCACCAATGACCTTACCCAATACGTTCTCGCCATCGACCGGCAGAACCCGGAACTGGCGGGCGATGCCGAAAGCCTGCACCCCGCTGTCCTGCGCATGATCGCGGCGACCGTGGAGGGCGCGAAGGCGCATGGCCGCTGGGTTGGTGTCTGCGGCGGCATTGCCGGCGATCCCTTCGGCGCGGCGCTGCTGGTCGGGCTCGGCGTCAGCGAGCTTTCGATGACCCCGCGCGACATTCCGGCGGTGAAGGCGCGCATTCGCGAAGCCAGCCTCGAAGGGCTGCGCGCGCTCGCCGCCAGGGCGCTCGATATGGAAAGCGCAGGCGACATCCGCGCCCTGGACGTGCCGGCAATCGAACAGGGGGAAGGCTGATGCGCACTCTTACGGTCACTTTCAACCCGGCCATCGACCAGACCGTCCTGCTGGATCGGCTGGTCGTGGGCGAAGTCCACCGCGCCCGTTCGGTGCGCCAGAACGCGGGCGGCAAGGGCGTGAACGTCGCCAGCTGTCTGGCTGACTGGGGCATGCCGGTCGCTGCTTATGGCCTGCTCGGCAGCGACAATGCCGCCGCTTTCGACGCGCTGTTCGCCGCCAAGGCCATCGAGGACCGCTTCATCCGCATCGCCGGAGCCACGCGGGTCAACCTCAAGCTGGTCGACGTGACGGGCACGACGGACATCAACCTCGACGGGATCGCGGTCGACGCGGGCCGCGCCGAAATGGTGGCGGCGACGATCTGCGAAGCCGCGCGCGAGGGCGATCTGGTGGTGCTGGCGGGAAGCCTGCCGCCGGGCTGTCCGCCTGACAGCTACGTGACGCTGGTGGCGCGCCTGCGGGCTGCCGGGTGCCGTGTGGTGCTCGACACCAGCGGGTTGCCGCTCAAGTGCGCGCTGACGGCCGATGTGCTGCCCGATGTGGTGAAGCCCAATCGGGACGAACTGGCGCAGCTGCTCGGCCGCCCCTTGACCGATCTGGCGGCGCTTTCCGAAGCGGCCTGTGAATTGCACGCGCGCGGCGTTTCGCTGGTGGTCGTGTCGATGGGCGAGGAAGGGGCATTATTCCTTTCGGCGGAGGGTGCGGCAACCGCGCGCCTTCCGATCGCGCAAGTGGCGAGCACGGTCGGCGCCGGTGATGCGATGGTCGCAGGGATTGTCGCCGCGCTGGGCGAAGGGGCGGGCCTTGAGCGGACCGCGCGTCTCGCCACCGCCTTCGCGGTGGCCAAGCTGGGCATGGCCGGGCCGAACCTGCCCGATCTGCCGACCGTTCATGCGCTTGCCGAAGAAGTCAGCGTAGCCCCGTTCATGCCGCGTGGCTGGCTGGAACAGCAGAAAATTAAGGCCGGAGAGGAATAATGGCCAAGCTCTACGCAGTTATCGATGCGGCCGATTCAGCCGTACAGGGCGTGCTTGCCGGGGAGGCGCTGCGCAAGGCGGCGCGTGCCAAGGGCCGCGACATCGAGATCGAGGTGCGCACCGGACAGGGCGTGCTCAACCCTTTGCCCGAGGAATTGCAGGCGGGCGACACGCTGCTGCTGGTCGCCGCCAATGACGAGGCTGCGGCCAGACTGCCGCTCGCCCCGCAGCGCCGGGTGACGCTGGAGGCGGTGCTGGCCGATCCGGCCGCCGCGCTGGTGCAGGAACCGCAGGCCGCCGTCGATACTCCCCGCGTGGTGGCGATCACCTCGTGCCCCACCGGCATCGCGCATACCTTCATGGCGGCCGAAGGCCTTCAGGAAGGCGCGAAGCAACTGGGCTATCCGATCCGCGTGGAAACGCAGGGCTCGGTCGGCGCCGGTTCGCCGCTGACGGCGGAAGAGATCGCCGCGGCCGACGTGGTCATCATTGCCGCCGACCGTGAGGTCGACCGTGCGCGCTTCGCCGGTAAGCGGGTCTTCGCATCGAGCACCAAGCCCGCCATCTCCGGCGGCAAGGCGCTGATCGAACGCGCGCTGGCAGAGGCGAAAGTGCAGGGTGGGGCGAAAGTGCAGGGCGGGGCGGCTTCGGCCGAGACTGCCGGCGCCGCAACCGAGCGCGCCGGTCCCTACAAGCACCTGATGACCGGCGTTTCCTTCATGCTGCCCTTCGTGGTCGCGGGCGGCCTGATGATTGCCATGGCCTTTGCGCTGGGGGGCATCAATGCCAACAGCGCAGCCGCTGAGGGGACTCTCGCCAATGCGCTGTTCCGCATCGGCGCGCAGGGCGGTTTCGCGCTGATCGTGCCGGCGCTGGCGGGCTATATCGCCTATTCGGTGGCCGACCGTCCCGGCATCGCGCCTGGCATGATCGGCGGGATGCTGGCTGCCAACCTGGGCGCAGGCTTCCTGGGCGGCATCGTCGCGGGCTTCATTGCCGGTTACGGCGTCGAGTGGCTCAACCGGCTGATCAAGCTGCCCAAGAACCTCGCGGGTCTGAAGCCGGTGCTGATCCTGCCACTGCTGGGCACGCTGCTGACCGGGCTGCTGATGATCTACGCGGTCGGCACGCCGGTCGCTGCCGCGCTGGCGTTCCTGACCGAGTGGCTGCGCTCGATGCAGGGATCGAGCGCGATCCTGCTGGGCGTGATCCTGGGCGCGATGTCGGCCTTCGACATGGGCGGGCCGGTCAACAAGGCGGGTTATGCCTTCTCGGTCGGGCTGATTTCGAGCCAGGTCTATACGCCGATGGCTGCGACGATGGCGGCAGGCATGGTGCCGCCGCTGGCCGTGGGCCTTGCCACCCGCCTGTTCCGCGATCGTTTCACGACCGAGGAGCGCGAGGCCGGAGGCGCCGCCGCCGTGCTGGGGCTTGCCTTCATCACCGAGGGCGCGATCCCCTTCGCCGCGCGCGCTCCGTTCCGGGTGATCCCCTCGCTGATGGCGGGTTCGGCGATTGCCGGGGCCATTTCGATGGCGGGGGGCGTCGAGCTCAAGGTGCCGCATGGCGGTGTGTTCGTCCTGCCGATCCCCGGCGCGGTCACGCATCTGGCGGTTTACGGGCTCGCCATTCTGGCAGGCGTGCTGGTGAGCGGGGTCCTTGTCGGCCTGCTCAAGCCGCGCCCGGCCTCGGCGGAAGCGGCCGCCGCCTGACATAATTCCGGTCCGGCGCAAGACCGGGCCGATCCAAGAGAGGATACGTTTCGATGCGGTTCGCACTGCTCAAGGGCGCCTGCTGCGCAGGTGCCATCGCCCTTTCCTTGTCTGCCGGCATGTCTGCTGCCACGGCGCAGGAGGCGGTTTCCGGGGACACAACGGCTACAGAGACACAGGCTGAAGCGACCAAGCCGTGGCAGCCGCTGGCCGATGACGGCATTACCCTCGCGCTCAGCTACACCGGAGAGGCGGCCACGAACGTCAGCGGCGGCCTGCGCCGCGATGCCGCCTATGCCGGGCAGATCTATGTCGGCGCCGATCTCGACATGGACCGTATCGTCGGCATCGGTGGCGGCACCATCCACGCCGCGATCACCAACCGCCACGGCGAGAGCCTCTCGGCGCTGGCGCTGGGCAACAACACTTCGGTTCAGGAAATCTGGGGCACCCAGAACACCCACCTCGCGATCCTGACCTGGGAGCAGAAGCTGCTGAACGACCGCCTGATGATCGAGGCGGGGCGCAGCCAGGCCAACATCCATTTCCTGAACTCGCCGATCTACTGCAACTTTCAGGGTAACTCGGGCTGCGGCAACCCGACGTTCGTCTTCAAGAACAGCAACTTCACCTATTTTCCGGCATCGAGCTGGATGATCCGCGCCAAGGCCGAAGTCCTGCCGCACGTGACCGTCCATGTCGGCGCCTACGAGGTCAACCCCGACCGCAAGCGCGCCAGCGACCACGGCTTCAACCCGAGCATCAAGAACGCTACCGGCGTGATCGTGCCGTGGGAACTGGGCTACTCCAATGAAGGCGAGGGCGTGCGCCTGCCCGGCCACTACATCGTCGGCGGCTGGTTCGACCGGGGGGACTATGCCGATCCGCTGCGCGACGATCAGGGCGGCATCGCCATCCTCACCGGGCGCGCGGCGCAGACGCGTAACGGCCGCTCGGGCATCTACTTCCGCTTCGACCAGCGCCTGACCCGGCCCGATCCCCGTTCGCAGCGCGGCCTCAGCGTCTTCGGGGTGGCGATGACCAATCTTTCCGGCCGTGTCGAGGAAAGCCGCTTCCTCGACTTCGGCGTGGTGCAGACCGGAACGTTTCCCGGGCGCGATGCCGATACCATCGGTTTCATGATCAGCGACCAGCGTTTCAGCGACCTTGCCATGGAGCGCATGCGCGCCGCGCGGGCCTCGGCGGGCGGCGACGGGAAGATCCAGCGTCACCAGTACATGATGGAACTGGCCTATGGCGCCCAGCTTGGCCCGGCGATCCGCATATCGCCCAATGTGCAGTACATCCTGCATCCCGACCAGACCGGCGCGCCCTTCCGCACCCGGGACATCAGGGACGCGCTGATCGTCGGTTTCAAGTTCACCATCGATGCGCCGACTCTGCTGGGACATTGACGTGAAAAATCGCGCAATGTCATGAATGTGTCGCACCGTTGTGGCTTTGGGGCGCCGGACCGTCCAGGTCCAAGGTCGATGGGTCGCACTGGTGTCCGCACAGGATTTGCGCGAGGAGAGGATCCGCTGGATTACCTCGCAGATATTGCCGCATGAGGCGGAAGTCCGCGCGTGGCTGCGCAGGAGCCTGCGCGGGCAGGGGGATGTCGACGACGTTGTCCAGGAGGCCTATTGCCGGCTGTCCGAACTGCCAGACCACCGGCATATCCTGAACGGCCGTGCCTACTTCTTCGCCACGGTTCGCTCGATCGTTGTCCACACCGTGCGCCGGGCGCGGCTGGTGCCTTTCGAGGCGGCGGATCAGGCCGAAATCGACGGGATGCCGGACGAAGCGCCTTCACCCGAGCAGGCGGTCGGCGCGCGGCTGCAGCTGCGCCGGGCGCTCGACCTGATCGCCGCGCTGCCGCCGGCCTATCGCCATGCGCTGGAAATGCGCCGGCTCCATGGATTCTCGCAGAAGGAAACCGCCAGCTACCTTGGCGTGACCGAGAAAGTGGTCGAGAATAATGCCTTGCGGGGATTGCGGCTGCTGATGAAAAGGATGGCCGGTGACGATGACCGGCATGACGACAGCAAGCCGGACAGCGCCCGGACTCCCGACCCGAAGATCGATCCCCGAGACGAGACTGCCATCCATGCCCTCCATTGACGATATCGCCAGTGCCTGGGCCATGCGCGGCGACGCGGGAGTGCTCGACGCGGCGGAGCAGGCCGAACTCGATGCCTGGCTCGATGCGGATCGCCGCCATCGCGGCGCTTTCGTGCGGGCGCAGGCGGTTCTGAACCTGTTCGATGCGGCGCCTCGACCGGAAGCGGAGCGGGTGTCGCCCCGCTGGCACCGGTGGATGCGCCCGAGGGCAGTGGCGGTGGCGGCAATGGGGGGGCTGGCCGCCATGGCGGCTTCACTGGCGCTGTTCCTGCTGGTGCCCGCCGCGCCGGACTATGCCACCGAAATCGGCGAACAGCGCCAGGTCACGCTGGCGGACGGCTCGCTTGCCGCGCTCAATACCGCTAGCCAGCTCGACGTTGCCTATTCGCACACACGCCGCGATCTGACGCTGCGGCAGGGGGAGGCGTGGTTCAGGGTTGCACACAACCGCGCGCGGCCGTTCGAAGTCACGGTGGGCCGCGTGCATGTGCGGGCTACCGGCACCGCGTTTTCGGTGCGCCGTGTCGCGCAGGGCGTGCGGGTGGTCGTCAGCGAAGGACGGGTTCTGGCCTGGGTCGACGGCTCGGGACAACGCCCCATGGCCATCGCGCGCGGCGACGAGGCGCTGCTGCGCACCGACATTGCCGTGCAGGCACCGCCGGTAACGGTGGACGTGGATCAGGCGCTGGCCTGGCGGCGGGGCGAGATCGGGCTGGATGGCGAGACGGGTCTGCAGGCGGCGGCGGAATTCAACCGCTATAGCCTGCGCCCGATCCGCATCCGTAACCCGCGTGCGGCACAGTACCGGCTGGTCGGCTATTTCCAGACCAGCCAGGCACAGGAATTCGCGCAGGCACTCGCCAGGTTGACGCGTTCCAAGGTGTCATCAAATGGAAATGAAATAGTCATCGAATAGTAATCTGAAATATTTCTCAATCGAAGTGAGGGGTTTGTTTTTGTCGATCCTCTTCCTGTGCAGCAACAGGTGGAGGTTTCATGTTTTCGGTTTCGCGTACTTCGATATGGATGCTTGGTGCTGGGCTGGCAGCGATCTGCGTGCCCGTGGCCGTGGAGGCTCGCACGGCATCGATCGATGTACCCGCCCAGCCCGCCGCCGCGGGCATCCAGAGCTTTGCGCGGCAGGCCGGGGTGCAGGTCCTTGTCGAAAAGGACCTGACGCGGGGCAGGCGCACCAATGCGGTGAAGGGCAATCTGGATATCGATGAAGCGCTGGGCCGGCTGCTGCGCGGCACCGGGCTGGACGTCATGTCGATCGACGGCACCGTCATCACGCTGGGGCGGCATGAAGGCGGGGCGGTTGCCGCGCCGAATCGGGGCGGTGCGATCCTTGTCGAAGCCCGCCGTGTGCCCTCGCGCATGACCCGCAAGGCGACGGCGGTGGTCGATACCGTGCGGTTCGACGATGTCGCGACATTGGCGGGCGGCGATGGCTCGGTGGTCGAGCAGCTTGTCACCCTGCCCGGCGTGACCGGCATCGAGGAAGGCGATACCCCGCGCTTCATCTCGATCCGCGGCATTTCCGCCAATCTCAACGCGACCACCATCGACGGCCTTTCCATCGCCTCGATCGGTTCGGACGGCGATGGTTCTCGGCAGGTGAACCTGCAACTGCTGCCCTCGAACATGAGCGCGGGAAACGAGGTCTACAAGAGCTTTACCCCCGAGCTTCCGGGGGACGCGATCGGCGGTGTCGTCAACGTCGCCACCCGCAGCGCCTTCGATCACGACGGTCTCTACAAGGTGATCGACCTGAACGGCATCTATTCGACCTATCGCGGACCGGCGCATATCAACGCCATTACGGGTTCGGGCGCGCACTGGGGCGAGGGCATCAAGGGTGTCGTCAGCGATCGCTTCGGCCCCGGCGGCCAGTTCGGCATCGTGCTTTCCGGTGAATACCAGAAGCGCATCCGCAACTCGGCCAAGTACTGGCAGGCAACCAAGTACTACTTCAGCGATGCCGGCAAGAAGCTCGCCAGCCCGCAGGATCCCAACTGGAACGGCCTGGTCGTGCCCTACGACCAGCAATATGCCAGCTATACCAATACGCTGCGCTCTTATGGTGGTTCGGCCAAGCTCGAATGGCAGTCGGCCGACGAGAGCCTCTATGCCTCGATCATGGCCTTCGGGCGGCGCCGTTACGAAGATTCCACCATGAACAAGCAGGACTACTACACCAAGAGCGCGATCTACGACCAGACCGAGGACGGCGGCCGCCAGCAGCTCAATTCGATCTACACGCGCTATCGCCACGACAACTGGGACCGCCGGTTGTTCGGCGTGATCGGCGATCTTTCGTGGAAGGCGGGTGCGGGTGTTCTTGAGATCCGGGGCGGCTACAACAAGGCGCTTTACGACAATCACCAGTATTCGATCGTCGCGCGGGCCTATCCCAAATCGGCCTATATCACGTATGCCTCGAACGGTGGGCTGGGCAATCTGCCTTACGTGACCTCGCTCAGCGATGCGAACGCGCTCGATCCGGCAAAGACGACCTACAACCTCAGCACGGCCTATGACATGTTTCGCGTCGCCCGCGAGGACATGGGCAATGCGCGCATCGACTATACCTGGAATGCCGAGGAGGAGGATCGCGGACTGGGTTTTGCGGTCGGCGCGGAATGGCGCAACCTGATCCTGCGCCGCAACCTCGACGAGACCGAATACAAGACCGGCATGGTCATGACCGACTACCTGTTCACGCCGGACTATACCGCGCTGGGGGCGATCGGGGCGATGCCGTGGATCGACTATCGCTTTGTCGACAAGATGGCGGAACTGACGGTCGATGCGACCAATTCGGCTTACGACAGCCTGATTTCCGACTATCGCTATGACGAGACCACGCTGACGCCCTATGCCGCGCTGCACTACCGAACGGACAGGCTGGCGCTCGTCTGGGGCTTGCGGCTCGACCATACACGCTTTGCGGCGGACACGCCTTACGTGTCGGAAGGCGCGATCGACGGCATGACCCGCAATCGCGGCGGTTACGATTTCCCGTTGCCCTCGTTCTCGGCAGAATACAGGCTGGCGCGCCGCACCGTGCTGAGCGGTTCGGCCAGTCGCACCATCGGCCGCCCGACGCCCGGCGATGTCGCCCAGGCCCGCAGCGTGAGCTGCGGCGAGACCGACGACGGCGGCGAGGGCTGCACGATCAGCCAGGGCAACCCCGACCTCAAGCCCCGCCGGGCGACCAATCTCGACGTGACCTTCACGCAGAGTTTCCACGGCGACAAGGGCCTGTTCGGGGTGAGTGCCTTCGCCAAGTGGATCGCCGACGATATCTACGACCTCACCAGCTACACGGTGGTTGACGATACCACCTACAAGATCAGCCAGCCCCTCAACGCCTCTGGTTCGCGCATCTTCGGTATCGAGGGCCGGATCGAGAACAAGGGCATCAAATTTGCCGGCCAGAAGTTCGACCTCTTCGCCAACCTGACCTGGATGAAGGGGCACATGGACGTGGTGAGCGACAGCGGCACCCGCAGCATCGACCGGATGCTTTACCAGCCCGAGATCCTCGCCAATGCCGGGGTGACCTGGCACACCCCGTTCCTGCGCAGCGCCTTCACCGCGCGCTACAATTATCGCGGCAAATATCTCGAGAGCGTCGGCGCCTCGCCCTGGCTGGACGAAGGCCGTGCGGGTTATGGCACGGTGGACCTCAGCCTCACCCAGAAGATCACCTCGTTCGCGACGCTCAAGTACGAATTCTACAACGTGCTGGGGGAGAAGCCGAAGTGGCTGATGGGCGAAAAGCTCCAGCACTACACCGAGGTGGACGACTACGGCCGCACCGCATTCATCCACCTTATCATCCGTTGACCGGAACGTGTCCACGCCGCCCAGATACGCCTTTCCGACTGATCCCTGCAGAAAGCCAGCCCATGCGCCCCTTTGATCGTCGCCACGCCCTTCAGTTGCTCGGTGCCGGCGGTGCCGGCCTGATCGGCGCTTTCCCTTTTGCCGCTTTCGGGCAGGAGCGCCCTTATCCGCGCAACCTCATGGCCGATCCGAAATTCGGCAGCGATCCCTTCACGCTGGGTGTGGCCTCGGGCGATCCGGCCAGCGACGGCTTCGTGATCTGGACCCGGCTGGCTCCCAAGCCGCTCGAACCCTATGGCGGCATGGCGCTGAAGCCCGTCGCGGTGCTGTGGGAAGTGGCTGAGGACGAACATTTCGCGAGGGTCGCCATGAAGGGCGAGGCGCTGGCACATCCCGAGCTCGCCCATTCGGTCCATGTCGAAGTCGCGGGGCTGCGCCCCGATCGGCCCTATTGGTACCGCTTCCGCGTCGGCAGCGAGCAAAGCATGACCGGCCGCAGCCGCACTTTGCCTGCTGCAGGTGCCAAGGTCCAGCGTCTGCGCTTCGTCGCCGCCGGTTGCCAGCACTACGAGCAGGGCCTCTACACAGCATGGCGCCACATCGCTTGCGAGGCGCTGGACTTCGTGTTCCACTATGGCGACTACATTTACGAGGGCCCGGACCACGGGGCAGGGCCGTTCAAGGCCAATGGCCGCAGCTACAACGAAGTGCGCCGCCATGTCGGCGGGGAGATCTATACCCTCGACGACTACCGGCGCCGCTATGCGCTCTACAAGTCGGACGCCGACCTCAAGGCCGCACATGCCTCGGCGCCGTTCTGGATGAGCTTCGACGATCACGAGATCGACAACAACTGGGCCGCCGATTTCGATCAGGAC
Organism: Novosphingobium clariflavum; assembly: GCF_026420865.1. Classification (GTDB taxonomy): domain Bacteria; phylum Pseudomonadota; class Alphaproteobacteria; order Sphingomonadales; family Sphingomonadaceae; genus Novosphingobium; species Novosphingobium clariflavum. The sequence continues at coordinate 936 of NZ_JAPCWC010000026.1, read as the reverse complement.
GGTACGGCGCCCGAAGTCTTCGCCTTTCGCCGGGCGATGGCGATGCAGGCCTATTACGAGCACATGCCGCTGCGCCGTACTTCGATGCCGCAGGGCGGCCATATGCGAATGTATCGCGAGGCCCGTTATGGCGATCTGCTGAACGCCTTCGTGCTCGATACGCGCCAGTACCGTGCCGACCAGCTTTACGGGGACACTCTGGCTCCGCTCGGCCCTGAGGCATTTGCGGAACGCAGTATCATGGGCGCCGCACAGGAGAAGTGGCTCTACGATGGCCTCGGGTCATCCGACACGCGCTGGAACCTGATCGCGCATCAGGTCATGGTGATGAACCTCGATCAGAGGAAGGTCTTGCCAAAGAAGGGCACGAACGACCAGGCGACATATTCGATGGACCAATGGCCCGGCTATATGGCCAACCGCCGCCGCCTGCTCGATTGCATCGACAAGCGCTGTTCGGGCAATGTCGTGAACGTGACGGGCGACGCACACCGTCATTATGCGGGGGATCTCGTGCAGGACGAACATGCACCGGGAGCCGATGGAAAAGTGATTTCGAGCGAGTTCCTGGCAACCTCGATCTCGTCGGGCGCCGACGGGCAGGGCGACGAAGACGCCTATAGCCGTCAGGTCCGGGCCGATAATGGCTTCCTCAAGGCAACCACCGACCAGCGCGGCTATCTCCTTTGCGATGTGTCTCCCGCCGATTGGGTCGGCGAACTGAAGGTGTTGGACACGGTGACGGCAGCTGGCGGCAGCCTCTCGACTTATGCGCGTTTTGCCATTGAACATGGGAAGCCGGGTCTGCAGCGGGCGTGATCCGGCGATTCTCCGGCTTTTCTCGGGGCGGGCGTGCAGAGGAGCCCGGGCTTCTGTCCTGCAAGGACGTGGAGGATATCATAACATGCTGAATTTCTGAGATTTTTAACAAACTGT
>NZ_JAPCWC010000025.1 GCF_026420865.1 Novosphingobium clariflavum | reverse complement strand
GCGAGCGGATCTGGTTGTTGATCTGCTCGAGAGAACGCGCCGCCGTCAGGACATTCTGGGCGTAGTTGGTAGGGTCATAGACGATGCCGCCGAAGCCGAATTGCGCGTGCGCTGGCGCGGTCAGTACCGGCGATGCGGCGAGCGGTATCGCCAGGATGAAGGCCGCGAGCGACAGCGCGCGCGGGCGTGAACGAAGCGTATTCATGGTCATTACTCCTTCTCAGACTGCTGGGGGGTGAGGTTCGTGAGGTGGGGGATGAGGTCCGCGGCCCACTCGGCGCCGCGCAGGCGCAGCCAGGCGGCGAGAAAGCCCTCGCGGCCATGCTCGGCGACGGTGCGCGCGATCTCGGACTGGTCGGTTTTGGACGAGGTGGCGGCGAGCGCGAGGCCGACTTCGGAGAGGCCCAGCTCGAACAGGCGATTGCCGCGCCGCGACTGGCAGTAATAGTCGCGCTTGGGCGTGGCCCGCGCGAGGATTTCGATCTGGCGGTCGTTGAGACCGAAGCGCCGATAAATCGCTGTGATCTGCGGCTCGATCGCGCGTTCGTTCGGCAGGAGCAGCCGGGTCGGGCAGCTCTCGATGATAGCCGGGGCGATGTTGCTGTTGTCGATGTCGGACAGCGACTGCGTGGCGAAGATGACGCTGGCGTTTTTCTTGCGCAGCGTCTTCAGCCACTCGCGCAATTGCCCGGAGAAGGCATCGTCATCGAGTGCGAGCCAGCCCTCGTCGATGATGAGCAGCGTCGGCGAACCGTCGAGACGGTCGCCGATGCGATGGAAGAGATAGGCGAGGACGGCGGGTGCCGCGCCAGTCCCGACCAGTCCCTCGATCTCGAACGCCTGCACCGATGCCGAGCCGAGATGTTCGGCCTCGGCGTCGAGTAGCCGCCCATAGGGGCCACCCACGCAATACGGTCGCAGCGCCTGCTTCAGGTCGTTCGATTGGAGCAACGCCGTGAGGCCGGTGATCGTGCGTTCCTCGACCGGCGCCGATGCCAGCGAGGTCAGCGCCGACCAAAGGTGCTCCTTCACCTCGGGGGTGATTGCGATGCCCTCGCGGATCAGGATGGCGACGATCCAGTCGGCCGCCCAGGCGCGCTCGGGCGTGTCGTGAATGCGCGCGAGCGGTTGCAGCGAGACAGAAGAGTCCACGCTCTCGGTGAGATCGCCGCCGAGATCGTGCCAATCACCGCCCATGGCGAGCGCGGCGGCGCGGATCGAACCGCCGAAGTCGAAGGCGAAGACCTGGGCACCGGCGTAGCGTCGGAACTGCAAGGCCATGATGGCGAGGAGCACCGATTTGCCGGCGCCGGTCGGGCCAACGACGAGCGTGTGACCGACATCGCCGACATGAAGAGCAAACCGGAACGGGGTCGAGCCCTCGGTCTTGCCGAACAGCAAGGGGGGCGCTCCGAAATGCTCGTCCCGTTCCGGCCCCGCCCACACCGCCGAGAGCGGGATCATGTGGGCGAGATTCAGCGTCGAGATCGGGGGCTGGCGCACGTTGGCGTAAACATGTCCCGGCAATGAGCCCAGCCAGGCATCGACGGCATTGATCGTTTCAGTCATGGCCGTGAAGTCGCGGCCCTGGATGACTTTCTCGGCGAGGCGAAGCTTCTCGTCGGCAATTCGGGGATCGTTGTCCCATACCGCGATCGTCGCGGTGACATAGGATTGGCCGGCGTAGTCAGCGCCGAGTTCCTGAAGGGCGAGATCGGCGTCCGCCGCCTTGTTGGAGGCATCGGTATCGACCAGCGCGGACGCCTCGTTGGTCAGCACCTCTTTCAGGATCGCGGCGATGCCTTTGCGCTTAGCGAACCATTGGCGGCGGATTTTGGTCAGCAGCTTGGTCGCGTCGGTCTTGTCGAGCAGGATGGCCCGCGTCGACCAGCGATAGGGGAAGGCGAGCCGATTGAGATCGTCGAGGATGCCGGGTGTGGTCGCGGTTGGGAAACCGACAATGGTGAGAACGCGCAGATGCGCCGTTCCGAGACGCGGCTCCAGGCCGCCGGTGAGCGGTTGGTCGGCGAGCAGCGCGTCGAGATAGACCGGCGTTTCGGGCACGCGGACGCGGTGCCGTTTTGTCGAGACGGTCGAATGGAGATAGGTCAGCGTCTCGCTGCTATCGAGCCACAGGCATTCCGGCATAAAGCCATCGAGCAGCGCCAGCACGCGATTGGTGCGGTCGACAAAGGTGTTCAGGATTTCCTTCGGATCGATGCCAGCGCGTTCGCGGCCCTCATAGAGCCAGGCTTCGGTGCGCGCGGCGTCCTCGGCCGGTGGCAGATAGGTGATGGTGAGATAGTAGCCGGAGACGTAATGCGCGCCGGCCTCCTCGAAATCGGCTTTGCGCTCGGCATCGAGGAGCGCTGCGGCTGCATCGGGAAACAGGTCTGCCGGATAGATCGACGCCTCGTGCCGCTGCGCCTCAACGAAGATGGCCCAACCCGATCCGAGACGGCGGAAAGCGTTGTTGAGCCGCCCGGCGACGGCGACCAGTTCGGCAGCGACCGCGGAGTCCAGATCAGGGCCGCGGAAACGGGCCGTGCGCTGAAAGCTGCCATCCTTGTTAAGCACGACGCCCTCGGCGACGAGCGCGACCCAGGGCAGATAGTCAGCGAGGCGGGTTGCGGTGCGGCGATATTCGGCAAGATTCATCATGGCGATGCGCCTCCTCAGACGGACAGATGAGCGGGGATGCGAAGGTGGCGGCGGCCGACCTCGACGAAGAGCGGATCGCGCTTTGCAGCCCACATGGCTGCGATATGGCCAACGGCCCAGATCAGCAGACCCACGAGCCAGAGGCGCAGGCCGAGGCCCACGGCTCCGGCCAGCGTGCCGTTCAGGATGGCGAGCGCGCGCGGTGCGCCGCCGAGCAGAATGTGCTCGGTCAGCGCCCGGTGAACCGGGACGGTGAAACCCGGCACCGCGTCGAGTTGTTCGAACGCCGCCGCCATCAAACGAGCGCCCCGCCGCCGAATGAGAAGAACGACAGGAAGAAGCTCGACGCCGCAAACGCGATGCTGAGGCCGAAGACGATCTGGATCAGCTTCCGGAAGCCGCCGGACGTGTCACCGAACGCCAGCGCCAGGCCAGTGGCGATAATGATGATGACGGCGACGATCTTGGCGACCGGCCCTTCGATGGATTCGAGGATTTTCTGGAGCGGTGCTTCCCACGGCATGGACGAGCCGGAGGCATGGGCGGCGGGAACGAGGACGAGGTTGATGTAGGTGAAGGCGGCGGCCGTCGCTGCATAGCGGCGAACGCGCATCGTGGTGCGGATCATGTTGGCGCTCCTGTGCGGTCAAGGGTTGCGGGGGTGATGGCGTAGTCGCCGTCCGGGCCGAGACCTTCGACACGGGCGAGTTCGGCGAGCCGGCGCGCGGAGCCGCGGCCGGAGAGGACGGCAACGAGATCGATGGTCTCGGCGATCAGGGCGCGCGGGACCGTGACGACGGCCTCCTGGATGAGTTGTTCAAGGCGGCGCAGCGCGCCGATGCCGTTTCCGGCGTGGATCGTGCCGATGCCGCCGGGGTGGCCGGTTCCCCATGCTTTCAGGAGATCGAGAGCCTCGGAACCGCGCACCTCGCCGATCGGAATGCGATCGGGGCGCAAGCGTAGCGAAGAGCGGACCAGCTCCGAGAGCGTCGCCACCCCATCCTTGGTCCGCATGGCGACAAGATTGGGCGCGGCGCACTGAAGCTCGCGGGTGTCCTCGATGATGACGACGCGATCCGCTGTCTTGGCGACCTCGGCCAGAAGCGCATTGGTCAGCGTGGTTTTGCCGGTGGAGGTGCCGCCCGCGACAAGGATATTGGCGCGCGCCATCACGGCACTGCGCAGCGTCGCCGCCTGGTCGGCGACCATAATGCCGGCGGCCACATAATCGTCGAGCGTGAAGATTGCGACGGCGGGCTTGCGGATGGCGAAGGCCGGTGCGGCGACAACCGGCGGCAGCAAGCCCTCGAACCGCTCTCCCGTCTCAGGAAGCTCGGCGGAGACTCGCGGGCTGCGTGGATGCACCTCAACACCGACATGGTGAGCGACCAGCCGCACAATGCGTTCGCCATCGGCGGGCGACAGCGTCTCACCCGTATCGGCCAGCCCTTCGGAGAGGCGATCTACCCAGAGACGGCCGTCCGGGTTCAGCATGATTTCGACGACGGCCGGGTCTTCGAGAAGATGGGTGATGGTCGAGCCGAGCGCGGTGCGAAGCATGCGCGCACCGCGCGCGAACGTCTCCGGCTTCTGGCTGATATTGGTCATTTTTGCCCCGCTTCCTGACGGGGCAAAACAGATGATCCCCGGATCGGGGTGATTAAAAGAGCCGCGAATTGAGCCGATTCAACAAGTATCGACCGTCGTAGCAGCGTGGCGTGCAAATACAGGAGAACGGCGGTCGGGCGATGCTATTGATCCACGCGCGCTGACGCCTATGGATCGCTCTCTGTCGCATTGGGCTGCGACTCGCCGACATCTTCAACGATCTCCTGCCGAAGTTTCGGTCCCTGGGCCAAGCGCCGTCCAAGGGCCGCGATGAACGCCTCGTAGCGCTTCCCGACCATGGCGCGCGCGGCCTGGGCTGCGGGCTCGGGCAGCGCCGGCGTCGTGTTGAGCCAGAACCGGATGAATACGGCCATGGTCTCGACGGAGATCCCGATGTCGCGCTCCATGCGGTTGAGACGGCGATCGATCTGGTCGAGGCGTTTGGCGACCACGGCTTCGCGCCGCTCCGCGTCGTCCGGCGACAGGAATGACGCGATGGCGGCCTCGGCGATCAGGGAGAGCGGTTGTTCGCGACGGCCTGCATAGTGCGATAGGGTCGCCATGATGTCGGGGTCGAGATAGACGGAAATCGGCACCTTCTTCTTGCGTCCGGTCATGGCGCTACAGCTCCATGCCGTCATTGGGATCGAGCGAGACCTGGCGGGCAACGCCGCGCATGACGCGGGTCAGCCGCTGGTTGCGCGCGGCATCGTCCTCTGTGTCGCCAGGCAAATCGATCTCAAACTCATTGTCGATCGGCGCCTTCTTTTCGATGGGGTTCACCCGGTTGAGTTCGGGCTGATGGCGACGTTCGGACTCGGTGGAATCCTCTTCGTTGTCACCGCTCGTCGTTGGCGCAGCGCTTTTGGTCATCTCCGGGCGCGCGGGGATCGGCAGCTTGCTCCAATCGTCGGGCCGACCCTCGGCAGGCTGCGCCAGCCCCGGCGGTGACATGATGCGTTCCTTGAAGCGGGCATCTTCATAGTAGCGCGCCTTCTTCGCCCGGATCGGCGGCGTCCCGGCGACCATGACGATCTCGTCGGTCGGCGGGAGCTGCATGATCTCGCCTGGTGTCAGGAGCTGTCGCGCGGTCTCCGAGCGCGAGACCATCAAATGGCCGAGCCAGGGCGAGAGCCGATGCCCGGCGTAGTTCTTCATCGCCTTCATCTCGGTCGCGGTTCCGAGCGCGTCGCTGACCCGCTTTGCGGTCCTTTCGTCGTTCGTCGCAAAGGAAACGCGCACATGGCAGTTGTCGAGGATCGAATTGTTCGGGCCGTAAGCCTTCTCGATCTGGTTCAGCGATTGAGCGATCAGAAAGCTCTTGAGGCCGTAGCCCGCCATGAAGGCCAGCGCGGACTCGAAGAAATCGAGGCGGCCGAGGGCGGGAAACTCGTCGAGCATGAGCAGCAGGCGATGCCGCCCGGCCTTTGCTTGCAAATCCTCGGTGAGACGGCGGCCGACCTGATTGAGGATCAGGCGTATCAGCGGCTTGGTGCGGTTGATGTCGGACGGCGGCACGACGAGGTAGAGCGTGGTCGGGAGCTTGCCGCCCACCATGTCGCTGATCCGCCAGTCGCAGCACCGCGTCACCTCGGCCACGACAGGATCGCGGTAGAGGCCGAGAAACGACATGGCGGTGGAGAGCACGCCCGAGCGTTCGTTGTCCGATTTGTTGAGCAGCTCGCGCGCTGCGCTGGCGATGACGGGGTGCGGCCCTGCCTCGCCGAGGTGGCTGGTCTTCATCATTGCGGCAAGCGTCGACTCGATCGGGCGCTTTGGATCGGACAGGAAAGCGGCGACGCCGGACAATGTCTTGTCGTCTTCGGCGTAGAGGACATGCAGGATGGCGCCGACCAGCAGGGCATGACTGGTCTTCTCCCAATGGTTCCGCTTTTCGAGCGAGCCTTCGGGATCGACCAGGATGTCGGCGATGTTCTGGACGTCGCGGACTTCCCATTCGCCGCGGCGCACCTCGAGCAGCGGATTGTAGGCCGACGATTTGGGGTTGGTCGGGTCGAACAGCAGAACGCGGCCATGCTGGGCGCGAAAGCCGGCGGTGAGCTGCCAGTTTTCCCCTTTGATGTCGTGGACGATGGCCGAGCCCGGCCAGGTCAACAGGGACGGCACAACCAGGCCGACGCCCTTGCCCGAACGGGTCGGGGCGAAGCAAAGCACATGCTCGGGGCCGTCGTGACGGAGATAGTCGCGATCATAGCGGCCGAGCACGACACCGTCGGGACTGAGCAGGCCCGCGGCTTTCACCTCGTCCTTTTCGGCCCAGCGGGCGGAGCCGTAGGTCGCTGCGCTTTTTGCTTCGCGGGCGCGCCAGACCGACATGCCGATGGCGACGGCTATGGCGATGAAGCCGCCCGACGCCGAGATCATCCCGCCCTTGGCGAAGACCTCCGGCGCGTAAGCGTCGTAGAAATACCACCACCAGAAGAACGCCGGCGGATAGTAGATCGGCAGACCGAAGAGGTAAAACCAGGGCGCGCCGAGCTGCGCCTGAAAGCCGAGACTCCATGCGACATATTGCGTCGCCGCCCAGGTGGTGAGCAGCACGATGAGGAAAACGACGGCGATCTGGCCCCACAGGATTTTGGTTGCGGACATTGCTGCGGTCCTTTCTTCTTAGGTGATTAGAGGCCGAGCCCCCGCTTGCGGCCGAAGCTCCAGTCAACACCGCCGTCGCCGCGAGCGACCCCGGAGACGTGCTTGCCGAGCTGGCTCTCGAGGGACGGCGACCAGGGCACGAGCTGGAAGCCGAGGCCGTCATCGATCATCGCGAAGCGGCCGGATGCGAGCGTCATGCGCTGGCGATAGGTGCCGGCGACATATTCGCCATTACCGGCCGCTTTGAACGGCTGGCCTGTCTCCTTCGCAAGCCAGTCGGCAACGGCATCCACCTCGCGGCGACGAAGCGTCTCGATGAGGTTGCGGCTGAAGATGACGCGGCGGCCTTGCTGCTCGGCGAAACCTTCGTGGACCAGATGCTCCGCCCGTTGCCGCATCGCGTGCCGCACCTCGGCGCCGAAGCCGCCCTCGGACATGGCGACGGGTTCGCGGGCGATGGACTGCCGGTCGAGCCAGGTCGCGCCCGAGGCGTTCACCTGATGCTGGAGATCGAGATCGGAGCGGACGGCGAGCGCGACGCGGCGTTCGCCTCTCGCATCTTCATAGGTGCGCAGCTCGACGATCGAGCCTGGCGCGCTGTCCCCCGCCGCATCGAGATGCGGCAAGCGGATGTGGTGGGTCCGGCCATCGACGCCGTCGACCACGGCGTAGGCCGTTCCCTTCAGCTCGTCATCGAGGCCGCGCTCGACCAGACGGCCGATGACCGGCACATCGAGGCTTTCCCCAGCCAGTACGTAGTTGCCCGAGCCGCGGTCGATACCGCGTTCGGTGAGTGCGCGGTGCATGCGCTTGATGATGTCGCCGCGTTCGCCGAGCTGGCGCAGCGTCACCTCAGCCTGATCGTCGATCATCCACTGGCCCGGTCCGACTTCACTGGCGAGGCCGAGGGCTGCGAGTTTGCGCAGGCGGCCCACCTTCTCGACGGCGTAGGCGTCGGGCTGGCGGCCGACCTCCGGAGCGACATCGATGACGCCGGTCTTTCCAGCGTCGCGGACAAGCTGCCGATCAAGCTGCGTCCAGCGCTCCGCCCCGATCTGGCGTTCGAGCGTGCGGCGAATATCGAGATCCGTGCGCGGGCCAAGCTCCTGTGTGATGAGGTCACGCGCGCGATCGCGCATGCCCTCCTTGATGTAGTCGCGCGAGATCACGAGGTCCTGGCCGTCGTCGCGGACGCCGCGCACGATCAGATGGACGTGAGGATGCTCGGTGTTCCAGTGATCGACCGCGACCCAATCGAGCCGCGTGTCCAGATCCTTTTCCATCTGGCCGACAAGATCGCGGGTGAAGGACTTGAGGTCCGACATCTCCACGGCGTCGTCCGGTGAAACGATGAAGCGGAAATGGTGGCGATCGTCCTCGCATCGCCCGGCGAAGGCGCGGCCATCAGCTTCCTCCGTTCCCGGCCCGAACAACCGGGCCTTTTCTCCATCACGGGTCACGCCGTCGCGGCGGAGATAGTCGAGATGCGTGCCGAGCGGCGCGGTGCGGCCGGAGTGCCGCACGACGCGGGCCTTGATGACAGCGCCGCGCGTGCGCGCGGTGATGAGGCGGTTCGCCTGGATGCTGGCGCGCTGGCCGCGGCCGAAGCGCGAGCGATTGGCGGCAACGACGCGCCCGGAGCGCGAGACGCCGCCGCCCGCCTTCTTCGCCGCCGCCAGCGCCTGCGCGATGAAGGGCCGAGCTGACTGCGCGCGGGTCGATCGGATGCGCCCAGGGCGAACACGAAACTCGTGGTCATCGGCCATGACGCGAGCCCGAAATGTGCGAAAAATCGCGTTGATACAGGTAGTTGGGCGTCAGGCGCACATTGCCGATGGGCACGGCAATGTGCGGAGCGCGCCAAAATATCCTGCAAATACAACCGCCCGACCGACGCGCAATGTGCGGCCTTTTATCCTGCCATCGTGCGGTTGTTGTGCCTGCCTCTCCCCCTTGTGCCCTCCATGTCACGCCGGAATGCGACAGAGTGCGAAAGCTACTTCCGCAGCTCATCGGGGCGCTCCACCGTCAGAGCGAGCGACCACGATAGGGGCGTTCGAGTCTTCGGCGGTATCGGGAACGCGCGCCGCGACGGAGGTGCGGTTGTCGTTCGACCGCGCGCTTTCCGATGTCGATGTTGCCGAACGAGCGTCGGCGGAACGCACGACGAAGAGCGGCGCTTCCCGCCAATCCGGCGGCGGTGGCGGCGCAACCGATGGCGCGCTCGACGGCAATGGTGCGCCTAGCTGCGGAGCCAGCAGCGCGATGTAGGCCCGCGTTTCGGCGGGCAGGGCGCGGCCGGTCTGGACGTATTCGTCGTAGCGGCCAGGCCCCGCATTGTAGGCGCCGAGCATTGCGGGGATCGTGCGATAGCGGTCGAACATTTCGCGCAGGTAAGCAGCGCCTGCGAGGATGTTGTCGCGCGGGTCGTAGGGGTCACGCCCGAGCCCATAGCGAATCCGAAGCGCGGCCCAGGTATCGGGCATGACCTGCATCAACCCCAGCGCGCCGGCCGACGATATGGCGCGCACATCTCCGGCGCTTTCGGCGCGTTTGACGGCGACGATCCAGTGTTCGGGAATGCCGAACCGCTGCGAGGCTTCGGTGACGAAGGCGGCGTGCGGATCGCCAGCGACCGTGCGCGCAGCCGACACGGACTGGGCAGGAGCGGCGTCCGTTGCGCCTGCTGCGAGGGCCAGGCCGGAAAGGAGAAGGAAGGCCATGCGCTGGACGACGTGATGCCGCCCGCGCGCATCACGATGGCTCATCGTTGGACGGGGACCGGACATCGGTCAGTCCTTCCCGGCGCGGTCGCGCGGGCGCGACCAGTGCAGCGACCAGGCATTCCCGGCGTCATCGTCGCGGAACAGATTGGCGCGGATCGGCTGCGGCAGCGCAGGGTCGTCGATCAGTACGGCAACGTATTCGCCCGCGCGCTCGCCGGTGCGTTTCCAGCCCGCGCCGATTTCCGGACCGGCTTCGGCTTTACCATCGTCGCTGGCGTGAACGCGGTAATCCGGCGCGTTCTCGGCATCGGAGGGTTCTGCGGGCACAATGACGACATCGCGGAAGAGCGTGAATGTCTCCACCTTGCCGGCGAAGCCCGTGTCCTGGTGCGTGAATTGACCAATCTGAGGCATGATGACTTCCTTTGCGGCGGCGTTGGGAAAGCCATCGGTGGGCGCCGCTCCCGCCGACAGCGAGGTGTCATCGCGTCGGTGCGCGCCATTCGAAGCGGCCCGTTTCGTCCTCGTCGGTCCACAAGGGGACGGCGCGGCCGATGATCTGGCCGGTGGATGTCAGGCCGAAGTAGCGACCGTCCAGGCTGTCGCGGACCTGCCAGTTCATCAGAAAGACTGCGCCGCTCGGGATGCGGCGGCAGCCCTGCCAGATCGGCAGGTCGCGTCCCGCGCGATCACGCGGCAGCGCATCGCCCATCTCGAGGCCGTCGATCGTGACGGAGAGGTTCGAGCGGCAAACGGTCTGCCCGGAAACGCCGAGAATGCGCTTCAGCAGCGGGACGCCTTTGGGAAGATAGCCGCGTTCGGCCATGAAGGTCGCGAGCGGCTCGGGCGCATCGACGGCAACGAGATCGGTGACGTCGAACGGGCCGTCGACGTCGATCGTGTAGAAGCCGATGGGGGCGCTCGCCGATGCGTTCCACAGGAGCTTGATCGGCATCGGGGTGAGCGCCGGATAGCTGATGCCCGTGGTCGCGAGAGCCATGACGAGGAAGAGACCGGCGCGCGTCACGACTGTGTCCTCCGGCGCAGGAGGAAGGCGCGATGCTGGTCGAGCGTATAGGTACGCGGCTGATGTCCAGCCGCCATCCGGTTGTGAACGTGCCGCCAGTGTTCCGGCGAAACGGTGTCCGCCTCGATGCCGATCGCTTCGATGGCATCGACGTGGCGCAGCACGTCTTCGACCTTCTGCCATCCGTCGATCCTGAGCAGGATTTCACCGCCCGGCCGGACGAAAGGCAGCGTCTGGTAGGGCTCTCCGGGCTCGACCGCGCGCACGATGTCGATGCGCGAGACGATCGTGCCGAAATCGTTGGCCGCCCATCGCACGAATGCGAATACGGTGTTCGGGCGGAAGGAGATGACACGCCGGCGGCGGTCGAGGATCTGTTCATGCGCCTCACGGCCGAACCTGATCCAGTATTCGATCTTCTTCTCGATCCACGTCAGTTCGACGTGGGTCATGCTGCCATGGGGGAGCGCTGACGGCAGCGGGCCGCCGCGCATGCGGGGAGCCGCAGTGCCGGTCATGTAGGGTCTCCTGGTGTCGAGGGGAATTCACGCGCGAGCAGCTCGCGCAGCATGTCAGCGACGGTGACGCCGCGCCCGAACGCGGCGATCTTGATCCGGCCGCGCAGTTCGGGCGTCACATCGATGGTGAGCCTGGCGGTGAACGCGGCAACGTCAGCGGCGCGTGGTGCGTTGTCCGCAGCCTTGATCCATTGGTCGGGATCGGCGGGGCGCGATGCGAAGCCACGACGGGGGGATCGTTCGTTCATTGTGCGCCCCCGTCGATCCGCAGACGCAAGAGTTCGTCGGCGAACGCCGCGATCTCGCGCGCGGCCGATGTCGCATCGTCGAGTTCGGCGACCAGGCGGCCGGTCTGCGCGGCGGCGGCGAAGGCGATGCGTTGGCCGATGGTGGTGGCGAGCAACGGTGGATCGTGATCGGCCAGGGTTTCGGCGGTCTCGCGGGCCAGGACGGTGCGCGCACCGCAGCGATTGAGCACGAACCGGGCGACCAGTTCCGGGCGATAGACGCGGGCTTCGTGGAGCAGCGCCAACATCTCGGCCGATGCCCAGCCGTCGAGCGGCGACGGCTGTACCGGGATCAGCACGAGATCGGCGGCGAGCAGCGCCGAGCGCATGAGGGCTGCGACACGCGGCGGGCCGTCGATGACGACGTGGTCGACATCGCGGGCCAGCTCCGGCGCTTCGCGGTGGAGCGTGTCGCGCGCCAGGCCGACGACGCCGAACCGGCGCGGCAGGCCCTCACGGCTGCGCTGCTCAGACCAGTCGAGAGCCGAGCCCTGTGGGTCCGCGTCGATCAGGGTGACGCGCTGACCGCGCCCGGCGAGTTCGCCGGCAAGGTTGAGCGCCAGCGTCGTCTTGCCGACACCGCCTTTCTGGTTGAGGAACGCGACGATCATCGCGCACCTCCAGGCCGATCGAGGAGCGGAAGCTGATCGGGGGAAGCCCGTTCGCTCTCTTTCCGGCTCGTCTGAACAGCTGGAGCACCCTTGAGCGGTGATCTGCCGGCGGCGCGGAGGCTCGCTGCGGCTGCGCGGATGAGGTTTTCCACATCGCGCGCGCGCTCTTCAAAGTTAGATTCTTGGTTAGACTCTAAGTTAAGGGCGCGAATCCGCCCACGATTTCCAGACGTTAAGGCCGGACTGGGTTCCTGATGGCACGAGCCTCGGGTTCCCGATGGCACGATAGGTCGGGTTCCCGATAGCACGAGGCCGTCCACAGGTTTCCCACAGGCGGCCAGTGGCTCGAAAGCCAGCAGCGTGCGCCCGCCGATTTCCGCTTCGAGCGACAGGACGTAGCCGGGCAGTGGTTGGCGCCGCACGATGTCGCGCAGTTCGAAGGCGAAGCGCTTGAACGGCGACAGGCTGCCGGATTTGAGGTGGAGGTGGCGTAGGTCGAAACGCCAGCCGCCGCGCTGACGGCCGCCGTGTTTGCGCACGATGCGGTAGAGCCAGCGATCGAGGCCGCCGGTGAGATCGAAATAGGCCGGATCGATGGTGAGGATGAGCGCGTCATCGAGGACGGCCTTGTAGAACCAGTCGGGGACGATCAGCTCGATGCCATCCGGTCGTCCTTGGCGATCCGTGCGCTCCTGCCACTCGTTTATCCACGAGAAGCGGTGACGGCGGCCTTCGGCGGGCTGGCGGATCGACGTCGAGATGGTGGTCGATTGCAGCCGATCGAGCGCGGCCTTGAGCCGCTGATAATCGCGCATGGATGTGCCGCGACCGACATAGGTGAGGATCTCATAGGGTGTCGCCGCCATCAGACGCGACGTGCGCAGGCCCGCGTCCCGGGCCTCGACGATCTGGCTCGCAGCCCAGATCAGGATGTCGGCGTCCCAGATTGTAGCCATGCCATGATCGGGGACGGCTTCGACCCGGATGGAGACGCCGCCCGCCGAAAAGTCGATCGGCGCTATGCGGTGCGATTTCGAGAGGGAGAAGAAGGGATAGGCCATGAGATCCTGCGCATCTCGTGGCGCGAAGTCGCCGGGAAGCGCGCGAAACAGGTCGAGCTGCCCACGCTCCGAAGTGTCACGACGACGCACCACCATGAAAGGGACCGGCCACGATCAGCGTGCGTATCGGCCGGCGATCTGGCCGGTCGGTAGCGTCTGGCGCTTGGCGGGAAGCACGGAGCCGCGCGGATCGGACGTCGAGGTTACGGTGCCGCGCTCGGCCCAGGTTTCCAGATCGTCGACCGAATAGACGACGCGCCCGCCGAGTTTGTGATAGGCCGGACCCGTGCCGTAGGTGCGATGTTTTTCCAGGGTGCGCGCGGACAGGCTAAGAAACTCGGCGGCTTCCTTGGTCCGCAGGTAGCGTGGCGGGAGCGCGGCGGTATCGGGTCGCATTGGGCGGGCCTCCGTGGGGTTGCTGGGGGCCGCTGACGATCAGCGGCTGACAGCGACAACGGTGGCGGAGAACCTTCGGCGGGATGGATGGGGGACTTGGGATGGCTAAATTCCCACCCCTGTCGTTGGCGCGGGCTAGGTGCGTCGACGATGCCGAAGCAGGTGCAGATAACCGCCATTGATGAGGGCCGACCCGGCTTCGGCGAATGCGATCACGGCATCACGCAGCGGCGAGGTCTTCCAGGGGTCTGTATCGATCCGCGCCGCGCCATAGATTGCGATGGCGATGTCGCGATAGGTCGCGCCGTTCATGCGACCGTCGGCAGCACGAAGTTTGAGGCGAAAGCGGCGACGCTGCTCGGTGGTCATGCGCGTGTCGCGCAATGGCGGACGTTGGAGCCAGGCGCGTGAGAGGCGTGTCAGCGCATCAATGCGATCGAGGATGTCGTCATCGATGGGGATGACCGCCGCAAGCTGGTTGTGTGGGGATGTGCCGGGCAGGAAGAGAAGCTGGAGGTCATGCTCGGGAAGACCGGCATATGCTCCTTCGGGGCCATCATGTCCCGCAGCGAACCTGCCGGCTAGGCTGTTTGAGCTGGACGGCAGAAAGTTCGGCCGCGCTGTCAGAAAGAGGACGGCGGGATTGCTCTGCGGCGACCACACCACCTGTTGCTGTAGGGCAGAACGACCTGGTCTCGCGGGGAAATCGCAACCCCCAGCGCCGCTGCCTGTCATCAGGCAGCGGCTGCGTCTCGGCGCCGACCTCGACCAGACCGGCGTATTCGTCCTGATAAGGTCGGTATCTGCGAAGGCATTCCCACGCGAGACCTTCGATCGGCAGTGTATCGAGGAAATCGTAGCTGCGGTCGTCTCGCCAGTTCGATGTATCGGGCCTCATCGCATCAACTCTCCCGCGTGGTGCGCGTAAGTCGAGCGTGTGATTTTTCTCGGCGCGACGAGGCTCTTGGAAGCCCGGACGAGGGCATTGCGTGATGTCGAAACGGCATCACGCAGGTTTGTAAACCTCTCAGCGGTGAGCGGGGCGCAGGAGGTGCCGATAGCCGGTGTGTGTCATCCAGCGGGCGCGTTCGAGATGGCTGTCATGAATGCGTCGGCAGCGTTCGGGTTCACGGTCGGGATCGAGGTCGAACAGCACCCGCACGGCCTCTTCCCAATGCGCGCCGTCTGCGGCCGCATCCAGCAAGCGCATGTAAAGTTTGGCGTGCGACCTGTCGTAATCGGTGAGATCTTGCCCCGACGGCGCGAGGTCCTGGAATGGTGCGGTCATGGTGTAGACTCGGCGAATATGCGGTGCCTGTCTATGATCCAAGTTTGATCCGAAATGGAGACAGTGCGAATGACGTGGAGCCTGGCTGCCCACAGGTCAGCGTAAGCCTGTAGATCGGTTCGGCTTGTTTCCGCGATCATCGACCAGCAGCACTCCTTGCCCTCGGTCGGTCGACAGGAAGACGATGCCGGCAGCTTCCAAGGCCCTGCGTGCCTGATCGCGCGTCGTCTCGTACACATCGAGCCCGCTTTCGGATTCGAGGCGCTTGAGCGCGGTCAGCGATATGCGGGCCTTGTCAGCGAGCGTCTCCTGCGTCCAACCCAGCAACGCGCGTGCGGCCCGTGATTGTCGGGCGGTGATCATGCATGATCACCTCCCATCGCGACTGGCGCGCGCTCCAGAACTACGGCTATTTTAGTCGTATTAGCCCGCTTCAGCCAGCTCAAAGACGTTGCCGGAGGGCCATGTTGCGCTGACGCCGATTTGGTGATTCGGGCAATCGCGCCGTTGTCGTCAGTGAAACGAAGGTACTGCGTGCTGATTTCGGCAGTAAAGCCGGAGGGCGCGCCTTCGGTGTGATCCGACTATTTGGGGCACGCAATCTGCGATTAGGGGCGATTTGAGCAGGAAGGCGGCCCCGACCTTTCGGCCGGGGCCTCGTGAAGCCGCCTCAGTCTGCGCGGCGGCCGTTGGGGCGGGACCAGATCAGCGAGTAACCTTCGCCGTCCTCGTCATCGAAGAGGTTGGCGTAGATCGGAGCGTTGAAGCTCGGATCGTCGAGCTTGAGGCCCAGATAGTCGCGGCCCTCGTTGGAGCGCTTGGACCAGGCGGCGCCGATCTCGGCGCGGCCGACCAGGACCCGGTGGCTGGGGGCGTTCTCGCCGCTGGCGCGCAGGTCGGGGACGATGCGCACGCCTTTGGCCTGGACGCTGAGGGTGACGATTTCGCCGCCGAATTCGTTCGAGCCGGTCTTCTTGAAGGTGCCGATGGTCGCCATTGTAAGTCTCCGTTTTCCGTTTCGAGCCCGCACCATTGCGGCCTCGATGGCGATCGACCGGACGAAGGCGAGCGACGACACATCGCTTGCGACCGCAGCAAAGCGGAGGATGGCGCAGGCGCGACTTTGTTGTTTCGCGAGGAATGACGGCGCAGCCGGCAGGGGAAGAAAGTCGGGGCCAGCCGTTGTGGCTTAGGCGCTCGAGGCAAAGCCGTCCTTCGGCCAGATCAGGCCATTGAAGAGGACGTTTTGACGCGGGTGCTGGACGGATCGACGGCGGAGACGGCGGCGACCTTCGCATTGGCCCGGGAAGGCCGACCGGCGATCACAGGCGTAGACCTCCCTCGAACAGGCCTGCGCTGCGAATTTCGCCATTCCGCCAGCTCTGACGGAACGCCTCGACGCTGAGGGGTTGCCGGCCACGATGTCGTTGCCGCCCCGACGCGCTCCATCGTTCCGTGACAGGTGGGGGCAGCGGGTGCTTCGCGTCGCCGCTTCCCCATCGGGCGACCAGATGGCGTGGAGGACAAAGGCATGTGCCGCTGGATCCCGCCGCGATGGGCGCTGCGGGTTTAGGCGTGGGACACATGCCCGGCAGATGGGTCGGAGGCCGCCATTCCAGTGATGCGCACGAAGGCGACGATGCCGACCGCGATCGCTCCGATGACCGAGAACACGGTCTGCCATGTCTCCGATGGCATGGTGTGTTTCACGATGCCATGGGTGGCATGGAATCCGGCGACGATGGCCGGGGCGACGAACGCTGCGGCGATGAGCAGGCGTGGCCAGGTCGGACGGACGGTGGCGAGCAGGAATTGGCCGATGCCGAAGGTCAGGCCGGCGGCAACAAAGCCGACGACAATCGCGCCGAGCCAGCCCGCGCCGGTGCCATAGGCCCATGTGCCGGCAGTCACGCCCGCGATGAACGGGAGAGCGAACACCGCAAGCGTGAAAAGGAGCCAGCAGAGGAAGCCGATGGCGGCGATGCTGAGGAGAATGCCGATGAAGATCATGGTGGTGTCTTTCGTCGAATGTCAGACGGACGCGCCACCACCACCACCACGGCGCACATGCGAGATTAGCAGAATTCGAGCCGCCGGGGGAACCGAAGCGTGAAGCGTCCACCGATTGCGCGACCCGGTTCGCCTCATGAGGCGAAGGGGTCGATTTCACCGACGATGGCGTCGTCAGCGCCGTCATATTCCGACGCCGGAGTGACGGAGAGCGTACCGTCGCCGGCGCGATAGATGATGATGGCGGCCATCAGGGTGGTAGCGAGGCTGAAGGCGAAGGCGTGAGCGGTTTGGAAGGACATCGACCCGGCTCCTGTTTGAGCGGAGGTCCATCCCCCGCTGACAGGCGCCCGAAGAGTTCGGCCGGTGGCCGCAATCACCGTGCAGGCGAAGCCGGAGCGGCGGCACGCCATGCGTAGTCCGACCCTTTACGGGTTGATGGCGTCAGGCCATCGGCTGAACCCAAGGATCAGCGTCTTGAAGCGGGGGTGGTCGTCCGATCAGGAGACCGGGTTGTCTGCCTGCCGCGAGGACTGTTGCTGCCGGATCGCCCGGCCTCACCTGCGCTGCCGGTGGCCGGATGTCAGCGCCCGGCCTTCCAGGGATCGATGACCGTGACATTCGCGGCGTCGAATGCGCTGCTGTCGCGGGTGGCGACGGCAAAACCCTTGGCGGCTGCGATCGCCGCGATATAGCCGTCGGGAGTAGGGAAGCCTTTCCCGGCCGCTCGGGCTTTGACGGCGAGATCCGCGTAGCGGCGCGCAGCATCGACATCGAATGGGAGGACGCGGTGTGCGAACAGTTCCATCACCCCCTCCAGAGCTTCGGCGAGCCGATCCTTGCGCTTGCCGTCGGGAAGCGCGCCGATGCCGAACATCAGCTCGGCGATGGTGACGCTGGAGAGAAAGAGCGTTTCCGCCGCCTGCTCGTCGAGCCAGGCCCGCACGGCGTCGTCGGGCGCGGGCTTCATCCCCTCCGACATGACATTGGTGTCGAGGAGGATCATTCGAAGCTCATCGGCTTGGCGGGCGTCTTGTCGCGTGATTGGTCGAGGGCGTCGATGTCCTCATTGGTCAGGCCGAGCCTGCGGCTGCGTTCTGCGAGCGCCGTGCCAAGCCGCAGGCGGGTGTCGGGGCGAACAGCCGCTTCGAGGATGTCGCGCATCTCGGCCTCGGCACTGCGGCCGTGCTGCGCGGCGCGCACCTTGAGTGCGCGGTGCGTCGCGTCGGACAGGTTCCGGATCGTGACGGCTGGCATGATAGCGTCTCCTGCAAAATTGATAGCGATGATAGCGATGATAGCGATGATAGCATAATATGGAAGTTGCTATCGTTTTTCAAGGTGAAGGATACCGGCGGCGCCTACGCGCCGCCCGAGCCGAAGCGATAGACCGGGATGCCCATCTTGCGGGCCTTGTCGGCCAGGTTGTCCTGAATGCCTGTGCCGGGGAAGATCACGACCCCGATCGGCACGATACTGAGCATCTGGTCATTGCGTTTGAACGGTGCGGCCTTGGCGTGCTTGGTCCAGTCGGGCTTGAAGGCGACCTGCGGCACCTTGCGGCTATCGGCCCAGCGAGAGGCGATCTTTTCGGCGCCTTTCGGCGAGCCGCCGTGCAGCAGCACCATGTCGGGGTGCTTGGCGCGGATCTGATCGAGCTTGGCCCAGATCTGCTTGTGGTCGGCGGTGTCGCCGCCCGAGAAGGCGATCTTCGGCCCGGTGGGAACGAGCACCTCGGTTTCCGCGCGCCTCCTGGCGGCGAGGAAATCCCGGCTGTCGATCAGCGACGCTGTGAGTTGGCGATGGTTGACCCGTGATCCGGTGCGTTGCGACCAGGGTGAGCCGGTGGCGACGAGGTAGCGTCCAGCGGCGGCTTCGCGGAAGGTTTCCATGCCGTCGCGGCGGTCGATCAGGTTCATGCCGATGTCGATGAGGCGCTCGAGCTGAAGGGACTTCACCTCGGAGCCATCCTGTTCGCGCTGAAGCTGCCTTTGCGCCTGCTCGTTGTCGTCGAGCTTCTGTTCGATGCGGTCCACTGCACGGTGGAACATATTGACGGTAGACCAGAGGAGATCGGGGAGATCGAAGTCGAGGCTGGTGTCGGTGATCGTGGCGACCAGGGCGTCGAAGATGTCGGCGACGGCGCCTTCGATGATGCGGTCTTGCGGTGGCGGGCGCTGGTCCAACTCGTCCTCGGAGGGGCGGTAGCCGTGGAGCTGCAAATCCTGGATCAGATGGTCGGTCGGGGATGACTCGTGGTGCGGTTCGTAGTCGTCGTGCTCGCTCATGGGATGCTCCGTCGGCAAGGACCGCGACCATCGCGGCCTTCATGGCGACGAAGCCGTCGGGCGGGACGGACCTGCACCCTGAGAGCGTGAGCCGAAGGGCCGAAGCGTCAGCGGAGGATGGCGAAGGCCGGCGATTTTGTTTCGCGATGGAAAGACCCGAAGGGTCGCCGGAAAATCGTCGGCCGCAGCTATTGCCGATCCGGCCCGGCTGATGGCCGATCGCCCTCTCGAAGGCCGAGGCGCGTTCCTCTTGCCGTCACTGGCGCATCGTTGCGGGCATGGCGGCTGCGCGCCACCTGTCAGCCCCTTCCGGCTAAGCGGCCAGGGCCATGAAGCGTGCGACGTCCTCCGGAGCGAGCTGCACTCGAACGCCTGCCCGAAGCGCATTGATACCGAGCCGCCGCAGATCCTCGTTGAAGTCCCCGAATGCTGGCGACAATGGAATGGCCTCGATTCCCTCGGCGTTCGCCCGTTCGATCAGTATGTCCCGCGCGCCGTCACCGGCCGGATCGTCGTCTCGGACGATATAGAGCCGCCGCAAAGTCGCCGGGAACAGGATGGCGGCCAGATGTGCTGCCGAGAGCGCCGGCGCCATCGCCATATCGGGCAGGACCTGCCGGAGCGACAGCATGGTCTCGATACCTTCGCCTGCCGCCATTACGCTGCCGGGTGCACCGATGCGGACGGCATTGCCGAGGAGATCGCCCATCGCCTTGCGCGGTGTGCCGATGGGGGCTTTGTCGGAGCCGTCAGGCGCAAGCCAGGTGCGGTGCGCGCCGGTGATCTTGCCAGCGAGGTCGGTGACGGTGGCGATCATGGCGGGCCAGGTCTCGGTCGGGCCATCGTCGGGCTTGTAGTAACAGCGGGGGTGGAACCGCAGGTTTCCGGTTCCATGCAAAAGCGTAATGCCGCGTCCGCGCAGATAGGTCTGCACAATGGTCCCGGTAATCGGCTGCGTCATGGCGATGAGGCGACGTGCGGCCTCGGGCGACCCCGATGGCGCCGGTGCCAGTCCGCGGCGTGATGCCGGCTCCGGTTCGGGGTGCGGCAGGCTGAGGAAGGTGCGCGCCTCTTGAGCAACGTCTGCGAAGTCGATGAGGCCGAGCGATTCCCGGATGATGTCGAGAAGGTCGCCATGTTCGCCGGTGGCGGCGTCCGTCCATTTGCCCGCTGGTCCCTTCGGTGTATCGCGCAGGCGCACGAACATGGAGCGGCCTGCGGCATTACGAGCATCGCCAACCTGCCAGTAATTGCCCTGCCGGTGGCCGTTGGAGAGATAGTGGCGGCAGACCGCCTCGGCCTGTCGGCCGAGACTGTGTGCCAGTTCAGAAGCGTCCTGCCGAGCCATCACGCTGCCTCACGCTCGCTAATCCGCTCGACCGGATAGGTGGCGAGCAGCTTGCCGATGATGGCGGGACCAGAGGCATCGACCGGAACGAAGAAGCGCAGCTTCCACGAGATGATCTCGCTGAAGAGGCCATAGGCGCGCAGGCGATCCCGCATGGTGTCGGTGAAGCCGGACAGTTCGATCCGGTTCGCGCCCATGACGCGCGCGCGGCGAAGGTGGAGCCCGCTGGCCAGGTCGAGGATGGTGCGACCATCCACCAGAGCGGCGTAGGCATCATCGCTGCTGAGGTTGGCCGTTCCCGTCGCGGCGGCATTCATGGCCCAGGCGGGCGAAACCCGCCGCCCGATGATGCGTTCGCCATCGTCGGTCTGGAGCCGATAGACGCGCGTCGACTCGTTCGGCAGGCGCTTCCACACCGGCAAAAGCAAACCGCTGACCATGTGGATGGCGCCATCGGTATAGGCCGGCACTTCGGCGACTTCACGTTGCCAGACCGCTGCAAAGCTGTCGCGAGCGGCTTCCTCCCAATGGCTGTCTTCCATCATGGCGAGGCTTGCGTGGTGCTGTTCCATCGGCCGGATCAGGCGGACGCGACGTTCGATCTCGCCGTCGTCGAGCATGATGGACGGCGCTGGCACCTGGACAGCAGCGCGTCCTGAACGCGCGTTGATGAGCAGCCGGGCATGCGGATCGTCGAGCCAGTCGAGCGCGGTATCGAGTGTGGTTGGCTGATTTCGGCGGCGCTCGGTGATGGTGAGCAGCCGCGTCTGCGCGCCCGTTGCCGGATGGGTGTAGATGGTCGTGCGCTCAGCGACGACGAAACTCTCCGCCGTCAGTGTTTCCAGCCCGACATCATAAACGCCGCTGGCGATGGCTCCGGCCACCTTGGCGTCGAGCAATTGCTCGAAGGCGGTGAAGAGGATGCCCTGAAGCTCGATGGTCAGCGCCAGCAGGCGGTTGAGGAACGTGGTGATCGGCGGCAACTCGTCCTTGATGCCGTTGTCATCGGTCAATTTCAGGCCGGTTGCGGACTCGAAGCGACCCAGCGAGCAGCCCTCGACCTTGCCGCGTACGATCAGGAGATAGAGCTGCCGCAGCGCATCGCGGGCGTAGCTGGATTCCAGATTGTCCTCGGGCCGGAACAGGCCCTGGCCGCCGGTCTGGCGCTGACCGCGCGTGATCGCGCCCAGCGTATCGAGCCGGCGTGCGATCGTGGACAGGAAGCGTTTCTCGGCTTTGACGTTCGTGGCGATCGGGCGGAACAGCGGCGGCTGCGCCTGGTTGGTGCGGTTGGTGCGACCCAGACCCTGGATGGCGGCGTCCGCCTTCCACCCGGGTTCGAGCAGATAATGCACGCGCAGACGCTGGTTCTTCGCTGACAGTTCGGCGTGATAGCTGCGGCCGGTGCCGCCGGCGTCGCTGAACACGAGAATGCGCTTCAGGTCGTCCATGAACGCAGCCGTCTCGGCAAGGTTGGCGGATGGAGCGCGGTTTTCGACAGCGAAGCGCTCGCCGTTGCGGACGATGCGCCGGGAGCGCCCCGTCACCTCGGAGACCATATCTGTGCCGAAGCGCTGCACAATCTGATCGAGCGCCCCCGGAACGGGAGGTAAAGACGCAAGGCGTTCGATCAACTCGTCACGGCGTGCGACAGCTTCGCGGCTCTCGACAGGGTGGCCATCGCGATAGACCGGGCGCGAGGACAGATTGCCCTCGCCATCCGTGAACGGCTCGTAGAGCTGGACCGGAAAGGAATGGGCCAGATAGTCCAGAACATATTCGCGCGGCGTGATGTCGACGCGAATATCGTTCCATTCCTCGGTTGGGACTTCCGCCAGCCGGCGCTCCATCAGCGCTTCGCCGGTCGAGACGATCTGGACGACAGCGGCGTGGCCGTCATTCAGGTCACGTTCGATGGACCGGATCAGCGTGGGCGTTTTCATCGACGTGAGCAGATGGCCGAAGAAACGCTGCTTGGCGGACTCGAAGGCCGAGCGGGCGGCGGACTTGGCCTGGCGGTTCAGTGTGGCTCCCTCGCTATCTGGGCTGCCGGTGATGTTGGCCGCCTGCATCGCGGCGTCGAGATGATTGTGGATGACGGCGAAGGCGCTGGCGTAGGCATCGTAGATACGCCGCTGCTCGTCGGTCAGGGCGTGCTCGATCAGCTCATATTCGACGCCATCGTAGGAGAGCGATCGGGCGGTATAGAGGCCCAGCGCACGCAGGTCGCGGGCGAGCACTTCCATGGCCGCGACACCGCCGTCCTCGATCGCCTCGACAAATTCGGCGCGGGTGGTGAAGGGGAAATCCTCACCGCCCCACAAGCCGAGCCGCTGGGCATAGGCGAGATTGTGGACGGTGGTCGCGCCGGTAGCCGACACATAGACGACGCGCGCGTTGGCCAGGGCGTGCTGAAGCCGAAGTCCCGCGCGTCCCTGCTGTGAGGCGGCAACGTCGCCGCGTTCTCCCTTGCCGCCTGCGGCATTGGCCATGGCGTGGCTTTCGTCGAAAATGATCACTCCATCAAAATCGGAGCCCAACCATTCGACGATCTGCCGGACACGGGAAACCTTCTCACCACGGTCGTCGGACCGTAGCGTGGCATAGGTTGCAAACAGGACGCCTTCCGACAGCGTGATCGGCCGCCCTTGCGGGAAGCGCGACAGCGGCGTGACCAGCAGACGCTCCATGCCGAGCGCGGACCAATCGCGCTGCGCGTCCTCGATCAGCTTGTCGGATTTGGAGATCCAGACCGCCTTGCGGCGACCGCGCAGCCAGTTGTCGAGGATGATGCCGGCAGATTGACGGCCTTTGCCGGCCCCGGTGCCGTCGCCGAGCATGAAGCCGCGCCGGAAGCGCACGGCGTTTTCGGCATCGGGCTTGGCCGCCTGTACGAGATCGCAGGTCGCATCGACGATCCAGGAGCCGGCGAGGAAGTCCGAATGGGCTTCGCCGGCATAGATGACGGTTTCGAGCTGGGCGTCCGACAGGAGATCGGTGATGTTCGCGGGCAGCATCGGCCGATAGGCGGGCTTGGGCGGTGCAACGCTCGCCATGGCCGCCGACTGCACGAGCTTGGTGGGGTGCGCCTGAGAACTGGCAATACGGATCGACTGCAATCCGTATTCTTCATAGATCGCGTCCGTGAGGTGGGTGCCTTCCGGCGGCGTCCAGTCCATCGTGTCGTAGGCGAGTTCAACGCCCTGCGGGTCCATGGTCGAGCATGTGGCCGGACGCTCAGTGGCGGTGCGTGCGAGATAACCCCGCACGGTGCGGGGCGCCGAGCCCGACACGGGCGGCGCGATGTCGGGCAGTGTGACCGGCAGGCGCGGTGGAATCTGCGCTTCGATCCATGCGAGCAGCGTAGCGACGTCGGGCGCAACGCCGGCGGACCCAGGGAACGTGGCCGTGTCTTCGGCCGGCAGCTTGTCGATGACGGTGAGCCGCGTTTCGATGCTCGTGCCATGCTTGGCATAGACTGAGCCGTGGATCGCCGCGGTGAAGACGACGCGGCTACGCTCCTGAAGCCGGGCGAAGGTGTCGCGCCAGGCCGGTTGCTCGGGGCCGAAGTTTGCGCCGGTGATCGTCACCAGACGCCCGCCATCGGCAAGCCGCGCCAGGGCCGAAGCAACATGACGCGCAGCGGCATCGGCGACCCGACCGGAGACGTTCGCCATCACCGAGAAGGGCGGGTTCATCACGATGACGGAAGGGACGGCGCACGCTGGAAGGTGGTCGTCGATCTGGGCGGCGTCGAACCGCGTAGCGACAAGGGCTGGAAAGAGCTGGCCAAGCAGATCGGCGCGGGTTTCCGCCAGTTCGTTGAGGAGCAGCGAGCCGCCGCTGATCTCGGCGAGGATGGCGAGAAGACCCGTGCCTGCCGACGGCTCCAGCACAATGTCGTGCGGTGTGATCGCGGCGGCCGCGATCGCGGCGAGGCCGAGCGGGACCGGCGTCGAGAATTGCTGAAGCGCCTGGGCTTCCTCGGAGCGAAGGGTGTGCGTCGGCAGAAGGCCGGTGATTTTCGACAGCGCGGAAAGCCGTGCAGTCGGAGTGCCGGCTTTACGGAAAAGCGCACGTCCGTATTTGCGCAGGAACAGGACGGTCGCGCCTTCACAGGCTTCGTAGGCCGTCTTCCAGTCCCAAGCGCCACTCGTGTCGGAGGCCTCGAAAGCCGTTTCCATGGCGATGCGGAGATTGGCGTTGTCGATCCGCTGGCCGCGTTCGAGCAGGGTGAGAAGCTGATGGGCGACGGCGATGATGGCGGACGCGCGGGCAACGGGCGCAGCCGGACCGGCCACGGGGGACATGATGTTCATGGATCGGAACCTCGGGAGAGCGGGAACGGGAAGCCCGGACGGCGCTCTCTCTCGACCGCGCGGACTCAAACCCGTCCCGGCGGCCCTCTCACTCTCGAACACGTCGCTGCCGACATGAAAAAAGCACCTCGACCGAACGGCAGAGGCGCTTTGAGAGGTCAGGCCCAGTGTCCGTCGGTGATCTCGCGGGCGACGAGCCTGCGCGCCTTGCGGATCAGGTCATCGCCGCTGGTGTCGATGTGCCCGAAGAACCGGGCGCGCGCGCCGTTCGCGGTCCAATCGGTATAGGCGCAATATTCGCAAGCCCCGGCCCGGAAGGCCCGCATGTCGCTGGCCCAATGGGGCTTGGGCTCCACGACGACGGTGATCCCGTCTCTGGTTTCCAGCCAAGGGAGAGACCGCTCGGCGGGCGGACGCTCGGAATCGGCGGCGAAGATGGCATCGATGTCCATCATGACGCTTCTCCGGGCATGCCCGGATGGATGAAGCCGCCAGGATCGCCGGGGTCGGGCGGCAGGTAGGCGTCATAGGGATTGCCGTCGGCGAGGTGGCCGAAGGGCGTGAAGACGAAATCACCATCGTCTCGTCCCACCGCGTAGATGACGTAACGCGGGGCGCCGGTCACGGCATCGAGGCATTCCATGAGCGCAAGGTTGCCGTCACCGGCAGCGCGCAGCAGCGTCTGAAAATTGCTCTGGGCATAGGACGGGATGCTCATAGCGGGCCTCCCTCGTCGGAGAGGGTCTGGTCGAGCCAGCCATCGGTGTAGATCCAGTCCACGGTCTCCCCGCTGGCGAGATCGAGAACATGCGCGCCGCCCCCGAAGCCGTCGAGCCGGGGCTTCGAGCAGGTGTTGGCATATTGGAAACCCCAGCGGCCGCTCAGGCGGAATTCTGCGGCGCAGCGCTTCACAAACTGGATAAGGCGCTCGGGATCGCCAGTGACGTCGTCGCGCATCCAGAGCTGCGTGCCGCCATGCTCGGGCTGGATCGACAGGAGGAAGCCCTCGGAAGGCGGTTCCTCCGATGCGCCAGCCTCGGAGAGGCGGTTGTAAAGGTCGAGCGCGCGGGCGGCGTTCTCGGGCGTGCCGACATCGAGCAGGCACGAGAAATGGGTGAAATAGTCGGCCATGACAGGCTCCTGAAACGAGAATGCCCGGCCCGCGCGGCACAGCCGTTCAGGCTGCCAGCCGTGGGACCGGGCGGTGTGGAAGATCGGGGTGAGATGCGCGGGACGAACGGCGCCGCCCCGCGCGATCCGCGCTATTCGGCGGCGACGGCGTGCTGGACTTCATCCTCATCGGTGTCTTCGTCCTCGCCGTCCTCGGTGAGGAAGTCCGGCAAGGCGGTGTCTTCGCCGGTATCGGCCTGATCGCCATCGATGGACGCCAGGCGCAGCGGTTCGGGCAGCCAGCCGCTGTCGGTCAGAAGGCGTTCGGCTTCCTTGGCCATGTCGCCCTTCTTCATGTGGTCGATGAGCTGCGCGGCCCGCTCGCCGGCGCCTTCGCGGACGGCCTCGAGAATGCGGGGCTTGGTCACGCGGCCGAGATAGTTGCTGACCGTGGGCTTCCAGCCTGCAGTCACCATGTTCATGCCCGTAGCCCGTGCGAGCCGGTCGGCCTGCGCCAGACGCACGTCGAGGCCATGCTGGCTGACGCCCGAGCCGGAATAGGGGTTCGGACGCTCGAACAGCGCATTGACGCCGTAGCTGACGCAAAGCGCCAGAAGCTCCATGCGCGTGCCGTCATCGAGATCGGTCAGCCAGGCCCAGAGCGCCTGATCGTCAGCGGGGATGTGATCCCCCCAGCGTTCGTGGCGATCGTTGACCGCCTGCGCCGATGGGCTGTCCTTCAATTCCTCGGACTGGGCCGAGAAGAAGATGTGGCGGACATTGGCCTCGAGGCAACCGGACGGGTTGGTGTGGATGAAGATGTCGCTCAGAAGCTTGTGCAGCAACATGGTCATGGCGACGTGCGGATGTTCCGCCAGCGCGTTGCGCAGCGCCAGGGTGCGATGGGCGGTCAGCTCGATCACGAGACGCTCGGGCAACGGCTTGATGCCGTCTTCCTCATCATCCTCGGGCTCGACGGGCTTGCCGCCGATGGTGATGACCGCGCGTTGGACGGCCGGCGTATCGGGCTGGTCGCCGTCGGAAGCCTCGCCATCGGGCTCGGCCTGGGGCTCATCCTCGGCGCGGACATAACCGCGGTCGATCGACAGCGAGCCGTCGGCGTCGAGGCTGACGAAGGCGCCGGCGATTGCGATGTCGGCTTGATCGTAGCTGACCGAACGGTTCTCGAAGGCCTCCAGGGTCCGCTCGATCTCGCCGAGACGTTGATCGATCGCGTCGGGCAGCTCGTCGGCCTCGGAATATTCCGCTTCGATCCGGTCATATTCCTCGCGCAGCGCTTCGCGGGTCGCACGCTCCTCGTTGGTCAGATCGACCGTGGTGCCGGAAAGCTCACGCAAGCCGTGGTCGTGGCCATAGGGGAAGCTCACCGCGACCTCGATCCACTTCCAGCCTTCTTCGGCGATCTGATCGGCGGTGGCTTTCAGCTTCTCCGCCACCATACGGTCGAGCAGGACGGGGTCTTGCAGCCAACCGCCGTCGTCGGACTGGAAGAGATCGCGCAGCACGATGCCGCCTGAGGCCTCGTAGGTATCGACACCGACGAAAATGGCCCGTTTGTCCGAGGCGCGTACCACGGTCTCGGTCAGCATCCGCCGGATCTGATAGGGCTCCTTCTGCCAGCTATCCTTGATCGCATCCCAGACCTGCTCCTGACGGGCATGGTCGGGGCTGACAGTGAAGGCCATGAGCTGTTCGAGCGTCATGCCGTCATCGGCATAGATTTCGAGCAGGGTCGGCGAGACGGAGGTGAGGCGCAGGCGCTGCTTCACCACGGTGACGTTGACGAAGAAGGCAGCGGCGATGGCCTCCTCGGTCATGCCCTTGTCGCGCATGGCCTGAAAGGCGCGGAACTGGTCGAGCGGATGGAGCGGTGCGCGTTCCATGTTCTCGACCAGCGATACTTCGTCGACGAGGATGTCGCTGTTGGCGTCGCCGATGACGCAGGGCACCGTCGCCGTCTTGGCCAAACGCTTCTGCTTCACGAGCAGTTCGAGTGCGCGATAGCGGCGACCGCCAGCAGGCACTTCGAACATTCCGATCTCCGCGCCATCGGCGTCGAGGACGGGACGGACATGGAGGCTCTGGATGAGGCCGCGCCGGGCGATGGACTCGGCCATTTCCTCGATCGAGACGCCGGCCTTGACGCGGCGGACGTTGGACTGGCTCAGCACCAGCTTGTTGAAGGGGATGTCGCGCGCCGACGACAGGGTGATCTTCTGGATGGCACTCGCCATGTTCGTTACTCCGCGACGGGCGGCCGGGAGACTCTCTCTCGACCTCCAACCCGTCACGAAGCGAAGCGCCGCCCTCTCACTCTAAGAAGGGCAGCGCCGCAGAAGCGGAAAGGCGTGAAGCCGGAGACCTGCTTTCCCGCCTTTCCGGTATTCATATTCGATCACGCCGCCTGCCGTTCGTCGCCGGCCATGGTGTCGTCCGGGCCGAGATCGGCGTCGGGCAGGAAGCCGAGCAGCCAATCGGCGGCCTTGCTCGCCTGGGAGGCGGCGCGGACGATGGCGCGATCGTCCTCGCGCAGCA
Source organism: Novosphingobium clariflavum (assembly GCF_026420865.1). Taxonomy (GTDB): domain Bacteria; phylum Pseudomonadota; class Alphaproteobacteria; order Sphingomonadales; family Sphingomonadaceae; genus Novosphingobium; species Novosphingobium clariflavum. The sequence goes on along the minus strand of NZ_JAPCWC010000025.1, from coordinate 24,813 downwards.
CCTCCAGCCAGGCGCCGATATAGTCGGCATGGCGGACGGTCGGTACGATGCCGAGAGACGCGCAGCAGAAGGCCGCGTTGATCTCGGCCACCAACTCCTCGAAGGCGTATTTCTTCGTGCCGAAACCGCCGGTCAGATCGCGGCCGAGCCGGGAGGCGTGGCCGCTGGCGTGCCCGAGTTCGTGCAGGGCCGTGCGGTGCCAGTTTATCGGCTCGAAATAGGCCTGCGGCGGCGGCACCTGCACATAGTCGTGCGCCGGCACATAGAAGGCGCGATCGCCGCCGATGCGGAAATCGATGCCCGTCGCTTCGATCAGAGCCTCGACGCGCGGCTCGATGAGGTCAGGCGGCGGCGGTGGAGCGATGGCGGCGATGTCGTCCGGCAGGCCGTCGCATTGCGCGGCGTTGAAGACGGTGAAGCGTTTGAGGAATGGAATTGCAGCGGCATCCTCGCCGGTCTCGCGAGCGCGGCGCTTCTCGTCCTCCGGCGTGAAGCGGTCGGCATAGACGACGATCGTGCCATGCTCACCCTTGCGGACATTGCCGCCCAGCGACAGTGCCTGGCGGAAGGTGAGCCAACTCTGGCCGGGGAAGCCGTGCTGGATCACCGCCCCCCAGAGGATGAGCACGTTGATGCCGGAATAGTGCCGTCCGGTCGCAGCGTTGCGGGGCATGGCGAGCGGCGCCTTGGCTGCGGCCGATCCCCATGGCTGGACCCAGGGCGCACGGCCCGCCTCAAGCTCGGCGATGATCTTGTCGGTGATGTCGTCATAAAGGCTCGCCCGGCCTGAATTGGCGCGGGCGCCGTGGTTTTTCCTAAACATCGCGGTTCTCCGCGACGGGCGCCGGAGACCTCCTCTCCAGCCCTCAACCCGTCACGGGAAACCCGTCCGCACTCTCACTCTATGGGGGGCGTTGCGGGGCAGGCTGTGCAAAAACTCATTCGTCTAATCCGCCGCCACCAGCACCGCGACGCGCGTCTCACCCCGCTGGCGTCAGTCGCTCGACACCGAAGGCATTTACTGCATGGAGGATGTTGAAGGCGACAATCGAGAGAGCCGCTTCGGCCTTTACCGCTCTGAGACCTCGCGTGAGGAACCTTCCGCCGCCGGACATCCGTTTAATCGTGCCGAAGGGGTGCTCTACAGTACATCGGCGGGTCACCATCAAGCTCGGATCCGCGTAGATTCTGGCCTCCATACGATCCAGCGCCGCCTGGTCGAACAACCGATGGATGGTCCGTTGGGCGCCCCACGTGCATCGGCTCTTCAGCCGACAGTCTTTGCATGCGGACGTTCTATATCGGATCGCACGGTTGCGGGTATGTTTGCCGGATGGTCTCAACGTCTTGCCGGCGGGGCACCGGATTGTGTCGGTCCCCTCATCATACACGAACTGCGCTGGCCGGAAAAAATCGGTGCTCATGGCGCCGCGTTTGATCGGCGCCGCGACCTCAATATGGTCGCGCTCGCATTGCGCGACCGCCTGGGCGTTGGAGTAACCGCCGTCGGCCAGGACTTTGAGCTCGTTAACCTCAAGCACCTCCATCGTCGCCATCGACATTGGATGCAGGAGCTGGCTGTCGTTTGCCTCGTTGGTCACGTCGTGATGTATGATCAGGCCGCTATCTACATCGACCACGCTTTGCATGTTGTAGCAGGGTGTCTTGGGAGAACGTCCATAGCCCATCGGCCGCGCGTCGGACTCGCCAAAGACCAAAGCCGTCTCGTCGCGATCCTTCAGGATGTCCTGCCGGCGCACGAGCCTGTCCTTGCGGCGCCCGAGGGTCTCGATCGCAGTGGTGAACGCCTCCCGATGTTTGGGCTGATCGTCGAACCCCTGGGCCACTGCCTCATCTATGATGTCGAGCCGTTCAAGGTAGTAGGCGATCTCCTTTTCGGTGTGCGCAACGTCACGGGCCAGCCGGTCGGCGCCAGCGATGTTCTTTGGGCTCGCGACCGCGCGCATCTTCGTCCCGTCCAGCGCGACCAATCGACCGCTGATCAAGCCGGTTTCGCGGCAGAACTGGATGAATGCAGCGCTGGCGCCGACAATGGCTTCCGGATTGTCATGACGAAAGGAGGCGATCGTTCGGTAATCCGGGGCGAGCCGGCGCATTAGCCAAAGCGCTTCGAGGTCGCGGACACACGCTCGTTCCAATTGGCGTGAGGACCGTACCTGGTTGAGGTAGCCCCAGATGTACAGCCGGAGCATATCGCCTGGATGGTATCCAGGGCGGCCGGTGACCGCAGCGATAGCACGACCGAAGCCAAGCTCTGCCAAGTTCAAGCTGGTAACAAAAGCATCGACGACTCGGACCAATGCGTCCGGGGAAACATAGTCATCAACACAAGGAGGAAGCAGGCTGACCTGGTCTCGTGCGAGTCCCTCAATAAAACTCATGCACACCCCGGCGTGGAGGATGGGAAGATAATTGGATTCTACACTGACAGGTTCATGAGTAAAAGCTTGTTCTTGGCTTTGAACATCTGCGCTAGGTGGCGTAATAACTCATTACAGATGTTGCGGGCTTCCGAGAAGGATGAGGTCAGAATCGCCGGGTTCTCCGTTACGTCGAAGCAGTGGCCGCTTGCGCATCGAGCTGCCACCCGTAGCTTTTGGAATCCGGTACGAGATCGGCGATGGTGAACTGATCGAGGTGTCGCGCGAAAGCTTCCAGCGCGCCTGCCAAGGCATGGCGCAAGCCGCATGCGGGCGTCACGACGCAGCTGTTGGTCGCCGCGTCGAAGCATTCCACGAAGGTCCCGGTGTCTTCCATGGCGCGCATGATCGAACCAACGTTCAGGGCATTGGCGGGCCGCGCCAGCTTGAGGCCGCCGCTCCGACCGCGCACGCCCTCGACAAATCCTTCCGCAGCCAGTCGCTGCGCCACCTTCATCAGATGGTTCTTCGAGATGCCATAAGCGTGTGCGATCTCGGCGATCGAATGATGGCCGTCCTTCACGGCCAGGAACATCAGTGTGCGAAGGGCATAGTCGGTCTGGACGGACAATCTCATAAAAGATGCATATCATATATTGGTTTTATCCGCCAACGCGCGTAAACCATGCATAGGAATACATCTTAATCGAGTCGAGGCAGGCAATGACGTCGAACCATGCCGAGCAGGCGCGGGCGCGCAAGATGGCGGACGCGCTCGCCTGCGGAATCGATGATGCTTTCATCTCGCAACTCGTGGAGCGGTTCTACAGCACCGTCCGCCAGGACGACATGCTCGGCCCGATCTTTGCGGAACGGATCGGCGACTGGCCGCATCATCTGGCGCGGATGAAGGATTTCTGGGCCTCGGTCATGCTCGAATCCGGGCGCTTCAGCGGCAATCCGATGCGCAAGCACATCGCGATCGGCGGGCTCGATGAGGCGCATTTCGCGCGCTGGCAGTCGCTCTGGAACCAGACGCTTGACCGGATCGCGCAGAACGCCGCGGTCGCGGATCGGTTTCGCGAAGCGGCACTGCGCATTGGCGAGAGCTTGCTGACCGGCATCAAGATCGACCGCGGCGGCCTGGCGGCCATTTCCGCGAGGGCCTCGTCATGACGCCCGCCCCCTATGGCGCCTCGCCGATCTTCGATGAGCAAAGCCTGCCTGATGCCCTACGCAACGATCATCGCACCAAGGCGGGCACCTGGGGATTGCTGCGGGTGCTGGACGGCGAAGTGCGGCTCATTTTCGTCGATCCGCCGAGCGAGCAGCTTGTGACGCCCGACAGGCCCGCGATCATCCCGCCGCAAGCAACCCATCATGTCGTTCCGCTCGGCCCCATGACGATGCAGGTCGAGTTCTACCGGGAACGCCCGTTCCTTGGCGAAGACGCCGGCCGTGGATGACTTCGCCCTTGCTCGCGCGGTGCATGTCATCGCGGTCCTGTTCTGGATAGGCGGCGTCGGCTTCGTCACCCGGGTGCTGATGCCGACGCTGAGGACAACGGAACTGCCTCAGGACCGCCTGCGCCGTTTTCAGCAGATGGAGGCGCGCTTTGCCTGGCAGGCGCGCCTGTGGGTGTTGCTTGCCGGCGCAAGCGGCCTGTGGCTGGTGGCGCGCGCCGATTTGTGGAGCCGCTTCCTCGACGCCCGGTTCTGGTGGATGCACCTGATGGTCGCACTCTGGACCGTGTTTGCGCTGATGTTGTTCGTGATCGAGCCGTTGCATCTTCATCGCCGCCTCGCCAATACACAGTCACCAGAGGCGGATTTCGCTCGAATGATACGGCTGCATCAGTTATTACTTGTTGTCAGCGTCATAACAATTTTCGGCGCGGTAGGCGGCAGCCACGGACTGTTCTGACCGGAGGGGATTTGGGGCATGAAGAGCTATCAAACGACATTCAGCATCAATCGGCTCTGGATCATCCTGTCGGTCGGCATGGTGGTCATGTTCGGCATCCTGCTGCTGCTCGGTCAGCAGATCTACCAGCAGGCGCCGCCCATTCCCGAAGCGGTGAAATCGGCCTCAGGCGAAACCTTGTTCACGCGCTCCGACATCGAGGCCGGGCAGAATATCTGGCAGTCGATCGGCGGCATGCAACAGGGCTCGATCTGGGGCCATGGCAGCTATCTGGCGCCCGACTGGAGCGCCGATTGGCTGCACCGGGAGGCGGAGGCATTGCTCGCCCTATCGACTTCGCCGGTACCTGAGGGGGTATCCGCGACGCAAGCGGAGGCGATGCGAAAGGCCGCGCTGCAGGAGGAAATGCGCAGGAACACCTATGACCCCGCATCCGGCGTCATAACGGTCAGCGACGCGCGCGCGCGCGCGATCAGGCAGGTGCAGCAGCACTTCGTCAGCCTGTACGATGGCGGCGACCCCGCCTCGCTCCAGCTCCGCCGCGACTATGCCTTTCCGGTCTATGGCGAGCTGTCGGAAGCGGAAGCCCGGCAGCTTGCCGCCTTTTATTTCTGGACGGCATGGGGCGCGACCACGAACCGTCCGGGCCAGACCATTACCTATACCAGCAACTGGCCGCACGAACCCCTGGTGGGCAACAGCCCGACCACCGGTACATTGTTGTGGAGCCTTGCGTCTGTCATCCTGCTGCTTGCCGCAGCCGGGGCGCTGATCGCTTATTATGCCAAGCAGTTTGACGTCTGGCGCGGCGACATCCTGCCCGAGGATGGCATGGCGACCTCCGACCTACTGGGGCAGGCGGTCATCACGCCGTCGATGCGGGCCACGGCGAAATATTTCTGGGTCGTCTGCGCGCTCTTCGTGACGCAGGTGCTGCTCGGCATCGTCACCGCCCATTATGCGGTCGAGGGGCAAGGGCTCTACGGCCTGCCCTTCGCCGAATATCTTCCCTACACGATCACCCGCACATGGCACACGCAGCTCGCGGTGCTGTGGATCGCCACGGCGTGGCTGGCGACCGGGCTCTATGTCGCGCCGATGCTCGGGGGACGCGACCCCAAATTCCAGCGGCTCGGCGTCAACTTTCTGTTCGTCAGCCTTCTGGTCATCGTCATCGGCTCGTTCGCCGGGCAATGGGCGGCGGTCCATCGCTTCTTCACCAACCTGACGGCGAATTTCTGGTTCGGGCACCAGGGCTATGAGTATGTCGACCTAGGCCGTTTCTGGCAGATCTACCTCCTGATCGGCCTGTTCCTGTGGGTGGCATTGGTGGTGCGCGCACTCCGGCCCGTGCTGCGCCGGGAGGGCGGCAAGTCTCTCATCTATCTCGTGCTGGTGTCGGCGCTCGCCATCGGGCTGCTGTATGGCGCCGGGCTGATGTGGGGCCAGCATACGAACATCGCCATCATGGAATATTGGCGCTGGTGGGTTGTGCACCTGTGGGTGGAAGGCATTTTCGAGGTCTTCGCGACCGCCATCATCTCGCTGCTGTTCGTGCAGATGGGGATCCTGCGAACCTCCACCGCCACCGTGATGGTGCTGTTCGCGACGATCATCTTCCTGTTCGGCGGGGTGCTCGGGACCTTCCATCACCTGTATTTCAGTGGGACGCCGACGTCGGTGATTGCGGTCGGCGCGATGATCTCGGCGCTGGAAGTGGTGCCGTTGCTGGTGGTCGGCTTCGAGGCCTATACGCGCCACAAGGTCGAGCATGAGGCCGAGTGGGAACGAATCTACCACTGGCCGTTCATGTTTTTCGCCGCCGTCCTGTTCTGGAATCTGGTCGGCGCCGGGCTGTTCGGCTTCCTCATCAACCCGCCGATCGCGCTCTATTATATGCAGGGGCTGAACACGACGGCCAACCATGGCCACGCCGCGCTGTTCGGCGTCTATGGCATGCTCGGCCTTGGCCTGACGCTCTATTGCATGCGTGGACTGACCGACGTCACGCGGTGGAACCAGAAATGGATCAGGATTTCCTTCTGGTCGCTCAATATCGGCCTTGGCATGATGACGTTCCTGTCGCTGCTCCCGCAGGGCATCCTGCAGACCTACGCCAGCATCGAGCACGGCTATGCCTATGCGCGCTCGGCGGAGTTTATCCATAGCCCGATCATGCAGGCGCTGGTCTGGGCAAGGGTGCCCGGCGACATCGTGTTCGCATTCGGTGTCTTTGCGTTCGCATGGTTCATGGTTCAGGCGTTCATGCACGGCAGGAAGCCGACTCCAGAAACGGCGGCCATTCCAAAGCCGGCGCTTTAGATCCGCCACTCCGCTTCCCGGCTGTACCCCGGTTTTCAACGGACGGCCGGCTAATTTCGGGCGTTGGTCGCTCCCGGCCAACACCATTTGTCCGTGAAACGGCTTCAGGATCGCCGGACAGGCTTGCCTGATCCGTGGGTTTTAGCACAGCCTGGGGGATATCCCCGCAGAAGCGGTCGGGCGAGACCCAAGGCTCGACCGCAGGGGAAGGCTTTCCCCCTTTGTCCCAGCTTTCCGTCCCGGATGTGTTTCCTTGAGAACTGTCAGAAAACTGCGTATATTACTGACAGAAGAATGACGATGACACGGCTGACCGAACAGATTCTGTCGCATATGGCGGGTTTGCCCGAGGGCGCTTCTGTGTCCGCTAAGGGGCTGCTCCATCTCGGCAATCGCGCAGCGGTGGACCAAGCCTTGTCGCGTCTGGCCGAGCGCGAACAACTCATCCGGGCTGGGCGCGGTGTCTATCTCCGCCCCGTCGTCAGTCGGTTTGGGACGCGAGCGCCGTCGGTGGAACAGGCCGTGGAGGCCCTTGCCAGCCAGCGTGGCGAGACCATTGTCTCGAACGGTGCGGCGGCCGCAAACGCGCTTGGCCTGACAACGCAGGTGCCGGTTCGTTCGGTCTATCTGACCTCTGGGCGCAGCCGGAAGATGAATCTCGGCAAGCAGGTCGTGGAATTGCGGCATGCCCCGCGCTGGCAATTGGCCCTGGCCAACCGTCCGGCGGGGGAGGTTGTGAGGGCGCTGGCCTGGCTCGGCCCTGATAAGGCTGAAGCCGCGCTCACGGCGTTGAAGCGCAAGATGCCGCCCGGCGTGTTTGGCGAACTGGTCGCCGCTGCGCCGCAGCTGCCTACCTGGCTTGCCAGGAGCGTGGGCAAGGTCGCGTATGAAACCAGAGAAATGACGAAATGATACCAAAGCAGATCAATGACCGCTCGGGAGGGCGCAATGGCTGAAACCCAAATCGAATGGACTGACGCCACATGGAACCCCGTTGCCGGCTGCTCGATCATCACCGCCGGCTGCACCCATTGCTATGCCATGGAGATGGCTAAGCGCCTTGAGGCCATGCACATCCAGAAATATGCCGGTCTGACCCGCAAGAGCGGGCAGAGGACGGTCTGGAACGGCGTTGTGCGTGAGGACCGGGATGCGCTTGCGATTCCTTATGGCTGGCGCAAGTCGCGCAAGATTTTCGTCAATTCGATGAGCGACCTGTTTCACGAGCAGGTCACGGACGCCTTCATTCTCGATGTCTGGAAGGTGATGCGTGAGACGCCACGCCATAATTATCAGATCCTGACGAAACGGCCTGAGCGCATGGCGGAACTGGTCGCCACCAAGATCGGAGAGGTGCTGCCGAACGTCTGGCTCGGCACGAGTATCGAAGACGGGGACGTGGTGGACCGGATCGATGCCCTTCGTGCTGCGCCGGCCGCGATCCGTTTCATATCGTTCGAACCTTTGATCGGGTCTGTGGGGACCGTCGACCTGCGCGGCATCCATTGGGCTATCGTGGGCGGGGAAAGCGGGAAGTCCGCCCGTCCCATCCGGGAGGAATGGATCGACGAGATTTATATCCAGTGCCTGTCGGCTGGCACAGCCTTCTTCTTCAAGCAGTGGGGGACCTGGGGCAAAGACAACAAGAAGCGATCGAAAAAGGCGAACGGCCGCGAATATCGCGGTCAGACCTGGGATGAAATGCCCACGGCGGCGCAAGCGTCCGCGTGATCGTCAGATAGGCTTGGGGGGATGCTATGGTTGAGAAGCGATACGAGTGGGCTGACGGCGCAAAGCTTGAGGAGCATTCGCGGCGCAAACACAAGATTCTCCGTGAATATGTCTTCGATTACCTGACCGTTCGCTGCAAGCTGCCGCAGCAGGAACGTTTTCGGCTGGCCATTGTCGATGGCTTCGCCGGGGGCGGCCGCTACCAGTGCGGGACATCGGGTTCTCCGTTGATCTTCATCGAAGAGTTGAAGCGAGCCACCGAGGCCGTGAACACGCATCGCGCGGCACAGGGCTTGAACGCGATCGAGGTCGAGTGCCTGCTGGTCTTCAACGATGCCAGCCGTGATGCGATCGAACTTCTAAAAACGCATGTGGCGCCGCTCCAGGCCGACATCGTCGCGACCTGCCCGAAGCTCCATCTGCGCGTCGAGTATCTCAACGAGTTTTTCGAAACCGCTTATCCCAAGATCAAGCGCTTCCTGGAGCAAGGACGCTATCGCAGCGTGATCTTCAACCTGGATCAGTGCGGCCACAGCCATGTCGAGCGGAATACGATTCTCGACATCATGCACTCGTATCCTGCGGCCGAGATCTTCTACACCTTCGTCATCAGTTCCTTGCTGGCGTTCCTCCAGAAAGACCAGCCGGAGCGCCTGCGTGCGCAACTCGATCATCTCGGTCTCGCCAGCGGCGATGTCCAGGCACTGGACGGGTTGATGAGCCAGAAGGATTGGCTCGGAACCGCAGAGAAGATCGTCTTCGACGCTTTCCGGCTTTGCGCGCCCTATGTGAGTCCGTTCTCGATCAACAACCCTGGCGGTTGGCGCTATTGGTTGATCCACTTCGCCAACGCTTATCGGGCACGGCAAGTCTACAACAATATCCTCCACGACAATGCCAGCCTTCAGGCTCATTTCGGCCGATCGGGCCTCAACATGTTGTCCTATGACCCGCGCCATGATGAGGGGATGCTCTATCTCTTCGATGACAATGGCCGTGCCTCGGCCAAGACCCAGCTTCTTGATGACGTCCCCCGTCTCGTGACTGAAGCTGGCGATGCCATGTCGGTGATGGAGTTCTATGAGAGCATCTACAACGTCACGCCGGCGCATGCCGATGACGTCCATGCCGCGATCATCGAGAACCCCGATCTTGAGGTGATCACGCCAGCCGGTGGCGAGAGACGCAAAGCGAATACGATCGGCGTCAATGACATCATCAAGGTGAAGACCCAGCGCAGCTTCTTTCCGATGTTTTTGGATGCCGGAAAAAGCCCGCAGGGGCGGAAGGAATAGTCCTCGCCATCATCCTGAGGCCAGCCGAGGTTGGCCAGGCACGAGTCAGATTTTGCCTCCTACTGGGCGAAGAGTGAGGCCTGTTTCCGGTTATTCGGCGTCCACGCGGCCACCGCATCCTTGACATAACTCATCAAATATGACAAACATTACTCCGTAATTTATCAGATATGGGGCATTGTCATGGGCTCTCCAAAGGTCAGACCAGCCCTCGAAAGGCTTGGCCAGGACATTCGAAATGCGCGGCTACGGCGCAGTATTGCGGTTGCGGACCTGGCCCTGCGCTCCGGAACATCGGCCAGTTCTATCGCGCGGCTCGAAAAGGGCGACCCTGGCGTTGCTATTGGGACGCTTGCGGATGTGCTGGTCGTTCTTGGGCTTGTCGAACGGCTGGCCGATCTGATCGATGTCCGCAAGGATGATCTGGGGCTTGCGCTTTCTAGCGAGCGCCTGCCGCAACGAGGCAAGTCTTTCGCGACCAGGGTCAGAAAGCAAAAGGCCAAGTCGGAGCCGACGCGCGCGCTCGATGACGTGGTCGATCCTGACGGAGCGTCGTTCTGATGGCGGAGTTCGTTGCCCAGGTTGTTCTTGGCGACAGTCGTGCGCCCGTCGGTCAGCTGCGTTTCACAGCAGCGGGGCCGCGGCAGTTCTCGACCTTTGCCTATGACGCTGCCTGGATAGAAAATCCCCGCGCCTTTGCCGTGCAGCCGGATCTTCCCCTAGAAGGCGGCCCTTTTCATACGTCGGGGCAGCCAGGGAACATGCGTGATGCACTGGCGGGCGTCTTCGCCGATGCCGCGCCGGACAGTTGGGGACGGCGCCTTCTCGAACGTGCCTATGGCAATGGTCTGAGCGAGTTTGAGTATCTGACGCTGTCCGACGACGCCTGTCGTCAGGGCGCACTGCGATTTCAAGGCGACGATGGAGAGATCATCCGCGGTAAAGCGGGTGACGCCGTGCCCCGCCTCGTCGAGCTGGAAGCGATAACGGCCATTGCCCGCGCCTATGAGCAGGGTAAGGAGATCTCTGCCGAAGAGATGCAGGCATTGGCGGGCGCGGGCGGTTCAGGCGGCGCCCGGCCCAAGGCCAATGTCCAGGACGGCGATACGCTCTGGTTGGCCAAATTCACCTCGGTTCACGATCAGCAGCCGATCGAACGGGTCGAGGTCGCGACGCTTCGGCTAGCCCAAGCTTGCGGCATTCGCACGCCTACGGCCAGGCTTGAACTCGCCGACACTCCCTTTCCGGTCGCGCTGATCCAGCGGTTCGACCGGCGAGGCAGTTCCCGGATTCCCTATATCTCGGCGCGCACGGCCCTTGGGAAGACCGGGACGGAGCTGGGCTCTTATACCGAGATCGTCGATTTTATCCGGGCCTATGGCGCCGATCCCAAAGCCGATTTCCGCGAGCTTTTCCTGCGCCTAATTTTCACGATCCTTGTATCCAACAAGGATGACCACCTGAAAAACCACGGCTTCCTCTATGTGGGAGGCGGGCAATGGCGGTTATCTCCGGTGTTCGACGTGAACCCAGCTCCAGATCGAAATCCCCATCTTGAGACGGCGATTTTGGAGGGCGGTGCGCACGACCGCTCCATATCGCTTGCACTCGAGGCTTGTGAGTTTTTCGAACTTCCTCCCGAGGAGGCAAGACGGATGGTTCGCGACACGGTTCGCCGCATATCGGAAGGATGGCGCGAGGCTCTGCGTCAGGTCGGCGTGTCAGGTGCGCTGGCGCGTGACTATGAGCCAGCCTTCGCAAATGCCGAAACTGAAATTGCGATGGCCGCATAATCAAATTTGACCGATAGCGACTGATAACGTGTCAGATATGATGAGTTTGGTTTGGAAGATGTCCGCCGACGATCGGTATCGAAGCGGCACTATGCTTCTGAGACGCAATATGGAGAGGTGTCAAAGCCCGAACCTTTCGATGCCGATGGAAAATTCGGTTGCGGATCGGTATGATGGGATTGTTGCGAGCACTTTCGCCGCCCCAGACCCGAATTTGGTCCGGCAACCGTCATCGGCGATAGATGGCGAAATTTGCGACTGGCCATCGAGCCTAAAAAACCCAATATTTTCATAAGCACTAGCTTGGCGTCGGCGGTTCTGACGGTATAACGGTTTTTGAAAATATTTTTTTGCTTCTCTTTTCAAATGGTTAGATTATGCGATCGATAATTGAGTGGGAATGATTTGGCGTCTGGCACCGACTGGCAACCAGTAGCACGAAATCGGAACTAAGCTCGCAGAGATGCGGGCTTTTTTCTGTTTGGGGCTGGCGTTCTCGAACTGGTTCCGGCGCTGTCAGTCGAAGTCCAGCGAGACATGAGCGACGTCGCCTTCGATGGTGCCATGCGGGGTGGCGTAGGCGGTTACCGGAACGCCGAGATCGCGGCCGATGTCGAGCGTTTCGCCGTTGCCTGCGGCCATCAGCATCGAGGTCGGCGGGCGCACGCTGGTCTGCTCGCCCGATCAGCTTGTCGTCGAGCTGCTGAACGACCGCATCGAGATGATCCTCGGCAGCAACTGGAACCTGGGGCGGATGGCGGGCGCCGAGACGGTCCGGCTTGGCCAGATGGAGATCGCCTAGAGCGTTTTTCGAACGGAGTGGAACACGCAGTGACTCGGAAAAACGCGGAAAACAAAGACTCTGGAGAGCCCGATCTGATTCAATCAGATCGGAAAACGCTCCAGTGCCCCGACGGGGCCTGGGAAAGGGCTCTATTCGATTGATTTTGCCGGACCTTGCGGCAAACCTGCCCGGCCTGTCGTTTTGCCGGAGGTGGATGCATGGCTGTTCAAATCGTCGTTGCCGAGGCTGCCGACCGCGAGGATGTCGTTGCGCTCTGGCAGGCGGTGGGGCTCACCCGGCCGTGGAACGATCCACGCGCGGATTTCGAACTTGCCTGCGGGGGAGGGGCCAGCCGGGGAGGGCACAGCGTGATCCTGCTGGCGCGGGAAGAAGGCGGCGTGGTCGGAACCGCGATGGTCGGTTTCGACGGCCATCGCGGCTGGGTCTACTATCTCGGCGTCAGGGAAGAGCGGCGGGGCACGGGGATCGCCCGCATGCTGATGGGGGCCGGCGAAGACTGGCTGGTCGCGCAGGGCAGCCCCAAGATCCAGCTCATGGTGCGGGGCGACAACGAGGCCGCGCTGGGGTTCTACGCGGCCCTGGGTTATGCCCGGCAGGACGTGGTGACGCTGGGGAAACGGCTGGACGCCTAGGGGCCAGCCGTTTCCGCCGTCAGTCCGCTCGGCAGCGATCAGTTGGCCGACGCGGTCTTCTTCACGCGGGTATAGGGCACGAAGTCCTGCAGGCCGACGAACCCGCTCCACATCCGGCTGGTGCGGTCGTGGAGCTGGACCGTATCGAGGCGGCAGAGCTGGCTCGAGAAGGTCTTGGTGACGAGGATGTCGTCGTCGTCGAGCCGGTCGGCGTTGGTCGGGCGGTTGACGTAAAGCGTGCCGCCGACGCGGTAGACCAGCGCGGTCTTGTCGACGATCACGGTATTGTCGGCCTGGCTGAGCTGGATGCAGGTCACCGGCTTGCCCGCCTCGCGGCCTTCCAGCAGCTTGGCAAGCTGCTCCTCGCCGGTCAGTTTCTTCTTGGCGGCGAACGCCGCCGGGGCTGCAATGAGGCTGACCGTGACGAGCGCGGCAGCGAAGACATGTTTGTACGCCATTGTCTTACCTTCCACAAAAACCCGCCCTGCATTTACAGTGCCACGCAGCGCCTGAACCGGCAATGACCATTGCGGGCGATCGTGCGCAGGGGGCGTTCCGTCGTCCCTCCCGCGATCAGGCCGTGCCGCCCACCGTGATGCCGTCGATCAGCAGGGTGGGCTGGCCGACGCCGGCCGGAACGCTCTGCCCGCCCTTGCCGCAGACGCCGACGCCGCGATCGAGTTCGAGGTCGTTGCCGATGCCGGTCACGCGGGTCAGCACGGTGGGGCCATCGCCGATCAGCGTCGCGCCCTTGATCGGGGCGCCGAGCTTGCCGTTCTCGACCTTGTAGGCCTCGTTGCACGAGAACACGAACTTGCCCGAGACGATATCGACCTGGCCGCCGCCCATCGACTTCACGAAGATGCCCTTCTTCATGCGCGCGAGCAGCTCGGCGGGATCGTCGTTGCCCGCCTTCATGAAGGTGTTGGTCATGCGGACCTGCGGGGCATAGGCGTAGTTCTCGCGCCGGCCGTTGCCGGTCGACTGCACGCCCATCAGCCGCGCGTTCATGCGGTCCTGCATGTAGCCCTTGAGCACGCCGTCCTCGATCAGCACGGTTTCCTGCGTCGGCGTGCCCTCGTCGTCGATCGAGAGCGAACCGCGCCGGTCACTGATCGAACCGTCGTCGATCACGGTCACGCCGGGGGCGGCCACGCGCTCGCCGATGCGGCCGGAAAAGGCGGACGTGCCCTTGCGGTTGAAATCGCCTTCGAGGCCGTGGCCCACCGCCTCGTGCAGGATCACGCCGGGCCAGCCGGGGGCGAGCAGCACGGCCAACTCGCCGGCGGGCGCATCGACGCTTTCGAGGTTCACCAGCGCCTGATCCAGCGCGGTATCGATGGCGCGGTTCCAGTTCGCGGGATCGAACAGGGTGTCGTAGAGATAGCGCCCACCCATGCCGAACGAGCCGGTTTCGCGCCGTCCGTTGCTTTCGGCCACGATCGAGACCGAGAGCCGCACCAGCGGGCGCACATCGGTGGCGATGAAGCCATCGGGGCGGACGATCTCGACCACCGACCACTGCCCGGTCAGGCTGGCGCTGACTTGCGAGACGCGCGGGTCGCGGGCGCGGGCGGCAGCGTCGATCTGCTCCAGCAGGCGTACCTTGTCCTCGAAGGGAACGAGGTCGAGCGGGGACGCATCGGTGTAGAGATGGCGGTTGCTGCGCAGCGGCGGCGCCGGGCGGCTGCCGGTGGCAGGATCGAGCAGTTGCAGCGTCTCGCCCGCGCGGCGGATGGCGGCGGCGGAAATCTCGTTGGCATGGGCAAAGCCGGTCATCTCGCCGGTCACGCCGCGCAGGCCGAAACCGGCATCGCGCGAATAGTCGGCGGTTTTGAGGCGCCCGTCGTCGAAGCCGAAGGCCTCGGTGGCGATGAACTGCATGTAGAGTTCGCCGTCCTCGCAGCGCTGCAAGGTCTCGCGGGCAAGCGCCTGGGCCTCTTCGGGCGAAAGCTGGCGATAGAGGAGCGAGCGCGGATCGGGGCTGGTCATGGCGGGGATATAGGGCTTGCCGGATGCGAGCGGAAGGTCATCGTTTCTCGCCAGCACGCTGGGAGATCAGTGCCAGCAGGTTTTCTTCCAGATCGCCAAGGAACTGTTCGCCCCAAAGGGCGGCATAACCATTGACCGGCGTGCGCATGCGATAGGTGGTGTGCAGCGTCACCCGGCTGCGGCCCGGTGCGATTGGATCGATGCGATAGCCGCCGCTTTCGATGCGCAGGTAGGTGCTGGCGGGTAGCAGGTGACGGTCGGTGTAGTGCCAGTGGCTCATGTCGTCGAATACGAAACGCCAGCCGATTCGGCGGCCGGGCTGCCAGGTGTCGATCACTTCGCGGAAGGCGACGTCATGCTGCCAGCGCGCGAGCCGGGTGGCACCAAGGCCCTGGCCGACGAGCCGGGCGCCGAGCGGGCGGGGAACGCCGACGAGATCTTGCGTCAGGTTCCAGCGACCTTCGCCGGGTTGCACGTCGGGAATGCCTTTGAGCAGTGGCCAGAGGTGATCTGGGCTGGCATCGATCACGGCCGAGCGCGTGACGGTCGCTGTCTGGATGGGCAGCGGGATGGCCGGTTCGATCTGCATCGCCAGCAGCGGCAGGGCGAGCAGGCCAAGGCCGTAGGCGCGGCCATGGCGGGCCTTGTCGCGCAGCTTCTTGCGCAGGAAATAGGTCAGGAGCGAACCGGCGAGCATCAGCGGCGCCCAGAGCGGGGCCAGCATGAGGACGCAGATTGTGCCTTCGCGCAGCACGATCACCGACAGGACCACCACGCCGAGCATGATCCAGCACGGGGTGGTGAAGTAGAAGCGCCGTGGGCGGGTTCCTTGCGGATCGCCGAGATAGGCCGCGAGGGCACCCACGGCGGCGGGAAGTACCAGCAGGAACGAGAACGTCACGACATCGGAGCGAGTCGCGCGGGCCAGCATGTAGACGGCAAGGCTAACGCCAAGGGCGATTGCGATGGCAGTCAGGCGGCGCCTGTTGGCGCTTTGCCCTGCCGTTTCAGGCTCTTGCCCATCGGAACGTTTGTCCACCCTGCCCCCTTTCGGCTCTGTCGCATAAGAGGCGGGCAGGCGTGGACGAATCCGACCGTGCCCGTCAAGCGGCGGGCGCGGAAAGGTGCTGGAATTTCAGAATGATCGGGCCGATGAGGACCGAATGAGGGCGATCAGGCCGCCTGCTGGTCGGCCGGGCCGCCCTTGAGGACGAAGTGGCGATCGCAATAACCGCAGTCGACATAGCCCTTCTCGTCGATCTCCAGCCACACCCGCGGGTGGCCGAGCGCGGCAGCCTTGTAGGTGCCGTTCGAGCGGATGTCGGTGGCCCCGTCGCAGGAAACGCGGTGGGAATCGGTGTAGACGGTTTCGGGCTGCGTGCTCATGGTTGCGCCGATTACCAAGGCTCTGGAAGAATTTCCAGCGGGCAAATGATCCGGGCGCGCGGCGAAATGCGCGCGCCCGGTATCGTCCCGCGCAATATCAGGCGGGAACCGTCAGCGCGCCGGCTTCGGCAAGCGCGTCGGCCAGGGCCTTCTCGCGGACTTCCGGCCCGATGGCGATGCCTTCGGCCAGCACGAAGACCGGATCGGTGATGCCGATGAAGCCGAGCACCGCGCGCAGGTAGCTTTCGGCATGCTCGACGGCGGCGCCGGGCTGGCCTTCACCGTAGTAGCCGCCGCGCGACAGGGCGACGTAGACCTTCTTGCCGCCGGCCAGGCCCTTCGGACCTTCGGCGGTGTACTGGAAGGTCTTGCCGGCCACCAGCACGCGGTCCAGCCAGGCCTTGAGCTGGCTGGGAATGGTGAAGTTGTACATGCCCGCGCCGATCACGATCACGTCGGCGGCGAGGAATTCGGCCAGTTCGGGCGTACCGTCCGGATTGCCCAGAACGTCGAGCGTGAGGTGCGGCAGGGCTTCGGCGGCGAGGTCGTGATAGCTGACTTCGAGCGAAGGATCGGCCTTGGTCAGGTTGCCGACGATGGCGGCGGAAACGGCGCGGCTCACCGAGTTTTCGCCGAGGATGCTGGAATCGAGGTGGAGAAGCTTCATGGGGGGAGTGCCTTCAGTTGGGAACAGGTGGTCTGGAAAAGTGCCGGTCTAGAAAAATGACTGCCCATAGCTATGTTGCACTGCGACGCCCGCCAAGAGCGCATTTTTTCAGGACCAGGTAACGTGAAGATGACTACCCTTGAGCGCATTGATGCACCGGAGCAGGCGCCCGCCGCCGAAGTCGTCCATTCCGCCCGCAGTTGCCGCATGGTCGGCGATATTCTGGCGCGGGTCGGCGACAAATGGTCGATGCTGGTGGTCATGACTCTGCTGGAGGATAACCGCCATTTCAACGAGTTGAAGCGCGGGATCGACGGCATTTCGCAGCAGATGCTGTCACGGACGCTGCGGGCGCTGGAGCGCGACGGGCTGGTGCTGCGTACGGTCCACGCCAGCGTTCCGGTGCGGGTCGAGTATGCGCTGAGCGGACTTGGCCGCTCGCTGGCGGAGCCGGTCAAGGCGCTGGGCGCCTGGGCCGTCACCAACCGCGTGTCGATCGAGGCGAGCCGGGCGGTCTACGACAGCCGCGGCGACGAGGTCTGGTCGCGGGCCTGATTCCTCTCCTGATTCCGGGCCCTATTCCGGGCCCTGTTCCGGATGGGCGCGATGCCCGCGCCTGGATTTGTGAAGCATGATGGATCGTATGGCGCGGGCGGGGCGGACACCGATCGCGCAAATGTTGCCGCAACGGGCCTGCGCGCCCTTTACTGGCAGGCGATCCTGTCCCACATGCGGCGCATGACCAGCTCTGCAAGCGCCGCCATCTCGATCCGCGACCTCAAGAAGCGTTACGCCCCTGCGGGCAGCGGGGAAGGCAAGCTGGCGCTGAAGGGCGTGTCGTTCGACGTGCCGGAAGGCGGCATCTTCGGGCTGCTCGGCCCCAACGGCGCGGGCAAGTCGACGCTGATCAACATCATGGCGGGCCTGGTCCGCAAGACCTCCGGCTCGATCGACATCTGGGGCTTCGACATCGACCGCGACCAGCGCAATGCCAAGCGCTCGATCGGCATCGTGCCGCAGGAAATCGTCTTCGACCCGTTCTTCACGCCTTTCGAGGTGCTGGAGAACCAGGCCGGCCTCTACGGCATCGCCAAGACCCTGCGCCGCAGCGAGGACCTGCTGCGCGCCGTCCACCTCTCCGACAAGCGCGACGCCTATGCCCGTACGCTGTCCGGCGGCATGAAGCGCCGCCTGCTGATCGCCAAGGCGCTGGTCCACCAGCCGCCGGTGCTGGTGCTGGACGAGCCGACCGCGGGCGTCGACGTCGAACTGCGCCGCCAGCTCTGGGAACTCGTCACCGAACTCAACCGCGAAGGCGCGACGATCGTGCTGACCACGCACTACCTCGAGGAAGCCGAGGAACTGTGCGACCGCATCGCCATCATCAACCACGGCGAACTGATCGCCAACAAGCCGACCCGCGAACTCGTCGGCATGGCGCGCGAGAAGATCCTGGTCCTCACCCTCGACCGCGAGATGACCGAGTTGCCGAGCCACCCCGGCTTCGTGAAGTGCGAAAAGTCCGGCGAGCGCGAACTGCAGATCACCTACGACAAGGACCGGGCCAACGCGGGCGAGATTCTCTCGGCGGTGCAGGCGCAGGGGTTTGCCATCGTCGACGTGACGACGCGCGAGGCGGATCTGGAGGATGTCTTTGTCAGCCTGACGAGCGATACCCGCTCTGCCTGATCGGGCCGCCTGATCGGGATGGCCGGGTGAGGTCGTTCTGAGACCATGGGCGATTCGGCCGTCGCACCGGCCGAACGCAGGTCTTTCGAGGTTTCAGTCCGCCAGCTGGGCGGTTTCCGCCGGGTCTTCCCGCCACTGCTTCGGGCCGTGACGGCGGATGTCCTTGCCGCAGCCGTTGCAGGCCGCGACATAGTTCACGCCGTCCCATCGCACCGCGCCGCGCCGCGGTTCATGCCGGTTGAAGGCGCAGAATATCGACCGGAAGGATTGCCTGGAAAACGAGGACATCACGACACGCTCCGTTAAAATGATTCCCGAAGCAGTTTCGAAGTGCTTCGTACGGCGCGACCGTGAGGCGGAATGGGGAGCGTTATGTCTTTGTGATTGGGTGGTTGTTTATCGCAAGGATCGCTGCGCTGCAACATGATTGCGAGGCAAGCAAAGGTGCAAAGCTAAATATTGCGCCTTGGCGATAGTCTCGGCATGGAGCCCGGATGTCGACGAATCCTGCCCCCGCTTCCGCTTTTGACGTCATCGTGGTCGGTTCCGGCGCTGCCGGCCTGACCGCGGCGCTTGCGCTGGCCGAGAACCTCAAGGTGCTGGTCCTTGCCAAGGGCGGGCTGACCGGGGGGTCCACCGCCTGGGCCCAGGGCGGCATTGCCGCGGTGCTCGACGCCGGGGACACGTTCGAGGAGCATGTCAGCGACACGATGATCGCCGGGGCCGGGCTCAACCGGCTCGAGACCGTGGAGTTCGTGATCGAGCGCGCACCGCTGGCGATCGAGCGCCTGGTCGAACTGGGGGTGCCGTTCAACACCGAGGGCGACGAACTGCACCTCACCCGCGAGGGCGGCCATTCGCATCGCCGCATCGTCCATGTCGCCGATGCCACCGGCTGGGCGGTGCAGAGCGCGCTGCTCAAGGCGGCCGAGGACAATCCCAACATCACCTTGCTGCCGGGCCAGTCGTGCATCGACCTCATCACCGGGCGGCATGAGGAGCGTTATTCGGGCTCGGGCCGGGTCTGGGGCGTCTACGCGCTCGACGAGCAGACCGGCCGGGTCACGGCCCATACCGCGCGTGCGACGATCCTGGCGACGGGCGGCGCCGGCCGCGTCTACCAGTTCTCGACCGCGCCGCGCGGGGCGACCGGCGACGGCATCGCCATGGCCTGGCGTGCCGGCGCGCGTGTCTCCAACATGGAGATGATGCAGTTCCACCCGACCTGCCTCTACAATCTCGAGGTCAAGAATTTCCTCATCACCGAGGCGGTGCGCGGCGAGGGCGGACAACTGAGGCACCCGGTAACCGGACACCGCTTCATGCCCGACTATGACGAGCGGGCCGAACTGGCCCCGCGCGACGTCGTCGCGCGGGCCATCGACGACCAGATCAAGCGTTACGGTCTCGACTATGTCCATCTCGACATCAGCCACCAGCCCGAGGCCTTCGTGAAGGAGCACTTCCCGAACATCCACGAGAAGCTGCTGGGGCTGGGCATCGACATGACGAAGGAACCGATCCCGGTGGTGCCCGCGCAGCACTATACCTGCGGCGGCATCCTCATCGACCTTGACGGCAAGACCGACCTGCCCGGTCTCTATGCGGCGGGCGAGTGCACCGAGAGCGGGCTGCACGGCGCCAATCGCCTGGCCTCGAACTCGCTGCTCGAGTGCTTCGTGTTCGGCGAGGCTTGCGCTGCGCATATCCTCGATCACTGGGACGCCTTCGACGCGCCGCCGCCGGTGCGCCAGTGGGACGAGAGCCGGGTGACCGATTCCGACGAGGAAGTGGTCATCAAGCAGAACTGGACCGAGATCCGCCGCTTCATGTGGAACTACGTGGGCATCGTGCGCACCACCAAGCGGCTGGAACGCGCGATGCACCGCATCCAGATGCTGAACGGGGAAGTGGAGGAATATTACCGCCACTTCCGCGTCTCGACCGACCTGATCGAACTGCGCAACCTGCTCCAGACCGCTGAACTCATCGTGCGTTCGGCGCTGCACCGGCACGAGAGCCGGGGCCTGCACTTCACGCTCGACTATCCGGCGACCGAAGCGGCGCCGCAGGACACCGTGCTGGTGCCCTGATGCCACCCGGGGCGTAAGAGGCAGGGAGGGCAGGGGAGGGGCATGCGCACCCTCGATCGTACCCTGCCCGGGGCGGCGTCACATGCCGATATGCAGCGCGCGACCGATGAAGATCAGCGCCATCGCGCCCAGTACCGAGGCCAGGCAGCCCGCGCGCTGGAAACCGGCCTCGCCGCGCGTGGTGATGAGCCCAGCGGCAAACGAACCGCCGATGCCGAGCAGGATCGTCGCGACCCAGCTCATGTCGACGAAGCCGGGATAGAGCCAGCGCGCCAGCACGCCGATGACGAGACCGCTGATGATGGCGCCGATCAGGTTGATCATGAAATCGAATGTCCTTGAAGCTTGGCCGCAATAGCGGGCGGGATGGTGAGGGTAGAAGTGTCCGCCTGAATGGAAGTTGCAAGGGGGCTTCGGCCAAGCGCGGACCGGACTCGGCGAAGGCAGCGCGCGGAGCTTGGGATTCGCAATGTCACGGCTTTGCGACGAACCGAGCGGCCGGTGATGGCAGGCACGGGGAAAACTGCGATCAAGTCTCTAGACAGGCGGCAAAAGCTGCCGCTCGGGGGGACTCGTTTCGCCGCAAACGCGATTCGCTTCGTCGCCGTTTTATGTGGAAAAATTTTTGTGATCGGGGGTGAAATTGCCCCTTGCGCAAATGCCCGATGACGCAGTTCCCGCGCGTCGCGCCAGCTATCTGCGTGTAAACCCCTCCCCTGCGCTTGCCGTTCGCGGGGATGACCCCCACTTGCGTTGGAAAGCAGAAAAGGCACTATGGGTTGTGGCGCGTCGGTCGCGGGGCATCTAAACCTAGGCATTGTCGTTTTCGGCTCGTGGGGGCACGGCGGGAACGATTCCGGGCGGGATGTCAGGCTTCTCGAGCAAGGTGCCTGGGTCGGTCAGGGAATTTTGTTCTCTTCTTGCGCCGTCCGTGCCCGCCGGGTCGATCCCTCGATCCCGGCGACTCGCGCGGATGGTCCGGTCGGCC
The DNA here is from genome assembly GCF_026420865.1 of Novosphingobium clariflavum. Lineage (GTDB taxonomy): Bacteria > Pseudomonadota > Alphaproteobacteria > Sphingomonadales > Sphingomonadaceae > Novosphingobium > Novosphingobium clariflavum. The sequence goes on along the minus strand of NZ_JAPCWC010000025.1, from coordinate 3,116 downwards.
TCGACGCCAAGTTGTGAAGGCGCCTTGTGGCGCTTCGATGACGCCGCAGACAGCAACGGGGGCTAATGTGGATTTCAGGAACGGAAGCGACGCTGAAGTGAACAGCTCCGATGTTATGGATGGTCAGGTCGAGATGCCTGGCTTCGAATTGAACCGACCCGAGCCTTCGAAGGCGCCTGCGAAGGCTCCCAAGGCACCCGCCAAGGCAACCGGGGCGAAGCAGGAAAAGGAGGCGGGCGTGGGCCCGGCAATCGCGATGGACAAGACCGATACCGCTTCGGACGCACTGGTCGTTGATGCCCTGGCGGCTGTTGCCGCCGCCGCCTCGGCCGGCGCTGCCGCAAAGCCGCGCGTCAGCGATTCCAAGACGATCCACGATCGCCGCTTCACCATCGTCACCGACGATTCGCGCAACGACCTGCTGACCGATTTCGGCAAGGAAACGCTCGACGATCGTTACCTGCTGCCCGGCGAGAAGTACCAGGACCTGTTCGCCCGCGTCGCCGACGCCTATGCGGACGACCAGGAGCACGCCCAGCGCATCTACGACTACATCTCCAAGCTGTGGTTCATGCCCGCCACCCCCGTTCTCTCGAACGGCGGCACCGGCCGGGGCCTGCCCATCTCGTGCTACCTGAACTCGGTGGACGACAGCCTCGACGGCATTCTCGCCACCTGGACCGAGAACGTCTGGCTCGCCTCGCGCGGCGGCGGCATCGGCACGTACTGGGGCAACGTGCGCGGCATCGGTGAGCCGGTCGGCCTCAACGGCAAGACCAGCGGCATCATTCCCTTCGTGCGCGTGATGGATTCGCTCACCCTGGCGATCTCGCAGGGCTCGCTGCGCCGTGGTTCGGCGGCCTGCTACCTCGACGTCTCGCACCCCGAGATCGAGGAATTCCTCGAGATCCGCAACACCACGGGCGACTTCAACCGCAAGGCGCTCAACCTGCACCACGGCGTGCTGCTGACCGACGAGTTCATGGAAGCCGTTCGCGACGGCACCGACTTCGATCTGCGCAGCCCCAAGGACGGTTCGGTGCGCGGCACCGTGCACGCCCGCTCGCTGTTCCAGAAGCTGGTCGAAACCCGCCTGCGCACGGGTGAACCCTACTTCGTGTTCTCCGACACCGTGAACCGCACGATGCCCAAGCATCACCGCGATCTCGGTCTCAAGGTCTCGACCTCGAACCTGTGCTCGGAAATCACCCTGCCGACCGGCCGCGACCACCTTGGTAACGACCGCACCGCCGTCTGCTGCCTCTCCTCGCTCAACATCGAGACCTGGGAAGAGTGGAAGGGCGAAAAGCGCTTCATCGAAGACGTGCTGCGCTTCCTCGACAACGTCCTGCAGGACTACATCGACCGCGCTCCCGACGAGATGGCCCGCGCCCGCTACTCCGCCGAGCGCGAACGCTCGGTCGGCATGGGCGTCATGGGCTTCCACTCGTACCTCCAGAAGCGCGGCATCGCCTTCGAGAGCGCGATGGCCAAGGCGCTGAACATGCAGATGTTCCAGCACATCGCCGCCAAGGCGGACGAAGCCTCGCTGCTGCTGGCGCAAGAACGCGGCGCCTGCCCGGACGCGGCCGACATGGGCGTGATGCAGCGCTTCAGCTGCAAGATGGCGATCGCGCCGACCGCGTCGATCTCGATCATCTGCGGCGGCACTTCGGCCTGCATCGAGCCGATCCCTGCCAACATCTACACCCACAAGACGCTCTCGGGCAGCTTCGTGGTGAAGAACCCCTACCTCGAAAAGCTGCTGGCCTCGAAGTCGAAGGATTCCACCAACGTGTGGAACTCGATCCTCGAACACGGCGGCTCGGTCCAGCAGCTCGACTTCCTCAGCCCCGAGGAAAAGGCGATCTTCAAGACCAGCTTCGAAATCGACCAGCGCTGGCTGCTCGAATTCGCGGCGGACCGCACGCCCTATATCGATCAGGCCCAGTCGCTGAACCTGTTCATCCCGGCGGACGTGGACAAGTGGGACCTCATGATGCTGCACTTCCAGGCCTGGGAGAAGGGCATCAAGTCGCTCTACTACCTGCGCTCGAAGTCGGTGCAGCGCGCGGGCTTCGCAGGCTCGGGCGGCGTCGAGGCGGACAATACGCCCGAAGCGCCCAAGTTCGAGATCGGCGAGACGACCGACTACGACGAGTGCCTTGCCTGCCAGTAAGGCGGGGCCGAAAGGATCACCGAGAAACGGCTCTCCGGCTTGTGCCGGGGAGCCGTTTTCTTTTGGAAGAACAAGGGAGCAAGCAGGGGAGCCCCTTGGCGAAGCTCGGGATAAACTTCGTCCCCCTGCACCCCCATTACCGTCTCCGTGGTGCCTGGCGCTATCCGTTCGGCACCCATTGCTGCGTCGGGAGACTAGAGCAGTTGCCGATCCGATTGCATCGGATCAACTGCTCTAGGCGGCGTGGACAAATTCGAGCGGCCGTTTACGCGCCGTTGCGGACATTGAGAGAAGCATGCATTATTTTTAGCATGACCATACTTAGCCGCCATTGGCGATTGATTGTAGCTATCGCCGTCATGTTCATACTGCGGATGGTAGTTCACCATTATGCGCAGGAGCTTGGCTGGGAGCGTTTGGACGATCTTACGGTTCAAACTATCGCTGGGACCGGGGGCATGATTGTCGCCTTGTTGCTTTTAGGCAAGTTCTGGCCGGTAAAGCACAGCGGCAGCTAACCACCCTAAGCAGACATCTCCACCCGCTCAGCCTGAGCTTGTCGAAGGCCCGCGAGGCAGGGCACCGCGTCTCCCATGCTTCGACAAGCTCAGCATGAGCGGGGTGGTTGGGGCAGCGTCCGCTTCCGCTTCCGCTTCCGCTTCCGCTTCCCTCCCCACTCGGTCGCTCCGCTCCCCGCTGAATTTGTCCACGCGGCCTAAGATTTTGGTTTTACGCGTTTTCCGAGTCATCAGTTGTTTCCACCTGATTAGAAAACACTCTAATTGGCTGCGCCGCAAGGAGCGCGGTACGGCTGGGCAGGGCGTGACGAAGACATTCTGCGGGTCTGGGGGATTCTCTGAGCTTGTCGAAGGGCCCCAGGACTTCTTTTTTCTTCTTCTTCCAACCCCTTCTGACCTAAATCTGTCATCCCCTAAGC
>NZ_JAPCWC010000024.1 GCF_026420865.1 Novosphingobium clariflavum | reverse complement strand
TGAAGGTGGCGGATTTACGGAAGTGCTTTGCAGGGAAACCGGTGCATTGAAAATATTTGCTCAATATTGAATAGATGAACCCCGATTTCATCCGTATTAGATGATGCGCGGCCCCGTCCACTTATCTTGAAGCAGGAAATTTTTCTGAAATCGATGTTGGCATTTCCAAACACCCTTTGCGATTGCTTTGATGCAAGGCGAACTCGATAAGTATTTTTGCCAATAGTCAGGTTGCTGCTGTGCTGGAAAAGCACTAATTTCCCTGAAAATTTCGAGGCATCGTTGCTTTTGGCGTCCGCTCCTGTTGCGATCAGCGCCGCTACGGCGGCCAAGTATCTGTAGGAAATGCGCTTTCTCGCAGTCATCGTAACCCTTCATAAAACCGCTCACCGTGGCGGTAAGTAAGCGCATTTCTTCGGTCGAGCTACATCTTGCTGCAGATCGCGCAGACCGTCGGGTATCCACCCAATCAGACCAAACCCGCTCAGCCTGAGCTTGTCGAAGGCCCCGAAGCGGGGCGCTGAGCCCCCATGCTTCGACAAGCCCAGCATGAGCGGGGTGGTTGGCGCAGCGTCCGCCAGCCACCCAACTCGGTCGCTCCGCTCCCCGCTGAATGTGTCCGCGCCGCCCAGGCCGTAAACTCATAAACGGCGCCAGCAGGCCAAAACCGGTGAGCCCGGCTTCGCTCAGGCCGGGGCGCGCATGGCCGCGACGAAGTCGCTCAGAAGCAGACGGACATCGAGTTCCTCGATGACCCGAATGGTGCGTCCGGGAATCTCGTCGCCGTAGCGGGCATCGTCGAGGATCCGGCGCGCCGTCTGGGTCCGGGTCCGGCTGGTCGCGGCCGAAATCGCGGTGAGCAGCACCAGCGCGCTGTCGCCGCAGCCGATGGTGCCGCCCAGTTTGACGAAGGGCGGCAACTTGGCATAGCGCTCGTAGAGCCACTGCGTCGTCGCCGAAATGTCGCGCACGTTGCGTTCGAAGTCGGCGATCGAGATCTGGCACTGCGCGTAAGTGGGCATCGGGATCTGCCACAGGGCAATGCCCGAGCGTTCGATGACGTCGCGCGCGGCGGCCAGATCGGCGGACAGGTTGTATTCCTCGCCGCCGCCCGGATAGCCATCGCCGCCCAGCCATACGAGGGTCATGCGCGCGGCGATCCGCGGTTCGAGCCGCAGCGCCTGCGCAAGATTGGTCAGCGGACCGCCGCAGGCAAAGAACAGCGGCAGCGGGTCATCCCGCATGGCTTCGGCGACGATCGCCCGCGCGGCCTGCAGGGCGCCCCTGGGCTCCGGGCCGAGGCTTTCGCTGCCGGCGAGCACCGGGCACATCCGCGCAAGGCCCATCCTGGCCAGCAGGTCGCGGGCCAGGCTCGCGCCCTGTTCGGCGGTGCTGTCGGGGTCAAGCCCTCCCATCCCCGCGAAGCGGCGATCCAGCGTCGAACTGGTGACGAGCACGCAGCGGCTGGAGCGCGAGGCAGCCTGGTGAGCGAGGGCAATCAGCCCATCGGGATCACCGGCAAAATCATTATCGACGATCACCCGCGCCGCAGGCTCGCGGCGCAAGTCGCCCAGCGCCGCACCGGGGATAGCGGCAAGCGCCGCACCTGCAGCGCCGACGATGAATGCGCGGCGATCCACTCTGTCCAACAAGGCCCTTCTCCCGATCCTTGCAGAGACCTTGCAGGGCGCAACGATACCGTCAAATCGGGATTTTTAGGAATTCCATAGCAAGGCGCTATGGATCAACGGCAGGGCCATCCACGCCATAGGCCCGCAGGAAGGCCTCCACCGCCAGCGCCACGGCGGCTTCGATCTCGTAATCGGGGGCAGCGCCGAACAGCTGCGGCTCGTAGATACCAGCCTCGAGCAAACCGCGCAGGTGCGCGCCGACGATCATAGGATCTCCGGCCCTGAGCTTGCCCTGCTCCTGCATGCGCAAGACAAAGCCCGCCATTTCGCGGGCGCCGCGCTTAGGCCCGAGTTCGTAGAGCTGTGCGCCAAGCCTTGCATTCGCCCCTTCCGAGACCACCGTGCGGACGATCGACAAGTGCTCAGGCGCGGAGAGGAAGCGCAGATAGGCCGCTCCGAACCGGCACAGCACGATCCTGACGTCATCGGAAGCGGAATCGAGCAGGTTCAGCATCGCCATGCCCTGCTCCTCCATCGCCCCGACCATGGCGGCAGCGAAGAGTTCGTCCTTGTTCTTGAAGTAGTTGTAGAGCGTGCCCTTGGAACCACCGACGCGCGCGGCGATGGCGGCCATGCTGGCACGCTCATACCCCACCTCCCGAAACAGCGCGATCGCCGTGTCGAGGATCGCCTGTCGGCGGCTGTCTGTCTTCACACGCATGGGTCGTCTTTCATTCCTGTACCGGACTGTACGCTTTTCGTTTGACGGAGCAAGCGCGAATCCATAAATGACCGAACTGTACGGTTATAAACCGATCCTCCGAATCGAGATGGAGTCGTTCGTGAACCCAGAGATTTCACGGCACTTGCGCAGTCCGCGAAGCGTCGCGGCGACAGGAGTCTGCTTGTTGCTTGGCGCCAATCTGCTGCTGGCAGGCTGCGCCGCCCTGCCGCCCAAAGCCGACCTCAAGCCGATTGCCGCCCCGCAGACTTTCGCCGCTGACACAAGCCTCGCCGCTCCATCCGGCGACTGGCCGTCCGACAACTGGTGGAAGGGTTTCGGCGACCCCCAACTCGATACGCTGATCGCCGAGGGCCTTGCCGGGGCGACCGACCTCAGGGTCGCCGAGGCACGCTTTGCCAAGGCGCGGGCGATGGTCAGCACCAGCCGCGCTGCCACCCTGCCCTCGCTCGATGCCAGCGCACAGGGCGGGCTTGCCCAGCAGAGCGATAACTACCTGTTCCCCTCCGGCTTCGCCCCGCGCGGCTGGCCGGATTACGGCCAGGGCAGCCTGAACCTCAACTGGGATCTCGATTTCTTCGGCCGCAACCGCGCCGCGCTTGCCGCCGCGCGCGGTGATGCGGCGGCCGCAGGGGCCGAAGCGGCCTCGGCCCGTCTGGCCGTTTCTGCGGGCATCGCCGCCGCCTATGCCGATCTGGCCGACCATTACGCCCAGCGCGATGCGGCAGATGGTGCCCTGAAAGTCCGCCGGCAGACACTCGAACTGATCGAAGGCCGCCGCGCCGCCCAGCTTGAGAACGACGGCGCCGTCGCCCGCGCCCGCTCGGCCATGGCCAGCGCCGAGGGCGACCTTGCCGCGCTCGACGAGACCATCGCGCTCGATCGCAACCGCATCGCCGCCCTGCTCGGGCAAGGACCGGATCGCGGCCTTGCCATCGCCCGCCCGGCGGACATGGCCCACGCCGCCTTCGGCCTGCCCGCCAATCTCCCCGCCAACCTGATCGGCCGCCGCCCCGACGTGATCGCCGCAAGGCTGCGCACCGAAGCCGCCGCCGCGCGCATCAAGCAGGCCCGCGCCGCGTTCTATCCCGACGTCAATCTCTCCGCAGCCATCGGCCTCCAGGCCATGGGCATCGGCAGCCTGGTCAAGACCGGTTCGGACTACGGCAGCGTCGGCCCCGCGCTCACCTTGCCGATCTTCGAAGGCGGCAAGCTGCGCGGCCAGTTGCACGGCGCCGAGGCCGACTACGAGGAAGCCGTCGCCCAGTACGACGGCACGCTGACCCAGGCGCTGCGCGATGTCGCCGATGCCGCCGCCAGCCAGCGCGCGCTCGATACCCGCCTTGCCGCTGCGCAAAAGGCCGAACAGGCCGCCGAAACCGCCTGGCTCGTTGCCGGGAACCGCTATCGCGGCGGCCTTGCCACCTATCTCGACGTGCTGACCGCCGAAGACTCGCTGATCTCCGCGCGCCGCACCGTCGCCTCGCTGCAAACCCGTGCCTTTGCCCTCGACGTCGCTCTCGTCCGCGCGCTCGGCGGCGGTTTCCGTTCCGAAGGATAAGACCGCAATGAACACTCACGCTCACCCCGAAACCGCCGAAACCGCCCCCGCCGATGTCGAAAGCCCCGCCGATGAGGCCGCCCGCAAGGCCAAGCGCAAGCGCGCCTTCGCGGCGATGGCCGCCGTCGTCGCCGTGCTCGGCGGCGGCGTCTGGGCCTATGAGACTTTCGTCGCCTCGCGCCATGTCGAGACCGACAATGCCTATGTCGGCGCCAATGTCGCGCAAGTGACGCCGCTGGTCGGCGGCCCGGTCGCGGAAGTGCTGGTGGACGATACCGTAGCCGTGAAAAAGGGCGACGTGCTGGTCCGGCTCGACGATACCGACGCCCGCATCGCGCTGGCCAAGGCCGAGGCCGACCTTGCCCGCACCGAGCGCAAGGTGCGCGGCACGATGGCCACCGTCACCGGCCTCGGCGCGCAGATCGCCTCGCGCGAGGCGGCGCAGCTTCAGGCCGAGGCGAACTATGCCTCTGCGAAAAGTTCGCTGGAAAAGGCAAGGATCGACCTTCAGCGCCGTCAGGGCCTTGTCGCTTCGGGCTCGGTTTCCGGCGATGAAGTGACGAGCGCGCGCAATGCCTTCGAAACCGCGCAGGCCAACCTGCGCGCCAGCGAGGCGGCCCGCGCCGCCGCCCGGGCCGACCGTGCCGCCATGGTCGGCGACCGCGACGCCACCGGCGCACTGGTCGAGAACGCAACCGTGGAAACCAATCCCGAAGTGCTCGCCGCCCGCGCGGTGCGCGATCAGGCCCGCGTCGACCTGGCCCGCACGGTGATCCGCGCACCGGTGGACGGCATCGTCTCCCGGCGGCAGGTCCAGCCCGGCCAGCGCGTGCAGGCGGGGCAGGCGCTGATGTCGGTGGTGCCGATCAAGGCCGCCTACGTCGATGCCAATTTCAAGGAAATCCAGCTCGCCAAGGTCCGCCCCGGCCAGAACGTGACGCTGGTGAGCGATCTCTACGGCGACGACGTGGAGTTCCACGGCAAGGTCGTGGGCTTCTCCGGCGGCACCGGCGCGGCATTCGCGGTGGTGCCTGCGCAGAACGCCACCGGCAACTGGATCAAGGTGGTGCAGCGCCTGCCGGTGCGCATCGCGCTCGACCCCAAGGAACTGGAACAGCACCCCTTGCGCGTCGGCCTTTCAATGGACGCGGACATCGACGTCTCCAACTGACCTGAGCCTTTCGGGAGGCCACGCATCATGAGCCAATCCGCAGCCGCCCCAAGAGGGACCGGCGCCTTCTCGGCGTTCACCGCGCGCGAACCGGCAGGCCCGCTGACCGGCGGCAAGCTGTTCCTTGCCGCGCTCGCCATCGGGCTCGGCAATTTCCTCGTCGTGCTCGATACCAGCATCGCCAACGTCTCCGTCTCGACGATTTCCGGCGCGCTCGGCGTCTCCTCGACGCAGGGCACCTGGGTCATCACCTCCTATGCGGTGGCCGAGGCGATCACCGTGCCGCTGACCGGCTGGCTGGCGATGCGGTTCGGCGCGCAGCGGGTGTTCATCGCCTGCTACCTCGCTTTCGCAGTGCTTTCGGTGTTCTGCGGCCTCTCGACCTCGCTGGGCATGCTGGTAGGCGGGCGCGTGATGCTGGGCCTTGTCGGCGGGCCGATCATGCCGCTCTCCCAGTTGCTGCTGCTGCGCGTGTTCCCACCGGAGAAGGCCACGCAGGGCACCGTCTTATGGGCGATGACCACGCTGGTCGGCCCGGTCGCCGGGCCGATTCTGGGCGGCGTCATCTGCGACAGCATGCGCTGGAACGACATCTTCCTGCTGCCCGCCGTGGTCGCGGCCGCCGGGGGCCTGCTGACGATCTTCCTGCTCAAGGGACAGCCCGATCCGCGCCAGAAAGCCTCGATCGACAAAGTGGGCTTCGCGCTGCTGGTGGTCTGGGTCGGCGCCTTCCAGATCATGCTGGACGAGGGCCGCAATCACGACTGGTTCGCCTCGCCCGAGATCTGCGCGCTGGCGGTGATCGCCGCGCTGGGCCTGGTCGCCTTCCTGATCTGGGAGATCACCGAGAAGAACCCGGTGGTGGACCTCAAGATCTTCCGCCACCGCGGTTTCACGGCTTCCGCGATCACCTTTGCGGCCGGGTTCGGGGCGTTCTTCGCCAATATCGTGATCCTGCCGCTCTGGCTCCAGCAGAACATGGGCTATACCTCGACCTGGGCCGGTTATGCGACCGGGATCATGGGCGTGCTCGCCATCGCCTCGGCCCCTGCAGTGGGCGCGGCGGTCAACCGCTTCGACCCGCGCCTGATCGTCTCGATCGGCCTTGTCGGCCTCGGCGGGATGACCGCCTGGCGCATGGGCTTCAACCAGGACGTGACGTTCCTGCAGATGGCGATCCCGACGCTCTTGACGGGCCCGTTCATGGTCATGCTGTTCGTGCCGGTCACCGGCATCGCCATGGCCAGCGTCAAGCCGGAGGAACAGGCCAGCGCAGCGGGGCTCTCCAACTTCATGCGCACGATGGGCGGCGCCATCGCCACTTCGCTGGTGCAGACCGGCTGGTCCGACGCCGCGCGCGAGAACCAGACCGAACTGGCCGGCGCGATGACCTCTGCGAGCCAGACGGTCGACAGCTTCGTGGCGGGCGGCATGAGCCAGGACGGCGCGACCGCCACGCTGACGAGCATCGTCGAGAGCCAGAGCGTGATGCTGGCGACGCTCGACATGTTCGCGGTCATCACCGTCTGCTTCGCTTTCGCGGCGACGCTGATCTGGCTGGCGCCCAAGCCCAAGGGGCCTATCGACACCTCGGGCGGGCATTGAACCAAGGGGAAACTCGCGTCATGCCTCCCCTTCGTCTGGAACATTGCAATCAGCCGCCGGCGGCAATGACCTCGATCGCCAGCGGGGCGCCGCCTGCCGCGACGGTGAGCAGGCGGTCGATATTGGGGTGGGCACCGGGACGGCTGCGCGCATCCGCCGTGTGCTCGCCGAACACCGCCAGCCCCAGTTCGGCAGCCTGCGCGTCGAGGCTGCCGAAACGCTGCTTCAGGTATTGGTAGACGGCCAGCGAGCCCTGCTTGCCGGGACGGTTCTCGATGCTGTCGACCACGGTGCCGGCTGCATCGACAAGGTCGATCCGCTCGATGCCGTCGATGGCGGGCAAGTGCTGGAGGTTGTCCTTGAACGAGGCGCCTGGTGCAAACATGCTTGGTATTTCCCCAATTCCTGAAGTGAACTGGCGGGCGCTCTTGCAGCTTCCACGCCCCTTCGCAATCGCCAAAGCAGCGGGCCGACAGGGCCCGACGAATTGACGGCCACCGGCAGGCTACCTAAGCGCAGCGGGTTCGTTCCGATCCCTCCCGCCGCCAAAGGACAATGCCTCATGAGCTTCTGCGACACGATCTGGGAGGACGTGGCCCCGCTGCGCCGGGCCATTCTCGATCATCCGTTCCTGAACGCACTCGCGGACGGCACGCTGGAGGCGGAAAGCTTCCGCCACTACATCGTGCAGGACAGCCTCTATCTGGCCGAATATGCCCGTGTCCTCGCGCTCGCCGCCGCGCGTGCGCCAAGCGCGGCCGGGCGGCTCGAATTCTCGGACGGGGCCAAAGTCGCCGTGCAGGTCGAGGAAGCGCTGCATCAGGCGTTCTTCGCGCAGTTCGGCGTCACCGCCGAGATGGCCCACGGCAGCGAGCCGACCCCGGCATGCCTGGGCTATACCAGCTACCTCTCCGCGCTGGCCGCCACGCGCAGCTACGAGGAACTGATCGCGGGCATCCTGCCGTGCTTCTGGGTCTACTGGGAAGTCGGCTGCAACGTGAAGCCGCGCGCGGTCTCGCCCAATCCCTATGCCGCCTGGATCGACACCTACGCCGCCCCCTCGTTCGGCGAAGCGACCCGGCGGGTGTGCGCGCTGGTGGACGAAGCCGCCGCCGCCGCCTCCCCGGCTACCCGCGCGGGCATGGCCACGGCGTTCCGCAATGCCACCCGCTTCGAATGGATGTTCTGGGATTCCGCCTGGCACCGCGCCGGCTGGCCGATCTGACCGCGTTCTAAGCGCAGGGCGGCGCGGGGCGGCGCGAGCCATCGCCGGAGAAATGCCCTTTCGGGCATTTCCCAGGCAGACCGTCAGCCGCGCCGGAACACCGGTGCGCGCTTCTGGAAAAAGGCGTCGAACGCCTCGCGGGCCTCGGCCGACTGCATCGCCTCGCGGAAAATCCGGGCTTCCTCGTCGATCCGCGCGAGCACCGGCGCCGTGTCGCCCTTCATCAGTCGGCGCGTCGCCAGCAAGGCCTGCGGCGGCTTGGCCAGCAGGGTCGCGGCAGCGCCGCGCGCATGGGCGAGCAGGCCCTCGCCCGGCACCACCGCCGTCACCAGCCCGGCCTGATCCGCCGCCCGCGCATCCATCGGCTCGCCCAGCAGCAGCATCGCCGCCGCCTTGGCATAGCCCAGGGTCGCGGGTGCCAGCAGGCTGGAGCCGGCCTCGGGAACGATGCCGAGGTTGACGAACGGCATGATGAAGCGCGCATCCGGCGCGGCATAGACGAGGTCGCAGTGGAACAGCATCGTGGTGCCGACCCCCACGGCCAGCCCCTGCACCGCGGCGACTACCGGCTTGTCGAAGGCCGCGATCGCGCGGATGAAGGCAAAGGCCGCACCAGCGCCTTCCGGCCCCGCCATGAAGTCGGCAAGGTCGTTGCCCGCGCTGAAGGCATCGCCCCTTCCGGCGATCAGGACGGCGCCGATGTCCGCACGCGCCGAAGCCTCTTCCAGCGCCGCCGTCATGGCCCCGTACATCGAGGCGGTCAGCGCGTTCTTCTTTTCCGGGCGATCCATATGGATTTCCACAAGCCCCGCCTGCCCGGTTACCTCGACACCTTGAACCACTGCATGTTCTCCCTGCCGCCGCCGACCCTTGCGCGGTGCGGCCATTCTTCGCCAGACCATCCGAAAATGCCCGCGACGGGCATTCGGGGACGGCACCGGCCTGTACCCTTCGCTAGGCGGCCTGGACAAATTCCGCAACGCTGCTGGCGCCGCAGGCGCAACCCCTCCGGGGCGGAGGCGCGGCCAATCGGTCCTGAGCCCGAGAATAGATCACCGCCGGAGGTCGGCAAGGGATGTTTGCGCGCTCCCCCTTCAGTTGACCGCGTCGGCGGGGACAGTGCGGTTGCCGGTCGACACCACCACCGCGCGGGCCTGGCGCACGACACTGTAGGCCGGCACTCCATGGGTCAGCCAGACGTTGCCGCCGATCTCCGCGCCCTTGCCGATGGTCACCCGGCCCAGGATCGTGGCGCCCGCATAGATCACCACGTCATCCTCGACCACGGGATGGCGCGCGCTGGCCTTGGCGGCGGCCACCGATCCATCCAGCGGATAGGCCTTGGCGCCCAGCGTAACGCCCTGATAGATCCGCACGTTGTTGCCGACGATGGCCGTTTCCCCGATCACCACCCCGGTGCCGTGATCGATGAAGAAGCCATGGCCGATACGCGCCGCGGGGTGGATGTCGATGCCGGTGGTGCCATGGGCGATCTCGCTCAGGATCCGGGCGACCAGCGGCGCGCCGAGCCCGTGCAGGACGTGGGCGAGGCGGTAGTGGATGATCGCCAGCAGCCCCGGATAGCAGATCAGCACTTCGTCGATGCTGCGTGCGGAAGGATCGCCCGCATAGGCCGCCTCGAGATCGCGATCGAGCTGGCGGCGGATCGCCGGCAACTGGCGCGAGAAGGCGAGGACGATCTCGTCCGCGCGCCGCTCGCTGGGGCGGGGCCCCGACTCCGGTCCCGACTCTGGCCCACCATCCTCGCCGCCGATCTCGCCGGAATAGGCAAATTCCAGCCGAACCTGTGCCTGCAACCGGCTGAGGGCGATCTGCAGCGACTGGGTGACGAACGTCTCCTCGTTGTGCGGCCGCACGAAGTCCGGGCCGAGCCGCAGCGGGAACAGCGCCCCGCACAGCTCGTCCGCCACCTTGGCCAGCCGCACCCGGGAGGGAAAGCCGCCCACACCGTGCTCGGCATGCGGACTGTTGGTGGCACGCCAGTGCTGGCGGATCTGCGCCAGTTCCCCCACGATCTCGCCGACATGCCAGAAATCGGCATTGTCCTCACCCGCGTTCTGCGCCGCGCCCGGCGCTGCGCTCTGCGCCTCGGGGGCGCTGTTTTCCGTCGTCATCGTCCTACCCCGCGTGATCCTCGAGGGCGACGCCTTCGATGGTGATCCGGTGCATCTCGCGCCGATGGCCGTGATAGTCGTTGTAGGCATAGTGCCAGGTCGCGCGGTTGTCCCAGAACGCGATCGAGCCATCGCGCCAGTGGAAGTCTTCCTGGAACTCCGGCTTCTGGCAATGGGCGTAGAGTTCGGCGAGGAGATCGGCCGATTCTGCGGCGTCCAGCCCCTGGATGTGCAGGGTGAAGCCGGGATTGACGTAGATCGCGCGCTTGCCGCTAAGCGGATGGACGATCACCACCGGGTGGACCGGATCGTCGAGCACGTCGGCGGCCGCGGCATTGCCGATGCGCCCGGCGCGGCTGCCGTCGCCGCGCGTGTCCTGCGCCGCTTCGTAAAGCGCGGCCTTGCTGCCGAAGACATGCCGGGCGGAGTGGACGGCACGGCGCCCCTCGATCCGCGCCTTCAGCCTTTCCGGCAGGCCGTCGTAGGCGGCATACATCGAGGCAAAGGCCGTTGCCCCGCCTTCGGGCGGCAATTCGCGGGCGGCAAGGATCGACCCCAGCGCCGGCTCGAAGTCGTAGGAATGGTCGGTATGCCAGCCGCCGCCGATGTTGTGCTGCTGGTCCGGCTCCTTCACCACCAGCGCGATCTCGGGATAGGCGGGATGCGCGGCAAAGAAGCGGTTGATGTTGATCGCCCCCCAGCGCCGCGCAAAGGCGATGTGCTGGGCTTCATCGATCGACTGGTCGCGGAAAAAGATCACGCCATGTTCGGCAAAGGCACGCCGGACTGCCGCAAATTCCTCGCCGGACAAGGAGCGCGCAAGATCGATGCCGAGGACTTCGGCGCCGACGCGGCCGTGCGGACGGATTTCCAGGGTCATGCGGCAAACTCCGAGGAAACGCGGGTGGTCGCCGTGAAGCGTAAGGTCATCGTATCACCTGATCGTTGGAGAACACGATGCCTGACGTTGTCGTCCGGGCGCCGCGCGCTTTAGCCGTTGGTAACGCGGAGCAAGCTGCTTCTCGGTCAAATGCCGCGGACTGGAACGAACGGACGCCGGCAGGCCAGGTCCCCCCGTCGACATTCTCAAGTTATTTGATTGAGAATTTACCGTCAAGCACGGTCGCCGCGCGCCGGAGGCGGATCGGCGCAACCAATTCTACACCCCCTTGAAGGCGTCCTTGGGGCGTCCCTGGGCCGTCCCTGGCCCGGCATCGACGAATCAGTCGCTCGCCCGGCGTTGCACGATTGCTGCATGCGCACACCGGCAGCTGGCCCGCCAGCGCGCATCCGGTGTTACCGGGCCGGCATGAAAATGACGGTTTTGCGTCATTTCAATAGTCCCGACCGACCATGCCGCAAGTGCAGCATTAATACGCTTGACGCGAAACGTAATATCCATACCGTGTACCCATGTCGCCGGTTCAGAGCGATGAAAGCGGGAAGGAGCATTCTGTAACAACAGGCCGGTCAACCGGTCTGGATGGGGGTTTTTCGATGGAACGACTGCCGGCCAGCAATGCAGTTCTCTCAGGCTACGCGCCATCGGGCGGGGCGTCTTCGGACCGCTGGCTGAAGCAGACGCTTCTCAATCTCGTCCCCCCCGCTTTTGTCGCTCTCGTCGTGCTGCTGTGGGCCTATGCCCCGAAAGCCTGGACCGACAATCCCAACGCGATCATCGTCGCCACCTCGCTGACGACGGCAGCGGTTCTCGCCCTCGAATGGGTCGCCGAGCGCCATGCCGGCTGGCGCATGACCTGGCGCGAGTTCGCGACCGACCTGTTCTACGTGGTGCTCAGCGCCACCGTGATCGCCTGGACCACCGCGACGCTGGCCGACGATCCGTTGGCAAGCCTCAAGGCCTCGCTCGGCATCACCACCCAGTGGGCGATGCACCTGCCCTTTGTCGTGCAAGTCGCGCTGGTGGTGTTCCTCATCGAATTCGGCCAGTACTGGATGCACCGGCTGATGCACAACTGGACGCCGTTCTGGCTGACCCACGCGCCGCATCACCACCTGACCCAGCTCAACGCGATGAAGGGCGCGGTGGGCAACCCGATCGAGCTGTTCCTCATCAGCCTGAGCATCGTCGCCCTGTTCGACCTGCCGACCGCGGCGGTATTCTGCGGGTTCAACGTGCTGGCCGTGATCTCGACCTTCGCCCACGCCAATGTCCGGGCGGACCCGCCGCCGTTCTATGCCTTCTTCTTCACCACGATCCGCCACCACAGCCTGCACCACTCGACGGATTACGAAGCCACCCGGTGCAACTACGCCAACTCGCTCATCCTGCTCGACCGTGTCTTCGGCACCTTCCGCGACGGCGAATCCGCCGTGGTCGGCCAGGACGAACGCAAGCGGCTCTCGATCGCGGAACAGTTCCTGTTCCCGTTCCAGCCCCTGATCGCCCGCGCCCGGCAACCGGCGAGGGACACCACCCCGGCCGCCAACGGATGATCTGCGGCGCAGAGCCGACTTCGGAGGAACGCCCCGGCGGAACTTGACCACGCCGGGAGCAGCAAGCGCGTCGACAGAACCATCCGTCAAGCGATGGCGGACGCGCGACAAGTGTCATCGCAAGCAGCACCCGAGAGGTTCTGGCGCACCCGCGCCGGGGCGCGGGCGAGGTCGTACTCAAGTACTGGCATAATAGATAGGGAAGCACATGACATATCGCGCGAAACTGAAAGTCGGGCTGCTGTCCGCAACCATCTTCACCAACGTCGCCCTTGCCATGCCCGCGATGGCCGAGGATGCCGCGCCTGCCGCCGAGGGCAGCGGCGGCGGCGGTGACGTCATCATCGTCTCGGCCACCCGCCGCGACACCACGATCATGGAAACGCCGATCAACATCAGCGCGCTGGGCGGCAAGGACCTGCAGGACCTCCACGTCGACGACATGCGCAACCTCGGCGCCTTCACCCCCGGCGTGACCATCCTCGACACCGGCCCGCGCGGCGCCGGCACCATCGTCATGCGCGGTCTTTCGGCCGACGACACTTCGGCGACCGGCGGCGACAACAGCAACTCGGCGGTCGGCATGTATCTCGGCGAAGTGCCGATGTATTACGACTTCAAGCTGATCGACATCAACCGCGTCGAGACGCTGCTCGGCCCGCAAGGCACGCTCTACGGCCTCGGCACCCTGGCCGGCGCCATGCGCAACATGCCCAACCGCCCCGACGCGACGCAGTTCTCGGGCGAGGTCCACGGCCAGGTCTTCGACATGGCCCACTCCAAGGACACCGGCTACAACGGCTACGGCGTCGTCAACATCCCGCTGATGAAGGACCACATCGCCTTCCGCTCGGCCACCGGCTACTACTTCACGCCGGGCTATATCGACTACAACTACCTGCTGCAGGATCCCGGCGTCTCGCTGCCGCAGCCGGGCGACGCCAGCAACCCGCTCGGCACCGCCGAGCAGCAGGCCGCCAACTTCAAGTCACGCAGCGACGCGAACTTCGAGCGCACGTTCACCACCCGCAACCAGCTCGCGTTCTATACCGACGACCTCAAGGCCTATGTCACTTACGCGCACCAGCGCACCCACACCGACGGCCAGTCGTCCACCGGCGGCGGCTATTCGGGCGAGGGCAAGTACGAGGCACCCTGGCGCTACCTCGAACCGGCCACCCGCACCGGGGACATGCTGAGCCTGGAGATCGAGGGCAACGTGCACGATGCGGTCAACGTCGTGTTCGTCTCGGCCTATACGCAGCGCAAGACCAAGTACCAGGCAGACAACACCGACCTGCTGCTCGACCTCGACTACGGCTACGAGGCCTTCCCGGCGTTCTCCAGCTACAACAAGTCGGCACAGAAGGAATACGAGTTCACCAACGAGCTGCGCCTCGTCTCGACCTTCGAGGGGCCGCTGAGCTTTGTCGCCGGTGCCTTCTGGAACCGCCAGCACTACAAGTCGAACTACGACGAATACGTGCCCGGCTTCCCCGAATGGGCCAACGACCCCGACAACTGGGATACCGCGTTCGTCACCGATCACAGCAATCCCGAATATGCCCACGAGTATTCCTCGTTCGTGCGCAGCACCAATGACGAGAAGGGGCTCTACGGCGAAGCCACCGTGCACTTCACCGACGACCTGCAGCTCACCGGCGGCCTGCGCTACTACAAGTACAATGCCTGGGTGAACGGCGGTTCCTACCTCCCGCTCTGGGACGACACGTACGCCACGCGTTCGGGCTCCACCGGCAAGGACGGTCTTGTCTACAAGATCAACGCCTCGTGGAACATCTCGCCCGAGTTCATGGTCTACGGCACCTGGTCGACCGGCTACCGCATCGGCGGCGTGAACCGCACCGCGCCCTGCAGCCAAGACGTGATCGACAAGTACAACGCTGGCCTGCCGCAGGACGGCCAGACGCTCTGCGCGCTGCCCAACGAACTCTCCTACGGCCCCGACAAGACCAAGAACGCCGAAATCGGCATGCGCGGCCAGTTCCTCGACAACAAGCTGAACTTCAGCATTTCGGCCTTCCACATCGACTGGGACGGCATCCAGCTTGCCGGCCAGACCTATTACGGCGCCATCGGCATCACCGTGAACGGCGGCAAGGCGGTGTCGAAGGGCATCGACGCCTCGTTCGAGGCCCGGCCGATCCCCGGCCTGTCGATCCGCGGCAACTACTCCTACCTCGACGCGCACCTGACCGAGGGCGTCGCCAACCTGCTTTCGACGCATGACGGGCTGGTCGACGCCGAGGTCGGCGACCGGCTGCCCGGATCGGCCAAGAACAAGGGGGCGATCGGCGTGAGCTACGACCTGCCGGTGGGCGACAACAGCCTCGCCTTCGGCTGGACGGCGACCTATACCGGCAACATCCTGACCCGCGTGGGCGCCCGTGCCGGCGGGGAAAAGCTGCCCGATTACTGGATGCACCAGGCCAACATCACCTACAAGACGGCGATGTACGACATCGGTCTCTACGCCACCAACATCTTCGACAAGTATGCCGTGACCGGCGTCAGCAACGACCTGACCCGCGCCGGCATCGTCAACGACGGGGTGGTTTCGCGCTACTATGGCCGCTCGGTCGCCCAGCCGCGCACGATCGGCCTGCAGGGCACCATGCGCTTCTGATCGAAGCCCAGGACAGGCAACCGGAAGGCGGCGCGGGAAACTCCGGTTTTTCCGCGCCGTTTTCCGTCCACTCAGTCGATCGCGATGCCCTCTGCCCGGAAAAAGGCCGCGACTTCGGCCATGCCCTCGCCCTGGCTCTTCCAGCGGCCCACCGCGTCGCTGTTGAGCTTGCGCCGCACTTGCGCGGCGCTCGGCGTGGCGACGGCGGCGCGGTTCTCGTGGAAGGCCAGGCAGGCCGCGTCCCAGCCCAGCCCGCAGTGGCCGAGCAGGCGGCGGGTCTGGCCTTCCTGGTCGGCGACCAGCCCTTCATAGCTCAATTGCAGCACCCGGCCCGGATAGAGCCGCTCCCACAATGCCATCAGCCGGTCGAAGCGCAGGTAATAGCGCGCCGTGTCCATGAGATCGTAGGAGTAGCCGTAATAGGCCGAGAGGCTGGCAAACAGGTTCTTGTAGTTGCTCCACACCGTGTCCATCGGATGGCGGCGCAGGCAGACCACCGAGGCCTTCGGGAAGGCCCGCAGGATATGGCCGATATAGAGGAAATTGGCCGGCAGCTTGTCGACGAACCGCGCCGTGCCTTGCGGGCGCTGGTGCGCGGCGCGGGCCATGTAGGCCTCGCCGACAAGGCGGGGGTCGATCGCCGCGCTCGCCGCCACCGTCGCCGGATCGATCACCAGCCGCGAAGGCGTGCCCGCCAGGTGCCTGCCCGCCAGTTGCTTGACCGCCAGCGGCATCGCCTGAAGCTCTCCGGCCGAGCCGACATCGGCGTGCGAGGACAGGATGCGGTCGACCAGCGTGGTGCCCGTGCGCGGCATGCCGACCACAAAGATCGGCGCATCGTCAGCGCCTTGGTAGCCCGGCCCCGGATCCGCCAGCCCCGCGCCGCCGAACGTCGCCTCGATGGCATCGAAGATCGCCGCGTCCTGCGCGAAATCGTAGCGGATCGCCCGCTTGTGCGCGGCATTGGCGAGGGACAGGTGGCCGAATGCCGCCGCCGCCTGGCCGAGGTCCTCGAGTTCCTTGGCCAGCGCATACCGGATGCGCAAGGCATCGTCCGGCCGCGCCGCGGCGGCCAGCGCCGCTTCCAGCCGGGGCACGTGATGGGCCTCGTGCGTCTGGCGCGAGAGGATCGCCAGCGCATAATGCGCGCGCGCATTGCCGGGATCGGCAGCAAGGATCCGCTCGTAGTGCCCGCGCGCCTCCTCGACCCGCCCGGTAAACCCGCTCGCCGCCGCCAGGTTGTAGCGATAGTCGAGATTGTCCGGCTCGGCCGCGACCGCGCCGGCAAACGGCACCATCGACGCCTCGTGATCGCCCAGCCGCGCCAGCACGCAGCCGATGGTGTCGCAGGTCAGCGCATCGCCGGGCGGCAGTGCCATGGCCTGCCGCGCGGCCTCCGCCGCCTCGCCGTCGCGCCGCAGCAGGATCAGCAGCCGGGCCAGATGCGCAAGATATTCGGCGCGGGGCCCGCGTTCCACCGCGGCCTCGATCAGCGGCACCGCCTTGGCGATCTGCCCGGCTTCCGCCGCCGCGATACCAAGCAGAAAATAGCCCGCCGGGTCCTGCGGGTCGCTGTCGGCCAGCGCGCGGGCAGCGGCGGCCGCACCGTGAAGGTCGCCGCGCTGCAATGCCGCTCTCGCCCCGGCTTCCGGCGTCATGCGCGGCCTCCGAAAGGGGGGATCCGGCACGGCAGGGATGGGATGCGGGAAGCGAGGCGCAAGGTCATGGCCGAAGTTGTAACGACTTTGCCAGCGAGGTCCAACGCGCAAAAAGTCAGTGAAATCCGCACTTGGAGACGTGTTCGCAGCGGGCTGGGCGGCGCCGCTTGCAAGCCAAGCGCGGCGTTGCGAAATGCGTCCGCGCCGCCTAGGACACCCCATGGCTCAGGCGACCCGCGCGACGAAGATGCTCGAACAGGCTGGCATTGCCTTCAGCCTGCACAGCTACGACTACGATCCCTCGGCAGACAGCATCGGCCGCGCCGCGGCAGAGGCGATCGGCGCCGATCCGGGGCAGGTGTTCAAGACGCTGATGGTGCTGGCCGACGGCAAGCCCGCCTGCGTGATCGCCCCGAGCAGCGGCGAAGTCTCGATGAAGCGCGCCGCCGCCGCGCTCGGCGTCAAGAGCGCGGCGATGATGAAACCCGCCGAGGCCGAACGCCTGACCGGCTACAAGGTTGGCGGCATCAGCCCGTTCGGGCAGATGAAGCGCGTTCCCGTCGTGATCGACGAGACCGCGATCCTGTGGGACGCGATCTTCATCAACGGCGGCCAGCGCGGCCTTCAGGTGCGCCTCGCCGCACAGGACGCCGCACAGGCGCTCGGCGCGACGCTGGCCGATATCTCCGCCTGACCGCTTGCCCTCCTACCGGTCGCCAGCTAGGAGCAGATCCGTCCGGAACGCCAGATGGCAGCCCGGACATGATCGCGCCGGTGCCCCGCAAGGGGCTTAATACGGGAACACGGCAAGGATGGTTCGCCATCCGCAACCGAGGCTGTCCCTGCAACTGTAAGCGGCGAGCGCGATGCACATCGCGGCGGGACAAGGATCTTCGCCGCAGCCACTGGGCCGGACGCTAAATCCTGCGAGGCCTGGGAAGGCCGTGCATCGCGCCGTGACCCGCGAGCCAGGAAACCTGCCGGCGTCGATGTCGCTCTTGCCCGGGTCCAGGGGATGGCCAAGGCACGGTAACTCTTCCGTCTGAGCGACGTGATGGATGCGGCCGGGGCCGCAGCGGCATGCCATGTCGGGCGCCCGTGCGCCGGTCCGACGCGGCACGCCGCCTTCGCCGCCTGTGCGGCGCAAAGCCCCGCCGCTTGAGGTCGCTGGCGCGCGGGAGACGATTACATGAGCAAGGTTCCCACCACTGTCATCACCGGCTTCCTCGGCGCCGGCAAGACCACGCTGATCCGCCACCTGCTGCAGAACGCCAAGGGCCGCCGCCTGGCCCTCATCATCAACGAGTTCGGCGATGTCGGCGTCGACGGCGAACTGGTGAAGGGCTGCAACGACGAGGCCTGCCCGCAGGACGACATCGTCGAACTGGCCAACGGCTGCATCTGCTGCACCGTCGCCGACGATTTCCTGCCGACCATGCAGAAGCTGCTGGACCGCGAGAACAAGCCCGATCACATCATCATCGAGACCAGCGGCCTTGCCCTGCCCAAGCCGCTGGTCAAGGCCTTCCAGTGGCCCGACATCCGCACCCGCGCCACCGTTGACGGCGTGGTCGCGCTGATCGACGCCGATGCCGTCGCGGCGGGGCGCTTTGCCGCCGACGAGGCGGCGCTGGCCGCAGCCCGCGCCGCCGATCCGATGCTCGACCACGAAAGCCCGCTGGAGGAACTGTTCGAGGAACAGCTGGGCTGCGCCGACATGGTCGTGCTCAACAAGACCGATCTCGTCGATGCCGATGCCCTTGCCCATGTCGAGACGCTGGTGCTGGCCGAAACGCGCCCCGGCGTGAAGATCGTGCGCGCCGATCACGGCGCCGTCGACATCGCCGCGCTGCTGGGCATCACCGCAGCGGCCGAGGACGACCTCGATTCCCGCCCCTCGCACATCGACGGGCTGGACGAGGACCACGACCATGACGACTTCGACAGCTTCGTCGTCTCCGGCGATGATGTTGCCGATCTCGATGCGCTGCTCGCACGCCTGAAGGACCTGATCGCGGAGCACGACATTCTGCGCGTGAAGGGCATGGTCGCGGTCGGCGGCAAGCCCGGCCGCCTGGTCGTGCAGGCCGTCGGCCCGCGCATCCAGCACTTCTACGACCGCGCCTGGCTGCCGCAGGAAATGCGCCACACCCAGCTGGTCGTCATCGGCCAGAAGGGGCTGGACCGCGCCGCCATCGAGGCGGGGCTGGCCGGGGTTCTCGGCAGCGTGGACGCCTGATGCACCTGCTGTCCGCCACGCCGGGGACGATCTCCAACGGCGAGGAGGCGATCGACCTCGACCAGTCTCCCGGCGACATGGTGATCCTCACCGTGGCGGACAGCGAACTCGCCTGCTTTGCAGGCGCAGCAGCGCGCATGCAGGAAGGCGCGCGCCCCCATTCCGCCCCGAGCATTCGCCTCGCCAACCTGCTGCAACTGCGCCACCCCTACTCGATCGACCTCTATGTCGAGAAAGTGATCGCCAAGGCCAAATTCGTCTGCGTGATCCTGCTCGGCGGCAAGAGCTACTGGCCCTACGGCATCGACGAGATCGCCCGCACCGCGCGCGAGAACGGCATTGCCTTTGCCGCCATTGCCGATGGCCGCGAAGCCGATCCCGCGCTCGACCGCGCTTCCACCCTGCCGGCCGATCTGCGCGAACGGCTGCGCGACTATCTGCGGCAGGGCGGCATGGCCAATGCCCTCTCGTTTCTGCGCACCGCCGCGCGCACCATCGGCCATGATGCCGGCGCGCCCGACGATCCGGTGCCGGTCGCCGATGCCGGGCTCTACCTTGCGGGCACCGAGCGCGCCGGCCTTGCCGACGTGCGGGGGGGCTGGACCCCGGGCCGCCCGCTCGCACTGCTGGTGTTCTACCGCGCGCTGATGATCGCGGGCACGCTGGACGCCGTGGACGCGATGATCGCGGCACTGCAGGAGCGCGGCTTCAACGTCGCCGCCGTCCATGTTCGCGCCCTGCGGGAGCCGTTCGCGGTGGACTGGCTCTCCGGCCTGCTGGGCGAGATCGCGCCCGACGTGATCGTCAATGCCACCAGCTTCGCCTCCTCCTCCGCAGGGGACGAGCGCAAGCCGGGCATTCTCGAAAAGGCGGACTGCCCGATCCTGCAAGTCGCCTTCGCGGGTGTCGAGGAGGCCGATTGGCACGGTTCCGCACGCGGCCTTGGCCCGCGCGATCTGGCCATGAACGTGGCGCTGCCCGAAGTGGACGGCCGCCTGTTCACCCGCGCCGTCGCCTTCAAGGCCGCCGCCCGCTTCGACGAAGTGACCCAGTGCGGCATCGTCGTCCCGCGCGTCGCGCCGGACCGGGTGGCCTTTGTCGCCGACCTTGCCGCCAACTGGGCAAGCCTGCGCCGCACCCCCTCGCCCGAGCGCCGCGTGGCGCTGGTGCTGGCGAACTATCCCAACCGCGACGGGCGCATCGGCAACGGCGTCGGCCTCGACACCCCCGCCAGCACCGCCGCGATCATCGCCGCGCTGGCCGAGGCTGGCTACGACACCGGCGCAGCGCCGGAAGACGGCGCCGCGCTGATGCAGGTGATGACCGGCGGCGTGACCAACGACCTCACCTCGCGGGATCGCCCCGGCGAAGTGTCACTGCCGCTTTCGGCCTACGAAGCCGCCTTCGCGAATGTGCCCGAAAGTGCGCGCAAGGCCATGACCGAACGCTGGGGCGAGCCCTCGGCCGATCCCTTCGTGCAAGGCGGCGCGTTCCGCCTGCCGGTGCACCGTTTCGGCAATCTCGCTCTCGCCGTGCAGCCCGCGCGCGGCTACGCCATCGATCCCAAGGCCAGCTACCACGATCCCGCGCTGCCGCCGCCGCACGCCTATCTTGCCTTCCATGTCTGGCTGGCGCAGGACTTCGGCGCACAGGCACTGGTCCACGTCGGCAAGCACGGCAATCTGGAATGGTTGCCCGGCAAGGCCATCTCGCTCTCGCGCGACTGCTTCCCGGAGATCTGCGCCGGGGCGCTGCCCCAGCTCTACCCCTTCATCGTCAACGACCCCGGCGAGGGCACCCAGGCCAAGCGCCGCATCGGCGCGGTCATCGTCGATCACCTCACCCCGCCGCTGACCCGCGCCGAGACGTACGGCCCGCTCAAGCAGCTGGAAGCGCTGGTGGACGAATATTACCTCGCCGCCGGGATGGACCCGCGCCGGCTCG
The DNA here is from genome assembly GCF_026420865.1 of Novosphingobium clariflavum. GTDB lineage: Bacteria > Pseudomonadota > Alphaproteobacteria > Sphingomonadales > Sphingomonadaceae > Novosphingobium > Novosphingobium clariflavum. The sequence goes on along the minus strand of NZ_JAPCWC010000024.1, from coordinate 35,343 downwards.
ACCGGCTGCGGCGCGACATTCTCGATCTGGCCCGCAGCCACGGCCTCGACCGCGATGCCGGGGCCAGCGGCAACGACGACGATGCGCTTTCGGCCATCGACAACTACTTGTGCGAACTGAAGGAATTGCAGATCCGCGATGGTCTGCATGTCTTCACCCGGTCGCCCGAGGGCCGCCTGCGGCGTGACCTGCTGGTCGCGCTGGCCCGCACGCCCCGTGGTTATGACCATGACGGGCAGGCCTCGCTGCTGCGGGCGATGGCGGACGATTTCAGGCTGGACTTCGATCCGCTCGACTGCCGCATGGGCGATCGCTGGAACGGCGCGCGGCCCAAGGCGCTCGCGGCGGTATCCGATGAGCCGTGGCGCACCCATGGCGATACCGTCGAGCGGCTCGAACTGCTGGCGGCGGAATGGGTCAGCGAAGCAACCCAGCCGCCGTTCGTCCTGAGCGTGTCGAAGGACCACAGCACCGCGCCAGCATCCTTCGACACGCTCAGGATGAGCGGGGCGGGAGACAAGAGCCTGGCGGTTCTCGAAACCATTCAAACCGACCTCGCCCCCCGCGTCGACTTGTGCGGCCCGCGCGAGGCGCAAGCGCTGCTGGCGGGTCTCGATGGCTGCTTCGTGCTGCCCGGTCCCTCCGGCGCGCCGACCCGCGGGCGGCCCGATGTACTCCCCACGGGGCGCAACTTCTACTCGGTCGACACCCGCGCCGTGCCCACCGCCGTCGCCTGGGAACTCGGCCGCAAGTCCGCCGATCTTCTCGTCGAGGACTACCTCCAGCGCGAGGGCGAGTACCCCAGGGCCGTGGCCCTTTCCGCCTGGGGCACCGCCAACATGCGCACCGGCGGCGACGACATCGCGCAGGCCCTCGCGCTGATGGGGGTGCGTCCGCGCTGGGACTGGACTTCGGGCCGTGTGACCGGCTTCGAGGTGATGACCGTGGCCGAACTCGGCCGCCCGCGCGTGGACGTGACCTTGCGTGTCTCCGGCTTCTTCCGCGATGCTTTCCCCGAGCAGATCGACCTGATCGACAGCGCCGCGCGCGCGGTCATGGCGCTCGACGAGCCGCTGGGCGACAACCCCGCCGCCGAGCGCCACCGCGCCGAAACCGCTGGGCTCATCCAAAACGGCGAGGCCGAAGCGCAGGCCGCCCGCCGCGCCGGTGCGCGCGTGTTCGGCTCCAGACCGGGGGCCTACGGCGCCGGGCTCCAGGCCATGATCGACGAGAAGATCTGGCACGAACGCGGCGATCTGGCCGATGTCTATCTCGACTGGGGCAGCCATGCCTATGGCGGCGGCGTGGAGGGCGATGCCGAACGCGGCCTGTTCGCCGCGCGCCTCACCGCGGTCGATGCGGTCGTGCAAAATCAGGACAACCGCGAGCACGACCTGCTCGACAGCGACGACTACTACCAGTTCGAGGGCGGCATCGCCGCCGCCGTCGAGCATCTCAAGGGCCGCGCGCCGATCAGCTATCACAACGACCACAGCCGCCCCGAACGCCCGGTCGTGCGCACGCTGGAGGACGAGATCGGCCGCATCGTGCGCGGACGCGTCACCAATCCCAAGTGGATCGCGGGCGTCATGCGCCACGGCTACAAGGGCGCGTTCGAGATCGCCGCCTCGGTCGACTATCTCTTCGCCTTTGCCGCCACCACCCACGCGGTGAAGGACCACCATTTCGACGCCGTCCACGCCGCCTTCATCGAGGACGAGGCGGTGCGAGACTTCATGGCCCAGGCCAACCCCGCCGCCTTGCGCGAAACCGCCGCGCGGCTTGCCGAGGCGCTGGAGCGCGGCCTGTGGAAACCCCGATCGAACAGCGCGGGCCTGACGCTCGCGGCCCTTGCAGGAGCATGACCATGGTGCAGCGCAGTGACGAACAGCACGCCGAGAAGATGAAGAAGAAGCAGGCCGCGCATGACAAGATCATGGCCGGAAAGACGATCGAGAAGGGCCTGCTGATCGTCCACACCGGCAAGGGCAAGGGCAAGACCACCGCCGCGCTCGGCATGGTGGTCCGCGCCATCGGCCACGGCAAGAAAGTGGGCGTCGTCCAGTTCGTGAAAGGGGCGATGACCACCGGCGAAAAGGTCGTCTTCGATGCCTTCCCGGACAATGTCGAATTCAAGCCGATGGGCGAGGGTTTCACCTGGAACACGCAGGACCGCGCCCGCGACATCGCGCTCGCCCGCGAGGCCTGGGAGGAAGTGAAGCGCATGGTCGCCGATCCCGCCTATGACATGGTGCTGGCGGACGAACTCAACATCGTCCTGCGCTACGACTATCTGCCGCTGGACGAAGTGCTGGACGTGCTGACCGCGCGCGGCGAGATGAAGCATGTGCTGGTCACCGGCCGCAATGCCCCCGAAGCGCTGATGGAGGCCGCCGATCTCGTCACCGAGATGACGCTGGTGAAGCACCCGTTCCGCTCCGGCGTGAAGGCGCAGGCGGGCATCGAGTTCTGACCATGCCGCCGCGCTTCGGCCCCGACTTCCAGCAGGAACTGGGCGACCTGCTGGCCTGGCGCCGCGACGTGCGCCATTTCCGCAGCGATCCGCTGGAGGAAGAACTCGTGGCCGAATTGCTCAGGGCCGCCCAGCTTGCGCCCTCGGTCGGCAATTCGCAGCCCTGGCGTTTCGTGCGGGTGCGCTCGGGCGAACTGCGCGAGGCGCTGGCGGCCCACGCCGATGCCGAGATCGCCCGCGCCGGTGAGGCGATGCCCGAGGATCGCCGCCCGGCCTATCGCGCGCTCAAGCTCCACGGCCTGCGCGAGGCGCCCGAGCTGATCGCGGTGTTCTGCGACGATGCCACGCCCGTCGGCGGCCGCCTCGGCGCCGCGACGATGCCGGAAACGCGGGGATTTTCGGTGGTGCTGGCGATCCACACGCTGTGGCTGGCCGCGCGGGCGAGAGGGCTGGGGCTGGGCTGGGTCTCGGTGGTCGATCCTGCGCATGTGTCCGGGCTTCTCGGCGCCGCGCCGGACTGGCGGCTGATCGCCCTGCTGTGCCTCGGCGCGCCGCTCGAAGCCGACCCTGTGCCCGAACTCGAACGGCGCGGCTGGCAGGCCCGGCTCGACTGGCGCGCAAACGTCAGCGAGCGGTGAGAGGCCGCCCGCCCGCCTGCTCCGCCATGGCCCGCGCCGCCTTAACATAGGCCGGGCCGCCGCAGACCGTCCACGCCTGCGGGATGGTGATGCGGGCAATGGTCCTGAGGATCGGGTGATGGATCATCTCGGTGCCCTGATCCTCCACTGGCCGCGCGGCGCTGTCCATCAGGATGAAGTCCGGCCGGGCCAGCGCCATCTCTTCCAGGCTCATCTGCGAAAGCGGCGGTTTTCCAAGCTTTCCGGCGAGATTGACCAGCCCCACCCGCGTCATCAGATCGTCGACCAGCGTGCCGGTCCCGGTCAGGTACCCGCGCCGCTGGTAATAGGCGGCGACCTTGCCTCCGGGCACTTTCGGCAGCCCGGCCAGATCGGCATTCATCCGCGCGATCATCGCCTCCCCGCGCTCCGGATGGCCGACCGCGCGGGCCACCGCGCGGATCGAGACGAGGATGTCCTCGTAACGGTTCGCGGACTGGAGATCGAGCGCGGGATAGTGCTGCCCCTTCAGCACCGCGATGGCCGGATTGCGGCGGGCGGGCATGCCGACCACGAGGTCCGGGCGCGCGGCGAGGATCTCCTCCGCCGAGCCGCCGAAGACCGGCAGGCGGCGCGCCTGTGCCGCCACCGCCGACATCTCGGGGTCCGAGGCATAGCGGGTGAGCCCGGCGATCTGCTCGCGGTCGGCGAGCGCCACCAAAAGTTGATCGGCGCACAGATTGAGCGAGACGATCCGGTGCGGACGCGGCAAAACCGGCGCGGCAGGCCGCATCGCCGCACCATAGACCACGCCGCCAACCATCGCCGCGAGCAGCAGGCAGGGGACAAGCCGAAGACGCCGATGGATTTTTCCGCAAGCCATGGCATTGGCTCTTAGCCGGACCTGACCGGGACACAAGCATGACAGACAGCGACACAGGCATGACACAGGCCGATGCCAAGCGAGGTTCCAGTGGAATTATCCGGTAGTCCGCCCCGGCTACGCCACCCGGCGCTGCTTCCGCTGCTGACCTGCGCCGTGATCGTGGTGGCGCTGGCGTCGATGAGCCTCGGGCCCATCTCGCTCGGCCTTGGCCGGATGGTGGCAGCGCTTGGCGGAACCGGCGAGCCGGTGGTGCGTGCGATCCTGCTCGAACTGCGCTTGCCGCGCACCCTGATCGGCCTGATGACCGGCGCGATGCTCGGGCTGTCGGGTGCGGTGCTGCAGGGCTACTTGCGCAATCCCCTGGCCGAACCCTCGGTGCTGGGGGCCTCCAACGCCTCGGCGCTGGGCGCGGTGATCGCGCTCTATTTCGGCATTTCGCAGTGGCACGCAGCGATGCTGCCGCTGCTTGCCATCGCCTCGGCACTGGGCGCGATGGTGCTGCTGTTCGCGCTGGCGGGGCGTTCGGAAAGCCCGCTCGGCCTGATCCTGGCGGGCATCGCCGTCTCGACGCTGGCGGGCGCGGGGATCAGCCTCGCGCTCAATCTTTCGCCCAATCCCTTCGCGGCGATGGAGATCATGTCCTGGCTGCTCGGCTCGATCGAGAACCGTTCGATGGAGCACGTGTGGATCGCGCTGCCCTGCGTGGTGGTGGGCGCGGCGCTGCTGCTGGCCGATCCGCTGGCGCTCGATGCGCTGTCGCTGGGCGAGGACGGGGCGCGCTCGCTCGGCGTCGACCTTGCCCGCACGCGGCTGCGGCTGATGCTGGGCGTGGCGATCGGCGTCGGCGGCGCGGTCGCGGTGTCGGGCGCGATCGGCTTCGTCGGCCTGATCGTGCCGCACCTGATCCGCCCCATGACCGACCGCAGCCCTTCGGCGCTGCTGGTGCCCTCGCTGCTCGGCGGCGCGGTGCTGCTGACCGGAGCCGACATCCTCGTGCGGCTGATCCCGACCGATGCCGAACTGAAGCTGGGCGTGGTGACGGCCTTCCTCGGCGTCCCCGTCTTCCTCTTCCATCTGCTGCGGGAGCGGCGCCTGTGGTGAGCCCGCCGATGACGACGATCGCGATCAACGAGCTTGCCGTCGAACTCGGCCGCCGCGAAATCCTGCACGGCATCTCCGCGCAGCTTCACGCCGGTTCGCTGATCGGCGTGATCGGCCCCAACGGCGCCGGCAAGTCGACATTGGTGCGCGCGCTCGCGGGGCTGGTTCCGGCGGCGCGCGGCACCATCGCACTGGACGGCGCGGACATCGCCGCGCTCCCCCCGCGCGAGCTGGCCCGCCGCATCGCCTATCTGCCGCAAGGCCAGACGCTGCACTGGCCGCTCACGGTCGAGCGCCTCGTCGCGCTCGGCCGCCTGCCGCACCTGGGGCCGATGTCGCGGATCGCCGAGGCCGACCGCCTTGCCGTCCACGAGGCGATGGCACGCGCCGACGTCGGCCATCTCGCCGCGCGCATCGCCACGCAGCTGTCCGGCGGCGAGCGTGCCCGCGCGCTGCTGGCGCGGGCCCTGGCGGTCGGCGCCCCGGTGCTGGTGGTGGACGAGCCGCTCGCCTCGCTCGACCCCGGCCACCAGATCGACGTCATGGAACTGCTGGCCCGCGAGGCCCGCGCCGGCGCGCTGGTGATCGCCGTGCTGCACGATCTCAACCTCGCCGCACGCCACTGCGACCGGCTGCTGGCGATCGACCAGGGCCGTCTGGTCGCCGACGGCTCGCCCGCCGAGGTCCTCACCGACGCCATGCTGCGCAGCATCTACGGCGTCACCGGCTACCGCGCGGAGCTGGACGGCATGCCGCTGGTCATCCCGCTCGCACGGAGCCGGTGATCCGGGCGCGCACCGCGGCGGATTTCGCGGCTGACGTTTACGGCAACATATCGTTACGCCGATAAACCATAGGCAAGCACGATTTCCATGCTTATGGGGGTGGCCATGGACGACAATCTGCGCCGCGCCGCCCTCGATTACCACCTCTACCCCCAGCCCGGTAAGCTCAGGATCGAGCCGACCAAGCGCATGGTGAACCAGCGCGACCTGGCGCTGGCCTATTCGCCCGGCGTCGCCGCGCCCTGCATGGAAATCGCCGCCGATCCGGCCAAGGCGCTGGACTACACCGCGCGCGGCAACCTCGTCGCGGTGATCTCCAACGGCACCGCCGTGCTCGGCCTCGGCGCGATCGGCGCGCTGGCCTCGAAGCCGGTGATGGAGGGCAAGGCGGTCCTGTTCAAGAAGTTCGCCGACATCGACGTCTTCGACATCGAAGTCGACACCACCGATCCCGACAAGTTCGTCGAAGCCGTCGCCCTGCTCGAACCGACTTTCGGCGGCATCAACCTGGAAGACATCAAGGCCCCCGAATGCTTCGCCATCGAGGCGCGGCTCAAGGAACGCATGAACATCCCGGTGTTCCATGACGACCAGCACGGCACCGCCATCGTCGTCGCAGCCGCCGTGCGCAACGCGCTGGTGCTGCAGGGCAAGACGCTGGCGGAGGCGCGCCTCGTCACGTCGGGTGCGGGCGCGGCGGCGCTGGCCTGCGTCGACCTGCTGGTCTCGATGGGCCTCCGCATCGAGAACGTGACGCTGACCGACAAGGACGGCGTCATCCATTCCGGCCGCGAAGGCATGCTGCCCAACATGGCGCGTTATGCCCGCGATACCAACGCGCGTTCGCTGCCCGAGGTGCTGCCCGGCGCCAACCTGTTCCTCGGCCTGTCCGCCCCCGGCGTGCTCAAGCCCGAATGGCTGGAGCTGATGGCGCCCAACCCGCTGATCTTCGCGCTTGCCAATCCCGAGCCGGAAATCCGCCCCGAACTGGCCCGCGAAGCCCGCCCCGATGCGATCATCGCCACCGGCCGCTCGGACTATCCGAACCAGGTCAACAACGTCCTGTGCTTCCCCTACATCTTCCGCGGCGCGCTCGACGTCGGCGCCACCGCGATCAACGAGGAGATGAAGGCGGCCGCCGCCGAGGCCATCGCCGCGCTCGCCCGCCTGCCCGCGCATGACAGCGTGGCCCAGGCCTATGGCGGCCGCAAGCTGGTGTTCGGCCCCGAATACATCATCCCGACCCCGTTCGACCCGCGCCTGATCGGCGAAATCGCGGTCGCCGTCGCCCGCGCGGCGATGGACAGCGGCGTCGCCACCAAGACCATCGACCTCGACGACTACAAGCGCGCGCTCTCGCACCAGAACACCCGTTCGGGCCAGCTCATGCTGCCGGTGTTCGAGGCCGCCCGCGGCAGCAAGCGCCGCATCGTCTACGGCGAGGGCGAGGACGAGCGCGTGCTGCGCGCGATCCAGGACGCGCTGGACGAGGAACTGGTGCGCCCCACCATCGTCGCCCGCCGCCGGATCCTCAAGGAGAAGCTGCCCAGCCTCGGCCTCGGCTTCGAACTCGACCGCGACGTCGAGGTGATCGATCCCGAGACCGATCACGAGGTCATGGCCGATCTGGTCGAGGCCTATCGTGCCATCGCCTCGCGCAAGGGCGTGCCGACCGACGAGATCCTGCGCCACGTCTATCGCCGCCCGACGATCACCGCGACGATGATGCTGCGCACCGGCCGCGTCGATGCCGCGCTGGTCGGCGGCCGTTCGGAATACTGGGGCCAGGTCGAGCACGTGCTGCGGGTGATCGAGCGCGATCCCGCCAGCAGCCGCGTCTACGCGCTGTCCGGCCTGATCCTCGATGCCGGCGCGCTGTTCATCACCGATACCCACATGGTGCCGGACCCGACCCCCGAGCAGATCGCCGAGATGACCCAGCTGGGCGCCACCCAGCTCAAGCACTTCGGCCTGCGCCCGCGCGTGGCGCTGCTCTCGCACTCCAATTTCGGCGCCTCGCACAGCCCCAGCGCGCGCAAGATGCGCGCCGCGCTGGACATCGTGCGCAAGGCCATGCCGGACCTGCAGGTGGACGGCGAAATGCATGCCGACGCCGCGCTCAGCCAGCCGCTGCGCGACCGCCTGGTGCCGGATTCGCGCTTCGAAGGCCCGGCCAACCTGCTGGTCATGCCCACGCTCGATGCCGCCAACATCACGCTGACCGCGCTGTCCGCCTCGTCCAGCTCGCCCACCGTCGGGCCGATGCTGATGGGCCTGGCCCAGCCGATCCACGTGCTGACGCCGGGCGTCACCGCGCGCGGCATCCTCAACCTGACGGCGATCGCCGCCGCCCAGCTCGAACAGGGCTGATCGCCCTGCCGCCGGCCGGAGCAGCGCCTGCGCCCTGCTCCGGCCCAGCGGTCCGTCAGCGGCCCCTGTCGCCCCGGATAACGTCGCCGCGGATCGCGCCGAGCCGGATCACACCGACGCCGTGATCGATGGCGATGGTCGTGCCATAGGGCTGCGACAGCGCCTGCAGCCGCGCCAGGATGCGCGCGCCGGTGGCAGCGTCCGCCATGTGCGGCACCCCGCGTCCCGCCCCGCTGGCATTCACACCGAGATCGACCGGATAGAGCCGCACTTCGTCCAGCCTGCCGTCGCGGTAGTGGGCCGTGGCGATCACCGTCTCGTAGAGGGCGGGATCCGAGAACTCCTTGGCATTGCGCGCGGCCAGCAACTCGGGCGTGGTCACGCTGCCCGGAGTGACGCCGAACTGGTCGTACATGTCGGCCGGCACGTCATCGAGCGAGTTGTTCATCATCGCGAAGTTGCCCAGCGAGTAGAAGATCGGCTTGCCCTTGTAGATCTCGATCCCGCGCAGCTGGTGCGGGCCGTGGCCGACATAGACGTCGGCGCCCGCATCGATGGCCTGATGGGCGAGGCCCTGCGCGAAGCCGGCCGGCGTCCTGCTGGCATTGCCCGGCTCGTGGTTGTGCAGCGAGAACACCGCGAAGTTGCCGTTTTCCTTGGCCTGGCGCACCGCCAGCAGGTTGGCGGCCACGTCCTTCCGGTTGAGATCATACTCGATCTTCATCGGCGAGACGGCATCGGCGGAGACGCGGTACTCGCGGCCCTTGAGCTTTACCGCAGCGCCTTCCTTGGTGCCGGCAAGACGCGCCAGCACCGCAAGGTCGGCTTGCGAGACAAGCCCGACTTCGGTGCTGCGGATGGTGTTCGCGCCGCCGCGCCCCGGCACCTGCCCCAGCGGATCGGCGGCGGGCGACATCGGCGTGAACGTGGTCGTCGCGGAGACCAGGCCGATGCGGCCATGGCCGCCGTCGTAATAGGCGGGCGCGCGCGCGGCGCTCATCGAGCGGCCCGTCCCGGCATGGACGACATGGGCATCATCGAGCAGATCGAGCGTATCGAGCATGCCTTCCACGCCCCAGTCGGTCGCGTGGTTGTTGGCGTGGCCGACGATGTCGATGCCCATCGCGGCGACATCGGCAGGCACGCGCGGATCGGCCAGCATCCAGGTGCCGCCGGATTCGGCCTGCGGCGATCCCTTGAAGGTCTTGAGATCGAGTGCGGTGGTCTCGAAGTTGCCGAACGTCACATCGGCGCTGCGCAAAAGACGCAGCATTTCCGGGGACTGCTTTTCGAGCGTCGCCAGCATCGGGCGCAAGTAGATCAGATCGCCCACGGCGGCGAAAGTGAAGTCCCCTGCAATCGGCGTGCTGGGCACGGCGGCGACCGGCGGCAGGGTGCCGCCTTCCTCCTCTTCCTCCGCCAGCGCGGGCATGGCGGTGGCAGCAAAAGCAGCGGCTCCGGCAACGAGAAAAGCGCGCAAGGCGCGGCGGCGGATTGGCATGACGGATGTCCCCTTGGGCTGGCCCGATAATGGCTGGCCCAGGGGGTATCGACGGCGGCTGACAGGAACCTGTCGCGCCCTTGCCGGTCCATGCAATTCATGCCGCTTCGGCGCGGAACTCCACGATGGCGCACAGTCCCTGCCCGGTGCGTCCGTCCGCCAGCGTGACCCGCGCACCGAGCCGGTCGGCCAGCGCGCGGGCAATCGGCAGGCCAAGCCCGGTGCCGAAAGCCTGGCTTTGCCCCCGCACCCGGTAGAAGCGCTCCCACACCCGTTCGCGCTCTGCCGCCGGGATGCCGGGGCCGGTGTCGTCGATCTCGACGAAGGCATGGCCGCCGCGCCGGCCAAGATGGACCGCGACCGCGCCGCCGGGCCGGTTGTAGCGGATCGCATTGTCCAGCAGATTGCCGATCAGCTCGGCGGCAAGGCGGGGCTCGCCCATGGCCGTTACCGTGCCCTCGCTCTCGTTTTCGTAACTGATGTCGATATGCGCAGGCGCCTGCGCGGCGCGGTCCGCGGTGACGGAAGCGGCGACGTCCGAGAGGTCGAAGGGCTGCAGCAGCGTGCCTTCCTGATCCTCGCTGCGGGCCAGCGAAATCAGCTGGCGCAGCAATTGCTCCAGCGAATCGATGGAATGCGGAATATCCTGAAGCGCGGCCTGCCCTTGCGGCGATTCCGGGCCGTAGCGATCCAGCACGTCGAGCTGCACGCGCGCCACCGCCAGCGGCGTGCGCATCTGGTGCGAGGCGTTCGAGGTGAACTGCCTGAGCGAATCCGCCGCCTTGTCGAGCCGCGCCATCAGCCCGTTGAAGGCCGCCACGAAAGGCCGCATCTCCACCGGCGCGGTTTCCGGCGCCTGCAGGCGGAACGCGGGCGAGGCGTCATGGCGGGCCTGCTCGACCTGCCGGGTCATGTCCAGCAGCGGGCGCAGGCCCCAGCGGATCGCCCACCAGAACAGCACGCCGGTGACGATCAGCGCGGCAAGGCCGACCATCAGCACGCGCAGCGCGAAGTTCTGCACATAGATGGCGCGATCGTCGACATAGTCGGCAATCTGGATGACGATCAGGCCCTGCTCGCCCGCCGCGCGGCGGATCTCGGTGGTGATGCGCACGGGTTTGCCGTGGAGCATGCCACCACGCAGATAGGCGGCCTGCGTTACCGCTGCGGCATCCGCCGGATCAAGATAGCCGCGTACCAGCCGATGCTCGCGATAGGCGTTGTAGAATGTCGCGGGTGCATGCCTGTCGGTCACGCCGTCCCAGCGCGGGCTGTAATCCGCCGGCGGCAGCAGCGCCGGATCGCCGGAGATCGCCTTGCCGCCGCTGTAGACGCTGTAATGCACGACCGGACGGGCCCGGCGCTTGAGCAGGTGGATCGCCAAAGGCACCAGCCTTTCGCGCTCGCCGGGCGGACTGTTGTAGGCAAGGCTGAGCGTCCGCACCGAGCCGATCAGCACGCGGTCCACGGTATCGGCTTCGGTGTTGTGGGTGACCAGCACGGTCACCACGCCGAAGAACAGCACCAAGGCGGCCAGCGGCAGCATCACCGCGCCGGTCAGGCGCAGCCGCAGAGACGGCGCCAGTGGCGGCGCCTGCCGGGAACGGACGTGCAGCATGGCCCCTTGCGCCCGTTCAGGCCGCCTCGATCATGTAGCCGAGCCCGCGCACGGTGCGGATGGCCGGGCCGGACGGCAGCAGCTTGCGGCGCAGGCGGCCGACGTAGACTTCCAGGGCATTGGGGGTGACGGCATCGTCGAAGGCGAAGACTTCGGCTGAGAGACGCTCCTTGGGAATGACCTTGCCGGGGCGGCCCATCAGCGTTTCGAGCACCGCCAGCTCGCGGCGGCGCAGATCGATCACGCTGTCGTCGAGCGAGACGGTGCGGCTCGAGCGGTCGAACACCAGGGTGCCGATGCGCAGCACCGGATCTGGCGTGCCCTGGCTGCGGCGGACCAGCGCGCGGATGCGCGATTCGAGTTCGCGCGGGTCGAACGGCTTGGCCATGTAATCGTCGGCGCCGCGGTCGAGCCCGTTGATGCGGTCATCCACCATGTCCCGCGCGGTGAGGATGAGCACCGGGGTCAGCGCGCCGCGCGCCCTGAGCCGCGAAAGCACGTCCAGTCCATCGATGTCGGGCAGCCCCAGGTCGAGGATTATCGCGGCATAAGGCTCGGCCCCGGCCAGCTGCAGCGCGTCTTCCCCGCTGTCCAGGCGGTCGACCGAAAAACCGGCCGCCTCCAGCGAGGCGGCGACGCCGCGCGCCAGCCGTTCGTCGTCTTCAACCAGCAACAAACGCATCAGAAATTCCCCAGATTGCGACCCGTCTCCCTCCCCCGAGGATGTGATATTTCGCCATGCATGGCTCTACGCATAACAAATGCCAAGCCCTTGCGTCAGGTTCTTGCAATTGATTGCACAAAAGCTTGACGCTGGGCGCACATGTCAGGTTCGTGACAGCGGAGCGCTCTAGCTCTCCCCCTCGAACGCAACACCGCCTGCGCCCGACGCAGCGGGTTGCGGGATCGAAGGGGATCTTGCGACATGAAGTTGAGCCTGACGCCGATTGCCGGCGTAATGACTGCCATTGGTCTTTCCAGCCTTGCCCAGGCGGCCCCCACTCCGGCCTCTGCTCCGGCTTCTGCGGCCCAGATCGCCGCCGTCGACACCGTCTTCGCACGCTGGAACCATAAGGATACGCCGGGCTGCGCGGTTGCCGTCTCGCGCGGCGGGCAGGTCATTGCCGAGCGCGTCTACGGCATGGCCAGCCTCGAACTCGGCGTGCCGGCCACGCTGGAGTCGATCTACGAGGCGGGTTCCGATTCCAAGCAGTTCACCGCCGCCGCCACCTTGATGCTGGCCCGCGAAGGCAAGCTCTCGCTCGATGACGACATCCGCAAGTACGTGCCGGAAATGCCGGACTACGGCGCGCCGATCACGATCCGCCACCTGCTGCACCACACCAGCGGCCTGCGCGACTGGGGCTCGGTCGCCGCGATCGAGGGCTGGCCGCGCAACAGCCGCACGGCGGACAATCAGGACATGCTCGGCATCCTGGTCCGGCAGAAGCAACTGAACTACGCCCCCGGCGCGCACTACCTCTACAGCAACAGCAACTTCAACCTGCTGGCGATCATCGTCCAGCGCGTGAGCGGCCAGTCGCTGGCGGACTTCACGCACGGCCGCATCTTCGTGCCGCTGGGCATGACCCACACCCGCTGGCGCGACGATCACGGCGACGTCGTCGTGGGCCGCACCGGCGCCTACGACTTCGACAAGGGCCTCTATCGCAACGACCAGGTGATCGAGGACGCCTATGGCAACGGCGGCCTGCTCACCACGGTCGGCGATCTGGTGAAGTGGCAGGCGGCGCTCGACGACGATCGCTTCGGCCCCGGCTTCACCCAGACCATGCAGCAGCCCACCACGCTGAACGACGGCACCCGCATCGCCTATGCCCTGGCGCTGGTGAACCTCGACCACAATGGCGAGCAGGAAGTCAGCCACTCGGGCTCGACCGGCGGCTACCGCGCCTGGATGGCGCGCTATCCCCGGCAGAAGCTGGCCGTTTCGCTGCTGTGCAACGGCGGCAATGCCGATACGCCGACGCTGGGCCGCGCGGTCGCCGACGTGTTCCTGCCCGCCTTCAAGGCCAAGCCCTACACGCCCAAGGCGCCGCTGCCGACCGGTCTCTATGCCGATGGCATGACCGGCTTCCCGGTCCGCTTCGCCGCCGATGCGCAGGGTCAGCTCACCGCCGATGGCCGCGTGCTGGTGCCGGTAAGCGCGGGCCGCTGGGCGCTGCGCGAGGACATTTTCGCCTTTACGAAGTCCGGCCTCGTCCGCGAAAACCGCGAGGGCGAGCGCATCCCCTACCGCAAGGTCGAGCAGGTCACGGCCTTCGATCCGAAGGACTACACCGGCCGCTTCTGCGGCGTCGACACCAGCGGCTGCCTGACCTTCCGCCAGCAGGGCGATGCGCTGGTCTACGACGGTCCGCGCTGGTCCAGCCGCCCGCTGGCGGCGGCTTACGCTGACGTCTTCACCGGCGACGCGCTGCCGCAGTCCTCCGCCGTCACCGTCAAGTTCAAGCGCGATGCCAGCGGCAAGGTCACCAGCCTGCGCTTTGGCGAAAGCCGTGCCTACGACGTCGAATTCCGCCGCGCCGAAGGCTGACGCGCGCCTCCCACTCTTCACCACAACAGCCGCTCAGGGGCGGCCGGACAAACTCAACAAGGGGTCCACAGAAATGCGTGATAATAGCCGCAAGTTCCGCCAATTGCTGACCGGGGGCACCGCCGTCCTCGGCGTGACCATCGCGCTTGCCCAGCCAGTCATGGCGCAGGAGAGCGTTCAAAATTCGGCGCCTGCCGATGAGGCCGGCGATGCGGGCTCCGCCATCGTCGTCACCGGATCGCGCATCGACCGCAAGGGCTTCGACGCGCCGACGCCGACCACTGTCGTGGGCGAGACCGAACTGCGCCTCGGCGCCCGTCCCAGCATCGCGCAGGTGCTGAACGACCTGCCCCAGTTCCGCGCCACCCAGACCCCGGCCAGCACGGTCGCCAACACCAACTCCAGCGCGTCTGCCATGGACCTTCGCGGCCTCGGCGTCACCCGCACGCTGACGCTGCTCAACAACCGCCGCTTCACCGGCGCGGCCGATCTCAACACCATTCCCCAGGGCCTGGTGAAGCGCGTCGACGTCGTCACCGGCGGTGCCTCGGCGGCGTGGGGTTCGGGCGCCATCGGCGGCGTCGTCAACATCATCCTCGATGACGAACTCGAAGGCCTCACCATCGGCGCGCAGAACGGCATCTCCTCGCGCGGGGACGGCTATCGCTACAGCTTCGACGGTACCTTCGGCACCAGGTTCGCGGGCGGCCGCGGCCACTTCATGATCGGCGCCGAATACCAGAACGACGAAGGCATCCTCGACCGCAACTCGCGCAAGAACGTCGGCAGCTCGAACCTGTTCTCGCCGGTCGGCGGCGACCATGCCTATATCCTCGTGCGCGACGTCAACGCCTCCAACACCAGCCTCGGCGGCCTGATCACCTCGGGCACGCTCAAGGGCCAGACCTTCAACGCGGACGGCACCCTGCGCGCCTTCCAGTATGGCAGCCAGATCAGCGGCACCACGATGGTCGGCGGCGAAGGCGTTGCCACCAACGACGAATACGCGCTCACCAACCCCTACCAGCGCGTGAACTCCTACGCCCGCGCCAGCTTCGAAGTGGGCGACGCCACGTTCTGGGCAGACGGCAGCTACAGCCGCATCTGGGCGAGCTATCCCTTCTATGCGGAAAGCGGCACCTACACGCTCTCGGCCGCCAATCCGTACCTGTCGGACACCATCCGCAGCCAGCTTGCCGCCGCGGGTGAAACCAGCATCAAGGTCGGCCGCGTGTTCGAGGACTACGGCTACCGCACCTTCGACTACTACCGCCAGAACGTGGAAGGCGCGATCGGCGTGGACGGCAGCTTCGCCGATGGCAAGTGGCGCTACAGCGCCTATTACAGCCACGGCGAAATGCGCAACATGCAGAGCTACCACAACCAGATCACCGGCACGAACCTGACCAACGCGCTGGACGCGGTGACGGATTCCAGCGGCAACATCGTCTGCCGCGTGGCGCTGACCGACCCCGATACCGACTGCGCGCCGCTCAACATCCTGGGCACCGGCACTGCCAGCCAGGCCGCCATCGACTATGTCTTCGGCAACACCGCCCGCGCGGTCTACACCACCAAGCTGGATTCGATGGGCGGCAGCTTGCGCGGCGATCCGTTCTCGACCTGGGCGGGCCCGGTCTCGATCGCGGTCGGCGCCGAAGCGCGCTGGGAAGAACAGGTGACCAGCGGCCTTGACGCGGTTTCCGCCGCCAAGGGCTTCAGCCGCTTCAACTTCTCGCCGCTCAATGGCGGGTTCAACGTGCAGGAGTTCTTCGGCGAAGTCGCCGTGCCGCTGCTCGACCAGCCGTTCAGCAAGCTCGATGTCAACGGAGCGGCGCGCTACAGCCACTACAGCACCAGCGGCGGCATCTGGTCGTGGAAGCTGGGCCTGACCGACCGCATCTTCAACAACCTGCTGCTGCGCGTCTCGCGTTCGCGCGACATCCGCTCGGGCAGCCTCAGCGAGCTGTTCACCACCACCACCACGAGCTTCTCGACCGTGGCGGAGAATGGCAACACCTATTCGGTCACCCGTTACGGCGGCGGCAATGCCGGCCTCAAGCCCGAAATCGGCAGCACGCTGACGCTGGGCGCGGTGTTCACGCCCTCGTTCCTGCCGGGCTTCAACCTCTCGGTCGACTACTACAACATCAAGCTGCGCGACGCGATCACTTCGCTGGGTGCACAGGACATCGTCTCGGGCTGCGACAACGGCAATACCTCGCTGTGCAGCCAGATCGTGCGTGACAGCTCCGGCGCGCCGACCACGATCTAC
Organism: Novosphingobium clariflavum; assembly: GCF_026420865.1. Taxonomy (GTDB): domain Bacteria; phylum Pseudomonadota; class Alphaproteobacteria; order Sphingomonadales; family Sphingomonadaceae; genus Novosphingobium; species Novosphingobium clariflavum. Next base: position 19,160 of record NZ_JAPCWC010000024.1, on the reverse strand, counting down.
ACCACCTACATCAACCTGGCCGAATACAAGACCAAGGGCATCGACATCGAGGGCACCTACCAGTTCCCGCTGAGCACGATCGCCGCGAATCTCGGCGGCAACCTGCGCCTGCGCGGCCTTGCCACGTATGTTCCCAAGGTCCTGATCAACGACGGCACCACCACCGTGGACCGCGCGGGCGACGTGGGCGACAATGTCAGCTTCGGCACCCCGCACTGGCGCGCCAGCGGCATCGTCACCTATACGAGCGACACGTTCTCGCTCGACACCCGCGTTCGCTATGTCGGCGGCGGCAAGTTCAACCATGCGCTGGACATCGCCAACAATGACATCTCGGCCCGGGTCTACGTGGACCTCGGCGCGCAGGTGAACATCGACAAGTTCACGATCTTCGCCAACGTCAACAACCTGTTCGACCGCGATCCGCCGCTGACCACTTACGGCGCGATCCACTACGACACGATCGGCCGCTATTTCACCATGGGTGCCAAGGTTCGTTTCTGAACCACCCGGATGAAGCGTGAGGGATGGCGGCCTTTCGGGGCCGCCATTTCTTCGATCCGGGCGCTGCGCGGGCTTTACCCGCCTGCGACAAGCCAAGGCTGTCAGGTGGCAGCGCCTGGCGAAGCAAAAAACGCGTAAGACCAGAGCTGGCGTTACGTGCGGCAGCCCGCTCGGGGAAGCCGAAGATCGGCCTCCAGCCCACCGCCTGACCGGTTGCGCAGCCAGAGCGTGCCGTGATGGGCCGCGGCAATGTCGCGGGCGATGCTCAGGCCCAGGCCGACACCGCCGGACGCCACGTTCCGCGAATCCTCTTGCCGGTAGAACGGCTCAAACACCAGGTCGAGCGCCTCCTCCGGTATGCCCGGGCCTCTGTCCTGCACCGTGATGGCGATGTGGGCGGGGCTTGCACAAACCACGATCTGCGCGGCTCCGGCATAGCGCAGCGCGTTCTCCACCAGATTGCCGATACAGCGCCGCAACCCGTTCGGAAACCCGGCGACCCTGCCGTTTGCCGATCCGCTCAGCGTCACCGCCGCGCCATGGTCCTGCAAGTTCGCGACCATTTCACCCAGCATCGCGTCGAGATCGACATCTCCGGTCAATTCCTCATCGACGCCGCCTTTCATGAACGACAGCGTGGCATCGACCATCCCCTCCATTTCGGCCAGATCCTTGCGGAAACCCGCCTTCTGCTCCTCGCCAGGCAGCATTTCGGTGCGCAGCCGCAGGCGGGTGATGGGGGAACGCAAATCGTGCGACACGGCGGCCAGAAAGCGGGTGCGCTCCTCGATATGGCCGATCACCTTGTGCTGCATGGCGTTGAATGCCTCGGCGGCGCGGCGCACCTCGCGTGGGCCCGAGGTTTCCAGCGGCGGGCTGTGAATGTCGCGCCCCAGCGCCTCGGCCGCATCGGCCATGCGCTTCAGCGGCGTCATCGCCAGCCGCACGGCAAGCCAGGTCAGCACCCCGACGATCAGGATGCGCAGGAGATAGATGCGCACCACATAGTCGGCGATGGTCCCGACCCGGTCCAGGTCGGCCCCGTTCTCATCCTCATGCCCTTCGGCCAGCAGCCAGGGATCGTCGGGATCGCGGCGGACGGCGATGCGAAACTGCGCGGCCGGTTCCTGCGCGGACAGCATCGCCCAAGTGTTCGCGGGTCGCCCCCGGTCGTCCAGCAATTGCGCGCTGATGACCCGCACTTCCACCGGTCTGCCCAGGTGCACGCGCATCGCGTGCTGAAGCAGCGCGGATGAACGCTGCACGTCCTGCGACCCAGCTTGCGGTGCCGGCAGCTGCGAGGCGAAGCGCAGCGAAAGGCCGGGCGCCTGCAGTGCCGCCATCAATTCCGCGCGGTCCTGGGGCGGGCGGGCGTCCAGCAGGCGCAGGGCGTCGGCCACGCGCGTGGCGAAAACGCGCGCCGGGATCTCCTGCATCTGGCGGCGGCGGCTTTCGAACCAGATGGTGCTGGTCAGCAACTGGGCGAGCAGCAGCCCGGCGACGAGGATACAGGCGATCCGTGCCGACAGCGAAGCGGAGCGATTGGCTTTGCGGTAAATCGGCATCAGCGCGCGCCGCTCAGCCCCCGTTCGCCACATCCACCGCCAACACATACCCGCCATTGCGAACGGTGCGGATCAGCGACGGGCTGCGGGCATCGTCGCCCAGGATCTGGCGAAGGCGGCTGATGCACATGTCGATCGCCCGGTCGGTCGGATCGCGCTCCCGCCCATAGACCTCGCGCGCCAGAAAATCCCGGCTAAGCGTCCGGTAAGGGTGGCGCAGCAGCGTGCGCAAGGCAAGGAAGTCCGACCCGCCCATCATCACGGGCCCAGCCCCGCCATCCTGCAGAAGCAGGTTGCGGCGGGTATCGAGCTGCCATCCGGCAAACCGGATCGTCTCGGGCTCGGACGCCGGTGCCTGCGCCCCCGCGCGCGCTGCCCGGCGCAGCACGACGTTGATCCGGGCCAGCAGTTCGCGGGGATCGAAAGGTTTGGCGAGATAATCGTCCGCGCCAAGTTCGAGCCCGACAATCCGATCGATCAGCGCGCCGCGGGCGGTGAGCATGATGATCGGAATGTCGTGCTGCGCCGTCAGCGCCCGGCAGAGCGACAGCCCGTCCGCCCCCGGCAGCATGAGGTCGAGAATGATCAGGTCGGGCCGGTAGCGTTCCAGCAACCGCCACATTTCCTCGCCATCCGCAGCGCCTTTCGCGCCCATCCCCGCCTCGCACAGATAGGTGCAGAGCAGTTCGCGGATGTCGGCATCGTCGTCGACGACCAGAATATCGGTCACGACGGATTTTCCGCTGAATACCGATGGATTTCAACGCCCGTTACATGGCGTGACAAAGCGCCGGAAGACCTGACAAAATTGCACAATTCCACGGATTTACCCCAAGCCCTTCGGTGATAGTGGGCGCCCCTGTTGCGAATGAATTGCATTATAAGGGGCTTTCAACGTGAAACCAACCTATTCCGTGCGAACCGCTACGCGCGGCTCGCTGGCAGCGCTTGCCGTCGCCCTGTGCTGGGTTCAGCCCGCCGCGGCCGAGGATGCGGACGCCCCGTCAATCATCGTCACCGGCCAGCGAACGGAAGAGACATCGTCCTACACGGGCCAGGAAGCCAGTATCGCCATCGGCCTGCCGCTGACCCTGCGCGAGACGCCGCAGACCGTCACCGTCGTCACCCGCCAGTTGCTCGACGACCAGCAGATCGAGACTATCGACGATGTGCTGGCCACCACGCCGGGCGTCACGTCCTATTCCAACGACAACGCGGGCCGGACCAACTACCGCGCGCGCGGGTTCGAGATCACCAACTACCGCATCGACGGCATGCAGGTGGATGGCCAGAGCAGCCTGACCAGCGGCGGCGCCTCCACCAACATGGACCTCTATGACAGCGTGCAGATCGTGCGCGGTGCCAATGGCCTGCTGGGCGGCACCGGCGATCCTTCCGCCACGATATACCTCCAGCGCAAGCAGCCGACGACCAGGCTGGGCGCGGCCGGCATGCTGACGCTGGGCAACTGGGACAAGCGCCGGGTGATGGCCGATCTCAATGCCCCGGTCACGGCCGACGGCACCGTGCGCGGCCGCCTGGTCTTCACCGACGAGAGCACCGGCACGTTCCGCGAGCGCGAACATATCGACCGGCGCGGCGTCCTGGCCAACTTTGCGGTCGACCTTGGCCCGAAGACCGTGCTGAACGGCGGGGTCCAGTACGAACGCACCATCAACAAGGGCGCGACCTGGGGCAGCAACGTCGCGATCTGGTTTGCCGACGGCACGCTCGCCCACCTGCCGCGCAGCACCAATCCGGTCACCGACTGGAGCATCGCGCGCCGCAAGACGACCACGGCCTTCGCGAACCTCCAGCATGAATGGGACAACGGCTGGCGCCTCCGGCTGGGCTATGCGCGCACGGACGGCAGCGCCTACAACAACATGGGCCTCGCCAAAGTGAACAACGCGGCCCGCTCCGTCGGCGGGTTTGCGGGCTTCTGGAATCAGGACGGCACCGGCGCCTACCTCAATGCCTTCCATTCCGAAGCGGATAGCGGACGCGACAACATGGATGTCTCCGCCCATGGTCCGCTTCATCTGTTCGGGCGCGAACACCAGTTGATGATCGGCATCAACGGCTATTGGGACCGGGTCACGCAGTACACGTTCAGCAATGCCCTGGGCAATTGCAGCATCGCCGGCGTCGCGCCCTATAGCGGCTGTCAGTACCGCGCGGCCGGCCTGCCGATCGACGACTGGCGCAGCTGGGACGGATCCTATGCCAATTTCGAGACCTTCCGCACCGATGCCCGCGCCGTGGACAAGACGCGCAACATCGGTGGCTACGTGGCGGGCCGCTTCAGCCTGATGGACGGCCTGACCGCCATCGTCGGCGGGCGCATCAGCGATTACAAGGCCCATGGCGGCGACTACACGGTGCGCAACGTCTACACCGCCGACGCCGCCGTCACGCGGGAAAAGGGCGTGTTCACGCCCTACGCCGGGCTCGTCTACGACGTGACGCGCGAAATCTCGCTCTATGCCAGCTATACCGACATGTTCACGCCGCAGGGCAATCTGCGGGACGAGAACGACAACCTGCTCGATCCCGTCACCGGCTCCAGCTACGAGGCGGGCATCAAGGGCGCGTTCTACGGCGGCAAGCTCAACACCTCGCTCGCGTTCTACCGCAACAAGCAGAGCAACGTGGCCGAAAGCACCGGCCTGATCCACGAAACCACGGGCGAGACGATCTACCGCGCCGTCAGCGGCGTGATCTCCAAGGGCATCGACCTCGATGCCTCGGGCGAGGTGCTGCCGGGCTGGAACCTGTTCTTCGGCTACAGCTATCTCGATGTGAAGGGCCTCAGCTACCAGCGCGATCCGCACCATGTGGTGCGACTGTCGACCAGCTACACGCTACCCGGCGCCTTGGATCGCCTGACCATCGGCGGCGGCATTTCCAGCCAGAGCAAGACCGAATGGTCGACCAATCCCGGCCGCCCGCTGGGGGGCGGCCAGTACGACGCCGCCAATCTCAAGGTGGCAGGCTATACCCTGGTCAACCTGATGGCGCGCTATCAGGTGACGGACACCATCCAGATTTCCGCCAATGTCACCAACCTCACCGACAAGACCTACTATCGCCAGTACGGCTTCTACGACGGGCTGATCTACGGCGAGCCGCGTAGCTACAGCGTAACCCTGCGCGCGCGGATCTAGGTCGTAAACTCATAAACGGCACCATGCCGGGGCGCCCCCCCCCCGGCATGGCCTTCACTCCCGGCCTGCGCCAAAGATCCGCGTGGAGCCGCTGCCCTGGGCAATCTGGATCTCGAAATGACCGGGTGCGACTTCGCGGGCCTCACCGGAGGCGGTGTGCAGTCGTATCCTTGCGTCCTTGCCCGCCGGGGATGACACGATCATCCGCACAAGGCGCGCCGGGCCCTGCGCGTGTTCGATGACCGCTTCCCATGCGCTCAGATCAGGGTCCAGCGCAATCGAAGCGTTGGCGGCAAAGCGGCATCCGCCCTGCACTTCGAGGTCCAGCCCGGCCTTGCCAAGGCGGGCATGGAAACGGCGGCGCACCCCATCGCGCGGACTGACCAGCAGGCGGCCCTGCTCTTCGCGCCATTCTCCGCCCAGCGCGATACGGCCGAAAAGGTCATCATCGACCAGCGTGGTGCGCGCCGCGCGCAAGGCCCCGCAAAAGCCCAGATCAATCTCACACGCGTAATACCATGAGCCATGCCGGTGGGGCTGGTTCAGCCATGTCTCCCCCAGGGCGGCGGGCTCAAAGCCGCCGCCCGCGCCGCCATCATTGGCCGCGCCGGGATACCAATAACCATAGCCGCTGTCAGGCGTCCCGCTGTTGAGCAAGGCCCAGCTGCTGAGCGCGGCGGCATGGCCCAGACGCAGCAACGGGCGCGGATCGTCAACGTCGTGCAGCGCATGGTCGAGGATCGCCCAGCCGCCCATCTGCGCCATATAGCTGAGCGTATAGGCATCGCCCGCGGAGGCGCGATAATCCGAGCCGAGGTAGTAATAGGAAGGCTGCAACCACCCGCGGCAGAACAGGTTCGCCTCCATCTGGGCGCGGTTGAAGGCGCGAACCTTGTCGGGCGCAAACCGCTGCGGCCGGTCCACGGCATAGCGGGCGATCGCCTGCGTGGATTCAAAGCCCGTGGAATCAAACGCATATTCCGACACATAGAGGTCGCTCACCGCATGCACGAAATGGTGGACCTTGGCCTCCCACAAGGCGGCAAGCTCCTGGGCCGCATCCGTGCGCCCTTCGCGGCGCAGCGCCTCGATCACATCGGGGATCACCAGTTCGTTGTAATAGCCGATCGAGTTGGCATCCCAATCCGCGACCTGCTTGGGGATGACGAACATCGCCCTGGCCGTGCCAAAGGCGCGCTCCAGATAAGTGGCCGCCGAAAGGCGCGTGCGCACGTCGGGGTGGTCGCGGGCGATCCGGTAGAGCGAGAAATACATCAAGGCGATATGCGGGTAGTCATAGACGCGCCAGATGTGCATCTGCCCGCGCGGGCCCGGATCGCTGCTGGTGCGGTTGCGGTGCCAGTCCGGAATGCCGTAAATGCCATAGGCCTGGCTTTCCGCTGTCGAGCGTTGCAGGCCGCCCCAGACGAAATGCTCGACATAGTCATCGAGCGCATCGATCTCGGCCTGCACCGGGTACTCGGCATTCTTGGCGGCGAGAAAGGCCGGTTTCGACAGGCCCGGATCATCGCAAGTGACTTCGTAGATCCGCCAGCCCGTGATGCGGTCGTAGTTGTCGGGACCCAAGAGGGTCTGCGTCTCCATGTTCCATTCGGCCAGGAGCCCGTTGTACCACGCCGCTGGATCGCTGTGCCGGTGGGCGGCGATAAAGACCCCGCGCTTGGCGATCATCGTCTCGACGGCTTGGGTGACGAAGAATTCGAGCGTGGTGATCCCGCCGTCCGCCTGACGCACGGTGATGTGATTTTCGCCCAGTCGCTCGAAGTGCAGGACATAGACCTGGCGATCCGCGCGCTGCCCCGCCGCCTCGATCCGCGTCTCGGCCCCATGTTCGGCGATCAGCGCCTCGACCGGCACGCGGGAGCCAAACGAGAGGCGGACCTCGCTGCCGACAGGCACGGTCATGCCGGGCACGACCTCGACATCGAGCAGGCCATGGTCGGCGATGGCGCGCCGCATGGCATCCTGGCCATCGACAAGGAGAAACCGGACGCCCATCTCGCGGCTTTCGCCCGCCGGAACGGTCAGGCTGCTGGCAGGAAGCCGCCATCGCGAGCCCGCCTTGCGGACAGCTGCGACCTGGGCGGCGGCATGGAAATAGACGCGGTACAGATCGGGCGAGTCCTTGGGCGCATCCCAGTATTCCAGCGACGAGCCCTTCTCGGGCAGCATGGCGAGCCAGGGCTTGCTGACATCCTTGTGCCGCCAGAAGACATGGGAAGACTGGCCCGAGATAAAGCTGTGCTTGAGCAAGGCGTCCGGGTCTTTGCTGGTATCGTCGATCCTGTTGATCGGCAAAGGCAGCGCCACGTCGCCAAACTCGATGGGAGCGGCAGTGGCGTTCTCGATCCTGACCAGGACCTTCAGGCATTCGCCATCGAGCAGGAACCGGCAGGAGAGGCTCACCCCCTTGGCGACCGGGTATCGGATTTCAACGCCTTGCCCGGGCAGCGCCGCCATCGCCCCCGGCATCCCGGCGGTATCAAAGCGCGACCACGCGCCCCCTTGCGCGCGCCAGACCCCGCACGGGCTGCCCAGGCTTGCCCCCGCTTTCAGAACATCGCCGGTCAGGCGCCCGCTCGCATCGCGCAGGCTGGTGATGCGTCCCTTGTCGCAGCCCACGATGAAACGTCCGCCCGGGATGGACAACGTTTCGCGCACCTGACGCACCTGTGGCGGGGCAGCATGGAGCGGGCGCGTGCTGGCCATGGCGAGAGCGGCAAGGCTGCTGCCCAGCATGGCGCGGCGATTCAGCTTGCCGGCGGTGCCGAGGGGGACCATGCGGTGCGATTGGCGGATTTTGAACAGGTGCCGGCTCCATGTATGTTCGCTCGGCTGTTCAATTCAGGACAACGACAGAGCAGATCCATACAGAATGGTATTTAGTATACCATGCGTGTCAAGCTCCGGCGTGATCGGCCTCCTCGAACGCCCCGTCCGGGGCGCCAATGAGGGCGGCCAAGGTCCTGCCCGCCCTCACGCGCGGGTGAACCGCCAGCGGTCGGGCTCACTGGCTTCTTCGTCGAAGCGATAGCCGTCGCTGTCGAAGCCGCGCATCGCCTCGATGTCGGTGACGTGATGCTCGCACATCCAGCGCGCCATCATGCCGCGCGCGCGCTTTGCGTTGAAACTGATGAAGCGCGGACCGTTCGGGCCGGGTTCGCGGAAGTCGACGTCGACCACGCGCAGGCCTTCCAGCTTGCCGGAAACCGCCGCGAAGTACTCCTGGCTGGCGAGGTTGAGCACTGCGCCCGACCCCTCTTCGGCCACTTGTGCGCGCAAGTATGCGGCGATGCGGGCGCCCCACCAGTCGGTCAGGCTCTTGTGGCGCGGGGCCCAGCGCGTGCCCATTTCCAGCCGGTAGGGCCGGATCAGGTCGAGCGGGCGCAGCAGCCCGTAGAGGCCCGAGAGCATGCGCACGTGATCCTGCGCGAAGGCCACGCCCGCCTCGTCCAGCGTATGCGCCTCGAAGCCGGTGTAGACGTCGCCCGCGAAGGCGAAGAGCGCCTGGCGTTCGGGAAGCTCGGGAAAGTCGCGATAGCGGTCCGCGTTCAGCTTCGCCAGCTTGGGCGAGATATGCATCAGTTCGGAAAGCCGCTTCTGCGTCAGGTTCGACGCCGAACGGGCAAGGCCGAGCGCTTCCTCGGCAAAATGCGGGGTGGTCGCGGCGAGGGGCGGCAGCACGCGCTCGAAGTCGAGCGTCTTGGCGGGAGACAGCAGGGCGATCATGGCGAGAGGCGGTAGCGAGGGGGCGCGGCGCCGTCAAACCGGGGCGTCATGCCCGCACGGCAAACCCGCCCCCTTCTGGTGCCCCCTTCTGATGAGCGTCCTTCTGATCCCGCCCCATGTTGACATTGGATCCAATTGGATGATTATTGGATCCAATAAACAAGAATCAGGAGTGGACGGTGGAAGGTGAAACCCAAACCATGACCCGGGCGGCCGACAGGCCGGCACCGGCCAAGCTGGCCCCATGGCCCCGCAATGCGTGGTACGTCGCCGGCACGCCCGACGAGATTGCCGGCGGCCCGCTGGGCCGCACGATCTGCGGCGAACGCATGGTCCTTTTCCGCGGCGCCGATGGCGAAGTGGCCGCGCTCGAAGATTTCTGCCCGCACCGCGGTGCGCCGCTGTCGCTGGGATTCCTGCGCGATGGCGAACTCGTCTGCGGCTATCACGGGCTGGCGGTGAACTGCCGGGGCAAAGTCGCCGGAATGCCGGGACAGAAAGTCGGCGGTTTCCCGTCTGCCCGCCGCTTTGCCGCCCTGGAGCGTTACGGCTTCCTCTGGGTCTGGCCCGGCGATGCAGACAGCGCCGATCCGGCCGCGCTCCACCCTCTCGCATGGGCCGAGAGCGACGAATGGGCCTATGGCGGCGGCTACTACCACATTGCCTGCGACTACCGGTTGATGATCGACAACCTCATGGACCTGACGCACGAGACCTATGTCCACGCCAGCAGCATCGGCCAGAAGGAGATCGACGAAGCGCCCGTGCGCACCCGCGCGGATGCCCGCGAGGTCGTCACCAGCCGCTTCATGGACGGCGTGAAAGCCCCCCCGTTCTGGCAGATGGCGCTGCGCGGCGCCGGTCTTCCCGCCGACGCGACGGTCGACCGCTGGCAGGTCTGCCGCTTCTCGCTGCCCAGCCACGTGATGATCGAGGTCGGCGTCGCGCTCGAAGGCCGGGGCGGCTACGACGCGCCGGACGCGGTCAAGGCCTCCAGCATCGTCGTCGATTTCATCACCCCGGAAACCGAGACCAGCCATCACTACTTCTGGGGCATGGCCCGGCGCTTCGCGGTCGCGGACACGGCGCTGACCGACACCATCCGCGAGGGCCAGGGCAAGATCTTCGGCGAGGATCTGGAAATGCTCGAAAGCCAGCAGGCCAACCTCTCGCGCTGGCCGGAGCGGCGCCTACTCAAGCTCAACATCGATGCCGGCGGCGTCCGCTCGCGGATGATGATCGATCGCGCCATCGCCGCGGAGGGCGCCACTCCGGCCGAAGTTTGACAGGAGCGCCCTTCACCGGCGAAAGCGGGCCATGGACACTGCGGACCGTACCGAAGCCAAGCCCGCCCCCAAGCGGCCTGACCGCGTGAAGCCCGGCCAGCACGTGATCATCTCGCTGCGGCGGATGATCGCGCAAGGCCGCTTCGCGCCCGGCGAGCGCATCGGCGAGATCGCCACAGCCGAAACACTCGGCGTCTCGCGCATGCCGGTCCGCACGGCCCTGCGCGCGCTGGAGGCGGAAGGACTGGTCGAGAAGCTCGGCGCGCGGGGCTATGCGGCGCGTTCGATGACCTCTGCCGAAGTGGAAGGCGCGATCGAAGTGCGCGGGGTGCTGGAAGGGCTCGCCGCCCGCCGCCTCGCCGCGCGCGGCCTATCCGCCGCGGAGGACATGCGCTTTTGCGAATGTCTGGCCCGCGGCGAGGCGATCTTCGCGCGCGGCACGCTGGCGCAAGGCGATGTGGACGCCTTCCACGATTACAACCGCGCGTTCCATGCCCTGCTGGTGGCGGCCAGCGGCAATCCCTCGATCGCCGAGGCCATCGCCCGCAACGATCACCTGCCGTTCGCCTCGTCGTCGGCGCTTGCGCTCGAAAGCGATCCGGCCAGCGAGTTTGCCCATCTCCATTCCGCCCACCGCGACCATGTTGACGTGATGGACGCCATCCGCCGCCGCGACGAGGAGCGCGCCGAACGGGCGATGCGTGCCCATGCCCGCGCGGCGCTGGGTAGCGAGCGGCTGTTCCGGCGGCTCGTGCCCCAGGGATGAGCCCTAGCCGGCAAAACTCTCCCAGCGGATGAACGGCAGGATCGAGGCGTGGTCGTCGCTCCATGCCTTGGCGCCGGTATCCTCCAGCGGTGTCCAGGGATGGCCCGGACTGCTGCGCACCAGCGCCTCCAGCACCGAAGCCTCGCGGGACAGCGCGATCCAGCGCGAGGGCGTGTAGCGTTCGCGGTCGGCAGGGTTGTCCAGCCGCGACAGCACCGCCAGCCCGCCATCGCGCGCATTGGCGGCAACCACCGGTTCGAGGTCGATGTACCGGTTGGAAATATGCAGCATCAGGAGGCCATGCGGGCTCAGCGCGCGGGTATAGACCGCCAGCGCCTCGCGCGTCAGCAGATGGACGGGGATGGCGTCCGAGGAAAAGGCATCGATCACCAGCACATCGAACGCAGCGGGCGGCAGCTTGCCCAGTTCCAGCCGTGCGTCGCCGATCACGACGTGTGCCTGCGGCGTGCAGTCGCGCAGATAGGTGAACTTTCCGGAGGTCGAAAAGCGCAGGATCGCCGGATCGATTTCGAAGAACGTCCAGCGCTGCCCCGGCCGCGCCCGGCAGGCGAGCGATCCGGTACCGAGGCCGACCACGCCCACCCGCGCATGCGGCCCCGCGATCGCCGGCGTTGCCGCCAGCGCCAGCCAGACACCGGAACCGGGGCCGTAATAGGTCAGCGCATCGCGGGCATGGGCGGGATCGAGCGACTGCTCGCCGTGCAGCGTGGTGCCGTGCGCCAGCGTGCGCATGCGTTCGTCCTGGCGGTCGTGAACGGTGTAAATGCCGAAATAGCTGCGCGTCCGCTCGCCCGACAGCGTGGCGCGGATCGTCCAGATGCCGCCCTGCGCCACCATCGCCAGCACCAGCACCGCCGCGAAGGCCGCGCGCCATGCCATGACCATCACCCCGGTGCCGACGAGGAAGATCGTCAGCCCCATGGCGACCAGCCCGTCCTCCGCGCGCAGTGCATATTGGTCGAGCTGCCAGCCGAGGAACCCCGCGAAAGCCAGCAGCATGACAAGGGCGATGCGCGCGGGGCCGCGGTCGATCGCGTCGCCCTCGGACCAGCGCAGCAGCGGCTCCAGCGGCATCAGCAGGGCCGCCGCCAGCACCAGCAGCGGATGCTCCCAGGCCCAGTCGAACAGCAGCGGCGCCGCGAGCGCGGTGAACACCCCGCCCAGCGCGCCGCCCGCCGACATCGCGAGATAGAAACGCGTCAGTTGCGCCGGGCCGGGCCTCAGGTCGTAAAGGCGGCCATGCAGCGCGATCGCCACGCAGAACAGCAGAAGGCAAGTCCCGCCCGCGACCCATAGCGTGCCCGATCCATTCGACAGCATCGCATAGCTGCCCGCGAACAGCACCACCACCGGCGCGATCCGGGTCACCGCCCGAACGGGGCCGCGCCGGTCTGCAAAGGCGACCACGAAGCTCAGCAGATAGAGCCCCAGCGGGATCACCCAGAGCAGCGGCATCGCGAAGATGTCGGTGGTGAGATGCGTGGTGGTCGAGAGCATCAGCCCGGAAGGCACGGCCGAAAGCAGCAGCCAGAGGCCCACGGTGCGCCAGCCGGGCGCAGGCCCCGCCGCCGCCGCCGCCGCCGCCACCGGCCTATGCGCGCCGGGCCGCGACCAGCGGCTCGCCCCGGCCAGCGCGACAAGGAGGACAAGCAGCGCAAACCCGCCGGTCCACACGAGGCTCTGCCAGCGCAGCGACAGCAGCGGCTCGGCCAGGAGCGGGTAGGCAAGCAGGCCCGCGAAACTGCCGAGGTTGGACGCCGCATAGAGCGCCCATGGCGCCCCCGCCTGCGGATCGGCGGCAAACCAGCGCTGCATCAGCGGCGCCTGCGCGGAAACCACGAAAAACACCGGGCCGATGCTGAGGCCCAGCAGCAGCGGCACCCACAGCGCCTCGGGCAGGCCCGGCAGCGGCGGCAGCGCGACAAGACCGACCGGCAGGGTCAGGCCCGCCAGCACCAGCAGCGCAAGATGGACCAGCACCTGCCGGCGCAGCGACAGCCGCCCCAGCGCATGGGCATAACCATAGCCCGCCAGCAGCAGCGCCTGATAGACCAGCATGGCGCTGTTCCAGACGTTGGGCGCTCCGCCGAGACGCGGCAGCGCCATGCGCGCGACCATCGGCTGGACGAGGAACAGCAGGAAACTGCCGACCAGGATCGTCGCGACGTAGAGCCCCCGCGCCGCGCCTTTGCCTGCCTTCGCAAGATCAGAAGTGTGCAAGATACCCGCCATCGACGCCCAGGACCTGCCCGGTGACATAGGATGCCTCGGCCGAGGCCAGGAACAGCACCGGACCGACGATCTCCTCGGGCCGCCCCCAGCGCCCGAGCGAGGTGCGCCGGGCAAGGTGCTCGGCAATCGCCGGGTCGGCCACCATCGCGGCATTGGCCTCGGTTGCGAAATAGCCCGGTGCCACCGCATTCACGGTGATCCGGCGGGGCCCGAGTTCGGCGGCCAGCGCCCGGGTCAGTGCCTCGAGCCCGCCCTTGGCCATCGTGTAGGCGGCATCGCCCGAACGCGCGATCTGCCCGGCGATCGAGGTCACGTTGACGATGCGCCCGCCCTCGCCCATCGCCGGAGCCAGCACCCGGGCGAGTTCGAAGGCGGCGACGAGGTTGACCTCCAGCATCTGCCGGACCGCGGTCCGCTCCAGCTCGGCGAGCGGCCTGCGATCGCGGTGTCCGGCATTGTTGACGAGTATCCGGATCGGCCCGTGCTCGGCCTGGGCGGCGGCAATCGCGCGGTCCATCGCGGCTTCCTCGGCAAGATCGAAAAGCACCGGGAAGGCACGGCCGCCCTGGGCACGGATCGCCGCGATCACCGGCGCTGCCCGCTGCAGACTGCGGCCGTGGACCAGCACCGTCGCGCCCTCCGCCGCCAGCGCCACGGCGATTTCCCGCCCGAATCCGGCGCTCGCCCCGGTGACGAGCGCGGTCTGTCCGTCAAACCTCACGGCCTGGCTCCGGGGAAGGTGGACGAACCAAGAGGCTGAAAACGCGCGGGGTATCTGCTCATGCCTTCCGATAGCTGCGGCAGCGCCGGAGGGCCAGCACCTTGGCGCTGCAAGGGAGTGACCAAGGCGCCACACAAACAGGCCGCGCGGTACCGTTGGCACCCCATGATGTTGACTTGGCGCAGCTTCCGCCCGACAAGCACGCCTTATTGATATTGACTCGCAGTCACACAAACAGGAGGGAACGGTGATCGACACCGAGGGGCGCCACAACAGCACATTCAACCGCACCGGCGCATCGCGCTGCGCGCTGGCCGTCATGGCATGCAGCGCCCTGCTGCCGATCCCGGCGCATGCCGATGACGCCGAAGCGGCCGGCAAGAAGTCCGACCGTGACATCGTCGTCACCGGCTCGGTGCCGCAGGACTATGTCGTCGGCGCGCAGGGCAGCACCGCCCGCCTCGACCTTTCGCTAAGGGAAACCCCGCAGGCGGTTGCGGTCATCACCCGCGCCCAGATCGAGGACTTCGGCCTCAACACCGTGGACACCCTGCTGCGCCGCGCCACCGGCGTGAACGTCGACAGCGCCGAGACCGACCGCACTTATTACAACGCGCGCGGCTTCGACATCGTCAACTTCCAGTTCGACGGCATTGGCCAGCCGCTCAGCTACGGCCTCCAGAACGGCCAGATCGACACCTCGATCTTCGAGCGTGTCGATGTCGTGCGCGGCGCGACCGGCCTGCTGTCGCAGACCGGCAATCCGTCCGCGGCGATCAACTTCGTGCGCAAGCGCCCGGCCAAGGACCTCGGCGGCTATGCCAGCCTCAGCTACGGCTCCTACAACGAGGTGCGCGGCGATGTCGACGTCAACGCCCCGCTCACCGAGGACGGCTCGATCCGCACGCGCTTCGTCGGCTCCTATCAGGACGGCGATTCCTACCTCGATTACTACCACACCTCGCGCCTCACGCTGTACGGCGTCGCCGCCGCCGATCTCGGCCCGGACACCGTCGCGACGGTCGGCTATTCCTGGCAGGAAAGCGATCCGCGCGGCGTGAGCTGGGGCGCCCTGCCCTTCACCAATGCCGACGGCACCCCCGCCACTTACCCGCGCTCGACCAATTCGGCACAGCCCTGGTCGAAGTGGTACTCGCTCGACCGCAACCTGTTCGGCGACATCACCCACGATTTCGGCGGCGGCTGGACCGGCAAGGTCTCCGTCCTGCGCCGCGCGCGCAATCAGGATTCCAGGCTGTTCTACGTCTATTACGGCGAGGTCGACGGCGAGACCGAGCTGGTCGCCTACCCCGGCGCCTATCTCGACAAGCTGCGCGAGACGACGCTGGACGCCAACATTACCGGCAAGATCAATGTCGCCGGGCGCGAACATGACGTGGTTCTGGGCGTGAACTACGGCGAATCCCGCCTGGTCGAGCAGGAATCGATCGATGCCGATGCCATCGGCACCCCGCTTCCGGGCAATACTGCCTTCGAAGGCTCGTTCCCCTACCCGAACTGGGGCGATTACAGCGTCACGGCCGACTACACGACCAAGATCACCAGCGCCTATGGCCTCATCCGCCTGTCGCTGGCCGATCCGCTCAAGGTCATGCTGGGCGCCAATGTGACCAACGCCAGGCGCACGGGGACCAGCTACGATACGCCTTATGCCTTCGACAAGACCAGGTTCCTGCCGTTCGCGGGCCTGACCATCGACCTCGCCGGCAACATCACCGCCTATGCAAGCTATGCCACGATCTTCAGCCCGCAAGTCTATCTGACGGCCGATCGCTCGAACATCGATCCGCTTGAAGGCGAGACGTACGAGGCTGGCCTCAAGGGCGAGTGGAATGACGGCAAGCTCACCGCCGCCGTGGCCGTCTTCAAGACCCGCGAAGACAATGTCGCTGAATCGATCGGTTTCGACGCCGATCTCGGGCAGACCCTCTACCAAGGCGTGAACGCAAGATCGCACGGCGTCGAGGTCGATCTGGCCGGTGAAGTCCTGCCCGGTTTCCAGGTTTCGGGCGGTTATGCCTGGACCGACATCGAGGACGATGACGGCAACAACGCCCGCGCCTTCATCCCCCGCCACACCCTGCGCATGTCCGCGACCTACACGCCGCAGTTCCTCCCCGCCCTGCGAATGGGCGCCTCGGCCCGATACCAGAGCAAGATCCACAACGACTACATCGAGCAGGACGGTTATGCGATCGTCGACCTGATGGCCCGCTATCAGGTAACGAACAACGTCTCGCTGGCGGTCAACCTAGATAACCTGACCGACGTGAAGTACTGGACCAGCCTGCAGTGGGACCAGGCCTACTACGGCGCCCCGCGCACGGTTCGCGGCACGCTGGGCGTCAGCTTCTAGGCGGCGTGGACAAATTCCGCATCGCCACGGCTGGAGGCAAAAGCCGTCAATTCAAGAAGGTAAGGCGCAGGAGTATGTCGATACTTCAAGCCGAGCCGACGCCGAAGGGGCGGCTTTTGCCTCCAGCCCCGGAGGGGTTGTCCTGCAAGCGGCGCCGGCAGCGTTGCTGCGCCTTGAAAGAAGCCCGCCCGGCGGCAACTTCGGCCCGATCTGTTCGCCATTTGGGCGCCTAGATGGTGCCGTTTATGAGTTGACGACCTAAGCCTGGATTTGCGTATCGATTAATGCAGCAACGACACTTTTGGCATCTTGGGCGGGGTTCGTGCTGCCAGTAAACAACGCATTGACGATCGCGCCGTTCATGATGAGATCGAATTGTTCCGTAAAGCGAAACGGATCGCGGACCCCGGCTGCTACGGCAATCGCGCGCAATTGTTCCAAAACTGGCTTTTTGTGCGCCATGGTGACTGCCATCAGCGCTTCGCTGTTGTTGCGCACCTCCAAAACCGCATTCATCAACGCGCACCCGAAGTAATCGTCGCGTTCGAACCATTCCGTCAGAATGTCGAAAACCGCCAAGAGCTTTTCACGCGGCGGCAGTTGAAGCGCGGCAAGCCGCGCAAAGAACCACGTCCGCCATGCCGCGCTTTCCCGCTCCAGGGCGGCGACCACCAACCCGTCCTTCGAGCCGAAGTGATTGTAGATCGTCATCCGCGCGACGCCCGCCTCACGCACGACCGCATCGATTCCGGTTGCCCCTATTCCATCCCGGCAGAACAGGCGGATCGCGGCATCAAGGATCGCCATCTTGGGCGAAAGCGATCGCTCCACCACGCTGACCGCATCAAGGCGCCGCTCCCATGGTGCGGCAGTAGGCAACAAGCTTGTCATTCCCTCTACCGGTTCCCCCGTCATGTCCACGAACCCCGCGCATATGCGGACTTTAGCCGATTTGGCCAGATCCAATCAATCGGCTTCAAATTAGAACGATCGGTCTATCTATATGGGCATCCGATGCGGATCAACATGACGCCATGAAATAAAATCTAATTCAACCCACCGGAAAACTTTCTCGCAAATCTCCACCGAAATGGTTGAGATAGAACGATCGGTACAGCACACCGATTGCCAAGTTCCGGAAGACCCTTCGAAGGGAACCGATTCTGAGCGGAGGTTCGCCCATCCTGCCGGTCGGGTGCCTCGCGCAGAATGCATGGCCGGCTCGGCGTCACCCCGACGTCAGCTCGCAACTGCTTCTCTGGAGGTTTTCGTGTTTCTCAGCCCCCCGACGGGATTGGATTCCCATCAGCACGGCCTGTCGGCCTTGCCTGAAAACATCCCTGGTGCCGATCGCCGCATCACCGCCTCTCGCCGCCGTTCGGCCATGTCGTTTCTCGGCGGCAGCGCCTTACTGGCCCTTTCCGCTGCCCCGGCACTGGCCGCGGAAACCACCGCCACCACTGCGGCATCCGAAGCCTCCGACAATGAAGATCCCAGCGGCGACGGCAAGAGCCAGATCACCGTCGTCGGCACGAAGGACAATGCCCTTCGCAAGGCCGCAGAGGCATTGCAGGCCGTTCCGGGCACCACCGCCGTGATCGACGCGAAGGAGATCGAACGCGGCCGCGCAGC
Source organism: Novosphingobium clariflavum (assembly GCF_026420865.1). Taxonomy (GTDB): domain Bacteria; phylum Pseudomonadota; class Alphaproteobacteria; order Sphingomonadales; family Sphingomonadaceae; genus Novosphingobium; species Novosphingobium clariflavum. The sequence continues at coordinate 1,139 of NZ_JAPCWC010000024.1, read as the reverse complement.
CAATCTGGAGGATACGCTGTCCTTCCAGCCCGGCATTCTGGCCCAGGCCACCAGCGGCAGCACCGCCAACAAGGTTTCGATCCGCGGGTCCGGCGCCGGGGTCTTCTATGGCGGCAATTCCATCGGCCTCAAATATCTGGTCGACGGCCTGACGATCAGCGGCGTCGCCGGTCTGCATGAAGACCGCCTCAACACCACCGGGTACCAGCGCACCGAAGTGCTCTATGGTGCCAATGCCTTCGATTACGCTGCGACGGCCCTTGGCGGCGCGATCAATTTCGTGACGCACACCGGCCGCTCGGCTCCCGGCTTCACAGCCCATTTCGAGGGCGGCAGCTTCGGCTCGTTCAAGGAGCAGCTCAGCCAGGGCGGCACGTTCGATAACGGCAAGGGCGATTACTACGTCACGCTTGCCCGCACCGATCGCAAGGGCTTTCAGGACCATACCAAGACCTGGCGCAACGATGCGGTGGCCAACATCGGCTATCAGGTGACCGACAAGCTGACGCTGCGCCTGATCGGCCGGTTCGACCAGGGCCAGCTCCATTACGGCGGCACGCTGACCAGGGCCCAGCTCAAGGACGATCCTTCCCAGAACCCCAACGACTGGGGCCAGCGCCGCGCCAAGGGCACGACGATGATCGGCTTCAAGGCAACCTACGCCTTCGACGACGATTCCGAACTCGAATACGGTATCAGCTACAACGACTACCCGCTGTTCGTGGCCAAGGGAACGCTCCAGCCCAGCCTCTGGCGCTATACCGACATCAACAACTCGCTGCGCTACACCCGTAGCGGCGATACCCTGTTCGGCAGGCCCAGCAAGACCACCCTCGTGCTCAGCGACGTCCGCCTCGTAAGCGGGGACGCGCGCTACTACACGACCAGTTCCCCCGCCGATACCGGCGACCGCAGCGACTGGGTGTTCCACCAGCGTACCCAGTACGACGGATCACGCGATTCCGTGCTGGCGCTGGGCAACGAACTGGAATTCCTCGACGGGAGCTGGCTGTCGACCGGCCTGTCGGTGATCTCGATCTATCGCGACGTTCGCATCACCGACCGGGCCGTCGAAAACGCCGATCTTCGCGACGGCATCCGCTACGACAAGACCTTCTTCGCCCCGCGCATCGGCCTGC
>NZ_JAPCWC010000023.1 GCF_026420865.1 Novosphingobium clariflavum | reverse complement strand
ATAGGGCGATGCATTCGTTCGAGCCCGAAAACGCGGGCCGGGGCGGCGAACCGGCGCGGTCCGGCCGGGACGGCGCGGGAGATTGGTAAAATTTCCTTTTCAGCAAGGATTTCCCCCTAGCTTGCCGGACAAGCGAAGGAGACCGTTCGTTGATCGAGATCGAAGTCCAGAACGAGACACGCCAGACGCAGGAGACCGTCCGGTTCGCCGCCGTGCCCCGCATCGGCGAGGGCGTGCGGCTGCAGGATCCCGATGGATTCTGGGTTTCCTACGATGTCGTCGACTTGTGGTACCAGAAGGCCGAGTTCGGCGAGATCTGGGTGCCGTTCATTCACGTGCGGATGACGCCTTCAGAAATCGTGCCCGAATCGCTTCCGCACCCGCCGGCACTGGCCGAGGAAAAGCAGGAAGTGATCGAGACCGCCAAGAAAGTCGCGCGGATCCTGCAGGCCAACGAGAACGCATGAGCAGGGGAGTCAATGTCATGCTGGAAGGTCTGATCAAGCGCTCCCAGGCGTCTGCCCCGCGTGCAGTCGATACGGCGCCTGCGCTCGAGGCGCCTGCCGCTACCGAAGCGCCCCGGGCACCGGGCGTGCGGCGCGGGCTGATCGTCGACGATTCGCGGGTGATCCGCAAGGTCTCGCGCCGCATCCTGGAGGCGCTGGGCTACAGCGTGATCGAGGCCGAGAACGGCGAGGAAGCGCTGGCCAAGTGTGTGCAGGCCATGCCCGACCTGATCCTGCTGGACTGGAACATGCCGCTCATGGGCGGCCTTGAATTCGTGACGGCCCTGCGCGGCATGCAGGGGGCCTGCCAGCCCAAGGTGGTGTTCTGCACCACCAATTCGGACAATGGCGATATCCGCAAGGGCATCGAGGCGGGCGCCGACGAATACGTCATCAAGCCGTTCGATCATCACACCCTGCACCGCAAGCTTCAGGGCATCGGCGCGGCCTGAGATCCGGTGCCGTGAACTTCGCCGGCGGCGAATTGTCCGACGGACTTCACGCCGGCGCGCGCACCACGCAGCGAAAGCCGATGTGGCTGGTGGCGGTGTCGATCATCTCGGGATGGCGGGCGGCCGGGCGGTAGCGCTGGCAGTAGTTCGCGGCGCAGAGGTGCGAGCCGCCCTTCAGCACCTTGAGGCCGATGCGCACTTGCGGCTGCGCGGGGTCGAAGCTGTCCTTGAGCTTGGCGCCGCGCGGATTGCTGAGCGCGCAGCACGAGCCGCCGCCCTTCTTCACCTCGGGCCGCTCCGACCACCAGTCGCGCGTCCATTCCCAGGTGTTGCCGATCATGTCGTAGAGGCCATAGCCGTTGGCGGGGAAACTGCGCACCGGTGACGTGCGCTCCCAGCCGTCGAGGCACTGGTTGGCGAAAGGGAACAGGCCCTGCCAGTAATTGGCGAGCATCTGCCCGCCCGGCGCCAGCTCGTCGCCCCAGGCAAATTCCGCGCCTTCCAGCCCGCCGCGCGCCGCGAATTCCCATTCCGCCTCGGTCGGCAGGTCCTTGCCTGCCCAGTGCGCATAGGCCTCGGCATCGGCGTGGCTGACCTGGACGACGGGGTGGTCCCAGAGGTCCAGCGTGTCGAGATCGCTGCCGGGGCCATGGGGATGGCGCCAGGAGGTGCCGAAATCGAAGCGCCACCAGTTGGCGGGATTGGCGGTGTCCACCGGCGCGGCGGTCTTGTGGAACACCAGCGATCCGGGCTGCGCCATCTCCGGCGCCATCCCGGGATAGTCTTTCGGATCCGGCGCGATCTGCGCCACGGTGACGTAGCCGGTTGCCTCGACGAAGCGGGCGAACTGGCGGTTGGTCACGGGGGTCTCGTCGATCCAGAAGGCATCGACGCTGACTCGGCGGAGGGGTGCCTCTTCGGGATAGAACCGTTCGGAACCCATGGTGAAAGTGCCGCCGGGCAGATGGATCATGCCGGTCAGACTGTCGCTGTGTTCACGCACGGTTTCGGTCATCCCGGTCCTTTCCTCAGATCCCGTAATGCATAGGGCCGCAGCGAACCTACGCCAAATGCGTATTTTCTTTGCGGCCCTAAACGAAGGATGAGGTCAGGTCGTCGCGGGCGAATTACCCCAGCGCCACTTCCTTCTCGGCGTAGAGGCGCTCCAGCTCGGCGCGGCTCTTCTTTTCGGCGGCGGTCTTGAGCTGCCCGCAGGCGGCATCGATGTCGCGCCCGCGCGGGGTGCGCACCGGGGCCGAGATGCCGCCCTTGAACACGATGTCCGAGAACGCCTTGATCCGCTCCGGCGTCGAGCATTCGTACTGCGCGCCGGGCCAGGGGTTGAACGGGATCAGGTTGACCTTCGCGGGCAGGTTGAACTGCTTGAGCAGGCGCACCAGTTCGCGCGCGTCCTCGTCGCTGTCGTTCTTGTCCTTGAGCATCACGTATTCGAAGGTGATGCGGCGCGCGTTCGAGGCGCCCGGGTAGTCGGCGCAGGCCTGCAGCAGGTCCTCGATGCCGTACTTCTTGTTGATCGGCACGATCTCGTCGCGCACGTCCTTGGTCACCGCGTGGAGCGAGACGGCCAGGTTCACGCCGATTTCCTCGCCGCAGCGGGCCATCTGCGGGATCACGCCCGAGGTCGAGAGGGTGATGCGGCGCTTCGACAGGGCGAGGCCGTCACCGTCCATGACCAGCTTCAGCGCATCGCGCACATTGTCGAAATTGTAGAGCGGTTCGCCCATGCCCATCATCACGATGTTGGTGAGCAGGCGGCCGTCGGCGGAGTAGCCGCCGTCCTCGTCATCGCTCTCGGCTTCCGCACCGTCGACGCCGTCCCCGAAAGCGAAGTCCATGCGGCCCTTGGGCCATTCGCCCAGCGCGTCGCGCGCCAGCATGACCTGGCCGACGATCTCGCCGACGGTCAGGTTGCGCACGAGACGCATGGTGCCGGTGTGGCAGAACCGGCAATTGAGCGTGCAGCCAACCTGCGAGGAGACGCAAAGCGTGCCGCGGTCGGCGTCGGGGATGAACACCATCTCGAAATCGTGCGCGTCCGCGGTGCGCAGCAGCCACTTGCGGGTGCCGTCGCTGGAGTGCTGGGCCTCGACGATTTCGGGGCGGCCGATCACGAACCGCTCGGCCAGCCAGGGGCGCATGGTCTTGGCGATGTCGGTCATCGCCTCGAACTCGATCACGCCGCGGTGGTAGATCCAGTGGTAGACCTGCTTGGCGCGCAGCTTGGCGGCCTTGAGGTCCAGCCCGGCGCTTTCGAACAGGTCGGCAATGCGCTTTCTGGGCAGGCCCATGAGGTCGACGCGGCCGTCCTCGCGCGGGGTTACGCCTTCGACGATGCCGGGGCGCGGCACCGGAACGGGGTCGATGTGCCCGGGGATCGGCATGGGGCCGGCCCCGGCGGAGCTGGAAATGGTGTCTGTCATGATTGCGGCGCCATATAGGGCAATTTGCCCGAAAGCGGAAGATACAGCGCAACACGATTGGCGGCAGGGGCGGCGCAGGCTAGGCGCGGGACGGTCGCGCGAACGCGCATGGCGCCCGGCAGGTTCCGCCCGCCGGGCGCGCCGCAGGCTCCGTCTGTCGCACCAGTGTTGCTGAAAAACATCAATGATTTCGTTGTGTTATGTTCAGGAAACCGGTCCTGCCCGACAGGCATTTGACCAGTCCAGGCAGGCGAGACCTGCTCAAGAACAAGGACTGGAGTGACAACATGAAGAAGGCTCTTCTCTGCCTTACCTCGGGCGCAGCGATGATTTCGGTTCCGGCGATGGCGCAGGATGTCGCCCCCGTGCAGCCGTTCGAACAGTTCCACGTCGAGGCGCTGGCCGGTTACGATGTGACCCGGGCCGGCAGCAGCATCGACGACGATTCCAATATCGACAACGACCAGTCGATCGACGGCCTGTCCTACGGCGTCGGCGCGGGCTACGATTTCCGCATGAACAACTTCGTCTTCGGCCCCGAGGCAGAAGTGACCTGGTCGACCGCCAAGACCAAGTTTGACAACGGCGATTTCGAAGGCTTCGGCATCGGCAACGTCAAGGCCAACCGCGACCTCTATGTCGGCGCGCGCCTCGGTTATGTCGTCGCGCCCAAGACCATGGTCTACGTCAAGGGCGGTTATACCAACGCCAAGTTCGACGTGCGCAATGCGGTCGGCACCGTCGATACCAAGCGTGACATCGACGCCGACGGCTGGCGGATCGGCGCCGGTGTCGAGCAGGCGATCAGCCACAACACCTTCGTCAAGCTCGAATACCGCTACTCGAACTACGGCAAGGGCGAGATCGACTATACCGGCGACATTCCCGACAGCCAGCGTTTCAACCTCGACCTTGACCGCCATCAGGTCATGGCCGGCGTCGGCGTACGCTTCTGATCGTCGCCTGATGCAGGGAAGGGCGGTGGCTCCGGCCGCCGCCCTGTCTGCCTATTGCGCCTTCGCGCAGCCGATCAGGGCGGCGTCCATCGCCGAAGCCGCGCCGGCCAGCGGCCAGGCGTTGACGAAGCGGTTGCCCTTCAGGTCGGTGGCGGTGACGGTCATGCGCGGGGCGGAGCGCATGGCCGCAACGATCGCGGCGTTGTCACCCTCGTTGCGGGGCCATGCATCGCCGCCGCCGGCGATGAGCGGCCAGCGCTGCCCGCCGACAGTGAGCGTGACGGTCGAGGGCTGCATGATCCGGCGCGAGAGGCGCACGTGCAACTGCCCGCGCGCGCCCCGGCGCGGCCAGCTGCCGATGGCGGCAAACGGCTGATATTCGCGCGCGGCCTGGCTGGGCTCGGCCATGGCGATGGCATAGCAGCGCGGCACCAGCGGATCGCGGAACGCGCCCCAGGTCGCGTAGAGCCCCAGGCTCTCGCGGGCGAGCGCCGGCACGGCACCGGCTACACCGATAGCGAGCAGGGTGACGAGGCGGAACGTGCGACCGGATAGGCGTTTCATCGAGGCGCGCTCATGGCACGGTTTCGCGCGGATGCGAAGCGGTCAGTGGATCGGACCGGAGATTGCGGCGACGCCTTTCTCAATTCCCGCCTCAAAATTCCCGGCCCAAAATCTCCGGCCCAGAAGCCGGGCAGCATGTCCCGGTCGATGATGGCCTGGCTGCGTTCAGGATCATCCATGCCGAGGCGGTTGATCCTCTTTGCCGCATCGTCCGGCACGGCATCGCCCTCGGCTTCCTCGTGATGGTCCGGCGCGGCCGCCATCCATGGGGCGAAGTGCAGCCCTGTCAGTCAGCCGGGTAGGTGATCTCCATCACTTCCCATTCCTTCTCGCCGGACGGCAGGCGCACCATGCGCAGGTCCCCCACCGCGGCGCCGCGCAGGGCGCGCGACATCGGCGCGCTCCAGCCGATCAGGCCCTTTGCCGCATCCTGCTCGTCGTCGCCGACGATGGTCACGGTCTTGTGGGTGTCGTCCTCGTCCGCGATCGTGACGGTGGCGCCGAAAAACACCTTGCCGCGTTCGCCCTGTTCGCGCGGGTCGACCACGCGCAGGGCCTTCATGCGGCGGGCGAGGAAGGCCAGTTCGCGGTCGATCTCGCGCATGCGCTTGCGGCCGTAGAGGTAGTCGCCGTTTTCGGAGCGGTCGCCGTTGCCCGCCGCCCACGAGACGATCTCGACGATTTCCGGCCGCTCCTTGCCGAGCAGATGATCGTAGCGGGCGCGCAATTTCGCCATTCCGGCGGGCGTGATCGGAGGACCTGCGGGTTTCATCGCCAGAGCCTTATCGGGCCCGCTTCCGGCGGGAAAGGGGGCGAGGCGCTTCTCCACGACCTTGCGCTGTAGGAATTAGTCCGACAAAAGGAGCGCAAGGTCATTTGGGCCATCAGGGATCGAGGAAATCATGGAACTTTCACGCCGCTCCGCGCTCATCGCCGCCGCTGCCGCGCCGCTTGCCGGGATGGCAGCGCGTGCCGTTGCGGCTGAAGCCGCGGGCGCGCTTCCGGCGGCTCCCGGCGCGACGCTGGCGCCGCGTCCGCCGATGGGCTGGAATTCGTGGAACAGCTTTGCCGGCACCATCACCGAGGCGCAGGCGCTCGAAACCGCCGCGATCATGCGCGACAGGCTGCTGCCGCTGGGCTACGACGTCTTCACCGTCGACATCCAATGGTACGAGCCGGAGGCGAGCAGCTACACCTACAACGCCCATCCGGTACCCGCGCTCGACGCCAACGGACGGCTGATCCCGGCGCCGAACCGCTTTCCCTCGTCGAAGGGCGGCAAGGGTTTCGCGCCTTTGGCGGCCAAGGTCCACGCGATGGGCATGAAGTTCGGCATCCACGTCATGCGCGGCATCGCGCGGCTGGCGGTGGAGCAGAACCTGCCGATCCTCGGCACCCCCTACCGCGCGCGGGACATCGCCGACACGCAGAGCATCTGCCCATGGAACCCGGACATGTACGGCGTCGACATGCGCAAGCCCGGTGCCCAGGAATACTACGACAGCCTGTTCCGCCTCTATGCCTCGTGGGGCGTGGACTTCGTGAAGATGGACGACATGAGCCGCCCCTACGACGCCCATGCGCCCGAGATCGAGGCGGCCGCCAGGGCCATTGCGCGCTGCGGCCGGCCGATCGTGCTCAGCCTCTCGCCCGGCGAGACTCCGGTGCCGCGCGGCAGCGACGTGCGCAGGCACGCGCAGATGTGGCGCATTTCCGACGATTTCTGGGACGAATGGCCGCAACTCCTGGCCCAGTTCACCCGGCTGGAGAACTGGTCGCCGTTTGCCGGACCCGGCTCCTGGCCCGATGCCGACATGCTGCCGCTGGGCCGCATCGCGCTGGGCGAGCGCACCAGCCGCTTCACCCCGGACGAGCAGCAGACGCTGATGACGCTGTGGTCGATCGCCCGCTCGCCGCTGATCATGGGCGGGGACCTGCGCGGCATCGACGATGCGACCCTGGCGCTGCTCACCAACCGCGAGGTCCTGGCGGTGAACCAGCACAGCACTGCCAATCGCCCGCATTTCCTGGCCGACAACACCCGCGTCTGGTCGGCCCGCGCAGAGGGCAGCGAGGACCGCTATCTGGCGCTGTTCAACACCGGCGAGGCGCCGCTGGAGGTTGCCGTGCCCTTGCGCGAACTCGGCCTCAGCCGCGCGGCAGTGCGCGATCTGTGGCAGGGCAGGGAGCTTGGCGTCAGCGAGGGCAGGGTGAGTGCAAACCTGCGCCCGCACGCCTGCGCGCTCTACCGGCTGAAAGCGGGTTGAACGGCACCTACGCGTACCAGAACGGCCCTAAACCGACGCCGGGCTGTACTTAGCCCGGCGTATTCTTGCCCATCAGCTGGCTGAGGGGACGGCTGCTCTGCGCGCCCGATTTGTCCGGGTAGATCGAGCGGTAGACCACCGCGTTCTCGAGCACGCGCTGGATGTAGTTCTTGGTCTCATAGATGGGGATCTGTTCGATCCACGTCACCCAGTCGACCGAGCCCATGCGCGGGTCGCCATTGGCGGCGAGCCACTTGTTCACATTGCCCGCGCCCGCATTGTAGGCGCCGATCGCCAGCGGGTAGGAGCCGCCGAAGTAATTGCGCATCCGCGCGAAGTAGGCATCGCCGAGCTGGATGTTGTAGCTGGCGTCGCTGACGAGGCGGTCGCCGTCGTAGGAGAGGCCGAGCTTGCCCGCCTGCTCGCGCGCGGTGGCGGGCATCAGCTGCATCAGCCCGCGCGCGCCGGCATGGCTGAGCGCGTTCTGCGCGAACTGGCTTTCCTGCCGGGTCAGGGCATGGACCATCGTCCAGTCCGCGCCCGGCGGCGTCGGGATCAGCGGATAGGCGATCTTGCCGAAATCGCCGTAGCCATCGGCATGGGCGCTCTGGCCGAGGATCACCGCGAGGTCACGCCGACCGATCTCGCGCGCGAGGTCGGCGACGAGCACGTGATCCGCCTCGCTCTGCGCCTGGTCGGAGATCTCCTTGTAGAACTGCACCCCGGTGCGCCAGTCGGCATCGCGGGCGACATCGCGCACGGCCCGGGTGATCGGCTTTGCCATGAAGGCGCTGCGTTCGGCCGGCGTGGGCATGGCGCGCGGCTTGCTGTCCATGTCGGGCAGCGGACGGCCCAGCCGTTCGAGCGAGAGCTGGCCGTAGAAGTACTGCGGATAGGCGGCTGCCATCTCGAAATAGCGGCTGGCTCCGGCGCTGTCGCCTGCCTGGGCCAGTGCGCGTCCGGCCCAGTAGAAGCCCTTGGAACGCGTGCCGGGGGTCTGCGCGGCAGCGCCGTAGCGATAGAACAGCGGCGCCGCGCGGCGGGCATCGCCCAGCGACCACAGCGCCTTGGTGCCGCCCAGCCAGACCAGCGTCGTGTAATCGTCGCGCAGGCGGTAGGAGAGCTTGGAGATGTCGGTCCCCGGCGCGAAGGCATCGTCGATCGACCCGGCGATGCGCACGGCCGAATCCGCACCCGCTCCGCGCGCGGCGGTGAGCAGTTCGCGCACCCACTTTTCCGGTTCCGGCACCGGCTTCGCCAGCGGCGGGCGGTTCGCCAGCAGGGCGATTTCGGCGGGCAGGTTGCCCGACTTGCGCGCTTGCACCGCGCGGGCATAGACATAGCCCGGGTCCGCATTCATCTGCGGCGTCAGCGTCAGCCCCATCGAGCCCGGGGCCGAGCCTTGCAGGATCGACAGCCGCTCCATGAACAGCGGGCGACTGGCGGGGGAGACGAAGGAAATCTGCCGCTCGGCCTGCGCGGTCTGGCCCTGCCACAGCAGTTCGTCCATGCGGGCGTCGTGATCGGCGGCCGAGAACCGCGCGCCGTAGAGCGAGAGCAGCCGCGCCTCGTCGTCGGCTGCAAGGCTGCCGCCGCGCCATGCCGCCACGGCCTTCTGCGCGGCATCGGGCCGCTGCAGGGTCGACAGCGCCACGGCATAGCGCCCGGCGGCTTCGTTCGAGAGCGGCGGGAACCGGGTGAAGAAGGCGACGGTGGAATTGGCGTCCGCCGGATAGCGCTGCAGCGCCTGTTCGGCATATCCGCGAATGCGCTCTTCCAGCGGATAGCCGGGGTAGGTCATCAGGAAGCCGGAATAAGTGCCGAAATCGAGCTGGCTGCTGGCCGAGAGCTGGCGCCAGCGGTCGATCGACTGGTGCACGCTCATGTCGTGCGACTGCATCTGCTGCGCCTTGGCGACATCCCATTCGCGGCCGTCCTGCGCGAGGGCGGGGCTTGAGAACAGGGCCGTGGAAGCAAGCAGGATGAGGGGGGCGGCACGCTGCATGCTGGACATTTGGGGGAAAGGCTCCTTATCAGGCGCTGAACGTCGGGACCGGTTACCCGATGCCAGTCCGTCCTTGATGACGATCAGCAGAGGTAAAGTCCATGTTCTCGGGGTCCATTCCTGCTCTTGTTACACCGTTTCGCGACGGAGCGTTCGATGAACAGGCTTTTCGGCGGCTGGTGGACTGGCAGATCGATTCGGGTTCCTCCGCGCTCGTGCCCTGCGGCACCACGGGTGAAAACTCGACGCTGTCGAACGCCGAACACCACCGCGTGATCGAGGTCTGCGTCGAGCAGGCGGCGGGGCGCGTGCCGGTGATCGCGGGCTGCGGCAGCAACGACACGATGAACGCGCTGCTGCACATGAACTTCTCCAAGAAGTGCGGCGCCTCGGCCGCGCTGCTGGTCGCGCCGTACTACAACCGTCCCAGCCAGGACGGGTTGCTGGCCCACTTCAGCTATCTTGCCGAGCACAACGACCTGCCGATCGTGCTCTACAACGTGCCCGGCCGCACGGTGACCGACCTGCTGCCCGAAACCGTGATCGAACTGGCGCGCCGCTTCCCCGATCGCATCATCGCCATCAAGGACGCCAGCGGCGACCTCAGCCGCGTGACCGACCACCGCATGGGGCTGGGCAAGGACTTCTGCCAGCTTTCGGGCGACGACGAACTGGCGCTGCCGTTCAACGCGGCGGGCGGCGTCGGCTGCATCTCGGTGACCGCGAACGTCGCGCCCAGGCTCTGCGCCGAATTCCAGGCCGCCTGCGCCGCCAACGACCTCGAGGAAGCGCGCCGCCTCAACGACCTGCTCTACCCGCTGCACTACGCCATGTTCGAGGACAGCTCGCCGGGGCCGTGCAAGTACGCGCTGGCGCAGGTCCACGACTGGATCGAGAACGAACTGCGCCTGCCGCTGGTGCCCTGCGGCGAGAAGGCCCGCGTGGCCGTGGACGAGGCCCTGGTCCACGCCGGCCTGGTCTGATCGCTTCGGCTTTACGGATAAAGGAAGGGCGCCGGTGCGAACCGGCGCCCTTTTTTTGTTTGTAATCCCAGCGAAAGCCGGGATCGCCGTGCACGGGCGCGGAGCGGTTCAGAGGGGGGGGGAAGTCCCGGGGCCCTTCGATAAACTCAGGAGATCCCCCGGATCCTCGGAGCGTTTACCTTGTGTGCGGCCTGCGCGTTGCGCGCCCATGGCGGGGTATGGGGGAAGGACCTTCGGTCGTTAAAAAACGCGACCGGCCTGGGGCTGCCTGTTTGTATGACGGAGTGGCCGCAGGTTGGGGATTGCGGCCATTGCTCCACCCACTCCGCTCATGCTGAGCTTGTCGAAGCATGGAAGCCACAGCGCCCAGCCTCGGGGCCTTCGACAGGCTCAGGCTGAGCGGGATGGAGATGTCTGATTTGGGTGGAAAGCAGTCATTGAGTGATGGGCAGCATCCGACTACCCTTAGTCGTTATGACGACCGCAGAACTATCATCGACCGTCCATGACGCGATCCAGCATTTTTGCGCCGATGGTGATGCACTCGCCTCTGCTGGAAGATATGAAGAAGCCATCGCCGAATATAATCGAGCATGGGAGATCGTGCCCGAACCAAAGAGCCAATGGAATGCGTCCACTTGGATTTTGGCGGCAATCGGTGACTCGGCGTTTCTCGCAAACTATAATACCTCAGCGAAAGAGGCGCTGGAATACGCGATGGTTTGTCCCGACGCGGTAGGCAATCCATTCCTTCATCTTAGGCTGGGTCAGGTGCTATTCGATATGGGTGAGCATGATCGCGCTGCCGACGAGTTGATGCGGGCTTATATGGGTGCTGGAGTGGAATTGTTTGCCACCGAAGATCAACGATACCTTGCCTTTCTTCGCACTAGAGCGGCGCTAGACTGAACGACCGACTTCGGGCGTGCCCGGAAAGTCCGCCTTTCAGTCGGCCATCGCCGAAAGCGGACTTCCCGCAAGACACCTTCAATCCGCCGGGTTGTACTTCTGCACGAAACGCATCGTTTCCGAGAGCATGCGCTTGCGCGTCTCCTCGCGCGATAGCCAGTGGTCCTCGCTGGCCAGCGTCACCATCTCATAGGGCTTGCCCGCGTCCTTCAGCGCGTCGGCCATGATCGTGCTCTGGCGATAGGCGACGACGGTATCGTCCTTGCCGTGGATCAGCAGGACCGGCGCGTCGGCCTTGGCGGCGAAGCGGCGGGGCGAGATCGCGTCGTAGCCGGCGGGATCGCCAAGCTGCTGGCGCAGGGCCTCGCGGGTCATCTGCGAATCGCCGTTTTCGCGGACGTCGGTATCGTACATCAGCCGGACGTCGGCGACGCCCGCCACCGCCACCGCGCACTTGTAGAGCCCCTGTTGCAGCGTCACCCCCGCCAGCGCCGCATAGCCGCCGTAGCTGGCGCCGACGATGCAGGCGCGCCTTGGGTCGGCGATGCCGCGCTTCACCAGTTCGGCAAGGCCGTCCGAGATGTCGGTCTGCATCTTGCGGCCCCACTGGCCGTCTCCGGCGTGGCGGAAGGCATCGGTGCGGCCGGTCGAGCCGCGGAAATTGGGCTGGAACACCGCGTAGCCGCGCGAGGCGAAGGCCTGTGCCCACCAGTCGAAGCCCGGCTTGTCCTCGGCCGCCGGGCCGCCGTGGGGCAGGACGACGACCGGCAGGTTCTTCGCCTCGCGCCCCGGTGGCAGGGTCAGCACGCCGTCCATCTTGAGGCCGTCGGCGGCGGTATAGGCGACCATCGATATCCGCCCGACCTGTTCAGGGGTGATCTGCGGGCGTTCGTAGCCGAACGGACCGGCGCGGCTAGTCCGTACGTCGACGAAATACCAGGTGCCGCTGTCCTTGTTGCCGCTGGTTCTGAGCAGTACTTGCGAGAAGTCCGGCGTCCAGTCCACAAGGCGGGGGTTGCGTCCGGCGAAGGCCCTGAAGATCTTGTCGAGCGCGGTCTGCTTGTGGAGATCGTACATCACCGTCTTCGGCACTTCGGCATCGATCTGGTAGCCGAGCAGGCGCCCGTTTGCGCTGTCGACAAAGATGCGTGCGATCTTGGTGTCAGCAAAGATCTCGTGCGCCTCGCCGCCTGCCAGCGGCACTTCGTACCAGTGCGAGGCGCCTTTGCTGTCGTCGATGGCGTAGATCGCGGTGGTGCCGTCCTTGCCGAAGCAGAACAGGCTGACGTGGCCGGAGGGATCGACCCCGCGCGCCAGTTCCGCGCCCTGGGGGGCGGTGACTTTCCAGGTGCCGTCTTTCTGGTCGATGTCGAGCGCGACGGCGACCTGGCCGCTGGCGTCCACCAGCCAGTCGCGCCGGTGATCTTCGCTAGGCGGGGCGGCAACCGTGCGCGGCCGGTTGGTCTTGAGGTCGACCGCGTAGAGCGTGGTGCGGCCATGTCTGGCGAAAGTGTCACCTTCCATCGACTTGGAAAGCGCAATGCCGCCGAAGAAGCCCACCGTCCTGCCACCGATCGTGCGGATGCCGTAGCGCCCGCGCGTGGTGTCGGCGATTTCGGGATTCTTGGCGAACACCATCCCCGGCTGACCGCCTTTGAGCGGTACCACAAATGTGCCGGTCAGTTCGTACTTGTAGGCTGCGAACCCGGACATTGCCACGGTGGAACTGGTCGTGAGCAGCATCGTCTCGTTGTCCGCCCACTCGATGGCGCGTACCTTGCCGGAGCCGGTCGAGGCATTGACGAGCAACTTGCCCGCCTCGTCGACCACGAGCAGCCGGCTCTGTCCGTCGACCTGGTTGATGCTGGCGATGTTGGTCCCGTCGGGCGACAGCGCGGCATCCTCGACCCGCGGCAGCTCCCCGTAGGCGTCGAGCGGCGGCGGCCCGGAAACGGCGGGCGCGGCGGCAGGCTGGCCCGCAGGCGGGATCGCCGCGCTGCCGTCCGCGGCGAGCGCGGGCTGCGCGGCCAGAATCGGCGGGATGATCGTGGTGAGCGCCGCCAGCGCCCATCTGCCCGGTGTCGTCATGTAGAAAGAAGTCCCCCTGGCCGGACCGTGCGTCCGGATTGCCGTATTGTTTCCCCATGGCGCGGCGCACGGCAAGGCCCCGCGCTCACGGCTCTGCGATTAAATGCCTGTTACGGGGCGACTTTTAGCGTTTCGGCGAGACCTAACAGTGATTTTCATCACGCCCCGGGCGGGATTTGCGGCGTCATCCATGCGCTTTACCTCCCGCACGGTCGCAAATCGCGCAAACGGGCGTTTCCTTTTGCCGCGTGAATCCCTAAATGCCGCTTCGATATGGCACGTCCGCAGCACCCCACATTCGACAAGAAGAAGTCCGTCGCCGAGAACCGCCGCGCGCGCTTCGAATACCACATCGACGAGGTCTTCGAGGCCGGCATCGTCCTGACCGGTACCGAGGTGAAGTCGCTGCGCTTCGGCGAGGGCTCGATTGCCGAGGCCTATGCCGAGATCAGGGGCGGCGAGTGCTGGCTGGTCAATTCCAACGTGCCCGAATTCAGCCACGGCAACCGCTTCAACCACACGCCCAAGCGGCCCCGCAAGCTGCTGCTCAAGGAGCGCGAGATCGCCCGCCTGCAAGGCTCGGTGGAGCGCAAGGGCATGACCCTGGTGCCGCTCTCGGTCTATTTCAACGGACGCGGGCGCGCCAAGGTCGAACTGGCGCTCGCCAAGGGCAAGAACGCGGCCGACAAGCGCAATACGATCAAGGAGCGCGACTGGAAGCGGGAACAGGGCCGCATCCTGCGCGAGCACGGGTGAGCGCGCTGCTCCACCGCCTCGGCGCCTGGCTGCACCGCCAGATGCCGACGCACGCGCAGCTTGAGGCGAACCGCTTCACCGCGCCGTTCACGCGGCGCCCGGAGCTGTTCCGCTTCACCCGCCGCTCGGTGCCGCGCGGCATGGCGGTGGGCATGTTCATCGGCATCTTTGCGCTGATTCCGGGCGTCCAGATCGTCGGCGCAGCGCTGCTCTGCGTGCCGTTTCGCGGGAATATCCCGCTCGCCGCCGCTGTCACTTTCGTCTCCAATCCGGTGACGACCCTGCTGATCATCCTGCCGCTGGCCGTGGCGATCGGCAACAGCTTCGGGTACCATGCCGACATCGCGACAGTGGAGGCCATGGTGCGGGAAGGGGCAAGTCTGGCGCAGTGGCGCAGCTGGATGCTGTCGGACACCGCGCCGGCCGTGGTGATCGGCCTGTTCATCCAGTCGGTGGTCGCCGCGCTGGTCAGCTATTTCCTCACCGTGTGGTTCTGGCGCTACTGGATCGGCCACAAGCACCGTGCCCGCCGCCACCGCTCGCTGTTCCGCCATGCCTCGCCGGAGGATGCGGCGGGCGCGGGTGACCGGGAAGGCATCGTATGACCGCAGGCCGGCAGCGCATCGGCGCAGGTTCCGGCATGCCGCGCAGCCCGCTCGGCGACGTGGGCGTGGTCGGCGCGGCGCTTGCGATCAGCGTCCTGCTGGTCTGGCTGGTGAGCGGGGACGGGCTGCTGGCGGCGGTGCTGGGCGGTGCGCTGCTGGTCTTTGCCGGGCTCGCCTGGTCGCTGGCGCGGCGCCGGGTGACCGAGGCCGAGGTCGAGTTCGCGCTGCCCGACTGGTCGGTGACGGTCGCCGCGATCGACCGCGAGGACATGGCCATCGCCCTCACTGACCGGGCCGGGCGGCTCACTTGTGCCAATTCCACTTATGAAAGCTGGTTCGGCGTTGGCCACGATCCCTCGCGCCTGCCGATCGGCGAGGCGGCGAAGGAGCCGATCGCCGAACTCGTCCGCACCGTCTGGCGCGACGGACAGGCCAGCACCCTGGTGCGCGGCGCGATGCCGGGCGCGGGCTCGGGGCCGGGCTCGGGAGCGGGCGGGGCCGAAGCGGACTGGCGCATCGAGGTGCGCCGTGCGGGGCGCGGCGAGGATTTCCTGGTCTGGCGCATCCAGTCGGTGAACGCGGTCGATCTGGTCGGCGACGTGGCCCGCCAGATCGGCGGCAAGCTGGGCGAGGGGCTGGCCCGCTCGGGCATCTGCGCGGTGCTGGTCGATCCCGATGGCACGATCCGCGCCGCCAGCACCGGCTTCGCGCAGCGCGCGGCGGGCGACCCGCAGGCCGACGTGACCGGACAGGACTTCGTGGCGATGCTCAGCCAGGAAGAGGGCGAGCGGATCGGCTGGGCCCGCGATGGCGGTCGCGGCGGGCCGCTGGTGCTCTACCACGTGCCGGTCGCCGATCCCGATCTTCCCGGCGAACCCGATCCCGATACGACGCCCTCGCTGATGCTGGTGGTCGACGCTGCGCAGGGCATCGGCACCGGCAGCAGCAGCGCGGCGGCCTCGCCCCATCTCGAAGCGCTGATGAGCCAGTTGCCGCTCGGCCTCGCCATGGCCGACCGTGACGGCCGGCTGCTGTTCGCCAACCCCGCCTTCATGCGGGCGGCGGGGCGTGAGGGGCAGCATCCGCCGACTTATCCGATCGACCTCGTCACCCGCGAGGACAAGCGCGCGCTGTCCGAGGCGATCCGTCGTTATGCGCAGGGGCCTGCCGCTGCGGGCGACATCGCCGTGCGACTGGCCGCGCTGCCCGAGGATCCGGTCTCGCTCAGCCTTGCCGGGGTGCGGGGGCTTGGCGAGGCGGCGGTGCTGCTGGGCCTGACCGACACCTCGGAGGAGACCCGCCTCAAGCGGCAGGTGGCGCAGGCCACCAAGATGCAGGCGGTGGGCCAGCTCGCCGGCGGCGTCGCGCATGACTTCAACAATGTGCTGACCGCGATCCTGGGCACCTGCGATCTCATGCTGATGCGCCATACGCCGGGCGATTCCGACTATGACGACATCCAGCAGATCCGCGCCAACTCCAACCGCGCCGCCTCGCTGACCCGCCAGCTTCTGGCCTTCTCGCGCCAGCAGACGCTGCGCCCCGAAGTGCTCCAGCTGCCCGACGTGGTGGCCGACGTCTCGCAGATGCTGCGCCGCCTGATCGGCGAGAAGATCCAGCTGGTGGTCACCCATGACCGCGATCTCGGGCCGGTGCGGGCCGACCCGACGCAGCTGGAACAGGTGATCGTCAACCTTGCCGTCAACGCGCGCGACGCCATGCAGATGAAGAAGGGCAGCGACGGCTCGGGCACCCTGACGCTGGCCACCCACCGGGTGACCACCACCGACGTCCGGGCGATGCGCAGCGAGATCATCCCGGCGGGCGACTATACCGCGCTGATCGTCGAGGATACCGGCGGCGGCATCCCGCCCGAGCATCTCGGCAAGATCTTCGAGCCGTTCTTCACCACCAAGGAGCAGGGCAAGGGCACTGGCCTCGGCCTCTCGACCGTCTACGGCATCGTCAAGCAGTCGGGCGGCTTCATCTTCGCGGAAAGCGAAGTGGGGCAGGGCACGCGTTTCGTGGTCTACCTGCCGGTCCACCACATGGCCCCGGGGGAGACCGCCTTGCCCGCCGCCAAGGACGAACCGCCGCCCAGCAAGTGGGCAGGCGGCGGCTCGATCCTGCTGGTCGAGGACGAGGACCCGGTGCGGGTGGTCGCCGAACGCGCGCTGACCCGGCAGGGCTATCAGGTGACCTCGGCGCGCGACGGCGAGGAGGGTCTCGAACGCGTGCAGCAGGGCGGGCGCTTCGACCTGGTGGTCTCCGACGTGGTCATGCCGACGATGGACGGCCCGGCGATGGCGCGCGAAATCCGCAGAATCGCGCCCGGGCTGCCGGTGCTGTTCATGTCGGGCTATGCCGAGGAGCAATTGCGCAAGGAAATCGGCATCGCCAACGCCTGGTTCATGCCCAAGCCCTTCTCGGTGCAGCAGCTCTCCGAAAAAGTCGGGGATGTTCTGGCGCGAACGGCCTCTCATTAAAAAACGGAAAACTGCCAAAGTTCCCCTCTTGTTCTACGTGAACAAAAGCGATACATCCCCTCGCGTGACGTTGACCTTTCCGGTGATGCCGGTAGCAAAGGGGAAGTGAAATGGCTGCTCAGCTCAAGCTGATCCAGGAAGGCAAGGAAAAGGAAGCGATGGACCGTCAGAAGGCGCTCGAAGCCGCCCTCGCGCAGATCGACAAGGCATTCGGCAAGGGTTCGGCGATGAAGCTGGGCTCCAAGGAAGCGATGCAGGTCGAGGCGATCTCCACCGGTTCGCTCGGCCTCGACATCGCGCTTGGCGTCGGCGGCCTGCCGCGTGGCCGCGTGATCGAGATCTATGGCCCGGAAAGCTCGGGCAAGACCACGCTGGCGCTGCACTGCATCGCCGAAGCGCAGAAGATGGGCGGCACCGCTGCCTTCATCGACGCCGAACACGCGCTCGATCCGGTCTATGCCAAGAAGCTGGGCGTCAATATCGACGAACTGATCGTCTCGCAGCCCGATACCGGCGAACAGGCGCTGGAAATCACCGATACGCTGGTGCGTTCGAACGCGATCGACGTGCTGGTGGTGGACTCGGTCGCCGCGCTGGTTCCCCGCGCCGAAATCGAAGGCGAGATGGGTGACAGCCACGTTGGCCTCCAGGCCCGTTTGATGAGCCAGTCGCTGCGCAAGCTGACCGGTTCGATCAGCCGCTCGCGCTGCCTGGTGATCTTCATCAACCAGCTGCGCATGAAGATCGGCGTGATGTACGGCAACCCGGAAACCACCACGGGCGGCAACGCGCTGAAGTTCTACGCCTCGGTCCGTCTCGACATCCGCCGCACCGGCGCGATCAAGGACCGCGACGAAGTCGTCGGCAACGCCACCCGCGTGAAGATCGTCAAGAACAAGGTCGCCCCGCCGTTCAAGCAGGTCGAATTCGACATCATGTACGGCGAAGGCGTCTCGAAGATCGGCGAGATCCTCGACCTTGGCGTCAAGGCCGGCATCGTCGAGAAGTCGGGTGCGTGGTTCAGCTACGATTCGATCCGCATCGGTCAGGGCCGCGAGAACGCCAAGACCTACCTCAAGGAAAACAAGGAAGTGTGCGAACGCCTCGAAAAGGCGATCCGTGCCCGCACCGAAGGCCTTGCCGAGGAAATGATGGTCGGCCCCTCGGCGGAAGACGACGCCGAATAAGCCCGGCGATCTGCCGCGATCGTGACCGATCCCGGCCTGAAAAAACCCCGGTCCCGCAAGGGCCGGGGTTTTTTTGTGGTCTGGCCGGGCGCGCGGATCGCGCCGCCCCCCGCCGGCCCCCCACCGGCCTCCGGGCGAGGGCGGTGAGGGCGGTGCGGGCCGCGCGTCAGGCGTAGCGCGAACGCACCAGTTTCTCGAGCACGGCGAGCGGCAGGGCGCCCTTCAGCAGGACCGAATGGAATGCCCTGGGGTCCCACTTGTCGCCCGCCCTGGCGCGGGCCTCGTCGCGCAGCTTCACCCACATGGTATGGCCGATCTTGTAGCTGCAGGCCTGGCCCGGCCAGACCGTGTAGCGATCGATCTCGCCCTGGCTGCGGCCACGGGCAATGCCGGTGGTGGCGATCAGGAAGTCGGTCGCCTTCTCGCGGCTCCAGCGCTTGGCGTGCATGCCTGAATCGACGACGAGGCGGGTCGCGCGGAACAGCAGCGATTGCAGGTAGCCGACCTGGCCCAGCGGATCGCCGTCGAACATGCCCATCTCGTCGGCGAGCTGCTCCGAATAGAGCGCCCAGCCTTCGCTGTAGCCGCTGAAGCCGCCGCGGCGGCGGATCATCGGGATGTCCTGCGATTCGAGCGCGAGCATGACCTGCAGGTGGTGCCCCGGCACCGCTTCGTGGTGCGTCAGCGTGGCGAGGCCGAACTTCGGCCGGTCGAAGGTATCGCGCAAGTTGATGTAGTAGATCGCCGGGCACGAGCCGTCGAGCGAGGCGTTCTGGTAATAGCCGCCCGGTGCCCCCGCCTGGATCGCGGGCGGCACGCGGCGCACTTCCACCGGCGCCTTGGGCAGTGTCGCGAACTGTTCCGGCAGCCGGGGCTGCATCTTGAGGATCTGCGCGTTGAGTTCGGCCAGCAGGGCGGCCCGGCCCTCGTCGGTATTGGGGAAGAGCTGGTCCGGCCGCTGGTTGAGCGCGACCAGCCGCTCGCCCACGGTGCCCTGGGTCATGCCCTGCGCCTTGAGGATGCCGTCGATCCGTCCGCTGATCTCGGCCACCTGATCGAGGCCCATGCGGTGGATCTCGTCGCCGCTGAGCCGCACCGTCGTCGCCGCTTCGGCGGCCGAGGCATAATAGGCATCGCCATCGGGCAGGCGCCACACACCGGCTTCATGGGTAGCCTTCCCGCGCAATTCGGTAACCAGTGCGCGCTGGCGGTCGAGCGCCGGGAACACCTTCCCGGCGACGATCTTGGCGGCCTCGGCGGCGCGGTCCGCAGGCAGGCCCGCCTTGGCCAGCTTGGCGGCAAAGCCGGTGACAAGGCCGGTTTCCGCCGCCGGCTTGTCGCGCAGCGCGGCGAACTGCTTGAGCGTCGTGTCGAGGATATAGTCCGGCGCGAAGACGCCGCGCGCGGCATCGGCGCTCTGGCGTTCGGTTTCCTGATCCAGAACTTCGGCAAAAGCGCCAAGGCGCGTCACATAGGCATCGGCGTCGGCAGCGTCGTTCACCCGGTGCTGGGTGTCGAGGAAGTCCGGCACGTCCTGATAGGCGCCGCTCAGCTGGCTGATCAGGTACGGCGCAAAGCGGCCACCGCTGGAGCCGTAGGTGAACGTCTGCTGCCCGGCGATCGAGCGTTCGAGCTGGTAGGTGACGACATCGTAGTCGAGCGCAGCATCCTCACCCAGGCCCGTGCGGCCGATCTCTTTGATCGAGGCCAGTTCCTGCCGCGAACGGGCAAGGTCCTTCGCCGCATCGGCGGCGCTGCGACCGGAAAGCTGCGATTTCAGCGCCGCGTTCTTGCCGGTGTCGAGGCCGAGGCGGGTGGCGCCTTCGGGGCTTTGCGTCAGGCGGTCGTTGAAGATGGTGTCGAGCAGCGTGCGCAGTTTCTGATCTGCGGGTTTGCCGGAAGCGGCGGCGAAGGCGGCGGTCGGAAGCCCGGCGGCCAGTGCGGCCACGCTGGCCTGCCCCAGGAATGAGCGGCGATCCATGAAATTTCCCCTTGTTGAGGCGTGTCTTGACGGTGATGCGACCCTTGTCGCGCGCACCCTAGGCGCGGCCCCAAGGCAAAGGCAATCCCGGGCGTATACGATTGCCGCCGTCGTCAGGGGGGGCGTTTCCGGCGTCGTCAGGGCGGCGTTCCCGGCGCCGCCGGGGTGGCGCTCCCGGCGTCGTCGGGGTGGCGCTCCCGGCGTCGTCGGGGTGGCGTTCCCGCCACGGGACGCGAGATAACGCAATTCCCGAACAGTCTGACTGCGGTATCCCGCTTGCCGAGCCTGCGCGCCTGCATTATCGGCGCCTCATGCACACGACCAACGAGATCCGCCGGTCCTTCCTCGACTACTTCGCCCAGAACGGCCACGACGCCGTTCCGTCAGCGCCGCTCGTGCCGTACAACGACCCGACGCTGATGTTCGTGAACGCGGGCATGGTGCCCTTCAAGAACGTGTTCACGGGCCTTGAAACCCGCGCCACGCCGCGCGCCACCTCCTCGCAGAAGTGCGTCCGCGCCGGCGGCAAGCACAACGATCTCGACAACGTCGGCTACACCGCGCGCCACCACACCTTCTTCGAGATGCTGGGCAACTTCTCGTTCGGCGACTATTTCAAGGAACAGGCGATCACCCACGCCTGGACCCTGCTGACCAAGGAATGGGGCCTCCCGGTCGAGAAGCTGCTGGTCACCGTCTATCACACCGACGATGAAGCCTTCGACCTGTGGAAGAAGATCGCCGGCCTGCCGGAATCCAAGATCATCCGCATCCCCACCAAGGACAACTTCTGGGCGATGGGCGACGAGGGCCCCTGCGGTCCGTGCTCGGAAATCTTCTTCGACCACGGCGACCACATCTGGGGCGGCCCTCCGGGATCGCCGGAAGAGGACGGCGACCGCTTCATCGAGATCTGGAACCTCGTGTTCATGCAGTTCGAGCAGTCGGCCGGCGAGATCGTCGGCAACCTGCCCAAGCCCTCGATCGATACCGGCATGGGGCTCGAACGTATCTCGGCGGTCATGCAGGGCGTGCATGACAACTACGACATCGACACCTTCAAGGCGCTGATCGCGGCGTCCGAAAGCCTGACCGGCGTTGCCGCCGAGGGCGACAGCCGCGCCAGCCACCGGGTGATCGCCGATCACTTGCGCTCGACCTCGTTCCTGCTGGCCGACGGCGTGCTGCCCTCGAACGAGGGCCGTGGCTACGTGCTGCGCCGCATCATGCGCCGCGCCATGCGCCACGCGCATCTCCTCGGCGCCAGGGAGCCGCTGATGCACCGTCTGGTGCCCGCGCTGGTGGCCGAGATGGGCCAGGCCTATCCGGAACTTGGCCGCGCGCAGCCGCTGATCCAGGAAACCCTCGAGCGCGAGGAAGTGCAGTTCCGCCGCACGCTGGCCAACGGCCTGGGACTTCTCGAACAAGAAATATCGCGCATTGAACGTGGTTTTACGACACGTATCGACGTGATGAATACGGAGCCTGGGCAACCAGACGGAATCCGGAACATCGAAGGCTTGCCGACTGAACGCGAGCTTAGCGGCGAGGTCGCGTTTAAACTCTACGACACCTACGGATTCCCTTATGATCTGACCGAAGACGCGCTGCGTTCGCGTGGCTTCACGGTTGACCGTGCCGGCTTCGACGCGGCGATGGCGCAGCAGAAGGCTGCCGCGCGCGCCGCATGGAAGGGCTCGGGCCAGGCGGCCGACAGCGAAGTCTGGTTCGACATCGCCGAGCGCGAAGGCGCGAGCGAGTTCACCGGCTACACCTCCACCCTGGGCGAAGGCCAGGTGGTGGCGCTGGTGAAGGACGGCAAGGAAGTCACTTCCGCGGCTGCCGGTGACACAGTGACCGTGCTGACCAACCAGACGCCGTTCTACGGCGAATCGGGCGGTCAGGTCGGCGATGCCGGTACGATCACGACGAACGCCGGGCTGAAGATCGCGGTGTCCGACACCGCCAAGCCGCTGGGCCGCCTCCACGCCATGAGCGGCACGG
The DNA here is from genome assembly GCF_026420865.1 of Novosphingobium clariflavum. Taxonomy (GTDB): domain Bacteria; phylum Pseudomonadota; class Alphaproteobacteria; order Sphingomonadales; family Sphingomonadaceae; genus Novosphingobium; species Novosphingobium clariflavum. The sequence continues at coordinate 36,659 of NZ_JAPCWC010000023.1, read as the reverse complement.
TCGAGGCGGGCACGATCAAGGTCGGCGATGCCGTCAACCTTACCGTCGACGTGGCGCGCCGCGACGCCGTGCGCGCCAATCACTCGGCCACGCACCTCCTGCATGCGGCGCTGCGCGGCCGTCTGGGCGGCCACGTCACCCAGAAGGGCTCGCTGGTCGCGGCCGAACGCCTGCGTTTCGACTTCTCGCACCCGACCGCGCTCTCGGCCGAGGACATTGCCGCGATCGAGGCGGAAGTGAACGCCGAGATCCGCGCCAACGACCCCGTTCTCACCCGCCTGATGACGCCGGAAGACGCCATCGAGGCCGGCGCCATGGCGCTGTTCGGCGAGAAGTACGGCGATGAAGTACGCGTGCTGTCGATGGGCACCACCTCGAAGGACGCCTCGGGCGAGCATACCTACTCGGTCGAGCTTTGCGGCGGCACCCACGTGCGCGCCACCGGCGACATCGGCATTTTCCGCATCGTTTCGGAAAGCGCGGTGTCCTCGGGCGTTCGCCGCATCGAGGCGCTGACCGGCGAGGGCGCACGCCAGTGGCTGGTCGCCCGCGAGGACGCGCTCAAGAGCACCGCCAGCGTGCTGCGCACGACGCCGGAAGAGGTCGAGGCCCGCGTCACCGCGCTGATGGACGAGCGCAAGAAGCTGGAGCGTGAACTCGCCGAGGCGAAGAAGACGCTTGCCCTTTCTGGCGCGCTGGGCGGCGGTTCGGGCAAGGCCGAGAACGCCGACGAGACGATCAACGGCGTGACCTTCTCCGGGCAGGTGCTCGAAGGGCTCGACCCCAAGGACCTGCGCGGGCTGCTCGACCAGGCCAAGCAGCGCATCGGCTCGGGCGTCGCCGCGATCGTCGCGGTCAACGAGGGCAAGGCGGCGATTGCCGCTGCTGTCACCGATGACCTCACCGGCACGATCAGCGCGGTCGATCTCGTGCGCAAGGGCGTCGAAGCGCTCGGCGGCAAGGGCGGCGGCGGCCGCGCCGACATGGCGCAGGGCGGCGGCCCCGACGGCGACAAGGCGGCCGACGCGATCGCCGCGGTCAAGGCGGCGCTGGCGGGGTGAAGAGGATAGCGCCGGGGTATCGGCAGCGCATCGCGCTCGGCCTCGGCGTCACTCTTGCCTGCACTGTGGCGGCGCCTGCCCAAGCTGCCGCCCCGCCTTCGGACATTCCCGATGGGCTTTACGGGTCGGTGCGCGAATCTCGCGAGACGGGTGACCTTGGCGGACTGGAGCTGAGGCTGTTCCGGGAGCGGGGCGTGCTCCTGGCCGAAGTCGTGCTGTGCGAAGGCTGGTGCAATGTCTCGCACGTGGTTCCCGTTCAGGCGACCGCCTCGGGCTATTCGCTGCGCTTCACCGAGCGATACGAAGGGGCCGATGGCCCCGGCGAGATCGTTACCGAGGTGTCGCTTCAACGCGACGGAAAGGGGCTTCGCGCGAGGGTGTCCGCGCCCGGCGATGGCGCCGCTGCCGAACCGGGCGAGGATCTGCGGCTGCGCGCGTTGAAGGAGCCCTTCGGCCTCGCGGTTGCGCAGCGCGAGGGTTCCGTTGCCGCCCATGACTGACATCTCCGCCCTGATTGCCGGGATCGCCGAGGAACTGCGCTTCGCCGACAACCGCGGCAAGGTGGCGAACTATATCCCGCCGCTGGCCTTGGTGCCCGATACCAGGTTCGGGATGGCGGTGGTCATGGCCGACGGCACCGTGCACACGGCAGGCGATGCCGAGGAGCCGTTCTCGATCCAGTCGATCTCGAAGGTCTTCGCGCTGACGCTGGCTTTGGGCGCGGTGGGCGACCAGCTCTGGCATCGGGTCGGGCGAGAGCCTTCGGGCTCTGCCTTCCATTCCATCGTCCAGCTCGAGACCGAGCACGGCATCCCGCGCAATCCCTTCATCAACGCGGGCGCCATCGTCGTGTGCGACGTGCTGCTGGGGCGGCTCCAGCCGCGCGAGGCGATCGGGCAGATGCTGCGCTTCGTGCGCGAACTGGCGGGCGACGATACCATCGCCATCGACGAGACCGTGGCCCGCGCCGAGCAGGACGGCGGCTTTCGCAACAAGGCGCTGGCCAACTACATGCGCGCCTTCGGCAATATCGAGGGCGAGGTCGACCTGGTGCTGGGCACCTATTTCCACTTCTGCGCGCTGGCGATGTCGTGCCGCCAGTTGGCGATGGCGGGGCGCTTCCTGATGGGCGGCGGGGTGTCCGACGGTCACCGGGTCGTCACCGAGAAGCGCGCGCGGCGCATCAACGCGCTGATGATGTCCTGCGGCCACTATGACAACTCGGGCGACTTTGCCTACCGCATCGGCCTGCCGGGCAAGTCGGGGGTGGGCGGCGGCATCCTCGCGGTGGCGCCGGGGATCGCCAGCATAGCGGTGTGGTCGCCCGGGCTCAACGCCAGCGGCAATTCGCAGCTTGGCCAGCTCGCGCTGGAGCGGCTGGTGCAGCGCACTGGCTGGTCGGTGTTCGAGCCGCGCCTCTCCCAAGGGCTGTAGACAGCGGGCGCGATGCTCTTGCCAAGCCTTTGGCAAGCTTGCAGGTTCGCGGCCATCTTTTGAGACCCCGGGGGACTACCATGACCGAACGCTTTTCCCTTGCGCGCCGTTCGCGCGGCGCGCTGGCGCTTGCTCTCCTGCTTTGCACGAGCGGAACCGCAGGCACGGCGCTCGCGCAGACGCAGACGCAGGCGGCAGCAGCGCCTTCGGCGGCCGAGGCGCAGCTTCAGTCGGTGCTGGACGCACACTGGAAGTGGATGCTGACGATCAATCCCTTCCTCGCCTCGACGCTGGGCGACCACGCCGCCGACGGCAAGATGCCCGACATGAGCCTTGCCGCCGCCGACCGCAACGCGGCGCAGGAGCAGCGCTTCTACGACCAGCTCGCCGCCATTCCCGACGCCCAGCTGTCCGAGGCGGGGCGCACCAACAAGGGCGTGCTTATGCGCATGCTCAAGGACGATGTCGACGGCAACCGCTTCGGCGAGCGGATGATGCTGTTCACCACGTATTCGAACTGGGCGCAGGGTTTTGCCGACCTCGCCAATTCGCTGCCGCTCAATGACAAGGCGGACTATCAGTCCTATCTCGACCGTCTCGCCCAGTTCCCCAAGTACAACGCGCAGGCGCTGGAGATCAGCAACCGCGCCATTGCCGAAGGCTATGTGCTGCCCTGCTCGGTGCTGGGCAACACGGCGCAGACGCTGTCCGGCCCGGTGGACGGCAAGGTGGAGGACACCCGCTTCTACGCGCCCTTCACCCGCACCCGTCCAGCCTCGATCGGCGAGGCGGAGTGGAGCGCGATGCAGGCCCGCGCCGTCAGCATCATCCGCGACACGCTGACGCCGGAATATCGCGGCCTGCGCAAGTGGTTCGAGGCGAAGTACCAGCCCGCCTGCCGCAAGAACGACAGCGCCTCCACGCTGCCGCAGGGCAAGGAATGGTACGCGCTGCAGGCCCGCATCCACACCACCACGGACCTGACGCCCGACCAGATCCACCAGATCGGCCTCGACGAAGTGAAGCGCATCGTCGCGCGGATGGACGCGGTGGCCCTCAAGGCGGGCTATCCCAACCGCGCCGATTACATCCGCAAGATCCAGAGCGACCCGCAGTACTTCGCCAGGAGCCCCGAGGAACTGCTGGCGATCGCCGCGCTTCAGGCCAAGCGCATCGACGGCATGATGCCGCGCTATTTCGGCAAGCTGCCGCGCCTGCCCTACGGCATCAAGCCGATCCCCGCCGAAACCGCCGAGGGCACGACGACGGCCTATTATTTCCCCGGCTCGCCCGAGGCGGGGATCGCGGGCAATTACTACGTCAACACCTCGAAGCTGGACCAGCGTCCGCTCTGGGAACTGCCCGCGCTCACCGCGCATGAGGCGGTGCCGGGCCACCACAACCAGATCGCCCTGCAGCAGGAGCAGGACCTGGCGCCGTTCCGCAAGTATGCGGCGGGCTTCACCGCCTTCATCGAGGGCTGGGGGCTCTATTCCGAGTATCTCGGCGAGGAAATGGGCCTTTACGACACCAACGAGAAGATGATGGGCCGCCTGTCCTACGAGTTGTGGCGGGCCTGCCGTCTGGTCGTCGACACCGGCATCCACGCCAAGGGCTGGGACAAGGCCCGCGCGGTCGCCTTCATGAAGGCCAATACCGCGCTGACCGATGCCAACATCGACGCCGAGGTGAACCGCTACATCTCCTGGCCGGGCCAGGCGCTGGGCTACAAGATCGGCGAGATCCGCATCCGCGAACTGCGCGGCAAGGCCGAGACGGCGCTGGGCGACAAGTTCGACCTGCGCGCTTTCCACGATCTGGTGCTGTCGCAGGGGCCGGTGCCGCTCGACGTGCTCTCGGCCTCGGTCGACCGCTGGATCGCGGCGAAGAAGGCGGCGTGAGGGAAAGGAGAGGGCGGGGTCACACCCGCCCTTTTCGCTGAAGGGCGATGGCCGATACCCCGCTCAAGACCGCCTTCGCGCCGGTGACGGATGCGGATACGCGCGTGCTGCTGCTGGGCAGCCTGCCCGGCGAGAAATCGCTGGCGGCGGGCGAGTATTACGCCAATCGCGGCAATGCCTTCTGGTGGCTGCTGGGCGAAGTGCTGGCCGAGCAGGACCTCGCCGCCGCGCCATATGCCGAGCGGCTCGCACGGCTGCGGCGTCACCATGTCGGCCTGTGGGACGTGATCGAGAGCGCGCGGCGACAGGGCAGTCTCGACACCGCCATTCGCGAGGCGAGGCACCGCGATCTGGCCGCCTTTGCCGCAACGCTGCCGTCCCTGCGCCTGATCGCCTTCAACGGCGGCAAGGCGGCGAGGGATGGACGCCGGCAGCTGGCCGGGAACGAAAGCCGCTGGGCGCTGCTCGACCTGCCCTCGTCGAGCGGAGCCCACGCCAGCCTGCCGAGAGCGGCGAAACTGGCGGCATGGCGGCAGATCGAGGGGTATTTGCGGTGAGGGAGTGATGCGATGGCCCTGATTATCGTCGTGGGAGGCAGCGGTCAGCATGCCTCGGTAGTCTACGAGGCGGCCGTGCTCTCGGGGATGGCGGTCGCGGGACTGGCCGCGATGGACGCGGCGGCGGTGGCGCCTGCGTTCGATTGCCCCTGGCTCGGCAGTCTCGGCGCCATTGCCGATGGCGGAATCGCACGGGGCGACCGCTTCATCGCGGCTTGCGGTTCCAACGCCCTGCGCCGGGAGATCAGCGAGACCTTGCTGGCCTGGGGCGCGGAACTGGCGAGCGTCGTGCACCCCGCTGCCATCGTGTCGCCCAGCGCCTGCATCGGGGCGGGGACGGCAGTGTTGGCGGGGGCGATCATCGGTCCGCGTGCGGTGCTGGGCTGCGGCGTCATCGTCAACCACGCGGCGAGCGTGGACCATGACGGTGCCGTGGGCGATTATGGCAACTTGTGTCCCGGTGCGCGGTTGGCAGGCGGTGTGCGGATGGCGCCGGGGGGCTTCGTCGGGATCAATGCCGCGGTTTTGCCAGGGCTGTATCTGGCCGAGAATGCAGTGGTGGGGGCCGGTGCCGTCGTTACCCGCGACGTGGCGGCCGACGATACGGTTGTCGGGATCCCCGCCGTGTCGGTGCGGAGGGGGAGGCCCTGAGACAGGGGTGTTTGGCAGAAAGGTGTCAGTCCCCCGCCTTGCGGTCGGCAAAGGGCTTCATGACCGCATAGGCCGCATCCATCGCCTCCTGCGGCAGCGTTTCGAGGTAGCGCAGCGCTTCCTTGTAGGTGAGGAACGGCTGGTCATCGACCACGACCGGCGTGGTGCGTCCGTTGAAGATGCGCCGCAGCAGCCGCTTCTGGGTGCGGCCCAGCGTGCCGGCTTCGACAGGTGCTTCGACCGGATTTTCGGCGGGGGCTTCTGCGGGGCTTTCGTCTTCGCTCATCGTATGTTCCGAAAAAGGAGCGCCTCTGGCCTAATTGGCGCCGCTTGTTAACGGGTTTCTTGCGGCGGGCAGGGGACGGGCATCAGCAACTCACGCCTTCTCCGCCTCGCGCAGCTGACCCGACTTCAGCGCCGGTTTCTGCGACAGGCCGCCCTGTTCCATGATCTGCTCGCGGAATTCGTCGCGCATTTCGTGGATCGAGGCGATCACCGGGCCCATTGCCACGCCGATCTCGACCAAGGCGGCCTCGGACAGTTGCAGCGAGCTTTCCAGCGTCTCGGGCACCGCATGGGTGGCGCCGGCGCGGTAGAGCACGCCGGCATGGTCGGTATCGCGCGCGCGGGCGATGATCGGCAGGTGCGGGAAATCGGCGCGCAGCTTGCGGACGATGCGCTGGGCGGAGACCGGCTCGTCCATCGTCACGATCACCGCCGCCGCGCCGGCGACGCCGAGGCGGAGCATGGCATCGCCGCGCGCGGCATCGGCAAAGGCGACGGTATAGCCCCGGCGGCGGCCCTCGGTGATGATGTCGGTATTGCTGTCGACCGCGAGATAGGGGCGGCCATGGCGGGTCAGCATGTCGGCGACGAGATGGCCGACGCGGCCGAAGCCGACGATCAGCGTCGGCGGCGTGTCGGGCGCCTCGACCGGCTGGTGCGGGGCTTCCACGCCTTCCACGCGCCGCGCCATGATCTTGCCGATCTTGGCGAGCGCCGGGGTGATGGTGAGGCCGAGCGCGGTGACGATCTGCCAGAACATCGCGGTGCCGGGCTGGATCAGCTGCGCCGCGCCTGCCGCGCTGAGCACGATCAGCGTGGTTTCCGAAGGGCTCGACATCAGGATGCCGGTTTCCGCCGCCGTGCCGCGCCGCGCGCCCATCAGGCGCAGCAGCAGGCTGGTGACGATCGCTTTGAGCACGATCACGCCCGCCGTGGCGATCAGGATCGAGCCGAGGTTCTCCCACACCACCCACAAGTCGATCCGCATGCCCACGGTGATGAGGAACACGCCGAGGGCGAGGCCCTTGAACGGCTCGGTCATCTCCTCGACCTCGGTGTGGTACTCGGTCTCGGCGATCAGCAGCCCGGCGACCAGCGCGCCGACGATCGGCGAGAGGCCGGTCGCCGCCGTCGCCAGCGAGGCGAGGATGACCACCAGCAGGCTGGCGCTGAGGAACAGTTCCGGGCTCTTGGTGCGCGCCGCCTGCGCGAACAGCGGCGGCAGCAGGAAGCGCCCGGCCACCAGCAGCAGCACGACGACCCCGGTGCCCCAGACGAGGGTGTGGATGAGGCCGTCCATGCCCGCGCCCTGGGCATGGGGCGCCAGCGCGCCGAGCAGGAAGACGATGGGGACGAGGGCGATGTCCTCGAACAGCAGCATCGACAGCGCCGCGCGGCCGACCGGGGTGCCGGTATTGGTGATCTTGAGCACCAGCGCGGTGGAGGACAGCGCCAGCGCGAGGCCCAATGCCATCGCCCCGGTCAGGCTCTGGCCCAGCGTGGCGAACACGAAGGTCAGCGAACCGCAGATCAGCAGCAGTTCCAGCGAGCCCAGCCCGAACACGAATCGCCGCATCGCCCAGAGCCTTGCGAACGAAAGTTCGAGGCCGATCGAGAACAGCAGCAGGATGATGCCGAACTCGGCGAAGATCTCCAGCCCGTCGGGGTCGGTGATCGTCACCCAGGACAGCCAGGGATGGTCGAACACCAGCCGGCCGAGGCCGAAGGGCCCGACCAGCAGGCCGACGAGGATGAACCCGATCACCGGAGTGATGCGGTAGCGGTTGAACACGGGGATGACGATGCCCGCCGCGCCCAGGATGACGAGCGCGTCGGACATGACGGGGGAGGAAAGTGCGTTGGTACCGGCCATTGTCCATTCACTATGGCAGGGCCGCAGGCGCAGACAATGCGGTTGGCCGGATATATTTCCCCTCCTCGATCCGCTCCACCATCCGCTCTCCCGCCGGTTCCCCCATCCGCTCCTTCCGCGCGATCCGCTTGCCGCGAATTTCCAGACGGTCTCGCACGCCAAAGTGTAAAGGCGCGTAACTTCACTTGGCGTTCAGCAAAGCGCTGTCTATAGACCGGCCCCATGTTCGAACGCTCGCGCTTCAAGATCGCTCTCCTTGCCGCCGCTACCGGGGCTCTCGTTCTCACTGCCGGCTGTGCCGGTCGGGGGGGCAAGAACAAGGACACTGCCTATGTCGCGCGCGACGTCGACACGCTCTACGCCGCCGCGCAGGACCGCCTGAACAAGGGCCAGACCCGTGCCGCCGCCGCGCTGTTCGACGAAGTCGAGCGCCAGCATCCCTATTCGCCCTGGGCCCGCCGCGCCCAGCTGATGAGCGCCTTCAGCTATTACGCCTCGCGCGATTACAACAAGGCGATCCAGTCGGCGCAGCGCTTCCTCTCGATCCACCCGGGCAACAAGGACGCGCCTTACGCCTATTACCTCGTGGCGATCTCGTACTACGAGCAGATCAGCGACGTGACGCGCGACCAGAAGACCACCGAGCAGGCCAAGCAGGCGCTGACCGACGTCATGCGCCGCTATCCGAACTCGCCTTATGCCTCGGACGCCAAGCTCAAGATCGACCTGGTGAACGATCACCTCGCCGGCAAGGAAATGACCATCGGCCGCTCCTACGAGGACAGCGGCAAGTGGCTGGCGGCAACGCTGCGCTTCCGCAACGTGGTCGACAATTTCCAGACCACCAGCCACACCCCCGAGGCGCTGTTCCGCCTGGTCGAGGGTTATCTGGCCCTCGGCATCCCGGACGAGGCGCAGAAGGCCGCCGCCGTGCTGGAAAACAACTATCCGCAGTCGAAGTGGTACCAGCGCGCCTATCGCCTGATGCGCCGCCACGCGCCGGGCAACCTCGCCGCCTGAGGCGCGATTGCCGCGAACCTGCTTAACACCGGTCGCTCCTGAGAGCGGCCGGTGTTTTCGTTTGCGGATGTGCGATAGGGGCGTGACGGGCGAAAATCTTTTCGCTAGAACGCAACGCGAACATGCTGACCCGGCTCGCCATTCGCAACATCGTGCTGATCGAAGCGCTCGACCTTGATTTCGGGCGCGGTCTCGGCGTTCTCACCGGTGAAACGGGGGCGGGCAAGTCGATCCTGCTCGACGCGCTGGGGCTTGTCATCGGCAACCGCGCCGACAGCGGCCTCGTCCGCGCCGGGGAGGACCGCGCCAGCGTCACCGCCAGTTTCGAGTTCGCGGCGCTGCCCGCCGCGGTGCGCGGCCTGCTCGACGAGGCGGACCTCGAGATCGAGCCGGGCGAACCGCTGATCCTCAAGCGCCAGCTCAAGGCCGACGGCGGCAGCCGCGCCTTCCTCAACGACCAGCCGGTCAGCGTGGCGCTGCTGCGCGAGATCGCCCCCGCGCTGGTCGAGATCCACGGCCAGCACGACGATCGCGGCCTGGTGAACCCGAGGGGCCACCGCGCGCTGCTCGACCGGTTTGCCGGCGGCGACGCGGCGGTCGTGGAAGCGGCGTGGAAGACCTGGCGCAGCGCCCAGGGCGCGCTCGATGCCGCCCGTGCGCAAGTCGCCAAGGCGGCCGAGGACCAGGACCTGCTGCTGGCCCACCTTGCCGAACTCACCGCGCTGGCCCCGCAGGAGGGCGAGGAAGAGGAACTCGCCCATGCCCGCGCGGACATGCAGAAGGGCGAGAAGCTCACCGACGATCTCACTGCGCTCCAGCACTTGTGGAGCGGCTCCGATTCGCCGCTGGCGAAGCTGCGCACCGGGGCCCGGCGGCTCGACCGGATCGCCGGCGAGCATCCGCTGCTGGGCGACGCGCTCGCCGCGCTCGACCGCGCGGTGATCGAGGCGAGCGAGGCGGAGGAAAAGCTCGAACGGGCGGCAGAGGCGCTGGCTTTCGATCCCAACGAGCTCGACCGGATCGAGACGCGGCTGTTCGATCTGCGGGCCGCGGCGCGCAAGCAGCTCTGCGCGGTGGACGAACTGCCCGCCAGGATGCGCGAGATGCGCGAGGCGCTCGACGCCATCGAGGGCGGCGAGGAGCATGTGGCAGGGCTCGAGGCGGCGGCGCAGAAGGCGGCGCTGGCCTATCGCAAGCACGCCGAGGCGCTGCACGACGTGCGCCGCGCGGCGGCGAAGCGGCTCGACAAGGCGGTCGCCGCCGAACTCGCCCCGCTCAAGCTCGATGCCGCGCGGTTCCAGACTTCGGTGGTCAAGCTGGGCGAGGACCGCTGGGGCGCGCATGGCATGGACGCGGTGGAATTCCTCATCAGCACCAACCCGGGCGCGGATTTCGCCCCGCTTGCCAAGATCGCCTCGGGCGGCGAGCTTTCGCGCTTCATCCTCGCGCTCAAGGTAGCGCTGGCCGAAGAAGGCGGCGCCGCCACGGTAATCTTCGACGAGATCGACCGCGGGGTCGGCGGCGCGGTGGCCGATGCCATCGGCGAGCGCCTGGCGCGCCTGGCGAACGGCGGCGGGAATGAAAGTAAGGGCGATGCAGGCCGGGGCAATGCAGGACGGGGCGGGCAGCTGCTCGCCGTCACCCACAGCCCCCAGGTCGCGGCGCGCGGGGACCGGCACTTCATGATCGCCAAGTCCTCGCAAGGCACGGTGACGCGCACGTCGGTGACCCCGCTCAGCGATGCCGAGCGGCAGGAAGAGATCGCACGGATGCTGTCCGGCGCGGAAGTGACCGAGGAAGCCCGCGCACAGGCGAGCCGCCTGCTGGAACGCGCCTAGAGCGTTTTTCGAACGGAGTGGAACACGTAGTGACTCGGAAAAACGCGGAAAACAAAGAATCTGGTCAGAGCGTTTTTCGAACGGAGTGGAACACGCAGTGACTCGGGAAGCGCTCTAGAGCGCGCACCGGCGCGGCGGCCTCTCTCGCCCCGCACATGAAGAAACGGGCAGGTTCTGGCCTGCCCGTTTGCGCGTTCCTACTTGCTGCCGGCGGTCAGGCCGCGGGCCTCGAGCATCGGCTCGACGCTCGGGTCGTGGCCGGTGAAGTCGCGGTACATCACCGCGAAGTCCTTCGAATGGCCCTGGCCCAGGAAGCTGGCGCGGATGTGGTCGCCGTTGGCGCGGGTCATGCCGCCGTTCTTCACCACCCAGGCCCAGCCGTCGTGCGCCAGCACTTCGGTCCAGATGTAGGCGTAGTAGCCCGCCGCATAGCCGTTGTCCCAGATATGGCGGAAGTACGGCGTCTTGTAGCGCGGCGGGATGAGGTCGGTGCGCAGGCCGGTTTCGGCCAGCGCCTTGGCCTCGAAGGCCATCGGCGGCTGCGCGGCCTCATCGGGCGTCAGCGTGTGCCACGACATGTCGAGCATCGCCGAAGTCAGCGTCTCGCCCAGCGCCACGCTCTGGTTGAACTTGCCCGCCGCCTCGATCTTGGCGAGCAAGCCGTCCGGCAGCGGCGCGCCGGTCTGGTAGTGCTTGGCATAGTGCTGCAGCACTTGCGGCACGGTGGCGAAGTTCTCGTTGAACTGGCTGGGGAACTCCACGAAGTCGCGCGCGGTGCTGGTGCCCGAGAGCGAGGGGTACTTCTGGCTGGCGAAGAAGCCGTGGAGCGCGTGGCCGAATTCGTGGAACATCGTCGTCACGTTGTCCCAGCTGGCGAGCGGCGGCTGGCCGCCTGCAGGCGGGTCGATGTTCAGCGTGTTGACGATGACCGGCTTGTTGCCGGTGAGGTAGGACTGGTCGACGAAGTTGTTCATCCAGGCGCCGCCCTTCTTGTTGGGGCGCGAGAACGGGTCATAGTAGAACAGCGCCAGCGACGAGCCGTCCTTGTCGAACACTTCGTAGACGCGCATCGAGGGGTGGTAGCCCGAAAGGTCGGCGCGGCGCTTGAAGGTGATGCCATAGGTCTGGGTGGCGGCATAGAAAACGCCGTTTTCCAGCACGTTCCACACGTCGAAGTAAGGCTTGATGGCGCTTTCGTCGAGGTCGTACTTCGCCTTGCGGACCTTCTCGGCGTAGTAGCTCCAGTCCCAGGGCTGGAGATCGCCGGTCACGCCGTCGGCCCGGGCGGCCTCGGTGAGCAGCGCTGCCTCGCTGTCCTGGCGGGCGCGCAGGGCGGGAACGAAGCCCTTCATGAAGTCCATCGCCTGCTTGGGCGAGGTGACCATGCTGCTGTACATCTGCAGGGTGGCGAAATCGGGCTTGCCGAGCAGCTGCGCCTTCTTGGCGCGGGCCACCGCCAGCTGGCTGACGATGCCGGTGGTGTCGAACTGGTCGCCCGAGCTGGTGCGGGTGATGCTGGCCTCGAACAGCTTCTTGCGGGCATCGCGGTTCTGCAGTTCGGTCAGCGCCGGCTGCTGGGTGAAGTTGAGCAGCGGGATCACGTACTTGCCGGGCTTGCCCTGATCGGCGGCGCGCTTGGCGGCGGCGGCGATGGCGTCATCGCTCATGCCCTTGAGTTCGGCGGCGCTGTCGAACACCGCCGCGTGGGCGGCAGTGCCGTTGGTCAGCGTCTGCGAGAACTTGGTCTCCAGCGTCGCGATCTCGAGGTTGAGCTGCTTGAGCTCGGCCTTCTGCGCGGGCGCCAGCAGCGCGCCGCGATTGACGAAGCGCGCGTAAGTGGTGGACAGCAGCATCGCGTCCTCGCCCTTCAGCGCTTTGCCGGCGGCGCTGTCATGCACGGCCTTGACGCGGGCGAACAGCGCGTCGTTCAGGTAGATGTCGTCGTTGAGCGCGGAGATCTGCGGGCTCAGCGCGGTTTCGGCGGCGTCCAGCGTGTCGTTGGTATTGGCCGAGGTGAGCTGGCCGAACACATTGTTGACGCGGTCGTACATGCCGCCGGCGCGTTCCATGGCGACGACGGTGTTGGCGAAAGTCGGCTTGGCCTTGCTGGCAGCGATCGCGGCGATCTCGGCACGCTTCTGGGCGATGGCGGCCTCGATGGCGGGCTGCCAGTCGCTGTCCTTGTACTGGGCGAAGTCCGGGGCGTGGAAGGGCAGGGTGCTCGGCTGCGCGAAGGGGCCGCTATAGGCGGGGGTGGCAGCGGCGGCCGCATCCTTGGCCGGAGCGGTCTTGGCAAGGGCAGTCATGGGCATGCCTCCAAGCAGGCCGGCGCCGAGGACGAGCGGGGCGGCGGCGGCCATAAGCCGGGTCTTCATCGATCAGTTCTCCTGACGGCGGCACCGGGCGGGGCGCGCGGGATCGCGCCGGGGGTGCGGGGTGCCGCGGTTGGTCGGTGAAGGGGTTGAAGCGCAGAAAACCGGGGCTTGCAAGCGCTTGCCGGGGTGGGCGCGCGCGATTGCGCAACATGCCTTTCGGGCTTTCGCATGTGCCAAGCATGGCAACGCCGGAGCGCAAGCTTGTTGCGCTCCGGCGCGTCGACGGTCACCCGTTCCTGTCATCAAGGCCCTGAAGCCAGGCACCTTCATCCAGGACTTGCGCCGCCGCCGGGGGATCTCGGCAAGGTCGGTGCCTTGTGCGGGTGCGCCGTCAGTTCGACCGGAAGCGACCGTTCGACCAGATCCGCATCGGGGCTTGTTCACCCTCGGTGCTCTGGCGCAGGCGGTCTTCGTGCTGGCGGTCGAAAATGAGCGAGCCCGTACGCCGCGCAAAACGACTGCGGCGAAACGGAATCTCGGCACCGATGTTCATGGCATGCTCTCCTCTTTATCGTGAAACGCACGGGGATGCCGAAGGTTCCCGGTGAGGATTAATTCACGCGCGCGGCGATAGCATGAACGGCAGGCGGGTTCCCGCGGCGGCATCGGCCAGCGTGTGCCGGTCCAGTTCGGCGAGAAAGGCGCCGACCGCCTGGCGCAGCAGCCCGGTCAGCCCGCAGGCCGCCTGCAGCAGGCAGTTGCCGCAATCGGCCGGCTGCAGATGGGGCTCGGTCAGCCGGACCACTTCGCCGAGGGTGATGTCCTGCGCCGAACGGCCCAGCCGGAAACCGCCGCCGCGCCCGCGCACCGTCTCGAGGAGGCCCGCATTGCCCAGCACATTCACCACTTTCATCGCATGGTTGCGCGAGATCGCATGGGCCTGCGCCACCTGGGCGATCGACAGCAACTGCTCGGGATCCATCGCGGCGTGGAGCAGGATGCGCAGGGCGTAATCGGTATGCGCGGTGAGGCGCACGGGCTTCTCCTTAAATGATGCTCCCTATTTACATCTTTCTGTCGCCGCGTATAGATGCATCCAGTTTGCATCTTTTGGCAGCACAAGGACGAGTCGAACAATGGCAGCTCCTCTCAGCGAAACCACGATCGCCACGATCAAGGCCACCGCCCCCGCGCTCCAGGAGCACGGCGTGACGATCACCACCCGCATGTACGAGCGGTTGTTCCAGAACGAGGGCGTGCGCGCGATGTTCGACCAGGCCGCGCAGGAATCGGGGGAGCAGCCGCGCCGTCTCGCCGCCGCGATCCTCGGCTATGCGCAGAACGTCGACAAGCTGCAGAACCTGACCGGCGCGGTTGCCCGCATGGTGCAGCGCCATGTCGATACCGGCGTCAAGGCCGAGCACTATCCGCTGGTGGCCGAGGCGCTGCTGCCCGCGATCCGCGACGTGCTGGGCGAGGCGGCGAGCGATGAAGTACTGGCCGCCTGGGGCGAGGCCTACTGGTTCCTTGCAGACATCCTGATCGGCAAGGAAGCCGAACTCTACGCGGAGCAGGCGGCCTGATCCCGTGTGACGGCATGTAACGGTGACAATTGCTGTCGGAGCCATGCTTTGCGCTGCAATTCGCATCCGCAACATATGGACAAATACTTGGTTTTTATCGTAACCCGCTGACAAACAGGGGTGCGATATTTCTATTCATCATTGACTGGTTGCGGCGGTCTTGGCGGGCCTCGCAACCGGCGCGGGTGCGCAGGATGCAGGTGAGGGGGCGGCGACGCCTGCCGATCCGGCTTCTGCGCCGTCCGCAGGGCCGGCTTCTGGCCCGCCAACCGTCACCGGCAACCTTTCCGCCGCGCAAGTCTTTGCGCTGGCCGACGAGGCGCGTGCGCGCGGCGACTTCGCCACGGCGGAAGCTGCCTACCGCGCCCTGACGCAGGACCGCGACCTCGAAATCCGCACCGAGGCGCGCTTCCGCCTGGCGATGATGCTGGGCGACCAGCAGCACCGCTACGGCGACGCCGCGCTGGAACTGCGGCGCATTCTCGATGACAAGCCGGGGGCGGCGCGGGTGCGTCTCGAACTGGCGCGGATGCAGGCGCAGATGGGCAACCTGGCCGCCGCCCGCCGCGAACTGCGCGCCGCCTCGGCCTCCGGCCTGCCGCCCGAAGTCGAGCAACTGGTGCGCTTCTACAGCCGCGCGCTGACTGCGAACAAGCCGTTCGGCGGCTCGATCGAGTTTGCGCTGGCGCCCGACAGCAACATCAACCGCGCGACCCGCGGCGACAAGCTGGGCACCGTGATCGGCGACTTCACGCTCGACGAGGATGCCCAGGCCAAGTCCGGGCTCGGCGTCAACGTGCGCGGGCAGGGCTATGTCCGGCTGGGGCTGACCCAGGGCGCCGAACTGATGACGCGGCTGTCGACCAGCGCGACGCTCTACCGGCAAAGCCGCTTCGACGACATCTCGCTGGCGCTGCAGAGCGGGCCGCAGTTCACCTCGGGCCGCGATCTGGTGACGCTGTCGGCGGGCCCGACCTGGCGCTGGTACGGGCTCGATCCCTATTCGCTGGGCCTTGGCGGCACGGCCGCGATCCAGCACCCGATGGGCAAGCGCGGACAGCTGCGGGTCGAGGGCGGGGCCAGCCACGTCGACAACCGCCGCAATGCCTTGCAGACCGGCTGGGACTACACGCTCTCCACCAGCCTCGACCGCGCCTTTACGGCGCGGCTCGGCGGCGGCCTGCAGGTCTACGGCTTCCGCGAGGCGGTGCGCGATCCGGGCTACTCGCTGACGAGCGGCGGGGTTTCGGCCTACCTGTTCCGCGAACTCGGGCGCACGACGCTGGTCGGCACTGTCGGCTACAGCCGGCTGGAGGCGGACGAGCGGCTGTTCCTCTATCCGAAACGGCGGATGGAGGATCGCTACTCGGCCAGTATCGCGGCGACCTTGCGCGCGCTCCACGTCGGTACGTTCGCGCCGCTGGTGCGCCTGCGCTGGGAGCGCAACCGCTCGACCATCGAAATCTACGACTACCGCCGCGTGGCTGCCGAATTCGGCATCACCTCGGCATTCTGATCGCAACAGGGGAAGAGTTCATGATGAGGGTGCGACCTCTTAAGCTTGCCACGATGACGTCGCTGACGACGCTGAGCCTGATGCTGGCCGCCTGCGGTGGCGGCGGCGGCGACGTCAACAGCACGCCGGCGCCCACGCCGGCGCCGACACCGACGACCGCGAACGAAGATCTCGTCGCTCCGCTTGTCAGCGAGAGTTTTACAAACAACGCGGCCACCGGCACTGGCAGCTATCCGTTGAACGGCGATGCAGCGAAAGTGACGGCTGCTAAAGCCAGCCTCGCTTTCGGGTATGACGCGAAGACCGGCGCGTATACGGTATCGACGGCGGGGCGATCACAGACTTTCGCGAATGCGGATATCGCTAGCCAGAACGCCGATCAGGTTACCTACGCGCGCAAGAAGGGGGACACGGAAGACAGCCTTCTGCTGACGAAGGCCGGTACATCGGGTGCCCTGAATTACCAATATGTCGGCTCCGGCTTCTGGCAGCGGACGCGGCAGGGCAGCAGCAAGGTCGACGGTACGATCGACGCCTTCACGTATGGCGTCGAAACCCCGGATGCGAACGTTCCGCGTAGTGGGGCCGGAACTTACGATGTCGTTCTATTGGGATCGGGAGGACTTACGTCCTACGCCGGGGCAGGCAATCTCTCGGTCGACTTCGGTTCCGGGCAGATGCTGGTCGATGTCGGGGTTAGCGAGAGCTGGTCTGATGGCACCTCCTGGTTCTTTCCTTCAGCCTTCCGGGGATCCGGGGCGATGGCATCGGGCAATGCGTTTAGCGGCAAGTTTTCGCTTGCCACGACGACGGGCTTTAACGGTACCTTCGATGGGCGCTTCTACGGACCCGCGAGCGAAGAAGTCGGCGCTGCCTTTTATGGTGATGGCACGTTCGGAAATGGTGGGATTGTCGGGACCTTGATGGGGCGCAAGGGCACCACCGGGGTCAACACCACTCTCGTCAACCTGAACGTCAGTCAGGATTTTGTCCTGTATGCCTCGCAAATGGGGGTCCACGAGTCCACCGCCGATGGTACGTTGATGGGATATTCGTGGCCGGCTCGCGATGGTGCCGACCTGCGCTACGAGGCGGATGGGCGTAGCTGGAGCTACTCCGATTCCTACGACCGTACGGTGCGCTTTTTGGCGAGCCAGGCGGCTGCAAGCGCGGACGGACGCTTCACGACGTATGACAATGGCGCCGGTGCGTCTCTCAATCTCTATCGTGTCGGCTCGGCCAACCCCGAAATCAAGCTGACTTATGCGTCTTTCGGCTACTACCAACAAGCCAACCCCAATGGTGCGGTAGACGGATGGGGAACCTATCGAGAGTATTTCCACTTTGGGGTGCCCACCGTGTCGTTCCCGTCATCCGGCACGGCGACGTATACGGCCAAGCTTATCGGCATTGGCGCCAACACCACCGATGGGTTCGATCTGAGTGGCACTGCTCACATGTCCGTCAACTTTGGCAATGCCGCTTCCCTGGCCGGAACGCTGGACATCAGCGGCGCCAACCGCGCCAATGGTGGCATCGTCGATTTCGGACGTTTCGGCTTCTCGGCAAGCCAGACCGGGGCGAGGTTTACGGGCAACATCGACTTCGATCGCTTCCGTGGCTCGGCCTGGCTCGACGGCTCATTTTACGGACCCAATGCTGCCGAGATGGCGGCGATGTTCGGCGGCGTGCAGGGGGTCGACCCCAATCATCCGCTCGACCCGGTCTACATGGTGGGGGCGTTCGGCGGCAAGCGCGACTGACGGATCTCGCTTGTCCCGCTTCAGCGCGTGCCCGCGCCGGGCCCGACACCCTTGGCGAACTGCGATTGCAGGTTCGCCAGCGTCTGCGGGCTGATCGGGGGCAGTTCCTGCGCCGCCTTGCCTTTGCGCAGGGCGGCGCGGTCCTTTTCGGGGGGCTCGACCAGGCGCACGCGCACGGCCGCCTTGCCCTTGCCGCGCACGCCGAGGGCCTCGGCCGCCCCGCGCGAGAGGTCGATCACGCGCGCGCTCTCGCCGTAAGGGCCGCGGTCGTTGATGCGCACGAGGATGCGGCGGCCGGTGTCGAGCGCGGTGACTTCGACATAGCTGGGCAGCGGCAGGGTTTTGTGGGCGCCGGTGATCCAGCCGGGGCGGAAGCGTTCGCCATTGGCGGCGCGGTTGCCGGACTCGCTGCCGTACCAGGTCGCATAACCCAGCACGTCGTAGCCGGGCTGGCTGGCGGGCGTGTAGGTGACGCCGCGCACCTTGTAGGGCGGGCCGACGCGCACCGGCGTGTCGCTGACCGGGCGGTAGCGGGCGCCGCCGCAGGCCGCCAGTGCGCATGTGAGGCTGATCGCGAGGAGGGCTTTCAGCGCCCCGGTTAAACTGCCGCTCATGCCCGGTCCCTAGGCCGTAAACTCATAAACGGCACCATCGAGGCGTCCAAATGGCGAACATATCGGGCCGAAGCGGCCGCCGGGCGGGCTGGTTGCCCGTCCAAGGGCGGTTCGGTTCGAGATGGATGCCATTTGGACGCCCCTGCGGGGTTTGAAGCAAAATGGTCCATCGCTGCGTCAGGAAGTCTGGAAATATCGACATATTCCGTCGCCTTCCTTCCTCACGCTGAACCATTTTGCCTCAAACCTCGATGGTGCCGTTTATGAGTTTACGGCCTAGCTTTGTGCGTGATCCGCTGTCCAATCGGCTCGGCGCCGGGGGAGGGCGGGTCAGCGGAACCTGAAGGCGCTGCCGAAGGTTGTCCACCGCTGAAGGAGTGACGCATGTTCAAGTCGATAGCCGTGGCCGCGCGCGACCGGGGGCGGATGGCCGAAGTCTCGGCGGTGATCGCCCGGTTCGGCCTTGAAGCGCTGGCAGTGCGCCTGGGGCTGGGGGACGGGGCAGCCGAGGACAGCGCGCAGCCCCGCGACTTGCCGGCCCGCACGCGCAAGGCGCTGGAGGCGCTCGGCCCGACTTATGTGAAGCTCGGCCAGATCCTCGCCACCCGGCGCGACTTGCTGCCCGATCCGTGGATCGCCGCCTTCGAGCAACTCCAGAGCGATGCCCCGCGCATTCCCTTCGAGGACTTGCGGGGCGAGGTGGAAGCCGTGCTCGGCGGGCCGCCGGAAACCGTCTTCGCGCATTTCGATGCCGAGCCGCTGGCGGCTGCCTCGATCGCGCAAGTCCACCGGGCGCGCTTGCAGGACGGCACCGAGGTTGCGGTAAAGATACGCCGCCCCGGCATTCGCGCGCGGATGGAGGCGGACCTCAGGCTGATGCGCCACCTCGCCGCGATCGCCGAGGCGCGCAGCGCTGCGGTGCGCCGGATGAAGCCTGCCGCGATGATCGAAGAGCTTGGCCGCGAAATCCTCGCCGAACTCGATTTCACCAACGAGGGGCGCAATGCCGACCTGCTGCGCGCCGATCTTGCCGCGCTGGAGCGGGTCACGGTGCCGCGCATTCACTGGCAATGGACCGGCGAGCCGGTGCTGGTCATGGACTATGTGGAAGGCATCCCCCCGCGCGATCCCGAGGTACTGAAGGAGGCGGGCATCGATCCCTCGCGCATCGCCGCGCTCGGTGCGCAGCTGGTGCTGGAGATGGTGCTGGTGAGCGGCCGCTTCCATGCCGACCCGCATCCGGGGAATCTGCTGTGCCAGCCCGGAGACGGACTGGCGCTGCTCGATCTCGGCTCGGTGGGGTTTGTCAGTCCGCGCCGCCAGCACGAGTTCCTGACCTTCATCCTCGCCTTGCGCAGCGGCGATCCCGGCGGCGTGGCGGACATGCTGGCGGCCTGGTCGCAGAGCGGCGAGGTGGCCCGTGACACGCTGCTCGCCGCCTCCGAGCGGCTGGTCGCGCGGCACGGCACGGGGTCGCTGGTGCTCGGCGCGATGATGGCGGACTTCTTCCCGCTGCTGCGGCAGCAGGGACTGGTGCTGCCGCCCGACCTCGTGCTGATCTTCAAGGCGATGGTGACGATGGACGGGGTCTTGACGGGCATCGCGCCGGATTTCGACTTGTCCGAGGCGCTGGAGCGGATGCGCGGCAAGCTGGTCGCCTCGCGCCTGCAGCGCCTTGCCGCGCCGGACAGGCTGGAGACGGCGCTGCTCGAACTGACGCGCCTTGCCGATGAGGCGCCGCGCTTCCTGCGCGCCGCCTCGGCGCGGCTGGAAGCCTCGCCGCCGCCCGCCCGGGATGCCCGGGACGAGGGCACGGCCCGCGCGGTACGGCTGGCGGGATGGCTGATCGGCGGCGCCGTGGTGCTCCACGCCGCCGCCGACCTGCTCATTCACTGGACCTGAGTTATCGGCGCGCCGCCTCCGAGGTGTCGCGCGCGGCCTTGAACTCGGACCCCGGCTTCCACTGCGGCCACTTGGCCGAACGGGCCAGTTCCTCGCCGATGGTGCGGATCAGTTCGACGTCCTGCACCGCGCCTTCCATCTTCCATGCGGGCGACCAGGCGTCGCAGGCCTGGTGGTAGCACTGGCCGGTATAGGCATCGATCCAGGCCTGGCCGGCCTTGACCCCGCCGTCCTTGAGATCGGCGGCGCCTGCAAGGCCCATCATCAGCATCACCGGCACGCCGCGCTTGGCGAAGGAGAAGTGGTCGGCGCGGTAGAACAGGCCGCGCTCGGGCAGGCTTTCGGTGGTCACGCGGCGGCCCTGGGTTGCCGCGACGCGCGCCATGTCGTCCTCCAGCGTGTCCTGGCCCTTGCCGATCACGGTGACGTCGTTGGCGGCGCCTGCGGTCTGGAGCACGTCGATGGTGAGGTTGGCGACGGTCTTCTCCATCGGGAAGACCGGGTTGGCGGCATAGAATTCGGAGCCGAGCAGCCCGCGCTCTTCCGCCGTCCAGGCCGCGAAGACGACGGTGCGCTGCGGCGCCGGTTCGCTCTTCATGACGCGGGCGATGTCGAGGATGCCGGCGATGCCGATGCCGTCGTCGTTGGCACCCGCGCGGTAGATGCGGCCCTGGGCGTCGGGAGCGCCCTTGCCATAGGCATCCCAGTGGGCGCCGAACATCACCGTCTCGTCCTTGCGGGTGGTGCCGGGGATCTGCGCCAGCACGTTGTGGCTCATGACTTCCTCGTGGGCGACCGGGACATCGGCATCGAAGGTCACGCCCTTGAGGGGCACCGGCTTGAAGTCCGGACGGCGCGCGGCGACCGAGAGCCGGGCAAGGTCCAGCCCGGCCGAGGCGAACAGGCGCGTCGCCGCGTCGGCGGAGAGCCAGCCCTGCAGCGCCAGGCTGGTGAGCTTGTCCTTGCTGCGCACGATGTCGTAGTTCTCGCCGCCCGGGCTGGTGACGACGTTCCAGCCATAGCCCGCGCCCGCCGTGTCATGCACGATCAGTGCGCCGATCGCGCCCTGCCGCGCGGCTTCCTCGAACTTGTAGGTCCAGCGGCCGTAGTAGGTCATCGTCCGGTCGCCGAACTTGCCGGCGGCGGGCTCGCCCTTCTTCGCGTAGAAGTCGGGATCGTTGATGAGGAAGACAACGAGCTTGCCCTTGAGGTCCATGCCCTTGAAGTCGTCCCAGCCGCGCTCGGGTGCATGCACGCCGTAGCCGACGAAGACCACCGGCGCGCCGGCGATCCGCGCGCTGTCCTCGGGGCGCAGGGTGGAGATGTAGATGTCCTTGGCGACCGTCACCGGCATCGCCCCCTTGGGGCCTGCGAAGGCGAGCGTCCGGGGCGCGCCGAGTTTGGTGTGCAGCAGCGGCACTTTCTGCACCCACTGGCCGTCCGGCCCGGCAGGCTGGAGGCCGATGTCTTGGAACCGCGCGATCAGGTAGCCGATGGTGCGCTCCTCACCCACGGTGCCCGGCGCGCGGCCCTCGAAAGTATCGGACGAGAGCGTCTTCACGTCGGCGACCATGCGGTCGGCATCGATGGCCTCACGCGCGATGGCAGGGTGGCAGACGGAGGCGAGCAGCGCGGCGACGGGCGCGAGGAGGGACTTTTTCATAGCCCCCGCTTTTAGAGCGTTTTTCGAACGGAGTGGAACACGCAGTGACTCGGAAA
Source organism: Novosphingobium clariflavum (assembly GCF_026420865.1). Lineage (GTDB taxonomy): Bacteria > Pseudomonadota > Alphaproteobacteria > Sphingomonadales > Sphingomonadaceae > Novosphingobium > Novosphingobium clariflavum. The sequence continues at coordinate 14,627 of NZ_JAPCWC010000023.1, read as the reverse complement.
AACGCGGAAAACAAAGAATCTGGAGAGCCCGATCTGATTCAATCAGATCGGAAACTGCTCTAGGCAGCGGGGCAGGGGAGGCAAGCGTGCTCTGGACAGGCGCGGCGCCGGTGGACGCAGGGGCCGCGGCCGCAAAGCAGAATGTCTTGGACAAGCGGCGGGTTTTGTCCGAAACGCTGTGAACTACCTTGGATCGCTAGGGAGAACAGAGATCCCCATTTCATGACCGCCGCCCCTCTTGCGGGACTGCCTTGCGCCTCGGCGGGTGGGCTGCATGCCGTCCCTGGCATGTGCGAGCAGATTGCCGCCTTCGACTGGAGCACGACCCCGCTGGGCTCGCGCGAAGACTGGCCGGTCGAACTGCGTCTCGTGGTCGAGCAGATGCTCGATTCCCGCTTCCCCAAGGCGATCATCTGGGGCGCCGGGCTGACGACGCTCTACAACGATGCCTTCGTGCCGATCCTGGGTGACAAGCCGGCCCCGCTTGGGCGCTCGTTTGCCGATATATGGTCCGAGGCATGGGAGATCATCGGCCCGATCGCCGATCGCGCCTTTGCCGGCGAGCCCACCTACATCGAGGATTTCCCGCTGGAGGTCGAGCGTTTCGGCTACCGCGAGCAGGCCTGGTTCACGTTCTGCTACAGTCCGCTCAGGATGGCCGACGGCTCCGTCGGCGGCATGCTCGACACCGTGGTCGAGACGACCGGCAAGATGCGCGCGCAGGCCGCGCTGGCGCTCGCCAACCAGGAACTGGGGCACCGCCTCAAGAACACGCTCGCCCTCGTCCAGGCGATCGCGCGCCAGAGCCTGCGCGGTTCGGCGGAGCCGGGGGCGCTGGACGCCTTTTCGGCGCGGCTGGCGGCGATGGGCAAGGCCCATAACGTCCTGATCCATCAGGACTGGTCGGCGGCCTCGCTGGAACAGGTGGTGCATTCCTCGATCGCGATGCATGTCGCCCGCGAGCGCATATCGATCGCCGGGCCGCAATTGCAGATCGGCTCGCGTGCGGTGGTGGCACTCTCGCTCATGCTGCACGAACTGACGACCAATGCGATCAAGTATGGCGCCCTGTCGAATGAGACGGGCAGCGTCGGCTTCTGGTGGGAACTGGATGGCGAGAGCCTGACCCTGCACTGGCAGGAGCGAGGCGGCCCGCCGGTCTGCGCGCCGCAGCGCAAGGGCTTCGGTTCGCGGTTGATTGACATGGGTTTCGGTTCCCGCAGCACGGTCGAGCAGCGCTACGAGGCCGATGGGTTCAGTCTGGAGATCAGGGCGCCGCTGATCGAACTGGTGACGTGAGATCAGCGTTGGCGTGTCTTGGCGGCCCCATTTTTGCGGCCTTATCTTTGCGGCTTGAGCCGCGGTAGGCCGCGGGAAGGGGCGGCGGCAAATGCAACTGCCCCGCCGCCGGACAGTATCGCGGCTGCAGGGCAGCAAAAAGGCGGGCCGGACGCTGTGTCCGACCCGCCTTTCGCGAATTTCCAAACGGGTTCTCAGCGGCAGCGCGAATAGTTGCCGGCGCGGCAGGCGGCGACGTCGCGGCGCCACTGCGCGAGATCGGCCTCGTAGTCGCGGCGGGCCTGGGCATAGTCGCGCGACTGGCGGGCGTAATCGGCTCGGCCTGACGGGTAGTCGCCTTCCTCGAAATCGCCGTCATCATCGCCCGACTGGCGATAGGCCTTCCAGCCCTTGGCATACTGCGCATCGCGCTGGCGCACGTAGGCGAGCTGGTCCTGGTTGAGCTTGCGGATGATCGCCCGGTCGCGGGCGATGGCCTCGGGCGTCATCGTCGGATCGCGCGGATCGTCGGCGAGCGCCGGGCTGGCGAATGCAGTGGCCAGCGTTGCCGCGGACACCATTGCGAATGCCGGCGCGCCCAGTGCGCGCAGGAAATGCGACCCCCTCATCATTGTACTCCGTCCCTGAAGGTGTTTGCACGCATCTCTGGCGGTCTTCGCGGCGGCGCGCAAAGCCAATGCGACGAATTGCGCGGCGCGGAGACGGAGTGTGGCCTGTCTGCGGCGGGCTGCGCGGTGCGGCGGGAACCCGGCGCGAAGGGCGCTGGTGGCGGCGTAATTGCCGGATCTTCCGCCGCTTTTGCCAAAGTGGGGCGGCTTTATGTCGCGTTATAAAAATACTGTTATTCGTTAAAATGAGTTTGTGATGGGATATGGAATGAACTTAATGTCTTTATAAAAGTATGTCCTGTGAAATGATCGATTGTCATCTGCGGGGTGATCGCAAATTGCGCGTGCGGGCATCTATCGAAGGTGCGCCGGCCCCGCATGGGCGGCGGGACCGGCGTGCCTTCGGGCCTTGACCTAGCGCTGCGCGAGGACGGCGAGGGTGCCGCCGCCGTTCCCGGCAAGTGCCAGGCTCTCGCCGCGTTCACGGGCGGCCATCTGCCGGGCGAAGAGTTCGTCGCGCGCCGCATAGGCACGCTCGGTGGATTCGTCGCGGCAGGTCATCATCCCACCGAACGCGGGAAGGTCTCGGAAATCCGCCGATCCGCAGACCTTGCGGACGGCGGAATCGAGGCGGTTGGTCAGGCGGTCGCGGCCTGCCTCGCTATCGAGATTGAGGTCGCCGTAGCGGACCTCGACACGCGGAACATCCTTTTCGATCTGGTGCTTGACGACCACTTCCTCGGCGGCGGCCGGTGCGGCCAGCGCGATCATGGTGGCTGCGGTCACGGCCATGGCGAAAGTGCAATGAAACCTGTGCATCTTGGGTACTCCTCCTGAGAGTGCAGCATCCATCATCCCCGCAGCCTCCCTGCTGCGCGAACCTGAAAGCTGCCTGCGGCCCGGACGAATTCCGAAAAAGGCAAAGTTGTGCAGATGCTTGTTCCGCCGGCTCGATGGCTCGCCGGAAGGTACTGCATGGACTGCTGTTCGCCCGTGTTGCGACGATCCTGGCCAAGCGATTGTTATGCTGCCTTTACTTATTTCAACGAGGCAGAAAACACGGCAAAGGGTGAGTCGATACTCTATTCGGGCAGGGACTCTATTACTCCTGACGATGACGCTTTCAAGTCCGCAAACCCCCTGATCGGCAAACGGCATCGGCGCTTCGATGGAGTGCATTGAATCGCCGACGAATGGCGTGGCGATAAATCTGCAGGCGCTGTGAGGCGGGGTGGGGCATGCGTTGATTTCCTCAGGCGCGTTCCCAAATGACGCCGGACCGGTCCATGCTGCGGCATGGCTTGCGTGTCGCGAACAAATCTGGAACATACCGCCCCCATGAGTCTCTCCCACATCACCGTCCGCGGCGCCCGTGAGCACAACCTCAAGGGTTTCGACATCGAACTCCCGCGCGAGAAGCTGATCGTCATCACCGGCCTGTCGGGTTCGGGCAAGTCCAGCCTCGCGTTCGACACGATCTATGCCGAGGGCCAGCGTCGCTATGTCGAGAGCCTCTCGGCCTATGCGCGCCAGTTCCTGGAGATGATGCAGAAGCCCGACGTCGAGCATATCGACGGCCTCAGCCCGGCGATCTCGATCGAGCAGAAGACCACCAGCCGCAACCCGCGCTCCACGGTGGCGACGGTGACCGAGATCTGGGACTACATGCGCCTGCTCTGGGCGCGCGTGGGCATTCCCTATTCGCCCGCCACCGGCCTGCCGATCGAGGCGCAGACCGTCTCCAACATGGTCGACCGGGTGATGGAGCTGCCCGAAGGCACCCGCGCCTACCTGCTCGCGCCGGTCGTGCGCGGACGCAAGGGTGAATACCGCAAGGAACTCGCCGAGTGGCAGAAGGCGGGCTACACCCGCGTGCGGATCGACGGCGAACTCTACGCCATCGAGGACGCCCCCGCGCTCGACAAGAAGTACAAGCACGACATCGAGGTCGTGGTCGACCGCATCGCGGTCAAGGACGGCATCCAGACCCGCCTGGCCGACAGCTTCGAACAGGCGCTGAAGCTGGCCGAGGGGCTTGCCTATATCGACCTTGCCGACGGCGTCGTGCCGGGGCGCGAGGAGGCGGGTAAAGGCAAGAAGAACCTCAAGGGCACCGGCCTGCCGCCCAACCGCATCGTCTTCTCGGAAAAGTTCGCCTGCCCGGTCTCGGGCTTCACGATCGAGGAGATCGAGCCGCGGCTGTTCTCGTTCAACGCCCCGCAGGGGGCGTGCCCGGCCTGCGATGGCCTCGGCGAGAAGCTGCTGTTCGACCCGCAACTGGTGGTGCCCAACGAGCATCTCAGCCTCAAGCAGGGCGCCATCGTGCCCTGGGCCAAGTCGAACCCGCCTTCGCCTTATTACATGCAGGTGCTCTCCAGCCTGGCCGAGCACTTCGGGTTCGACCTGACCACGCCGTGGGACGCACTGCAGACCGAGCTCAAGATCGTCATCCTCTACGGCACCGGCGGCAAGGCCGTGCCGCTGACGTTCAAGGACGGCAAGAAGGAATACACGGTCAACAAGCCGTTCGAAGGCGTGATCGGCAACCTCAACCGCCGCATGATCCAGACCGACTCTGCCTGGATGCGCGAGGAGCTGTCCAAGTTCCAGACCGCGCAGCCCTGCGAGACCTGCGAGGGCAAGCGCCTCAAGCCCGAGGCGCTCTCGGTCAAGATCGCCGGCAGCGACATCGCCGACGCCGCGCGGCTTTCGGTGGCGGACGGCTTTGCGTGGTTCGGAGAGCTTGAGGGCAAGCTGACCAGCCAGCAGCAACAGATCGCCAGGGCCATCCTCAAGGAAATCAACGAGCGGCTGGGCTTCCTCAACAACGTCGGGCTCGATTACCTCAACCTCGACCGTACCAGCGGCACGCTGTCAGGCGGCGAGAGCCAGCGCATCCGCCTCGCCAGCCAGATCGGCTCGGGCCTCTCGGGCGTGCTCTACGTGCTCGACGAACCCTCGATCGGCCTCCACCAGCGCGACAACGACATGCTGCTGGAAACGCTCAAGCGCCTGCGCGACCTCGGCAATACGGTGATCGTCGTCGAGCATGACGAGGACGCGATCCGCACCGCCGACCACATCGTCGACCTTGGCCCCGGCGCCGGCGTCCATGGCGGCGAAGTCGTGGCCGAAGGCACGCTGAAGCAGGTACTGAAAGCCAAGAACAGCCTCACCGCCGCCTACCTCAACGGCACCCGCAAGATCGAGGTGCCGGCCGAGCGTCGCAAGGGCAGCGGCAAGAAGATCGTGGTCGAGAACGCCCGCGCCAACAACCTGCAGGGCGTCACCGCCGCGTTCCCGCTCGGCACGTTCTGCTGCGTCACCGGCGTGTCCGGATCGGGCAAAAGCTCGCTCACCATCGATACGCTGCAGGCGGGCGCGTCGCGCCAGCTCAACGGCGCGCGCGTGGTGGCCGGGGCGCATGACCGGATCACCGGGCTCGAACACTGCGACAAGGTAATCGAGATCGACCAGTCCCCGATCGGCCGCACCCCGCGCTCCAACCCCGCCACCTACACCGGCGCCTTCACCCAGATTCGTGACTGGTTCGCCGGGCTGCCGGAATCCGAGGCACGCGGCTACAAGGCCGGGCGCTTCAGCTTCAACGTCAAGGGCGGCCGGTGCGAGGCGTGCCAGGGCGACGGTCTGATCAAGATCGAGATGCACTTCCTGCCCGACGTCTACGTCACCTGCGAGGAATGCCACGGCAAGCGCTACAACCGCGAAACGCTGGAGGTGAAGTTCAAGGGCCACTCCATCGCCGACGTGCTGGACATGACGATCGAGGACGCGGAAGAGTTCTTCAAGGCCGTGCCGCCGATCCGCGACAAGATGCACATGCTGAACGAAGTCGGCCTCGGCTACGTCAAGGTGGGCCAGCAGGCCACCACGCTGTCCGGCGGTGAGGCGCAGCGCGTGAAGCTCGCCAAGGAACTCGCCCGCCGCTCCACCGGGCAGACGCTCTACATCCTCGACGAGCCGACCACCGGCCTCCACTTCGAGGACGTGCGCAAGCTGCTGGAAGTGCTCCACCGCCTTGTCGAGCAGGGCAATTCGGTGGTGGTGATCGAGCACAACCTCGACGTCATCAAGACCGCCGACTGGATCATCGACATGGGCCCCGAAGGCGGCGTGCGCGGCGGTCAGGTGATTGCGGAAGGCACGCCGGAAGATATCGTGAAGGTTAAGAAGTCCTTCACCGGGCACTATTTGAAGCCGTTGCTTTCAAGCTGGGCGAAATGAGCGTGGCCAAGTGAGCGAGAAGGGCGACGCCAACTCCGGCTACCGACCCGAGTTCGTCGCCGCCCTCCAGCTTTTCGCGCGCGTCAGCGAGGCCATGTACGGGCGCGGCCTGCAGCGCCCCATTCTCGTGGGCGGAGCGGCTGCTGAGTTCTGGTCACTCAGCGCTGTCACTACCGGCGACTTTGATATCTGCACCACCCGTCAGTCCGAACTTGAAGAGGAGATGAAGCGGGCTGGCCTCGTTCGTCCGAGTGGCGCCGGTGCCATGCTCAAAGGCTGGATTCACCCGGAATTGCGCCTCGGTTTCGAGGTCGTTGCTGAAGTGCCAATGGATGGCAACATCGAGCCCGCCCGTTTGCGCTTGATCCGTCCTATCGGTGAAGCCGCACTGTTTCGTGTGATTTGCGTTGAAGACCTTCGCAGACCGCATGGGCCAGTTCGCCTCGCGCAGCGCGCCGGACCGCATCGATCAGGCGCGGATACTGCTATCCCTTCACCCCGATGCGGATCTGGATTATCTTGAACGCCGCATCCGCGAGGAAAGCATGGGCGATTATGGCGTTGAAGACATCATCGACTGAACTGGACGAGACGGTCATGGATATGGCCGAACTTGGCGCGCGCCTTGCCGCGCGCCGCAAAGCGGCGAAAATTTCTCACTTGCCGCGCAATGCCGCGGTGGATCGCACGCCTTCCAAACAGGCCCTGTTGGATCAAATCGCGAAGACCGGCGCGAACTGGTAGCGGCTCGTTCCTGCAACGCGGGGATTACGCGAAGCACGTCAGAGGACAGGTTGATCAAGAACAAGTTTGGCGAGGTTCGCGGGCCTTAGGGGGTTTCCGGCGTGTGCGGGAGTCTCGCGTGTTGCTGGTGCCGATCAGGATGCCGGTGCGAATTCCGGCTCGTCGAACTTGCCGTTCGATCGGATGGCGTCGATTGTCATCTGGAGGTGGACGGCCGGGACATGCTGGCCGCAGGCGTCAAGGCGCGCGAGGAGCGTTGTGAGTTCCGCTACGATCTGCTGCAGTTCCGTCGCAGTTTCTTGATCGACCATCGACGCCTCCTGCGTAATTCTACGTAGAATTAGCATTTGATCCTCGTCATGACAAGAAATGCAATCTTTGCGACCCGATTGCGGCAAGTAGTTTTCTGTCAAAGAGTTTCAGCGTAGATGCGCAGGCAATTGGCTATCGCGTTGTAACCATTGTCAGTGAGCCGGATGAACGAGCGGCGTTTGTCCGAAGGATCATCGAAGCGTTCGATCCATTTCCGGCCTTCGAGAAGCGATATCCAGCGCAGTCCGGTGGTCGGGGAGACTGCAGATGCGATGGTCGCGGATGTGATGCTGATGTTTTTGCCTGAATGATGGTGTGAAAAGAGGTCCAGCATCAAGTCCCATGCAGGTTCGCCAAGCAGATCAATGGGGAGGAATTCGGCGCGCTTTCTTCTCGCCCGATAAAGCAGGGTGGCAATTTGCGTCAGTCTTTTGTCGTCGATTCTGGCGCTGGCATCCGCATTATGTCCGGTCAGTACCGTTTCTATATGGGCCGTTATCTTTTCCAGGAGCGGCCCAAGGCGATCAACTTCCCTCAATAGATCCATGGTCTTTGAGTTGGTCAAATCCATTTGTTCTCATCCCGTCATTTGTCATTGGACGAAAATGGATGATTCGTTCCTCCGCGCCAAACGCCATCGTTCAAAGCTACAAAGAGTTAACCGCTGACGCCGTAAGTGTTCAATAGTCGCCGGATATCCTCCATTGCAGTTAGTTAATTCACGCGTGATTTTGTGGTGGGATAGAAGCGCAGCCAAGGCAATGTATGTGCAAGGGGGGCGCGCATGTCGCTTTATGACGCTGGTGCAGCCAATGTTCTGATGTTTGATCGCGGACGATCGGGTGGCGATGGCTTGGGGGAGCGTTGTCGCGGTGGAGGGCGCAGCGACAAGGGCGATGTTGTGGCGTTCCTGGCCTGTGTGGCGGGCAGTCTGCTGCTGTGGAGCGTGATCGCTGCGGCTATCTGGATATTTTTCGCAGGAGCGCCGCACATCTTGCTGCCGCTGGAATGACGGAGTGGGCCGATTGGCAAGAGCCCGGAGCGGGTGGTTCGGTGCAGTCTGATCGGCAGTTCTAGAGCGTTTTTCGAACGGCGTGGAGCACGCAGTCTCTCGGAAAAACGCGGAAAACAAAGAATCTGGAGAGCCCGATCTGATTCAACCAGATCGGAAAACGCTCTAAATCTGGCCGTGGCAACCATGCGTCCGGCCCCTTTCCTACACCTCCCCACATGCAATAAATGATCCGGTTCACCCCGGCGCGGCGGCGTCGGGGCTTTGGCTCCAGTCCTGGGGGTGAACCCATGTCCGACCCTTCACACTCTTCCTATTCCACCGCTGCCGGGCGGGGGTGGATTCCGGCGTCTCGCGATATCGGGTTGCCGGGGGAGTCCTTTGCGCGAGCCCGGCGCCTCGTCGAGAGCGATTGCGGCTTTGATGCGGCGCATTGCCCTTCGGGTCGGTGGGGCGACGGGGATGGGCTGGGTGAGGGGCTTGCTCGCGGGCAGGGCGCTTCGGGGCCATCGGGCGCGGCGGGAAGGGTTGGGGAGCGCGAGGGCGATGGCCCTCGCATTTTCTCTGGTTCTTCCTGTTCTGCCGATCTGGCGTTCGGCGAGGTCGCGAGTCCCCTCCACCATCGAGCGGATGCTCCCCCTCCCCGTGCCGGGGAGGGCTCTCACAATTCCTGGACGGCGGAGCGGAAGGTTCGGTTTCTGCACCGGCTGGCTGAGCGGGGCGACGTGCGCTCGGCGGCGGCGGCGGTCGGGATGAGCCGGCAGTCGGCTTATGTGCTGCGGCGGCGGGATGGGCTTTTCGCGCAGGGGTGGGATGCGGCGCTGGTGCTGGCGCGGCGGCATGTCGAGGAAGTGTTGGCGACGCGGGCGCTCGATGGGGTGGAGGAGGCCGTGTTCTATCACGGCGAGCAGGTGGCGGTGCGGCGGCGGTTCGATGCGCGGCTGCTCTTGGCGCATCTGGCGCGGCTCGACCGGGCGGCGGAGGAGACCGAGGCGGGCGCTCACGCCCAGCGGTTCGACGAGGTGCTGGCGCGGGTGGCGGGCGCGGTGCCGGAGGAGCTGGCTCTGCTGGACGGCGAGGATGAAGGCGCGGCGCTACCGGCGGAGCGATCGCGCTATGTGGCGGAATTGGGCGCGGCGATGGCGATGGCCGAGCGTGAGGCCTGGCTCGATGCGGTGGATGCCGGGGAGTCGGTCGGCGGCGAGATCGGCGAGGGCCCGGCGCTCGATCTGGCGGCGTGCCGCTCGGCGGCGGCGGGCGAGTGGGATGCGTGGCAGGGCCGGGCGGTGGCGTGCGTGGACGGGGTGCTGGCCGGGGACTGGGCGCCGATGGAGTTCAAGTCGGCGCGTGGGGCGCAAAACGGGGGCCGAAACGGAGCCCAAGGCGGGGCTGGACGGTTTTGCGCTGGACCGTGTCAACTGTGTCAACCGCACGGCGCGGCGGGCGCGCGAAAAAATTTCGGCGGCCGGGAACTCCATGGTGCTGGCGGTGTTTCTATGGGTGAAGGCCGGCGCGGTGCTTCCCCCACCCCCCTCCGTTACCGCGTCGGCCTAACCTCTTTTCAGATCAGGCAGAGCAGCGGATCAGTCGTCGTCGCGGACGGCGATTTCGACCTTGCCGGAGCCGGCGCGCGAGATGCCGATCTTGTCGGCAGCGGCCTTGCTGAGGTCGATCAGGCGGTTCGAGTGGAACGGACCGCGGTCGTTCACGGTGACGATCACCGATTGGCCGTTGGCGGGATTGGTGACGCGGACCTGCGAGCCGAGCGGCAGGGTGCGGTGCGCGGCGGTGAGGCGGGTCGGGTCGAAGCGTTCGCCGCTGGCGGTGCGGTTGCCCGCAAGCTCGCGGCCGTAGAAGCTGGCCATGCCCGAACCGATGGTCTCGAACGCCTGTTCGTCGGGCTCGGCAGCATCGGCGAGCGGATTGAGCGGGGCGGCTGCGGGCAGGGCGGTCTGGACCGGTGCCAGCGCGGCGGGAGCGACCATGGCGGTCGGCGCCTTGATGGCCGCAACCGGCTCGGCGCCGGGCAGCGAGACCAGCCGGCCCTCGGCGATGGCCGAAGAGGCTGGAGCTGCGATGAGCGCCGCGGTCGCCAGAGCGAAGCCGATGCGCTTTGCGAGAGCCTTAGGCGGTTGGTTTTGCTTCCCCGTCATAGGCAGGGACTCCTACAGGCAGTTCGCCGTGATGGGCACCCATGCAAAAGCGGCCCGTCGCACTTTGGCAACGGGCCGCCGGATGTCGTTAAGACGTTGAAAGGATTCGGAAGGCCGAATCCGGGGGTATTTACCTGGAGTCGCGCTGGGCGAGCAGGCGCAGGCGCAGGGCGTTCAGCTTGATGAAACCGGCCGCGTCCTTCTGGTCGTAGGCGCCGGCATCGTCCTCGAACGTGACGTGGCGTTCGGAGTAGAGCGAGTCCGCCGACTTGCGGCCGACGACCGAGGCATTGCCCTTGTAGAGCTTGAGGCGGACGGTGCCGTTCACCCGCAGCTGCGAGTGATCGATGGCGGCCTGCAGCATCTCGCGCTCCGGTGCGAACCAGAAGCCGTTGTAGATGAGCTCGGCGTACTTCGGCATCAGCTCGTCCTTGAGGTGCGCGGCGCCGCGGTCGAGCGTGATCTGCTCGATGCCGCGGTGGGCACGGGCGTAGATCTCGCCGCCGGGCGTCTCGTACATGCCGCGCGACTTCATGCCGACGAAGCGGTTCTCGACGAGGTCGAGGCGGCCGATGCCGTGCTTGCGGCCAAGCTCGTTGAGCGCGGTGAGCAGCGAGGCGGGGCTCATCGCAACGCCGTTGAGCGCGACGCCGTCACCCTTCTCGAAGTCGATGGTGATGTATTCCGGTGCGTCCGGCGCGTCTTCCGGGTTGACGGTGCGCGAGTAGACGTAGTCGGGGGTCTCTTCCCACGGATCTTCCAGGACCTTGCCTTCGGACGAAGTGTGGAGGAGGTTGGCGTCGGTCGAGAACGGGCTTTCGCCGCGCTTGTCCTTGGGGACGGGGATCTGGTGCTGCTCGGCCCAGGCGATGAGCGAGGTGCGGCTGGTGAGGTCCCACTCGCGCCAGGGGGCGATGACCTTGATGCTGGGATCGAGCGCGTAGGCCGAGAGTTCGAAGCGGACCTGGTCGTTGCCCTTGCCGGTGGCGCCGTGGGCGACCGCGTCGGCGCCGGTCTCGTGGGCGATCTCGATCAGGCGCTTGGAGATGAGCGGACGGGCGATCGAGGTGCCGAGGAGATAGTCGCCTTCGTAGCGGGCGTTGGCGCGCATCATCGGGAAGACGAAGTCGCGCACGAATTCTTCGCGCAGGTCGTCGATGTAGATGTTCTCGTCCGGCAGGCCCATCAGCTTGGCCTTGGCACGGGCCGGTTCGAGTTCCTCACCCTGACCGAGGTCGGCGGTGAAGGTCACCACTTCGCAGTTGTAGGTGACCTGAAGCCACTTGAGAATGACGCTGGTGTCGAGGCCGCCGGAGTAGGCGAGGACGACCTTCTTGATGCTGTCGGACATGGGCGCGGGCTCCGCAGGAATGGGCATTGGATTCGGGACGCGCGCCTAACAGCACGCGCCCCCTTGCGCAATGAAGGAAAGGTATGGGTCTATGCGCCGAGCAGCGCGCCTTCGGCTGCCGCCATGTAGTCGCGCGTGAACGGCAGTGTCTTGCGGGTCCGGGCATACTGGATCTGGTAGTTGCACATGCTGCCGCTTTCGAAGGCAGCGGTGGCGCCGGCGAGGTAGAAGATCCACATGCGGTAGAACCGCTCGTCCATCATCGCGATGATGGCCGCCTTGTTGGCGACGCAGCGCTTGTACCATTCGCGCAAGGTGAAGGCGTAGTGGAGGCGCAGGTTCTCGACGTCGGTGGCGATCAGGCGGAACTTCTCGCTGGCCGCAACTGTCTCGCTGAGCGCAGGGATATAGCCGCCGGGGAAGATGTACTTGCGGGTGAAGGCGTCGGTCGAGCCGGGCCCGCCCATGCGGCCGATGGTGTGAAGCAGCATCACGCCGTCATCGGGCAGAAGCTGACCGCAGGCCTTGAAGAACTGCGCGAACTGCGCCTGGCCCACGTGCTCGAACATGCCGACCGAGACGATACGGTCGAACTTCTCTCCGCGCGCCGCAAGGTCGCGGTAATCGACGAGCTGGAACGTGCACTTGTCCGCCACGCCCGCCTGCTCGGCGCGTTCGCGGGCAAGTTCGAGCTGCTCCTCGCTGAGCGTGATGCCGAGCACCGAGACATCCGCGTGCCTGGCGAGGTAGATCGCCATGCCGCCCCAGCCGCAGCCGATGTCGAGCACGCGTTGGCCAGGTTCGAGCGCCAGCTTGGCAGCGATATGCGCGAGCTTGGCGGTCTGCGCCTGCTCCAGCGTCATGCCTTCGGGATCGGGCCAGTAGGCGCAGGAGTATTGCATGTGCTCGATATCGAGGAAAAGCTTATAAAGCTCGTTGCCGATGTCGTAGTGGTGGGCGATGTTCTTCTTGGCGCTTGCCGCCTTGTTGATGCCGTCGACCAGCGTGACGAGCTTGCCGGTGACTTTCTTCAGTGCCGACTGTTCGTGCAGTTCGCCGCCCTTGTCCCACTTGGCATTGGCGCGCAGCAGTTCGACAAGCCCCATGATGTCGTCGCCTTCGACGACAAGCTTGCCATCCATGTAGGCTTCCGCCGCGCCGAGGCGGGGGTCGGTGAGAATCTGGCGCTCGGCCTTGCTGTCGGTGAAGCGGATGCGCACATCCGGGAAGCCGGGGGTCGCCGTGCCGACACGCTTTACGCTGCCGTCCGGGCGGGTGAGTTCCAGCGTGCCCTGGCGGACGCCGCGTTCGAGGAAGCGATCGAGAATTCCCATTGCCATCAGCCGTTTGTGAAGGGCGCGAAGGCCCGGAACAAGAGGGTTTCACGTGCGAAGGTCGCAAGCGAAGGCGAGAAATCCGGCAGCTTCTCTCCCTACTGCCGGGCGAGAAACAGGACGTCGCGCGGCTGCGCGAGCAGGTGCTGGCCTGAATCTACAAATAGCGTCTCCCCGCTCGCCAGCCAGCCGCTGCCCAGGAACAGCGCGGCTTCGGCGACATCGTCCGGAGTGGTCTTGCGGTGGAGCAGGTTCATGCGGTGCGAAATTTCCGTTTCGGCCTCGCTCTGGTCGTGGCTGGCGAGGATGGCGCCCGGCGCAAGGGCGTAGATCCGGTCTTCCTCGCGCTCCCGCGCCATCGAGAGCATCGGTACCGTCGCGGCAAGGGCGTGCTTGCTCATCGTGTAGGAGAAGAAGTCCGGATTGGGATTGAGCAGCTTCTGGTCGGTGACGTGGATCACCCGGCGGCCATGCGGGCTGCGTGACTGGGCGAGGAAGGCCTGCGCCAGCCGCGCCGGGGTGGCGGCATTCACCCGCATCGCCTTTTCGTATGTCGCGGGATCGAGTTTTTGCGCGGTATCGAGGTCGAACATCCCGGCGCAGTTCACCAGCACGCGCCAGTCCGCCAGTCGCTCAGCCAGTTGCGTGACCATGGCCAGGGGAGCGTCCCAGCTATCCAGCTCGCAGCTGACGATCTCGGCGCTGGACAGTTCGAGGGCCAGTTCTTCCGCCTGTGCGCGCGAGCGGCCATAGTGGATCACCACGTGCCAGCCCGCAGCGCCATAGGCACGGGCGATGGCCGCGCCGATCCGCTTGGCCCCGCCGGTGACGAGCATGGTTGGCCGTTCGCTCATGCCTGCGCTCACCTGTCACCTTGCGGTTGACACAATTGACACGGTTCAGGGGAAATTCCCGCCCCCCGATCGGCCCGGGCGGGACGGCGCTGGAGGGGCGATTGCCGGAGCATGAGGGGGAGGGGGCTTCGCGCGACCATTGCCGGCATAGGAGCATAGTCGGGCGGCTTATGAAAGGCCCCTATGCACAGACGGATAGATTGGCCGGTGGCGCGGGAGGCCCGCACGGTTGCGCGCGCGGGGCGCCGCTGTTCGCCATGGCCGCGCCCGGCACGAAAAAAGGCGCGCCGCATGCAGCGGCGCGCCTTTTTCTGTCCGGCGGTGCCGGCCGCGATCAGCGGCAGCGCGGGCGGCTGTTGTTACGGTCGACCTCGCGGCCGAGCAGGGCGCCGGCGCCGGCGCCCAGGATCGTGCCGGTGGCGCGGTCGCCGCGGGTGTCGATGGCGCGGCCAACCAATGCGCCGGCCACGCCGCCGACGAGCAGGCCGGTGGTGCCGTTCGACTTGCGGCAGCGGTAACGGCCGTCATTGCCGCGCCAGTAGCGGATACCGTTGTCGGTGTGGTGATATTCCGGGCCACGACCACGACCGCGCCCATGGGCTTCGGCGGCTTCGGTCAGCAGGCCGGTGGAAACCGTGAGGGTGGCGAGAGTGGCTGCGATCAGTGCTTTACGCATTTGTGTCCTCCATGTGGCTTGTCTGTTGCGACCTGGAGG
>NZ_JAPCWC010000022.1 GCF_026420865.1 Novosphingobium clariflavum | reverse complement strand
AAACCACAAACATGATTGCTACGGCCTTGGCTGCATCGAGCCAAAGCAGGCGCTGCGCTCCCTTCATTGCTGTCAATTGTCGCACCTTCGTTGCCTATTTTGAAAATTTAATATCTAATTGACCTGATTGTTGCAATAATTTGATTTATTGAGGCAATCCTGCTGTGGATTACTCGATTGTCACCATACCGCAGGACGTAGTGTGGCGGTGCTGCGCGCCGCTGACCACGTGAGGGGGCGCCGATTGCGTCATACGCCGAGGTGCGCGTGGCGCCGCTTTTGCCATGAAAAAAGGGAAGGGCAATTGACCCTTCCCTTTCTGAACCTTTTGGATTGAGCCTTATCCGTCGTTCGCCGCCAGCGGGAAGTTGCTGATCAGTACCTCCCGCCCCGGCCGGGACTTTGCCCCGATCTGGTAGGTCGTGTCGATCGGCATGATGATGAACCGGCCGAATGTCTCGCGCACGCCCTCGTTGTCGTTGAGCGACATGAGGAACTTGCCCTTTATGCCGGCCAGCTGGTCGGCGAGCGCGGCGAAGTCGGCGCGGGTGAAGACGTCGGGGCCATAGTCCTTCTCGCAGGCCCAATAGGGCGGATCGAGGTAGAACAGGGCGCCGTCCCGGTCATAGCGGCGGATGAAGTCCGCATAGGGCAGGCGCTCGATCGTGACCGACTGCAGGCGATCATGGATATCGGCCAGCATGGGTTCGATCTTGCCGACGTCGAAGCGCGCCGGGTTGGATGCGTCCACGCCGAATGCACGGCCGGATACCTTGCCGCCGAATGCCAGGCGCTGCACGTAGAGGAAGCGCACGGCGCGTTGCAGGTCGGTCAGGCGATCGGGATCCTGCCCCAGCAGCCGCTCGAACTCGGCCCGGCTTGAAACGCGGAAGCGCAGCATGTCGACTAGGTAGGGGTAGTGCTCGGCAAGGCAGCGGAACAGGCCCACCACATCGCCCGAGATATCGTTGATCGCCTCTGCCTTGGGCCGCCGCGTGCGGCGCAGGAAGATGCCGCCCATGCCCACGAAAGGCTCGGCATAGCTGCTGTGCGGGGTGCGATCGATGATGGCGCAGATGCGCTTGGAAAGGTTGCGTTTTCCGCCGATGTAACCGGCCGGGGGAGAAACGGGGCGAGTGAGAACAAAAGGGGTAGACATGATGGTTTTCCTGCACGATGTCCCTTCCGCGCCTGAGACGCGGAAGGGTATTCGAAGGGACAGGCGTGCTGCCCTGAGAGTGCGAGTGCAGGCTCGCTGGTTTCGAGATGCGGGAACATCCGAGGCCCCCTTCCGTAGAGGGCAAAGGCGGCGCCGGGAAGGTGCCGCAATTCTTTTCCGTCAGCCCACTCCCACGATCTGGATGCGCGCATTGAGCGCGCCGATGGGGGTGAAGGTGATCGTCACCTTGCCCGTGTCACTATCGTAAGTGATGGCCTGCTGCGCGACGTTGGCCGCGTTGAGCGCGTTGAGCGCGCCGCTCACGACGGTGAGGCGGTAGTACGCGTTGCCGATCGCCACATAGTCGATACCGGCCGTGCCGGTGGGCACCGAGTATGTGAGGTCGCCCGAGAGCGTGATGTCCGCCCGCTTGGAATAGTCCGATTGCCGGGTGGCCATCCACGTGCAGCGAATGACGCGGCTCGGTTTGAAGATGATGGCGAGCGTCTCGTCTGCCGCGATCACGGTGGATTCGCTGGCCGAGACGCCCACCGGCCCTTCGGCATAGGCGCCGCCTTCAAGGTCGATCTGATAGGTCTTGCCGGACAGGACGAGCGTCGGCGGCTCGGCCGCCTTCGCACCGTCGAGCAGGTTGCCTCGGATGCGGCGCTGGGCGGCGGTCAGCTTGGTGTAGTTGAACGGCGCGGTGATCGCGGCGCCGCGCTTCCACATGTGGACGCCTTCGACCTCGGCAATATCGAGGTTCGGCGCGGCATCGTTGAACAGGAAGACGTTCTTCGCCTCCGGCGCATCGGCGCAGACGCCCTCGATCGTGAGGTCGCGCACCCTGAGGTAACCCGCCAGCGAGCCCACGGTGGTCATGAACTGGCCGCCGATGTTGGCGAAGCGGCCGCCCCGGATCTGGATGTTCTTGCCGCCCAGCGCAAAGGCACGCGGGTGATAGCTGGAACTGACACGAAGGTCCTTCATGTCGAGGTTCAGCGCATCGAGCCCGATGGCGTAATCGTCGAACGTCACGCCCGCGCGGATGCCCGCGCCGCAACCGCGGATCTTCGGCGCCATCAGCACGATGTCCTCGACCGTGTTGGTCAGCACTTCGCCGCTGGGGGTGGTGAGCGAGCCCGCGCGGCCGTTGCAGTGGATCGCGCCCTGGGAGATGCCCGCGCGCGACACCGCGTTCTTGATGGTGCCGCCGACCACGCCGCAATTGCGCACGCCAAAGGTGCCGTAGGAGCTTTCGGACGAGAAGTAGATGCCCGCGCATTCGGTCTCGTCGATGTCCGGCTGCATGAACCAGACGTCGCGGCCGCCCACCACGGTCATGCCGCGCATCTTGCCCTGGCGAATGCGGGCGCCGTAGACGCGGATATTCTCGCACAGTTCGCTGCCGCCATAAGTGACGACCGCGAAGCCATCGTCACCGGGGCGGATCGCGGTGTGGCCGTAGACCGATCCGTCACGCGTGCCGTTGGTGCAGTGGAAGGCGTCCGCGCGCGTATCCATCACCAGCGTGCCGCGCGATTCGAAGCGCTGCACGTTGTCTAGCAGGATCCCGGCATTCCCGCCGCTGTCGATGATGATGTTTTCCAGCAGCAGGTCGGTGGCGTCGCGGGCAAGCACGCCGATGGCGTCATAGGCCGAGGTGCGCGCGGTGACGCCCAGCGACGACTTGCGCAGGTTGCGCAGGATCGGCCGCGCCCCGGTCAGCTGGATGCGGGAACGGGTCGGATCGAGTGCCTGGAAGTTGCAGCCCTGACCGTCGAACTCGACCCCGTCGAGCGCCAGCATGTCGCCGTGCTTGTAGATCGCATGCGGCTCGGCCACGAGGTTCAGCATGTCCTCGCTGGCGATCGTCAGCGCATTCATCAGCGCGGTCTGCTGGTCGGCCGTGCTGGCGTAGTTCACGCCCATTTGCTTCAGGGTGTAGCGCTTGCGCGGGATGGCATCCTGCACGCTGCTGCCATCGGGGAGACCGATCAGCGCGGCGCCCTTCACCGGATCGGCCGAGCGCAGGGCGGCGGCGGTGTTCTCCGAATAGAGCAGGTCCGATCCGCCGGCGGTGCGCTGGCGCACTTCGGCGGTGCCCGCAGCGCTCAGCACCAGCTTGAAGAAAGTGCCCGCCGCCACGGCGGCCTCGGCCGTCGCCAGGGCAACGTCCACGAAGATGTTCTCGGGCTTCACCAGGTCGGTGATCTGGTCCCGGGCCATGTTGGCGGCAAGCGATGCCGCCTCGGCTGCATCGACAAACGGCTGCGCGGCCGGGGCGACAACGTCGGCCACCGCAGCCGCGCGCGTCTTCCCGCCCTTGACGACGGGGACCAGTTCGGCGCCGGTGACATCCTGCGGGAGGATACGGGAAAGAGCAGAGATGCGGGCCATGTCAGGCGGGCTCCTGTTCGGCCGTGGCGGTGGGCCAGAGCGGATTGTCGGTGACGGGCCAGTCGGCCAGCGCCTCGGCATCGGCGGCGGCAAGTTCCGCCTCGATCGCATTCGAGGCGGCGCGCACGGCGTCGATGGCCGTGAAGCGCGCCTCGGCGTCGGTGCAGGGCGCGCGCAGGTCATTCACCTGCCGCCAGACCGGGGCGATGGCGAGGATGCGCCGCTCGGCCTCTGCCTTGGTGCGCCGGACCAGCGCGGCGCGCAGCGCCTCCACCTCGTCCAGCGGGTGCAGTGCTTCGGGCAGGCCGGTTTGCGCCGAGACAACGATCTGCGCGCCGGTGGCCTGTGCGTCCATCAGCCGGGCGCGCAGGTCGTTGGTGATCTCCACCGCGTCATCGGGGACGGTGCTGTGCAGGTCGGTGTCGTAGAAGCCGCCGGTGGACGGCGCGTAGCAAAGCGTCATGGCGTCAGTATCCAAGGGCGATGTAGCAAGTGACGTCCGCTTCATCGTCGGCCGAGAAGACCGAGAATCCTGCGGTGGTGATGGTGGAGGCGATGACGGCGGGGGTGTTGTCCTTCGAATCAGCCCCGCCGTTGACGACGCCGCTCACCACGACGGACGCGCAGTCGTTCTGGAAGGCCAGAGGGAAGGCGACGGAGGACGAGGCATTGGCAGAGGCCGTGAAGCGCCCCCAGGCGATCTGCAGCTTGAAGAAGCGGATATAGCCGGTTCGTGCCAGCAGCATCGAGATCGGCCCAAGCCGGCGCGGAGTGACCACGCTCGATGCGCTGGTGCCTGCCGTGATCTCGGCATCGCTGGCCTCGGTCACGGTGATCACGCGGTCTGCCGCAAGCGATCCGCCGCCGGTGGCAAGGCCGCCGCCGGTGATCGAGCGCGCCGCGAATGCCGCGATGGAGTTTGTCATCGCGGTGAGGGTGGCGGTCACGCTGGTGGTCAGCGTGCTCATGGTGTTGGCCAGCAGCGTCTTGAGGCGGGCCGGGGTGACGAAGCGCTGGGTGTCGGTGCCCGCATCGACTTCGGCCTGGGTGGCGATCTCGGCCACGCCGCGCGTCGTCTCGGTTGCGGGCGGGTAGACGAACAGGGCGTTGCCGAAGGCGATGTTGGCGGCAAAGTCCGCGCTGAAACCGATGTCGAAGGCGATCAGCGCGAAGGCGAGGCCCGCCTTGCTCAGCACGGTATCCTCCGCGCTGTAGGTGCCGAACAGCGTGCCATCGTCAAGGAAGAGGCCAAAGCCGGTGGCGTTCCACACGTCGCTCGAGGTGTCGTAGGCGGTGAGGTGCGCGACGTTGGGCGAGGCGGCGGTGCCCGACTGGATGTCGAGCCGCTTGAACTCTCCCGGCAGCGCGGTGAGCGTGGGCGCGGCGACGAAGGGCGTATTGCTCAGGCCGAGGTCCGCAATCACCGTCAGATCCGAACCCGAAGCGCCCTGCACGGCGGCAAGGCCCGCGTCGGTCAGCTGGAGAACAAGCACGCTCATCAGTTGGTCTCCAGAAAGTCTTGCGTGTCGCCGTCGAAGATCGGCTCGCCGTCCTCGGTCTGGAGCAGGCTTGCCCAGTCGCGGGTCGTGTCGCGCTCGGCCGCGTAGTCGGCGCGGGTGAAGCTGCCGCCCATGCCGCCGGCAGCAAGGTACAGACCGGCCTTGAGGTCGAGGCTCTGCACGAAATCGAAATGGGCGCGGGCAGGCTTGGCCACGGCCACGTCGCGGATGATCGCGTCGGCCGTTTCACTGGTCAGGAAGCTGGCCGGGATTTCGGAGGCGGGCGCGCGCACCTCGAAGGTATGGGGCGCCCGGCGCGGGCTTGCCTCATGCCATTCGACCAGGCGCAGCGAGGGGTGATAGCGGGCCAGCACTTCCTCCACCGCGCGGCGGGTGCCCTTGCGCCGGTGATAGGGGATCGCGTCGGCAACCTCGGCGCGCTTTTGCGCGGTGGTCCATTCCGATTTCCAGTGGCTGATCGCCAACGCCCAGGCGAGCCATGGCAGGTGCGTTTCCGGGCAATCGGCGGCCGACCAGACCGAGCGCACCGGCGCGGGCAGATCGGTCAGGCGCGCGGCGACCTGCTCGAGAGCCTTCTCCAGCGGGGTGGAGGCAGGGGGCAGGACGGAGGCGTAGGTCATTCGCCCGTGCCCGCCAGCCTGGCGGTGACGCCGGTGCAGTAGGGCGCCTGCAGGCGCGTGATCGCGATATCGGCAGCGGGCTCGCGCAGGATGACGTTCTGTGCGCCTTCCACGTGCGCGGCGCGAAACAGGGCGGACCGGGTGATGTCGCGGCCGAGGCGGTGGCTTTCCGCGACGTAGGCTTCGACCGAGGCAAGCGAGGCCGCAAGCACAACTGCGGCATCCGGGCCGCTGTAGGTGGCAAGGTCATAGTCGACGGCATAGGGCACGATGTCCGCCGACTGGACGGTGACAAGGTCCGTCAGCGGGCGGCGGGTATCGGCCGAGACATAGGCGCTCACCGCGTCGACCAGCGCCTGCGAGGCCGCGCCATCGGCCGTGCGCGCCATGATCGTGACGATCACGTGGCCGGGATCGAAGCTGATCGCCGTGGCGTCCAGCACGTTGGAATCGGCCGACAGCGCGTGGAACACGTAGGCGCCTTCGGGGCCGGCAACGGAGTAGCCCTCGGGCGCCAGGACCATGCGGCGGCGGAATTCCGTATCGCTTTCCATGATCGCTGCGGTGCCGTTCGCCGTATCGGCGGGCGTGATCGTCTTGCGGGCGATGCCGAACAGGGCGGCGATGTTGTCCAGATCCGCGCCCACCGCATAGGCGGGCATCACCGCGCGCACGGCATCGTTGATCCGCTGGCGCAGCAGCTGGGCGAAATAGGTGAAGACCTGAAGGAGCTTGGTGGCCGGATCGCTGTTGCGGCCGGTGAAGGTCAGGCCGCTTTCCGCCATGGCGGCTTTCATCTGCGCGATGCAGTCAGCAAGGATCGTCGCGAAATCGAGATCCTCGACGATATCGGGCACGGGCATGCGCGAGAGATCGACAGCGGTGAAGGAGGTATCGGCCATGCCCCGCATGTCGCGGCAGGCTAGGGGCTTGCGCTATCCCCCGGCATTGGGATGGGCGGCCAGCCAAATGCTTCGATATGCAGTGGCTTCAAGGGGCCGGTAGGCGACTGTCGGCTTCGGGGCGAAGGCTGGCAACTCTCGGCCGTTCCATGGGCGTTGCACCCTACACGTTCCGGCGAATATTGCGTGAATCTGTAGATCGCTCTACTGGATGCAGATGCCAAAAATCGAAGTATTTGAGAAGGATGAAGACACCCCCATTTTTGAGGGTGAGTTCACGTTCATGCCCCGAATTGGGGAATACATATCGAAGGATATAGGCGGATATTTCGGCTACTACCATGTAGTCGAAATCTGGCACCGCGAAGAAGGCGATTCCGGCATATACCAAGCCTGCATTCAAGTGGAGCTTCGCGATTAGCGATTGCCCTGTGCCGAGCGCCCCGAATGGGCGCGCGATCGACTGCGCAAGTTCATTGTGGACTCAAGCATGTCGGTTTACTGATCAGTGATGTCTTCCAACAAGTCACTCCTACTAAATCTGCTCCTTCAGACTGGGCTTGTCGTCACTAACATCGCCCTTTGGACCTTGCTGTTTGGATGGTTCCCGAACATCTCGCGATTCACAGCGTCGCTTATCCTTCTCGCGGCATCGACAGTTTTTTACACTGTCTTCTTGCAACGCCGGTCATGCGGCCATGGAAGAATAACGGACGGCGGGCAGCGCATGTGGTGGCCCCACGTTGTCACCTGTTGCCCTGATTGTGGGGATGAAGTTTAATCTAGCCGGGACTAACCTGCAGTATCAGCTTGCCCCCCTCTCCACCTGAGTCCCAAGCTGATCGGCGAGGGAAACGGACGGTCGGCTGCTTGACGCTTAAAATCATGCGATAAACGACCAACAAGGGCGCAATGCGGTCTGACGGCACACGCCCCCTTTCGGTCGCTCGTCCGGTCTGGCATGCATACTTTATGAGCAGAACATATCGTTGGGGCACGTGGGCAGTTGTGTCAGCTAGCGCGCTCGCGCTCGGTGGATGTGCCGAGGGATGGAAGGCGAGTGAGGCCGAGAGTCGTGACTGGCTGCCCGGAGCGCTTCCTCATCTGAACCGCGTTATTTCGCTACTTCGGACATGTCAGCCAACGCGACCAAGCGGCTACAACAATATCTGGGTTGATGGATCAAACGACGACGAATTGCCTCACTGCGCCTTCGGTGACGACAGCGGAATTGAGGAAATCAGGTCCCGACTAAAACAAGCTGGCGTCCTCGGCGTCGCTTACTGGCCGAGCGGCAGCCCCCGCAAGCGGGTGAACTGGGCAGAATTCATCTTATTCCGTGAAGGGATGGTGACCTCGGGATCGAGCACTTCCGTGACCTACAAAGTGCAGCCAGAGCCTTGCGTCGGCACAACTGAGGGTGACGATAGCTTTCGCGTAACGTCTCGTTCTATCACTCCCGCGCCGTGTCGTTGGTTCTGGACTCGATCCGAAGGTTAGCGGAAGGACCGCCAACCACCCCTCCCAGCTGCTGACGAACCCGCCCGGCAGGGGAAACCGGACCGACCGCTGCTCGGCCCGTCAAATTGGCCAACGAACGACCAACTAGGGCGCTAGGCAGTCGCCGAATCGGAGCCTTTGCGGAAGTCGAGATACCAACGTAGGCTCTTCGGCCAAGCTAATTGAAAGAGCCTCGGAATGCGATTGCCCATTCGAAATTACCTGGCGACCCCACTTACGATTTTCATCGAGCCAATTTGCGATCAATACGAGGTCCCTCCGGGTGGCGAAGCTGCAGTAATTCTCGATGATGGGCATCCTCATTCAATTGATGTGCATCCCGACAACTGGGTTTCGATCTGGAACGAGGGCGATAGCTTGGCTCAAGTCGAAATTTTTGACCGGCACCAGTTCGGCACACCATCTCGCCCAATTTCGTAGTTTTCCGGCATGACCGGTTTCGGGAGCGCGCCTTCGAACACTGAGCGACCAACTTGGGCGCATGGCAGAATTTCAGCACACGCCCCCTTGCGGACTTTTGCACGGGCTGACACGTTCAGCGGCGCATGGATGAAAACTGGATCTCGACTATAGTGTGGACTGTCGTGAGCACGCTGGGTGGAGCGATCGTCGCAATCATACTCAACAGGCACGCGGCGGGGCGAAGCCGCTCGCTGCGTACTGTGATCGCAACGGCTTCGGCCTTGCTGCCAACCCTGGTGGTGACGGCTGTAGTCCTTCTTTCGTCCGGAGATCCTCTATCTTTGATCTTGTCGATGTCGCCAGATGAGTTCCTGTTTCCATTCGCCTTCCAGCTTGTGATTAGCTTGGCGATTGCGCTGCCTGTGTCATGGCTGATCAGTAAGCACGAACCTGATCAGATGCATGGAACCGGAGTGTTCGAATAGAACTGCGCATGCCCCCTTTCCACCCATCCCGGCTAATGGCCGCTCAGGTCGACAAGCCTAACCGGACAGACGGCTTCCTGGCGCCCCAGATCGGCCCTTGAGCGACCGACAAGGGCGCGTAGCAGAATTTCGGCAGACGCCCCATTGCAGGCCTAAGCATCCCGCCAGTAGCGGACGCTCCACTCGGGCAGCTCAGAAGCGACGGCACTAGTGGATTGACCGGAACGAAAGAGTCCAGTTGGGGATTCCCACTGGCTTGCTGGCGTGTCAGTCTCGGAGGATGCGTGATGGGATCAGCTTCATCGTTTCGGCCTCCGACCGTCAACGCCTGCACGACATCGTGTCGGCGCCCTTGAGTCCACAGAAACATGTCTGGCGCGCCCGTATCGTTCTTTTGAGCAGCGACGGCCTGGGCACCTCGGCGATTATGACGGCAACAGGAAAGTCGAAGACCTGCGTGTGGCGCTGGCAGGAGCGTTTCATGCACGAAGGCGTCGATGGCCTGCTCCGCGACAAGTCCCGTCCGCCCGGCAAGGCGCCGGTATTGCCCAAGCGCGTGGCCGAAATTGTCCGGCTTACGCAGGAACCGCCGCCGCATGAGGCAACCCACTGGACGGCGCGCGCGATGGCCAAAGCGGTCGGGCTTGCCGTTTCGACAGTGCAGTCGATCTGGAAGGCGCATGGGCTTGCTCCGCATCGCTGGCGCAGCTTCAAGCTGTCGAACGATCCGGCTTTCGCCGAAAAGCTCACCGAGATCGTCGGCCTCTATGTCGATCCCCCCGCCCATGCGGTGGTCCTGTCGATCGACGAGAAATCGCAGATACAGGCGCTCGACCGCACCCAGCCCGGTCTGCCGATGAAGAAGGGCCGCGCCGGCACCCTGACCCATGACTACAAGCGCCACGGCACGACCACGCTGTTCGCTGCGCTCAACGTGCTCGACGGAACCGTGATAGGGCAGAACATGCAGCGCCACCGCCACCAGGAGTTCATCCGCTTCCTCAATCGGATCGAGCGTGAAGTACCCAAGGGCAAGGCGATCCACGTGATCCTCGACAACTATGCCGCACACAAGAAGGACAAGGTCCAGGAGTGGCTCGCCCGCCATCCGCGCTGGACTTTCCACTTCACGCCGACATCTTCCTCATGGCTCAATGCCGTCGAGGGCTTCTTCGCAAAGCTGACCAGGCGGCGCCTTAAGCACGGCGTCTTCCACTCCGTCGTCGACCTCCAGGCTGCCATCAACCGGTTCATCCGGGAGTACAACGCCGACAACCCCAAGCCCTTCATCTGGAAGGCCAATCCGGACGAAATCATCGCGGCTCGAAATCGAGGGTTCCAAACGTTGGAGTCAATCCACTAGCTAACAAGCGTCCTTGCTCTTCGAATGCTTGTTCGTCCGAAGCTGACGCAAATCCCGAGGCCCTCGGATCATCATGGTTCAAGGTTGCATCGTATGTGGCTGCCCAAGCCCACAATTCGGTAACTAGCTGCCGGCTGAGAGCTAGGTCTTCCGGCTTGATGTCCCCAACTCGCCCCGACTCGTCCCACCAGAGCGGTGCGCATTGGTAATCCGTCATGACCTTGATTTTCATCGCCGCATGATGATGAAGGGCAGACACGAAGGCAACTTCCGCTTCCCACCCATCTTCACCGCCGAGCGCTCAGGTTGGCGCGGGAAACCCGACCGGCAGGTTTCTGGAGCGTCAAATCGGCCCTTGAGCGACCGCCATGGGCGCTAAGTGGCCGTACGAGCCTACCCTCAGACCAGTGAAATCTGAGCGAGGAGGGTGTCTAGCAGTCGCTCACGATCTGCGGCCGTCGCCCCAAGCAATTGGCGCTGCGGATAAGCAACTGCCTTTGCGCGCAGCGATGGCTTGTCCCGCAAGCCGAACTGGTGAACCTCCGCGATCTGCGAGACTTTGCCGGTGAAGCCAACCCAGATGCCCTGATCATCAACGCCAGAGCGCAGGAATCGCGCGCTGGCGAGGCGGCGGAACATGGCCTTGCGGCGCAGGCTTCCCTGCCGGCGCAGGCTGCTGCCGGTGGTGTTGCGGTGTTCCTCGGGGACCGGGAGCCACTTCACGATCTTGTCGAATTCGAACGTGCGGATATCGCCGGCCTCGATATCGAAGCCGGTGAGCATGCGGCCGGTGCCCCATGTGAAGCTTTTCATGATCACCCGGCGCGGTTCGCCGCTGCCGTGGGCGGGATAGAGGAAGCACGCGGCGCCCCGGCTCTGGACTGGCGGTGCCTTCTGCTTACGCGCTTCGAACGCGGCGCCGGCGGGATCGCGCTGGGCGGCAATGCGCTTACGCTGACTGGCGGCCAGCTCGCGCGCCATGCGGTGCATCAGTGCGCGGCGCGGGCCGGGTTCAAGGCTGCGCAGGATGGCGCCGGCGATGCGCTCCAGTTCCCCCAGATCGTCCATCAGTCGGCGCCGCCCAGCATCAGGGGTTCATCGCCGGCAAATGCATCGCTGAAGGTCGCGGTGACGCCGGCAAAGGCATCGGTAAAATCGGGTTCGGGCAGCGTGGTGATATCGTAGCCGCTGCCGTCCGCGCGCAGGTTCACCAGCACGCTTTCGGTGAGGTCGATCGAGAATTCCACGTCGGCCGTGTCCGCATCGAGCAGTTGGGCTTCGAACCCGAAAGGCTGGCTGTCCGACTTGCGCAGCAGGGCTGGCTGTTCGCGCTGGATCCACGCCAGCAGGGGCACGATGATGTCGTTGGCATCGCCCGCGTAATCCATGAAGAGGGCCTTCACGGTGTAGCCATAGGCGAACGACAGCGTGGCAGAGCGGCGCGCGTTCACGGTGCCGCTCTCGATGTAGATCTGCAGCTTGTCCGGGTGGACCTTCAGGTAGGGGATATAGGCGGTGAGCCAGCGGCGCAGCCTATCGGCCTTCTGCATCGGTGCCTCCCATCGCGGTGCGGACTTGTGCCTGGAGTTCGATCAGCGCCGCGCGGATCTGGCCGGCGACGTCATAGAGCGCGGTCAGGCTATTATGGGCGTCGGCGCCGTCCATGGTTCCGGCGCTATTGCGCTGCACCCTGGGCAGCGGCGCCGGGGGCGCCAGCAGCGCTGGCGACACCCGTGCCGTTCGCGACGTCGGCTGCGCGGTCGAGCAGGCCGACGCCATCAGCATCAATGCAGACATTGCGATAGACCGGGCGTTCAACGACCTTCTGGCTTTCATGGTAGATTTCCCTGACACTGGCCTGCCGGGTGTATTCGGCGGCCTGGCTGCGTTCGGTGGAGGCGTCGATCTGGCCCTGCAGTCTGGCACGCACCGCTTCGGCGGCATCGTCCGCGCGCTTCCGGGCGGCCTGTTCCTGTGCGGCGCCGACGTGCGTGCCGTAGAAGAAACCGCCGATGCCGGCGGCGCACGAAGCGAGCGCGCCGGCAAGAGCGAGGTGGCCAAGACCGAGCGTCACGCCCAGCCTGCCTTGATCAGCGCCGACTGGATGCGATCGGCATAAGTGGCGATATCATCGGCCCGGTCGGTGCCGTTGATGATGCGGCGGGCCATGATGAATTCGGAATGGGTGCCGGTGGGGCTGACGTAGTCTGCCAGCTTGCGCCCGGTGAACGCCCCGGCCTCCATGCCCATGATCAGGATCCGCACCGAGATATCGGGTTCGAGCGCGCGATCGAAGTTCCTCAGCAGGGTGCCGCCGAGGCCAAGGGCCTTGTCCGCCCATTCGTAGTTGCGATCCCACGTCAGCTGGACGAGCCCGCGCCCGTACTGCGACTGGCCGTACTTGCCGGGGACGGCATAGGGTTTGCCTCTGCCGAGCCCCCATTCGCGCTGCGGCTTGAAGCGGGCTTCGTGCCAGGCGGTGGCAAGGGCATAGGCCATCCAGCTGGCCGGCCAGAGGGCACCGGCGACAAGGATGGCGTTGACGATGTTGACCTGGGCCTGCGTCAGCGAGCCGGTGACGCCGCGCAGCGCGGCGAAGAAGGCATCGGGCGAGGCAAGCGCGCGGCGGCGCGGCGCGCTTGCGGTCCGGGGGCTGGCTTTGGTGGCCATGGCGATCAGTCCTTTTTCGGGAGGAAGCGGTCTGCGAGGCGACCGGGGAGGCTGGTGAGCGCATCGATCACCGCCCTGGAGACGCGCGGGGTGGCGTCAAAGGCGAGCAGGGCGATGGCAAAGGCGATCGACTGGGCGACAAAGCCGTTCCAGTCCGTCACGGCGACGATCGCGAGCGTGGCGTAATAGCTGACCGTGGAGCCCACTGCCCACTGCAGGAAGCGCTGGCGCCAGGGCAGACCGGGCTTCCACGCCTGCGCGACGGCCGAGCCGATCAGCGAGGGGCTGAGCGAGCCGACAAATTCAGCCGTGGTTTCAAGGATGCTGCGAAAGTCCGACATTCAAAGGCTCCAGAGTTGGACGAGGGGCAGCACTTGCGCGGTGCCGGCATCGGCAGAGGCCGGGACGATCACGACGGTGCCGAGGGGGAGGATGGGGCCGAGATCAGCCAGGCCGGGGTTCGCGTCGAGAACGCGCGCCAGATCGGCAATGCCAAGCCCGGCATCGCGCCAGAGCAAGAGGTCCAGCTTGTCGCCGGCCTTCGCGGTAAGGCGCTGCTGCGCGGCCATCAGATCAGATCGACCGTGGTGCGCGGCTTGCCGAGGATGTCGCGCACGGCATGCATGGCATCGCGGCGCAGATCGCCGATCGAGGCGGTGAGATCCTCGCCCTGCGCGTTGCCGGCGGCCGTCGTGTCGAAGTCGCGGTGGCGTTCGACCAGTTCGGCCTTGGCGTAGAGGGCGACCGCACGCTGATAGCGGATCAGCTGCACGCTCTGGCCATCCAGCTGTTCGGCCGGGACACTGGCCAGCGTGGCATAGCCGCCTGCCTTGCGGGCGGCGGCATAGGCGGCAAGGTCGTTGCCCACGGTCATGGTCGCACCGAGGATCGCCGCGCGCAGCCGCGCCGGCGTGATGCTGGTCGGGATCCGGGCGTCTTCGCGCACGGCAGCCGGATCGACGTCAGGGAAGAAGCCGTCGTTGATGACGGCCGGTTCCGTCGCCGGCGGCTGCTCGATTTCGGCCGCGTCGGGGAGGGAAACGAAACTCATACGAGCCCGAACGCCACGCAGGTTGCCAAGGCAGTGATCACGGCGAAGCGGCCACAGGCGTAAGCCACGTAACCCCAGAGCGCGGCGCCGGCGATTTCGATCACGAGACACCAGATCAGCGGAGTTTTGCTATACGCGCGCCAAAGCGTGGCGGCGCCGCGATGCCGCAAGAGTTTCGCCAGAGACCAAGCGGCAACGGCGCGCAGTTTGGTTTTCTTCATCGACCGCCAGAAGCCGGCAAGGAAAGTGATGGCAGCGACCAGCAGGATGGTCTGGACGAGGTTCATAACGGGCTCCGGGATCCGGCCCGCCGGCTAACAGGGGTGGGGACCGGGGCAGATGGCGGCCCTGCGGCCCGAAGGCCTCCCGCATCGCGCGATCCGCCCCTGAGCGCCGGGGGCGAGCTTGTCAGGCGGCAGGGCCGCCGGGTTCATTGTTCGTTGTGGGCGGGAAGGCGGCGAGGTTCGCAGCGATCAGCTTATCGGCTCGCTTGATGCGGTCCTTCACGCCGGCGCGGTCATTCAACCGCAGAGCCTCCCGCAGCGTATTGCGGGCAATCGTGAGGTGCAGGCGGGCGTTCGGACCTGCCTCCATGCCTTCGGCTTCGCGCAGTTCCTCGATCCCCTGAGCCTTGAACAGCTTGGCGCGAATCTCGTCGTGCATGTCGCAATCGGCCGTCAGTTCGGCGACGCGCTCAAGAATTTCGAGGGGGAACGGCGTGTCGAGTTTGTGCGCCTTGTCCGCAGCGTTGGCGATATTTTCGGTAACGACGGCGGCTGCGTCGCGGTGATAGCGCGCGGGCATCGCGACCTTGTGGCGCAGGATGAAGGGGACCAGATCGAGCGCCTGGCTGAATTGGCCAGTGTCGATCAGCCAGACCATGCAGGTTGGCAGGACGGTGGCAGCAACCCCCGTGCCGACGCCGGCATCGGCTGCGACCAGCCCTTCAATCCATGCGGCATATTCCGGCAGCATTTCGCGCTTGGCCGCTATCTTGCGGTCAATCGAAGAAATAGCCTTCAGGCGGCGGATGTCGTGTGTGAGGCGTAGCGCCATTTCTTTGGCGGCGCGTTCGGCAGGCGATGCCGAATTCGCCCCCGCTGCCGAGGGAGGGGCAGCAGCGAGGGCGACGGCCACCCCGCGAACAGGCGCAGCCGCTGCGGTGACAGTCTGGGCAGCGAGGATGCGATCACGCTTACGACGAGCGAGGCTCATGGTCGTTTCCTGTTCGTGGGGTGGGTTTCAGGGAGGGGAGGGTCAGCCGGGCCTCTTGCCCATCACCACGTTCTCAGCGAGCGCGCAGCGGCCGTAGTCTTCGACCACGTAATCCTCGTTCACCGACTCGTAGTTCTCGATCTGGTCGAGCGCGGGCTCGTCCTTGATCTGACGGCGGCGAGTTTCTTCCTGCACGTAGATTGCGAGGTTATCGAGGCTGGTGACCAGCATCGACGTCTCGGGGAAGAACGGCACGATGACGGCGCGCTTGCCGCCCAGCTGCATCGGCAGCGTCAGGATGCGGTGCGCGGCTTCACGCTCGGTCGCGGTATCGCCGGCCGCCTGCAGCAGGTTCAGATACTTGTCCTTCACCAGCTTCCAGCCAACGATCACGACAAGGTCGGTATCGCCACGGTTCCACGGGTCGAGCAGATCGAGCATGTCGAAGGCCAGAGCGTCGAGGTTGGCGAAATCCGCCTTGGCAGTGGCGACGTTGGTCGCGTCCGGATCGACGACTTCGACGCCGGCAGCGACATAGATCGCCTTGGTGCCGGTAGCCGGGTTTTCGCCTTCGGCGGGCGCATAGGTGCTCAGTTCGCCGTCATCGATCACGCGGTCAGGCGCGGAGGTACGGATCTTGTGCAGCCAGCCTTCGTTTACGTCCTGCAGCAGCGGATTGGCGGTGCGATCGGTGGTTGCAGCTGCCGAAATGCCGTTGAAGCCGATCATGATCCGGTCGCGGCCCTGCTGCTTCAGGATGACGTCGCGCAGGAGCGTCTGGAAATTGGGCTTGTGCCGCCACTGATCCAGCTTGGCGTAGGGGATCGCGTGGTCGAAGTTGGTCTGGCGGCAGAAGTAACCGCCGTCGTCCGAGGTGTCGGTGGGATCGGTAGGCGTGCGGCGTTCGCCGGCCTTGGTGTTGGTTCGGCCTGCGAGCGGACGGGTGACGCCCACGCCGACCCTATCGCCGGCCTGCGCCAAAACCATGTTGATGGAGATCTGCTGCAGGAAGTCGCTCGACTCCTGAATTTTTTCTTCGAGCGTCTGTTCGACCGCCGGGGCAACGCTGAACTTGGCGACGATGTCTTCGGCGTCGATGCCGTTCAGCAGCGCAATCTGGCTGACGTAGGCTTTGAACTTGGCGCGGGTCTCTTTACGCATGAGCGAGGGGCTCCAGTGAGGGCAGGGGCAGGCGGATCGGGAGGTCAGCAGTCGGTGACGATTGCGCCGGTGCTACCGTCGCCGCCGGTAGCCAGCGTGCGGGTGAAGCCTTTCGGCTGTTCGGTGCTGGCGAGTTTGGTTTCGAGGGTGTCGAAGCGGGCCGTCAGTTCGGTGACGGCATCGTTGGCCACCTTGGTTGCGGCGGCGATATGCGTGCCGATGCTTTCGCCCATCGCCTTGGTGAATGCCTGGACGTCAAAGGTGTTGTCATTGGCGGGCTGTGCGGGCGGCGTGACCGGCTCGTCCTTCTTTTCCTTGCGGAAGAACGACAGCAGCGAACGGCCGATGCTTTCGCCGATCGCGGCGCTGTCGAGCGGTTCAGCGTGGAGTTCGATCACGGTTTCGCAGGCGCTGGTGAAGACGTTCGGGCGTGACATGGCCGCGAACTTCAGCGGCTCGGTGCCCAGCGATGCCGGGGTGTCGGTGATGGCAAGACCAACGAGGTAGGCCTTGCCTTCACCGGCGAAGTTCGGGTGGATTTCGCAGCTGGTGAACAGCTTCTGGCCGGCCTTGTTGATTTCCAGCAGCTGATCATTGGCTTCGATCTCGGCATAGAGCGCGAGGAGCGTCTTCTTTTCACCGTTGATGGTGAGTTCGACTTCCTGCGCCTTGAGCGAGAGAACCTTGCCGTAGGAGTTGAACGGCCGGTCGGGGCTGTAGCCGGCGATATGTTCGCAGTTGATGGTCGCGGTGTAAGTGGCCGGATCATAGCCGGCCGCCATCTGCTCGATCCATTCGCGCTCGATGGTGCGGCCATCGACTGTGGCGCCTTCGACGGCGACGCGGAAAAACTTGCTCTTGGCCATGATCGGTTCCGGTTTCCTGTGATGCTCGGCGCCGGGGCGCAGCGGTGTCAGGAGCCAAAAGGGCGGGTCTGGCGCGTTCTCTCAAGGGGCAGCATTTGGCCGGGTGCCCGTCCAAATGGATGGCGGTGCTTGGACGCAAAAACGCGCGGCATGGTCGCCTGCATGACCACGAACGCGACCCTTCCAGACCCGCTGGCTTCCACATGGAAGTTCGACCCGCGTCGCCATGCCCGCAGCCTTTACTGGCGCGGGTGGGGCGTGACGCAGATTGCCGACGAATTCGCGCTGCACGGCGTGACGAACGACCAGGGCAAACCCATCCCGCGTCCCACGATTGAATCGTGGCGCCAGCGCGACAAGTGGGACGATGCGCCGTCGATCAAGAAGATCGAGGACGGCCTTGAAATTCGCCTGCTGACGCTGATCGCAAAGGAGAAGAAGACCAGCGGCGACCTCGTGGAAATCGACTCTCTACGCAAGGGCGTGGAGAGCGCCGCGCGGGTGCGGCGCTACGAGGCTCCAGGCGGCCATAGCGGCGACCTCAACGAAAAGGTCGCCAATCGCAACGCCGGGCCGCGCAAGGCGCCAAAGAAGAACCATTTCACCGAAGAGCAGGCCGAGGAACTCAAGCGCATCTTCCTTGACGGGTGCTTCGATTATCAGGTGCGCTGGTGGGAGGAGAAGGATCAGCGCACCCGCATGATCCTGAAATCGCGCCAGATCGGCGCGACCTACTTCTTCGCCTTCGAAGCGCTCATGGATGCGATCGAGACCGGACGTAACCAGATCTTCCTGTCAGCCTCGAAGGCTCAAGCGCACCAGTTCCGGTCCTACATCGTCAGCTTTGCCAAGCTGGTGGGCGTATCGCTGGCAGGTGACCCGATGGTCATCACGTCCGATCTGCGCCCGCCGGAGGAGGCCGGGGCCGAACTGCACTTCCTTGGCACGAATTTCCGCACCGCGCAGGGCCGCAGCGGCAATTTCTACTTCGACGAGTTCTTCTGGGTCCATTCGTTCGAGGAATTGAACAAGGTCGCCTCAGGCATGGCGACGCACAAGAAGTGGCGAAAAACCTACTTCTCGACGCCATCGACCATCGCGCACCCTGCCTATCCGTACTGGACCGGCGAGCGTCGCAACAAGCGCAGGAAAAAGGCCGACAGGATCGAGATCGATGTAAGCCATGAAGCGCTTGCCGCCGGCAGTGTCGGGCCGGATCGTGTCTGGCGCCATATCGTCAACATCCGCGATGCGGATCTGGCCGGCTGCGACCTGTTCGATATCGAAGAACTTGAAGACGAATATGCGGCCGACGAGTTCGCGAATCTCTACATGTGCGAATTCGTTGACGACAGCCTTTCGGCCTTCAAGTTCAACGACCTGATCGCTTGCGGTTGCGACAGCTTGGTCGAATGGGAGGACTTCAACCCTGAAGCCGCGCGCCCTTATGGCGAGCGGCCGGTTTGGGCGGGGTATGACCCGCAGTCGAGTGAGACTGGCGATAATGCAGCGCTGGTGATCGCGGCGCCGCCGCTGTCGGAGGGCGGGGCGTTCCGCATCCTTGAACGCTATCCGCTTCGCGGACAAGACTTCGAAGAACAGGCGGCTTTCATCCAAGCGATGTTGGGCCGGTACAACTGCACCTATCTGGGCATTGACGCGACAGGCGTGGGGGCTGGCGTGTATCAGCTGCTGGCGAAGCCCGGAGCCATGCCGGGCTGTTCCGTCGCCAAGATCGAATACTCGCTGGAAGTGAAGGCGGGCATGATCATGAAGGCGCAGAACGTAATCCGGCGCGGGCGCCTGGCTTTCGAGAGCAGCTACCTCGACATCGTATCGGCCTTCGTATCGATCAAGAAAACGCTGACCACCAGCGGGCGCAACGTGACCTTCAAGGCAGGGCGCGGCGGTGACGACGGCCACGCCGACATCGCGTGGGCGACCATGCACATCCTCATGAACGAGCCGCTGGACGGCAAGGCAAAACCCAAGAGCACGATGGAGATTATCGAATGAGCAAGCGTAACCGTGCCCGCCGCATGAGCCGTCAGGAAACGGCGGAGGCATCGCAGGGTGCGATCGTCGCCAGCAACGATAATCGCAGTGAGGTGCATGCCTTCACGTTCGGGGATCCCGAGCCGGTGCTGAGCCGGGCGACCATGCTCGATATGCTGGAGTGCTACCACAATCAGCGCTGGTATGAGCCGCCAATCGCGCTGCACGGTCTTGCCCGTGCATTCCGGGCTTCGCCCCATCATTCCAGCGCGATCATCCTCAAGCGCAACATGCTGGCGGCAAGTCTGGAGCCCACCAAGTGGCTGAGCCGCGCCGCGTTCAAGGGCATGGCGCAGGACTATCTGGTGATGGGCAACGCCTATGGGCAGGAGGTTCGCAATCGTCTGGGTGGGCTGCTGCGCCTCGACCATGCGCTTGCGAAGTACGTGCGGCGCGGTGTGGAGCCGGGGCGCTTCTGGTGGGTTCCGGGGCATCAGCCCGAGGCAGAATTTGCGCCTGGCACTGTCCACCAGCTGATCGCGCCGGACGTCAATCAGGAAATCTATGGCGTGCCCGAGTACCTGTCGGCTCTGCAGTCCGCCCTGCTTAACGAGAACGCCACGCTGTTCCGCCGGCGCTACTTCGAGAACGGGAGCCACGCCGGCTACATCATGCATGTGAACGGCGAGTTTGCCGATGGTGACGTCGACAAGATGCGCGAGGCGTTGAAGCGAGCGAAGGGGCCGGGCAACTTCCGCAACCTGTTCATCCACTCGCCCAACGGCAAGGACGGGGGCATCAAGATCCTGCCGATCGCGGAGGCCGGGGCCAAGGACGAATTCCTTGGGATCAAGAACACGACGCGCGACGACGTGCTTGCCGCCCACCGCGTGCCGCCCCAGCTGCTGGGGATCGTGCCTGCCAACGCCGGCGGCTTTGGTGACGTGACCAAGGCGACCGACGCGTTCTTCGAATTGGAGATCGAGCCGCTCCAGTCCGTCTTCCTCGAACTGAACGATGCAGTGGGCGCTGAAGTTGTCCGGTTCCGGGAACGGGTGAAGGCGGCGGCCTAAACGGCCACAGGCGAAATCGGAAAGGGCGGCTTGGGAGGGCCGCCTTTTTTGTATCCGGCGACGGCGAAAGATTGTTGCGCGGGGCACCGCGGCGATTCGGTGTGCCTGACCCCCTCGCCGGGGCCGAAAAATGGCGGAACCGCGTGGGTCGGCCACCCCCGACGGCAGGGGCGGGGCGGCACCCCCTCGCAACGCGCTTTTCCCCCCACCTCGCCCGCGCACTTTTCGTGTCGGTTTTGATGCAGTTGCGCCGACCGGGCCAACCCGGCCCAGCTCTAAGGCCGAAGTGGGCAATCGAGGACCGAGGCGTTGATGCATTCTGATGCAGCTGGAGGGGGCTTTCCCCAAAGATCCGAGGGACGAAAAAATTCGTGCGCAGCAGGTCCGCCACTGAGGGAGGGGGCGGGAAAACGCAACATGTGCAATCCGGGCGCGTCTTGTTGGATTAAGATACTGAAAATACGTAATAAAAATGGTTGCATCTAAGGTGCAATCTCACGCCACCTGTTGGAACGAAAAGTGCAACATCCGCAGAAATCCTAGGTTTTTTTCTATCAAAAGGTTGCATTTCTAAAGTGCAATCTGGTTGCGTAGAGGTTGCACAAAAGGTTGCGTCAAAAGTGGCGGATTTCCGCCAATGTTGCACATGTTGCATTTTTTCCGATAGCCCCCTCGTATGATTAAGTTGGGCCGGGAGGATATTTATAACTTCCGGTTCGATTCCCTCCGAGGCATTCGAACTGGTGGAAAATCGCTCTATGGTTTGATCTATGGTTTCGGGGGCTGGTGGATGGCGGCATAGATTAGTGATTTCAGCACCTTACGATCTCTATTTGGCGGCCTCCCGCTCCGCCATTTGCCCGTCCAAATCAGTCTGGAACAGTCCCGCAAGGGGCGATTTCCTGCGTTTTGCGCGCTGTAACTCGTTCCGCGATCCCGTTTTGCTTCATGTCTGCGAGGGGTATCGCAGGGGGCAAGGCGGGGTAATGCGCAAAGAAGGGGCGGTAGCCGACGCTGACCGATCCAGGCGAGGCGCACGAGGTGCTGATTGCCGCGGAGGCGAGCGGGGCGTCGCCGGTCACGAAGCTGGCCTCACGCCACCTCGCGTTGACGCACGCGCGGCCGGGCATGGTGCCTGCGGCCGAGTGGCGGGAATTCGACGGCGTGGATTGGGAAGGGGATGCCTTCTCCGTTACTGCCGATCTGGCGCGTTCCGGCTGGCCGGATGAAGCTCATCCTCGACCTGAAGGACGAAGAGGCCTTCGAGCACATTATCCCGTTTTCTGGCAGGCTTGCGACGTGCTGCGCGCCGTGTGCTGCGTGACCGGGCGCGGGCGGCTGGTATTCCCCGGGCAGAGCTATGCGCACCGGCCGTCATCGACCTGATGGATGGGTCTCGGCGCTTGTAGGCGAGGCCTTTTCAAGTCGGAAAAAGCATGGAGCATTGCGGAACGTGGTGGGACGGTTTGGAATGCGTATTGAACGTGGAACATGTGCGGCGCCCGGCGCGCCGTTCGGCACCTGCTGGTGGCACAACAGGAGCGGGGGCGTCGGTCCGCTCGCGGATGCGGCGGCTGGCAGGCGCTTGACGACGCCGAGCTTGATTGGCGCGCGCTGTGACGGCTGCTGTCCACGAATTCCAGAGTGAGGGGATCCTGCCGGGGCCGGGCCATTGCGGCGCGCCGAGCGGCGATCATCATTACTGTAATTGTTAAAAATCAATACGTTGACATTGTTTCCAATTTCGCCTGAGTTGATGGGGTGTGGGGCGAAAGGAAACAGAAAATGGCCTCCAAGCTTCTGAAAATCGCTTTTGGTGTTGCTGCGATCATCTCGACCGGCACCGGGACTTCGGCCATTGCTGCGAACGAGGCATGTCCATACGACCTGCGAGGATCCGGCCTTACTGCCGCTGAAATCCAGGCGATCTGCGACGAGTGGGCGCGTTCGATCCCTGGCAACGGGACAAGCAACGGCGATGGCGGCCAGTGGTCGCCGGGCCAGAATTGCTGGGGCGTTTGCAGCGGCCAGGTGAAGTGAACGAGAGGGCGGCCTTCGGGCCGCCTTTTTTCATGCGGCAGAGTTGCTTGGGGCACTGCCGCTGTCCTTTCTTGAACCACAGCTCCGGCGTGCGATCGGCCGCCAGCAGGCCGAGTTAGCCAAAGTGGAGCCGACGAAGCCTGATCTTGCAGCGTTGGAGACGATCGAGATGGCGACCGTCATGCTGCGCCTCCGGTGTAAGCGCTGCGGCATGTGCGATGCCGAGAGGAACGCGATGCATAGCGGGTTTACCGGCGCTGGCTGGTAACCATCGGCTTACGCTGTCAGCGGAAGCATGCTGTCAAAGCGGCGGGCATATTTCTGCATTGTTGCAGTGTTAAAAAGTTGAAATTGCTTGATCTGCAGTACTGATTGCGGCAGTGAATAATCCGGGTTGCGCCCATGATCGCCTGATTACAGGGGCATGGAAATTGTCAGATAATGCTGTGAGCAAGAGACAGGCTAAATGCGCATCCTGTACTATCCAATCGATTTCATTCGCCGATTTTTCACGTGGCTTTTTGGACATCACTGCGATGCTGGCGACCCGAACTGCAAGCCGTTCGCCGAATGCGAAAAGTGCCGCGATCGCAAGGAATGGTAACTCGGTAGCTAATCCGCGCTGCCCTGCCGCGCTTCGACGCTTCGCAGATGGCGGGCCGCACAATCCCCGTACATCGCGATCATCACGCTTTCCCTAGGCGGCGTGGACACATTCTGCATCGCCGCGGCTGGAGGCAAAAGCCGTCGATTCAAGAAGGCGAGGCGCAGGAGTATGTCGATACTTCCAGCCGAGCCGACGCCGAAGGGACGGCTTTTGCCTCCAGCCCCGGAGGGGTTGCCCTGCAAGCGGCGCCAGCAGCGTTGCTCCGCCTGGAAAGATGCCCACTCTTCCTGCGGCTTCGCGCCTTGCTGGCGCCGCTTGCAGGGCAACCGTGGTGTTGCGGAATGTGTCCACGCCGCCTAGACTGCCTGCGCCGGATCGATGAGCGGCCGCGGCGGTACCGGGATCGGCGGGCAAGCCTGCCGCCGGTTGGTCTGAAGCTCGGGCGTGGGGCGTCGACCGCGGCGCGGGCTGCGTCCAGCCGCTCGGCGTCTTCAAGGGCGGCGGCCTTGCGCTTCAGGGGCTGCATTTCCCCGGGAAGATGGGCCGCCTGATTGACGGCTTCAGACACATCATAAGCCGGATTGGCCCGGCTTCCGCTGCGTGCTAGCCGGAGCCATGCTGACGATCAGGCAGATCGAGATCTTTCGCGCCGTCATGATCACCAAGACGGTGAGCGGGGCGGCGCGCATGTTGGGGACGTCCCAGCCCGGGCTCAGTCGCATGCTCGCGCATATGGAGGACCGGCTGCGCTTCCGCCTGTTCGACCGCACGCGCGGCCGGTTGGTGCCCACGCAGGAAGCGCGCGCGCTGTTCGAGGAAATCGAGCATGTCTACAAAGGCTTCGCCGATCTCGAACATGTCGTACAGCGCCTCGCCAAGGGTAGCGACCGGACCTTCCGGGTTGGCGCCTCGCCCTCGCTCGGGCATTCGGTGGTGCCGCAGATGCTCTCGCGGCTGACGGCCAACTATCCCGGTCTCACCATCCAGTTCGACATTCTCTCGGTCGAGCAGGCGGACGACTATCTGGCGCTTCAGCGCGGGGACTATGCCCTGACGGTATTCCCCATCGACCATCCCAACGTGCTCTCGAGTCGCATCGGCAGCGGGCGGATGGTCTGCGCGGTGCCCGCCGATCACCCGCTGGTCGGGCGCGAGCGCATCTCGGTGGCCGATATTCGCGGCGAGCGCATCCAGTCGTTCCGTCATGATACCCCGCACGGGCGCATCATCGCGGAGATGTACGCGGCGGCGGGGGAGGACTTGGAAGTCGCCACTTTCGTGCGTTTTGCCGAAACGGCGGTGGCATTTGTCGCCAATGGGATGGGGCTGGCGCTGGTCGACAGCTTCACCGCGATGCAGGCCCATGCCGATAGCGTGCGCTTTCTGGAGTTCGACGCGCCGGGTGTGCTGCCCGTCTACATCAGCCGCAACATCGAGGCGGCGCGGCCCATCATTGGCGAGACTTTCGAGGAGATTGCGCGCAATATCCTGCTCAATCTGCCAAGGGCGCCGCGGCCTTCGCCTGCATAACATAATGGTATGATCGACGTCGCCATGCTCACTGGCAAAGCCTCGGGCCTTGCAACACCCTTCCAATGCCCGTGATGCGAAGAATGATCGCGGGGCGCGAGTCCGGCATCGGTTCGCCGGAGAAAACAAGTCGTGCGGTCAAGCACGGCCGAACATGGGAAGAGGCAAGACCATGGCGACATATTCCGCAGCCGGATCGGTGTCCGTGCGCCCTTACGTGACTGTCAGCGGCAAGCCCATGGCGTCCGATGCCGATGGCTGGACTGCGCGGCAGATCCTGGTCGTGGCGGTCTGCTTCGTGCTCAACATGCTCGACGGCATGGACGTGCTGATCCTTTCCTACATCGCGCCCGCGCTGTCGGCCGACTGGAAGATCAGCCCGGAGAGCCTTGGCGTGGTGTTCAGCTCCAGCCTTGCCGGCATGGCTGCGGGCGGCTTGCTGGTCGCGCCGATGGCCGATCGCTTTGGCCGCCGCAAGCTGATCATCGCCTCGTTGGTGATGATGGCCACCGCGATGTTCGGCTCGGCACTGGCCACCAGCATTGCAGAGCTTGTCGCCTCGCGTTTCCTCGTGGGCATCGGGATCGGCACCGTGCTGGCGACGATGGCGGCGTTGACCGCCGAATATGCGCCGGCCAGGTACCGCACGTTCGCGGTCGGCTTCCTGCAGGCGGGCTATCCCGTGGGGGCGACGCTGACCGGCTTCATCGTTGCGCGCCAGATCGACGTTCACGGCTGGCAGGCCATGCTGCTGGGCGCGGCCATCCTGTGCACGGTCTCGCTGCCGCTGGTCTGGGTGCTGCTGCCCGAATCGATCGACTTCCTCCTCTCCCGCCAGCCGCGCGGTGCCCTGCCGCGGGTCAACCGGCTGCTGGTCTCGCTCGGTCGCGATCCGCTGGAGGCGCTGCCCGAGCGCCGCGTGGCCGAGCGCAGCGACGTCGGCCTGCGCGGGGTGCTGGGCGAAGGGCGCTGCGCAGGCACCATCCTGCTGTGGATGGCGACGATCTTCGGCTTCATGACGCTCTATTTCGTGATCAGCTGGATCCCCAAGCTGGCGGTCGAGGCCGGCCTGCCCGCCACCCAGGCGATCTATGCGGGCGCGGTCTACAATATCGGTGCCTTTGTCGGCATCACCGCGCTGGGCCTGATCGCCACCCATGTCGACCTGCGCCGCCTGATCCTTGCCTTCATGGTCTGCGCGGCGGCCGCGCTGGTTGTCTTTGGCGCCATCGCCATGCCGATCGCGGCGACGCTGCTGGTCGCCTTCCTGATCGGCGCCTTCATCCAGGGTGGCTTCAATGGCTGCTATCCGCTCGCCACCAGCTTCTACCCGCCTTCCGTGCGCAGCACCGGGCTCGGCTGGGCGATGGGCGTGGGCCGCCTCGGTGCCGTGATCGGCCCGATGCTGGGCGGTGTGCTGCTGGCCGAGAAGGTGCCGTTGCCGGTGATCTTCGCGATCTTCGCGGTTCCCGCGGTCGTGGCGGGGATCTGCGTCACCTTCATCAAGTTGCCCGCCAAGGGCTGACGGGATGCCTGGGACATAGCCCAGGCATTTGCCCCGCCCCCGTTTCAGAACACGTCCCAAGGACCGAAATCATGTTGCAGCCCCCTGTCGCCGTTTCGGCGCCCGCCCGCGCGTCCATCCTCTGCGGCCTTGTCGGCTTGGGCATTGGCGGATCGCGCAGCCCCGAGATGCATGAGCGCGAAGCCCGCGCACTGGGCCTGCCGATGGTCTATCGCATTCTCGATAGCGAGGCCGTGGGTTTCGGAGCCGGGGATCTCGGCCAGTTCCTCGCCATGCTGGCCTCGCTCGGGTTCGACGGGGTCAACGTCACCCATCCCTTCAAGCAGGCGGTGGTGCCCCTGCTCGATGAGCTGTCCGACGTCGCCGCGCGGCTCGGCGCGGTCAATACCGTGCTGTTCCGGGACGGCCGTAGTTATGGCGACAATACCGACTGGTCCGGCTACCGCGCGCACTTCCTTGCCGGGCTCGGCGTATTGCCGCGCAGCAAGGTGGCGATGATCGGTGCGGGCGGCGCAGCGGCGGCAGTGGGCTATGCCCATCTCGACCTCGGCGCGAGGCGGCTGGCCATCTTCGACCCGGCCAGCGACCGCGCGCAAGCGCTGGCCGCCCGGCTGGGCGCGTTGTTCCCCGAGGCCGAGGTGGTGGCGGCGGCGTCGCCCGCCGTGGCGCTGGCCGGGGTCGATGGCGCCGTGCAGGCCTCGCCCGTCGGCATGCTCAGCCATCCCGGCCTGCCGTTCGATCCGGCCTTGCTGGAGCCGCGCATGTGGGTCTCGGAGGTGATCTATTTTCCGCTCGAAACCCAATTGCTGCTGGCGGCAAAGGCGATCGGCTGCGCGACGCTCAACGGCGGCGGCATGGCGGTGATGCAGGCGGCGCACGCCTTTGCGATGTTCACGGGGCGCAAGCCGGACAGTCGGCGCATGCTGGCGGACTTCGCGGCGGCGTAAGCGCAGGGGGCATGGCCCCCTGCCTCGGTCTGAAACGGTCGCCCGCCTATTCCGCCACGGCTTCCGGTGCCCGGAACCGGTTCTGCGCGGCCAGCCTGATCCCGGCATTGGGCGCTCCGTAACCGGCGTAAGTTCCCCCGCGTTCCACGAACTCGAAGAAGAACAGCTTGTCGAAGGCGCGGCTGTAGAGCTGGCGGTAGGTATTGCCGGCGCCGTCCTCGTCGTAGAGCACGCCGCCTTGCTGCATGTGCCTCGCGGCCGCGTCGTCGAAGCCGAAGCGGGCGACGAGGTCGTCGTAGTAGTTGGCGGGGATCTCCAGCATCGCGGCGCCGCGGGCGCGGGTTTCGGCGGCGGTGGCCATGATGTCGTCGCAGGTGATCGCCACGTGCTGGAAGCCGCCGCCCATGCCCTGAGCCAGGAAGCGCGAGGACAGCGTCTCGCGCGCGTCGGAGGCGTTGAGGGTGAGGCGGAACTTGCCGTCCGGCGATTGCAGCGCCTGGCTGTGGACAAGGCCGGAGGGATCGATCACGTCGTTGGCATCGCGCCCCTCGAGGCCGAACAGCGCGCGCCAGTAGAGCTGCCAGGACAGGAACTCGTCGTTGTGGACGACGGCGGCGAGGTGATCGATGTCGCGCACGCGCGCTGCGGTTTCGGCATCGCTGCCGGGCTCCGGCTGCGCACGGGCTTCGAACTCGCGGGCCCAGAGCGCCTCGGCGCCGTCATCCTCGACGAGGTAGACAAGGCTGCCGCCGACGCCGCGCAGGGCGGGCATGGCCATGCGGCCGGGGCGGCCCTCCGGGCTATAGGCGCGGATGCCCAGCGCGGCGGCGCGGCGCATCACCGCCTCGGCGTCTTTCACCCGCACGCCGATCGCGCAGATCGAGGGGCCGTGGACGATGCGGTAGGACTTGACGAAGCCCTTGGGCTCGGCATTGATGACGAGGTTGACGTTGC
This sequence comes from Novosphingobium clariflavum, assembly GCF_026420865.1. Taxonomy (GTDB): domain Bacteria; phylum Pseudomonadota; class Alphaproteobacteria; order Sphingomonadales; family Sphingomonadaceae; genus Novosphingobium; species Novosphingobium clariflavum. The sequence goes on along the minus strand of NZ_JAPCWC010000022.1, from coordinate 32,815 downwards.
CCTGCCGCCAGCGGGTGACCTTCTTGGTGCGGTGGCGGCCGATCTCGCTGAACCCTAGCGATGCGAAAGTCGCGCCAAGGCGGACGGCGTCTTGTCCGGCGGCGGTGAATTCCACGAACTCGGCGCCGAGCGGCGGCTGCGGCGGGGGGATGTCGGTCGGCTCGCCAAGCAGGCGCCGGGCGGCATCGCGGACGTATTCGAGCGAGCGGTGGCCGTCCTGCGCCACCAGGCGCGAGGCGGTAGAGCGGAAGCGGTCGTTGAAGATTTCCAGCGAGAGCGGGCCCTGATAGCCGGTGCGCAGGATCTCGGCGACGTAGCCGGGCAGGTCCAGTCCGCCTTGCCCCGGCAGGTTGCGGAAGTGTCGGCTCCAGTAGAGCAGGTCCATGTCGAGCAGCGGGGCGTCGGCGAGCTGGACGTAGACGATCTTGTCGCCGGGGATCTCGCGGATGCTTTCGCTCGGGATGCGGCGCGAGAGCGAATGGAAGCTGTCGAGGATGATGCCGATGGCGGGGTGATCGACTTCCTTGACGATCGACCAGGCCGCGCGGTGGTCGTTGACGTGGCGGCCCCAGGCAAGCGCCTCGTAACCGACCAGGATGCCGCGCGCCGCGGCCCGTTCGCCGAGGTCCCGCAAGTCGTCGACGATCCGCTCGCGCTCGCCCAGCGCATGGGGCGAGCAGTTGGAGCAGACGAGGATGCGGTCGGTATCGAGTTCGGCCATGAGGTCGAACTTGCGCTCGGCGCGGTCCATGGCGCGCTGGCGCAGCGGGCCGGGCATGCCTTCGAAATCGCGGAACGGCTGGTAGAGCGAGCAGCGGATGCCGAGGTCAGCCATCATCGCGCGCACTTGCGCGGGGCGCAGGGCCGAGCCGATCAGGTCGTTCTCGAAGATCTCGACGGATGCGAACCCGGCATCGGCGGCGGCCTTGAGCTTTTCCTCCAGCGTCCCGCGCAGGGATACCGTGGCGATGGCGTTGTGGGCCCCGCTGGTATTGCGAGCCCCGCTGGCAATGCGATCATTGTGGGCGTTGGGCATGCTGGGCCTCCGGTGCAGTTCCTGCCCCCCGGTATCCAGGCCCAGGCTACGCCCTTGAAGCCCCGCCGTCGACATTGCTCATGCCTGTTTGTTATGGACTGCCTTCCAGGCTGCAGGGGAGGGCATGAAGTTCAGCCGAGGCCCTTGGCGATGGCATCGAGCGCCCGCAGGGTGCCGATGAGGGCCTTCATCTCCCCGATCGGGATCATGTTGGGTCCGTCCGAGGGGGCATTGTCCGGGTCTTCGTGAGTCTCGATGAACACTGCCGAGACCCCCACCGCACAGGCCGCGCGGGCCAGCACCGGTGCGAATTCGCGCTGTCCGCCCGACGTGGCGCCAAGGCCGCCAGGTTGCTGGACGCTGTGGGTGGCGTCGAACATCACCGGGTAGCCGGTGCGCGCCATGATCGGCAGGCCGCGAAAGTCCGATACCAGGGTGTTGTAGCCGAAGCTGGTACCCCGGTCGCACAGGATGATCCGCTCGTTGCCGGTGCTGGCGATCTTGTCGGCGACGTTCTGCATGTCCCAGGGGGCGAGGAACTGGCCTTTCTTGACGTTGATCACCCGCCCGGTTGCCCCGGCGGCAAGCAGCAGGTCGGTCTGGCGGCAGAGGAAGGCGGGAATCTGGATCACGTCCACCACGTCCCTCACCGCCTCGCACTGCGCGGCTTCGTGGACGTCGGTGAGCACCGGGCAGCCAAAACCCTGCCTGACCGCGTCGAGCACCGCGAGCCCTTCGTCCAGCCCGACGCCGCGCGCGGTGGACAGCGAGGAGCGGTTGGCCTTGTCGAAGCTCGACTTGTAGACGAAACGGGTGCCGGTGGGGGCGCAGGCCTCGGCGATCTTTTCGGCCATGAACAGCGCATGGTCGCGGCCCTCGATCTGGCAAGGGCCGGCGATCAGCACGAAGGGCGCATCGCCGCCGATCTCGATGTCGTCGCGGATGGTGAAGCTGCGGGGCGGGACGCTGGTGGGCGGAACGGGGGCCATGGTCGTGCTGCTTTGCTGTCAGGAATGGGGGAGATCGCCGGGGCGCGCGTTCCAGCACGCGACGGTGATCCGGTCTGGGGAGAGATGCAGGATGGAAAGCGCCCCGGTATCCATCTTGGCATCGGCTGCCGGTATGCCGAAGCCTTGCGCGATGACCCGGTAGATGCCGTTGCTGGAAATCACCAGCACGGTCTCGTCGCGGTCTAGTGGCAGGCGGGCGAGGAAGGCCTGCCACTGGGCGCGGATCTCGCCCTCTGGCGGGCTCCAGCAAAAGCCTTCGGGGAACACGCTGTCCTGCTGCCAGCCGTCGATGGCGCTGTCGCCGTGCGCCGCGCGGATCTCGGCGTTGGAGCGGCCTTCCCAGCAGCCATAGTCGATCTCGCGCAGTTCGGGGGTGATGGTCAGCGCAGCGGCGCAGAGCCCCATGGCCTCGGCGGCGATGGCGGCGGTCTGCACCGTGCGTTGCAGGGGCCCGGCATGGATGCGGGTGGGGACCATGCCGCGCGACAGGAGGGCCGTGCCGATGGCGGCGGCCTGCGCGCGGCCCTTGCCGACCAGCGGCAGGTCGCTGCGGGCGCCGACCCAGACGACGCGGTCCTCGGGGCCGAACGTATTGCCATGGCGGGCGAGGATCAGCCGCATGTCAGAGCGCCAGTTCGCCTTCGCGGGCGATGATCGCCTCGACCAGTGGCACATCTTCGGGCGCATCGACCGAGGCATGGGTGCGGCCCCGGTAGTCGACCGGGACGACCCGGATGGTCATGCCGTTTTCGAGCGCGCGCAATTGCTCCAGCCCCTCGGTCAGTTCGAGCGGCGAGGGCGGCAGCGCGACATAGCGGGCAAGGCTTCCGGCGGTGAAGCCGTAGAGGCCGATGTGCCGATAGACCGGCGCCATTCCCGCCGTGCGCACGAAGGGGATGATCTGCTTGGAGAAGTAGAGCGCATTGCGGCGCCGGTCGAACGTGACGGTGGTGCCGCTGGCGGGGGCGAGCGCCTTGTGGGCCTTGAACGCGGCCAGATCGTCCTCGCCGAGCGCGACTGCCGGGGTGACGATGTCGAAGTCCGGCTCGCTGCCGGCCGTGGCATCGCTGGCGCCTGCGAATTCCGCGACCATCGCCGCCAGGACCCACGGCGGCGTCAGCACCGCATCGCCCTGGAGGTTGATGAGCGCGGTCTCGGTGATGCCCGCGCTTGCCGCCGCCTCGGCCATCCGCTCGGTGCCGTTGCGGCAGGTCGGCGAAGTCAGCACCGTCTCGCCGCCGAACACGGCGGCGTGCTCGGCGATGCGGTGGTCCTCGGTGCAGATCACCACGCGCGAGACGCCGGGAACGGCGCTGGCGATGCGCCAGACCCGTTCCAGCATGGTCATGCCGGCGATTGCCAGCATGGGCTTTCCCGGCAGGCGGGACGAGCCGAAGCGGGCGGGGATGACGATGGCGGCGCTCATCGACGGCTGCTCCTGCCGCTCAGGGCTTGAACGCGAACCAGGTCGGGTAGCGCGAGTTCCAGCTGTCCTCGCTGCATTCGATCACGAAAAGTTCGAGGCCGTTGCGGGCCACGAAGTCGTCGACCGCGGAGACCACCAGCGGCCAGTCGGCATGGTAGTCGTCACCGGCGATGATGCCGCCCTGCTTGAGCTTGGGGTACCATTCCCAGAAGGTCTTGCCGCCTTCCTCGCCGTTGTGGGCGTAGCCGTCGACATAGATGAAATCGAGCGAGTCCTCGCCGAACAGGTGCGAGGCCTCGTCGAAGCGCATGCGCAGGATCGAGTTGCGGTCGCGGTAGGCGTTGAGGCGGACGATCGCCTCCATGTACTGCGCGGTGCCGTGGCCGCGGTCGCCCGCCCAGGCATCGACGCTGAACAGGTAGCCGATCTGCGAACGCTCGAAGATGCGCTGCGAGAAATCGCCCGCGGCGACGCCCAGTTCGATGCCGATGCCGCCGGGGCGGATCAGCGTGGCGACGTCGTCGCGGCGGTTGAAGCCGGCGATCCTCGCCCGCAGGGTTTCGTCGATGCGGAAGCCGGTGTCCAGGATGGTAGCGATCATTTCAATTCCCCCGGTTGAAGTGGTGTCGGTTCGCGCCGGTCAGGGGCGCAGCAATTCGTAGCTCTGGATCATGCCGGAAAGGCGCCCCTCGCCGTCCACGACGGGCACCACCGAAAGCGGGCGGCCGGCCTCTTGCAGCAGCAGCAGGACATCGGCGACGACGGCATCCTCGCCGATCACCAGGGGGCCGGTCTTCATGACGTCGGCGGTGCGGGCGGCGTAGAGGTCGCGGCGGGCCTCGATCAGGCGGCGCACGTCGCCGTCGACGACAAGGCCGAGCAGGCGGTTGTCCTGGTCGACCACGCAGACCGCGCCCATGCAGCCGGCGGAGATCACCGCGATCATCTCGGCCACGCTGGCATCCGGGGCTACGGTCGGCAGGTCAGCGCCCTTGCGCATCAGGTGGCGCACCGGGATCATGTGGCGGCCAAGCAGTCCGGCAGGGTGGTGGCGCAGGAAGTCCTCGCGGGTGAAACCCCGCGCCCGGCTGGCGGCGACGGCAAGGGCATCGCCGATCGCCATCTGCAGGGTCGTGCTGGAGGTGGGGGCCATGCCGATGTGGTCGGCCTCGCCCTGCAGGTCCATCAGCACGAGATGGTCGACCACTTGCGCCAGCGGCGAGCGGGCGCGCCCGATCACGCCGATCAGCGGGCACTTGCGCGCCTTGAGGATCGGCAGGATGCGCATGATCTCCTCGGTCGAGCCGCTGTTGGAGAACAGCAGCACGACGTTTTCGGTCTGCACGGCGCCAAGATCGCCGTGCGCGGCCTCGGCTGCATTGAGGAAGAACGCGGCGGTGCCGAGGCTGGAGAAGGTTGCCGCCACTTTTGCGGCGACCAGGCCCGACTTGCCGATGCCGAGGCAGACCACCGGCCGCTGCTGCGCCGCGAGCAGGGCGACGACGGCAGCCATGGCGGCATGATCGGCACGCAGGAAGTGGTTCAGTGCATCGCGCTCGGCGGCCAGCACCTCGCGGAACCACCGGGTGCGGGGATCCTCGTGGGCCGCGGCGCTGTCCGCGTGGTCGAAGGTGGAGATGGCGGCGTTCAGCATGGCTGCCCTCCGGCCAGCGCGGCCTGAAGCTGCTGGTTTTCGCGCTGCAGATCGGTGTTCCATGTGGCCAGCCCGAAACGGCGCACGTCGACCTGGCGCCAGAACAGGCCGGGGTCGCGCTCCAGCAGCGGGAGCTTGGCGAGCGCATTGGCGCACTGCGAACCCATGTCGATCACTTCGGCCAGTTCGGTAAGGTAGAACGGCAGCGGCCGGGCGGGATCGCCCATGTGTTCGGCGTGGGGGCAGGCGGCAGCCGCGAGGGCGATCGCGAGGCCGCGTTGCAGCGCTTCGCGGGCCGCCTCGAGCTCGCCCTCGGCAATGTCCAGGCGGGCCTCGTAGAAAGCCGCGCCGACCGCCTTGGTGGCGAGGATCGGCGAGAAGCGGGCCCAGTCGGCGTCAGCCGCGGTGCGGTACCAGCGCCGGGCCGCGCCGCGGTCGCCGATGAGTTCGCAGAGGCGTCCGGCCAGGAACGCCAGCGAAATCTTCCAGCGCGCGACATGGGGCGGCACTTCTGGCCCGTTGGTCTCCGGCGCCTCGACATAGCTGGCGATGGCGTCGATCAGCGGGCCTGCCTGGCTGCCGGCGCGGGTTTCCAGCACGCGGTAGCCATAGACGGTGAGCGCCGCGCCCTGATCAGCCGAACCGGGGCGGGTGTTGCTCACGACATGTTCGGCGAGGCGTGCGAGGGTCTCGTCGTTGCGCAGCCGTTCGCCCATCTGCACCATCGGGCGGTAGAGCCAGGGATTGTCATAGGCATTGCCGAAATCGGTCAGGACCGGGATCGCGGCGTCGCTGGCGTCTCCGTCGAGCGCGGCAGGGCGGTAGGCATCGCGGTGCCCGGCGCCCGCCAGCGGGTTGGCGGAGGCCAGCACCAGCAGCCAGGGGCCGGTGCTGTTTCCGCCGAGCGGGACCGGCATGATGGCGCGCGGACCGAGCGGGTCCTGCGTGAGCAGGCCTTGTTCGTGGCGCATCTCGATGAGGAAGCGGCTGGAGAGCGCCGCGCTCAATTCCGGCCAACCCTCGGGCAGTGGTTCGTGCGGCGCGGCAGCGCGGCGGATCGCGAGGATCAGCCGGCCATCGAACTTGAGCAGGTTCAGGTAGCGATCGAGCAGGGCTTCCCAGCCCGCTGCGGTGTCCGGCTGGACCGCGACCACGCTGTCGAGCGAATGCGGTGCGATCGCCGCGCATTCGCTGCCGGTCAGCACGTGTGCGGCCTGGCTCAGCGCGGCGACGATGCGGGCGCCATCGGCGGCATCGGCGCCGTCGACCAGCACGGTGTCGCCGCCGCGCACCTGATCGGCGGCCAGCACGAAGCGGGCGATGGTGTCGTCGGCGTCGATGCCGGGACGGGAGAGCAGGCCGCCGTCCTCGCCGCTTGCACGGCGCTCGTAGAAGCTCAGTGCCGGCAGGGTGTGGCCCGTGCGCTGGGCATAGTCGGGCAGGGTCATGTCGCCGGGATGGCGGCTCCAGCCTGCGCCCAGCACGATGCCTTCGATACGCGAACGGTTCCCGGCGGCGGTGCGCAGGACCAGCCGCCCGGCGCTGCCGAGGCTGCGCAGGCGCTCGGCGAAGGCCGTCTCGCCGCCCGCCGGCGGCCATTCGAGGTAGGCGCTGCCGGCGTCGGGAGCGTCGGCACCGAGGGCGTGGATCTCGCAGCCGAGCAGCGCCAGCTCCTGCGCCAGCCGGCCATGGGCGGCCAGGTCCAGCGCGATGCGGCAGGGGCCGAGGCGCGATACGATGGCGCTGGCGTCATGGATGCTCATGGCGGCTCGAATTCTCCCGTTGCGGCCCGCCGCGCAGCAGGCGGCGATCCGCGTGAAGCGCCGCTCCGGGGAAAGGCGCGCGTTACTCGACTGGCTCAATTATAGGATAACGATCGGGCGGACGGTGGTCCGGTGCGGCAAATTTTGCCTGTGTCGTTTCGGCAGGGCCGGAGCCCCGGCAATCCCTCTATATTGAGCCAAGCCCGTGAACCGGGACCCGTTCCCGCTCCGCCAGTCCTTATCCGAGGGATGCCATGTCCAAGACTTCCATCCGTGCCGCGACCCTGCCCAAGCTTTTTGACGTCGTGCCCGGTGACCTGAACCTTCGCTATCTCTCGCTCGACTGCTTCGACACGCTGATCTGGCGCAATACCCAGTCCCCGCAGGACCTGTTTGCCGACCTGCCGGTGGCCGGCGGGGCGATGGGCCCGCGCCGCCAGGCCGAAAGCGCCGCGCGGGTCGCCGCGCCCGATCGCCATCGCCGCTTCGAGGTCACGCTCGACGAGATCCACGCCGAGCTCTCGCCGCGTGCGGGCAAGGCCGCGCAGGCCGCGATGGTGCAGGCCGAACTCGATGCCGAGGCGCGCCACTGCTTCGCCTTCGAGCCCACCCGCCAGCTGATCGTCGAGGCCAAGCGGCGCGGGCTCAAGGTCATCATCGTCTCGGACACCTACCTCTCGGAAAAGCGCCTGCGCGCCCTGATCGCAGAGGTCGGCGGGGCGGACCTTGCGGCGATGATCGACCGCATCTTCTGCTCGTGCGAATATGGCGTGGGCAAGCATGGCGGCCTGTTCCGCTTCGTGCTGAAGGAACTGGGGATCAAGCCCGAGCAGATGTTGCATGTCGGCGACAATTTCGTCGCGGACCTCACCTCGCCGCGCAAGCTCGGCATTCCCAGCGTCCATCTCCTGCAGTTCGACACCCAGGCCCAGCAGCGCCTGCGCATGGAAGCGGCGGCGTCGAGCATGATCGATCCGGCCACCCGCGTGACCGTGCCGGTCTATCAGCCGCACCGGGCGCAGATCGCGCTGCGGGGGGATGGCGACCCGGTCTATGCCTTCGGCCACGACGTGCTCGGCCCGATCATGCATGGTTTTGCCTCGTGGATCCGCGAGGAGGCCGAGGCGATGGAAGCGGCGAGCGGGCGGCCGGTGAAGTTGCTGTTCCTCCAGCGCGACGGCCATCTTCCCGCCAAGGCCTTTGCCGCACTCTATCCCGACTGGGCGGACCGCGCGACCGAGGCCACCATCAGCCGCGTCATCGCGGTTGCCGCAAGCTTTGTCGACGAGGCCGCGGTGCGCAGGCACATGACGCCCTGGTTGGTGCCGCATATCCAGAAGACGCTCGACAAGGCGCGCATCTGCGCGCGCCAGTTGCTGTTCGACGAGGCGGAAACCGAAGCCTTGCTGGAGGGCGACCTTGCGGGCTTCGGCAAGCGGGTGATGCAGGCGCACAACCTCAAGAAAGTGCTCAAGCGGTCGGCGGAGTTCGGCGAGCGGATGTTCCGCCACTTGCGCAGCCTCGGCGTCGAGCAGGGCGACACCGTGATGCTGATCGACCTTGGCTACAACGGTTCGGTGCAGAACGCGGCCGAGGCGCGGCTGCGCAAGGGCATGAAGCTCGATGTCGCCGGCCGCTACATGCTGCTGCGCGAGACGACACCGTCGGGGCTCGACAAGAAGGGGTACTTCGATACCCGCAACTACGACTACAACGTGCTTTCGACGGTGTTCAACTCGATCTCGGTGATCGAGCAGTTCAGCACCATGTCGGTCGGCTCGGCGCTGGACTACGAGGCAGACGGCACCCCGGTGCGCGAGGCCGCTTCGGTCCCGGCCGCCCAGAGCGACTGCCGCGAGCGCGGGCAGGCGGCCTGCGTCGACTTCATTCGCGGTGTCGGCACCGGCTTTGTCCGGCCGCCGCGCTCCGACGATAGCGACAGCCGCCGCCGTGCCGCCATGGGGGTGATGAGCCGCCTGTTGCTGATGCCGGTCGAGGCGGAAGTCGAGATGCTCAAGACCTTCAGTCACGACGCCAACTTCGGCGTCGACGACATGCTGGAGATGTCGAACCTCGAGGCGGCGCAGAAGAGCATCCGGCGCCGCGGCTTCTTCTACATGCGCAATGCCCAGCGCATGTACCTGCCGGGCGAACTCCAGCAGTTCGGCCTGCCGCTCAATCTCTCGGTCTTCGGCATCCGCCGCTTCAACCTCGAACTGGCCAAGGGCGATGTCGACATCGATGCGCTGCAACTGCCGATCCAGGTCTACGGCGGCGGCGAAAGCGCGGCCAAGACGGTCGGTGCCCACCGCACTGCCGACGGCTTCTTCCGGGCCATCGTGCCGGTGGGCAAAGGGCAGTTCTCGATCGGCCTGTTCCTGGGCCGCCTGTTCCAGTTCGTGCAGTTCGAGGAGATCAGCTTGCAGCCTGCCAACAGCCTTACGGCGGAAGAGGCCACGCCGGTGGCCACGGTCACCGACGGCATGGAGGAAGTGGCCCCGGGCCTCTACCGGATCGCGGCGCCGGAAGGCTTCATGATCGTGCCCGCCGTGCCGAGCGAGGAGCAGATGCTGCTCAACCTCGTGTTCCGCCCGATCGTCACCCGCGCCGAGGCGCAGGCGCTGGAGACCCGCCAGGTCGCTTGATCCGGGGGGAGTGGGCTGGTGCCGCCAAAATCCGCCCTTGGCGGATCTTCAGACAAACCAAGGGAAGGCCCGCGATGCGCAGAGCATCGCGGGCCTTCCCTTATCCCGGGTCACGGCCGTCCCGTGGCCTTGTACCGACCTGCGATAAGCTTGACTTGTCGCAGGTCGCTCAGGCGCCGCGCGGCGCCTGAGCGTTCCAAGCTGCTGATGCGTCAGCATCATTGCAGCTTGGCATTACTCGCCGCAGGGGCGGGTCGCCTTGCAGGTTTCGACCCACTGGATCACGTCCTCGCGGCGCTTGCCCGAGAGCGGCATGCGCGGCATGCGCACGCGCTCGGTGCCGCGGCCCATGATCGTTTCGGCCAGCTTGATCGACTGCACGAGGTCATGCTCGGCATCGAGGTGGAGCAGCGGCATGAACCAGCGGTAGATCGCGCGGGCTTCCTCGATGTTGCCTTCGTTGAAGGCGGCGATCAGGCGCACAGATTCGCGCGGGAAGGCGCTGGTGAGGCCCGAAACCCAGCCGCTGGCGCCCAGCATCATGCCTTCGAGGGCGACGTCGTCGAGACCGGCCATGACCGAATAGCGATCACCGAAACGGTTGATGAGGTCGGTGAAGCGGCGGGTGTCGGGGGCGCTTTCCTTGACCGCGACGATGTTCGGCACGTCGGCGAGGGCTTCCAGCGCCTCGGCGCTGACGTTGACGCGGTAGGCCGGCGGGTTGTTGTAGAGCATGATCGGCAGCGAGGTCGCCTCGGCGACGGTGCGGAAGTGGGTGACCAGCTCCTCGGTGGTGGGCACGTAGACCATCGCCGGCAGCAGCATCAGCGCGTCGACGCCGATCTTCTCGGCATCCTTGGCATAGGCCACCGCACGTTCGGTGGTGAACTCGGAAACACCGGCCACCAGTGGCACGCGGGCGCCCACGGCTTCCACCGCGCCGGCAAGGATCTTGCGCTTTTCGTCGGCTTCCAGCGAGTTGTTCTCGCCGCAGGTGCCGAGCAGGATCAGGCCGTCGACGCCGTCGTCGACCAGTGCGGTCTGCACGGCCTGGGTGGCATCGGCATCGACCGAGTAGTCCGGCGCAAACTGGGTGGTTGCTGCGGGGTAGACCCCGGTCCAGAGCGTCTTGGTCGAAGGCATTGTCGGGAGTTCCTGAAAATTGACTGGAACATTCGTATACGATATATGATAGACCTAAGCAATGGCTTTCTGGGAGGTCCCGGAAATGCTAGCGCTCCCCATCACATTGGACAGGAGTTGACGGTGACACAGGGTAATGCAGCCGGAGGTATCGGCGGGTCGAATGCGGCCGAGCAGCTGGCGCAGATCCGCCCCTGGGCCGATCCCGCGCCGGCGATCACGCTGGACGAGCGCATGGCCCGCATCGACAAGGCCCGCCGCCTCACGCGCGACAGCGGCGCCGAGGCGCTGCTCGTCACCGCGGGCGCCAGCCTCAATTATTTCGCGGGCCTTGCCTGGAGCGAATCCGAGCGGCTGGTGGCCTTGCTGCTGCCGGTGGACGGCGCGCCGATCCTGATCGCGCCGCGCTTCGAGCTTGGCACGCTGGAGGCGGGGTTGCTGATCGAGGCCGACTTCCGCCTCTGGGAGGAGGACGAAAGCCCGACCGCGCTGCTTGCCGCGGCGCTGCGCGATAAGGGCGTCTCGCGTCTCGCGATCGATCCGGCGATGAGCTACCTGTTTGTCGACCGCATCGCGAGGGACGCGCCGTCGGCCACGCTCGTCTCCGGCGCGCCGGTGATCGACGGCTGCCGCATGGTCAAGTCGGCGGCCGAACTGGCGCTGATGCAGCAGGCCAAGTCGATGACGCTGGAAGTGCACCGCCGCGCCGCCAGCATCCTGCGGCCCGGTATCCGCGCCAGCGAAGTCGCCCGCTTCATCGACGAGGCCCACCGCGCGATCGGTGCCCCTGGCGGCAATGCTTTCGTGATCGTCCAGTTCGGCCTCGCCAGCGCCTATCCGCATGGCCTGCCCGGCGACCGCGCGTTGCAGGAAGGCGAGATCGTGCTGATCGATACCGGCTGCCGGGTTGCCGGTTACCACTCGGACATCACCCGTACTTATGTCTTCGGCGAGGCCAACGACGAGCAGCGGGCGATCTGGGAACTCGAACGCACCGCGCAGCAGGCCGCCTTCGACGCCGTCGAGCCGGGCAAGCCGTGCGAACTGGTTGACTACGCCGCGCGGGCGGTGCTGGAGAAGGCCGGGCTGGGGCCGGACTACAAGCTGCCCGGCCTGCCGCATCGCACCGGCCACGGCATCGGGCTGTCGATCCACGAACCGGCCTATCTGGTGCGGGGCGACAAGACGCCGCTGGCGCCGGGCATGTGCTTCTCGAACGAACCGATGATCGTCATCCCCGACCGTTTCGGCGTGCGTCTGGAAGACCATTTCCACGTGACCGACAGCGGCGCCAAGTGGTTCACCGAGCCGCAGCCGTCGATCGACCGTCCGTTCGGCTGAACGCAGCGGGGCCCAACCCCTTCAGGCTCGGAAAATTAACGGAGGGGGCGGCTGTTGCCACCCCCTCCTCGCGACCCGTGGGCTCGTCGGATCCGGCGGGCGATCTTTGCCGCCCGTCTCGTGATCGTCAGGACTCCTCGTCGGGATAGGGACCCTTGCCGCCTTCGGCGATGAACTGGTCGATGCGGGCAGAGAGGATCGGCAGCGGCACCGATCCCAGGGCCAGCACGGTATCGTGGAAGGCGCGGATGTTGAACTTGGGGCCAAGCGCGGCCTCGGCCTTGCGGCGGCCCTGCATGATCGTCATTTCGCCGAGGTAGTAGGCCAGCGCCTGCCCCGGCCAGGCGATGTAGCGGTCCACCTCGGTCTCGATCTCGTGGTTGGACAGCGCGGTGTTGTCGTGCAGGTACTGCTGCGCCTGCTCGCGGCTCCAGCCATAGTGGTGGACACCGGTATCGACCACGAGGCGCGCCGCACGCCAGGCCTGGTAGCTGAGCATGCCGAACTTCTCGTAAGGCGTCTGGTAGATGCCCATGTCGGTGCCGAGGCGCTCGGTATAGAGTGCCCAGCCTTCGCCGAAGGCCGAGATGTAGGTCTCGCGGCGGAAGTCCGGCTGGTCCTTGTTCTCGGCCGCGATCGGCATCTGGAAGGCGTGGCCGGGGGCGCTCTCGTGCAGCGTCAGCGCGGGCAGCGAATAGAGCGGGCGGCTGGGCAGGTCGTAGGTGTTGACGAGGTAGACGCCCGGCCCGCCGCGACCGGCGGTGTAGAACGGGGCGATGTCGTCGGGCACCGGCACGATGCCGAAGCGCTGACGCGGCAGGTGGCCGATGAAGCGGCCGATCTTGCGGTCCACTTCCTTGGCGGTCCAGGCCGCGCGGTCGAGCAGGGCCTGCGGGGTGTTCACATAGAACTGCGGGTCGGTGCGCAGGAACTGGAGGAAGGCGGGCAGGTCGCCGTCGAACTTCGCCTCCTTCATCGTTTCCTGCATTTCCGTGCGGATCTTGGCGATTTCCGAGAGGCCGATCGCGTGGATCTGCTCCGGCGTCATGTCGGTCGTCGCGTATTCCTTGATGACCGAGCGGTAGTAGGCCTTGCCGTCGGGCAGGGTCTCGGCGGCCAGTTCCTTGCGCGCGCCGGGGATATAAGTGCCGCGCACGAAGGTCAGCAGATCCTTGTAGGCCGGAAGCACCGCTTCGTTGATCGCCTTGAGCCCGGCTCTGCGCAGTTCAGCCTGCGTGGCAGCGGGGATCGCGGCGGGCATCGCCTTGAAAGGTTCGAAGAACACCGTGTCCTGTGCCGCCTTGTCGGCGACCGCGGCAATGGATGCGTCGCGGCCCTTCAGCGTCACCTGCGGCGCGGTGAAGCCGCGTGCGAGACCGGCCTTCATGTTGGCGGTCTGATCGCGGAAGTAGCGCGGGAACTCGGTCATCAGCGCGATGTAGCGGCGGTATTCCTCCTCGTTGGAGAACGTCCGGCGGCCCATGCCGGCAAGGCCGCTCCAGAAGCTGGTGTCCGAATTGACCGGCTTTTCCCACTCGTGGAATTTCTGCTGGGCGATCAGGACATCGATCTGCGCGAGGTAGACCTGCTGGTCCACGCGCACGGCGGGCGAGAGCGTGTCGGCCGGGATCGCGGCGACCTGCCGCCGCACATCCTGCCAGTAGACAAGGCGGGCGGCCTGCGCCTTGGGGGTGACGTCGGGAAGATGGGCGCGCAGCTTGCCCGGGCCGTCGTCGTCGCCCTGCTGCTGCTTGCGCCAGGCCCATTCCTTGTCGGTGATCGCCTTGAACTGGGCATCCGCGCTGCCCGCCTGTGCCTGTGCAAACGCGGGCATCGCCGCGCCGGCAAGCAGGAGGGCCGAGAAACAGCGGAAAACGACAGTGGACAAGAGCGGTCCCTTCGAACTTCGTCTATCGTATGCGGATATACGGTATTTCTTGCGGCGGCCCTGTAGCAGAAAGCGCTCTGGCGCGGGAGGGGCTAATTTGTAACGGAGCGTCAGGCTCGTCGTTCTTGCAGCAGCGCTGTTGACCGGATCGGCGGCAGTGCTATGCCTGATGGGTATTAGGTATACGATCTGCACCACTTTGATCACGACAACGGGCCGCAGCCAGATCGTCATTGCCGCCGCTGCCTGACGCAGGGAAAAGCGTTCCCGGCAGCTCGCGGGCGTTCGAAGGGCATGCGGCAATACAGGGGACACTGCCGCATGCGCCGCTTTCTGACCGTTCTGGCCGTATCTTCGGCACTCGTCTTCACACCGGCCATGGCGCAGGATCACGCCGGCAAGGCTGATGCGCAGGATGCTGCCAAGGCTGATACCGGCAAGCCCGACAAGGTGGAGGCCAGCGCGGTCGAGGATGCGCAGCCGCGCAAGGACAGCGTGACCACCTCGCGCGGCCAGAAGATCGCCTATACCGCCACGCCCGGCCACCTGACTCTGCGCGACGACGACGGCGAGGCGATCGCCAGCCTGTTCTACGTCGCCTACACCGCCGACAACCTCGGTGCGAAGGCCAGGCGTCCGGTGACCTTCCTGTTCAACGGAGGGCCCGGCTCGTCCACGATGTGGCTGCACATGGGCAGTTGGGGGCCGGTACGTGTCGATACGCCGACGCCGACCGCCTATGCGCCTGCGCCTTTCGCCATCGGCAAGAACCCGCTGACGATGCTCGACATCTCGGACCTTGTCTTCATCGACGCGCTGGGTACCGGGTTGTCGCGCCCGCTCGGCAAGCACCAGGCGAGCGAGTTCTGGGGCGTCGACAACGACCTCAAGACCTTCACCCAGGGAATCGTGCGCTACCTGTCGATCAACGACCGCTGGAACTCGCCCAAGTTCGTCTACGGCGAAAGCTATGGCACGCTGCGTGCGGCGGGGCTGGCACTGTCGCTGCAGAAGGCGGGGGTGCAGCCCAACGGCATCATCCTCCAGTCCTCGATCCTCAATTACGGCGCCCGCCAGACCGGCTTCGACATCGACGAAGTGCGCATGCTGCCGAGCTACGCGGCGACCGCGTGGTACCACCATCGCCTTGCCAACAGGCCCGCCGCGCTCGAACCCTTCCTCACCGAAGTGCGCCGCTTTGCCACCGGGCCTTATCTCAATGCGCTGGCGCAGGGCTTCAACCTGCCGGCCGACCAGCGCCAGGCGATTGCCGGGCAGCTTTCCGCCTATACCGGCATTGCGCCGCAGGTGCTGCTGGCGGGCAACTTGCGCATCGATCTCAACCGTTACCGCAAGGAACTGCTGCGCGATTCCGCCGAGACCATCGGCCGTCTCGACTCGCGCTTCATGGGGCCGGAATCGGAAGTGCTGGGCGACCGGCCCGAGTACGACGCCACCGATACCTCGATGACCGGGCCTTACGTTGCCGCGCTCAACAGCTACCTGTTCGGCACGCTGGGCTACAAGACCCAGCTCTATTACCGCCCGAACTACTATTCGGGCATGCTGCGCGGCTGGGACCAGAGCCACGTGGCCGATGACGGGCGCAAGCAGGCACTGGCGGCGACCAGCCTCGATCTGGCGGCGGCGATGCGGCAAAATCCGCATCTCAAGGTGCTGGCGATGAACGGTTACTACGACCTCGCGACGCCGTTCTTCGGGGCCGAGTGGGACCTCGCCCACATGTCGATTCCCGAGGCGCTGAAGCGCAACATCACCTACACGTATTACGAGTCCGGCCACATGATCTACATCGACCCGCCGTCGATGAAGAAGATGAAGGACGACCTCGATGCCTTCTACGCCGCGGCGCAAAGCGGCGACTGATCCACGCAGAAAGGGCCGGAAGTACGACCTAGCTTCCTCTGACGGTAAGGCCGTCAGGGGCAATCCCGCGATCCCGCGCGGCTCCTGCAACACTGGACGCATGTTCTGGATGGCGGCAAGATTCACTTCTGATCTGGTCGCTTAGAGACCTCATAGAGGTTAGACTGACATAATGCGTTCCATCGTTCTCGCCGCCGCTGTCGTTTCCGGGCTCGTTTCCGGAGCGGCTGCGGCGGCCTCTCCGCCCTTGCTTCCGCTTCCGGCGAAAATCGCGCTGCAGCAGGGGCGCTTCGATTTCCGCCACGCTCGCATTGCGGCGACAGACAGCGGCGAAAGGGCGGCGGCGAGCCGGCTGGCAGACCTCCTCCATCGGACCGGTTCGCTGCAGTTGACCTCCTCGGCCGAGGGGCGCATCCGCTTTCGCCGCGATGCTGCGGTCGCGGGCGCCGAAGCCTACCGGCTGATCGTGACGCGGCAGGATGTCACTGTCGAAGCCTCCAGTGACGCCGGGCTGTTCTACGGTGCGCAAACGCTCTGGCAACTGATCGCCGCCTCCAAGGACGGCACGATCGCGGCCATGGTCGTCGACGATGCCCCGGCCTTTGCCTGGCGCGGGTTGATGCTCGATTCCGCGCGTCACTTCCAGTCGGCAGCCTTCGTGAAGGCGTTGATCGACCGCATGGCGGCAGACAAGCTCAACGTGCTGCATTGGCACCTGACCGATGATCAGGGTTGGCGCATCCCGATCGACAGGTATCCGCGCCTGATCGCGGTCGGTGCCTGGCGCCGCCCGGCCGGGGCTGCCGGCACCGACGCGCAGGGTAATCCCGTGCGCTACGGCGGTTTCTACACCAAGGCCGAGATCCGCGAGATCGTGGCCTACGCGGCCGAGCGCCACGTGACTATCGTGCCCGAGATCGAGATGCCGGGCCATGCCACGGCGGCCATTGCGGCCTATCCCATGCTCGCCGCCGCTGCCGATCCGGCGAAAGCGCCGGGCGCCGACTGGGGCGTCTACGAGAACCTGTTCAACACCGAGGATGCGACCTTCGCTTTCCTGGAAGACGTGCTGGATGAGGTGATCGACCTGTTCCCTTCCACCTATATCCATGTCGGCGGCGACGAGGCGGTGAAGGCGCAGTGGATCGCCGATCCGCGCGCGCAGGCCCGGATCAAGGCGCTTGGCCTCAGGAACGAGGGCGAACTGCAAGGCTGGTTCATCGCCCGCATCGGCGATTACCTTGCCGCCAGGGGCCGCAAGATCGTCGGCTGGGACGAGATCCTCGAAGGCCACGTGCCGCCTTCGGCCACGGTCATGTCGTGGCACGGCATCGCGGGCGGCATCGTCGCTGCCAAGGCCGGGCACGACGCGGTGCTTTCGCCCTCGCCGGACTTCTATCTGGATCACATGCAGTCGATGTCCGCCGACGAGCCGTCAGGCCGGGGCGAGGTGATCGACTGGAAGAGCTTCTACGAGACGCCGGTTCTGCCGCAGGGGCTGACCGACGGCGAGCGCGCGCATATCCTCGGCGTCCAGGCGAACCTCTGGACCGAACACATGCGCACGAGCGAGATCATGGAGCGGCAGATGTGGCCGCGCGCCGCCATGCTCGCCGAAATCGCCTGGACCGCGCCGGAGCGCCGTCAGTGGGATGAGTTTGCCGCGCGACTGCCTGCCGAACTGGCGCGGGAGAAGGCCATGGGCATCGGCTATGACCGCACGCCGCTGCAGGCGCTGGGCACGTTCACGGCGGCCGGCGACAGGATCGCGGTCAGGCTGGAACAGCCGGTGAAGGCGGGCACGCTGCACTACACAACCGACGGCAGCGCGCCGCTGGCCGGTTCACCCGCTTATGCGGCGCCGCTGACGCTCGCATCCGGGACCGTGCTGCGCACCCGCAGCTTCCTCGGCTCCGAGCCGTTCGGCGAGGAGAAGGGCTGGACGCTTTCCGCCGCCATGACCCGCACGCGCCAAGCCTCGCAGCTGGAACTCTGCTCGCGCGCGGTGCCGCTGCGCCCGGAAGACGATGCGCCGGCGCAGGACAAGCGGGCGGTGTTCTGGGGCGATATTTTCCATCCTTGCTGGATCTGGCGCGGCGCACCGCTCGCCGGGATCGCGGGGCTGACCGCCGAGGTCGGACAAGTGCCGTTCAACTACCAGATCGGCGCGGACCGGGCGAAACTGGTGTTCGACAAGCCCGAGACTAGGGCCGGCGAACTGCTGGTCCGGCTGGACAAGGCCGATGGCCCGATCGTGGCCCGCGTGCCGCTGGGCAAGGCGGCCGACAATCCGGGTGTCAGCACGCTCACGGTTGCCCTTCCGGTGCAGGCGGGGCCGCACGATCTCTATTTCAGCTTTGCGCAGCCCGGCCCCGATCCGCTCTGGATGCTCGACCGCCTGACGCTGGATCCCGCACGATGACCTTGACGATTGCCAGCCCGCTGCGCGGCTGGGCCACGCCGCTTTGCGAAGTGCCTGATCCCGTTTTTGCGCAAGGCATGATGGGCCCGGGCATCGCCATCGATCCTGCCGAGGGCCGACTTGTTTCGCCGGGGGCGGGACGGGTGGTTTCGGTCCATCCCGCCGGGCACGCGGTGACGCTGGAACTTGATGCGGGGCCGGTGCTGCTGATGCACGTCGGGCTCGATACCGTCGGCCTTGGCGGCGCGGGCTTCGCGCCGGAAGTCATGGCCGGCGAGCGGGTCGAGGCAGGGCAGGTGCTGATCGTATTCGATCTTGACCGGCTTGCCCGCACCGCACGCAGCCTGTTGACGCCGGTGATCGTCACCAATGGCGAGGCCTTTGCCTTCGTCGGCGGGAAGACGGACCGGGAGATCGCGGCGGGCGCGGCGCTGATGACACTGGAGGCCTGCGGGAAGGCCTCGGCGGCAGGCGCGAAGGAGGCGGCGCCGCGGACCAGTCGTTCGCTGCTGCTGCCGCTGGCGCACGGCCTCCATGCTCGTCCGGCCGCGCGGCTGGCCAGCCTGGCGGGCACGTTCCCCGGCACCCTCGAAATGGTCGCCGTCGATGGCCGCGTGGCTTCGATGCGAAGCGCGGTGGCCATGCTGGCGCTGGGGGTCGGCCACGGCGAGACATTGACCTTGCGGGGAAGCGACATCGCGGCCATCGATGCCATCGCCGAACTGATCGAGAGCGGCATGGGCGAACATCGCCCGGTCACGGTTGGCGAACCGGCAGGGCGTGTGGTTCCGTCCGCGCTGGCCCCGCTGCTCCCGCTGGGCGAAGGCGAGGCGCTGGCGGCGGTCACGGCCGTGGCGGGCGCGGCTATCGGCCCGGCGGTCTGGCTGGTCGATCCGCTTGCATCGCTTCCGGAAACGGCGGGCACGCGCGAAGCGGAAGCGGCTGCGCTCGATGGTGCCATCGCCCAGATCCGTACCCGCCTTGAAAGCGCGGCCGGGGGGCATGGACAAGTCGCGCAGATTGCCGCTGCGCATCTGGTCCTGCTTGGTGATCCCGAACTTCGCGAAGCCGCGCGCGGCGGCATCGCCGCGGGCCTGCCGGCGGGCAGGGCATGGATCGCCGGGGTCGATGGCTTCATCGCCCAATTGCGCCTCTCCCCCGATCCGCGCCTGCGCGAGCGGGTGAACGATCTGGCCGACCTTGCCCGCCGCGTCGCCCTGGCAAGCGCCGGGATCGACGAGACCCCGCCGCCGCTGCCGCCCGGCGCGATCCTGCTGGCGGATGATCTCTATCCCTCGCAACTGATGGCCTTGGCCGATGGCGGCCTTGGCGGCGTGGTCACCGTCGAGGGCGGCGCCACCTCGCATGTCGCGATCATCGCTGCAGGGTTGGGCCTGCCGATGCTGGTGGCGGCGGGCGAGCGGCTGAAGTCGATCCCGCAAGGCGCGGCGCTGCTGCTCGAAAAGGGGGCGCTGACCCATGCGCCCGCAGCGGATGTGCTGGCCGCTGCACGGGCCCGCATCGAAGCCGCGCAGTCCCGTCGCCGCGCCGCCGCAGCCCATGCGCAGGCGCCTGCGATGACGCGCGACGGTGTCCGGATCGAGGTCTTCGCCAATCTCGCCTCCGCCGCCGATGCCGGCGCGGCGGTCGCTGCGGGCGCCGAGGGCTGCGGGTTGCTGCGCAGCGAATTCCTGTTCCTCGATCGCGCCGCTGCCCCTTCGCTGACCGAGCAGCGTGAGGTCTATTCCGCGATCTCCGCCGCGCTGGAAGGTCGCCCGCTGATCGTGCGCACGCTCGACATCGGCGCCGACAAGCCTGCGCCCTACCTGCCGATGAGCGGCGAGGAAAACCCGGCGCTGGGCCTGCGTGGCATCCGCCTGCAACTGGCAGCGCCCGACTTGCTCGACGTGCAACTGCGCGCGCTTGTCACCATGGAGGCGCAAGGCCCGGTGCAGATCATGCTGCCGATGGTGAGCGAGATCGCCGAATTGCGCGCGGCGCGGGCCGCGCTGGAGCAGATCGCTGCCGAAGAGGAGCGTCCGTGCCCGCCGCTCGGGATCATGATCGAAACCCCCGCTGCCGCCCTGCACGCCGGGGTGCTGGCGGCAGAGGCCGACTTCTTCTCGGTCGGCAGCAACGATCTGGCCCAGTACACGCTGGCACGCGACCGCACCAATCCGCATGTCGCGGCGGGGCTCGACGCGCTGCACCCGGCGATCCTGCATCTGATCCAGATCGCGCAGATCGGAGCCAGCCGCCATGGCCGCCTTGTCGGCCTATGCGGCGGGCTTGGTGCGGATCCGGAGGCGATTCCGCTGCTGATCGGCCTCGGCGTGCGGGAACTTTCGGTTTCTGCGGGTTCGGCTGCGCAGACCAAGGCGCTCATTCGCAGCCTCACGCTGGAGCAATGCGGCACCATGGCGGAGGCCGCGCTGGGATTGCCCGATGCCGCCGCCGTGCGCGCACTGGTACGCGCCGAACTCGGCAAGATCGTGGAGGAAGTGGCATGAAGCTCTCGCTGCAATCGCTCCAGCCGCTGGGCCGTGCGCTGATGCTGCCGATCGCGGTGCTGCCGATCGCCGGTCTGCTGCTGCGGCTCGGCCAGCCGGATCTGCTCGACCTGCCGTTCGTGGCCGCGGCAGGGGCGGCGATCTTCGAAAATCTTGGGATGCTCTTCGCGCTTGGCATAGCGGTCGGCATCGCCCGCGATGCCAATGGCGCGGCGGGGCTGGCGGGGCTGGTCTGCTTCCTGGTCGCCAGCAAGGGGGCAGAAATCCTGCTGGTGGTGCCGCATGACGTGACCGCCGGGCTCGCGGCGGATGCCTGGCGGGCCAAGAGCATCGCCAAGCTGGCGGTCCCGATCGGCATCGCCTCCGGGCTTACCGCAGGCGCCTTCTACAACCGCTATGGCGCGATCCGCCTGCCCGAATACCTCGCCTTTTTCGGCGGACGCCGCTTCGTGCCGATCCTTTCCGGGCTGGCCGGGCTGTTGCTGGCGGCGGTGGTTGGTTACGGTTTTGCGCCGATCACCGGCGGCATGGACATGGTCAGTGGCGGCGTTGTCCATGCAGGCGTGCTGGGGCTGTTTGCCTATGGCGTGCTCAACCGCATGCTGATTGTCACTGGCCTGCACCACGTGCTCAACAACGTGGCCTGGTTCATCATCGGCGATTTCCACGGCACCACCGGTGATCTCAACCGCTTCTTCGCGGGCGATCCCGCGGCCGGCAGCTTCATGTCGGGCTTTTTCCCGGTGATGATGTTCGGCCTGCCCGCCGCCTGCCTTGCGATGTACCACGCGGCGCGGCCCGAGCGGCGCAAGGCGGTGGGCGGCATGTTCCTGTCGATGGCGCTGACCGCTTTCCTGACCGGCGTGACCGAGCCGATCGAGTTCACCTTCATGTTTCTCGCCCCGCTGCTCTATGCGATGCACATCGTGATGACCGGCGTGGCCATGGCGCTGATGGACCTGCTCGGCGTCAAGCTCGGCTTCGGCTTCTCGGCGGGGCTGCTCGACTATGTGCTGAACTACTCCAAGGCCACCCATCCGCTGTTGCTGCTGCCGGTGGGGACGGCCTATGCGCTGCTCTATTACGCTTCGTTCCGCTGGGCGATCGCGCGCTTCGACATCAGGACGCCGGGGCGCGAGGACGAGCCGGTGGGCGAGGATCCGGGGGCTATCACCGCTGCCGAGGGGGCGCGTGGGGCGGCCTTCGTGGCGGCGCTGGGCGGCAAGGGCAACCTCGCCGAGATCGGCGCCTGCACCACCCGGCTGCGCCTGCGCCTGCATGACAGCGATGCTGTGGACGAGCCGCGCCTCAGGGCACTTGGCGCGCGCGGGCTGATCCGCCCGGCGCCCGGGGCGCTGCAGGTCGTGGTCGGCCCGATCGCCGACGACGTGGCAAGCGAGATGCGCGAGGCGGCGGGGCCGCTGCGGGAAGCCGCCGAGGCGGCTGCGGCGCCGGATAAGCCGGCGGCAGTGGCAGCGGCTGCGGCAGTGGTTGGGCTCGATGCCGTGCCCTGGCTTGCGGCGCTGGGCGGCAGGGGCAATGTCATGGCGGCGGGCGCGGCTTCGAGCCGGGTCTGGGTCGACCTTGGCGATGCGGCGGCGATCGACGAGGCCGCGTTGAAGAGGCTTGGCGCGCGCATGGTCCTGCGCGGCGCCAGCGGCGTTCAGTTGATCGTCGGTTCCTGGGCGCCGGAACTGGCTATCGGGCTGTCGAAGGCGGCATAACCGCCGCGTTCGATCGCCTCGGTCAGCACGGGGAGCACCGGGGCGAGTTCCTTGGCATAGCCTTTCCAGCGTCCGATCGAGCGGCGGTTGAGCGGCTCGCGCACTTGCGCATGGCCGGGCGTCGGCGCGTGGCGGGGCAGGGTGTGGAAAGCCATTTGCCGGGGTTCGGCATCCAGCCCGAGCCAGGCCATCAGGTCCGCGGTTTCCTCTTCCTGGTCGCCGACAAAGCGTTCGTAGCGCAGTTCGTGCGCGGGGACCGGCAGTTCTTCCAGCCAGTGCTCGGTCAGCGCGTCCATGCGCGCATAGTGGAGCGCGAGGTCCTCGAGCCGGTAGCCGCAGGCAAAGCCGTGGGTGAAATCGTGGCTCATCGCCGAGACCATCACGTCGCGCGGATCGCGGCGCACGACGATCACCGGTGACTGCGGGAAGGCCAGTTGCAGCAGCGGCAGGTAGAGCGCGTTGAGCGGCAGCTTGTCGGTGAAGAAGTCGGCGCCCTTTTCGAGAAGGCCGTAGCGTTCGGCGCGGGCGAGATAATGATCGCGCAGGTGCGTGCCCAGCGTGTCCAGCAGGGCCTCGCTCATGCCATCGGGATCGCGCGGGAAGGCGCCCTGGGTGCGTGCATGAGCCAATTCCGCCAGTTCGCGTCCGAACGGCAGTTCGCCGCCCGCGCGCACGCGCGAATGGCTCGCCAGTACCTGTTCGATGAGGCTCGTGCCCGAGCGCGGGAAGCCGAGGATGAACACCGGCTGCGGCACGCCCTTGCGGCGCTCGGCAGGCAGGAATCCGGCAAAGCGGTCGGCGGTGAAGACGTCCTGCCACTGCCGCACCAGTTCGCCCACCGCGCGGGCCGGATAGCTGCGGCTGGCGGCCCTTGCGAGCGCGTCCTTGCCGGCGGTGAAGTCATCCCAGGCCTCGGTCTTGCGGCCGGCCCGGTCGCGCAGGCGACCGCGCAGCAGCAGGGCGGGGCCCGAAGGCGCGGTTTCCGCCTCCAGCATGGCGAGCCCCATGGGCCATTCCTCGGTGCGTGACAGCAGGGTGACGCGCTGCAGGGTGACATCGCTGCCCTGGCGCAGCGCGAGCGCCTCGGCCCGGGACAGCACGGCACAGGCCCGCTCGAACCGCCCGGCCTGTTCCTCCAGCTCGGCCAGCCAGGTCAATGGGGGCAGGGCGTCGGGCATGGCGTGGGCTGCTTCGGCCAGCAGCGGGCCGGCTTCCTCCAGGCGTCCCTGCCGCAGGAGATTGCGCCCGAGATCGGCAAGCAATTGCGGATGAGGGCCGACAATGCGGATAGCGGCCTCGAGATGCTCGGCGCCTTCGACCAGTTCCTCGCGCTCGCTCAGCATGTTGCCGAGGCGCATCAGGGCGTCGGGATTGCCGGGTTGGTCGGCGATGGTCCGGCGCAGGACCGCTTCCGCGTCGCGCAGACGGCCGGTCTCGTGCAGCCATTCGGCGAGGTCGTTGCGCGGCCACGTGCGCTCGGGCGCGAGAACCGCCGCCTCGCGCAGCAGGTTTTCATAGCGCTCGCCCGCGCCGCGGGCCTTGGCGGCGAGAGCCAGCACCTCGATCGCATCCAGCGCCAGCGCGGGTTCGGTGCGCGCGGCGAGCGCCAGGGCTTCGGCACGCGCGACATCGCCCGAGGAAAGCGCCTCACGCGCGGCGGAAATGGTCTGCAAATCGGCGGCCATGCAAGTGCTTAGAGAGGCTTGTGTGCGAAAATGTCAAATGGACTTTACGTCCCGGCCTGCGCACTCCTGCCGAACAATGCGGCAATCAGTACCGGAGCCGAGACAAAGTAGAGATGCATGTAACTGGCGGTAAGTGAACCGCAGCGGAACAGCCGCTCGCCGGCTCGACCGTCCGGTGTGCGGGCCTGGACCAGCGGCGCGAGCGCGGTTTCGAGCGTGGAATAGTGGAAGGTGTGGCCGCGCAGGCGGTGTCCGTCCAGCATGGCCTCCTGCATGCCGAGCGCGGCAAGGCGCGACTGCATGCGTGCGCGGCCGGGCAGCAGGCCGAGCAGTTCAGCCCGGTTCTGCTCGGCGTCTTCCAGCGTCTCGCAAGCGTAGAGCATGCCGCCGCACTCGGCCAGGATCGGTTTGCCTGCCGCGTGATGGGCGCGGATCGCCGCCAGCATCGGGGTGTTGGCGGCAAGGCGGGCGAGGTGGAGTTCGGGGTAGCCGCCCGGCAGCCAGAGCGCGTCGCATTCGGGCAGCGCGTGGTCGGCGAGCGGCGAGAAGAACGCCAGCCGTGCCCCCGCGCGCTCGAGGAAGGCGAGGTTGGCGGGGTAGAGGAAGGCAAAGGCCGCATCGCGGGCGATGGCCACGGTGGTCCCCGCCAGCGAGGGCAGCGGCTGCGCCGGGGCAGGGGCGGCAAAGGCGACCGGCTCTGGCAGCCAGAGCGCGGTTTCGGGCAGGAGGTCCGCCGCGCGGTCCAGCCGTTCGGCCAAGTCGGCGATTTCGCCCGCCTGCACCAGCCCGAGGTGGCGCGAGGGCAGGCCGATCGCAGGGTCGCGGCCCAGGCTGCCGAGCCAGCGCACGCCCTGCGGCATGCCCTGCTCCAACAGCTGCGCGTGGCGGGCGCTGCCGACCCGGTTGGCGAGCACGGCGGTCAGGTTGACGCCGGGCTGGTAGGTCGCCAGGCCGTGAACCAGTGCGCCGAAGGTCTGCGCCATCGACGAGGCGTCGATCACCGCCATGACCGGCAGGCCGAAACGCCGCGCGAGGTCGGCGGCGGAGGGATCGCCATCGTAGAGGCCCATGACTCCCTCGACGAGGATGAGGTCGGCTTCCTGGGCGGCGGCATGCAGCAGGCGGCGGCATTCCTCCTCGCCGACCATGAACAGGTCGAGCTGCTGCACCGTCGCGCCGCTGGCGACTTCGTGGATCATCGGATCGAGGAAATCGGGGCCGCACTTGAACACCCGCACCCGCTTGCCCGCGCGGGCGTGGCGGCGGGCGAGCGCGGCGGTGACGAGGGTCTTGCCCTGGCCCGAGGCGGGGGCCGCGATCAGCAGGGCGGGGCAGGAAGCGTCGTTAACCGGCATCGTTGCGGCGACTATGGAACTTCCCCGTGCGGCGCAAGCTTCGCCCACTTGCCAGCCGTCCGTCCGCACGATAGTTGCCGGCCTCGCGAAGGGTTCCCCGCGAGGGGATGAAAAGGGAACGCGGGTTAGATGCCCGGGCTGCCCCTGCAACTGTAAGCGGCGAGCCGTTCGGCCAGACACGCCATTGGGAAGCAAGCCGCGCAATGGGCAAGGTTTCCCGAGAAGGCGGCCGGACCGGCCCTGACCCGTGAGCCAGGAGACCTGCCCGTCGCGGTCGTTCTTCGTCGGGACAGGGTGTGCCGGACGGACGGGGGAGTTTCTCTCGCGGAGCGACAGCCATTGCTCCGCCGGCCAAGCGCCCGGGCGGGGGACGCGGCCTGTCGTGCGGTGCCCATGCACCGGGACCCTGCCGATCCGTCCTTTGCCCGATCGCCGACCCGAAGGGGCATTCGATGTCGCGAGCGGGAAGGAAACTCCGTGAACTGTCGTGTTCTGGTCAGCCCCATCGGCGCATGCGCCGAAATCGATTGCTGTTTTGGTGCGGGGAGTGTCGGCCGATGCTGACCCCGGTCGAGCCCGGCCCTTCGGTGGTCGTCTGCAACACCTGCCGCCTTTCGGCCGATGCGCGCGAGGACGGGCAAGGGCGGCGTGGCGGCGCGCTGCTGGCCGAGGCGATGCGGGCGCTCCAGGCCAAGGATCCCGCCCTGCAGGCGGTCGCGGTGCAGGAGATGGCCTGCCTGTTCGCCTGCCAGCGCCATTGCACCGTGCACATCCGCGCGCCGGGCAAGCTGGGCTACGTGCTGGGCGATTTCGAACCCGGCGAGGAGGCCGCCCGCGCGATCCTCGACTATGCCTTGCGTCATGGCGAAAGCGCCGAAGGGCAGGTACCCTATCGCCAGTGGCCGGAAGGCGTGAAAGGCCATTTCATCACCCGCACTCCCCCTGAAGGGTTCATTCACGCATGAGCATGCCCACGCACTCGGCTGCCCCCCCGATGTTTGCCGGCCGCGCTGCCTTTGCCGCCGCGTTGGCCGGTCTTCCCGTACCTGATGGCGCCGCGCTGGAGGCGGCGCGCGGGCGCCAGGCCAGCCTCACCAAACCTGCCGGTTCGCTCGGGCGGCTGGAGGAGATCGCGGTGTTCATGGCCGGCTGGCAGGGCCGGGAAATTCCGCAAGCCGAACGTATCCAGGCGGTGATCTTTGCCGGCAATCACGGCGTTGCCGCACGCGGGGTGAGCGCCTATCCGCCCGAAGTCACCCGCCAGATGGTCGCCAATTTCGAGAACGGCGGCGCCGCGATCAATGCGCTGACCGCCGCCTGCGGTGCCGAACTTGAGGTTGTGCCCATCGATCTCGACCGGCCGACCGGCGACATCACCGTGGAGCCGGCCATGAGCGAGGCCGAGTGTCTGGCCGCGCTCAACATCGGCGCGGCGGCAGTGCGTCCCGGCAGCGACCTGTTGTTCGTGGGCGAGATGGGCATCGGCAACACCACCCCGGCTGCCGCGCTTTGCGCCAGAGTCTTCGGCGGTGCGGCGCAGGACTGGACCGGGCGCGGCACCGGACTCGACGATAATGGCCTTGCCCGCAAGGCGGCGGCAGTGGCGGCGGCGCTGGCGTGCCATGACGGCGCGCCGCGCGATGCCTTCGAGACGCTGCGCCGGCTCGGCGGACGCGAGATCACGGCGATGGCAGGGGCCGTGCTGGCCGCGCGCCATCACCGCGTGCCGGTGCTGCTCGACGGGTTCATCTGCTGCGCCGCGGCGGCGCCGCTCATGGCCGACAATGGCGGGGCGCTCGACCACTGCCTGGCCGCCCATTGCTCGGCCGAGGCGGGGCACGTGCGGCTGCTGGACCGGCTCGGGCTGGATCCGCTGCTGCATCTCGGCATGCGGCTGGGCGAGGGATCGGGCGCGGCGGTGGCGACGCAGATCGTGCGTTCGGCGCTGGCTGCCCATGCAGGCATGGCGACTTTTGCCGAAGCTCTGGTCGCCGGCCAGGCGATCGCATGAGCGGGGCGGCATGAACGGCATCCTTGTCCACCTGATGCGCCACGGCGCCCCGCGCGAACCGGGGCTGATGCTGGGGCACCGCGACGACCCGCCGACCCCGACTGGCGTGGCGCGCTGCATGCTGCGCGCCGAACACCTGGCATTCGCGCAAGTCCTCTCGTCCGATCTGGCGCGGGCGAAAGTCCCCGCGCGCCAGATCGCGCATGCCCGCGGGGCGACGCACCGGGCCGACCGGCGCTGGCGCGAACTCGATTTCGGCGACTGGGACGGGCTTTCGCCGCACGACCTCGACCCTTCGTTGCAGGCCGCCTTCTGGGACGATCCCGATCTCTGCGCGCCGCCGCGCGGGGAACGCTGGTCGCAGCTGTGCCTGCGGGTCAACGAGGCGCTTTGCGGGATCTCCCGGGATACCCTCGTGGTCACCCACGGCGGGGCCATGCGGGCGGCGCTGGCGGTGCTGTTCGGCTTTGATCACCGCCAGATATGGGCGTTCGAATTTGCCTATTGCGCGGTGCTGAGCCTGCGCCTCTGGCCCGATGGCGAAGGGCGGATCTCCGCTGCGCAGATCGTTGCGCTGGACGGCGGCCGCTTGTGATCCTGCGCTCATGATCCGCCGCATCGTCCTGGCGCTGCAGTTCCTCACCCGGCTGCCGCTGCCTGCTGTTCGCGCGGGCGAGGCGGACTTTGCCGGAGCCATCCTGTGGTTTCCGCTGGCAGGCGCTGCGGTCGGCGGGGCGGCGGGGCTCGGCTGGTGGCTGGGGCTGCGCTCGGGCGATGGCTGGATCGCCGCGCTGGCCGGGCTGGCGGCGTGGACAGCGGTGACCGGTGCGCTTCATCTCGACGGGCTCGGTGATGTCGCCGACGGCGCCGGAGCCGCCCACAAGAGCGCCGGGGCAGACCGGGAGCGGATCTCGGCGGTCATGGCGGATCCGCATGTAGGCAGCTTTGCGGTGGTGGCCATCGTCCTGCAGCTCACCGCCAAGCTGGTGCTGCTCCATGCGCTGCGGCCGGGGCAGGTCTGGGCCCTGTTGCTGGTGCCGGTGCTGGCGCGCATGGCCCCGCTTGCCTGGACGCTGCTGCTGCCGCCGCTGCACGAGGGGTTGGGCAGCCTGTTCCGCAAGGCCGTGCAATGGCGGCACGTCATCCTTTGGGGCGGGGCGGCGCTGGTGCTGGCGCTGGCAGTAGCGCCGCCGCTCCTGGCGCTCTTTGCCGCGGTGCCGTTCTGGGCATGGTGGCTGCGCAGCCGGATCGGCGGCATTTCGGGTGACGGCCACGGCGCCGGTATCGAAGTGACCGAGACCGCGCTGCTCGCCGCGCTGGTGCTGATCCGGTGAGCGGCGGGCTGGTGATCGACCATTTCCTCCACCACGGCGGCCGCCTGACCGAGGCAGCGCGGCGGTTCGGCGGCGCTGCCGAGGACTGGCTGGACCTCTCGACCGGGCTCAACCCCGCGCCGTGGCCGGTGCCGCAGGCGCTCGCGCCGGACTGGCACGCCTTGCCCGATCCTGCTGGGCTCGCGGTGCTCGAAGCGGCGGCGGCGCGGCATTTCGGGGTCGATCCGGCGCTCTGCTGTGCGGTGCCGGGCAGCGAGGCGGCGCTGCGGCTGCTGGCGCGAATCCTTGATCTGCCGGGGCGGGCGCTGGTGCCGAGCTACCGCAGCCATGTCGAGGCCTTCGCCGTGTCTCGCCCCGTTCGCTTTGGCGAGGTCCCGGCGGCGGGGGAAACCTGTGTCATCGCCAATCCGGGCAATCCCGATGGCGTGCTGCACGCACCCGAGGCGCTGTGCGGCTGGGCGGACCGGATCGCCGGGCGTGGCGGCTGGCTGATCGTCGACGAGGCCTTTGGCGACTGCGCGCCGCAAGCCAGCGTCGCTGCGGCAGTGCGGCCCGAGGGCAGGCTGATCGTGCTGCGTTCCTTCGGCAAGTTCTTCGGCCTGGCCGGGGTGCGGCTGGGTTTTGTGCTGGCACCGCCGCCGATCCTGGCGAAGCTGCGCGCGGCGATGGGCAGCTGGCCGCTCCATGCAGGCGCGCTGGTGATCGGCGCGGCGGCCTATGGCGATGCGGCCTGGATCGCGGCAACGCGCGCCGATTTGCCGGGGCGCGCTGCCGCGCTCGATGCCGTGCTGGCGCGCCACGGGCTGGTGGCGGAGGGCGCTAGTCCGCTGTTCCGGCTCGTCACCGGCTGCCCCGCGGCCGAGCTGTTCGAACGCCTTGCCCGCGTCCGCATCCTGGTGCGGCCTTTCGCCGAGTTCCCCGGTTGGCTGCGCTTCGGCGTGCCTGCCGACCCTGCTGCCCTGGCCCGGTTGGATCGGGCCCTGCACAATGGCTGAGCCAACGATTCTAGCCGCCATGGCGCTCGAGGGCGCGCTGGGCTGGCCGTCCAGCCTCCATGCCCGCATCGGCCATCCGGTCGGGCTTTTTGCGAAGATCATCACCGGCTGCGAGCGGGCGCTCAACCGTCCTGCCTGGCCGGATTGGCAGCGGCGGCTGGCTGGCCTTGCGGCGATGCTGGCGCTGATCGTCATGGCGGCCTGCGTGAGCGCGCTGGCGGTCCTCGGTGTCCGCGCAGTGGCGGGCAATTGGGCCTGGGCGGTGCTGGCACTGCTTGCCTGGCCGGCGCTGGCCGCACGCAGCCTCGACGATCACGTGCGCCCGGTGCTGGCGGCGCTGGAGGCGGGCGACCTGGTCGCCGCGCGCCGCCGCGTCGGCATGATCGTCGGGCGCGAGACGCGGGACCTTGACGAGGCCGGGGTGGCCCGTGCCGCGATCGAGAGCCTTGCCGAGAGTTTTTGCGACGGTGTCGCAGCGCCGCTGTTCTGGCTGGGGCTGGGCGGGCTGCCCGGGGTCTGGGCCTACAAGGCGATCAACACGGCGGATAGCCTGATCGGCCATCCCGAGGAGCCGCTGCGCGCTTATGGCTGGGCGGCGGCGCGGATCGACGATCTGGTCAACCTGATCCCGGCGCGGCTGGCGGGGCTGCTGCTTTGCCTGGTCGGCGGGGGCGGCTGGGGCACCATGCTGCGCGACCATGCGCTGCATGCTTCGCCCAATGCCGGATGGCCCGAGGCGGCGATGGCAGGCGTGCTCGGCGTGAGGCTGGCGGGGCCGGTGCGTTACGACGGGGTCGCGGCCGACAAGCCGTGGATCGGCCGGGAGGGCGGCGAGGCGGGCGCCGCCGACTTGCGGCGGGCGCTGGGCGTCTATCGGCGCGCCTGCGCGGCGCTGGCATTGGGGGCCTGGATCTTGGGGATCTTGGGGATTTTGGGAATCGTGGGGAGCGCATGGCAGGTTTGATGTTGCAGGGGACCGGCTCGGACGTCGGCAAGTCGGTGGTCGTGGCGGGGCTGTGCCGGGCCTTGTCCAATCGCGGGCTCAAAGTGCTGCCGTTCAAGCCGCAGAACATGTCCAACAACGCCGCCGTCACCCCCGGGGGCGGCGAGATCGGCCGCGCCCAGGCGCTCCAGGCGCTGGCGGCGCGGGCGCCGCTGCATGTCGACATGAACCCGGTGCTGCTAAAGCCCCAGGCCGACCGCACCTCGCAGCTGGTTGTTCACGGGCAGGTGCGCGGCACGCTGGGAAGCGCCAATTTCCGCGAGGCGCGGCGCAGTCTGCTGCCCGACGTCATGGCCAGCTACCGGCGGCTGGAGGCGCGCTGCGACCTCGTGGTGGTCGAAGGCGCGGGCTCACCCGCCGAGATCAACTTGCGCGCGGGCGACATTGCCAACATGGGCTTTGCGCGCGAGGCCGACGTGCCGGTCGTGCTGATCGGCGATATTGACCGCGGCGGGGTGATCGCCTCGCTGGTCGGCACCCGCGCGGTGATCGAGCCTGACGATGCCGCCCAGATCCGCGGTTTCCTCATCAACAAGTTCCGCGGTGATCCGGCCCTTTTCGCGGACGGCTATGCCGCCATCGCGCAGCGTTCGGGCTGGCGCGGCTACGGCGTGCTGCCATGGCAAAGCGCGGTCGGCCGCCTGCCGAGCGAGGACGCCGTGGTGCTCGAACGCGGGCTGGGCGGCGGCTCGGGAAAGTGTCTCGTGGCCTGCCCGATCCTGCCGCGCATCGCCAATTTCGACGATCTTGATCCGCTCCGGCAGGAAAGCGGCGTGGAGGTGGCGATGATCCCGCCGGGCACGCCGATCCCGGCCGAAGCGGCGCTGATCGTGCTGCCGGGTTCCAAGGCGACGATGGCCGATCTGGCATTCCTGAGGGCGGAGGGCTGGGACATCGACATTCTGGCGCACTATCGGCGCGGGGGTATGATTCTGGGGATCTGCGGCGGTTTCCAGATGCTCGGCAGGACGATCGCCGATCCGCAGGGGATCGAGGGCCAGCCCGGCGAGATGGCCGGGCTCGGCCTGCTCGACGTGACCACGGTGCTGGGGCCGGCCAAGGCGCTGCGGACCGTATCGGGGGAGGCAATGGGCGCCGGCTTCGAGGGCTACGAGATGCACATGGGCGTGACCACCCGGCATTCCGGCGCGCCGCTGGCGATACTGGCGGGCGACCGTGCGGACGGTGCGCGCGATGCCGGTGCCCGCGTGCTGGGAACCTATTGCCACGGCCTGCTCGCCTCGACCGATCTGCGCGCGCAATTGCTGGCGCGGCTAGGCGCGGCAAGCGACCGGCGCGATCATCATGCCGAAGTCGATGCCGCGCTCGACGAACTGGCAGGGGCCATGGAGGCGAATCTCGACATCGACGGCCTCCTCGCGCTGACGGAGATGGGGCGATGATCAGCACGTTTGTTCTGGGCGGCGCGCGTTCGGGCAAGAGCCGCCATGCGCAGGGCTGGATCGAGGTGGTGGAGGGCCGTCTCGCCTATGTGGCGACCGGGCAGGCCTTCGACGACGAGATGGCGGCGCGCATCGCGCTCCACCGCGCGGACCGGGGCGAGCGCTGGACCACCATCGAGGCGCCGCTCGACCTTACCGGCGCCATCGCCCGCGCTTCGCGGGAGGCGGACGCGATCCTTGTCGATTGCCTGACGCTGTGGCTGTCGAACCTGATGATGGCCGAAATGACGTTGGCCCCGCAGTTCGACGCGCTGTGCCGGGCGATTGCCGATTGCCCAGTGCCGCTTGCGCTGGTGGCGAACGAGGTGGGGCTCGGGCTGGTGCCGGAAACCCCGCTGGGCCGCGCCTTTCGCGACGAGGCGGGGCGCCTCAACCAGCAGGTCGCCGCCGTTGCCGACAACGTGGTGTTTGTCGCCGCCGGACTGCCGCTGAAGTTGAAGTAGGGAAAAGGGCCGCCCCGGGGAACGGAGCAGCCCTTGGAAGGCCATGGCCGGTCCTGCAGGAAGACCGGCCATGAAGC
>NZ_JAPCWC010000021.1 GCF_026420865.1 Novosphingobium clariflavum | reverse complement strand
TCCCATACCGGGCCAGGCAGGGACCCGATCCCCGGCGGCGGCTTTCCAGGGGTTACCCCCCCGGCCCCCCCCCCCCCCCCCGCAAACTGGTGGTGATCCGATCCCGCAGGCCTCCGCTCACCGTAACAGGTGGACGGAGGCCTCAAATTTCGAGGCGGAAGTTTGTTCCCGCCGCTTCGTGCATTTTTTCGCAGCACTGATCCTGAAACGGCGCTGAAGGGTGTCGCCGGTCTGCATTCCGGCGCGTCCGTTTGTGGTCATCCGCCGGTGAGTTGCTTGCCTGGTGCGGCGGGTCGTTGCGGATGGCAGCTCTTTCCCGGGAACTTTCTGCAACTTGGCCGCGTTTTCACGGCACTGATCCCGAGTGGGGAACCGCTTTGCTCGGAGCGATGGGCCGGAACAGAGGAACGGCACATCACACCTGGGCAGCGGCAGCGCAAACAATCGCTGCGTGAACAGACATGGAGGGTAACCAGATGCCTGCAACCACCGAGACCGTCGCCGAAGCCAAGCCGGCTCAGGAGCCTGTCGCGCGGCTCGACGACCGCGACTTTAAGCGTGCGCTGGCCGAAGTGGCCCCGCACCTGCGCGCCTTTGCGCGCGGCCTGTGCGGCTGCCGCGACCGCGCCGACGATCTTGCTCAGGAGGCGATGCTGCGGGCATGGGCCGCGCGCGATCGTTACGCCGCGGGCACCAACTTCAAGGCGTGGACTTTCACGATCCTGCGCAACCATTTCTACAGCGAAGCGCGTCGCGCCCGATTCCATGGCGAGTACGACGAAGTTGCCGCCGAGCGTATTCTCTGCGCCGAGCCCGGCCAGGAAAGTGCAATCGAACTGGCCGACGTGCTGCGTGCGCTGACGACTATCCCCGAAACCTATCGCGAGGCGCTGATCCTGGTGGCGGCGGGCAACTTGTCCTACGAGGAGATCGCCCGGATCTGCGGCATCGCGCTGGGCACCGTGAAGAGCCGTATCTGCCGCGCTCGCGCGATGCTGGCGAAAGTTCTCGAATCCGGCCAGCTCCCGGATTTCCGCCATAATTTTGTCCTGACGGGAGAGGCGGTCGACGCCTTCTTCGAAGAGTTGCGCAGGATCGCCAATACGGACGCCGTTGCCGACGGTGCGGAGCAAATCGCCGCATGACAGGTCGGGTGACGCGCTGGATTGCAAGGACAACGTTCTCTTGGGCCAGACTGTAAAAGCCGGAGAGGCCTTGGTTCCCCTCGGGGAAAGA
Organism: Novosphingobium clariflavum; assembly: GCF_026420865.1. Lineage (GTDB taxonomy): Bacteria > Pseudomonadota > Alphaproteobacteria > Sphingomonadales > Sphingomonadaceae > Novosphingobium > Novosphingobium clariflavum. The sequence goes on along the minus strand of NZ_JAPCWC010000021.1, from coordinate 60,417 downwards.
AGCGCCAAGGTCCTCATCGTCGAAGACGAATTTCTGCTTGCCCTCCAACTCGAGAACATCCTCGCGGATGGGGGGCATGCCGTCCTTGGCACTTATCCCGATGCGGCCTCGGTCGCCCTGCTGGGCGAGGCGCCGGACGTGGCGCTGGTCGATCTTAACTTGCGCGACGGTCTGACCGGCCCGGCGATCGCCCGCGAAATCGCGGTCAAGTTCGGTGCGCGCGTCATCTACGTCACCGCCAATCCCGGCCAGATCGACCAGCCCGCGCCGACGGCGGTAGGCATCGTCCAGAAGCCGTTCTCGCGCGAGGGCATTCTCTCGGCCGTGGCCTATGTTCTGGCGGGATGCCCGGAAAGTGCCCGCCCGCGGGAGCTGGAAGCGCTCCGGCGCGCCGAGTAGGCCGGGGGCGTCCCGCAACGACGGCATGGCTCTAGTGGAATGCCGCGAAAGCCGGGACGGTCCCGGCGCTTTCAGCTGTCAGACGACACCGGTCTCGTGTTCGCCGATGCGTGCAGGATCGATAGTGCCGCCCGTTGCGAGGCGGAACAGGCCCTTGATCCCGGCATCGAGTGTCCAGACTTCGGCGTCCTCGATCTCGAAACGCAGCATGGTGACGGCGGGATCGCCATGCCCGTGGGGGAACCAGTCTTCGGCGACCTGGCTCCAGTGACGGCTGCGTGCCGCAGGATCGGTTTCCTCGACCAGCGTGCCGGAGAGCGAGGCGAAGACTTCGTGCCCCAGGGTCATGACTTGCGCCGTGGCCCGTCCTCCCTTGCCGATGCGATTGTCGCGACGACAGACGAACCAGACGGCGTGATGGGCATCGCGGTCCAGCAGAGCGGTCATCGGTTCGCTGTGGGCTTCGCAATGGGGCTGGCCGTGGGAGGCGCCGCGGCCGGCGTCACCCTCCAGCCGGATCATGACGACGGGGTTGGCGGCGAAGGCTTTCCAGAACGTCTGGCGCACATTGGGGGCCATGGCGCGTCCTTTCCGGGCTTGTTCGAGATTGTGAATATTCCGCCAACGCCTTGGTCGTTCCGTCCGTTCCCGCATGCGCGGTGCGTTTCGTCGATTTGCGACCAGCCGAGCGGGAACCATGGCAAAGGGCTTCGGTTGTCGGGGGTGCGTCCCCGCATGCAGGTGTCGTTTCCCGCTCGTTCGCGTGGTCCGGCGCTGATCCATTCTTGGGCCGGGACGTTCAGGTCGTCGCAGAAAAATGGATCAGGGAAAATTGTTTATGGGTGCCATCGCCAGTCTTGAAGACAGCGATCTGCTGGGGGCCTTGCGGCCTGCCGACCGGGACTTGCTGGTGCCGTTTCTCGAAGACGTCGAATATGCGGCGGGCCAGGTGCTCTATTGTCCCGGCGACCTTGTGGAATTCTGCTATTTTCCGCGTGGCGGGGCGATCTGCTCCTTTTTTGTCGAAATGGATGGCAATGAACTGGTCGAGACCCTGCTGGTCGGCCGGGAAGGGGCGCTGGGCGGGGTGGTAAGCCAGGGTAGCCTGCCGTCCTTCGCGCGTGCCAGCGTGCTCCATCGCGGGCGCTTTTGGCGGATCGGCACCGAGCGGCTGGGCGAGGTGAAGCGCCTGTCGCCTGCGATTGCCCATCTTTTTGCCCGTTATGCCGACTGCGTGATGGCGCAGGTCTTCCAGTCTACCGCCTGCAATGCCGTCCATACTATCGAGCAGCGTGCCGCGCGCTGGCTGGGGACGGCGATCGACCGGATCGGGCGGAACGACGTGACGATGACGCAGGAGCAATTGGCCTCGATGATGGGGATCGGCCGCAGCTATGCCAGCCGCGTGCTCCAGCGTTTCAAGCGGGACGGCATCCTGCGCACCCGCCGAGGCGGCATCAGCGTGCTGGACCGCGCCGCGCTCGATGCCCGCGCCTGTCGCTGCAACGATGCCATCCGCGCGCATTTCGACGCGGTTCTGGCCGGGGTCTATCCGCCGGAAGGCTGAGAAAGGCGCAAATCCGTGGCGCCGCGCGCCGAACGGGTATAAGGGCGCGCGCATGTTACGTCTTTCCGATCTTGCCTTGCCGCTCGACCATGAACCGGCCGACCTGGAGGCCGCCGTCTGCGCGCGCCTCGGTATCGTGCCTGAGGATCTCGAGCGGCTCACCGTGGTGCGCCGGGGCAACGACGCGCGGCGCAAGTCCGCGATCAAGCTGGTCTACACGGTCGATCTGGCGGTGAAGGATGAGGCTGCCGTGCTCGCCGCTCATCCCGGCGACCAGCACGTGCGGCCCACGCCCGACACCAGCTACAAGTTCGTCACCCATGCGCCCGCGACTTACGAAGGGCCGCGTCCGGTGGTCATCGGCGCCGGTCCCTGCGGGCTGCTGGCAGCGTTGATCCTCGCGCAGATGGGCTTCCGCCCGATCATCATCGAGCGCGGCAAGGCCGTGCGCGAGCGCACCAAGGACACCTGGGGCCTGTGGCGCCGCTCGGTGCTCGATCCCGAAAGCAACGTGCAGTTCGGCGAGGGCGGTGCGGGCACGTTCTCGGACGGCAAGCTCTACAGCCGGATCAAGGACCCGCGCCATTTCGGCCGCAAGGTCCTGACCGAATTCGTGAAGGCCGGTGCGCCCGACGATATCCTCACCGAAGCGCACCCGCATATCGGCACGTTCCGCCTCGTCACCATGGTGATTTCGATGCGCGAGACGATCGAGCAGCTGGGCGGCGAGTATCGCTTCGGCACCCGCGTCGATGACTTCGCGGTGGAAGAGGATGCCGACGGCACCCGCCGCCTCAAGGGCCTTCACCTCTCGAACGGGGAGTTCCTGCCCGCCAGCCACGTCATCATGGCGGTCGGCCATTCGGCACGCGATACCTTCGAAGTGCTCCACAACCGCGGTGTCTATATCGAGGCCAAGCCCTTTGCCATCGGTGTGCGTATCGAGCACCCGCAAAGCTGGATCGACACCGCGCGCTACGGCCCCAATGCGGGCAACAAAATCCTTGGCGCGGCGGCCTATTCGATTGCCCACAAGGCTTCCAACGGGCGCACCGTCTACAGCTTCTGCATGTGTCCGGGCGGGCGCGTGGTGGCTGCTGCCAGTGAGGAAGGCCGCGTCGTCACCAACGGCATGAGCCAGTATTCGCGCGCCGAGTTCAATGCCAATTCCGGCCTCGTGGTCGATATCAACCCCGAGGAGGATTACCCCGGCGATCCGCTGGCGGGCATCGCGTTCCAGCGCAAGTTCGAGGAACTGGCCTTCAAGGCGGGCGGCTCCAACTACAAGGCGCCGGGCCAGAAGCTGGGCGACTTCCTGGCCGACCGGCCTTCGAGCGAATTCGGCGTCGTTACCCCGAGCTATCAGCCCGGCGTGCACCTGACCGACCTCAAGCAGTGCCTGCCCGACTTCGTGGTCGAGGCGATCCGCGAGGCGCTGCCGGTATTCGGCCGCCAGGTTCCCGGTTACGACCACCCTGACGTGGTGATGACCGGCGTGGAGACGCGCACCTCCTCGCCCGTGCGCATCACCCGCGGCAAGGATTGCCAGAGCCTCAACACCCGCGGGCTCTATCCGGCGGGCGAGGGTGCTGGTTATGCAGGCGGCATTCTCTCCGCCGCTGTCGACGGCATTCGCGTGGCCGAGGCACTGGCGCTGGAACTGGTTCCCGTCGCACAATGACGCCGCTTCACGGCCATGAGCCTTACGATGCCATCGTGCTGGGTGCTGGTGCGGCGGGTCTGTTCTGCGCGGCGACGGCGGGGCAGCGCGGCAAGCGCGTGCTGCTGCTCGACCATGCCGAGCAGCCGGGCAAGAAGATCCTGATTTCCGGTGGTGGGCGCTGCAACTTCACCAATGTCGATACCGCGCCCGACCGCTATCTTTCCAGTAACGCCCATTTCGCCAAGTCGGCGCTGAGCCGCTACCGGCCTGCCGATTTCATCGAGATGGTGGAAGCCTACGGCATCGCCTGGCACGAGAAGACGCTGGGCCAGCTGTTCTGCGACGGCTCGGCCCGCCAGATCGTTGCCATGCTGCTAGAGGAATGTGCCAAGGGCGATGTCGAACTGGTCTGCGGCGAGGCGCTGGGCGAGATCGGCCACGCGGATGGGCTCTACCGCGTCGATTTCGGCGAGCGGAGCGCGCGCGCAAAGGCGCTGGTGATCGCCACCGGCGGGCCGTCGATCCCGAAGATGGGGGCGACCGGGTTCGCCTACGATCTGGCGCGCAAGTTCGGCCTCAAGGTTGTCCAGCCGCGCCCGGCGCTGGTGCCGCTGACCCTGCCGGGCGAGGAGGCGCTGTTCCGCGATCTCTCGGGCGTTTCCACCGAAGTGATCGCACGCGCCGGCAGGGCGGCGTTCCGGGAGGCCGCGCTGTTCACCCACCGGGGGCTTTCGGGCCCCTCGATCCTCCAGATCTCGAGCTACTGGAAGCGCGGCGACACCGTGACCACGCAGTTCCTTCCAGATCGCGGCGAGGGCTGGTTGCGGGATCTCAAGCGCGAACGCCCGCGCACCACTTTGCGCAAGGTCTTGTCCGAAGGCCTGCCGGAGCGGCTGGCCGATGTGCTTTGCGAGAAACTTGGCCTGACCGGCGAACTGGGGGCGATGACCGACAAAGCCCTGGCCGCCGCCGAAGCCCGGCTGGCGCGCTGGCCGTTCCTGCCCGATGGCTCGGAAGGGTTTGCCAAGGCGGAAGTGACGGCGGGCGGCATCGACACCGCCGGACTGTCCTCGAAGACGATGGAGGCGGGCAAGGTGCCCGGTCTCTTTGCCATCGGCGAGGCGGTGGACGTCACCGGCTGGCTGGGTGGCTACAACTTCCAGTGGGCCTGGGCGAGCGCCCGTGCGGCAGGACTCGCGATTTAGAGCAGTTTCCGATCCGATTGCATTGGATCAACTGCTCCAAAATTTTGGTTTTACGCGTTTTCCGAGTCATCAGGCGATTCCACCTGATTAGAAAACGCTCTAACTCACGTAGAACTGAGGGAATTTCGCCTTTAGCTGCGCCACGCGCGGCTTGTCCCAGCGCTGGATATAGCTGTTGTCCGGGTTCCTGCGCATGAAATCCTGGTGCCAGCTTTCGGCGGGGTAGAAGGCGCCGTTCTCGATGCGGGTGGCGATCGGGCGGGCGAAGGCGCGGGCCTTGCCCAATTCGACGATATAGGCGGCGGCGAGCTGGCGCTGCGCCGGGCTTTGCGGGAAGATCGCCGAGCGGTAGCTGGGCCCCCGGTCCGGATACTGGCCGTTCACTTGCGTGGGGTCGTGCGCGGCGGCAAAGAAGATCTGCAGCAATTGGCCGTAGCTGATCCTTGCGGGATCGTAGACGATCCGCACCGCCTCGGCATGACCGGTCGTCTCGCTGGAGACAGCCGCGTAGTTCGCCTTGTCGCGCGGGCCTCCAGCATAACCCGAGGTTACCGAAATTACCCCGCGGACATGCTCGAACAGGCCTTCCATGCCCCAGAAGCAGCCGCCCGCCAGAACCGCGACCTGCCGGCCTGAGGGCCGCAGTGCCTCGGCAGGCGGCGCCGGTAGCGGGGCTGCGGCTGCAGGCTCGCCGTGCGGCGCTGCGAAACTCAGCGCAAGCGCGGCGAGCGGCAGGGCGATAACGGAAACGAATTGGGCAGGGCGAAACGGCATCGCAGCGACTCCCGGCTTCTGCGTCACCGGAATTCGCCTGGCTCGGCCATCCGGTTACAGATGGCCTAGAGCGTTTTTCGAACGGAGTGGAACACGCAGTGTCTCGGAAAAACGCTCTAAAGCGTCTGGAGGATCGCCCGGCGGTCGCCGCCTTTCTTGTTCATCTCCTTCCACTCCAGCGTCGCATCGAGCAGGGCGACGGCCACCGCGCAGCGATTGGCATTGGTGCCCCGGCCTTGCATGGCGGCGGCCACCTTGGTCTGGGTGAGGCCGGTTGCCTTGATGACCCTGCCGATGAGTTCACCCGGTACCATCGCGGTGCGCTGTCGGGACTTCGACGGCTGGATGAGCTTGTTTTCCTCGGCCATGCGCGCGGAAAAGACACGCTCGGCCTCGCGCTCGCTGGCGGAGAGCGGCAGGGCGCCATCGAACCAGCCGGAATCGCCGAGTTGCTGGCAGGTGCTCTCGCCATCCTTCTGGGCCGCACGCAACTGGGCCAGCCGCAAGTGCATGGTCTGTTCGAACAACGGCCCGTCCAGTTCGCGGCCGTTCAGGTAGCCGCGCAGGCGGACGATCGCGACGGTCTTGTCGACGATGGTCGCGGGATCCTCGTCGGCCCGCAGCCCGCTCATCACGTTGGCGGTGAAGGTCTGCGCCAGTTCGGGCTGGGTCTTCCACAGCCAGGCCGGGTCATGGCCCGGCCCGAAGGCTGCTTTGACCGAGGACTGCATCACGTCGCGGGCAGGCCCGTCCTGGGTCTCGTTTGCGGCCCCGAGCGGGGTGCTCTGCTGCGCGGGCGAGGCGGAAGGTGAGGGCGACTTGCTGTCGGCAATGGCGACGATGATGGCAAAGGCGATGATGCCCAGCAGCACCAGCAGGCCGGTGAGCATCGGATTCCCTCCTTCCCAGGAGGCCACGCGTTCCGGTGCGAAGTGCGATTCCAGTTCGGGGAAATGCTTGCGCACGCCGCGCAGCAGGGCGTCGACGTCGCCCTGCGCGGGGCCGCCCAGCATGCGCAGCGGGCCTGCCTTGCCGGGGCGGACCAGTTCGTTCCAGGCCTTGTGGAACTTGTGGCCGGGCTGGAGCACGTTCTGCTGGAAGCGGTAGCCGCGCAGCCGTGCGCCGAGGAACTGCACGGCGGGGCGGGCATCGTGGGCGCTCCATTCGCGTTCCCAACCGAAAGCCTGATTGGCATCCTCGAGCAGCGGCGCCGAACGCGGCCAGCCCCGGGCCAGGATCTCGGCCAGCCAGTCCTCGATCTGTTGCTGGCGGGTGATGTGCGCGTGGGTCGCTTCGTCGAGGATCGCACGCAAGGCGCGGGTGGCCTGGCGGGCCTCCGACTCGCTCAGCGGTTCGCCGGCATCCTCGCGCTCCGGATCGAGCAGGATGGAGAGGCGCTCGGCGGGCGTTTCGCCGGGGCGCAGGCCCAGTGCATCGTCGCCGACGAGGCTTCCCGACAGCAGCGGCGCGGTGAAGGGGTCGATGGTGGTGAGCGGGATGCCGGCGCCGCTGACGCCGCCGTGTCCTGCCTCGCGCGCGGCAGCAGCAGCCCAGGCCATGCGTTCGAGCATCGTCGAGGCATCGGGCTCGGCCGGGCGGGTGGCGAGCGATGAGGCGGGGAAGAACGGATCTTCCTGCCAGGCGCCGGGCAGCTCGGGCGCCGCAAACGTCCAGCGTGCCGGAGCGGCGGCGGCTTCGGGCGCATCGGTTGCGGCGTCCTCAATCCCGTCGCTGTCGTCGCCTCCGGCGGGTTGTGCGTCCCCGTCCGGTGCAATTTCCTCCAGCGAGCGCGCCAGCCGCAAGGCGAGGTCGCGGGCCTGGCGCAGCTGCGCGAAGCCGGAAACGTCGGCATCGACGTCCATTGCCTTCAGCTTCTCGGCATAGGCCTTGCGGATCGCGGAAGTATCGGCCGTCGGTCCGATGCCGAGCAGGGACCAGGGAGGGCGGCCGCTCATAACGGGGTGACGCTTTCGACTTCGTCGAGACGGCTGCCCAGCATCGCCCCGGCATCGGCGATGCGGCGCGGGTCCTGGCTGTCGAGTGCGCCGAGGAACTGGGTGATCCAGTGGCCGATTGCCTGCCGGACATCGCCGATGTGGTCCTCGTAGCAGCGTTCGGCGCGGGCGATCAGGGCGACGTTGGCGGCTTCTTCGCGTGGGTGGTGCTTGAGCGCGGCCAGCGCGGCGCGGCGTTTCTCGATGTCCTTGCGGTCGGGCCGGTCTTCCTCGTCAACGATCACGAGATTGCGCGATGCGCCGTTCTCGGGAACGTGGACGTCGATTTCCAGCAGGCCGGAACTGTCGTAGGAGAAGCGCACTTCCACCGAGATCGCGCCGGCCGGACGCGGCGGTACCGGGATGGTCATGTCACCCAGCTTGACGTTGTTGCGCACTTCGCGCGCCTCGCCCTGGTAGATGCCGAATTCCAGCTTCTTCTGGTTGTCCGCCAGCGTCGAATAAGTGTTCACGCGCGAGACCGGCACCGGTGTGTTGCGTTCGATGATCGGTGAGAACAGGCCGCGCTGGAGACCGCCGTGGCCGTCCTGTTCGGCCACTTCGATGCCCAGCGTGAAGGGACAGACGTCGGTGATGCGGATCTCGTCGAGCGCGGCATCGCGCGCGGCAAGTCCGGCCTGGATCGTCGCCCCGAGCGCCACGGCATGGTCGGGATGGACCGAGGAGTTGGGGAAGCGTCCGAAGAGGCGGGTGATCGCGCGGCGCACCACCGGCATGCGGGTGGCACCGCCGACCAGCACGATCTCGGACAGTTCGGCAGCGTCGATCGCGCAGTCGCGCAGGGCCCGCACCACCGGTTCGCGCAGCCGCCGCAGCAGCGGCTCGCAGGCCGTCTCGAACGCGGCTTCGGTTACGCTGGCGGTAAGCCGGCTGTCGCCAACTACCACCGTGAATTCCGCCTCGGCAGCCGTGGTGAGTGCGCGCCGGCAGATCTCGGCAGCGCGCTTGAGCAAGGTGTCACGATGGTCGGCGGGCAGGGCGGTGAGGCGTTCGTCGGGATCGAGGCGGGGCAGCACATGGGCGATCAGCGCTTCGTCGAAATCGTCGCCGCCGAGGCGATTGTCGCCTGCCGAGGCGCGCACTTCGATGATGCCGTCGAACATCTCGACCACCGAGACGTCGAACGTGCCGCCGCCCAGGTCGAACACCAGGAACGGTTCGCGGTCGCCCTTGTCCTGCAGGCCGAAGGCGAGTGCGGCGGCGGTCGGCTCGTTGATCAGGCGGCGCACGGTCAGCCCCGCCAGTTCGCCGGCGCGGCGGGTGGCCTTGCGCTGGCGGTCATTGAAATAGGCCGGGACGGTGATGACCGCCTCGGTCGGCTTCTCGCCGGTCAGCGCCTCGACATCCTTGACCAGCGCTTCGAGCACCAGCGCCGAAAGGTCCTCAGCGCCATAGTCCTTGCCGCCGAGGCGGGTGCTGGCGGCAGTGCCCATTCGTCGCTTGAAGCTCGTGGCGGTATCATCGGGCGAGGTCGCCAGCCGGTCGAGCGCGGCGCGGCCGATCCACACCTGGCCGTCCCGCGCGATGCTGACGGCGGAAGGGGTCAGGAGATCGCCCAGGGCATTGGGCACCAGCTGCGCTTCGCCGTCGCGCCAGATTGCCGCTGCACTGTTGGTCGTCCCGAGATCGATGCCGATCAGCATTGCGCCTCGCCGCCAAGGTCCCGAGTCACGCTCGTCCTTCCCTCTATGTCGTCATTTCCCGGTTGCCTTGCCCGGCACGGCCGCCAAGCCGCAGCGGGGGCGCCCGCCCTCATCCGAAATGCTTAGCGGCAAGGTTGGAGGTTCGAAAGGGGCAAGTGGCGAATTCCTGCAAGCACACTGAAAAGACGAACGAAAATGACGCATGCGGTGGGCATTGGAGTGGGAGTGGCTTCATTACCCGCGCGTGCTGGCCCTGCGCACCAGTCGGGGTTCCATGACGAGGCTGTGGGCGCCTTCGCCTTCGATCCGGGCCTTGAGCCGTTCGACCATGCGCCTGGCGCCAAGCGCGATTTCCTGCCGGATCGTGGTCAGCGGTGGCATCGTCTGCGCGGCGAGCGGGAGATCGTCGAAGCCGATGATCTGGACATCGTCCGGTACGCTGCGTCCGGTTTCATGCAGCGTGCGCAGCGCCGACATGGCGATAAGGTCGGTAGCGGCGACGATTCCGTCGATGCCAAGGTCCATTTCCGCAAGCGCGGCGCGGATCTGGGGGCCCATCTCCTCGCCCGCCAGCCCCGCCGAGACATGCGATAACGGCACGCCGGCCTGCTGGGCGGCGGCGGCGGCGCCGCGAAAGCGGGTGGCGATCTCGATCCCGGAGGTATCGCCCAGGAAGATCAATCGCCGTGCGCCGGCCTCGATCAGGTGCCTGGCGGCAAGGCGCCCGCCGGCCTCGTTGTCGGTGCCGACCACGCAGTGGGTCTGGCCCTTGCGGCAGTGACCCCAGACCACCAGCGGGCGATAGGTGGCGGCGACCAGTTCGATCACATCGAACTGGTTCGACTGGCCGATGATGATGACCCCGTCGACCATGCCGGAACCGGTCATGCGTTCCAGCCAGTCGCTTGTCCCGTCGGGGATCGCACGGCTCAGCATGAGGTCGTAGCCGCTTTCGGTCAGTTCGTCGGCCAGATGGCCGAGCAGGGTGAGGAAGAACGGATCGGAGATGTGCTGGCGCTTTTCATGGCCGAGCGGGATCACCACGCCGATCACACCGGTGCGGCGCGAGCGCAGCTTGCTGGCCATCTGATTGGGGCGGAAGCCGTGCTGACGTGCCAGCGCGCGAATTCGTTCGCGGGTTTCGACATTGACCAGCGACTTGCCGGCCAGCGCGCGCGATACCGTGCCCGCGGATACGCCAGCCAGCCGCGCGATGTCGGCCAGGGTGCGCACTTCGCCCCGGGCGCCGGTTTCCGCGCGAGGTGCGTCGCTGCGCCGGTCGCGATCGTTGTGTCCTGCCATATCCCCCAATTTTCCGTATAGTTCGATCTTAACAGCTTGAAACGCCGCCCGGAAGAACTTCCGGCGGTGGTTCAGGCCTGGTGTCGTTCGGCTGGATCCGGTTTCGTGCCCACGAAACGCATCGCCAGCGCCCCGGCAAGCAGGAGCAGCCCCGCCAGAACCAGCACCTTGCGAGGATCCCCGCGCAGGACCGGCTCGTAGAGCAGGGGCAGGGTCACTGTCTCCAACAGCATCGGGAGGACAATTAAAATATTGCAAAGACCCATGTAGACCCCGGTCCGGCGGGCGGGAATCGCGGCGGCCAGCAGGACGTAGTTGTTGCCCATCATGCCTGCCCACCCCAGGCCGATCCCCAGCATCGGGGCGATGAGCCATACCGGGGAGGTGATCGACGGCAGCGCCAGCATGGCCAGTCCCGCAGCGGCCAGGCAGATGGTCTGGACACCGCGCGCGCCGTAGCGGCCTACCGCGGGGGCCATGGCAAGCGCGGCGGCGAAGGCGACGAAGTTGTACAAGGCGCCGAGTTGCTGGGCAGTCATCACGGCAGCGCGGAAAGCCGGGGAATGCGCATCCGAAGTGCCATGGAGCGAGCGGGCCAGCGCAAAGGGCACATATTGCCAGTAGGCGAACATCGCATACCATTGAAACAGCATCGCAAGCGCCAGCTGCCGCAGTGCGGGCGGCATCTCGCGCAGGGCGTCGGTGATCTCGGCCAGCAGCGGGCGCCAGGTGGCTTTCATGTCGTCGGGCGGTGCCGGCACGGGCAATTCGGGTACGCGCCATATCGAATAGAGCACGCTCGTCAGCGAGATCAGCGCGCCGAGCGCGAAGGCCAGACGAACGGCGGTGGGAACGCCATTGGCATCCAGCAAGGCACGGTCGAGCATTGCGGAAAGCAGGGACGGGGTAAGATAGGCCAGCGTCTGGGCGAGGCCGGTGAAGGCGCTCTGGGTGAGAAAGCCGAGCGCCTGCTGTTCCGCGTCGAGCCGGTCGGCGACATAGGCGCGGTAGGGTTCCATGGTGATGTTGTTGCCGGCATCGAGCAGCCACAGCAGCCCCGCCGCCATCCATAACGCAGAACTGTAGGGCATCGCGAAAAGGCAGGCCGAACAGATCGCCGCGCCGAGCAGGAACCAGGGTGCCCGCTTGCCGAGCGGCGAGACCGTACGGTCGCTGAGCGCTCCGACGAGTGGCTGGACAAGCAGGCCGGTCATCGGGCCTGCCAGCCATAACAGTGGCATCGCCGCCTCGCTGGCGCCGAGATAGGCGTAGATCGGCCCCATGTTGGCCTGTTGCAGTCCGAAGCTGAACTGCACGCCGAAAAAGCCCAGGTTCATTTCGAGAATGCGAACAAGGGGAAGTCGGGGCTTCATCGCGCTTCCCTGCCAGAAAACCGTCAGCAGCGCGCTCCTTGCATGCTAGGTGGAGATGCGGAAAGGGCGCGGTTTCACGCGCCTGCTCGTAGGGCGGCTTGTGAGTGGACGTGGACGCTGGCAGGAGCGCGGGCATGACAGGTATCAATGGAGAGCCGGGCCGCGTGGATACGGTCGCCGGGATCGAACTGGGGGGCACCAAGACGGTCGTCGTGCTTGGCTGTCCCGGGGCGATCGAACGGCGGATCGAATATCCGACCACTACGCCGGATGAGACGCTGGGCCGTGCGATCGAGACGATCCGGCCATGGCGCCAGGCGGGTCAGGTTTCTGCCTTGGGCATCGCCAGTTTCGGGCCGATTCGCGTTGCCCGCGAGGCGCGCGACTTTGGTTTCATGCTGGACACCCCGAAGCCCGGCTGGGCGGGGGCGGATGTTGCTGGCGTGCTGCAGCGTGCGCTCGGATGTCCGGTCGGTCTCGATACCGACGTCAATGCCGCAGCGCTGGCGGAGTATCGCTTCGGCGCGGCGCTTGACTGTCCGACGGCAGTCTACATCACCGTGGGCACCGGCGTCGGCGTCGGGGTGCTGGTCAATGGCTCGCCGGTCCACGGACTGCTTCATCCCGAAGTCGGCCATGTGCGCCTGCGCCGTGCGGCGGGCGACGGGTTCGCCGGGGCCTGCCCGTTCCATGGCGACTGCATCGAAGGGCTGCTGAGCGGTCCGGCGCTGTCGGCACGGTTCGGCCGCCATCCCGGCGCGGTTCGGCCTGACGATCCGGCATGGGGGGCAGCGGCCAGTGACCTGGCGGAGCTTCTGGCCATGCTGGTGCTGACGCTTTCCGCGCAGCGCATCGTTGTCGGCGGCGGCGTGGCCAATCGCCAGCCGCATCTCCTGCCTGCGGCCCGGGCGCTGATGCCGGCGCTGCTGGGCGGTTATCTGCGCGATTGCACGGCCGAGGCGCTGGAACGGATCTGCGTGCCGCCGGCACTGGGCGACGATGCCGGGCCGATGGGCGCGCTCATCGTGGGGGCGGCAGCCTGATTCGCCTCGGGGAAGGGGCGAATGGTGTCCAGCGGTGCCAAATATATCCGTAACGGAGGTTGCCTGGACTTCCGCGCTGGCGGCAGCGCCATGCTGCCGTGCAGCAATCAATGCGGCGGGGCTTGGTTGGAAAGGTGGCTGTTAGCCTCAATTCGGATGAACTGTCGATTGAGTCGTTTCCACGCTTGCCGATAGCTTTTGTGCCTGAGGGCTGAAAAAGCGGAATTCCATTCAGGGATTTACTTGGCGTGTTCAGCCCGTCTTCGGCGGGGGCGGTTCGTTGAAAGCTGTCATTCTTGCAGGCGGACTGGGCACACGACTGGGGGAGGAAACCGTCGTCAGGCCCAAGCCGATGGTCGAAATCGGCGGGATGCCGATCATCTGGCACATCATGAAAATATATTCGAGCTTCGGTGTCGATGATTTCATAATCTGCCTTGGCTACAAGGGATACGTAATCAAGGAATTTTTCGCGAATTACTTTCTTCACGCCTCGGATGTGACGATAAATCTCGCGAACAACCATGTGGCTGTTCATCGAAACTGGTGTGAGCCCTGGCGGATTACCTTGGTCGATACCGGCGCCCATACCCAGACCGGCGGCAGGCTGCGTGCCGTGCGCCACTACCTCGAGGATGAGGAACCGTTCTGCTTCACGTATGGTGATGGTGTCTCCGATGTCGATATCGGTGCGCTGATCGATTTTCACCGGACTCATGGACGCCGGGCCACGATCACCGCCGTGGCGCCGCCAGGACGCTTCGGTGCGCTGGAATTCGATGCTGCGCTGGGCAGCGCGCGCGTCACCGGCTTTCGCGAAAAGCCTGAAGGGGACGGCGGGCTGATCAATGGCGGCTTTTTCGTGTTGCAGCCCGAAGTGATCGACCTGATCGATGGCGAGGATACCTTGTGGGAGCGGGAGCCGCTGGAAACGCTCGCCCAGGATGGTGATCTTGCCGCCTATGTCCACCGCGGCTTCTGGCAACCGATGGATACGCTGCGCGATCGTCAGACGCTGGAGGATCACTGGCAGAAAGGTGCCCCATGGAAGCGCTGGTGATGCCGTCGGCGTGGCACGGCCGCCGGGTTTTGGTGACCGGGCATACGGGCTTCAAGGGCGCCTGGCTGGCGCTCTGGCTCCATGCGATGGGAGCGAAGGTTTCCGGCTTTGCGCTGCCGGCGCAAGGGGACGCGCTGTTCCGGCAGGCGGGGCTGGAAAGCCGGATCGATCATGTCGAGGGTGACCTGCGCGACCGCGAGGGGCTTGGCATGGCCTTGCGCACGGCAGATCCGGAACTGGTATTCCATCTCGCCGCGCAGCCCTTGGTGCGCGAAAGCTATCGCACGCCCGTGGAGACATGGGCCACCAATGTGCAGGGCACCGTTCATCTGCTCGACGCATGCCGTGATCTTCCTTCGCTGCGCGCGGTACTTTGCGTGACGAGCGACAAATGCTACGAGAACAACGAGTGGCCTTGGCCCTATCGTGAAAACGACGCGATGGGCGGACACGATCCCTATTCCAGCAGCAAGGGCGCCGCCGAACTGGCGATCTCGGCGTGGCGGCGCAGCTTCTTTGGCAGAGACAGTGCGTCAGGCCTTCAGGTGCTGGTCGCCTCAGCGCGGGCCGGCAACGTGATCGGCGGCGGCGACTGGGCGCAGGACCGGCTGGTGCCGGACATCTTGCGTGCTCTGGCGGCGGGACGGCGACCGATGATCCGCAACCCGGCGGCGATCCGGCCCTGGCAGCACGTACTCGATGCGCTTCACGGGTACCTGATCCTTGCCGAAAGGATGCTGGCAGGGGACGCGCAGGTGGCGACGGGATGGAATTTCGGCCCGGCAGAGACCGACGTTCGCCCGGTTGCCTGGGTGGCGGATCGCCTGACCGAGCGTTGGGGTGCGCCTGGCTGGGACACGCCCATAGTAGCGGCGGGCACCACGCCGCACGAGGCGGGAGTGCTCAAGCTCGACTGTGCGCGGGCCCGCAGCGAACTAGGCTGGCATCCCCGGCTCGATCTCGCTGCGGCACTGGATTTCGTGGTGGACTGGCATCGTTTGGTGTGGGGCGGCGGTGATGCCTGCGAGATCATGCTGGGGCAGATCGAGAGCTTTTGCCGCCATTCCGGATTGCCCGAGGGGAAGATCGCCCCGGTGCCCTGCGCCGAGGTCGGCCACGGAACCGGCAGCGTGCCCGAGGGCGCGCACGGCGGGGGCGAAGCGATCGTGGAAGGATACCTGTCATGACCAATCCGCTGACGGAGCCCGTGAACGACCTGGCGCGCAGCGATGGCACAGCTGTATCCGGGATGTTTTTTGCCCAAGAAGGTGCGCCTTGCGAAGTGACCTCGCGGGAAGCGGAGCGTGTCGAGGGTCGGTGCAATGAGGGCAACGACGACGGCGGTGATGGCGGCGGTGATGGCGGCGGCAATGAAGCGGAACTGCGCGCGCGCATTCTTGCCCTCACTGGCGACTATGCCCGCCGCTTCCACGCGCCGCGTCCGTTCGTTCCCGGACAGAGCCCGGTTCCCGTTTCGGGCAAGGTCTACGGAGCGCAGGAGATGCAGTTCCTTGTCGAATCCGCGCTCGACTTCTGGTTGACGACCGGACGGTTCAACAGCGCCTTCGAGGAACGTCTGGCCAGGCAACTGGGGGTGGCTCATGTGCTCACGACCAATTCGGGCTCCTCGGCCAACCTTCTGGCACTGTCCAGCCTGACCTCGCACTATCTGAGGGACGAGGCACTGAAGCCCGGTGACGAAGTCATCACCGTTGCCACCGGGTTTCCGACCACGGTGAACCCCGCGTTGCAATATGGGCTGGTGCCGGTCTTCGTGGACCTCGACGTGCCTACCTACAACGTCCTGTCGGAACGCATCGAGGCGGCGGTCAGCGACCGCACCCGCGCCATCATGCTGGCGCATACGCTGGGCAACCCGTTCGACCTCGATGAAGTTATGCGGGTGGCGCGCAAGTACGGGCTCTTTGTAGTGGAGGACTGCTGCGATGCCCTCGGCGCGACATGGCATGGAGACGGCTTGAAGGAGCAGGGGCGCGGGGTCGGTACCTTCGGCGATATCGGCACACTCAGCTTCTATCCCGCGCACCATATCACCATGGGCGAGGGCGGCGCGGTGTTCACGCAGAAGCCCCGGTTGAAGCGGGTGATCGAATCCATGCGCGACTGGGGACGTGATTGCTGGTGCGCGCCGGGCATGGACAATACCTGCGGCAAGCGCTTCGCGCGCCGGCTTGGCAGCCTGCCGGCGGGTTACGACCACAAGTATACCTACAGCCATGCGGGCTACAATCTGAAGATCACCGACATGCAGGCGGCCGTCGGGCTGGCACAACTGGATCGGCTTGAGGATTTCATCGCCGCGCGGCGCGCCAATTTCGCGCTGCTGACCGAAATGCTCACGCCCTTCGAGGATGTCTTCATCCTCCCCCGCGCAACGCCGGGCAGCGACCCTTCGTGGTTCGGCTATCCGATTACCATTCGTCCGGAAAGCGGCGTGGCACGCGATGACCTGGTCAAGCATCTCGACGCGCACCGGATCGGTACGCGGCTGCTGTTCGGCGGTAACCTGCTGCGGCAGCCTTACATGAAGGGCCGAAATTACCGGGTCTCGGGCAGCCTGGCGAATGCCGATCTCGTCACCACCAACTGCTTCTGGATCGGCCTCTATCCCGGGCTTGAACCGGCGCACCTCCATTACACCGTCGAGACCATGGCGGCTTTCCTGCGCGGCTGCGGGAAGGTTGCCGGCTCATCGCAACGGGGCCGCCAAGCCCATGACGAGAGGAGAGCACAGTGAACCAGACCGAAAGAGCGATGTTCGAAACCCTCAAGGCTGCGCGCGACCATGGCGTCATTGCGGTCAAGGCGGAGTTTGAGGCCGAAGGCACCCGCAGCGATGAATTGCTGCGGCTGCTGGAGATCGCACGGCGGGCGGACCTGGGTGTCGGCCTCAAGATCGGCGGCTGCGAAGCGGTGCGCGACCTGATCGAGGCGCGGCAGTTCGGCGTCGACTACGTTATCGCCCCCATGGTCGAGACGCCTTATGCGCTGTCGAAGTACGTCGCTGCCAAGGACAAGGTCTTCGCGCGCGATGAACAGGCCGACACCCGCTTCCTGTTCAATGTTGAGACCCGCTACGCCTTCGGCCATCTCGACGAGATCGGCGCCAAGGCGGAAGTCGGCCGGGTCGGCATGGTGTTCGGACGGGTCGATTTTGCCGGGTCGATGGGTTTCAAGCGGGACTTCGTGAACAGCGACGAGATGACCCGCTATGTCGTGGAGGTCGCCGAGGAGGCACGGCGGCGCGGGGTGGAACTGGTGGTCGGGGGCGGGGTCAACCCAGAGGCGATCGAGCCGCTGCGCCGGGTCCGCGAGGTTCGGCTGGACCGTTTCGAGACACGAAAGGTCATCTTCGATGCGGCCGTTCTCGACGGACGCGATGCGGCGCGCGGAATGGAGCTGGCGATCGCGTTCGAACTCGATTGGCTTCGCAACAAGCGGGACTTCTACGGCATGATCGCCGGCGAAGACCTCTCGCGCATCGCTATGATGGAAGCGCGCCAGGCGGCCATCCCGGACGAAGCCCAAGCCGTGCACGTGGCTGGTACGCACACCGGACCGCTGGTTGCTCCGCGTTCCGCGGTGGCCTGAACCATGGGGCAGGTCCGCGTTGCCGATCTGATCGCCCGCCTGCTGGTCGAGCATGGTATCGCCGACATGTTCATGCTCACCGGCGGGGGGGCGATGCACCTCAACGATGCTTTCGGGCGGGCGCCGGGGCTGGCCTTGCATTTCTGCCATCACGAGCAGGCTGCGGCGATCGCGGCAGAAAGCTATTGCCGGCTTTCGGGACGTCCGGCTGCGCTGAATGTCACGACCGGCCCGGGCGGGGTTAACGCGCTTAACGGGGTTTATGGCGCTTATGTCGATTCCATCGCGATGGTGGTCGTCTCGGGGCAGGTGAAGCGCGAGACATGTGCGAATCGCTATCCGATCGCTCTGCGGCAACTGGGCGATCAGGAAGTCGACATCGTTTCGATGGTGCGGCCGATCACCAAGTTTGCGGTGCGGCTCGACGATCCTCTGCAGACCCGCAAGGTGGTGGAAAAGGCGCTGTATCTGGCTCGGCGGGGCCGACCGGGGCCGGTCTGGATCGATGTGCCGATCGACGTGCAGGCCGCTCCCGTCGATCCCGATGCGTTGGTCGGATACGATCCGGCTGAGCAGGAAGACTGGGGAGAGGCGGCCAATACCACCGCCGAATGCGGTGCCTTGCGCGGGGAGCCGCTGGAGCGCGAGGTGGAGGTGTTGCTGGAGGAACTGCACGGGGCCGAGCGGCCGGTCGTGCTGGTCGGAAGCGGCGTGCGCATCGCCGGTGTGCACCAGGAATTCCTCGAGTTCCTAGAGCAACGCGGGGTGCCGGTGGTGACCGGCTGGAACGCGCATGATGCGGTGCCCGACGACCATCCGCTCTATGTCGGACGGCCGGGCACGGTGGGAGACCGGGGCGGCAACTTTGCGGTGCAGACGGCAGACTATGTTCTGGTGCTTGGCTGCCGTCTCAACATTCGCCAGATCAGCTACAACTGGAAGGCCTGGGCGCGCCACGCGCGCGTGGCCATGGTCGAGATCGACCGCGCCGAACTGGCCAAGCCCACGCTTTCCCTGCACCGCCCGGTCCACGCCGATCTGCGCGACTTTTTTGCGGCGGCAGCGCGCATCGGCCTGCCGGAGCCGGGGCATCAAATGGACCGCAGTGCCGAGCGGGCGCGGTTCCTGAGGTGGAGCCGTGAACGGGCCGCGCGCTACCCGGTGGTCTTGCCCGAGTATCGGGACTGGCAAAGCCCGATCAATCCTTACGTCTTCACGCAAATTCTGTTCGAGGAACTGGCCGGGGACGAGATTGTCGTGACTGCCGACGGCACGGCCTGCGTCACCGTGTTCCAGGCCGCGCGGTTGCAGGCGGGTCAGCGGCTTTATACCAATTCGGGCTGCGCCTCGATGGGTTACGATTTGCCGGCGGCGATCGGCGCCTGCGTTGCCTCCGGTGCGCGGCGGGTGGTCTGTCTGGCCGGAGACGGGTCGATCATGATGAACCTGCAGGAATTGCAGACGATCGGCGGGCTGCGCCTGCCGATCAAGCTCTTCGTGCTTAACAACGAAGGGTATCATTCGATCCGCCAGTCGCAGCAGAACCACTTCCCGGACCGGGTGGTGGGCTGCGGGCCCGACAGCGGCCTGACTTTCCCCGACTTCCCCCGCGTGGCAGAGGCGTTCGGCATCCCGGCGCGGCGAGTGGACACGCATGGCGAGCTTGCCGGAGCGATCCGTGCGGTGCTGGAGGGGGATGGGCCGCGATTGTGCGAGGTCATGCTCGACAAGCGACAGGACTTCGCGCCGAAATTGTCGTCGCGCCGTCTCGCCGACGGGACGATGGAATCGCCTGCGCTCGAAGACCTCTCGCCGTTCCTCCCGCGTGAGGAACTGGCTCGTGCCATGGGCCTGCATGCGCCGCTGGCGGAGGGTGCGGCATGATCCGCCATGTGATCTTCGATCTGGATGGAACGCTTGTCGATTCCTGCCGCGCCTGCATGACCATCGTCGAGCAGATGCTGGCCGACCGCGGCGTGCCGCGCCGCCTTGATGAGCGCCGCGCCCGCACCCTGATCAGTCGTGGCGGCAAACCGCTGGTGCGGGGGCTGATGGGGGATGCCTGCCTCGACGCCGATGCCGATCTCGCCGAATTCCGCCGCCGTTATGCCCACTCCCGGACGCCGGAAACGGATCTCTATCCGCAGGTGCGGCAAGGGCTGGAGCAACTGGTCCAGGCCGGGCTGTCTTTGGCGATCTGCACCAACAAGCCGCAGAACCTGTGCGATGCGGTCCTGCGCGATACCGGGATAGCGCCGCTGTTCGATTGCGTGGTGGGCGGGCGTGAGGGGCTGCGTGCCAAGCCCGAGCCCGACCTGCTGGGGTTGGCGCTCGACCGGCTGGGGGCAAGTGCCTCGCAGTGCCTGTTCGTGGGCGACAGCGAGGTCGATCACGAAGTGGCCCATGCGCTGGCGATGCCGTTCCTGTTTGCCGCCTGGGGGTATGCGCAGGAGGGGTGGGATCCCCATCCGAGCCCGCGTTTTGCGACCTTTGGCGATGTGACGCGGGCCATCATCGCGCTGCTCGAGCCGGAGGAGGCACGGCGCTATGGCTGATTTCGTGCCGGCTCCCCGCGTGTTCCCGGGGCTCGACATGGCTGCGGCCGAAACGCTGCTGGCGAGCGGGCGGCGGATCGTTGTGACAGGGGCGGGCGGATGGCTGGGACTGGCTACGCTGGAACTGCTGGAAGCGGTGCTGGGCGGGGCCTTTGCGGGGCGCGTACTGGCCTTCGGCTCGGGCAGGCGCACGTTGACATTGCGCAGCGGGCGCAAGGTGACGCAGCTGCCCTTGCGCGCTCTCACCACGATTGCATCGCAGCCCACCTGGTTGCTACACTATGCCTTCCTCACGCGCGAGCGGGCCGAGGCGATGTCGGCGCAGGATTACCGCGCGGCCTGCCGCAAGATCACCGGGATGGTGCTGGGAAGCCTGGATGCGATCGGCTGCGAAGCGGTGTTCGTGGCAAGTTCCGGCGCGGCGGGTCTGGCTGCTGCCGACGCGGAAGGGGAAAGTCCGCTCGGTCTCTACGGGGCGATGAAGCGCGAGGAGGAGGAGCGCTTCGTAGACTGGGTCTATGGCCGCGGACCGCAATCGGAGCAGGATGCGCACCAGCGTCGCCGAGCGGCGATCGCGCGGATCTTCAGTCTTTCCGGGCCTTACATCAACAAGCACGATCGATACGCGCTTGCGGGGCTGATCGGTGATGCCTTGGCCGGGCGGCCGGTGGTGGTGCGCAGCCCGCGCCTGGTGGTCCGTTCTTATGTCGCCATTCGCGAACTGCTGTCGCTGGCCATCGCCTTGCTTGGCGACACGCGGGGGGCAGCGGTGACGGTGTTCGAAAGCGGGGGCGAGCCGTGCGAACTGGAAACGGTGGCGCGTACGGTGGCCTCCGGCTGGCCAGGGGTGACGTACCTGCGCGCGCCGGTCACCGATCCGGCGGTGGATCGCTATCACGGGGATGGCGCCGCCTACGCGTATCTTCTGGAGCACTACGGCGTGGCGGCCGTGCCGCTCGCGGAACAGGTGGCCGAAACGGCGGATTGGCTGGCGCGCCATGGCAGCGCGGCGACGCCCGGGGGGAACGTGGCGTTCTCCGGGCACGGACGGTAGCGCGCAACGGAGGGGAATGGGTCGATGAGCGAGGGTGGCTGGCGAGGGGGCGGCTTGGCCGCAAGCGGCTCTATGCGTCCGCTGCATCGGGACTGGCGAGCGGGCGGCCTGGCACTGGCGGCGCTGCTAGCGGCGCAACCGACGGTCGCAGCCTGGGCCCAGACTACGCAGGCGGCAACCAGCGTGCCGTCGGGAAGCCCGCTCGATTCCGATCTTGGCACCTATGGCGTGGGCAGCGGGGCGATCGATACGATGCGCCTGCGCCGAAGCGATATGGTGATGCCGCAGGCCACCGGCGAAAGCCAGCAAAGCCCCCAGTGGCACCCGGATTCGATTGGCAGCGCTTCATTGCGCTCTTACGGGAGGGATGAACTGCTGCGTGCCGAACCGGGCCTTGATGCTGCCCGTCGCATGAAGGCCCCGCCCAAGCCCGGTGAGTTCGAGGATTTCGTGCAGACCCTGGTGGGCCGCAAGCTTGAGCGGTACGGCGCCGACCTGCTTCTGCCATCTTCCCGTGAATTCGCTCTTCCCGCCACCGCCACGGTGCCGCCCGATTACCTGATCAACGTGGGCGACGTGATTGCGATTTCGCTCAAGGGCTCGATCGAGGGCAGTGTCGAGCGGCGGGTGGACAGTTCGGGCAACATCGTGCTGGCGCAGGTCGGTCCGGTCCATCTGGCAGGCGTGCGTTTTGCGGACGTGAAGGACCGTATCTCGGCCGCGATCGGTACGAGTTATCGCGATTACGGGGTTGCGGTCGAGCTCAAGGATATGGCGGGGGTCCGTGTCTACGTGACCGGGTTCGCCAACAATCCCGGGCAGTTCACTGTCAACAGCCTGTCGACGATGGCCAGCGCCGTGTTCCAGGCGGGCGGCCCGACCGCTGGCGGCAGCTTCCGCCGTATCGTGCTTTACCGTGATGGCCGCGTCGCTGGCGAGCTTGACCTTTATGACCTGCTGCGCGGCGGCAACCGCGTGGGCGACGCGGTGCTGCGCAACGAGGACGTGCTGTTCATCCCTCCGGCGGGTGAGCAAGTGGCGGTGATTGGCAGTGTCCAGCACGAGGCGATCTACGAGATGAAGCCGGGCGAGACGGTGGAGCAGGCACTGGCAGTGGCGGGAGGCCCCAATACGCTGGCAGACGGCAGCAGGCTCATCCTCTATCGCAATGTTCCCGGCACGCCGCCCGGCCCGCACGAGGTCTCGCGTCAGGCTGCGGCCACTATGGCGGTCGAACCGGCGGACATCCTGCAGGTGCTTTCTGGCGCCAGCCTGGTTCAGCCGATGGACCGCCAGTCGGTCGTGGTGCGGATCGAAGGAGAGGTTGCGCACCCCGGCAATTACTTCGTCGCGCCGGGTACGCCGATGGAGCAGGTGCTGGCGATGGCTGGCGGTCTCACCGCGCGTGCCTTCCCGTTCGGCGCCCGGTTCGAGCGACAATCGGTGCGTCAGCAGCAGCGGCAGGGTTTCGAGGAAGCGGTCGATCAACTGGAGCTGACCATCGCCTCGGCGCCGCTCACTGCCGATGGTATGGGCAGTTCGGATCGCAGCACGGCGGAACTCGCCAGCGCCCGCGCGGTGCTGGACAAGCTGCGCGAGGCTCAGCCTGACGGGCGCGTCGTTCTCGACATCGGCCCGCTGGACTCGGCGCTGCCGGGAGCGATCCAGCTGGAGAACAACGATCGCATCTACATTCCGCCGCGCGCTACGACAGTGGGCGTGTTCGGCGCTGTCTACCGTCCATCCTCGTTCCTGATCAGCGGGGAGCCGGTACGGGTGAAGGACTATATCCAGCAGGCCGGCGGGCCGCAGCGTGCGGCGGACCTGTCCCACGCGTTTGTCGTGCGCGCCAATGGACAGGTTTTGACCCGCAAGGCGGGCGGAATGGACGAAAGGGCACTGCCCGGTGACGTGATCTTCGTTCCGGTCAAGACCAGCAATTCCAGCTTCTGGTCGAAGCTGCGCGACATTTCGACCGTAGTGTTCCAACTCGGCATCACCGGTGCCGCCGTCGCGGCATTGGCCAACTGATGCCCTCGCTGATCGGCATGCTCGCCGCCTCGCGGGTGCTGGCCACGGCCTGGGCGCGTGCGGCGCTGTTCGGGACGCTGTGCCTTGTGGCCGTCTTGCTGGCGCTCTTTCCGCAGCGTTACCTGGCCGCGGCCTCACTGACGCCGACCGATCCGGATTCGCTGGGGCTGGGCGGAACGCTGGGACAGCTCGGCGCGATCAACAACGTCTTCGGCAACCAGGCTGCCATCGAGGTGGCACTAAGGGTGGGGCGCAGCGTATCGGTGCGTGACCGGGTGATCGCCCGGCTGGGCCTGGTCGAGCGGATCGACCTGGGGGATCGCATTGCCGCGCAGCGCTGGCTGGAGCGGCGGGTGACGGTGCGTTCGTTGCGTGGCGGGATCATCCTGGTCACGCTCGACGATGCGGACCCCCGGCTCGCGCAGGACGTGGTTGGCGCCTATGTCACCGCGATCCGTGATGATCTGGCCAAGATCGCCCGTCGGCAGACTGCCTACAAGCGACAGGTCCTGCTCGAACTGGTCGGCGCGGCCAACGATCGGCTGGACAAGGCGCAAGTCGCCTACGACCGCTTTCGCCTTGGCACCCGGGCGGCGATGCCCGACGTGAAGGCCGCGCTACTTTCTTCGCAAGTCGCCGACATCGAGGCGACGATCCAGGCGCGCACGGTCGAACTGCAGACCGCGCGGCAGACCTACACGGACGATCACCTGAGCGTGAAGCGCCTGCGGGCGGAGATCGCGGCGCTGCAGGGGCAGTTGGGGAGGCTGCGCGCAACTGGCCGGGGCGGCGATGGCACGGTTGGCCAGGTCGTGGCGGAATCAAGCGAACTCTACCGGCGCGAGCGGGAGCTGGCCGTGGCCAAGACTTTGTACGAGGGCTATTTGCGCTATCTCCAGGGCACGGCGGTCGAGGACATGACTTCGACGGCGGCGGTGCGCGTGCTGGAGCCTCCGCATATCGAGACCGCACGGCAGGTCTGGTGGCCGGCGGCGGCGGTGGGGGGCGCGGCGCTGCTGGTTTGGCTGGCCATAGAATTTTACCGCTTGCGTCCGCCGCTCGCACCGCGTCCGCACAAGGCGGGCGAGCAGGAGCCGCACGGTGCATGATGCGCCCTTGTCAGGCTGCGCCGAGGATGGCGTTGAACGTATTCCCGAAATTTCGGTCGTGATCCCGTGCCGCAACGAGGAAGCCAATGCCGAGGCCATTGCCCAGGCGGTGATCGCCGTTCTGGAGCCGCTGGTCGCCGATTTCGAGATCATTTTCATCGACAATGGTTCGCAGGACCGCACCGTGGCGATCCTGCGCGACCTCTGTCGGCGCGAGCCGCGCGTGCGTCTTATCGTCAATACCCGCAATTTCGGGCAGATGCGCTCGCCTACATACGGGATCTTTGCGGCGCGGGGGCGGGCGGTCATCGGCATGTGTGCCGACTTCCAGGATCCGCCCGCCTTGCTTCCCGAATTTGTGGCGCGCTGGAGAGCGGGAACGGCGATCGTACTGGGTGTACGCGAGGCGGAGCACGGCCGTCCCCTGCTCGCGGCGGTGCGGGCTCTTGCCTATCGCACGCAGCGGGCCATCGCCGATCATCCGATCGTGCCGGGGGCGACCGGGTTCGGGCTCTACGACCGCCGCGTTGTGGCCGCGATCGCCGCACTCAACGAGCCGGAGCCGTTCTTCCGCGCGCTGCTGGTGGAGACCGGCCATGATCTCGAGACGATCGGCTATTCACGTCCCGCGCGCGCCGGCGGACGTTCGAACAATCACGTCTTTGCGCTGCTCGACTTTGCGCTGAACGGGCTTGCCGCATCGTCCAAGCGGCTGCTGCGCGCGCCGCTCTATCTGGCTTTCGCGATTGCCATGCTGACCCTGTGCTCGCTGGGCGGCGCGGTATGGGCGGGGCTCACAGGGCATTCGGTTCAGCTCTGGCTGCTGGCGGCGGTGCTGGAAGGGCAGTCGGCGCTGCTGTTCCTGTTTCTTGGCTTGATCGGCGTGCAGGTCCAGCTGGTTGCCGACCGGACACGCAATCAGCCTCTGGTGATCGAGCGGGAGCGGGTCAATTTCCCGCCGATGCCATGATCTCCATGGACAAACGGCACGGCTGCTGGCGCGGGGGTGGGGGCGGCATGAATCCTGGCGAGCGTGCCGAATGGACGATGGCCGCGCTGATCCTTGGTGGCCTTGCCTATTGCGTATGGCATGTGACGATCTGGGGCTACTTGCCCGCACCGTTTTTCTACGAGCCGAGCGACGTTTTCGCGGACTGGTTCAATCCGGCGATATGGGCCCGTAATCCAGGCACGTATGATGCCTGGTTATCGATCTATCCGCCGCTCTCCTTTGTGCTGCTCAAGCTGTTCGGGATCGATTCCTGCTACGCGATCCGCGGCGAGTGGGATGCCGGATCCGGCCTTGCCGCGCGCGATTGCGACTGGGTGGGGCTGGCCTGCATTTTCGGACTCTACCTGTTGAATGTCTGGCTTTGCTGGAAAAGTTTCGCGAAGATGGAGCCGCGCACCGCGCTGCCGCGCACGATCTGCGTGGGGCTGGGGATGCCGATGCTCTGCGGGCTGGAGCGAGGCAACCTCATCCTGCTGGCGTTTCCGGCGATGGTGCTCGCATTTGGCCCGGTATTGCGCAATGTCAGGCTCAAGGCGCTTGCGGCGGGTTTTGCCGTCAATCTTAAGGTTTACCTGATCGGCTCGATATTCGGCTTGCTGCTGGTGCGCCGCTGGGCCCGCGCGGAGGCTGCCTTGCTGGCGGCGGTGGTCGTCTATCTCGTCAGTTATGCCATGCTGGGGCGCGGCAGCCCGGTCGAGATTGTCGAGAATGTGCGCAGTTTCGGCAAGCTGCAACCCGCCAATATCCTCGATGTCTGGTATTCGACCACGTACCAGACGTTTGTCGCCTTGCTGGAAGGGGACAACTTCCCGCTGGTCGGCATCCTTGGTTCGCGGGTGGTGGAGGGACTGGCGATGTTGCTGCCGGCATTGCAGCAATTCACCCAGTTGCTGATCGTGCTGGCGGCGGCGGCGACCTGGCTGCGCCCTGAGGCAGTTCCCCCGTTTCGCGCGGTCAACCTCGGCATGACGATGGCGCTGATCAGTTCGGAGCCGGGCGCCTATGCGCAGGTCCTGCTGCTCTATTTCGTGATGCTGGAGGCGCGGCGCGGGGTGGGCCGAAGCTGGGCGATCTTCATGTGTTATCTGCTGGCGGTGCCACTCGACATACCGCTCGACCGCATGGCTGAAGTTCCCCGCGATTCCTATTTTACCGGTAGCACGGTGATGGTGACCTATCAGGTGGTGTTGGGCTCGTTCGTGCGGCCGCTGATGATCATGACCGTGGCATGGGGGCTCTCGGGCGAGACCATCCGGGCGGTACTGGCAGACATTCGTGCAGGCGGCTGGGCCCAGCCCCGGCGGTTCGTGCGGCTGCCGTATCGTCATCGGGCTGGCCGTTCATGAACAGTCACGCCATGGGCCGCACCGGCGTAGCGGCGTTGACGGCGATCATGGTTCTGGCTTTTGGCCTGCGCCTGCGCGGCATCGCCTTCGGTCTACCCGCGCTTAATGATCCGGACGAGTTGATCTTCGAGCTTGGTGCGCTGCGAATGCTGCGAACCGGGACGCTCGATCCCGGTTGGTACGGACATCCGGCAACCCTCACGATGTATCTGCTGGCGCTTGTCGATGCGGGGGTGCTGGCGACCGGGCGGTTAAGCGGGCGCTTTGCCGATGCTGCGGACTTTGCCGGACAAGTCTGGCTCGATCCCGGGATCATCGTGCTGCCGGGACGGGCCGCGATGGCGCTGGTCGGGGGATGGTCGGTCTGGCTGTGCTGGCAGTTGGGACGGGCGCTGGGCGGTATCGGCGCGGGCCTTGTCGCCGCACTGCTGCTGGCGATCTGTCCGGTCCATGTAACCTGGTCGCAAGTGATCCGCAGCGACGTGATGGCAGCCGCGTTCCTGCAGCTTGTCCTGCTGGCGAGCCTTCGGGTGGTGCAAGGCGGGGGGCGCCGGGATCTTGCCCGGGCCTCCTTCTGGTTGGCCTGCGCGGCAGCGACCAAATGGCCCGCAGCGCTGGCCGCAGCGGCCATTGCCGGGGCGGTGATTGCCTCCGGCCGGTCTCGACGGGAATCGCTGGGCGGCATGGTCCGTCGGCTGGTCGGGGCGGGGGGAATGAGCCTGTGCTGCTTTGCACTGGTCGCGCCGGTGCTGGTGCTGGCCCCCGCGCGGGTTCTGCGCGATCTCGGCGGCGAGGTGCAGGTGCGTCATCTCGAGGCGACCGGGCATGGGTTTTTCGGCAACCTCTTGTGGTATGCACAAGGCCCATTGCTGGCGGGCTTCGGTGGGGTGGGGCTGCTGCTGGCTTTTGCCGGCCTGGCGGCGCTGGCTGGATCGCTGGGCGATGCTGAGCGGCTGGCGCGCGGCCGGGGCGCGTTGGCTGTGCTGGTGCCGTACACGCTCGCACAAGGGCTGGCGCTGGGGTTTCAGGGACTGGTGTGGGAGCGCTGGGCGATCCCGCTGCTACCGGTGCTGGCCGCGCTTGCCGGACTGGGGACCATGGCGGTGCTGCGGGGATTTCGCGATGCCCCCTCGCTTTCACCCATGCGGCCGGCGAACAGCCCGGCTGCCCTGTGCGCCACCGTGATCATCCTCATCGCGGCTTGCCTCGCGCCGATGCTGACGGTGATGGAACGGGCGCGTGAGCGCGCGGACGATACGCGCCAGCGCGCCACGGCCTGGGCAATCGCGCATATCCCGCCGGGGCGCACGATCCTTGTCGAGCACTTTGCGTTCGACATGCTGCGCCAGCCCTGGGCCGAGCGGTTTCCGATGGGCGAAGCGGGGTGCATCGACGTGCGAGCGCGGCTCTCGGCCCGGATGGACTACCGTGCGATCGCGGCGGCGCGCGGCGGCCGCAGCAATCTCGATTACGGCACGATGCCGGCAGTCCTTCGCGCGACCTGCCGTGCCGACTATGCGATTCTCACCCAGTACGACCGTTACGCCCGGGAATGCGCGCGCTTTGCGCAAGCTTGCCGGGCCTATCGGGCCCTTCTGGCACAGGGGCAGGTGGTGGTGACGATCCGGCCGGAACCGGGCGAAATCGGCGGACCTGTCGTAAGGATCGTGCGGCTGTCCGTGACGGGATCCGGGGAATCGGTCGTTGGTGCAAATTATGCAATTTCCTCCCGTTAATCGAATATTGCGCAACTGAGAAACCCCGTTACAACGCTGGGTCTGCGTTTCCGGGCTCGCGACCGGTCGTCCGGAACGCGGCGATGCTGCATTGCATCGTTGAAAGGGCCGAACCTTTCCCTGCGTGAATTTACGGGGGAAGATGGATGCCGGAAAGCATGACCGGTCCTATATGTCGAAGGCAGGCGCTGCGCGCCCCATCGAGCGCAGACGCCGCAAGCCGTAAGGAATGCGGGAGCACGTTATGAGCGCAGATGAAGTGAAGATCGCAGCACAGGCCCGAACGGACGAAGGGCCCGGAGGAGCGGCACTTCACGCGGCGATCGTATCGCGCATCAGCGATTCCCTGCTGCCCGGCGATGCCCCGGTGGACGACCGCGCCTGGGTCGACGAGGCCGCGCGGGTACTCCTGGAAACCGCAGCGACGCGCCAGCGGGGCGAAGCGGTGATCGAGCTGGTCTCGGCCAGCGAGGACCGTCGTTACCTGCGCATTGCGCTCATCAACGACGACATGCCGTTCCTGGTCGATTCGGTGGCCGCCGCCATTGCCGAGGCCGGTCTCGTGATCGACCGTCTGGCCCACCCGGTCGTCACGGTCGAGCGTGACGACGAAGGGCACCTGGTTGCCCTGCCCGAAAACAGTGTCGAAGGTGCGCTGCGCGAATCGATGATCTACATCGAGACCGCCCGCATCGATGCGCGCCAGCGCGGCGAGCTGCAGCGCATGCTGGAAACCACGCTGGCCGACGTGCGGATCGCCGTGGCGGACTGGCCGCAGATGGTCGCGGCGATGACCGCCGATTCCGCGCTGGTCGGCGATGCCGAGGGCGCGGAGCTGCTGCGCTGGTTTGCCAGCGGCATGCTCACCCAGCTCGGCCATGTCACCCAGCACCGCGACGGCAGCCATTCCGACCTGCTTGGTGTCTGCCGCCGCGATCAGCGCGATTTGCTGTCCGAGGCCAGCTATGCCCGCGCCTTCGCTGCGTTCGATGCCCAGCTTGCCGAGGGCTCGGTGCGGGCGCCGATGGTCATCAAGGCGAACCGCATCGCCACCGTGCACCGCCGCGTGCCGCTCGACCTGTTCCTCGTGCCGCTGGTCGAGGACGGCAAGGTCACTGCGCTGTCGGTCCATGCCGGGATCTGGACGAGCGCCGCGCTGGCCGCGACGCCCGACCGCGTTCCGCGCCTGCGCACGGCGATGGCGGGGCTGGCCGGCAAGCTTGGCTTCGATCCGGGCGGCCACACCGGCAAGGCACTGGCCCATGCCCTGACCAGCCTGCCGCACGACCTCGTGCTGGGCTTCCCGGATGACGATGTTGAGCGCCTCGCGACGACGATGACCGGCCTGGTCGACCGTCCGCGTCCGCGCCTGATCGTCACCACCTCGCCGCTTTCGCGTCACCTTTTCGCCTTTGTGTGGATCACCCGCGACACTCTTTCCACGCAGATGCGCAAGCGTATTCAGGCGATGATCGAGGAAGCCGCGCAAGGCACGACGCTGGACTGGGCGCTCAGCGTCGAGGCGGGCAACCTTGCCATGCTGCGCTACACGCTCGACATCCGGGAAGGCGCAGGCTCGCTCGACGAGGCCGCGCTCGACCACCGTCTGCAGGTCATGCTGCGCGGCTGGGGCGAGGCGGTGGAAGCGGCGCTGGCGCAGTCGTTCGAACCGGCGCGCGCGGCTGCGATCGCCTCGCGTTATGCCGATGCCTTCCCGATGGTCTACCGCAGTGATTACGGCCCCGCCGAAGCCGCGGTCGACATCGCCCACATGCGCAAGCTGGTGGTCGAGGAAGCGGGCGACAACGCCCGCACGCAGGCGCTGCGCGACGTGCGCCTCTATGGCGGCGACGGCGACGAGGCCGGACAGCTGCGCCTCAAGATCTACCAGGCCGAAGGCAGCCTGCCGCTGTCCGACGCGGTGCCGGCGCTGGAGAATTTCGGCTTCCGGGTGATCGCGGAAATGCCGACCCCGCTGGAAAAGGGCCGCATCGGCACGATCCACGACTTCACCCTGGCGCTGCCCGCCGGACGCGATGCGGGTGACGTGCTGAAGCTCGCGCCGATGATCGAGAATGCGCTGGTCGGTGTGCTCAATGGCCGCAGCGAGGACGATCCGTTCAACCGCCTGGTTCCCGGCCTTGGCCTGTCCAAGCGCGAGGCGAACTGGCTGCGCGCCTGGTATCGTTATCTGCGTCAGGCCGGCATGAACTTCGGCATCGCCACCGCCGTTGACGCCTTGCAGGGCGCGCCGACGGTGACGCTGGGCCTCATTGATCTGTTTCGCGTGATTCATGATCCGGCCTACACCGGCGATCGCGGCAAGGCCCGCGCCGCTGCGCAGGAGGCGATCCGCACCGGTCTCGCCGGGGTCAGCGCGATCAACGACGACCGTCTGCTGCGCGCTTACCGCGATCTGGTCGGGGCGATGCTGCGCACCAATGCCTTTGCCGAGGCAGGGCAACTGGCGCTTGCCTTCAAGTTCGATTCCGCGCTGGTTCCGGGGCTGCCCAAGCCGCTGCCCTGGCGCGAGATCTTCGTCTATTCGCGCCGCGTGGAGGGCATCCACTTGCGTGCCGGACCGGTCGCCCGTGGCGGCCTGCGCTGGTCCGACCGCCGCGACGACTATCGCACCGAAATCCTTGGCCTGATGAAGGCGCAGCGCGTGAAGAACGCGGTGATCGTGCCGACCGGCGCGAAGGGCGGTTTCTATCCCAAGCAGCTTCCCGACCCCGCGCTCGATCGTGCCGGCTGGGCCGCCGAAGGGCAGGCCAGCTACGAGATCTTCATCGGCACGCTGCTGTCGATCACCGACAACATCGTGGCCGACACGGTTGTCCATCCCGAAGGCGTGACGATCCTCGACGGTGAGGATCCGTACTTCGTGGTCGCAGCCGACAAGGGCACGGCCAAGTTCTCCGACGTGGCCAACGGCATCGCCGAATCGCGCGACTTCTGGCTGGACGATGCCTTCGCCAGCGGCGGCTCCAACGGCTACGACCACAAGGCCATGGGCATCACTGCCAAGGGCGCCTGGCTCTCGGTTCAGCGCCACTTCCTGGAACAGGGGGTGGACGTCCAGGTCGATCCGGTTCGCGTGGTCGGTTGCGGCGACATGTCGGGCGACGTGTTCGGCAACGGCATGCTGCTCTCGAAAGCGCTCAAGATCGTCGCCGCCTTCGATCACCGCCATATCTTCCTCGACCCCAACCCCGATCCGGCGGCCAGCTGGGATGAGCGCAAGCGCATGTTCGACCTGCCGCATTCGAGCTGGGACGACTATGACAAGTCGCTGATCTCCGCGGGCGGCGGGGTGTTCTCGCGCAAGTCCAAGTCGATCCCGCTGAGCGCCGAAGTGCGCGAGGCGCTGGGTATCGGCCTTGAGGAGATGGACCCGGATTCGCTGATCTCGGCGATCCTCTGGGCCAAGGTCGACCTGCTGTGGTTCGGCGGCATCGGCACCTATGTGAAGGCGTCGAGCGAGAACAACGCCGATGTCGGCGATCCGGCCAACGATGCGCTGCGTGTCAGCGCCAACGAAGTGGGCGCCAGGGTCATCGGCGAAGGCGCCAACCTTGGCGTTACCCAGGCCGCGCGCATCGAGTTCGCGGCGCGCGGCGGCCGCATCAATGCCGACTTCATCGACAATTCGGCGGGCGTCGACTGCTCGGACAACGAGGTCAACATCAAGATCGCGCTGGCAGCGGCCAAGCGCGCGGGCGTCCTCAGCGAAGAGCAGCGCGTCGAACTTCTGCGCGACATGACCGACGAGGTGGCCCACCTCGTGCTCGAAGACAACCGGCTCCAGGCGCTGGCGCTCTCGATTGCCGAACGCGGCGGCGCCGCGGCGATCCCGGCGCAAGTGCGCCTGATCGAGACGCTGGAGGAAGGCGGCAATCTCGACCGCAAGACCGAGGGCCTTGCCGACAACGAGGCGCTGGCCCGCCGCGTGCAGGACGGTCGCGGGCTGACCCGCCCCGAACTGGCGGTGCTGCTTTCCAGCGGCAAGCTGGTGCTGCAGGACGCCATCGAGAAGAGCGCGCTTGCCAGCGATGCCAGCCTTCAGGCGCTGCTGCTGGCCTCGTTCCCGCAGCCCATGCAGGAGCGTTTCGCCGCCTTCATCGAAGGCCACCGCCTGGCCCCGCAGATCGTCGCGACCAAGCTTGCCAACCGCATCGTCAACCGTCTCGGTATCGTCCATCCCTTCGAACTGGCCGAAGAGGAAGGCGCCGAGCTTGCGCAGGTTGCTGCGGCCTTCGCGCTGGCGGTGCAGTTGTTCGACCTCGACGCGCTCTGGGCACGGCTCGAAACCGCGCCGATGAGCGAAGAGGCCCGCCTGGCGCTCTTCAGCAAGGCGGCGGGTGCGGTGCGGAGCCACATGGCCGACCTGCTGCGCGCCGGTGCCGGACGCAGCACGCCGTCGGAAGTGATCGCCCGCATCGGCGGTCAGGTCGCGGCGCTTTCGGTCGATACCGAGGAACTGCTGGGCGAACGTGTCGCGCAGCACTCGCAGAAGCTGCGTCAGGGCTTGCTCGAACTGGGCGCGCCGGAAGCGGAAGCGGCACTGGTTGCCAACCTCTACGATCTCGACGGCGCGGTCGGCATTGCCGATCTCGCGGCGGAGACCGGGCTGGATGCCCGCCGCCTTGTCGGCGCCTTCTCGCGTATCGGCGCGGGACTCGGGCTCGACTGGGCGCAGGCCAATGCGGCAACGATGAACCCCTCCGATCCCTGGGAGCGCTTGCTCGTTGCCGGGCTCGCGCGGGACTTCCAGCAGATGCGGCTCGACTTCCTCAAGGCGCTGTCGCGTACCGAGGCCGGCAAGGCCGATCCGGCTGCGGCGGCGGAAGAGTGGGCC
Organism: Novosphingobium clariflavum; assembly: GCF_026420865.1. Lineage (GTDB taxonomy): Bacteria > Pseudomonadota > Alphaproteobacteria > Sphingomonadales > Sphingomonadaceae > Novosphingobium > Novosphingobium clariflavum. The sequence continues at coordinate 27,060 of NZ_JAPCWC010000021.1, read as the reverse complement.
CGTGCGCACACGGCCGCGATCCGCACTTTCCGCGGCATGGTCCAGCGCGCGGAGAAGACGGTGCCGCTGACGCCGGCGATGCTCGCGCAGATCGCCAGCCAGGCGCGCAACCTGCTCGGCCGCTGATCGGCGTCGCCAGATGACGGGGAGGGGGCCTGCGGGCCCCCTTTCTTGTTGAGGGGCTCAGGCGATCCGGGGCCTTGCGGTCATTCCAGCGGCAGCCCGTGCGCTTCCTTCACCGCTTCCAGCACGATGATCGACTTCACGTCGCGCACGCCGGGAATGCGCAGCAAGGTCTTGAGCGTGATCTGCGAGAGATGGTCCACGTTCCGGGCGACCACATGGACGAGGTAGTCCATGTCGCCCGTCACCGCATTACAGGCGATGACGTAAGGATGCTCGCGGATCGCCTGTTCGAAGCGCTGGATGATCTCGTCGACATGGGCGTTGAGGTTGATCAGCACATAGGCTTCCAGTTCGAAACCCAGCTTGCGCGGGTCAAGCACCGGCACATAGCCGCGGATCACGCCCTCGTCCTCGAGCCGCTTGATGCGGCGGCTGACCGGGGTGGCGGAAAGCGCGGTCTGTTCGGCGACTTGCGCGACCGGCATGCGGGCGTCTTCCTGCAAGGCGGCGATGATCTTGCGGTCGAATGTGTCGAGCTGCATGAATCCCCTATCTGCGTTCGTATTCTTGGTCGATTTCACTAATAGCACTGCAAATGGAGGGTGCAATCGCACGGAACTGACGCGGTGCTCGTGATATGGTTCCGGTCATGAAGACGCCGTCCACCCAGACAACCACGAGCGGCCTTCGGGGAGAGTATGAAGGCGCGGGCGACGACTATACCGTCGGCCAGCACTGGCATGCCTATACCCCTGAGATGCACGATCGCTGGCGCCGCCTTTATGCGCGGCAATCGGCGCTGGTCGAAACCCATGCCTGCGCGGCTTTCCGTGAGGGTTTGAAGCGGCTCGACTGCGCCGGTGGCATACCCCGTTTCGAGGATGCCAATGCGATCCTCGAAGCGGCGACGGGCTGGACGCTGGTGGGGGTGCCCGGGTTCATTCCCGACGCGGTGTTTTTCGATCATCTTGCGCATCGCCGCTTTCCGGTGACCCGCTGGCTGCGCGAGGAGCATGAACTCGACTATCTGGTCGAGCCGGACGTGTTTCACGACTTCTTCGGCCATGTGCCGATGTTGCTCGATCCCACGATCGCCGATTTCCTCGAGCTTTACGGCAAGGCCGGAGAACGGGCGATGGCAATGGACGCGCTGCCGATGCTGGCGCGGATCTACTGGTACACGATCGAATTCGGCCTCGTGCGCGAGGATGGCGGCCTGCGCGTGTTTGGCGCGGGGATCATCTCGTCCTCGGGTGAAACCCGTTACGCGCTGGAAGACCGCGCGGTGCTGCGCCTGCCCTTCGATGCAGAGCGGGTGATGCGCACCGGCTACATGATCGATGCCTTCCAGAAGACCTATTTTGTCCTCGAGAGCCTGCCGCAGCTGATCGAGGACCTTGTCGGGCTCGATTTCGGCCCGGTTTACGAAAAATGGCGCGCCGAGACGCCAATCCCCGCCGGTGCCTTGCTGCCCGGTGAAGCCCCCTTCGGAGAAATGATTCCATGACCGATATCTTCGACAATCCCATCGGCCTCGACGGCTTCGAGTTCGTCGAGTTCTCCGCCCCTGAAAAGGGCGTGCTGGAGCCGGTGTTCGAAGCGATGGGTTTCACGAAGATCGCCCGCCACCGCTCGAAGGACGTGGAGCTCTGGCGCCAGGGCGGGATCAACTTCATCACCAATTACGAGCCGCACAGCCCGGCCTGGTTCTTCAGCCGCGAGCATGGGCCCTCGGCCTGCGGCATGGGGTTCCGGGTGAAGGATGCGCGCGCCGCCTATGCCGAACTGCTCGCCCGCTCGGCCGAGCCGGTGCAGGTGGCGACGGGGCCGATGGAACTGCACCTTCCCGGCATTCGCGGCATCGGCAACTCCATCATCTATCTCATCGATCGCTATGAACGGAACGGCGACGGCGCCCTGTCGATCTATGACATCGACTTCGACTATCTGCCGGGGGTGGACCGTCACCCGGTGGGCGCGGGCTTCGATCTGATCGATCACCTGACCCACAACGTCTACGGCGGCCGCATGGCCTATTGGGCGGACTATTACGAGAAGCTGTTCAACTTCCGCGAGATCCGCTTCTTCGACATCAAGGGCGAATATACCGGCCTGACCTCCAAGGCGCTCACTGCACCGGACGGCAAGATCCGCATTCCGCTCAACGAGGAAGCGGAAGGCGGGAAGGGCCAGATCGACGAATTCCTGCGCGCCTTCAACGGCGAGGGCATCCAGCATATCGCGCTGATCTGCAACGATCTCGTGGCTGCATGGGACAAGCTCAAGGCGCTCGGCGTGCCGTTCATGACCGCGCCGCCGGAAACCTATTACGAGATGCTGGACGAGCGTCTGCCCGGCCACGGCGAGCCTGCCGAGGAATTGAAGATGCGCGGCATCCTGCTCGATGGGACGACCGATGGTGGCCAACCGCGTCTGCTGCTCCAGATCTTCGCCGAAGCACGGGTGGGGCCGGTGTTCTTCGAATTCATCCAGCGCAAGGGCGACGACGGCTTCGGCAACGGCAATTTCAAGGCGCTGTTCGAAAGCATGGAACGCGACCAGATCCGTCGCGGCGTGCTCAAAGTGGGTGAGCCTGCCGCGTAACCGCGGGTCAGACGGGGCGGGCAGGCGCACGCAGGCCCGCCCGGATCCTCACCGACAGAAGCTCTTGCCGTCCGCTTCCAGATGGAAGTGGTTGGCATGGGCGGCGTTGTAGTCCGGACCCAGCGTCGTGCCGAAGCGCTTGCAGGCGCTTTCATGGACCACGCGCAGGAAGCGGCGCTCGGCGGGAGAGCCGCCGTTCCAGTCATCCAGTACCGAGACGCGGCGCCCGTCCGCCAGCACGAAGCCGGAAACGTCGATGGCATTGGCAGTCGCATGGCCCGAGCGCCGGGCGGTTCCGGCGACATTGCGGCAATTGTAGCTGCCGTAGGTCTCGATACTGATGATCCGGCTGCCGAGGATCTGCTGCGCCGCGCGGTCCACGCCGAAGCGGGCCCAGGCCGCAAAGGGGGTGGCAGTGTTGCAGGTGACCGGGCCGAGATTGGTGATGCTGACGGTCGACGAATCGGTATTGAGCGCGGAAAGCTTCACCGTGCCGACCGTCGAGCAGCCGCTGCCGTAGTAGCGATCCGCCACCGGCGAAAAGACGGCATGCTGGCTGCCGAGCGTCGCCATGCACTGGCGTGCCGCCGGGGAGGGCACGGTGATGGCTGGCCGCGCGGCCTGGGTCGGGCGGCGCTGCGGTTTGTCCGGTTCGCCGATGCACCCGGCAAGGAGCGCGAGCGGGGGCAGCGCAAGTATCAGTCTGGGGAGGGCTTTCATGGTCCCGCCTAACATCCGATGCTTTGGTGAACGTCAGATTAGCCTTGCGGTAGGTGGCTTCGAAATCCGGTGGTTCGAGTTATCCACCGGGTATTGCGCCTGTCTCCGTCGCGCAGAATGGGCTGATTTTCGTGCGCATTCGCTCCGGACTGCCGGGCCGGCGCAACGATCTGTCGCAGTGCTGCGGAGAATCGTTTGACAAATTTCTTGGGGACTTTAGACGCGGCTCCGGGCCACGCGGTCCCAACGCCGCGCGTGCTCTCTGTAAGGAGAGTCAGAAATGACTGATATTATTAGCGTTCCCGCGCGCAAGCCTGCGCGTCCGCACTTCTCGTCCGGTCCTTGCGCCAAGCCGCCCGGATATGCCCCCGAAAAGCTGAACACCGAAGCACTCGGCCGCTCGCACCGCGCCAAGATCGGCAAGACGCGCCTTGCCTATTGCATCGATCTGATGCGCGAAGTTCTGCAGCTGCCCGACACGCACCGCATCGGTATCGTCCCCGGCTCCGACACCGGCGCCTTCGAGATGGCCATGTGGACCATGCTCGGCGCCCGCGGCGTGACCGCGCTGGCCTGGGAAAGCTTCGGTGAGGGTTGGGTCACCGACGCCGTCAAGCAGCTGAAGCTGGAACCCACCGTGTTCCGCGCCGACTACGGCCAGCTGCCAGACCTCGACAAGATCGACTGGTCCGACGACGTGCTCTTCACCTGGAACGGCACCACCTCGGGCGTGCGCGTTCCGGACGCCGAGTGGATCCCGGCCGACCGTGAAGGCCTGTCCTTCGCCGACGCCACTTCGGCTGTCTTCGCCTACGACATCGACTGGTCCAAGATCGACGTTGCCACCTTCTCCTGGCAGAAGGTCCTGGGCGGCGAGGGCGGCCACGGCGTCCTGATCCTCGGCCCCCGCGCCGTCGAACGCCTTGAAAACTACACCCCCAGCTGGCCGCTTCCCAAGGTGTTCCGCCTTGTCTCGAAGGGCAAGCTGGCAGAGGGCGTGTTCAAGGGCGAAACCATCAACACCCCCTCGATGCTCGCCGTCGAGGACGCGATCTTCGCGCTGGAATGGGCCAAGGGTCTGGGCGGTCTCGAAGGGCTGAAGGCCCGTTCGAACGCCAATGCCCACGCGCTGGACAAGATCGTGGCCGAGCGTGACTGGCTGAGCCATCTGGCAGTCGACAGCGGCACGCGCTCCAAGACCTCGGTCTGCCTCTCCGTCGAAGGCGCCGATGCCGACTTCATCAAGAAGTTCGCCGGCCTGCTCGAAAAGGAAGGCGCGGCCTACGATGTCGCCGGATACCGCGATGCCCCTCCGGGCCTGCGCATCTGGTGCGGTGCGACCGTGGACACGGCCGACGTCGAGGCGCTGGGACCGTGGCTCGACTGGGCCTACGCGACCGTCAAGGCCGGCTAAAAACCATTCCCGCTCGCCCTGAGCTTGTCGAAGGGCACTGGCAACTGAACCCGCGCGGACAAAGGGCTTCGACAAGCTCAGCCCGCGCGGACGTTGTAGCGAAAGAGAATTTGACATGACCAAGCCCCGCGTCCTCATTTCGGACAAGATGGACCCCAATGCCGCCCGCATCTTCGAGATCCGCGGCTGCGACGTAGACGTCATCACCGGCGAAACCCCCGAGCAGCTGATCGCCCGCATCGGCGACTATGATGGCCTCGCGATCCGCTCGTCGACCAAGGTCACCAAGGAAATCCTCGCCGCGGCGAAGAACCTGAAGGTGATCGGCCGCGCCGGTATCGGCGTCGACAACGTCGATATTCCGGCCGCTTCGGCCCAGGGCGTCGTTGTCATGAACACGCCGTTCGGCAACTCGATCACCACCGCCGAACACGCCATCGCCATGATCTTCGCTCTGGCCCGCCAGATCCCCGAAGCCAACGCGCAGACCCAGCAGGGCCTGTGGCCGAAGAACGGCTTCATGGGCGTTGAAGTCACCGGCAAGACGCTTGGCCTGATCGGCGCCGGCAACATCGGTTCGATCGTTGCCAGCCGCGCGCTGGGCCTCAAGATGAAGGTCGTTGCGTTCGACCCGTTCCTCACCCCGGAACGCGCCGTGGAAATGGGCGTGGAGAAGGCCGATCTCGACACCCTGCTCGAAAAGGCGGACTTCATCACGCTGCACACGCCGCTGACCGACCAGACCCGCAACATCCTCTCGGCCGAGAACCTGGCCAAGACCAAGAAGGGCGTGCGCATCGTCAACTGCGCCCGCGGCGGCCTGATCGACGAAGCCGCGCTCAAGACCATGCTCGACAATGGCCACGTCGCTGGTGCCGCGCTCGACGTGTTCCAGACCGAGCCCGCCAAGGACTCGCCGCTGTTCGGCACGCCGAACTTCATCTGCACCCCGCACCTCGGCGCCTCGACCACCGAAGCGCAGGTCAACGTGGCGCTTCAGGTTGCCGAGCAACTGGCCGACTTCCTGGTCAACGGCGGCGTCACCAACGCGCTCAACATGCCCTCGCTCTCGGCCGAGGAAGCGCCGAAGCTGAAGCCCTACATGAAGCTGGCTGAAATGCTGGGTTCGATGGTCGGCCAGCTGACCCGCGATTCGGTTCCCCGCATCTCGATCCACGTCGAGGGCGCCGCTGCCGAGCTGAACCAGAAGCCGATCACTGCCGCGGTGCTGGCCGGTTTTCTGCGCGTCCAGTCGGACACCGTGAACATGGTCAACGCGCCGTTCCTCGCCAAGGAGCGCGGCCTTGAAGTGCGCGAAGTGAAGACCGAGCGCGAGGGCGACTACCACACGCTGGTCCGCGTTTCGGTGAAGACCGAGGCGGGCGAGCGTTCGGTGGCCGGCACGCTGTTCAACAACGGCGAACCGCGTCTGGTCGAACTCTTCGGCATCAAGGTCGAGGCCGAGCTCGATGGCCACATGATGTATATCGTCAACGAGGACGCGCCGGGCTTCATCGGCCGCATCGGCACCCTTCTGGGCGAGAACGCGATCAACATCGGCACCTTCAACTTGGGGCGCCGTGAAGCTGGCGGCGAAGCCGTGCTGCTGCTCTCGGTCGACAGCGCCGTGCCGGAGGAGGTCCTCAAGGCGGCCACCGCGCTTCCGGGCGTGAAGACGGTCAAGGCACTCAAGTTCGTCTGACAAGGCGGATTTAGAGCAGTTTCCGAGTCATCAGGTGATTCCACCTGATTAGAAAACGCTCTAAAGCCCCCAACGAAAAGGGCCGGTATCTTCGGATGCCGGCCCTTTTCCGTTTCAGGCAGGCCGCCGTGCTTCCGGTACGGCCTGACGCATAGCTGCAACATGCTGCAATTCGCCCATTACATGGGGGCGGCATGGTTGCAGCCATGCTCGAAATCAGCGCAAGCAGTACCGGAACGACCGGAGTGAACAAGCTGGTGGCCCACGCGTTCGGCGTGCGGCTGGTGAGCGATGTGCCGGAGCGGCTGTGCCGCTGGGGCATCGCGCCGCGCCTCGACGCCAAGCGGCGGGAGCGACTCTCGCGCATTCGCGAGCGCGGGGTGCTGTTCGTTCACGTGCCCAAGAATGCGGGCACATCGGTTTCGCACATGCTCTACGGCACGCAGGTCAAGCATGCGACGGCGCGCTATTACGCCAAAGTTGCGCCCGGGATGCTGGATCTGCCGAGCTTCGCGGTCGTTCGCGATCCGGTGGAGCGCTTCCTTTCGGCCTTCGCCTACGCCCGCACTGGCGGCACCCGCGACCGGGTGGTGTCCGAGCCGTTCCGGCAGCGCTACGAGGCATTTCGCGATGTCGATTGCGCGATTGGTCATCTGAGACGGGCGCGTTCGCCGTTCCATCTCGACCATATCTTCCGGCCGCAGGCGTGGTATCTGCAAGGCCCGGACGGCACGCTCGCGGTCGACCGGCTGGTGCCTTACGAGCGGCTCGACGAGATTGCCGATATGCCCGGGCTGGAACGGCTTGGCGGCATTCCGCGCCTCAACACCTCGAAGCGGCGGCCTTGCGGACTGAGCGCGCGGCAGGAAGCCTTCGTGCGTGATTTCTACGCGGCGGATTGCGATCTGTTCGCGCAGGCCTGTGCAGGTTGATATTGGTTTGAAAATCCGCAGCAGGCGGATTTCGCGGCGCTGGCTCTCTCCCCCACCCAACCACCCATAGGGTACTATTGTCGGGTGGTCGGCCCCCTCAGCGAAAAGGTTCCCCGGACCTTTTCGTGTTCTTCGGGACGGGAGAGGACCGGCGCCGCTCTAAAAATGCCCGAAGGCATTTTCCAAACACGTCTAAGCGCATTCGACATTCGGCGTTCGGCGGGCTAAGGGCGCCCTCGCTATGCAGGATAACGACCGCGATCTCTTGCCCGAAGGACTGGGCGACCGTCTTCAGCAGCAGGCCTGGGCCTCGCAAACCGTGCGCCGCGCCGCGCATGACGTGCTGGCCAGCCATGGCTACGAGCGCGTCGAGACGCCGCTGATCGAATTCGAGAAGGCGCTCGCGCACCGCATGGCGGGCGTGCAGGTGCGCCGCATGTTCCGTTTCGTCGATCCGGTGTCCATGCGCATGCTGGCGCTGCGTTCGGACATGACCGCGCAAGTCGCGCGGATTGCCGCCACCGGCCTGGCCGAAGCGCCGCGTCCGCTGCGCCTGTCCTATTCGGGGCAGGTCTGCACCATCAAGGGGGATGGCCTCGACCCGCGCCGCGAGCGGCTGCAGCTTGGCGCCGAACTGATCGGCACCGATTCGGTGGCCGCCGCTGCCGAGATCGTCGAACTCGCGATCGCGACGCTGACTTCGGCCGGGGCCACCGGCATTTCGGTAGACTTCACGCTGCCCGACCTGGTCGATACGCTTTCGGCTGAAGCGCTGCCGCTGCCCGCTGGCCGGATCGAGGCGGTGCGCCAGATGCTCGACGCCAAGGACGCGGGCGGTCTGGTCGATGTGGGCGGCGAGGGCTACCTGCCGCTGCTCTATGCCGTCGGCCCGTTCGAGAGCGCGATCGAGCGCCTCGCGGCGTTCGACGCCAGCGGCGCATTGGCGGGCCGCATCGCCGGTCTTCGCGAGATCGCCGCGCGTGTCGGCGGCAAGGCGCGCCTGACGCTGGATCCGTCTGAGCGTCATGGCTTCGAATACCAGTCGTGGTTCGGCTTCACGATCTATGCCGAGGGCATCGCCGGAAGCCTTGGCCGCGGCGGTACCTACCGCATTCTCGGCCAGACCGGCCACCATCCCGAATCGGCGACGGGGTTCTCGCTCTATCCCGACCTGCTGGTGGACCTGCTGGCCACCAAGGCCGAGGCGCCGCAGCGCCTGTTCCTGCCGCTGGGTCACGATGCGGCGCTGGCCGCGCGGCAGCGTGCGGTTGGCTGGGTGACGGTGGCGGCGCTGTCCGAAAGCGACGATCCGATCGCGCTCGGCTGCTCGCACATCCTTCAGGGCGGCGAGGCGGTGGCGGTCTGATCGGGGCGGGAAGGGTTCAACCCTTCCCGAACGCCTGCTTCAGCCAGGCATCGACCGGGGCGGTCGCCGGATAGGCGGGATTGCCCAGTTCCCGGTTGATTTCCATGTGCCCGCGCAGCCCGTCGCCGGGAAAGCCCTTGCGCTCCACCCGGGTGCCGCCCTTGCGCAGCGCCGCTTCGAGCGCTTCTGCCTGGCGCACGCCGTCCGGTCGCTGCACATGGAGCAGCAGGAAGGCCGGTGCATTGGGTGCGGCCGCCTGATCGGTAGGGGATAGCGCGCGCTGGCGGGCGGGCTCGGTGCCGAAGGCCTGCGCGTACGTGCGCTGCATGATTCGCGGACCGTCCGTCATCTGCGAAGGCACGTCGTAAGCGGCGCCGTCGATGGGAATGACGCCCGCGAGATCGGCATAGGAAAGCCCGGCCTTGCGCAGATATTGCGGATCGGTGCCGACCAGCGCGACCAGTTGCGCCCCGGCGCTGTGCCCCATCAGCACGACCTTGCCGCGCGCGATACCCAGCGCATCGGCGCGCTTGAGCAGCGCGGCGAGCCCATCGGCAATGTCCTGTGCCTGCTGTTCCACCGTCGCGTCAGGCACGAGACGATAGTTGAGACTGGCAAAGGCGTAACCCTCGCCGGTGTAGTGGGCTACCTTGTATTGGCCGGTCGCATTGTCCTTGTCGCCGCGTTTCCAGCCGCCGCCATGGACAAAGAGCACCAGCGGGGCTGGTCCCCTGGTCGCGGCGGGCCAGAAATCGAGGGTCTGCAGAGCCTCGGTGCCGTAGCTGATGCTGGTTTCCTGCGGCCGGGCAGGCGTGGTGGCCGCCGTCGTCAGCAGGAGCGCGGCGCAGAGGGACAAGGCAGGCAGGGGAAGCTTCATCATGGTCGCACACTCCGTAGGTCCTGAATCGCGGCGGGATGAAATGGCACTGTAATGTTCCGTCATGAACACACCGCATCAAGACCGCACACGCGCGCGCCACGCAGTGCTTGACTAGGCCCCCGCCTTCCTCTTAGGGCGCGCACGAAAAGCCGGGGCGCGATTGCCTCACCACAAATCCATATCGCCGAGTCCTGTCGAAGGGCGTTATTGGATCCACCGTGGCAGGGTGGAGGAGTATATCCATGGCCAACGTAACCGTGATCGGTGCCCAGTGGGGCGATGAGGGCAAGGGCAAGATCGTCGACTGGCTGGCAAGCCGCGCCGATGCCGTCGTCCGTTTCCAGGGCGGCCACAATGCCGGCCACACGCTGGTCGTCGGCGACCAGGTCTACAAGCTGAGCCTGCTGCCTTCGGGCATCGTCACCGGCACGCTGTCGATCGTCGGCAACGGCGTGGTGCTGGATCCCTGGCACCTCAAGTCGGAAGTCGAGAAGCTGCGCGGCCAGGGCGTCGAGATCAATCCCGAGAACTTCGCGATTGCCGACAACTGCCCGCTGATCCTGCCGCTCCACCGCGACCTCGACGGCCTGCGCGAGACGGCGGCCGGTTCGGGCAAGATCGGCACCACCGGCCGCGGCATCGGCCCGGCTTATGAAGACAAGGTCGGCCGCCGCGCCATCCGCGTCTGCGACCTCGCACACCTCGATGCGCTTGAGCCGCAGCTTGACCGCCTTTGCGCCCACCACGATGCGCTGCGCGCCGGTTTCAACCAGCCGCCGGTCGACCGTGAGGCGCTGATCAACGAACTGCGCGAGATCGCGCCTTTCGTGCTCCAGTTCGCCCAGCCGGTGTGGAAGCGCCTCAACAAGGTCCGCAAGGCCGGCGCCCGCATCCTGTTCGAAGGCGCGCAAGGCGTGCTGCTCGACGTCGATCACGGCACTTATCCCTTCGTCACCAGTTCGAACACGGTTTCGGGCACGGCGGCTTCGGGTTCGGGCCTCGGCCCCTCGGCCACCGGCTTCGTGCTGGGCATCGTCAAGGCTTACACCACCCGCGTCGGTTCGGGCCCGTTCCCGACCGAGCTGGAAGACGAGACCGGCCAGCGCCTTGGCGAGCGTGGTCATGAATTCGGCACCGTCACCGGCCGCAAGCGCCGCTGCGGCTGGTTCGATGCCGTGCTGACGCGCCAGTCCTGCGCGATCTCGGGTGTGACCGGCATTGCGCTGACCAAGCTCGACGTTCTCGACGGCTTCGAGAAGGTGAAGATCTGCACCGGCTATCGTCTGAGTGGCAAGGTTCTGGACTACTTCCCCAGCCACGCCGCCGATCAGGCCAAGGTCGAGCCGATCTACGAGGAAATGGACGGCTGGCAGGGCACCACTGCCGGTGCCCGTTCCTGGGCCGATCTGCCCGCGCAGGCGATCAAGTACATCCAGCGCGTGCAGGAACTGATCGAAACCCCGGTGGCCCTGGTCTCGACCAGCCCCGAGCGCGAGGACACCATCCTCGTTCGCGATCCTTTCCAGGACTGATGCCGTGGGTTCGTTGAGGGAAACTCGGCGAACCCTGACCAGTCCGGCGCGGCGTTTGAGCGCCGCCTTGCGGAGATGTCTCGGCATCTTCGCGCAAGCCGAAAAGCGGTGCGGGATTATTCTCGCGCCGCTTTTGCTTTTGCTGGGGGCGTCGGCGCTGCGGGCCGAACCGCTTGCGCCGATAGACCTGATCCGCGTCGACAAGTCGGAGCGGCGTATGGAGCTTTGGTCCGGCGGCCGCGTAGTCAGCGTGATCGAGCATATCCAGCTGGGTGATCAGCCCCTTGGTCCCAAGCGTTTCGAAGGCGATGAGCGCACGCCCGAAGGCCGCTACCAGATCGACTGGGGCAACCCGGACAGCGCCTATCACCTCTCGCTCCACATCTCGTACCCCAATACGGCGGACCGCGAATATGCGGCCGGGCAGGGGCGTTCGCCGGGCGGGATGATCATGATCCATGGTCAGCCGAACGGGTCGGATCGCCGTCCTGCGGGCGATTGGACCGATGGTTGCATCGCCGTGTCCAACGCCCAGATCGAGATGCTCTGGCAGTCGGTGGGCGATGGCACACCGATCGAGATCCTGCCCTGAGCCATCGCGCCGCCGCCGCGAAGTGCCGGATTGAAGGAAGCGGGCAGGTTCAAGCCTGCCCGCTCCCGGGTTCAGTTGAACTGGAAGGCCGAGATCGCGGTGCCTAGCACGAGATCGGAATAGACCTTCTCGCCCGCCTCATCCGATGCCCCGGCGGCCACCATCAGCGGCAAGAGGTGTTCCTCGCGGGGGTGCGAGAAGCGGCCGGCCGGAGCCTCGGCCCACCGGGCAAGCGCTGCGGCGCGGGCTTCGGCATCGCTCGTCGCGGCGGCGGTGAGCCAGGCGTCGAACGTCTGCGAGGGCGCGGTGGAGGCGGGATTGCCGTAGCCGCGCATATTGTGGAAGCTCATGCCTGAACCCAGGATCAGAACGCCCTGATCGCGCAGCGGCGCGAGCGCCTTGCCGGCGGCGAGGTGCAGGGCCGGATCGAGCGAACGGTCGAGCGACATCTCGACGACCGGCACCTCGGCCTCGGGCCAGGATACCTTGAGCGGGACGAAAACACCGTGGTCGTAGCCGCGCTGGCTGTCGAGACCGGCGGCGAAGCCTGCCTCGCGCAGCAGCCGTGCCGCTTCGCTTGCCAGATCGGGAGCGCCGGGGGCGTCGAAGCGCAGCTCGTAGGTGTGCTGCGGGAAGCCGTAATAGTCGAACAGCAGCGCGGGGGTTTCGGCGCCGGTAAAGGCGAAGCCCTCGGTTTCCCAGTGGCCTGAAACCACCAGGATGGCCTTGGGCGGCTCAGGCAGGCGGGCGGGCAGCGAGCGCAGGAACTCGGCCATCGAGGTCCAGTTGCCCTGCGGATCGGGCATGAAGAAGCAGGGGCCGCCGCCGTGGGGAATGTAGAAGCTGGGTTGGCGGGTCATGGGACAGGATCCTTTGCGGGGCGGTGGTTCAGGCCTTGCGGAGCGTGGGCGAGAGCGCAAAGGCGCCGTCGCCGATCAGGGCCTGGACAAGGAGAGCGATCGACCAGAAGGCGGGGTATTCCCAGCCGCCGCCGGGGGCGTTGAAGAAGAAGCCGTTGGCGCCGTGTACGGTGACGATCGTGCCGACCAGCAGCGGGATCAGTGCCAGGGCCACGGCGCGGGCCTTGAAGCCGGTGATGAGCGCCAGGCCGCCAAGGAATTCGGCGGCCATCGACGCATAGGCGAGCGCAGGCGGCAAGCCGAGGCTGCCGAAATAGGCGGCGGTTCCGGCAGGAGTGAAGACAAACAGCTTCAGCGCGAAGTGCGCGAGGAACGTGACGCCAAGGGTAACCCGCAGGACAAAGGCGCCGTAAGGGGCGGTCGAGGCGGAAATGGCAGGGGAAGAAGGTGAGGTCATGGGGGCTTCCTTTCGCGTGCCGATCTAGACCTTTGCCTCATTGGTGATAATACCGAGATTCGTTGAATTAATTTATACCTATGGTGTCAAATAGGGGCATGGCATGGACCGTCTGAAGGGCATCGAGGTATTTGTGCGGGCGATACGGCTGGGCGGCCTTTCCGCCGCAGCGCGTGAATTGTCGATGTCTCCGGCGATGGCGGCCAAGCACCTGAATGCGCTTGAACAGCGCCTTGGCGTGACTCTGGTGAACCGCACTACGCGCCGTCTGGCACTGACCGAGGCCGGGGCAGCCTATCTCGATCGGGCCGAGCGGGTGCTTGCCGAACTGGAGGAAGCCGATGCCGAGACGATGGCGCGTTCCGCCTCAGTGGAAGGGCTTTTGCGGGTCTCGGGGCCGGCCGCTTTCGGCAGCGCCTATCTGGTCGATCTCGTCACCGAGTTTCATGCGCTCTATCCGGCGGTGACGATCGAACTGGGCCTCAACGACCGCGTGGTCGACCTGCTGGAAGAACGCTGGGACGTGGCAGTGCGGATCGGCAAGCTGGCGGACAGCAACCTTGTCGCCCGCCGGATCGCGCCGGTGCGACTGTGCATCTGCGCATCGCCAGCCTATCTCGCGCGGCGCGGCACACCGCAATCGATCGAGGATCTCGCTGCGCATGAATGCCTGGGCTATACCCTGAGCGGGGAGGCCGGGACTACCCGCTGGGGGTTTGGTGCCGATGGCAGCCGGGCAGTGGCGGTACGCGGCTCGCTCCATGCCAACAACGGGCAGGTCCTAGCGCAGGCGGCGATAGCGGGAATGGGGCTGGTCTACGGGCCGCGTTTTTTCGTGGACCGGGCGATTGCCGAGGGACGCCTGGTCGAACTCGACCTTGGCGCCGAACTGATCGACCTCGGTGCCGTCCATGCCGTCACCCACCGGTCCCGCCGGCCTGCGGCCAAGACACGGGCATGGATCGACTTCCTGGTCAGGCGTCTGCCGTCCATGGCGCGCGACTGGTGATCCCGGCGCGCGCGTCTATTCAGAAATCTACGGCAATCCCGTTGCGGACCCAGTCGCCGTAGCGGGTGGGCGAAATGCCGTCGGGATCGGCGTCCTCATCCGGCTTCGCCGCTTCCTGCGAAGAAGGCTGGGGCGCGGGCTCGTTCGTCCAGTGGGCGGGCTTGGCGAAGCCTTCGGGACGTTTTGTGGCGCGTTCGGTCATGGCAGCCATGTGGTGTGGGTGGCGTCAAAACGCAATCGTCTATAAGGGGGCGGCGATGGATATTCCCGGCCTTCCGGCGCGCCGTGCCGCGCTCAACCTTATCGATGCCGTGCTGCGGCGTGGCGAAACGCTCGACCAGGCGGCCGGTTCGGCGCTTGCCCGCGTGAGCGGTGACGCGGACCGGGCGCTCGCCCGGGCCATTGCCGGCGAAGTGCTGCGCTGGCGGGCCGACCTTGACGATCTGATCGATTCCGCCACCCGCCTGCCGCTGGCCGACGATGCCAAGGCTCGCGCCGTGCTGGAAATCATGCTGGCGCAGGTCCTGCGTCTGGAAACCCCGGCCCACGCGGTCATCGCCACCGGCTTGCCGTTGCTCATGGGCGGCCCGCGCCGTCTCGCGCACGGCGTGTTCTCGGCAGTGACCCGGCGTGAAGCCGTGCTGCCCGCCGTGCCGACGCTGCCCGAAGCCGCGATCGAACGCTGGTCCGCCGCGTGGGGCGAGCGTGTGGTCGACATCGCTGGCGGTCTGGCCGCGCCGCCGCCGCTCGATCTCGCGCTGCGCGATCCGGCGGAAACGGCCGCGTGGGCGGAGCGACTGGGCGGCATCTCGCTGATGTCCGGCCATGTCCGCCTGTCGCGCGGTACGGCGGTCGAGCATCTCGAAGGTTTCCGCGATGGGGCCTGGTGGGTGCAGGATCTGGCCGCCAGCCTTCCCGCCCGCCTGCTGGGGGCTGGCGAGGGGCGCAAGGCGCTCGATCTCTGCGCTGCGCCCGGCGGCAAGACGCTGCAACTGGCCGCTGCCGGTTGGGACGTCACCGCGCTCGATTTGTCCAAGCGCCGCCTCGAACGTCTGGGCGACAACCTCAAGCGTACTGGCCTTGCTGCCGAGATCGTCCAGGCCGATGCGCTCAAGTGGGCGCCGGAAGAGAAGTTCGATGCGATCCTGCTCGACGCGCCGTGCACTGCCACCGGCACCGCACGCCGCCATCCCGACGTGCTGCACCGTATCGGCGCACGCCAGATCGATGAGATGGTGGAGATCCAGTCGGCGATGCTCGAACGCGCGGCCGGCTGGCTGAAGCCGGGCGGCACGCTGGTCTACGCGGTCTGCTCGATGGAGCCGCAAGAGGGTGAGGAGCAGGCTCCCAAGGTTGCATTGGCTCCCGCACCGGTGAGGCCCGAGGAGCTTCCCGCCGGCCTCGCGCCGACGGCGGAGGGCTGGCTGCGCACCGATCCGGGCATGCTGGCGGGTGAGGGCGGTCTCGACGGCTTCTTCGTGGCGCGCTGGATCCGCGCGTAACACCAAGCCGCAGTGATGCGGACGCATCAGCAGCCTTGAACGCCCAGGCTCAACGCAGCTTGCTACAAGTTCGGTTTTGCGGATGTGGGCGGGCCGGAAAAAACGGTCCGTCCCATGCCTTTAACCGCAGCCGGAGGAGGCGTGCCGTGCCTCCGGTAAACTACGTATGTTTTGCATTGCAACGACTCGCAAGTCTCAGGCATCCTTGGCATCAAGGGTGATGCGAGCATGGCTGGTTCCGCGCTGCAATAAAGTGCCGCGCGGGCTGCTGCTCTCTTTGTGGAAGCAGTCGCGATGGTGCGGTTTTTACCTCAGTTCCTGCAATGCCGGCTTGGCCGCCATGAGCCCGACCGAAAACACGTGGCGTGGGACGGTGGCCATTTTGTCGGCCATTGCAGTTCGTGCGGGATGGCGGTCCGGCGCGAGAAGCATGGTGTCTGGCGCCGGGACTGGTTGCCGGACTCCGGGCAGGTGACGTCCCCTGACGAGAAAATGCTCTAGTGGTTCGACTTTGGTCTTGCGCGTTTTCTAATCACCAGGTGGCGCAGGAACTATTAAAGGCACAGGTCACGAGGCCTGTGCCGCCAATTCGATCAGGTCCGCGTGCGGCAGGCGATCGAGCCTGAAGCGCTTCCACGATGGTTCCTCCACGACGGCCTTGCACAATGCGGCCCAGAACGCTGCCTTGCCCTCCACCGGCTTGTCGGCCTGCTCCCGGTCGCGGGGCCAGCTGCGGTCCAAAAGGTCGCGCGCCTGATCGGCGTGGCCGGTCAGCATCATCTCGACAAGCGCCGTGGCAGCGACGGGCGTCCCGCCGACTGCTTCCGGCGGATAGAGGTGCTTTGCAGGGTATGCCTTGTCCTGCCAGGCCGCGAGTTCCGCGCCGACGGCAAGGACGCGGAAGTCGAATTCGCTGGGTGAGTAGGTCCGGTGCGTCAACTGCGCGAAGTCGAGGGCAAAGTCCCCGTCGCTCCAGATCACCGGCAGCGGAACGACGATGGCGCCGGCGTGCGGGGCGCCGTTGAAGAACTCGACGTCGAAGGGAAGGCTGAGGCGCAAGGGGCCGGGGGTTTCGTCGACGGTGACGCTGTCAAAACGCTCGCCGCCGATACGGCGGTAGCTGAGATGCGGCGTAAACGTCACCGCATAGAGATCGGCCCTGCCGCCCGAGCCGCCGTAGTCGCCCAGGACAAGGGCGTCGGGCTGGCCGGGATCGCTCTTGTGCGCCCACAGCAGGGAGACCTGCATGTAGCCGCCGCCGAGGCGGACTTGTCCCTCCGGGCCGCTTGCGGCGACCGCGCGGCAGAACGGGTCATCGTCGCCGCCGGGCGGGCACTCGGTGATGATGATTTCTCCGCCGGCGCTCTGCAGGAGCGGCTGCGGCGCAGCGGCGGAAAGTGCCGGCAGTCCGGTCAGAGTAAGCGAAAGAATAGCGTGGCTTGCGCGCATGGGCAGCGACTCCGGACGAGGCCTGCCAATAGTGCACCAACCGCGGCCGTCCAGGCAATCTGGCGGCCCCTGTCGGTGCGCTATTTATGCGCGGATCGTGGTTTCGCAGCGGATCTTCAGGCCGTGCGGCTGCGGCGGCGCCAGAACAGCAGTGCACCGAGGCCGAGCGCGAAGAGAGCCATCATGCCCGGTTCCGGCACGTCGGTGCTGCCGCCCGAACTCGAGGGCGGATTGGAGCCGCTCGGCGGGGTGTAGCCTCCGGTATACGTGCCTACGTGCATCTCGCCGTTCTGGACGAGGCTGCCGAACACGGCCGAACCCTGGATGTAGTTTCCGGTCGTTGCCGCCGCGCCGGGTGCCAGCACCGAACCGCCCCATGCCGTGGTCAGCGACAGGTCGTCGGCTTCGTAGAAGTTCCAGACGACATGCTCGCCAAGGTTGCTGGTGCCGCCGAGGAAATTGTCATCGAGCTTGATCGAGCTGCCCGAGACATTGACGATGGCGGTATCCGCGCCGTTCAGGTTGAACTTGATCTCGCCGATCTTGTCGAGGTCGGCCGCCGAGATGTTGAACACGGCGACGCCGTTGGCATCGGGCTGCGCGTTGAACGTGCCGGTATTGCCGCTGATCGAGAGCTGGCTGTTCGCCGTCTCCGTGCTCATGGAGTGGCTGAGGCTCTCCATCGAGGTGGTGATCAGGCTCTTTTGCTGGTTGAGGTCCTGCACGAACTGCGGGTCGCTGGCGGCAAGGCCCGAGGTGACGGTGTTGTTGTTGACGTTGGTGTTGCTGATCGTGCCGCCCACCAGCACCGTCTGCGCCGCGCCGTTGAGGTTGAGGCCGCTGTTGACGCTGCCGCCGACGATCGCGCCAGACCCGTTGTTGAGGTTCTTGTAGCCGCCGTTGACATCGCCCACCACGGTCAGGCCCGGCGTGCCGGTGCTGGACGCGGGCAGGGCGGTGATCTGGTAGTTCGAGGCATTGCCGTCGAGATTGCCGCCGACAAACGTGCGTCCCTCCACTTCCGAGGAGGAGGTGAGATCGCCCAGCACCACGAGGTTCCAGGTCTTCAAAACGTCGATCCCGGCGATGTCCGATGAGGCCAGCACGGGGGCGGCTGTCAGCGCAAAGGCGGCGACAGCGACGGACAGCGAGAACTTGCCGATTTTGGTGCGCACACGGGTCATGGTAAGATTCGCCAAGTTGAAAAATACTTCATAGAATTACTTAGCTATACTTGGCGTGTTGGGAAACGACGGTTTCGCCATGTCTCGAAATGAGACATGGCGACCGCCAATGCTTTCCCGCAGATGCGCGGCGGGCCGCGCATGACCGGGGAAGCCGCGCGGGCCTGTTTCAGCCCTTCACCTTGTTCTGGAAGCTCTTGCGCAGCTTCATCAGCTTGGGCGGGATCACCGCCAGGCAATAAGGGTTACGCTGGCCTTCGCCGTCCCAGTATTCCTGGTGATAGTCTTCGGCCGGATACCATGCCTCGTTCTGTTTGCCGTCTGCAAAGCCTTCGATGGTGGTGACGACCTTGCCGCCGTTGTCCTCGTTCGAACGGGCGATGGCGGCTTCGGCCTCGGTGGCCTGCGCGTCGTCCAGCGGGAAGATGGCGGAGCGGTACTGCGTGCCCACGTCGTTGCCCTGGCGGTTGAGCTGCGTCGGGTCATGGGTGCCCATGAACACGTCGAGCAGGTCGCCGTAGGACAGGACCGAGGGGTCGTAGTTCACCCGGATCGCCTCTGCATGGCCGGTAGTGCCTTTGCAGACCTGCTTGTAGGTGGGGTTGGCGACAGTGCCGCCGATATAGCCGCTTTCGACCGAGTCGACGCCGATGACATCGCGGAACACCGCTTCGGTGCACCAGAAGCATCCGCCTGCAACGATTGCCGTTTCCATTGGTAGCTTGATCCTCATGAGGGGAAGTTTGGCCGCTAGATAGGCATGCTCGAACGACTTGTCATTGGGCGCCTTGTTATTGTGCGAGAGGCAACTACCTTCCCGGCATCGACAGCCTCGTTACCGGAGACTCGCCATGCGCCGCGCCCTGATCGCCCTTTCGACGTTTCTCGGCGTGCTTGCCGCACCGATTTCTGCGACTGCGGCGGAAGAAAAGACCGAAGCGCAGGCCTGCAAGGGCTGCGAGGCGCTGCTGGAACTCGCCGCCGCCAATCCGTTGCGCGAGGCAGACCGCGCGCGCGATAAGTATCGCCATCCGGTGGAAACGCTCAGCTTCTTCCGTGTCGGCCCGACCATGAAGGTCGGCGAATATGCGCCGGGCGGTGAGTGGTATTCGCGCCTGCTGGGGCTCTATCTCGGCCAGCAAGGCCATCTGGTGGGCCTGTTCTACAATCCCGACAGCCCGGCCTTCAAGCCCGAGACTCAGGCGAATATCCGCAAGAACGCAGGCGAGTACGCAGCAGACGTGGCGAAGTTCACCGGCCTGCCGGCGGATCGCTTCGCGGCCTATACCACCGGTGCGATCCCGGCGGGCGAGAAGGGCACTTTCGATGTCATCATCGTGCCGCGCATGCTGCACAACCTGCTGCGCTGGAACATCGCCGCCAGCGAATTTGCGGCGATGCGCGATCTGCTCAAGCCCGGCGGCCTGATCGGCATCGAGCAGCACCGCGCCAAGGCCGATGCGGCCGATGCCTATGCCGATGGATCGAAGGGCTATCTCAAGCAGGCGGACGTCATCCGGTTCATGCAGGCGCAGGGCTTCGACCTCGTCGGCCAGTCCGAGATCAGTGCCAATCCCAAGGACAGCGCCGACTGGCCGGGCGGGGTCTGGACGCTGCCCCCCACGCTGGCGCTGAAGGACCAGGACCGCGCCAAGTACCTCTCCATCGGCGAGAGCGACCGGATGACGCTTCTGTTCCGCAAGCGAGGCTGATAGGGGCCGCCTCATGACCGAAATTACCGTTGCCGCGCTCCAGCTCGCGCTCAATTCCGCCGATGAGGGCGAGAACATCGCCGCCGTCTCCACGCTGGTGGAGGAAGCTGCCGCCAAGGGGGCGCAGATCGTGCTGCCGCCCGAGCTGTTCTCTGGCCCTTACTTCTGCAAGACCGAGGAAGAGGAACTCTTCGCGATCGCCCGCCCGACAAACGAGCATCCCTCGGTGATCGCGATGAAGGCGCTGGCCGCGAAGCTGAAGGTGGTGATCCCCACCAGCTTCTTCGAGCGCGACGGCCACCACTATTATAATACGCTGGCGATGATCGGCACCGATGGCGAGATCATCGGCACCTATCGCAAGAGCCACATCCCCGATGGTCCCGGCTACGAGGAGAAGTACTACTTCCGCCCCGGAAACGACGGATTCAAGGTGTGGGACGTTCTCGGCACCAGGGTCGGTATCGGCGTGTGCTGGGACCAGTGGTATCCCGAATGCGCCCGCGTGATGGCGCTGATGGGGGCGGAACTGCTGTTCTACCCCACCGCCATCGGCTCCGAGCCTTACGATGCCGCGCTCGATACCAGCCGGATGTGGCGCCGGGCGATGGTGGGCCACTCGGTATCGAACTGCATGCCGGTGATCGCCGCCAACCGCATCGGCATCGAATCGGAATGCGGGACGGAGCAGACCTTCTACGGCCACTCCTTCATCACCGACGAATGGGGCGATTACGTCGCCGAGTTCGGACGGGACGAAACCGGCGTGCTGGTTTCCACGCTGGACCTTGCACGCGCCGCCAAGCACCGGGCTGGCATGGGCTTTTTCCGTGACCGGCGCCCGCAGCTCTACACGCGTATCGTGCAGGACATTTAAGCCGCCACATCCGAACAACACGGGGGGAGCCGGGTACCTTGGCGAAGCACACCTATCTGATTGCGCTCGGCTCCAACATGCGTCATCCGCGCCATGGCGCCCCGCGCAAGGTGCTCGCCGCTGCACTGGATTCGCTGGATAACGGCAAGTACGAGGTGCTGGCCGCCTCGCCGGTGATCGACAGCGCGCCGCTCGGCCCGTCTCGGCGCCGCTATGCCAACGGCGTGGCGCTGATCCGCACCAAGCGCGAGCCTGACGAGGTTTTGCACAAGTTACAGAAGGTCGAGCACAAGTTCGGTCGTCGGCGCCGCGGCGCAGCCTGGGGCTCGCGGGTGCTCGATCTCGATATCGTGCTGTGGAATGGCGGTCCCTGGGCCGCGGGTGAAGGTGATGAAAGCCTGGTTATCCCGCATCCGGCCTTCCGTTCGCGCGACTTCGTGCTGGGCCCCGCGCGCAGGATTGCGGGCACCTGGCGCGATCCATTGACGGGTCTGACGATAAACCAGCTTCATGCCCGCTTGACCAAGGCTTTCCCTACCCCTAGGTGACCCCTTCCGCAGCCTTTCACGGCCGCGCCCGGCAACGGGGGCCCTTAGCTCAGTCGGTAGAGCAACTGACTTTTAATCAGTAGGTCGCTGGTTCGAACCCAGCAGGGCTCACCACCTTTTCCAACATTTCTGGCACAGATGAGCGGGAAGCGCAGAACGCTTCCCACCGTATTCCCCTTTTTCGCGGATCATGGCTGGGTGGCTTGCGGCCGGCTTGGTGGACGACGGTCTCAGGGGAAGTTCCGAAAGCTGATGTTCATCCAAATGGCGTCAGTCACCCTTGCCTATGTTGGGCCGTGGGCTAAGAAAGGAGCAATGTTGTCCCTGATGTTGCTTCCTTTTTTTCGTCGTCGCTCTTGGATCGAGCGGTCTCAGCTGGACCGTTCCGGCCGACAAAGCCTGGTGGCCGCGCGAGTGAGCCCTGTCGTGTTCGGCTTGGTGGGGTCGTGAAGGCCCGGCTCGCTGCGGTGTACAGTAATGTGCGCTCGCTGGCCGAGAGGTTGCGCGCGTGCGGGGAACACGTAGAGCGCAGCGCCAAGGCCAAAGTCGGCGCGCTGTTTGCGCGGTTCGTCACTTGGTATGAGGTGCTTGTTTGGACCTGTGGGGTCGTAAAGGCCCGGTGCGCCGCGGTGTGGAGTGATGTGCGCTCGCTAGCCAAGGCGTTGCTTGCATACCGGAAACGCGTCGGACGCAGCGCCAACGCTGAAGTCAGCGCGCTGTTAGCGGGAAACCCCGTCGCGTGTCGTAACCGCTACCCACTCTTGCACCGCTTTCTGCATGCGCTGTTCCACCGCGGCACCTTCGCGCGGTTCATCGCTTGGTATGTCGTGCTGGATCTGGTGGTTGTGATGGTTGAGGCGCTTCGCCCGCATTTCCCGCCAACGGATTTCGCGCTTCCATCGTTCGAGGAGGACGTAATCCTCTATTTGTCGAGCTACGTCCTCGGTGCGCAAATCGGCCTTCTCGGCGTC
Organism: Novosphingobium clariflavum; assembly: GCF_026420865.1. Classification (GTDB taxonomy): domain Bacteria; phylum Pseudomonadota; class Alphaproteobacteria; order Sphingomonadales; family Sphingomonadaceae; genus Novosphingobium; species Novosphingobium clariflavum. The sequence goes on along the minus strand of NZ_JAPCWC010000021.1, from coordinate 4,623 downwards.
ATATCGCTTGCTCTCGCACTAGTGACCCTGGTCGCGCAGAACGAGGAGGCGGCCATCGACGTGAAAGTTTACTATCATGAGTCGATGTTCCTCGGAATCGCCGCTAGCGGGGTCGCGCTGTCGGCAGTTGTCTCGATCCAGTTCCTCTGGCCATTGCAGTCTCTCCTGCACGCCGCAGGTGGCGGAACGACATCGCTTTTCTACCGCTCCGTTCTGGTCTCGGCCGAGGTTGTCTGGCTCGTCCTCAATCTCGCGGCCGTGGCGCACTTCATCTCCACTACATTCGGCTTTGTCCAACGCGACGCTCGGGAGCGACTCCGCGAGCGTTACACCGCCAACGTCGTCGTTCCCCGCGATCTGCTGCAGCGGGTGCGCTCGAACCTCTATGCAGCGGCCGGAGGCGCCACCCGCAGCGACGGCGCGAAGGCGTTCCTTGGCTTCGGCTTCGGTTTCGACTCCGGCTTAGCTAGGCAGGTGGAGTTGGAGGACGACTTCCGCGCGCGCTCGGCGGTGGTCGACCTGCGATCCGGCCTTCTGACCTGGGTAGTCGCACGGTGGTCAAAGAGGTGCGGTGCAGCGCCCGCCGGAACAACGATGACCTCGGTAGGCCCGACACTCTGGTTCGCTCCACTTCTCGACCAGCCTCTGGAAGGCCGGATCGTATGGTGTCGCCGAAGCGGCGGAGTGCCGCTGACCGCGTTTGAGCGCTGGATCCTGCGTCGCGCCTTCGTGATCAGGAGGTCTCGCATTGACTGAGGAATTGCCGACACCCGAGGAGATCCTAGAGGAACTGGCCGAACGGGTCGCGGCGCGCATCGGAAAGCGCGCACCAGTCGCATTCGACGGGGCTTTGGGCGAGATGGTCCGCTATCACCGGCTCCTGATCGGATTGCATGCCGCGATCGATGGGACAGGTGCGGCCTTCAGCTACGCCGAGGTCGACGGACTTGGCTGGCGTCCTCCATTCCGCGATTGGTTGGTACAGTATCGTCGGCTCTACGAGAGGGCGGCCGAACTCATTCCAGACGAACCACGATTCTTGGAGAAGCTGGCCCACGTTCCCCTTCGTCTGCTCGAGCCGGAACCCGGAGTTCGGCTTTCACGGGCGATGCTGGAGGGCATCCTCGACTTGGGCCCGTCGCTCGTCCACGCCATCGAGGCTTGGGTAACCCGCAGTTCGCTTGCGATCGCGGCGCGAGGTAGCGAAGTGAAGCCTGGGGAGTTAGGCGGGTCGGACGCCCGCGCCCTTGCCGACGTGATGCCCCGTGTCGTGGGCGCTTGGGAAACCTTGGTTGATAGGGCTCCGCACCTCTTCCGTTGGGATCGGGCGGATGGCGACGAGGCGGGCTGGTCGACATACGTGGCCGCATGGCCCTTTCTGCGTCAGCATCTCGCCAACACAGCCTACTGCCTTGCCGCGTCAGTATGGAACGGAGACCGCACCGGAGCCCGCCTCTTCCGAGAAGCACTCGTACGATGGCCTTCCTCGGCATTAATGAACGTCGCGCATGACTATCACGACGCATCATGGCTGATGTTTCCCGACCTGATGGATGGAAGCTGGGCCGAGGCGCGCAACAAGGCGCAAGCACTGGACAGCGAGTTCTTGCCGGAGGGAACGCCCGGTGGGGTGTTCCGCGAAATCGTCGAGGAAGCACGGGTCGATGTAGTGCTGATCACTGCCTCCATGCTGGCACTGTGGGGCGCGGCTGACGGACCAGCAGCGGCGCTCGCTTCCACGACAGCGGGCGAACTCCTCGCAGGCTCGGGAGCGGAGGATTTGGGCGAGAGACCGGCCGGTCTCGATTTCAAGGCGGCCATGACGGCCGCTATTCGCCTCCAGATGGCGGGCGAGCGCTTTCAGACCACCACTTACGGAGCTTGGCTCGACCGCCTCGTCAGCCAAATGGATGGCATGCGGGAGCGCCGCGTCGTCCCAGGCCGGATCTTCGCGCCGAGCACGATGAATGATCGCGAAGAGCTCATCGTTGGAGAGGTGGCGGTACTCGCCGCCCTCGCTGGCCGCGACAGTGGCGGCACCCCGGAGATCGTGACCAAGCTGATCAGCGGTCGTGTCGAACCGCCGGATGGCGACGTTTCGCTTCGGTCGGTACTGTTCCAGCTCAACCACTACCGGACTGTAGTCGGTGAGGAGGGTGGCGCGCTGCAAAAGGCGCTCTTGGGGCTGGCTCCTCAGTTGGATCCTCAGACAGGAATCCAGGCGCTCACCAGCTCTATCGACGCGGCGAGTGCCGCGATCGAAGCCTTCCGGACCGAGACGCTGAAGGCCAAGCCAGTAGATGTGGACGCCATGGAGGCCTTGCGACAAAGGATCGAAGACGACTTGCTGAGGTCCCCTGCCGACATCCCGTTTTTCGCCGAAGTCGAGGTCTTCGCTCCCGACGGTGGCGAAGGTGAGTTGGGGGAGATCGGCTTCGATGACGTTCCGAAGGCCCGTCTTGTCCGCCCGATCATGGAGCCGCCGAGTGTGAACTGGGACGACGTCCTCTCGAATAGTGTGCTTGGCGAGGCCGGTCGCCGCGCAGTGTGGCAGTTCGCCCGTCGTCCGCGCGAGGGGCTCACCGTGGATGCATGGCTCGATGATCCCGCTTTCTGGAAGTCGCTGCCAGCGATGGCGGCCCCGGTGGGGGAGGCACCAACGCTCTTAGTAAGCCGCGATGAATCCGAAGGCCTTCTTCGGCGCAGGCACATGCGCGACGGACCGCTCGCGGGGCTCGACGTCGTTTACGACCGGCTGCCTCGCTCCCGTGGTTGGCACATCGCCAGGATTGAGGGGGTAGACGTCTTTGCGACCGATGTGGCCGCCGGGACCGCGTGGCTCTTCTCGGGTAGGCACCTGAGGAGCATCGGGTTCCTCCCAGTCGATCAAGACAGGATCGCGCTCGGTTGGACTCCGACAACCGACGACGGATTGCAGGGCCGGCTAGTGGCCACCTTCCGCCAATGCTTCGAATGGGGCGACAATCCAATCCTCGAGTTGCGATGCTCGGCAGAAGACGATGCGGGCTCGGCAGATGTCGACTGAATTCCGGTCGTTAGTCAATTCCGGGTGGGCATCGCGGCAGCGCTGGCCGTGGTTAATCATTGCTCGAGCACGGGCCGCCAGCGCGCGTAACTGATCATTTTCATGGATCGCGAGCACGTTTAGAAGCTCTACATCGGACATCGACTTGACCTACCGAGCCCGGCCGAACCAAACGTTGTCGCCCCATGGTCGATAGATGAGGACATTCCATTCTGAGGTCTCATGAAAGCGTTTATTAGCCACAACAAAGCGGACAAGTTCACCGCTAGAACCCTCGCGACGATGCTGACAGAGCAAGGTGAAGGCGTCTGGTTTGACGAATGGGACATCAAGCCGGGAGATTCGCTGACCGGCGGCATTGAAGAAGGCCTAAATGGCGCGGACGTGTTCGTGCTGATCTGGTCCGAACACGCGCATAAGTCCAATTGGGTGGGGATGGAACTGCGGGCCACGGTCAGGCGCCGGGTTGATGACCAGAGCTTGCGGATCATTCCTTTGATCATGGACGGCACACCGTTGCCGACCCTCGTCGCGGACTTCCGGGGCTTCGACCTGAGCGGGGGCGAGATGGAACTCGACGATGTGGTGAACGAGATGACCGGTCACCCCCGAGACGTCGAGCTTGCCAAGCGCCTGCAAGCACGGCTGCAGGAGATTACGGCCGCCAACATCCATCCTTACGATCCATTCGGAATCATCATCTGCCCAAGTTGCGGATCGGATGATTTCAAGCGCGGGTCGCATGTCGATGGACGCGATAAGCAGTGGTATCTGATAAAATGTAACGAGTGCGGTTGGGACGACGCCACTCAGTAAAACTTAACACTTGGTCGCTTGGTTCGGTTTGTCGATCATTGTTAAGTGTCGGGAATTTTAGGAACGGAGTCCGTTATCGGACAATCCACGCCGCTCCAGTGAGCCTCTCGCGAACACTCGATTGAGCATCCGCGCGCGCTTTGCGCGGGTGCGCAACCGAGCGCGGAGTTCCCGACATGAAGATAATCAGCCTTGCCGCCCACAAGGGCGGCGTGGGCAAGACGTTGCTGACCGCCTCGCTGGCGGTGCTGGCGCAGCAGGACTGCGAGACGGAGGAGGGCGAGGCCGGCAAGGGCAAGGTCGCCATGTTCGACCTCGACCCGCAAGGCAGCCTGACGGCGTGGTACAACGCCCGCCAGCGGGACGGTCCGATCCTCGTTGCCCCGATGCTGCGCACACTTTCCCTTAGGCTCTACGCCCTCAACCGCAAGGGCGTGCGATACGTCTTCATCGATACGCCGCCGGGCCACAGCGAGTACATCGCAAAGGCCATGAACGCCGCCGATCTCGTCATCGTGCCGGTTCGCCCCGGCGAACTCGACTACGCGGCCGTCCAACGAACCATGCAGACGGTGCTTTTCTGGGAGGAGCCCTATCTCGCCTTGCCCAATGCCGGCCTGTTTCGCAGCCGGGCGATGGGCGAGCTTGTCCGCCGGCTGGATGCCGACGGTCAGGACAGGCTGCCGCCGGTCCACCACCGTGTAGACCTGCCGCTTCGCAGTGGCCTGACCCTGACGGAAACGCAGCCCGATTCGGCTGGA
>NZ_JAPCWC010000020.1 GCF_026420865.1 Novosphingobium clariflavum | reverse complement strand
GGGGGGGGGGGGGGGGGGGGGGGGGGGGGGGGGGGGGGGGGGGGGGGGGGGGGGGCTTGTTGCGAATGGTTCGCAGACGATTGCCTTTCCTGTGGCGGAGCCTAGTCTGGGCTCGCGGTACGAGCGCGCGGGGGTGCCCGGCGCCCGGCCGGGAGAAGGATCCGCTCAGGATCGCGAAGGAGAATGTCCATGGTTCGTACCTCCCGTCTTGTGCTTGCGCTGGGCGCTTCCTTGTTGGCTGCTCCGGGTTTTGCGGCCGATGCGCCGCCGCCGGTGCTGCGCGCCGAGGTGGTTGGCGTCGATGGCAAGCCGCTCGGCACCGTCTCGGTGCAGCAGACTCCCGCAGGTGTGCTGGTCACCACCGATCTCAAGGGGCTGCCGGAAGGGGATCATGGCTTCCACTTCCATGAAAAGGGCCTGTGCGACGCGGCGGGCAAGTTCGCCTCGGCCGGTGGCCACTTCACGGCGGGTGATCCGGTTCACGGCCTGATGTCGATGGGCGGCCCGCATGGGGGAGACATGCCCAACCAGCATGTCGGACCCGACGGCGTGCTGAAGGTGCAGGTGCTCAACACCGGGGTCACCATTGCGCCGGGGAGCAAGTCGATCGTCGATGCCGATGGCACGGCGCTGGTGATCCACGCCAATGCGGACGACTACACCAGCCAGCCGGCGGGCAACGCGGGCGGCCGGATTGCCTGTGCGGTGCTCAGCGCGCCCAAGTGAGCGTTGGGGGAGGGGCTTGTCCCCTCCCGCTCGCGTCAACCCCAGGGGCGTTCGCGGTACCACTGGGTGATGACGTACTTGTGCCCCTTGCGCACTTTCATCGCGTGATGAAGCGTGGCGGCGTTGAGGCTGCCGTCGGCCCGGCGGTTGTTCCAGGCCACCAGCTTGCCGCGTTCGGGCTGGATCATCTTGTCGATCACCTTGAAGCGCGTCGCGCCGCCTGCCTCCACGTCGTTCAGGTAGATCATGAAGGTCCAGGTCCGCTGGCCGGATACCGTGCAATACTGCGCGTAGTCCGAATTGTTCGGCTCGAAGTAGTCGGTATGGGCCTTGAACTCCTGGCCGACCTCGTAGCGCTGGCCCTGGATCGGCTCGGCATGGGCAAGGTCGATTCCCGAGACCGCGGCCAGCTTTTGGGCAAGTGCCGCCACAGCGGGAACATCGGGCGAGAGGTCGCAGGTCGAACTCGTGCGGAAGACATCGTCGCCATTGTAGTTGGCGATCGTCGAGGGGCGGTGCTCGGCCTCGATCATCGCCCGTAGCGCGTCGCATTCGGCGGCGGTGAGGAACTCGCGCTTCACGAACAGGTCGAGTCGCGCTGAGGGGAAGCGCTGCATGCCGGGGATGGCGAGCAGGATGTCGGAAGATGATTCGCCGGGAGCCTTCATGGCGGCGACCCTAGCGAGGCGAGGGTGACCGGAAAATTGCAGGACTTGCGGGCTCTGCGGATTTTTTGTGGGCGCATGTGCATTTTTGCTTTGCAAGGAGGCTCAGCTTGTGCAAATGGCGCGCCTCCGAACGGGACGATGCACAGCACGCCGGTCGGAAGCTTCGAAGCCAGCCACGAGTGCCGGTTTCGATTGTGTGGCGATTGTAGCTCAGTTGGTTAGAGCGCCGGTTTGTGGTACCGGAGGTCGTGGGTTCGAACCCCATCAATCGCCCCATTTTCTCCCCTGAACACCCCCGCGATAAATGGCCGTCCTGTCGATCTCGGCGGTTGAAAAGGCTGGCGCTTTTGCCGTCGTCCCTTGCTCCTTTCGCCCCGCGCGATAGAAGCGTGGCCGACATGCACGGCTTTGCAAATCCCGCCCGTTTCCTGCGCATCGCCCGTTGGCTGATGCCGCTCTGCATGGGCGGCGGTGCCGTCCTCGCGCTGGCCGCGCTGGGCTGGGGGCTGTTCTTCGGTCCGGCCGAGCGCTTGCAGGGCGAGACCGTGCGGATCGTCTATCTTCACGTCCCCGCAGCATGGCTCGGCATGGCGGGATGGATGGGCATCGCCGCGGCCAGTTTCACCGAACTCGTCTGGCGTCATCCGCTGGCAGGGATTGCCGCGCGCGCCTGCGCGGTGCCGGGCGCGGTGTTCACTGCGGTTTGCCTCATCACCGGTTCGCTCTGGGGGCGTCCGGCCTGGGGCACCTGGTGGGTGTGGGACGGGCGGCTGACCTCGATGCTGGTGCTGCTGTTCCTCTATTTCGGCTGGATGGCGCTTTCGCAGGCAAGCGAGGCTGCCGACGGCGGCCAGAGCAAGGCACCGGCGATCTTTGGTCTGGTCGGTGCGGTGAATATCCCGATCATCCATTATTCGGTGATCTGGTGGCAGAGCCAGCATCAGGCGCCGTCGATCTCGCTGGGCAAGTCGGCCATGGCCGGTGCGTTCCTCTACCCGCTGCTCGCCGCCACGCTGGGCTTTTCGTTGCTGTTCGCAGGCGTCGTGCTGGCGCGGATGCGGGCGATTCTCGCCCATCAGCAGGCCGAGGCCCGGCTGCGGCGCAAGGCGCTTTCGGAAGGATTTTGAGGCGATGCGCGAGGCGATGGACCCCTGGACCTTCGTGGTCGCCGCCTATGCGGTGGGCCTGGGCGCGGCAGCGGCAATGGTTGCCTGGTCGTTGATTACCATGAAGCGCGCCGAGAAGCGCCGGGACGAGGCGAGGAAACGCTGAACATGACGGTGGGAACCGCGATCAAGGCCAAGCACCAGCGACTGGTACTGCTGGTCATCGCGCTGGTCGTGCTGGTGGCGGCGGCGCTGCTGGCGGCCTGGGCGCTGCGCAACCAGGCGAGCTATTTCTACGTGCCCAGCGACATCGTCGCCAATCCGCCCGAGGAGACGCGCGGCGTGCGCCTTGGCGGCATGGTCGAGCGCGGATCACTGCGCACCGAGGCCGACGGGGTGACCATCACCTTTGTGGTCGGCGACGGCAAGGCGCGGGTGCCGGTGACCTTCAAGGGCATCGTCCCCTCGCTGTTCGTCGAGGGATCGGGCGTCGTGGCCGAAGGGCACATGGGCGTCGACGGCACGTTCGTGGCCGACAATCTCCTCGCCAAGCATGACGAGAACTATGTCCCGCGCCAGATGCAGGACATGAGCAAGGACCAGGCCCAGCAAGTGATGCGCGAGACCAAATGATCGCCGAACTCGGACTTGCCGCGCTGTGGCTGGCGGCTGCCTTGGCAGGGTTGCAACTGATCGCGGGGGCACTGGCGCTGACGCCGCGCGGAGCATCGCTCGCAGGCGTGGTGCGCCCGGTGGCAATCGTGCAGGGGGTGCTGGCGCTGCTGGCCTTCGCCGCGCTGATCTACCTGTTTGCCGTCACCGACCTGTCGGTGAAGCTGGTGGCGATGAACTCGCATTCGCTCAAGCCGCTGGTGTTCCGCGTCGCCGGGGCCTGGGGCAACCACGAAGGCTCGATGCTGCTCTGGGTCACGGTGATGGGCGTTGCCGGCGGCCTTGTCGCCCTGGTCGAGCGGCGCCTGCCGGAGCCGACGATGCTGGCGACGCTGGCGGGGCAGGCCTTTGTCAGCCTGGGTTTCTATGCGTTCCTGCTGATCGCCTCCAACCCGTTCGAGCGGCTTTTGCCGGTGCCGCAGGAAGGCAACGGGCTCAATCCGCTGCTGCAGGACCTTGGCCTCGCCTTCCATCCGCCCACGCTCTACCTCGGGTATGTCGGGCTTTCGATCGCCTTCAGCTTCGCGGTCGGCGCGCTGGTCACGCGCGAGGTTGGACCGGCGTTTGCCAAGGCCATGCGGCCCTGGGTGCTGGGGGCGTGGATCTTCCTCACCATCGGCATCACCGCGGGCTCCTACTGGGCCTATTACGAGCTGGGCTGGGGCGGCTGGTGGTTCTGGGACCCGGTCGAGAACGCCTCGCTGATGCCCTGGCTGGCGGCCACCGCGCTGCTCCATTCGGTCAGCGTGCTGGCCTCGCGCGATGCGCTGCGGGCCTGGACGGTGATGCTGGGGGTGATTGCCTTCTCGATGTCGATGATCGGCACGTTCCTGGTGCGCTCGGGCATCCTCACCAGCGTCCATGCCTTTGCGGTGGACCCGCAGCGCGGCAGTTTCATCCTCGCCCTGCTGGCGATCAACATCGGCGGCGCGCTGACGCTGTTCGGCCTGCGCGCTTCCTCGGTCACCGAGGGCGAGCGCTTTGCCGCCACCAGCCGCGAAGGCGCGCTGGTGTTCAACAACGTCATGCTTTCCGCGATCCTGGGCATCGTCCTGTTCGGCACGCTCTATCCGCTGCTGGCCGAGGCGATGGGTGCCAAGGTCTCGGTCGGGCCGCCCTACTTCAATCCGATGAGCGCGCTGTTTGCGGTGCCGATGCTGGTGGTGCTGGCGGTCGGCCCCTTGCTGCGCTGGCGGCGGGACAGTTTCCGGCGGATCGGCAAGGAAATGGTGATCCCGGCCATGCTGGTGATCGCGGGCGTGCTGGCGATGGTGCTAGTGGGCGGCGTCTCGCTGCTGGCGACACTGGGCTTCGCGCTGGCGCTGGGGCTGGCCTGGGCCAGCGTGCTGCCGCTCAAGGGGCGTAACCTGCGGCGCACGCCGCTGCCGATCTGGGGCATGGTCACGGCGCATCTCGGCATTGCCGTCTCGCTGCTGGGGATGAGCTGCGAAAGCGCGTTCTCGGTCGAGAAGCTCGTCGCCATCCGTCCCGGCGAGGCGACCGAGGTCGGCCCCTGGCAGGTCAAGCTCGATGCCATCGAGCCGGTGGCCGGGCCGAACTGGACCGCGCTCGAGGCGCGTCTGCTGGTGCGCTACGGCGACAAGGGCCGCGTCATCGCGCTTGAGCCGCAGGCCCGCAGTTTCTGGGCGCCGCCGCAACAGACCAGCGAATCGGCGCTGCTGACGCGCTGGAACGGGCAGCTCTACACCGTGCTCGGCGGCGAAGCCGACCAAGGTCGCTGGCAGCTGCGCCTGTGGTGGAAGCCGTTCGTCACGCTGATCTGGCTGGGCGGCTTGATGATCGCGCTGGGCGGCTTGCTGGCCTTGATCGGACGTGTCGCCGCCGACATCCGGCGCATCGTCGCCCGCGACAAGATCGAATATCGGCGCGAACGTCAGGGCCGCGCAGGGAGGTACTCATGAGCAGCCAAACCTCTCCCGGGGGCAAACCCCGCGCGCCGCGCTGGGCGATCTGGCTGCCGCTGGCGCTGTTTTCCGGCTTTGTCGTGCTTGTCTCGGTGCAGTTGCGCAATCCGGCGGACACCAATGTCGCCAGCACGCTGATCGGCAAGCCGATGCCCGCGTTCAGCCTGCCCCCCGCCTTGCCGGGGCGCCCCGGGCTGGACAGCAAGGCATTTGCGGACGGCAAGCCGCACCTCGTCAACATCTTCGCGTCCTGGTGCATCCCCTGCGGGGTCGAGGCGCCGCAACTGGCCGCGCTGGCCAAGGCCGGCGTGCCGATCGAGGGTATCTCCGTGCGCGACCGCACCGAGGACCTCCAGGCCTTCCTCAAGCGTAACGGCGATCCCTATCGCCGCATCGGCGCCGACGATGACGGCAAGGTCCAGCTTGCGCTGGGTTCCTCGGGCGTGCCCGAGACTTACGTGATCGATGGCAGGGGCGTGATCCGCTACCAGCACATCGGCGAGATCCGCGCCGATCAGGTGCCGATGATCCTCGAGAAGCTGGTGGAGGCCGCACGGTGAGGCGCCTGCTTGCCATTCTGCTGACGGCTTTCGCGCTCTGCGCGGTCGCGCCGGTCATGGCGCAGGAGGAGCAGTCCACCGCGCCTTATGCCTATCGCCAGCTCGACGATCCGGCCAAGGAGCAGGCAGCACAGGCGCTGATGGTTTCGCTGCGCTGCCTGCAGTGCCAGAGCCAGTCGATCGCCGATTCGGATGCGCCGATCGCCGGATCGATGCGCAGTCTCGTGCGCGAGCGCATTGCCGCAGGGGAAGATCCCGAGGCGATTCGCGCCTGGCTGGTCGAGCGTTACGGTGATTACGTGAGCTACGCGCCGCGCGTGACCACGCTGACCTGGCCGCTGTTCGCGGTGCCGCTCGCGCTGCTGGCGCTGGCGGGGCTGCTGCTGCGCGGCCGGTTCCGCAAGGGAGGACAGGCATGACCTGGGTTCTCGTGGCCGTGCTGGCACTGGCGGTTTTCGCGCTGGCCGTCTTTGTCTTCAAGGTTCCCAAGGGCGGGCGCGAGGCGGTGGCCGCCGCGCTGGCGCTCGGAATCGCCGGTTATGCCGCGCAAGGCACGCCCGCGCAGCCCGGTGCGCCCAAGGACGCCGAGGAGGGCCGTTCAGGCGAACTGGGCGAGTTCTTCGCACAGGCGCGCGCCACGTTCAGTTCGAGCGTGCTGCCGCCGAGCGATCGCTGGGTGGTGATCGCCGACGGGCTGGCCCGGCACGGCGAATACGCCGATGCCGCCGAAGTGCTGCGCGGCACGGTCGAGAACGAACCGGCGGAGCCTGCCAAGGATCCCGATGTCCGCGCCTATCGCTCGGATGCCTGGCTTTCGCTCGGCAACGCGCTGGTAGCCCATGCCGATGGCCAGCTGACCCCGGCGGCGGCCTATGCCTATCGCCGGGCCGCAAAGTCCGATCCCGATGCGGCCGGTCCGCCGTTCTTCCTGGGCCTGGCACTGGCGCAGAGCGGCAAGCTTGCCGAAGGCCGTGCGCTCTGGGCAGACTTGCTGGCCCGCGCACCCAAGGATGTGAAATGGCGGCCGATTCTCGCCCAGCAACTGGCCCGGCTGGACGCCTTCATCGCCGCGCAGGGCGGTGTCGGCGGGGGCGGCGGGGCAGGGCAGCCCAACTCCGAATCGCCGGATTCCGCCAATCCCGTAACGTCACGGTGAACGACCGACTAAGTATCGTTGCCTGCCCCTTGGCATGCTGCTAACGGCGGGCGCTTGTCGCGGCATGACATCGTTATCCGATGCCATCACCCGACAAGGCCATTACGGGGCGCTGGAATGAGTGTTGCAAGTTCGGATACCGCTGAGGTCCCGACAGTGATCGATCCGGCTACAGGCCGGAAAACGCCTGCCGGGGGGCATGGCTCCGGAAATATCACCAAGCTGGCGCTCGGCGCCGTCGGGGTCGTCTTCGGCGATATCGGCACGAGCCCGCTTTACGCCTTTCGCGAAACCTTCGTCGGCCCGCATCCGCTGGCGATCGACGAACTGCACATCCTCGGCGTCGTCAGCCTGATCTTCTGGTCGATGACGCTGGTCGTGTCGGTCCAGTACGTCGGCATCCTGATGCGGGCGGACAACAAGGGGCAGGGCGGCAGCCTTGCGCTCGTGGCGCTGATCTCGGGCGTGATCCGCAAGTCGCGATGGGGCCCGCTGGTGGTGCTGCTGGGCGTCTTTGCGACCTCGCTGTTCTACGGCGATTCGATGATCACCCCTGCCGTCTCGGTGCTATCCGCGGTCGAGGGCCTGACCGTGGTTCAGAGCGACCTTGCGCCTTTCGTGCTGCCGATCGCGCTGGTGCTGCTGGTGGCGCTGTTTGTCATCCAGAAGAGCGGTACGGCCAAAGTCGGGGCGCTGTTCGCGCCGGTCATGGTGGTCTACTTCACGGTGCTGGCGGTGCTGGGCATCTACCATCTGGTGCAGTTGCCCCATGTGCTGGTGGCGCTGAACCCGTGGTACGCGATCCAGTTCTTCATGACCGACAAGGTGCTGGGCTTCCTCGCACTGGGTTCGGTGGTGCTGGCGGTGACCGGCGCTGAGGCGCTCTATTCGGACATGGGCCACTTCGGCCGCGGTCCGCTGCGCCTCTCGTGGTTCGGTTTCGTCATGCCGTGCCTGCTGATCAACTATTTCGGCCAGGCGGCGATGATCCTGGGCCTCGACGATGCGTCGGCGGCCGAGGCGATGGAGAACCCGTTCTTCCATCTCGCCCCCGAGAACCTGCGCCTGCCGCTGGTGATCCTGGCGACCTGCGCCACCTTTATCGCCAGTCAGGCGGTGATCTCGGGCGCGTTCTCGATCACCCACCAGGCGATGCAGCTGGGCTTCATTCCCCGCCTTTCGACCCGCCACACCAGCGAGCACGAAGTCGGCCAGATCTATATTCCCTTCGTCAACTGGGCGCTGATGACCGGGGTGATCGTGCTGGTCCTGGTGTTCCAGAACTCGTCGAACCTCGCCTCCGCCTACGGCATCGCGGTGACCGGGGCGATGCTGATCGACACCTGTCTGATGAGCGTGCTGCTGATCGTGCTGTGGCGCTGGAAGCTGTGGCAGGCGATCCCGGTGATCGTCACCTTCTTCGTGGTCGATGGCGCCTACTTCGCGGCCAACGCCACCAAGATCAAGGATGGCGGCTGGTTCCCGCTGATGATCGGCGGCATCGCCTTCACCTTGCTGACGACGTGGAACAAGGGCCGCCGCCTGATGCGCGAACGCATGACCGAGGCGGCGCTGCCGCTCAACGTCTTTGCCAAGAGCGCGCATGGCTCGGCCGCGCGCGTGCCGGGCACGGCGATCTTCATGGCCTCGACCAACGCCGGGGTGCCTTCGGCGCTGCTGCACAACATCAAGCACAACAAGGTGCTGCATGAGCGTGTGGTGGTGCTGACGGTCGAGGTGCAGGACGTGCCCTATGTCGAGCCTGCCGAGCGTTATTCGATGACCGAGCTGGGTCAGGGTTTCTACCGCATGACGCTGCGCTACGGCTTCATGGAGGAGACCGACGTGCCGGCCGCGCTCGCCCATTACGAGATCTGCGGCGGTCCGTTCGAGATGATGAAGACCAGCTTCTTCCTCTCGCGCCAGACCCTGGTGCCTTCCTCCAAGCCCGGCATGGCGATCTGGCGCGAAAAGCTCTTCGCCTGGATGATGCGCAATGCCGCCAGCGCCATGGAGTTCTTCCGCCTGCCGACCAACCGCGTGGTGGAACTGGGCAGCCAGCTGGAGATCTGACCAACCGGCTATGCTGGGGCATGGTCCGTGCACGTTGCATGGACCATGCCCCGTCGCCATGCAGCGAAACGTGGTCTGGAAACGCGTCAGGCCGTGCGGGCGGCAGTTCCATCGAAGAGCGCTCGCAAGGTACGCAAGGCGCGTTCGAATTCGCTGGTTTCCAGTCTGTCGCAATCGTGATCGCAGGCAAGCATCGTGATCCGGGCATGGCCGGGCAGCCTGTCCTTCAGCACCACGGGATCATTGCCATAGGGATCCCGCTCGCCTTGCAGCAGCAGCATGGGTTTGTTCACGCCGGGCAGATGCTGCGTGCGGTACGCTTCGGGCGGATTGTCGGGGTGTTGGAACGGGTAACCGAAGCAGGCAATCGCGGCGATCGCGGGATGCGCGGCGATGCGGGTGGCCGCTATGCCACCCGCGGAGTGGGTGATCAGTCCGATCGAGCCTTTGGCCATCCCGTCGAGCAGCAAGCCGAGTTCACGCGCCTCATTGGCGATGATGCCGTGCCGGATGGCGTAGCCGTGATCCAGGCGATGACGGTCACCTGCGATCAGCGCCAGTCGCAAGGCCAAGCGCACGGCGCGGCGTAGACGCTGAAATCTGCCGCGATTCGATGTGCTGACGACCGGGCAGTGGCGATCGATCCATTCGGTCATGCGGTCGTAGGAGGTGCGGTATTTCGATTCGAACCAATGCAGCGCATAGCCTTCGCTATGGAGGCAGTTGACCATGCTTCGGATCGCGTCGGATTCCCGTGCCCTGTTGGTGCGGCCGACGATGACGATGGTATCGATGGTCTGCATGCGGTCCCGCTGGTACCCTGCTGCTGCCGGGCCGTTCATGGACGGCCCGATGGAACGGCGGCGGCATCATGCTCGCCGCCCCAGGGCCGCTGGCATGCGTCTCTGTCGTGCGCGTCAGACGCGCGCGTCAGTCGTGCGGCGGGTTCTCGATCACTTCTTCCTTCGCCGCCTCGCCCATGCCGTGCTTCAGCACCATCGGCAGCTGCGAGAAAGTGAAGACGAAGGACAGCACGGTGAAGCCCCAGAGCTTGGCCTGAAGCCAGGCCTCGAAGCTGACGGTGAAGACTAGTGCGGTGTTGAGCACCGCCAGGAACAGGAAGAACCACGCCCAGTTGCGCGAGAGCTTGAGCCAGCCTTCGTCGCTGAGGCCCTCGAAGGCGGACTGGAGCAGGACTTTGAGCATCGGCTTGCCGCGCATGAGGCCGAAGAACAGCACGCCCGCGAACATCAGGTAGACGGCGGTGGGCTTGATCTGGATCCAGAAGGCATCGTGGAACACCACGGTGAGGGCGCCGAAGCCGACGATCAGCACGGTCGTCAGCCAGAGCATCGGCGAGATATGGCCAAGCCGCCATTTCGACAGGCCCAGCGCGATCACGGTCGCCACCATGAAGGCCATGGTGCCCTTGATGACGGCGGTGACGGTCGCCACCGGATTGGCGTCCCCCGGCGGCGAGAAATGCTTGTAGGCGAGGAAAAAGACCAGCAGCGGGCCAAAATCGACGACGAGGTTGACCCAGCTCGATTTCGGCTTCTGGGGAGCGGCGGATTCCGTGGTCATCAGGCGATCCCGGCAATCACGCGGGCCAGCAGGTCCGGGTTGAAGGGGCGCAGGTCGTCGATCTTCTCGCCGACGCCAATGGCGTGGATCGGCAGGCCATACTGTTCGGCCGCCGCGACGAGGACGCCGCCGCGCGCGGTGCCGTCGAGCTTGGTCATGATCAGGCCGGAAACGCCCGCCACTTCCTTGAAGATCTCGATCTGCGAGAGCGCGTTCTGGCCGTTGGTGGCGTCGAGCACCAGCACCACGTCGTGCGGCGCCTCGGGATTGAGGCGGCCGAGCACGCGGCGGATCTTGGACAGCTCGTCCATCAGTTCGCGCTTGTTCTGGAGGCGGCCGGCGGTGTCGACGATCAGTGCGTCGATGCCCTGTTCGGTCGCGGCCTTGACCGCGTCGAACACGATCGAGGCCGGGTCGCCGCCCTCGGGGCCCTTGACCAGCGGAATGCCCAGGCGGTCCGCCCAGACGCCGAGCTGGCCGATGGCGGCTGCGCGGAAGGTGTCACCGGCGGCGAGCATGACCGAATAGTCCTGCTCCTGGAACAAGTGCGCGAGTTTGGCGATCGTGGTCGTCTTGCCCGATCCGTTGACGCCGATGACCAGGATCACCTGCGGGCGCGGGAAGGCGACGACGTCGAGCGGCTTGGCCACCGGACGCAGGATCTCGGCGATCTCGCGGGCGACAACTTCCATGATCGCGCGCTCGTCGGCATCCCGCTCGAAGCGTTCGGCGGCAAGACGGGCGCGGATGCGGGCGGCGGCCCGGGGGCCGAGGTCCGACATGATCAGCGCGTCCTCGATGTCGTCGAGCTGCGCTTCTTCCAGCGTGGTCTTGCCGACGATGCCGGACAGGTTCTCGCTCAGGCGTTCGGTGGTCTTGCGAAAACCGCCGAACAGGCGGTCGGACCAGTCGCGTTCAGCCCCCAGAGTTTCAGGGTTCTGGCCGTCGGTACTCATGCTTCCAGTATTCCTTCGACTACCCTTGCGGGCGTGACGCGGACCAGCGTGCCGGCCGGAACGGATTCGGGCACGCGGACTTTCGCGTAGTTCTGCGCATGGCCGGTGCCGCCTCTTTCGGCAAGCACCGATAGCGGCTGGCCGATGAGACCGGCAAGCCAGCGTGCGCGGGTTTCGGCAATCGCCTCGCGCAGCTGCGCGGCGCGGCGGCGGATGGTGGCACCGTCCACCGCGGGCATGCGCGCGGCGGGGGTGCCGGGGCGCGGCGAATAAGGGAAGACATGGCCATGCACCACATCGAGTGCGCGCACGATGGACAGGTTTGCGGCGTGGGCCTCCTCGCTCTCGGTCGGGAAACCGGCGATGAGGTCGGCGCCGATCGCGATGTCCGGGCGGCGGGCCTTGAGGTTGCTGACCAGCGTCACGGCCTCGGCGCGGCTGTGGCGCCGCTTCATGCGCTTAAGGATCAGGTCGTCGCCGTGCTGGAGCGAGAGGTGGACATGCGGCATCAGCCGCGCTTCGCTGGCCAGCAGCTCGAACAGCCGGGCATCCACTTCCGCGCCGTCGATCGAGGAGAGGCGCAGGCGCGGCAGGGCAGGGAAGCGGGCGAGGATCGCCTCGCAGAGCGAGCCCAGGCGCGGCGCGCCGTCGAGGTCGCCGCCCCACGAGGTGAGGTCGACGCCGGTCAGCACGACTTCCTGTACGCCCTTGTCGGCATGGACGGCGATGTCGGCCAGCACTTCGGCGATGGTGCAGGAGCGGCTGGGGCCGCGCCCTTGCGGGATCACGCAGAAGGTGCAGGCATGGTCGCAGCCGTTCTGCACTTGCACGAAACCACGCGTATAGGCGCGGTGCTGGCGCACGGGCGGCGCGGCCGGCACGTTCCAGGCCCGCGGGTCCAGCTTGGCGGCATTGGCGACGATACCGTCCACTTCCGGCATCGCGCAGAGCATCTCGCGCTCGACTTCCGCCGCGCAGCCGGTGACGATGAGGCGCGCATCCGGCCGTTCCTTGCGCGCGCGGCGGATCGTCTGCCGCGTCTGGCGCACCGCTTCTGCCGTGACCGCGCAGGAATTGACGACCACGAGATCCCCAGCGGCTTCGGCCGCGCCGCCAAGCAGGCCGCGCAGGGTTTCGCTTTCGGAGATATTGAGGCGGCAGCCGAGCGAGTGGACTTCGACGGTCAAGCGGGGACCTTGTCCGGGATGCCGTAGTCGGCGGTTTCGAACGAGCCGCGGAACGATTCGGTGGCGGGGCCGGTCATCACGATCACATCGTCGCCGCGCCATTCGATGGTGAGCGGGCCGCCGGGCAGGGTTACGGTGACCTTGCGGTCGACAAGGCCGCGCTTCATCGCGCCGATGGCCGTTGCGCAGGCACCGGTGCCGCAGGCACGGGTAAGCCCGGCGCCGCGCTCCCAGACGCGCAGCGTGATGGCATCGCGCGCGGTCACGGCGGCAACATTGACGTTTACCCGCTCGGGGAAGATCGGGTCGTTCTCGACCAGCGGGCCGAGGCGGGCCATGTCGATGCGGTAGGGATCCTCGACGAAGAAGATCGCATGCGGATTGCCGACGTTGACGGCGATGGGATTGACCAGCTCCTCCCAGGCGACCGGCATGGCGTGGGTGTCCATCGCATAGCCGAGCGGGATGTCCTGCCAGCCGAAGCGCGGCTTGCCCATCTCGACGGAAATGCCGGTGTCGGTGGGGGTGGTCGAGACGATGCCGCCGAGCGTCTCGATCGTGGCGGGGCGTCCATGAAGCAGGCCGACCGCACGTGTGGCATTGCCGCAGGCTTCCACCTGGCTGCCGTCGGCATTGAAGATCAGCATCTGGAAGTCGCCGAGGTCGGACGGGGCCAGCACGATCAGCTGGTCGCAGCCGATGCCGGTGTGGCGGTCCGCCAGCGCCGCGGCAAAGGCCGCGTCGATCGGCGGCAGCGCGCCGGTGCGTCCATCGAGCACGACAAAGTCGTTGCCGAGCCCATGCATCTTGGTGAAGTCGATCCGCATGGGCGCGATGTATGCGTTCGGCGCCCTCAGGTCCAGTCTTGAGGGCGCTATCCGACGCTGGTCCTGGGCACTTGCTGGGCGATCGAGAACACTTCCTGCGCCACGTCGCCGTTGGCAACGATGCCGATCGTGCCGAGCCATTCGGCCAGCTCCGCGGCGGGGCGAGGGCGCCCGTAAAGATAGCCCTGGCCCTTGATCTTGTCGTACTTGAGCAAATGTTCGAGCACGTCGCCGGTCTCGATGCCCTCGGCGGTGATCGGCAGGTCCATGCCCTTGCCGAGCATGGCGATGGCATGGACGATGGCGGCGCTGTCCTTGTTCTCGGCAATGCTGGACACGAACGAGCGGTCGATCTTGATGCGGTCGAACGGCAGGCTGCGCAGCTGCGCTAGCGAGCTGTAGCCGGTGCCGAAATCGTCGAGGCTGATCGTGATCCCCTGGTTCTTGAGGCTGGTGATCAGCGAGCGGACTTGCGCCAGGTTCTGGTGCAGGCACGATTCGGTGATCTCGATTTCCAGCCGGTGCGGCGGGAAATTGGCTTCCAGCAGGATCTTGAGCAGCTTCTGCGCAAACCAGGGATCGCGCAGCTGGATCGGCGAGATGTTGACCGCCAGCGTCAGTTTCTGGTCCCAGGCCTTGGCGTCTTCCAGGGCCTGGGCGATCACGCTTTCGGAAAGCTCGGCGATCACGCCGATTTCCTCGGCGATGGGGATGAAGATGTCGGGCGAGACGATGCCGAACTGGGGGGAATCCCAGCGCGCGAGCATCTCGAAGCCGGTCAGTTCACCGGTCTGCAGGTCGATCTGCTGCTCGTAGAACGGCACGAATTCGCCGCGCGCCACGCCCTTGCGGATGCCGTATTCGAGTTCGTTGCGGAAACGCATCTCATCGGCCATCGGGGCTTCGAACCAGAAGTAGCTGTTCCGGCCCTGGCGCTTGGAGTGGTACATGGCGATGTCCGCCATCTCGAGCAGGGTGCGGGCGTCGGGCAGGGTGCCGCCGCGCGCGAGGCTGTCGCTGCGGGCGAGGCCGATCGAGGCGGTGACCTCGATGCTGATGGCGTTGATCGTCGCGCTCTGGGCGATGGCTTCGACCAGCGAGGCGGCGATGCCGTCGATGCGGTCTGCCCGGTTGCGGTCGAACTCCACGGCAACGGCGAACTCGTCGCCGCCGATGCGGCTGACCAGCGCCTGCGAGGGCAGGCAGCCGGTGATGCGTTTGGCGCATTCCTGGAGCAGCCGGTCGCCGGTGTTGTGGCCGTTGAAGTCGTTGACCTGCTTGAAATTGTCGAGGTCGATCATGATCAGCGTCACCGCGCGGTCGCCGGTGAGCGCGGCCTGGCGGACCATCGTGTCGACGGCGTCGTTGAAGCTGCGGCGGTTGAGGAAGCCGGTCAGCGGATCGGTTTCGGCCAGGCGCCGGGCCTGGCGCTCGGCCTTCTTGCGCAGCTGGATCTCTTCGCAGAGCTGGCGATAGCGGCTCCACCCGAAGATGATGATCGCCACGTTGAGCAGGAAGGCGTTGAGGATGAAATTGTCGGGGCCGGGGCCGTGGCCGAGCAGTGACTTGACGACGTCGGGGCCCACTTCGCTGCCGGTGGCGATGAAGAGAAGGATCGCGGCCGTGACGATGCCGAGTGCGATGATGTCGATCTGGCGGTCGCCATCGAAATCATCGCCGGCGTTATCCGGCTGTGCGACCAATGCAATCTTCACGGGATGTGTCCCCCCAGAACGGCTACCCATGGCCGGGGGATATCCGGTGGGGTTGAAGTTTTGGTTAAATTTTTCAACCCCGACGATCAGACAAAAGTCGTAAAACGGCGATGCCTCGCTGAAAGTTCCCGGTCATCTCCGTTTTGCGTCCCCCGGAGCCGGAGGGGCCCGGGGGACGTCCTGGCGACGTTCCCCTGGGGCACCGGTTTCAGGCCTTGAGGCCGATCTCGCGCAGGCGTTCCTGCAGATAGTCGTCAGCGGTGATGCTCACCGGGTAACGGTCCGGGTTTTCCGGAGTGATGCACTGTTCCAGCGTCTTGAACGGGAAGTCGCTGCGCAAGTGCAGGAAGAAGGGCATCGAGTAACGGCTGTGCGCGGCGCGTGCGCCTTCGGGATTGCGGACGCGGTGCGTGGTCGAGGGCAGCACGTGGTTGGTCAGGCGCTGCAGCATGTCGCCGATGTTGATGACCACGGCGCCTTCGGGCGGGGCGACCGACAGCCACTCGCCGTTTTTGCCGAGCAGTTCGAGCCCGGCTTCCTGGGCACCGAGCAGCAGGGTGATGAGGTTGATGTCCTCATGCGCGCCGGCGCGGATGGCGCCGCCCGCGCCTTCGCCCACCGGCGGGTAGTGCAGCAGGCGCATGACCGAGTTGCCGTCGTCGATCGCCGGATCGAACCAGCGTGCGTCGAGGCCGAGGTCGACCGCGATGGCGGAGAGGATTTCGGCGCCGGCCTTGTCGAACTGGGCGTAAAGTTCGGTGAAGGTCTCCTGGAAGCCTTCGATCTCGTTGGGCCAGATGTTCGGCGGCATCGAGGCGGCCAGCGGCGAGCCTGCGGGCAGGTCGCGGCCGACGTGCCAGAATTCCTTGAGGTCTTTCTCGGTCGCGCCCTTGGCGACTTCGGTGCGGAACGGGGTGTAGCCCCGCGCGCCGCCCTGGCCGGCGATGAAGTACTGGCGCTTCGTCTCGTCGGGCAGCGCGAAGAAGCGGGCGGTCAGGTCCCAGGCGCGGTCGATCAGCGCCTGGTCGATGCCATGGTCGCGGACCATGGCAAAACCGAAGGTGCGGAAGCTCTCGCCGATGCGCGCGGCAAATTCGGCGCGGTCGGATTCGAGGCTGAGGACGGGAATCTGGGCAAGGTTCATCATGGTCTTCCAAACAGGATTCGGTCGAAGTGCTTGAAGATCAACGACTGGCACGGGCCGAATCACTGGTGTTGTCTTCGCGGCTGCTATTGCTATGTCGCCCCATAAAAGTTTCTGTCCCAAATCAAAATTCGAAAGGCTCGCGATGGCGAAGCGCTACTGGCTGATGAAGTCCGAACCCGATGCCTACGGCTGGGCCGACCTCGTCAAGGAAGGCGAGGGCACCTGGGACGGCGTGCGCAACCACCGTGCGGCCAACAACCTGCGCGCCATGGAAGTGGGCGACGAGGCGTTCTTCTACCATTCCAACATCGGCAAGGAGATCGTCGGCATCGCCGTGATCAGCGTGTCGGGGCTCGCCGATCCCAGCGATGCGGAGGGCAAGTGGGCGGCGGTCAAGGTCAAGCCGGTGCGAAAGCTGCGGCGTCCGGTCACGCTAGCGCAGATCAAGGCCGATCCCCGGCTTGCCGAAATGGAGATGATCCGGCTCTCGCGTCTGTCGGTGGCGGAAGTGACGGCTGAGGAATGGGACTACATCCTGGCGCTCTCCGAACGCTGAACGCGCTCGCGGCACGGTTCGGCGCAGCGGCGGCAACCGAGCCGCGGGCCAATCGCTTTTCCCTTTGTGAACGCGGCGATAGTTTGCCGCGCCAGACCAAGGAGAACAGCCATGGGACAGCTCAAGGACACCATCAAGGGCCTCGGTAACGAGATCGCCGGTAATGCCAAGCAGGTCGCGGGCGATGTCCGCAATGACCCGGCGCAGAAGGCCGAGGGCAAGGTCCAGGAAAAGAAGGGCGAGCTTCAGCAGGGCCTCGGCAAGGTCAAGGGCGCGCTTGGCGACCGTATCTGACCGGCCTATCCTTCATCGACGTTCGAAAGGGCTGCCGAAAGGCGGCCCTTTCTTTTGAGAAATCCTTGGATGTTAAAGGTTTGAAAGCGCGATTTGCGGCGCGTCCGTCCCGATTTGGGATGTCCCGTTTCGGGTGTCTGGCAAGACGGTAAACAAAGTCTTAATCTTGCCGCCATGAGACGATTGCAACGCCGCACGCTTGTGCTCACCAGCGAATCCGCCCGGCATCCGTTCCGGCGCACGCTTTCTCCCCGCGTCTGCACGGCGCCGTTTCCGGCGGATGTCGAGGCGGCTGAAAACGAGCAGGCACGCTGTGCCTGGCGGCTCAGCGGCGCTGATTGGCGCGGCTTCCTGTCCGCCTATTGCGCTTCGCTGGTCGCGATCGTGGTCTTCATCGCCTGATTGCAGGTCGGCATCAGCCCCCGCAGTCATGCGGCGCGGTCAGCCCCCGCACTCAGGCCGTGTGGGCCGACTTCTCGGCGCGGAACAACAGGTAGCCGAGCCAGGCAGAGGCGCCGCAGGCAATCGCCACGACCATCATTTGCTGCACCACCGGCAGTCCCAGCCAGGTCATCACGCCGGTCACCAATGCGCCGACCACCATCGCGCCGGAGTTGACGATATTGTTCGCGGCAATCGTCCGCGCCGTCAGCGACTTGTCGACGAAGGTCGTCAGGAAGGCATAGAGCGGCACGACAAACATGCCGCCGCAGATCGCGATGCCCAGCAGCGTGCCGAGCAAGGCCAGTGCCAGCGGCTGGACCAGGAACGTGCTGACGTTCATCAGCGGGTCCGTGGCCAGATGGCCCGGCCAGATCGCGCAGACTTCCTGGAAGGCGATCAGGAAGGCGCCCATGCCGATCACCGAGATCGGCGACCAGCGCGCCGAAACGGTGCCCTTGAGCAGGGCATTGATCGCCATTGAGCCGATCGCCACGCCCACCGAGAAGATCACCAGGAACAGGCTGGCCACTTCCTTGCTGGCATTGAGGATGTTCTTGGTCAGCGGCGGGAACTGGATGAACAGCACGGTGCCGATCGCCCAGAAGAAGCTGATCGAGCAGACCGCGAGGAACACGCGGCGATCACTGAGCGTCGTGCGCACGAGCCGGATCGAGGCGCGCAGGACATGGAAATCGAGTGGTTCGGGCGTGCACATCGGCGGGGCGGAAGGCACCTTGCGGCCGGCGACATAGCCGAGGATCGCGATGATCACGACCAGGATGGCGGCGTGGTCGACGCTGATCCAGCCGGCAACGATGGTGCCGGCCAGCACCGCGATATAGGTTCCCGCCTCGACCAGCCCGGTGCCCGAAAGCACTTCGCCTTCGCGTAGGTGCTGGGGCAGGATCGCGTACTTGATCGGCCCGAAGAAGGTCGAATGCACGCCCATCGCGAAGAGCGCGAGCAGCATCAGCGGAATCGCCAGCGCGTCGAGCGCGACATGTTGCCAGGCCAGCGCGAGGCCGGTGCCGCCCACGACCATGATCGCGATTTCGCAGGCCTTGATGACGCGGATGATCTTCGCCTTGTCGCGCATGTCGGCCAGTTGCCCGGCGAGCGCGGAGAGCAGGAAGAACGGGATCACGAAAATGCCCGAGGCCAGTGCGCTGAAACGGGCTTCGGCGGCCTCGGAGTTGTAGACCCCATAGACCACGAAAAGCACCATGGCGTTCTTGAACAGGTTGTCGTTGAACGCCCCGAGCAACTGGGTGACGAACAGCGGCAGGAAACGCCTCGCGCGGATGAGTTTGGTCGTCGTGGTCATGTCGTTGGAAAAATCGGCGGCCTCACTCTTCGTGCCGGGACACTTAATGCCACAGGGCGAGCGCACAAGCCCTGATCGGCTTTTTCTTGGGTGCGGCAGGTCCATGGCAGCGGTGACGCGGGGGGAGGAGCCCCCCGCAACAATTCGCATTCCCCCGATTTCGTCCGAAAAACCGATGGCTCTTTTGTCACTCCTCCATTCTCAAACGCGCACATCGCCGCTATGGCTATGCGGCGATGCTTACCTTGCCGAATATCCTCACGCTCTCCCGCATTGTCGCGATGCCGCTTCTGGCCTTCCTGCTGTGGTGGCCGAAATGGGAATTCGGCTATGGTCTGGCTTTCGCGCTCTACTGCCTGATGGGCATTACCGACTATTTCGACGGCTATCTCGCCCGGTCGAGCGGGGCGGTGTCCAAGCTCGGCGTGTTCCTCGATCCGATCGCCGACAAGATCATGGTCGCGGCGGTGATCCTCGTGCTGACTGCGCAGGGTGTCCTCACCGGCCCTTACGTGGGCGACATGCATGTCATCGCCGGGCTGATCATTCTCGTGCGCGAGATCGCGGTTTCGGGGCTGCGTGAATTCCTCGGCGGATTGCAGGTTTCGGTGCCGGTCAGCCGGCTCGCCAAGTGGAAGACGACGTTCCAGATGATCTCGCTCGGTGCGCTGATTCTCGGCGCCGCGATGCCGTGGTGGAACCTCGATCTCGGCGCGCTGGCGATCAATGTGCCGCACACGGTGGGTCTGACCACCTTGTGGGGCGCGGCCGTGCTGACGCTGATCACCGGCTGGGACTACCTGCGGGTCGGCCTCAAGCACATGGATTGAGCGCGGCGATCGCGCCCTGCGAACATGAGCGGCTGGCTCCTCGCGGCAGGAGCGATGGCCCGCCTCTGGTTGCAAAAAACGCTATTCGGAGTGCGCTTGTTGCGTTTGGCTCAAGCGTTTGCCTGCGTCAGGTGGCTGCGCAGTCGGGGGACATCACTATCGCAAGGATGAATCCCATCACCGCCTCTCGTCGCCTGCTTGCCGCCCAGTTCCGCAATCCGGATCCGAAGCCTCGGAAATTCGGTCGCGCGCTGGTGTTCGCGCTGGCGGCCTCGGCGGGGCTGACGGTCGCCAACATCTATTACGGCCAGCCCATGCTCGGCCTGATGGAGCGTGATGTTCCCGGCGCCGCGATCACCTACGTGCCGACCGCCACGCAGCTGGGCTATGCGGCGGGCCTCGTGCTGCTGGTTCCCCTCGGCGATCTGGTCGAGCGCAAGCGGCTGATCGTCCTCCAGTGCATTGCCCTGGCGATCGGACTGGCGCTGGTCGCCGCGGCGCCGAGCGGGGCGATGGTGCTGGCGGCATCGCTGGTGGTCGGCCTGCTCGCCTCGGTGGCGCAGCAGATCGTGCCGCTTGCGGCGAACCTCGCGCCGGAGGACAAGCGCGGCTCGGTGGTCGGAACGGTCATGGCCGGGCTGCTCTGCGGCATCCTCCTGAGCCGCACCCTGGCCGGATTCGTGGGCGCCGAGTTCGGCTGGCGGGCGATGTTCGCGCTGGCGGTGCCGCTGGCGCTGGGAACTGCCGGGCTGCTCGCCTGGCAATTGCCGCGCAGCCAGCCCAAGCCTGCGGGCATGGGCTATGGCGGGCTGCTGGTCTCGCTCTGGGGGCTGTGGCGCGAATTTCCCGCGCTGCGCCTCGCCACCTTCACTCAGTGCACCCAGTTCGGCGTGTTCAGCGTGTTCTGGACGATCCTGGCACTGCATTTGCAGGAACCGCGCTTCGGGCTCGGGTCGGAAGTGGCCGGGCTGTTCGGTATTCTCGGTGCAGCCGGGGTGCTGGCCGCGCCGATCGCGGGCCGGATCGCCGATCGCCGGGGGCCGCACATGGTGATCGTGGCGGCAAGCGCGTTCACGCTGGCTTCCTGGCTGATCTTTGCATTCTGGACCTCGATCGCCGGGCTGGTGATCGGCGTCCTGGTGCTCGACTTCGCGATCCAGGCCAGCCAGATTTCCAACCAGAGCATCATCTATGCCCTGCGTCCCGAAGCGCGCTCGCGCATCAACACCGTCTACATGGGCACGATGTTCCTGGCCGGTGCGGTGAGTTCGGGCGCGGCGACGGTGGTCTGGCACCACTGGGGCTGGAGCGGGGTGACGATGCTGGGCATCGCCATCGCTTCGGTTGGCATGGCGCTGCAGGGGCTGCGCCGCCGGGGTTAGCGCGGTTTCGGGTTCATCAGGTGGAACCACCTGACGAACCGGAAACCGCCCAGACACAAAATCCTGGAGCAATTGACCCGACGGGGTCGGATCGGAAAACGCCCTAACCGGCGCGCAGTTCGTCCGCGAGCAGCCGGAATTCTTCCGCGCGCGGCGAATTGCGGCGCCAGACCAGCGCGATCTCGCGGTTGGCGTGGGGGGAATTGAGCGGGCGGGCGACCACATTGGTGCCGTTCAGGATACCGGCATCGATGGCCATTTCCGGCAGCATCGTCAGGCCGAGCCCGTTGTCGACCATCTGCACCAGGGTGTGCAGGCTGGTGCCGATCATCGTCGCCGAAGCGCGCAGTTCCGGGCGGTTGCAGGCCGCCAGTGCGTGGTCTTTCAGACAGTGCCCGTCTTCCAGCAGCAGCAGGCGATGCTCGTCGATGATGTCGGGGCCGACTTCCTCGGGCGGGTTGCGCGGATCGTCGCTGGGGAAAGCGACGTAGAAGGCATCCAGCTCGATGGTCTCCTTCTCCACTTCGCCGGTGGCGTAGGGCAGGGCGAGCAGCACGCAGTCGGCGCGGCCGTGGTGGAGCGATTCGATGGCGGCCTGGCTGGGTTCCTCGCGCAGGAACAGCTTGAGGTTCGGGCGCTCGCGGCGCAGGCGCGGCAGCATGCGGGGTAGCAGGAACGGCGCGATCGTCGGGATCACGCTCATGCGCACTTCGCCCGAGAGCGGCTTTCCACTCGACTGCACGAGATCGGACAGTTCCTCGGTCTCGCGCAGGATGCGGTGGGCTTTTTCGACGACGGCATTGCCCAGCGGGGTGAAGCGCACCGCGCGCTTGGTGCGTTCGACCAGGGTGACGCCGAGCAGCGCCTCCAGATCGCGCAGGCCCGCCGAAAGCGTGGACTGCGAGACGAAGCAGGCATCCGCGGCACGGCCGAAATGGCCATGCTCATGAAGCGAGACAAGGTACTGAAGCTGCTTGAGCGTGGGCTGATAGACGGTCACGCGCGGGCTATCGCACGAAGAGGGGCGCTTCGCCAACCATTTGCGCGCGGTCCGTGAATTGGGGGCAGGCCGGTCACTCGGTGACCGGCACCTCCTCCGCATCTTCGACACGAGTCATCTTCAGCTTGCCGTCGACGACCGCGAAGGCGAGCTTGCCCTCGACGAGGTCGAGCGCGTCATGGCCGAAGACTTCGTAGCGCCAGCCTTCCAGGATCGGCAGGTTCTTGCGCACGCCGGCGGCCAGCAGTTCGAGGTCTTCGCTGCGCGCCAGCAGGCGGGCGGCCACGTCGATCTCGCGCGCACGGATCTTGAGCAGCAGCTTGAGCAGGTCCGCCACCAGCGAGCCTTCCTTGCCGAGCGGCGCACCGCGCGGGGCGCGCGGCGGCATCTCGTCATCGGTCAGCGGCGACGACTTGGCGATGGTGTTCATCAGGCGCTTGCCGATGTCGTTGTCCTTCCAGCCCTGCGAGAGGCCGCGCACCTTGGCAAGGTCCGACTGCTGCTTGGGCGGGTGGCTGGCGAGGTCGGCCAGTGTCTCGTCGCGGGCGATGCGGCCGCGCGGGATGTTCTTGCCCTGCGCCTCGATCTCGCGCCATTCGGCGATGGCCTTGAGGCGGCCGAGCATGGCGGCGTTGCGGCCGGCGGCCTTGATGCGCTTCCACGCCTCGGTGGGATCGTTGCGGTAGTTGGCCGGATCGGCCAGCTTTTCCATTTCCTGGTCGAGCCACTGGCCGCGGCCGGTCTTCATCAGGCGCTTGAGGATCTTGGGGAAGATCTTGGCCAGATGGGTGACGTCGCCGATGGCGTATTCGATCTGGCGTTCGGTCAGCGGGCGGCGCGACCAGTCGGTGAAGCGGGCGCCCTTGTCGATGGTCAGGCCCTGCCACGATTCGACCAGGTTCGAATAGCCGATCTGCTCCGACTGGCTGATTGCCATCATCGCGATCTGCGTGTCGAAGATCGGGTGCGGGGTACGGCCGGTGAAGTTGTAGATGATTTCGACGTCCTGGCCGCCGGCGTGGAAGACCTTGAGCACGTCCTCGTTGTCGGTCAGCAGGTCGAGCAGCGGAGACAGGTCGAGCCCGTCCGCCTTCGGATCGACGGCGGCGGCTTCCTCGGTATTGGCGATCTGCACGAGGCAGAGTTCGGGCCAATAGGTGTTCTCGCGCATGAACTCGGTATCCACCGTCACGAAATCCGATTTCGCGAGGCGTTCGCACAGAGCGGAGAGCTCTTCCGTCTTTGTAATAAGCGGGTGAATGATCATTGCGACTGCGGCGTTACGCCGAACCGGGCGGGGGATCAATCTCCCCGACCGGTCCGACTCTCAGTTTTGTCGGAGAAATCCGGCGGCGACGCTATTTTTTGCCGAACAGGCGTTCGAGCAGGCTGCTTAACAGGCTGGCCGGACGCTCTTCCTCGATGGCGATGGTCTCGCGGTCGACGAAGCGGCGGCGCAGCTGGGTGCCGGTGACGTGGATGCCCGGCGGCGGCAGGTGCAGCGCTTCCTCGTCCTCATGGGCCGGCGCCGGTTCGCGTGCGGGTTCGAGAACCGGGAGAGGGGCCGCCGCAGGCGTGGCGGTCGCCGCCATGCGCAGGCCGTCGAGCGCGGCATAGTCGGTTGCGGCGTCGGTCGCGGCCAGCTCCTCCATTTCCTCGCTTTCGAGGTCATGGTGCTGTGTTTCGGCGGGCCAGTCGTCGAAGCCGGCTGCCTCGAAATCGGCGGCGCCAAAGTCGATCCGTTCCTGTGCCTGCGGGAACTGGCGGAACACGCTGGCGGGCGGCTCGTCGGTGGACGGGGGCTGCAGGGAGGCGCCGAACAGGGGCTGCGCGGTCTCGGTCGATGCCTCTTCCTGCGCCAGCGGCGGTGCGAAAGGCGCGCGGCCGGTGTCGAAGATCGGCGCCGGGAGTTCGGTGGGCTGCAGGTCGGACGGCAGCGGGTCGGGCCGCGCAAGATCCGAAGAGGCCAGATCCGAAGAGGTCAGGTCCGCAGAGGGCAGGTGTGGGCGCGGCGCGGGCATCGCGGCAAGATGCGCGCCCAGATCCAGCGGGCGGCGCTCCAGCACGGCGCCGATCCCGCGCGCGGTGGGCGCCGGTTCGGCCGACACGAAGCCATCGCGCGCGGTCGCGGCCGGGGCCTCGAACCAGGGATAGGCCTCGTTGCTGCCCACCAGCACTGCCATGGCGCGGGGAAGTCCCTCGGCGGCAACCTTGTCGCGCACGGCCTGGTGGACCAGCACGGCAAGATAACAGGCGCCGACCACGAAGCCGCGCTGTTCCTCCGGTGTTGCGCTGCCGCTGCGGCAATGGTTCTCAAGCGCGGCGATCACGGCGTTGAGATCGTCGAGCCCGGCTACCCGCAAGGTGTCGTCGAGATCCTCGAAAGCCCCCTGCCAGGCATTGGTCGTGCCGGTATAGCCGGCGCAGAGTCCGTCGCGGTCGGCGTGGGAGAAGCCCCAGGCCTGGTCGGTATAATATGTGGTCTCGAATGCGAGGGTGGGGGCGCCGCCGAAGCCCGCCTGCATTCCGCAGACATCGATGCCGATCGCGGTGATCGGGTCGCCGGGGCTGTCGAGTTCGCCGATCCGTTCGATCAGGCGGTCCCAGCCGGTGACTTCGAGTTCCGAGGCGGCGATGAACCGGAAGCGCGCGGGCAGGGGCTGACCCTGGCCGCACAAGTAGCCGAGTTCGGCCTTGAGCGCGCGGGCGGCCTGGTCGGCGTCGCCGGCGCGCAGCATGGACTCGATCGCGAGGCGGAACTGGCTTTCCGGCCTGCCGTCGACCGTGACGTCCGCAAGCATTATCTTTCTCCATGAGACCCTTTGATGCCGGGATAGCTCCGCAATGGTTGATACCGGGTTACCGTGCCCGCCTTCTGCGCCGCCCCGCGCGGGACAAACCCGGCGAATGCAAATCCCCATCTGGAAATAATCCGGCCACTCGACTAGGGGGCACGGCTTGCAACCTGTTTCAGATCAAGAGAAGCGCGAGCCCGCCATGACTCATCCCTATCGCTCCCACACCTGCGGCGCCCTGACCGCTGCCGAGGTCGGCCAGTCCGTCCGCCTCTCGGGCTGGGTGCATCGCAAGCGCGATCACGGCGGCGTCCTCTTCGTCGATCTGCGCGATCACTACGGTATCACCCAGATCGTCACCGACAGCGACAGCCCGGCGCTGGCCGTGCTCGATTCGCTGCGCGTCGAATCGGTGGTCACCATCGAAGGCGAAGTGAAGGCCCGCAGCGCCTCGACCGTGAACCCGAACCTGCCGACCGGCGAGATCGAGGTCTATGCCCGCGCCGTGACCGTCCAGGCGAAGGCCGAGGAACTGCCGATGCCGGTGGCCGGCGAGCAGGAATATCCCGAGGACATCCGCCTGCGCTATCGCTTCCTCGACCTGCGCCGCGAGACGCTGCACGCCAACATCGTCAAGCGCACCAAGATCATCTCGGACATGCGCCGCAAGATGGAAGGCATCGGCTTCACCGAATACGCGACGCCGATCCTCACCGCCTCCTCGCCCGAAGGCGCGCGCGACTTCCTGGTGCCCAGCCGCATCCACGCGGGCAAGTTCTATGCGCTGCCGCAGGCGCCGCAGCAGTACAAGCAGCTGCTGATGGTCGCCGGTTTCGACCGCTACTTCCAGATTGCCCCCTGCTTCCGCGACGAGGACCCGCGCGCCGACCGTCTGCCGGGCGAGTTCTACCAGCTCGACCTCGAAATGAGCTTCGTGACCCAGGAAGAGATCTGGGAAACCATGGAGCCGGTGCTGCAGAGCGTCTTTGCCGACTTCGCCGAAGGCAAGCCGGTCACCCCGGCAGGCAGCTTCCGCCGCATTCCGCACGCGCAGTCGATGCTGGACTACGGTTCGGACAAGCCTGATCTGCGCAACCCGCTGATCATCAAGGACGTGACCGGGCACTTCGTCGAATCGGGCTTCGGCATCTTCGCGGGCATCGTCGCAAACGGCGGCGTGATCCGCGCGATCCCGGCTCCGGGTGCGGGCGCGGGCAGCCGCAAGTTCTTCGACGACATGAACGTCTGGGCGCGCGGCGAGGGCTATTCGGGCCTTGGCTACATCAACATCAAGGACGGCGTCCCCGGCGGCCCGATCGCCAAGAACCACGGCGAGGAAAAGACCGCGGCGCTGATCGAGGCGCTGGGCCTTGGCCCGAACGACGGCGTGTTCTTCGCCGCCGGCAAGGAAGAGCAGGCTGCCAAGCTGGCCGGTCTTGCCCGCATCCGCACCGGCGAGCAGCTGGACCTCATCGACAAGGACCGCTTCGAGCTGTGCTGGATCGTCGACTTCCCGTTCTACGAATGGGACGAGGACAACAAGAAGGTCGACTTCGCGCACAACCCGTTCTCGATGCCGCAGGGCGGCATGGAAGCGCTGGAAGGCCAGGACCCGCTGACGATCAAGGCGTACCAGTACGACCTCGTCTGCAACGGCTTCGAAATCGCCTCGGGCTCGATCCGTAACCAGTCGCCGGAACTGATGGTCAAGGCCTTCGAGATGGTCGGCCTCACCAAGGCCGACGTCGAGGAGCGCTTCGGCGGCCTCTACCGCGCCTTCCAGTACGGCGCCCCGCCGCACGGCGGCATGGCGGCCGGTGTCGACCGCATCGTGATGCTGCTCTGCGGCGCGCAGAACCTGCGTGAAGTGGCGCTGTTCCCGATGAACCAGCGCGCCGAAGACCTGCTGATGGGCGCGCCGACCCCGGCCGAGCCCAAGCAACTGCGCGAACTGCACATGCGTGTGGTCGAGCCGCAGAAGCCGGCGGCCTGACGGCAGGCTGTTTGCCGCTAAGGGAAGGCCCCGGTTTTCCGGGGTCTTTTTCGCCGAGGCGGCGCAAGAATGGGCGATATGGGCTGGAAAAGCCCGGCGCAGGTCGATAAGGACGCCTGCGATGCCTCGCGCGACGGCACCAACTTGCGCGCGAGGCTTGCCAGCGCCCCGCCCAATCATTAGGGCGGCTGGCGAGATACAATACCGACCGATTTTTGAAGGGGTCTATTCACATGAGCGATACCGCCGATCGGGTTAAGAAGATCGTCGTCGAGCACCTCGGCGTGGAAGCCGACAAGGTCACCGAAGAAGCAAGCTTCATCGACGATCTGGGCGCTGACTCGCTCGACATCGTCGAGCTGGTCATGGCGTTCGAAGAAGAATTCGGCGTCGAGATCCCGGACGATGCAGCTGAAAAGATCAGCACCGT
Source organism: Novosphingobium clariflavum (assembly GCF_026420865.1). GTDB lineage: Bacteria > Pseudomonadota > Alphaproteobacteria > Sphingomonadales > Sphingomonadaceae > Novosphingobium > Novosphingobium clariflavum. Next base: position 37,439 of record NZ_JAPCWC010000020.1, on the reverse strand, counting down.
CTCCGATGCGATCAAGTACATCGAAGAGAACAAGGGCTGATCCGGCCTGCGGTCGCAATGGCGTTTCCGGTCTCGGCCGGGACGCCTTGTGTCCACTCACGGATTGAAATCGACAGGCTCGACCTCTAAGGGGGCGGGCCTGTTGCCGTTTCTGCCGGTGGAGTTTCCAGCGGTGCAACCACGGCCTATTTGAGTTTTGGAGAGCGTGAATGCGTCGCGTCGTCGTAACCGGTCTTGGTCTGGTCACCCCGCTCGGGGCTGATGTCGAGACCACCTGGGCCAACATCCTTGCTAGCAAGAGCGGTGCGGGTCCGATCACCAAGTTCGATGCTTCGGACCAGAAGTGCCAGATCGCCTGCGAAGTGAAGCCGGCCGATCATGAGTACGGGTTCGATGCCGGCAAGCGCGTCGATCACAAGATCCAGCGCCAGGTCGATCCCTTCATCGTCTTCGGCATCGATGCCGCAGGCCAGGCGCTCGAGGACGCCGGTCTCACCGACATGAGCGAGGAAGACAAGCTCATGGCCGGTTGCTCGATCGGTTCGGGCATCGGCGGTCTGCCGGGCATCGAAAGCGAATCGCTGGTCCTGGCCGAAAAGGGGCCGGGCCGTGTCTCGCCGCACTTCGTCCATGGCCGCCTGATCAACCTGATCTCGGGCCAGGTCTCGATCAAGTACGGCCTCAAGGGTCCGAACCACGCGGTCGTCACCGCCTGCTCGACCGGCGCCCACTCGATCGGCGATGCCGCTCGCATGATCAAGGACGGCGATGCCGACATCATGCTGGCAGGCGGCGCCGAATCGACCGTCTGCCCGATCGGCATTGCCGGTTTCGCGCAGGCCCGCGCGCTCAACTGCAGCTACAACGACCGCCCCGAACAGGCGAGCCGCCCCTACGACAAGGATCGTGACGGCTTCGTCATGGGCGAGGGTGCCGGCGTTCTCGTGCTCGAGGAGTACGAACACGCCAAGGCCCGCGGCGCGAAGATCTACTGCGAAGTGATCGGCTACGGCCTTTCGGGCGATGCCTTCCACGTCACCGCTCCGCACCCGGACGGCGACGGCGCCTACCGCTCGATGCAGATGGCGCTGAAGAAGGCGGGCATGACCCCGGCCGACATCGATTACATCAACGCCCACGGCACTTCGACCATGGCCGATACCATCGAACTGGGCGCCGTGCGCCGCCTGTTCGGCGATGCCATCGGCTCGGTCTCGATGAGCTCGACCAAGTCGGCCATCGGCCACCTGCTTGGCGGTGCCGGCGCGGTCGAATCGATCTTCTGCATCCTGGCGATGCGCGACCAGATCGTGCCGCCCACGCTCAATCTCGACACCCCGGACGAGGGCACCGAGGGCGTCGACCTGGTTCCGCATGTCGCGCGCAAGCGTGAAGTGCGCGCGGTGCTGAACAACTCGTTCGGCTTCGGCGGCACCAATGCCAGCCTGGTGATGCGCAAGATCGACTGATCGCGAAAGGCTGAAGAGGCGATGATGTCGCGGCGCAACTGGTTTATCGTCGCGGCCATCGGCCTGTCGGCGGTGATCGCCCTCTGGTCCTTCGTGGGCGGCTGGTACGGTTCCGGCCCGCTCGCGAAGGACACCCATTTCATTGTTCCCAACGGGGCGAGCCTCGCCTCGGTGGCCGAGCGGCTGGAAAAACAGGGCGCGATCCGCTCTGCCAGCGGCTTTGCGCTGCGCGCCCGCGTGTTCGGCGGCGGCGGCGCGATCAAGGCGGGCGAGTTCGCCATTCCCGCGCACGCCAGTTCCTCGCGCATTCTGGCGATCATCTCCAGCGACGATGTGATCCGCCGCTTTGTCACCGTGCCGGAGGGCATGCCCTCGATCATGGTGCAGGAACGGCTGATGGCGCAGAGCGGTCTGACCGGTGACATCGCCGTGCCGGACGAGGGCTCGATCCTGCCGGACAGCTACGCCTTCGGCAAAGGCGAGGCCCGCGAGGACGTGCTGCGCCGCATGCAGGCGGCCATGCGGCGGACCCTGGCCGAACTGTGGGACAAGCGCGACGAGGGGCTGGTCGTCAAGACGCCGGAGCAGGCCGTCATTCTCGCCTCGATCGTCGAGAAGGAAACCGGCAAGCCCTCCGAGCGGACGATGGTGGCCGGGCTCTATTCCAACCGCCTGCGCATCGGCATGCCGTTGCAGGCCGATCCCACGATCATCTACCCGATCACCCGGGGCAAGCCGCTCGGTCGCCGGATCCTCCAGTCGGAGATCCGCGCGGTCAACGACTACAATACCTACTCGATGCCCGGCCTGCCCAAGTACCCGATCACCAACCCGGGCAAGGCCTCTATCGAGGCGGTGTTGCATCCGGCCAAGACCGGGGCGCTCTACATGGTTGCCGACGGGACCGGTGGCCACGCATTTGCTTCGACGCTGGCCGAGCACAACGAGAACGTAAAGAAGTGGTTCGCGATCCGCCGCGCGCGCGGCGAGATCTGAGGCTCCGTTTGAAAGCTGCCGGATTAGGGCAGTTTGGGGGCGGGCTGATGCCGTGAAATTCGCCTTTTCCGAATTTCCAGACAGTCTCTGAGCAGGCTATCGAGGGGCAGGGGGCAGTCGCCCGCTGCCCCTACGTTTTTGTCCGCAGGGCGCGTCAATGGAGCGTGCCGTCTGCCCGCTTGCGCCGGGCATAGGCAACCGAGGCGGCGGCGATTACGAGGATCATCAGCGGAAAGATCGCCGCCGCCGGCCCCTTGGCGCCGAGCATTCCGAAATCGAGGAAGCTCCAGCCGAACTGCACGATCACCCCGGCAAGCGACAGGGCAAAGAACGCCCAGGCGCTGCCGCGACGCATCAGCAGCAGGAGCGCGCCCAGGGTTCCGCTCCATACGGCGATCGCATAGGCGCCCCAGGCCCAGGCGGGCATCTGCATGAAGGCCTGCGCGGCAACCGGGTCGGTTCGGGCCAGTTCGTCGAGATCGGTGCTGGCCTGCATGAAGTAGGCGGCATCGCCCAGCAGGTTCCACAACAGGATGCCGGAGGCGATGATCCAGAACCTGCGCATGTTGCTCTCCCTGGGGGCACCACCATAGGATAGGGCGATTCTGCCGCACGGGCTGCCCGCTGACAATCCGCTCGTGGTTGGAGCGGGAATCGTCCGCTATCGAGGAGGGGGAGACGGGAGCAGGCATGAACAGAGAGGGTGAGATCCTGGCAAGCGAGCGCCGACCCGGTGCGCCGTTGCTGGTTACCGCGGAGCTGCCCGCCGACGTGCTGGGCTGGGCCGATGGCCTGCGCCGGGCGCATTATCCCCCGGAGCGCAACCGGTTGCGGGCGCATGTCACGCTGTTTCACGCCTTGCCGCCGTCCGTGGAGGCCGAACTCATGGCGATTCTCGGCGAGCTTGCGCGCTCGGCGCCGCCGCCTGCACGGATTTCAGGGCTGATGAAGCTGGAGCGCGGCACGGCGCTGGCGGTTCATAGCCCGGCGATGGAAGACCTGCATGCGCGGATCGCCGATCGCATGCACGGCCTGCTCACGGTTCAGGACAGCCGAGCGCTGCGATTGCATGTGACGGTGCAGAACAAGGTATCCTCGGCGCAGGCGCAGGCCTTGCAGGCCCGATTGCAGGCGGAACTGGCGCCCGTTTCGTTCCGGTTCCGGGGCTTCGGGCTCTACGCGTGGGAGGAGGGGCTCTGGCGGGAAATTCGCATCGTAAAATTTCGCGGCTAAAGTGCTTTTTGGGTGTTGACCGCGGGCAACCTTCCCCTTAGAGGCACGCACCTGCCCGGGGCGCTCCCCGCGGCACCATGCAGAGCCACTCATGAAGTGGTCTTGGTATGGCGGAGTAGCTCAGCTGGTTAGAGCAGCGGAATCATAATCCGCGTGTCGGGGGTTCGAGTCCCTCCTCCGCTACCACTTGTAACATACCTTCACGCTCACGCGGGGTTTCGCCGGTTGCGAGGCCTACGATGTTTTCGAGCCTTCCTTCCAGATCGATATCCATTCCGCGGCCGTTTTCCTTGGGTGTGAGGACCACGGCGTCAATCAGCGTGCGCAGTGCTGCGCGCGCGGTGCGGGCCGATTCTTCGTCACCTTCCAGATGGCGCGTGATGTTCTCCACGGCGTTGCGGTACGCTTCGGCGATTGCCGGGTGGAGGCTGATGACCTGGGCGGCGTCGGCCGATCCGATCGCCTCGCTCAGCTGATCACGCTCGGCCCGGGCGCGCTGAAGGGCTGTCACGATTTCGGGCACGTCGCCGGCGCCGGCCGCGATCGCGCCGACTAGGTTGCCGATCTGCTTTTCCAGTTCCTCGATGCGCTTGCGGTTATGCGCCGCGGCTTCATGCGCTTCGCGATCGAGGCGGGTGCGGTGCTGGTGATATGCCTTCACGACGATGCTCACCCGTTCGGGGCTCAGCAGCTCGCGGCGCAGACCGGCGAGGACGCGGGATTCCAGAACATTGCTGTCGATCGTGCGGCGGTTCTTGCAGGTGCCGGAACGCCGGGTGTTCGAGCAGCCCCACTTTTCGCTGCCGATCACGACGACAGGGCCGCCGCACTGGCCGCATTTGACCAGGCCGGATAGCAGTCGCTTCGGGCGGCGCTGCTTGTTGAAGTCCCAGTTCTCGCGGTGGCTCTTGCGCCGGCGAACAGCATCCCAGCTTTCATCATCGACAATGCGCAGGTGCGGTACGGCCTGGCGCTGCCACTGTTCTGCGGGATTGACCCGGGGAACGCGCTTTCGCGTGTCCGGATCGCGGACCATCGTGGTGCGGTTGTACACCAGCTGGCCCATGTAGATTTCGTTGCACAGGATTCCGTTGCCGCGCACGGCATCGCCGTTGATGGCGCTGACGTTCCAGCTTCCACCGGACGGGGAGGGCACGCCTTCGGCATTCAGCCGGCGCGCGATCGCGAGCGGCGATTCGCCGGCGATGTATTCGGCGTAGATCCTCCGCACGATTTCGGCCTGGTCGGGATCGATCTCGCGCAGGCCGCGTTCCGCTTCACCGCGGGCGTCCAGGCGGTGCACTTTGCGGTAGCCATAGACGATGTTGCCCGGGGTGCGGCCGGCGGCCACGCGCCCGCCCTGGCCGCGCTTGATCTTGTCGGCCAGATCCTTGCGGAACAGGCTGGCCATCGTGCCCTTGAAGCCGATTTGCAGTTCGTCCACCTGTCCTTCGGACAGGGTGAAGATCCGCGCGCCAAGAAAGCGAATGCGCTTGTGAATGCCGGCGAGATCTTCCTGATCGCGTGAGAGCCGGTCGATCGCCTCAGCCATGACTTGTTCGGCGCCGCCGCCGCGAACATGCTCGATCAGGGCATTCAGGCCCGGTCGATCGCGCACGGCGCCCGAAATCGCATAGTCTGAAAAGACGGCCGTGACCGTCCAGCCCTCGCGCTCAGCGCGTTCCGTGCAGACGCGAACCTGATCCTCGATCGAGGAGTCCTTCTGCAACTGGCTGCTGAAACGGGCGTAAATCGCCGTGCGCATTCGTATTTCCCTTGGTCCGGATAGCCATCGATTCGGCATGGTGCTGCCGCGCCAGCGAGTGCGCAATGGCGATCGCGATCGCATCGAGGGCTTCCGACCGGTTCACAGTTCCCCGGAAGCCAGCTTGTAGCGCAAGCTTTCACCCTGTTCGGTCAGCCAGTAGCTGGAGCCGATCGGCATGCTGTCGTCACGGAGAACGGGGCCATAGGTGGCGTATCCGCCAGCGATCAGGCGCTTCAGAATGCGGTGCAGGCGCTCGACGGGCAGGTCGATGTCACGCGCAATTTCGCGGGCATACGGAATTTTCTCATCATGCCAGCATGGAAGCTCGCCCACGACGCGCCGCGAATCGGGATCGTTGACGACGTGCTGCATGATGACCAGGCCGGGATCACGCATCGGCTTTCTCCGCGAATTTGCCGACCTCATTGCCCCACGCGTCCCAGCCCTTGCGGGGGGTGCGGCTGAACATTTCGAGGCAGCGGATCTTTTCGGGCTCGCCGTAAAGGCGGGCGAGGCGGTCATATTGCTCGGCTGGCTTGCGGCTGTGTTCGGTCGGCGGCTCGATGATTACCTGCCGCACGTCGTGGTTCAGCACGGGCAGGCCCTTGCCGCGGCCGAACAGCCAGCAGGCCTCCGCCTGGTTGCGCGTGTGCCTGCCCATCGACATTTTCGGCGGGGGAATGTCGCCGGTGAACATGTCGATCTGGTTGGCGAACAGCAGCTTCTGCTTCAGCCAGATGAAAAGGTCGGTCCGAAACGTGAAGCCCCAGTGCCGTGCCAGTTCAAAGGCCTGGTCAAGATGGCTGCTGATCACCCACATGGCGATCAGCGAGTTTTTCGCCATGATCTCGCCGACTTCGAGCGCTTTCAGCTCGTCCAGCGTCATCGTCGGATAGTGATCCTCGCCGCGCTTCTGCGTGGGCGTGCGATCGGTGCCGTCGTAATTGCGCGTCGCCCAGGCGGGGTCCATCAGCGCCAGCTGATAGTCTTTGCGGGGGAGGGAGGCGAAGTGATGGGTCACGCCTTGCCCGCCTTTGCGGGATCCGCGAGATGGTGAGGGAGCGGAGCCCAGCCAATGGGCTTGCCTTTGCCGGCCACGTAATGATCGTGGCTCCAGCACCAGCCTGCGAATTCCCAGCCTTTGCCTTCGCCGTCGCCCACATTGTGATCGTTGTTATGGCCGATGGTGAGTGCCAGCGGTGCATCGTCCAGGGCGCGGCAACCGTCTGTGTAATCGACCAGCAAAAGCACCGTTTCGTCGCGACGATCCCATTGCTCCATCGGTCTCATCTGGATCGATAGGCCTAGGGCTTCCCCGGCGAACAGAGCGGCATCGCGGGCGATGTACCATTTTTCCCGGCTGTAGCTTGTCGAGCCTTCCGGCACTGTTACGTCGGCAGCGGCCTTGGCGACAAGGATTGTCTCGGGGCGTTCGCCACGATTAGGTTTGTAGCGAGGTTGCTCGGGACTGATCTTTTCGTCGCGTTGGTGGAGCATCATGGCGAAGTTGGCCACGTCGACCGGATCGCCCTTGCCGACGTGATCGCGCAGCATTCCCGATAGGCGTTCGGCGCTACACTCGTCCCGGTTCTGCCATCCGCCGCGACCTTCCGCGCGCTTCATGGCAAGTTTTGCCTTCATGGCAGCCGCGAACAGGTCAACCGCTACATCGTCGGGATGTTCGGCGGGGCGGGATTGCAGGGCGGCGATGGCGGCGCGGGCTCCTGCGCGCAGTTCGGCACATTCTGCTTCGGCGCGCTCGGCCCGGTTGCGCCAGTCGGCGGCGTTGGGGCGGTCTTCCGCCATGTCCGGGCGAGTCATGCGTCCGCCCCTTCGTCTTCGGCATCTTCTTCAGCCTGGGCAGCCGCTGCGGCGGCGGCTTCCTCGTCGATCAGGCGTTCGGCTTCCTCGCGGTTGGCTTCCACCCGCTCGGTCGGCACCCGTATCAGTACGGCAACGAACGTGAAGGCTTCGTCCGATCTATCGAGTTCGACGACATTCGGGTTGTAATCAGGCCAGAAAGCGTGTCCTTCCAGCGGAGTGCCGGTGAATTTGCCCAGTTCATATATGGCCAACCGAGCCGCTCTGCGCTTCACGGCATGGCTGCGCGAATTGGCAGCGCGTTCGGCCTCCCAATCTCGCTCCGGCTGCTGTTCTTTCACGGGGATTGGTCGGAAGTGGCCGAGCTTTGCGATGCCGGTTCCGTCGATCTCGATGCCGTATACCGCGATGCACTTCTTCAACTCGGCCTTGGTGGGATCCTTGTCCGCGTAATAGCGCTGGAAGCGTTCCATGCCTTCAGGGGCCTTGGGCCAACCGCCATAGACAGTTGCCAGCATGCCGGACTTGAAGCCGTCCTTTTTCGCCTGAGGGGCAACCATCGGTTCCGCCAGCTTGCGGGCCATTTCCTCGACCAGCTTGACGTCGGTTACGCGCTGTTCGCCATCGGTGCCCATGAACAGGTCGGTGATGATATGCCCGCCGGCCGCTAGATAGGCATCCAGTCCGACGAACTTCACCAGATCGTGGTCTATCGCCAGCGAGTGGCCGTTCAGCGCATCGCGCACGATGCTGGCGTGATGCGCCTTCCATTTCGATTTCTTCTGCGCCTCGAATACCTGCAGCTGAAGCTCGTGGTCCTCAACAGCGGCGTAGGCCTTGGCGCTTTCAAGGCCGATCTCGTCAGCCCGTAGCGCTGCGAGGATCTCGGGCGCGAGGTTCGCCAGGCGCAGGCGACCTTCGACGTAACGGACAGTTTTGCCGAAGCGCTTGGCGCAGATCTCGATCGCGGCATCGCTCGGGACCTTGGGGTTGCCGCTGTGACGGGCAACGATTTCGCGGTACGCATCGAGTTCGTCAGCCGGGTTCATGGTGACCCGTTCCTTGTTCTCGATGAGGGACGTTTCGCGCGCCTGGTCGCGGCTCTCCACCTTGCATGGGGTGGGGAAAGTTGCCGGCAGTCGATCTTGCTCGACCAGCAATTGCAGTGCCTGGAAGCGTCGGCCGCCAGCGATCACCTCGAATTTTCCGGCCCATCGATCGGCGCCGTTCCATTCCTCGTGAACCTCGCCAGTGCTGAAGTGCGCGGGTACCACGATCAGGTTCTGTTTCAGGCCGTGCGTGGCGATGCTTTCGGCAAGCCCAACGGTATCGGCGTCACGCTCGGTCTGGCGCACGTTGAGGCTGGAGAGCATGAGGCGATCAAGCGGGATGCTGCTGATCTGGCCTTCGGGGAATTCGGGCGTGTCTGTGCCTTCGGACATGGGATCAGTCCTTTCGATGATAATGGGTGGGTTCGTCGGGCAGCTGCTGCCCGCTGGTGAAAATCCAGTGGCCGCCGAGCCAGCGCACCAGCGCGTAGCGATCGCCCGCGAAAACCAGCTGGTAGCGACCGTTGCGGGCATCATCGTCGATCGGGACGATGTTGAGGGCGGCGGGCCTCATCGCCGCGCCTTCCGCTCGATCTCGGAAACGGTGCTGGCGATATCCTCCACCGTTTCCCAGTCGGTCAGCACCTGGTCGGGAATGTCGATCTGGAACGTCTCTTCCAGCTCGCTGCACAGGCACAGGCGATCGCGCCAGGACAGGGCCAGATCACCGACAAGGAAGGCGCGCGGATCGATCTGGTCGGCATCGACGAAAAGCGCCAGCACGCCGGTTACGCGGTCGACCGTTTCGGGCGATGGCGGCGGGGTCACTTCTCAACCGCCGGGAAATCGTGATGCAGGACGCCATCGAGTAGGCGGCCGGCCGCCTTCTTTCCGACACGGGCCATCAGCTGATGGTCGGGAAAGACATGGCAAAGATCGCCGCGCCTCAACCTAAGGTAAGCGGGAATATCTTCTTCCAGATGGTCGCCTGCGGGCACGTACTCGCCCCACTGCTTGAACAGGAAGGGGACGCCAGCAGCCGCACACTGATCGCGCAGCGAACGCGCCCAGTCAGGGTGCATCGGGCGCGCTCGAGGCCCGCTTTCGCCTCCGGCGATCACCCAATCCAGCGTTCGCACGTCGCACGTGACGGATGCGGGTTCGCCGTCGTCGGAATAAGGGCCATGATCCGTCACGATCTGTACAGCGCGATTCCAAGGGCATTGCTCTCCGCGCGGGACTTGGGTGCTGCTGCAACGATTGCCGTACCCTTCGCCGTCGTCACATCCCTGACAGGTCAGGTCCGGGTTCAGCCAAGGCTCGATGTTCACGTCGGCGAGCAGAGGTTCCATAGACAGGAAGCGAATGCGCGGCCCGTCGGTCTGGAGCAGCTTCGGGATATCCCGGTCTGCTTCGGGCTGGTTGACGATCGTCACACCCAGCCAGACATTGCCCGGAAGCCCGCCAGCAGCCTCGGCCATCTTCGCGGCATTGCCGATGCGCTTCGTTACCAGCAGCCAGTCTAGGTGCGGCGTCTCTCGGATCAGCTGGAACAGCTCGGCGCGCCACTCAGCCGGAACCTCGTTGTCGAACACGTCGGCCAGCGAGGCGCAGAACACGCGGTAGCGCACGCCAGCGGCTTCCGCCTTTCGGTTCCATGCGCGCGGCTGCTTCCACGTCGATGCGGCGGTGTGGCGACGCTCTGCGCCAGCACCCCACATCACACCGAGGCGCACCGTGGCGAGATCCGCAGCATAGCAGTTGTCGCAGCCGGGACCGACTTTGGTGCAGCCAATCCACGGGTTGAAGGTGTGGTGCGTCCACTCGATTGCGCTGTTCTCAGCCACGGTCGTTCGCTCCGAAAGGGTGGGTGGCCGCCGCCGCCCCGCAGGGGGTGGGAAAGGCGACGGCGGCCGGAGTGCCCCGGCGCTGGTACGTGCGCCGGGAGCGGGGGGTCTGATTGGTCAGATGCCGGACCAGTGCGTGCACTTCGCGAGCGCCAAGGCGAGGAACACGACGGACCAAAGGCCAGTGATGCCCAGGGCAACGCGGTTCCACGTGCGGCGGCTGGTGAGCGGGGTGGGAACGTGTTCCCATTCGCTGTGCACTCGCCCGTGGATGCGGCGGCGGTCTTCCTCGTTCATGAGGTTGCTGCCCAGAACACGAAGAACACGGCCGCGATCGTGGGGGTGGCAAGGAACAGGTCCACCACGTCCGCGCGCATGTCTGCCGGCGCAGTGCGCCAGAGTTCGGCAAAGGCCTTCACGCTGCTTTCCTTTCGGGAGCGGCGCCGCGCGGCGGGGCGCAGGAGGCGGCCGTAAGCGGCACGTCCAGCGCGGCGGCGAGGCGGCAGAGATTGCGGGCGCGGCGGATCGCGTCGGGCGTGATGGCCCGTGCCAGTGCGGCATCGCGCGCCTTGCAGAGCGTGGGGCCCCAAACGTTCGGGCCGCAGGTGCTGCTGGCGAGCAGTATGCGCGCGTCGTCTTCCGGGATCTTGTGCCCGTAGACGGCCGGTGCGCCATTGCCCGGGTAGTGCACGATGGTGGCCCGCGCTTCCTCGATCGGCAGCACGAGTTCCGGCACTTCCGCGCGGCTGAGCAGTGCGATCGCCGTCCACGGCGCCATGAGCTGGGTCGCGTGGGCCTGCGTGATCTCGCCGATAGCGATCTTGCGAAGCGCGGCTGCCATGCGCAGGCGGTATTCCTCGGCGCCGATCTGGGCGATGGTGGGTAGCGGCTCAGTCATCGGCCTGCCCTCCGCCGGGGAGAGGGGTTTCACTCTCCCCGGCTTCGGCTACCTTCGGGGAGATACGGGAACCCGAAGGAGATAGAAGTTGGCGATCCTGAAAGAGGGCGACATGGCCGTTGCGCGCCGTGCTGACGGACGCGTCCTGCTGCGCATCACGGGAGGCGAGCGCAAGCGGGACATTATCATGGAGCCGGATGCGGCGCAGACGGTCGGCACAAAGATCGCCAATGCGGGCCTCGACCAGACGGAGATGATCGGCCGGTATCCACGCATCATCGGCACACGCGTCATCGCAAACCGCAAAGAACCGGACCTTGTCCTCGAACTGCAGCTTGAGGCATTCGGCGGACCAGTCGTCGCACGGATCGAGCCCGACCTGCTGCTGCAATTGGTCGGTGCTGCCGGTGAAGCCCTCGGCTTGCTCAAGCCAGGCGATGACATTGCCGGACGGGCCGAGGACGGCTAGGCCACGGCGGGTTAAGCGTGCCGACCTCTCCATGAGGCGGCGGGCGTTGCCGAAGTCTGTCATCGGCAGCCAGGTCAGGTTTTCGTCAACCATCGCCGTTCCCCTCAAGCGCATAGCCCGTGAGGCTGATGATTTCGATGCGCTCCTGGGCGCACTGCAGGCAGACGTTGACCGTGCCCTTCGACATCTCGACAACGGGCGGCTTATGCGCGCCCATGGCATCGGCAATGGCCATGGCGGCGTTGGTGCCGCCCAGCATCATGCCGAGGCCGATGTGCTCGCGAACGGCGGCCTGATCGATGCCGCAATACTGCACCTTGATCCGATAGAAGATCGGCGTGGGCGTCTGCAGCATGGTGCGCTGACAGAACGGGCACGCGGCCAGCGCTTCCGCAGGCAGGCGCGGCAGGGCGCCCAGAGGTTCGGCGCCGCCGGAGGGGAGCGGCTCAGTCATCGGCCTGCCCTCCGCTTGCGAGCGCGGCGGGGCTTATTTCGGCGTCGGTGGCCAGTCGCAGATTGTTCCTGGAAACGAAGTGGCGGCCGATCCAGGCGGCGGGCACGTAGTCGATTTCGACGCAGCCCGCGTAGTCGGGATCGTTTTGAACGCAGGGATTGACGACACGGGCGAGCCGTTCTTGCGGCACCCAACTATCAGGCGTCCAAAGGTTGAAGCTGTCGATCACCATCTGCCCGACCTTGAGGTCGGGCAGCGGTTCGGCGCCGCCGGTGGCGCTTTGCGCGCTCACCGGCGGTTCGCCTTCTTCGCCTTCGGCTTGCGACCCGAAGCGGCGGCAGGAAACTCGGGCTTTTCGGTGGCGCGCAGACGCGCCAGATCGACCGTGCGGTTACCGCTGGCGATCTCGCGGGGATACCGACGGTTGGTCAGCGACACGAGAACGGTGCCGTCGCCATTGTTGCGCAGGATCCGCGCGGGCTCGACGACGGGGCGGTTCTGCTGGTCGACGTCGTCGAAGAAGCAGTGGGAACCGACCTGCGGGAATTCGGTGGCGACGGCCAGCATTCGCATCTCCATCAGGCTGGATGCCTGTTGGAGTGTTTTGTTTCATAAAACGAAACTTCAGGTCAAGCGAAAATGTTTCAGAAAATGAAACTTCGCGAAAAAGCGGCGTTAGTTGAACCTTCAGCCTTGTCGGCTTAATCTAAGTGTTCATACCTATCAGGGGGATTGTAGGAAAATGGAAAATCTGGCGCCGAACGCTGTCCCGGATGGGGTTGCGATGGTGAGCTGCCCGTTCTGTGCGGAGCCGATTCGGGCGGAAGCGCGGAAGTGTCGTTACTGCGGGGAAACCGTGGATGTGTCGATGCGCAAGGCTGAGGAGGCGCTGAGGGCCAGTGCGCGTCCGGTATATGTGAGGCATGCGAAGAGCAGGGGCGCGGCAATCCTGATCGCGCTATTCCTTGGGGGCATCGGTGGCCACAAGTTTTATCTCGGGCAGGCGGGCCTGGGGATCCTCTATCTGCTGTTCTGCTGGACGTTCATTCCGAGCATCATCGCGTTGATCGAGTTGATTATTTACGCGTGCATGTCCGAAGATGATTTCCACGCGAAGTACGGCTGACAGCCCTATTCGTTTACCGCAATATCAGGCCGGGGCGTTTTAGCCTCGGCCTCTCTATGAAACGGATTGCGGCTATCGGCGGCGATCCGTATCGCGTTTTCGCGCAGTCTGCGGAGCGCAAATGCATCGTCGGGGTGCATCAGTAGCTCGAACGGATCGATGCTCAGTGCCATTGCTGCCTCGTTGACGGTATCGCGCTTGTAGGGCTGTTTGCCATTCATCAGGTGGGAGGCCTTACGCTTGTCCCAGCCAGTTCGGCGCTCAAGCTCCGCCTGCGAGGTGCGGAGCGTCTCCACCCACTGCTTCAGAAACCAGTCGTTTGCCGGTGCGCTTGCCATGGTTCGATTATAGAAACTCGACGGAGTTGCGTCGTTTGCGCAATTCGAACCTGATCCACTTGACGAAACGTTTCGAAATATGAAACAAGGCCGGCATGACGATTGCTGACCTTCGCAAAGATCTGGGCCTGTCATTGGAGGCCTTTGCTCAACTGATCGGGCTTCAATCCCGAGGGCGGATGTCCGTCATCGAGCGCGAAAATCGCTGCTCGCTGTCGGTGGCTCTCAAGATCGAGGAGCTTTCTGAAGGCCGCCTTGATGCTGGTGAGTTGAGCGATGAAGTTCGTGCTGCGCGTCATGGGTTCAATGTTGCCGCAGTGCAGCAAGGTCGGTCTACCGGACAAATCAGTGACTTGTCCGGTAGCAACGGAGGTGTCGCATGACGCCAACGTTGGCGCGGATCAAGCGCAGGGTGCGCGAAGCGGTCGAGCTATGCGGTGGGGTAGACGGTGCAGGCGCCACCGCAGGGCGGCATCGCACTACGGCTGGCGATTGGGGAAACCGTAACCATCGTGCCTTTCCGCCGGTCGATTGTGCGCTCGCGCTGGATGAGGTTTGCATTTCCCTGGGCCAAGGCGCGCCAATCCTGTCCGCTCTGGCGGCTGAATTGGACCATGTCTGTGTCCGGCTGCCCGATGGTGCAGTGCAAAGCGCAGATTTGGGCGCGGCGCTGATAGATGCCAGCGCTGAGTTTGGCGACATTGCGGCCGAGATCCGTGAGGCGACGCGTGATCACAAGGTCTGCGCGCAGGACCGGGACCGCATTTCCCTTCAGATCGATGAGGCTTTGGCTTCGTTGGTTCGGCTGCGCTTCGTCGTCAATTCGATCGAGAAGGGAGAGGGTTGATGATCGTGGGGGGAGCCCAGCGCGAAAGCGCGCGCTATCGCATCGGGCCGCTGACGACGTTCGTCGATGCGGCCGATCTGGAAGAAGAATTTGAGGACGCTCCCGCTGGTGCCCAGTTCACCTATGCCATCGGGCCGACGCTGGCGCGCAATTCCAGCCATCCCACGGTGCTGCTGGTGCGTCGCCTTCATGACGAAGGCCGGGTTCACCTGAAGCAGAAGCCGGACGGGCAGGGCACGCGCTACCTGATCGAGAAGCGTCCCGAGGATCGCTCTGCAGGCGGCGCTGCGGCGCAGATCCGGCTGAGCGATTACGAGGCCCGGCTGTTCGACATTCTGCGCGGGCTGGCCAATCGGGCGGCACCGCTGCCCAGTCTGGACCTGCTGGCCGAACAGGTTGGTTTGCCGCACCGGCAGGCCGCCGATTACCGCCTTCGCGCGCTGATCAAGCGAGGGCTCATCCTGGTGAAGCCAGTCGGCTCTGCACGCTTTGTCGAGGTGATCGACGATATGAAGAACTTCCCGACATGATGCGCCGGTCCTGCAAGGCACGCGCACTGCAGGGCTGGCGAACACGACGGCAACTTCTCCGGTTACGCACCGAAGAGCGCCGAGACGTGCTCGCCTTCCTCGCACGTAAGCGGGCGAATGCCCTGACGATCGCGGCGCGAAGCCCTGATTTTGCCGACGAGGCGCGCTGGATCGTGCGCCAGATCGAGATCCTTTCCGACGATATCCGCGCCGGCCTGCACCTGGGCGAAGCCCTGCTGGAAGCCGAGCGCCGCGCCAACGAGGAGTTGTGACGATGGCCAAGCAAAAGGTTGACCGAATCAAGTTCAACCCGCCGTTGGGGCGGATGCCGGTGCTTCAGGTGCTGCCTCCCGGCGAACTGGAGATCGACGGTAGCTATCAGCGCTCGATCGAGGCGACGGATAGCCAGGCGCTGATCAAGCGCATTGCGCAACATTGGAACTGGGATCTGTGCCAGCCTCTGGTCGTTTCCCGACGCCGCGGTGAAGTGGGCGAGCCGGATCGGTTCTTCGTGATTGACGGTCAGCACCGCCTTGCCGGTGCGCGGATGCGCGGTGACATCGGCCAGCTGCCCTGCGTGGTGCTGGAGTTCGCCACGTCGGCGGACGAGGCTGCGAGCTTCGTCCATCTCAACCAGGCGCGCCGGCCGCTCAACAAGCTGCAGCTGTTCAAGGCGGCGGTGGCGAGTGGCGACGCGCAGGCTGTCGCGATCGTGGAGGCCATGTCCGATGCCGGTCTGACCGTCGCCGCGCAGACCAACATCAACTTCTGGAAGCCGGGGATGGTGTCCAATGTGGGTGGCATCGAAAGGGCGTGGGAACGGCAGGGCGAGAAGGTGACGCGCTACGCCCTGCGGGCCTTGGCCGAGGCGTTCTCGGGCCAGATCCTGCAATACGCGGGCACCATCTTCCCCGGCATCGTGGCTGTCTGCTCTGATGAAACGCTGCGCTGCAAAGTCGGGCCCGGGAAGTTCATCTTCGAAGAGGATCGATTCGAACGGTTCGTGACCATGTTGACGCTGCGCAGCCAGGCCGACTGGCGGGGCGACATAATGCGTCTGAACGCGGATCAGCCTGACCAGCGCGTCCTCGATGCGGCATCGGCCGTGCTTCGCGAGCGGTGGTCGATGAGCATGCCGGGCGCTGCATCGCCGGCGGCGCCCGTAGCCCGTGTGGCCACGCCGTCGATCAAGCCCGTCTCGGCTCCCACGCCGAAAATCACCGTTGCTCAGGATCCCAACGCGCCGTTCGTCGGCGTGAAGTGGTGCGACCAGTGCGACATGAACATCACCCATGCCCAGCTCAAGACCTGCAAGAGCCGCTGGTGCAGCCTGAGGAAATTGGGATGACCAAGGTGCAAGACCCTCGCGCGCAGAAGACGCGCGTGCAGGCCGCGAAGCTGCGCTCTGCCCTGAAGGACGTGAACGCCATCGTGGAGGGGCGCAACACGATCCCCATTCTGGATTGCGTGCTGCTGCGCGTGGAAGATCAGCGCATCACGGTGACGGCCACCGATCTGGACCACTGCGCCATTCGGGACTGCGCCAGCGACGATCGCGATGGGCCCGATTCGGCGAAATGGCTTGCGGGCATCCGCGGCTTTGCGGTCTGCCTGCCGGCGAAGCGCCTGGAAGCGGTGCTGGGCGAGTTCGACGGCGATGCCATGGTGACCGTTGAAATCGATCCGAAGTCGGCCGGGCGGGTGATCGTGAAGGCGGGGAGGGCGCGGTTCTCGCTGCCGACGCTGCCGATCGACGATTTTCCGCTGGTCGAGCATGTCGACACCGAGTCGGAATTCGAACTGTCCTGCAGTCAGCTGTCCGACGCGCTGGCCTGCGTGGATCACGCGATCTCCAGCGAGGAAACGCGGTACTATCTGAACGGCGTGTTTCTGCACCCGGTGGGCCTTGATCTGCGGTTCGCTACTACCGATGGATCGCGCCTGGCGCGGTGGCAGCTTGATGGGCCGGTCGGGTCGACCAGCTTCCCGGGCGTGATCGTCAGCCGCAAGTCGGTAGAGGTGCTGGAAAAGCTGCTGGCGAGCGCCATCAAGGCGAAGAAGGACGACCAGGGCGAGCCGCCGCATGTTCTGATCGAAGTTGGCGGGGAAGGGCGCTGGCTGCGTTTCTCCATGCCTGCCGAGGGCGGCGGTGACGTGGAGGTCGTTGCCAAGACGATAGACGGGCAGTTCCCCGACTATGATCGCGTTATACCACCGAGCCCGCCGCATTGCGCGGTGATCGACCGTTCGGCGTTGGCGGCCGCCGTGAAGCGCGTGGCGGTGCTGGTCGATGTGAAATCGCGAGCCGTGAGGTTCGGCTTCACCGAGGGGCTGTTGACCCTATCGGTGCACACGCCCGAGCTGGGCGAGGCGGTGGAGGAACTTCCCTGCCATTACCTGGGCCCGGACTTCGAACTGGGCCTCAACAGCAAGTTCGTGCGGGAGGCTTTGGGCGCGATCGGCAGCGACAACGTGGCGCTGCGGTTCGACGCGGATGCCGGCGCCGCGGTGCGCATCGTGGGGTGGGAGGACGAGGCCGAGGCCGGCGCCTTGCTCCAGATCCTGATGCCGGTGCGGGTATGAGCGCCTATTCCGAGCTGGGCCCGCAGCTGCCGCCGCGCATGGCGGTCTATCAGCTGGCATCGGAACTGGAGCGCATGGCGCGGCTTGCGCGTGAATGCTCGACGGCGGGACGGGGCGTGGATCTCGGCCGCGCGATGAAGACGCTGGACCGCATGCGCGAAGTCCTGAGCGTGGGGGCCGGCGATGCATAGTGCGCCAACGATCGAGGATCGAAAGGCGGAGGTTCGGCGCCGGCTGACGATCGGCGCCGTGATCGAGCAGCACGTGAAGCTGACCGGTTCCGGCCGCAGCGGGCGCCGCCGCGGCAAGTGTGAGTTCCATAACAGCACGTCGCTTAGCTTTTCCGTGAAGGATGCCGATTCGGGCGATGGCTTTGGCCATTGCTTCAACTGTGGCTGGCACGGCGACATGTTCCGGTTCGTGATGGACCTGAAGGGCTGGCCGTTCATGGAAGCACTGGCCGATCTGGAGCGGCTTGCCGGCATTTGCGACCAGGGCGGCGATGAAAGGGCAGCGCGCGGCATGATTGTGCGTGAACGATCCAACCATGTGCGGGTCAAGCGCGAACGCGAACCGGTCGAGTCGATCGATATGGGGCGCTGGATCTGGAAGCACGCGCGCCGCGATGATCGGGCCGTACGGCGATACTTTATGGGGCGCGGAGTTCCGGAAGAAATGATCGGCGCGGAGCGCCTCGCGCAATTTCGCTACATGTCGGAGTGTCCGTGCTTCAGTTGGCCGCAGGGTTCCGATCCCCGCAAGGTGCTGCACGCGCCTGCGGTGATCGCGCTGGTGCGTGAGCCGCGATTGATGGGCCCGGGGCCGACCCTCGAATGGGTGCCGGTGGGTGTGCACGTTACCTATCTGAACCCGGAAGGCATCGACACGATGCGCCGGCGCGCGCCCTGGGCGAAGCCGGACGATGAAAATCCGTGGTTGCCCAAGCGCCGCATGCTGGGCCCGACCGGACGGGGATGCGTGCTGCTGGGCGACTACCGGCCGGACGCGAAGCTCTGGATCGGCGAGGGCAATGAAACCGTGCTGTCCGGCATGGCGATCGGCGCGGCCGAAGCCGACGACGTGGGCATTGCGGCCCTCAGCCTGAACAACCTGCAGGGCGACTTGCGGAAGTACCGCAACGGTGCGTGGCCCATGTTCGATGTGCGGCCGGATCCCGAAAAGCCGTGCTTTCTCATCCCCCGCCATAGCGGCGCGGTGGTTGGCCTGGTCGACTCCGACATGAGCCCTCTGCGTGGCCAAAAGGATCGGCGCACCGGCAGGCCGCTGGGCGTTCCGGTGGTCGAGCGAAAATGGGGCCCGATCGTCAACCGCGCGATCACCGGCGCCGAGCGCGCGCGGATCTGCGGCGAGCTGTTCGTGAAGGGCTGGCGCGCCGTGGGGTGCCACGCCGAAGCGGTGCGCGCGCCGGCGGGCATGGATTTCAACGATGCAATTCAGGAGGGGCTGTGAGCGATAGCCGACTGCGCGGTCTGATCGATCGTATCCGCCGCTTGTACGCCGATCGGGCGGACATCAACAAGGATATCAGCGAGGTGTTCACAGAGGGTAAGGCCCTCGGCTATGACACCAAGATCATGCGCCAGCTGCTGAAGCGGATGGGCATGAAGGCCGAGGATCGCGACGCGGCCGACGAAATGCTTGAGCGGTATGAAGCGGACGTCGGGATCGCCGGCAGCGCAACGCCGCACGTCGACATGGCGCCGCCGCCCAAGCGCGAAGCCTTCACCGCTCCGCCGAATGCCAGCAGCGAGGATCGGCTTCGCGCGATCATCAGCCAGGTGCTGACGATGCGGGCAGAGCGCGTGGAGATGACGCAGACGATCGGCCTTGAACTGAAGAAAGCAAGGGCGGCCGGGTTCGATCCGCGCAAGATCACCGAGGCCTGCATGTGGCTTGAGCGGTGCGACAAGCACGGACGCGACCAGATGCTGGCCAGTGAAGAGCTGTTCCAGATCTACCGCGAGATCGGCGACGGGCCGAAACCGGAGGTGAAGGTGGAGGGCGACAGCAAGCTGGTCGCCATGTTCGCCGGCGACCAGCAGCAGGTCGAGAAGAAAGCGCCGACGCTGAAGCAACGGCAAGTGAGCGACGCGATCGCGTACGCCCAAATCAGCAGAAAAATGAGGGGTTTGAAGTGAGTAAGCCCATGATCCCGATCGAGGTCGATGATCCGCTGGAACTCGCCTGGTTCGAGTTGAACGATTACGGCAATGCACGGCGCCTGGAAGTGCTGGCCAAGGGCATGCTGAAGTTCGTAGACGACAAATACTGGGTCGCCTTCGATGGTAAGCGCTGGTCCGAGCGAGAGGGCGGATTCCGGGCGCGCTCGATCGCGCACGAGGTCGCGCAGCATATCCATGACGAAGCCTATGCCCTGGGCCAGCTGGTTGGCAGCGTGAAGGATCCGGATGGCGAGGCCCTGAAGGAGCGATATGGGGAATGGTGTACGCCGGAGCGGGCGATTGACCGGCTCACCATGCTGCACAAATGGGCGATGAAGTCTGGCAATGCGTCGCAAACGGGAGCGATGCTGACGCAGGCTCGCGACCTTCCCTCGATGCGTGCATGGGCAGAGGACTTCGATCTCGATCCGCTGACCTATAACGTGCAGAACGGGACGCTGCGGTTCGTCCAGCGGCAAATCGATGGCAAATGGGAGGCGTTGTTCCAGGACCATCACGAGCCGGGCGACATGCTGATGCAGATCGCGAACTTCGTGTACGATCCGGATGCGAAATGCCCGATGTGGCTCGATCGCCTCAACCTCGTGCAGCCGGAGCCGGAACAAAGGGCGGTGCTGGGGCGCATGTATGGGCAGACCCTGACGGGCCTGACGGACTGCGAAGAGTTCTACGTGCACAAGGGGGCTGGCGGTGACGGCAAGACCAAGACGCACGAGGTGATCTCGCACGGGCACGGTGATTACTATCGCCATGCCAAGGTGGCCACGTTCCTGAAGCCGGCAATGCAGAAGGCAGGCAGCGAGCATCGATCCGACCTGGTGCGCCTTGCCGGCGATATCCGCATGGTCATCTGTGACGAGCCTCCGCTGCACGCGACCTGGGACGGCGAAACGCTGAAGCAGGTGACCGGTGGTGGCAACGTTACCGCGCGCGGTTCGGGAGAGCGTTCCGAAATCACCTTCAAACCGCGATGGAAGCTGTTCGTGGAGGTCAACCCGACGCCGAACATGCCGGGTGACGACAAGGGCTTCAGGCGTCGTTTCCGCCTAGTACGGTGGCCGGTGGACCTTTCCAAGACCAAGGATGGGTTCGAGCCGCCCGCGCAGCTGTTCAAGCGCTTGACCAGCGAATTGAGCGGCATCTTCAACTGGATGATCGCGGGGTGCCTGGAGTGGCTTGGCGATCGGCGCGTGCCGGTGGCGCAGATCGAGTCCGACCAGTTGGCCGACTTCTGGGCCTCGTCGAGCCCGCTGGGTGAATGGCTGGCCGAACGGTGCGAGACTGGCGACCGAGAGGCGCAAACGCTGTCGAAAGCCCTGCTGGAAGATTTCAGGGCGTGGATGGAACGCAATGACGTCGACGAAGATCAGCGCAAGAAATGGACCACGACCAAGTTCGGTCGAGATCTGTCTCAGCGGACATTCATCGGCAAGAAGGACCGGCGCGGGAACAAGGTGCGCATCGGAATTCGCTTGCGCGGTCCTGATGACCTGATGGGCGCCAATGGGACGGGAGTACCCGATAGGCCACCTGAGCAGCCGGCGCAGCCGGCTCGCGATTTCTCGGCAGATCAGCAGGGTGCTGGCGGCGGAGATCCGTGGCTTGACGACGATTTCGAGGATGAACTGGGCGAGTGAAAAGGGGCCTGAAACCAAGGTGACGGACGGTGACGGAGGGTAGGGTCTCAACCGTCCGTCTCTTGCGGGGAGGGCAGCTGTCGCTACGCTGGTTAGGACAGCGATGATGCAGGTGACTGTGCCGCGCCGGAGAGTTTGACGGTCGGTTTGACGGATGGATTTTAGCCCGACCGTCCTTCGCTGAAATGCCCGGAATTGGCGGGCTTGGTGCGTGTGACGGATGGTGACGGACGGTTGCACGCATACCCATCACATTACATGCCCACATATGCGCGTGGACCATGGACCTATGTACGCCCTTACCGTCCGTCACTTCGTTTGATTGATTTCCATGTTGAAAAATAAGGGGTGAAGAAATGACGGTGGTTACCTGGCAGCAAGCGGAAGACACCCTGACCGCTGCGTTCGAGTACCTCGGCGCGATGCGTGATGCAGAGCGGGCCTTCCTCGCTGCCGGTTCGCGCACGGCATGGCCGGAGATCCTGCGGGAGACGCGGGCAGGTGACTATGCCGACGTGGAGGCAATGCCCTCGCCGAGGCTGACCCGCCAGTGTGCGAACCTGGTGGAGGTCATGCTTACCGGAGATCGCCCACTGGCAAACGTGATCGCGGAAGGGCACCGCGCGTTGGTCGGGCGGGTGATCGTGATGCAGCGTTGGCCCGGGCCCGATGGGTTTGGGTGGGACTTGGTCTGGTCGCGCATGGGCGGCGAGCTGTACAACCTCGCGCGACGCCAGATCCTGCCGGCCACCAGCGAGGCGATGCGCAAGGCGTACTCCCGCGCAATCGGCAAGGTGGCGGTCGCGATGGAGGCGAAGGGTGTGACGCAGCGGTGATCGCTGCGTCACACGTTACGAGGTACGATTACGCCACACGCAGGTGGTGGGACCACATTACGCTGCTGGATACGACAAGGATCTTGCCGTTGTACCAGAACCGAGCCCCGTCATTCATCACCATGGCAACGGCGTGACCTTCGGTGATCACATCGCCATTCTCCAAGCGGATCGCGGTGATGACTTCATTCTGTTCGGGACCGGAAACCTCGATGCCGGTTACGGTATATTCGGTGAAACTCATGCTGAGCCTTTCCGTGAAGTT
Organism: Novosphingobium clariflavum; assembly: GCF_026420865.1. GTDB lineage: Bacteria > Pseudomonadota > Alphaproteobacteria > Sphingomonadales > Sphingomonadaceae > Novosphingobium > Novosphingobium clariflavum. The sequence goes on along the minus strand of NZ_JAPCWC010000020.1, from coordinate 15,069 downwards.
TGCGATGAAAATCGCAACGGTTTGTGGATCAGCTGGAGTACATCGTTGACGGGATCGTCAACCTCGCGCAGGGTGCGTCTTGTTCAGGGAAGACACCTTGCTTGAGTTTCGTACTCCAGCTGGCGGCTTTCGGAGGGGGTTCGTGCGTTTGTGCGGGCCCCTTTTCCGTCGCCACACCCCATAGTGCCTTTTCTGGTGCCCAAGGCAAGTGGCCCCCCCCAACTTGTACGCAGCACTTCAGCAGCGGGTTGACGGTGCTTTTTGTCGCGACGCGCGGGAAGTCCTAGTGTCCGATGCGGCGCAAGGGCTTAAAATGAGCCGTCTTAAGAAAATTTTTGCACATAAAACGGCGACGAACCGAGTCCCCATTTGCGCCGATTCGCGACAGTATTCCGCATTTGTTCCATGGTGGAGGCCAAGGTCACTCAGTCTTCAACATATGATGCTGTGCTGATTGGACAGCGCGGAGAAGGAGAATCGTGCTCAACCCTATGTCCAATCGGTCAACCCACTTCGTTGTCCAACACGAAAATAATGGGTGTCCGTTTGGACACGAAATGGGGGTAGGCCTAGGGCACGCTGGAACCGGATCGCCAGCGTGACCTCTCACCTGGGGACTGCGGGCGGCAGCGGCTTCGGCCTCTGTCGCCCGCAGTCATTTTGGAGCCACGATGGGCCGCCTTAAGTCTATGCCCTCTCGCCTCGGCTCGATGCCGTCGCGGGTGGCAGCGATGCCGAAGGTGGCCGATAGGTTCTACCAGTCCCCCGAGTGGGCAGAGGCGCGCAGGCGCCAGCCCGACAAGTGGTGCGCCGTGTGCGGCTCGACCAAGCGGCTGATCCTCGATCACAAGCAGGAACGGAAGGACGGCGGTGCCGACCTCGACCCTGCGAACCTCGAATGGCTCTGCCAGCCCCACCACAACGCCAAGACGGCCGAGGCGAGGGCGCGTCGGGCACGCGGCGGACGGTGACGCACAATCGATGCGATCTGACGCAACATTGTTACGTGGCAACGCCAAGACCGGGGGGTGGTCGAAAATCCAGAGGGCTGTCGGCCTCCTGACCGCCGCCCCCCGCATTCGGAGATTTTTTTCTCGTGTCGCAGAATTCTGACGATGTCCCGATGGTTGATGGGCTATTTGGCCCGCAGCCTGCTGTGCGGGTGCGTGGCCGTGGCCGCCCTGCGCACGCGTGGGATCGGCAGTTTTCCGTGCGTATTTGCAACTTGTTCGCATGTGGCCACACGATGGAGATGGTCGCGAGTGTCATGGGCATCTCGCAACCCACTCTGCGGAAGGTTTATTTTACAGAGGTTGCCGCTCGCGAAGTGATGGCCCTCAAGGTGAAGTCTGAGCAGCTCGCGCGCCTGACCGATGCTGCCATCGGCGGCAACGTTGCAGCGGAGAAGGCGTTGGCCGGAATGATCCAGGCTGAGCAGCTCCGCTCGGTCGGTGCGAAGATCAAGGAACGGGGGCGGGCCGAGCCTGCGCCGAGACTGGGCAAAAAGGAAGCGGCCAAGGAGGCTGCGGCGAAAGCCAGCGGCAAATACGCGAAGCGAAACCCGCCGCCCATGCTGCTAAACTGACGACATGGCCGGAGCGTTCAAGTGGTCTACCGCCTGCCTTGATTGGCGGGAGCGGATCGTTGCGCGCGAAAGCTTGGTTCCCTGTCCTCCGCTGTTCGCGGAGAAGGCCGAAGACGCGCTAGGCGCGTTCAAGTCTCTGCAGGTTGTCGATTTGCCAAAGGGGGCAAACGATCGTCATCCTACCCTGGGAGAAGTCTGCGACGAGTTCGTGTTCGATCTCGTTGCGGCCATCTTTGGTGCTGAGGATCCGGAGACCGGCAAGCGGCTGATCAAGGAGTTCATGCTCTTGATCAGCAAGAAAAATGGCAAGTCGATGATCGCCGCCGGCATCATGGTGACGGCACTTATCGTCAACTGGCGGCCGAATGCGATCTTGCAGATTTTGGCGCCGACGCTGGAAGTTGCGAACAACAGCTTCGAACCTGCGATGGGGATGGTTCGGGCGGATCCTGAATTGTCGATCGTGCTGAAGGTTGTTGAGCATCAGCGTCAGATCAAGCACCTGGGCACGGGTGCTGTGCTGAAAGTCATTGCTGCGGACAGCGACACGGTCGCAGGTGGCAAGGCGTCGATCACCTTGATCGAAGAACTCTGGCTTTTCGGGAAAAAGCCGAAGGCCGCGGCGATGCTGCGTGAGGCACTGGGGGGCGGCTCTGCTCGCCCTGAGGCGTTCACGCTATACATCACGACGCATTCTGATGAGCCGCCCAGTGGCGTGTTCAAGACAAAGCTGAGCTATTTCCGCGATGTGCGCGATGGCGTGATCGATGATCCGTCGGCAATGGCGATGCTGTACGAATGGCCGGAAAAAATGCTGGACGACGAGGCTTACCTCGATCCGGCGTTCTTCTACATCACCAACCCGCACATCGAGCGTTCGGTGACCGTAGAATGGCTGCAGGGCGAACTGAGGCGGGAACAGGTCGGGGAGGGCGAAGGCCTTCAGATCTTCCTTGCCAAGCACTTGAACGTGGAAATTGGCCTACGTCTCCGGCGGGATCGTTGGCGCGGCGCTGATTATTGGGAGCTGCGGGCCGACACGACCTTGACGCTGGCGGCACTGCTAGAGCGTTGCGAAGTCGCCGTGGTGGGTGTCGATGGCGGTGGCTTGGACGATCTGTATGGCCTGTGTGTCGCGGGGCGCGAGCGTAGCACCGGTCGATGGCTGTACTGGTTCAAGGCCTGGTGCTGGCCGGACGTTCTGAGCCGCCGGAAAGAGATCGCAACCATTCTGACCGACTATGCGAAGGATGGCGATCTTGTGATCTGCTCGGACGAGATGTTGGAAACGCTTGGTCTGGGTGAAGATGACGAAGACTATGAGCAACCGCAGGACATTCGCGAGATCGTCGCCGTCATCAAGACGGTGAAGGAAAGCGGGTTGCTACCAAAGGAAAACGCCGTGGGGCTCGACCCGCAAGGCGTCGGCGATCTGGTTGACGCACTCGCGAAAATTGGCCTTGAAGCGCCCCAGGTGGTCGCTATCGGTCAAGGCTTCCGGTTGATGTCGGCCATTGTTGGATTGGCTCGAAAATTGAAGTTCGGCGGGGCGCTCCATTGTGGTTCCCGCATGATGGCGTGGTGCGTCAGCAACGCCAAGGAAGAGCTTGGAAGGCAGACCGTGATGATCGTGAAAAATGTCCAGGGTACGGGGAAGATTGACCCGTTCATGGCTGGCCTGAACGCGACAAAGCTGCTCGAAATGAACCCTGTGGCGGCAAACGATAACCGCTCGCCTTACCACGACCGTGGCTTCCTGATCGTCTGATGGCTTGGTGGAGACAAATCCTTGGGCTGGAGCGGGATGGCTCCGGCGGTGTCATCGCGCCTACGCCGCGTGCTATGTCAGGTGGGTCGACAGAAATTACCATAACGTCTCCGCAAGATCTGGAAGAAGCGCTTCGCGGCGGTCCAATGTCCAGTTCGGGGCAGCCGGTCACGGAACGGACGGCGCTGAAGGTTGCGACTGTGTTTGCGTGCGTGCGCATTCGGACCGGCGCCATTGCGAATACGCCGCTCGGCATCAAGCGGCGCGTAGATGAGCGCACTCGCGAGGACGCGTCCGACAATCCGGTCTGGACGGTGCTGAATCGCCGCCCGAATGCCTGGCAAACGCCATCCCAGTTCAAGCGAATGATGGAAGCGCACCTGCTTCTGCGCGGAGAAGCTTATGCCGCGAAAGTGCGCGGTATCGGCGGTCGGGTGATCGGGTTGATCCCGCTCCATCCCGATCGCGTGCAAAAATGCCAGCGGGACGACAATGCGCTCGAATTTCTCTGGACGAAGAAGAACGGCGACCAAGTCCTGTTCCAGCAGCAGGATATCTTCCACCTCGTCGGTCTCTCGCTCGACGGTGTGAACGGTCTTTCTGTGCTGTCCTATGCTCGGGAGGCGATCGGCCTGTCGCTAGCGCAGGAGCAGCACGGCGGATCGGTATTCCGGAACGGCGCAAACGTAACGGGCGCGCTCACGATGCCGCAGGGCGAGTACCTGCCGGAAGACAAGCTTGAGCTGCTGCGCAGCCAGATGGATGAGTACAGGGCCGGCGGCGCCCGTGAAGGCAAGATCATCATCCTTGAGGGCGGCTTGACCTTCAAGCAGATGGCTCTGTCGGCCGAGGATGCGCAGTGGCTGGAAAGCCGCGAGTACGGCCGCACCGATGTCTGCATGTTCTTCGGCGTGATGCCGCACCTGGCCGGCGACACGATCTCGATGGGAGCCGGCGCCCAGCTCATGATCCACAACTCGTGGGGCGTTGTCGTCGGCAATCAGAACGATTTTCGTACCGCTGCCGATATCTTCGCCGGGTTCGATGGGTCGATGGCGGAGATCTACGAGGCCCGCACGGGCATGAAGCGGACTGAAATCGAAGCCCTGATGAACGCTGAGACGTTTATGGGGTCACCACCCAGAACGATCCGGACGGCGGATACCTCGTCCCGGAAGAGATGGATCGTACCATCACACGCGTTCTCGGCACCGTCTCGGCTCTTCGTGGCCTTGCCCGCGTTGTGACGATCTCGGCGCAGGAATATGCGGTGCTGGTCAGCCAGGGCGGCACGACTTCGGGCTGGGTTGGCGAAGAAGGCAAGCGCGCCGAAACGAAGGCCTCCACTCTCGCCAAGATCGTCATTAACAGCGGCGAGATCTACGCGAACCCGGCGGCCACCCAGCGCGCTCTGGACGATGCCTGGCTGGACGTTGCCCAGTGGCTGGCTGATGAAGTTGCCATCGAGTTCGCCGAGCAGGAGGGCGAGGCCTTCATTCTCGGCGATGGCAAGGACAAGCCGCGCGGCATCCTGACCTATCCCATGGTTGCGAACACCAGCTATGCATGGGGTAAGCTTGGTTTCGTCGCTTCCGGTGCGGCTGCTGGCTTCTCCACGACCGCCCCCGCTGACGCACTGATCGATCTCTACTACTCGCTGAAGAAGGGTTATCGCAACGGTGCGACGTTCCTGACCAGTGATCTGGTCCTCGGCAAGATCCGCAAGTTCAAGGACGGCGACGGCAACTACCTCTGGGCGCCGCCCACCGTGGACATGCCCGGTACGATCCTGGGCAAGCCGGTCGAAACCGATGACAACATGCCGGAACTGGCCGCCAATGCGTTCCCGGTGGCTTTCGGCAACTTCAAGCGCGCCTATCTGGTCGCCGATCGCCAGGGCGCCCGCGTCCTTCGCGATCCCTTCACCAACAAGCCGAACGTCCACTTCTACACCACGAAGCGCGTCGGCGGTGCGGTCGTGAACTATGAGGCCCTCATCCGCAGGACGCTGATCTGATGCCGGGCGCGGGCAAGCGGGACAAGCTGGTCAAGCTCCAGCGCTACACGGCGACTGAGGACGATTACGGCGAAGACAATCCGGCGACCTGGCCTGAGTTCGGTCAGGAGTGGGCCCGCATCATCTGGGGGCGTGGCTCCGAACGGCGCGAGGCGGCCCAGATGCAGGCTCAGCAGGCAGCAACGATCCAGGTGCTGGACAACAGCAACACGCGCAGCTTGCGCGCGAAGGATCGGTTCGCATGGAACGGCATGAACTTCGACATTGCCGCCTCGGGCGTGCCGGTGAACCGGGGCGAGCTTGAGTTCGTCGTGACGGCGCCGGTCTCGTGACGGTTCGGATCACCCGCGTTGGCTTTCGCGAACTGGAGCGCGCGCTGGCCGAGGAACTGCCGAAGGCCGTTGCGCGCAACGTGATGATCCGCACGGCGAAGGTCGCGATGGAGCCGGTCCGCAAGGGCATGGCGCAGCGCGCACCGAAGGATACCAGCGAACTGGCGGACGGCATGAAAACGCAGGTCGTCAAGGCCATCCTTGCGAGCGCGCTTGTTCCGCGCGTCATCTGGGGGCGCAAGGTTCCGCAGGGCACACCCCGCCCTTATCTTCAGCTTCAGGTCATCAGCGATCCGAGGCCGGAACATCTCAAGGGCTACAACCGGGCCCGGGCCACGCGCGTGCAGGCTGACTGCTACGCCGGTTCCTACGCCGAGGCGAAGGTCATGGCGGAAGGGCTGGTGCCGTTGCTCAGTACCCCGGCGACCATCGACGGCATCAAATTTGGCCACACCAAGGCCGAAGGGCCGCAGGACCTCGGCGAGGACACTGCGGACGGATTCATTCACCGGATGAGCTTGGACCTGCTCGTCTGGCATCGATCGCCATAGGTCCAGGAGAAATCGAAATGGCCGAAACGCAGGACGCCGCCGTTGGCTACGGTGGCGAATTCCACCTGGGCAACCCGACGACCTTGTACGAGTGCCAGCAGGTCACGGGCTTCGACATCCCGGGCGAGGGCGCTCGCGAGCAGACCGAGAAGACCCACCTCAAGTCGCCGGGCTGGCGCCGCGAGTATCTGAGCACCTTCTACGAGGACTCGGACTTCGAGGTGACGCTGAACAGCCGCCCGCTTTCGGACACGGACACGCTGCTTTCGACGGCGAACAAGACCGGTGATGTGCGTCCGTTCAAGGCGGTAATCCCGGAAGACGGCGTGCCTGTTGCCCAGATCACCGGTACGGCCAAGTGCATCGGCTACACGCGAGGCACTTTGTCGGCCGATGGCGTTACCGAGGCAACGGCAACGTTCCGGGTTGTCACCGTCGATGACGTCGAAGAATACGAGGAACCGACCCCGTAATGGCGAATTTCCTCAAAGGCGATCCCGCAGCAACAGATGGTCTTCTACATGGAGAGCATCGCCGATGAAGGCTCTGCGCTGATCCCGATCCTGCAGGACAATGGCAAGGCCTTGAAGGAGCTTGGCGGCCGGGCTGCAATCATCTCCGAAGATGATGCCAAGAGCCTGGAAGACTACACGGTTGCGCAGACCGCCCTTGCCAATGCCTTCACCAAGCTGAAGGTGGCGATCGCCAACACCGGCATCGTCAATCTGGTGACCGTGATGGTCAACAAGTTCGCCAGCCTGGTGGATTGGTTCTCCGAACTGCCGCAGCCGATCCAGCAGGTCGGCGTGGCGATCGGGGCATTCGTGCTGGCGCTGGGGCCGTTGCTGGTTGCTGTCGGCACGGTCATTTCGGCCTCTGCGCCGGTGATAGCTGCCTTGAAATCCATTGGTGCTTCGATGGCATCCACGGGCTCGCTTTCCGGTGCCCTGCAGGTTGCCTTTGCAGCTTTACGCGGGGCTGTCGGGGCATTGATCACGGCGCTTGGGCCGCTTGCGGTCCCCTTGGCGGTGGCCGTGGCCGCCTTCGTCCTGTTCAGGGATCAGATCACCGAGGCGCTGTCGAAAGTGTTCCAGGCCGCGAGCAGCTATCTCGGGCCGAAGCTTGAAGCGCTATTCGATCGGTTGTCGGCCGTGGTCGGAGCGATCATTTCCGGTTTCGAAGCATTTGCGCGCAGCCCCATCATCCAGTTCCTTGGCGATCTGATCGGCAAGCTGATCGAAGTGGGCGGCATCGCGGTTGTGCAGGCGATCGGTGATACCATCGATATCATCAATGGCTTGCTTGACGTCATCACGAGAACAGCCGCCGCGGTGAAAGCGATCATCAGCGGGGACTGGAAGACCGCCTGGACGCTGGCCGGCTCCTCAGTCGAAAGCTCTGTGAAGACGATCATCCGTTCCATGGCGACGCTGTTTCCACCGCTGCGCCTGCTGATCGAGCTGCTGGAGCGGGCTGGCCTGATCGAGAAGTCCAGCAAGTACGATCCGGTGGCCGGGCATCTGAAGAAGATGCAGTCGATCACGCCGGAGGAACTGGCAGCCGGGGTCGCGTCCGGATCGGGCACGAAGCCGACCACGACGAACGTCAATCCAGCGATCCCCACGAAGGGCTCGAAGGGCAATGGAGCGAAGAAGTCCGCATCATCGACCACGGCGACGGCGGCTGAGCAGCAGCGCGAATTGGACCGGCTTGCCGATGAAGAGCTGTCCGCAAAGCTGGCGCTGACGACGGATGCGGATGAGCGCGCTGACATCTCGCGCGAGCTGCTAACCAACGAGAAGATGCAGCGCATCGCGGAAATCCAGTCGAACAAGGATTTCACGGCCGAACAGAAGAAGGCCCAACTGGCCTATATCGAGCGGCTCTATGGTGGCACGTCGACCAACGATCAGATCGTGGTCGACAATGCGCTCTACACGCAGAAGCTCAACCGCGAGATTGCGGAGGAACAGGCCCGCCAGGCGAACGATATGCTCAGCCGGCAGGCCGAAACCCTGCAGGCGTGGGCCGGGCTGGCGCTCAACACCAAGGAACGCGCACGCCTTGAAGGCGAAGCGTTGCTGATCCAGCAGCAGATCCAGCGCAACCTGCTGGAACAGCAGATCGCGTCGGGTGAGATCGCGAAGGCCGACGCTGATCAGGCGCGTGCGCAGCTCGCAAGCCAGCAGGCGGCTGACCGGGAGGGCTTCGATCGCCAGAATGCGTCGCCGCTTCAGCAGTATTCTCTCGGCTTGAAAACCGCCGTGGCCAACATCAACGATGCGATGGAAGGAATCCAGGTCACTGCGATGCAGAGCCTGACGGACGGGATCGCAGGGGCCATCGCGGGTGCCCAGAAACTTGGAGATGTCTTCAAGAACGTGGCGCAGCAGATCATCGCAGACCTGGTGCGGATCCAGTTGCAGAAGGCCGTTGTTGGTGCACTGGGCAATCTGCTTGGCGGCGGCAGTGGCGGACCGCTGAGCGGTTTCAGCTTCGAAAGCTCATGGTTCAATGATCCCACGGCGGTGGTCAAACTGAGCGGAGCTTACGCGTCCGGTACCAGCAATGCTGCTCGCGGTCTTGCATTGGTAGGCGAGCGCGGGCCCGAACTGGTTAAGTTCCGTGGCGGCGAGCAGGTCTACAACAACGCAGATTCCAAGGCGTTGATGGATGGCCGGGCGGGCAATAGCGGCGGGGATATCTACTACATCGGTCCTGGTGCCGAAGAATTCTGGGGCAAGGTGAACGGTGTCGCGGCCAGTAATGCCAATCAGGCTGTGGTCACCAACAAGCAGCGCGACACGCGCCGGGCAGCGCGAAAGCTGGGCCGCTGATGATTGACCTGTCTGATCTGCGCTGCAACGGCGCGACGCCTACGTTGCTCGACTGGTCGGCACTTATGGAGCCGGCCCTCGGCGGTGTTACGCAGCGGGTAGGGCGCTTGGGCGCACGTTTCTCGATCGAGTACAGCACGCCTGTTACCTTGATCGAGTCTGAGGGAAGGCGATGGATTGCCCGCCTACAGCGCGCGCAGCGTGAGGGTGGCCGGGTCGAATTCCCACAGGTCGATTTTGACGTGGGCACGCCCGGCATGCCGACCGTCGACGGGGCGCATACCGGCGGGATGGCCTTGAACATTACCGGTGCTTCGCCGCACTATGGCGTGCGCGAGGGGCAGGCTCTCAATCTCACTGTAGCCGGGCGCATGTATCTCTATTTCGCCGCAGAAACCGCCATCCTCGATGCAGGCGGGGCGGGGACGATCGAACTGACTTCGCCCATGCGGACTTTCCTTTCTGGCGGAGAGGCCGTCGAACTTGCCAAGCCCATGGTTGAAGGATGGCTCGACGGTACTGAGCGCAGCTGGACGATAGACCTCGCCCGCACTGTCGGCCTGCAATTCACGATTACGGAACGCGCGTGATGACCGCCTTTTCCCCGGCACTGGATGCCGAACTATCGAAGGACAATGTCACGTTCTTCGGTGCGCTGACGTTCACCGTCGGTGCCGACACGGTGCGCCTGCTCGATGGGTCTGCCCACATGATGCTGAACGGCAATCTCTACACCGGCGAGGATGAAACCTACGGCACCTGGGCGAGCATGGAGGCATTCGAAGACGGCAGCGGCGACGAGGCGCCGGGTCTTTCGATCACGATCCTGCCGGCAGACGACGCGGCCGTGCTTGCGCTTTCCGGACCGGCCATGCAGGGCGAGGCGATCCAGCTGCACATCGGCGCCCGCAATGATGCGACCGGATCTGTCGTAAGTCCGTGCCCGAGATTTATGGCTTCCCGGACACCGATCTCGTCGGCCTCTGGCTTCCCACCGAAGAGGGTCTCACCCTCGGCGCCAACGTTTCCACGCTCGCCGACCTGTCGGGCAATGGCAACAACGTTTCTCTCCACCTTGGCGCGCAGGTCCCGGTGGCAACCGCCACGAGCCTGCAAACCACGGTGGCCGGTGCGGGCTTCATGTTCGACACGGACATCCCGTGGGGTCAGGAGTTCTCCATCGTCCTGGCGACGCGCTTCTCGCACGCGGTGGCCAGCGGCACTTACCCCGTCATCCATCAGTCCACGTCAGGATTCCAGTCGGGCGGCATGGGTGTCAGCAACCCCGAGACCGGCGTGACCATCAACGTGGACCACGGCGCCGCCGCGGCCAATATCCAGCCCGCGATGTTCGCAAATGCCGGTGGCGGCGTTAACTTCGGCGGCTCGCCGCGCAAAGGCGTGACGATTGACGCGGCCAGCCACAACGCATGGTTCATCACCGCATGGTCCTACAAGCCGTCGACTGACCAGTTCACGTTTCGCGCGAAAGCCTCCGGGGCCATTCTCGGCACGTCGTCGACTGACGGCCCGACCGCCGCGTACATGGAGGCGTTCGGCGGCCTGCATGCGTTCGGCCTGGGGCGGTACCTCACGAACAACGTCTCCGGCGAGTTCCACGGCACGGCCATGTACAGCACGGCGAAGGACGCCGATGGCCTAGACGCTCTCATCACCTCGATGAAGAACCACATGAATGCCGTCGGGATCGACACCGTATGATCCGCGTCGTCTGCTTGGCTTTCGCGACCGGCAGTTCGCTTTCTGGGGGCGTCCGGCATGTCTGAAGCCGGCCCCCGCCAAGCCGCCTTCGACGCAGTTAGGGCGATCTCTCGCCCCGGTCTGTTCAACGATCCGGGCAACATCCTCGCCCTCGACAACCTCCTCGACGCTTTCGGAGCACCACGCATGACTACGACCCAACAGCTTGGACCCGATGGCGAAGCGCTCATCAAGAAGTGGGAGGGGTACAAGAAAGACCTCGGTGACGGCCGCGTGCAGGCATATCCCGACCCGGCGACCGGTGGCGCCCCGTGGACGATCGGCTGGGGCAGCACGGGGCCTGACATCAAGAAGGGCACCATCTGGACGAAGGCGCAGGCACAGCAGCGATTCACGGCGCACATCGAGGAAGAGGCCGCCCCCGCTGTCCGCAAGGGCATCGGCAGCACTCCGACCACACAGCGCCAGTTCGATGCGATGGTCTCGCTGGCCTACAACATCGGCGTCACCGCCTTTCTCCAGTCCACGCTGCTGAAGAAGCATGTCGCGGGCGACTATGCCGCCGCTGCCGCGCAGTTCGGCGTCTGGAACAAGGCAGCCGGCAAGGTGATGCAGGGCCTCGTCAACCGCCGCGCCGAAGAGGCCGCGCTCTACCGCAGCAAGGCCTGAGGCATCAGGGGGCACATGGAACACTTTTCCCTTTCCGACTGGCTCACGTCGCTTGGCTACGGCCTGCTTGCCGGGATCGCCGGCGGCCTCGGCTACGTCATGCGCGAAAACGACAAGGGCAACCCGCTGAATGGCTGGCGCGCCCTGACGGAAATCGCGTCCTCCGGCCTCGTCGGTTTTCTGGTCATGCTCCTGTGCCAGGCCATGAAGATCGACCCGCTGTGGACCGGCTTCATCGTCGGCATCTTCGGATGGCTGGGAGCCAACGTCTCGATCCGGCTGCTGGAGCGCATCGTTTACGAACGCCTCGGCATCAAGCTGCGCGCGAACACCGACAAGCGCGTGGAAGCCGCGAAGGCTCAAGAGGAGGATCGCCTGTGAAGTGGCTTCTCACCCTGCTCGCCCCGTTCAAGTCCGAACTGTTCGCCATGGTGGGCGTGCTGGCCGTATGCGGCGTAGGTGCCACCGTGGCGGGCTATCTGCACATCCAGCGGCAGAACGATCAGATCGAGGCGAAAGACGCACGCATCGGCGAGTTGCTCAACACGAACAAGCAGTGGGCGGCCCATTCAGCCGAGCAGGACCGCCTCCGCGCGCTGGAGCAGCGAAACACCCTTCTCTTACAGGACAAGCTGGCCCTGATCGAGCAGCAGAACGTCGCGGCCTCGGCGCAGCTCAAGGAACTGGAGACAAGCAATGCGGAAGTTCGCGAACTCATGGGCCGTCGCCTGCCTGATGACCTGCGCCGCCTGCTCGAACAGCAGCGATAAGGTCGCCTTGGCCCCACCGCCGGTCTACCTCGGGATCCCGGCCGGGCTCATGGAGCGCTGCACGGTGCATGACGTGCCGCAGGAAACGGTGGCTTCGATCATCGAAAGCCGGAGCATCTACATCAAGGCGTTCAATCTGTGCACGGCCAAGGTCGATGCGATCAGGAAGTTTGACGCGGAAGCGCGTAGCAACGCATCCACGCGCCCTGCGAATTAGCTGGCGGTCTACCCGGAATTATTCGGAGTTTTTCACATCGCTGGGACAGGCGTGGATTGGGAAATTGTCTATGTTTTGATCTGCGGGGATTTGAATTAAATTGCAATCGATGGCAGAGCGTATTGTAAATTGCCCTTTTACGGCAGATTCCATCCAAGAACCATTGATTGGTGAGTCAATATAAGGCCACCAGAGACTTAAGTAAGATCTTGGATCATCATGGTCATCCGAGGAAGAAAGCACCCCCAAGAGAGCGCCATGTGAATCAAAAGCCGGACCGCCACTCATGCTTCCTACAGTTTTACAGTGAACCGCCACACATGGTCCTGGCAACATGCATCTATCCCTGCCCTCTAGGAACAAGTCTGTAATAATCCCCACACTGACCTTTGTGGAGATTAGCATAGGTTCATTCTCTAGTTCGGTCGCCTGTCCTGTTCCTCTCGCCCCAACGAACAATACTTCGTCGCCGATATTTGGAATGGAAATAGAGAGAAGTGCAGCTCGAATGGCATTCATTTCATTGAAGTTGAAATGCGGAATCAGTGCAAGTATAGCGAGATCACCTGGCTCTTTTATAGAAATACCTTTAACTACCCATGTTATAACCCCGCCATGCCAAACCGAATTGGCGAATATAACGCACCGCTCAGCCATAACATCGTCCAAGTGCTCCCTTATTATGTGCATGGCAGAAAGTGCTACACCAGGACCTATGAGTACCGCCGATCCGTAGGCAGTCGCCCGCCCGCCTTCAAAAATCGTGATATTCAACAAGAGGGTTCCAAGGCAGTCATAATTTAATACATCTGCATGTAGTGGTCGAGTTCCTGTAATGCCGCTAGGCTTAACTTCCTGAAACTCAAAATTAATTGCTGCCCCTCCGGCAGGCTTAACTGGCTGCCCGTGCACATAACCGCTTCGTTCGGTTCCATTTATCGGTAGGTTCATGTCGATTCCGATATTTGCTCGATGCCCAATGTTCGCGAGGCGAGATTTACGCTCCCATATGATACCGTCAACGCAACTCTCAAAATTTCCTATTAATTTGAGCTTCCAGCTTAAACTCGTACATGCCTCAATGTACTCTCCAAGCCAGAGCGCTCCTCCGCTACCATTGATCCCCCTGATAGATGCAGAAGGGATCGCCGGAGCGCCGATAAGGCTTTCAAGCTTGCCCAAAATTTCGATCTGCGGCGGCGGCGTCCACCGATGCTTAGCCTCTCCCGTGGGGGTGAGCGTCACACTGTCTATGACCGCGCGCAGCAGCTTTGCAGCCTCGCTCTGACCATCACTCGCAAGCGCATTCCTCAGCGTGTCGATGGCGGCCAGATTCGACGCCAACGCAGTCGGATGGAGGGCGATCACTGGGGCGGGCTGTTCGATGCAGGCAAGTTTATCCTTGAGAGCAACTATCTCGGCCTCGATATGGCGCAATTTCTGCTCGGCCCGTTCACCCGAAACAACTCCTGCCGCCAACAGGTCGAATGACCGCCTAGCTTCGCCATCCAGCGTTGCAATTCGTCGCTCGATACCGTCGCGCTCGGATCGTATGGTTGCAGTGAGAGCCTTGGTCTCGCGCTGATACTCGTCGATATAAGCCTGGATGACGCGAGGCGAGCGGAACTCGCCAGCTATTCGCGCTATAACGTCTGCCTCGATATCATCGAGATAATATGAGCGAGGGTTCGGACAGTCGCCCGATTCAGCGTGTCGGGTGCAGTGAATGCGCGTCCTACCTGTCCTGTCCCGCCCCTTGCTGCCCATTCCGCCGCCGCAGGCGCCACATTTAAGGAGGCCAGACAGGAGGCGCTTGGGCGCTCGCACCGCATGGCCCGGTTTATGCTCGCCAACCGCGCGATCCGATTTTACTGCCTGGACGCGGTCCCAAAGGTCATCGGATATAACCCTGATGGTTTCATCCAGGTCGGATGTCTGCCAATCCGCCGCATCGTTCGACCTCGACACGCGCCTGCCAGTGTCAGGGTCTTTGACCATCCGGACCCGATTCCAAGTCCGAACACCCCGATAGAGGCTATTAGCCAATATGCCTGACCCGCGCTTGCCGTTTCCGTTCATGGTATTTGCAGCCCAACGGTTGCCGCGTGGCGCTGCGACGCCGCGAGCGTTAAGATCAGCCGCGATCTGACGAGGCGTCTCGCCATTCGCATATCGCGTGTAAATCTCCGTAATGATTGCCGCTTCGGCCGGTATGATTTCGAGGCCGCCAGTCTCACGCGGATGGGGCTGATATCCATATGCACGGCCACCCGCACTCTTGCCATTCGATATCAGGCCAGCCATCCCACGCCGAACCTTCTTGGCGTTGTCCTCCCGATGCATCTCGGCCACGATTGCCTTCATCCCCACAGTCAAAGCGTTGGCTTCGCCGCCATGCACTTCAACCAGCTTCACGCCATGATGCTTCAGTCGCTTGTAGACGTGATGCGTATCCTCCTGGTCGCGAGAAAGCCGATCCTGATGCTCCACAATGATGGCATCATATTTTCCCGCATACGCTGCCACCAGCATGTCTTGGAGGCCGTAGCGGCCCATGATGGACGCGCCGGATTTCGCCGCGTCGTGATGCTCGCCCACGAC
>NZ_JAPCWC010000002.1 GCF_026420865.1 Novosphingobium clariflavum | reverse complement strand
CTTTAATCTTCGGACTGACATCCAAGAGTGGATGAACGCAAATGTCGTCGGCGACTATGAAGTGCGGACGGGTTTCCGACGCGGCTATTTTGTTGCCTTTGCGGACGATGGCGAGGCTTCTGCGTTTCGGCTTAAGTGGGGCTAATGTGTGGCTGGGCTGATTGTCACGTCGCGCACGGCTGCCCCCCACTGGAGGCGGGCAATGTCGCGCGCGGCGGCGATGTCGCGAGCTTCAACCTTGACCCTCGCAAGGCCCGCCCGCGTTTTGAGCAGGACTGTGAATATCGTCATGCGCTGACGCTTTCGCCGGTCGCCACATGCACTACGTCCACGCAATCCGCCCAGACGGATATGAAAATTTCGGCCTCCTTTTCGCCGCGCAGGTAAACGCGGTTCGGCTCTGCATCGCACTCGTAAATAGCGGTGTCGAACCGCCACAGATGGCCGATCCACGTCGCCAGCGCCAAGTAGCCTGTGTGAGCGGAGAGCAGCACGGCGTAGCGATAACGTCCGCGAAAAGGCGGACGGTCTATGGCGGAGGTCATCATGCTGCCGCTCGCTTTTCCACCCGCTGGATAGCCGCCCGACTGACGCCATATCGCTGCGCCAGAGCGCCCAGAGAAGCGCCTGCACGGCGTTGGGCGATGATGTCCCGCTGTTGGTCGTCGGTGAGGCTCTGTGGCCGTCCCAGCGCCTTGCCAGCCGCCTTTGCACGGCTGAGGCCGGATTGTGTTCGCTCAATCAAGAGGTCGCGCTCGAACTCCGCGACGGCCGCGATGACGCCCATCGTCATTTTACCTGCTGGGCTGGTGAGATCGACGCCGCCCAGGGCGAGGCAATGGACGCGAACGCCTCCCTTGGCCAGCGCTTCGACGGTCGAGCGCACGTCCATGGCATTACGCCCAAGGCGGTCCAGCTTGCTTACGATCAGCACGTCGCCGGTTTCCAGCCGATCTACCAGCCGGGCGAATCCCTTGCGCTCCATCGCGGCGACCGAACCCGATACGGTTTCTTCGATAACCCGCTTGGTATCGACGGCAAAGCCCGCCGCTGCGATCTCCTGGACTTGGTTGTCGGTCGTTTGGTCGGCGGTGCTGACCCGGCAATATGCAAATGTGCGGCTCATCGGTTACTTCCTGTATCGAAACTGTGCATCGATATATATGGTGTATCCAATATGTCGTCAACCTATATTCCGATACAGTCCCAGTCACTGTATCGTAACCGGTCGATTTCAAGCACGATCGACAATATCTGCATTTCGCCTGGAAAAGTTCTGGGGCCGTGCGGTGTCGGATTGCTGATCCATTCCTAGAGAAGCGGCCTGACAGAAAGCGACCAGAAGCAGACGTTTCCTACTCCCCTCCCTTCCAGGGAGGGGCCGGGGGTGGGTGCGCCGCGTAGCGGCGGTCTACGGTCGATAGGGCAGAAGCTCGCTACGCTCGCAACCCACCCCAACCCCTCCCTGGAAGGGAGGGGCTATGTCTTGTTTCCACCCATACCGTCGATCCTGGATCGCTAATCGATTCGTGTCGGGGGGCTCCTGGTCCAGTTTAGGCCGGACAAGCAGTCCAGCTTCGTTCACCAGGTGCAGCACTTCAACATTCGAGCGAGAACCGCAGTTTTGATATCAGGGGGATCGACCCGAACGGTCCTCCGCTACCACACCCCTTTCAGGCACCCTCACGTTTTGTCCCAAGAGGGATCGTGGCGTCTGATTTTTCTGAAAAATCAAAGATTTCTTGCGTCCCGCTTGGGGCGGCCTGGTTCCGTTGCGTCCCGTCCGGTACCCGCACGTCAATTTGAATTGGGGGTATTTTGGGCCTGGACCCCAATCAGGCGATACCCCTAAATGGTCGACAGCACGGGCATCAAGGCAGTTGGGGACGGGAAATGGTGCGGGCACAAGCATGGACCGTCAAAGTGCCGCCAGTGGCGAAAGGCCCGCCAGGCCGTGGATCTCGGATCGCCAGATGTCCGCATTATCGAGGTGACCGGAAGCCGGGTTGGCGGCGCGCCCGTGCTGCCCGAATTGCTGGAGCAGATAGCATACGGATCCAGCCATCGCGAGCGTCAGTGCAGATGGCGCTTTCGATACAAGCGTCTGTCACGAAGCATCACCAGCGCAGTCTGGTCGAAATGCGGCCTTGCGAGCGATTTGCGCATCAGGGCTGGAGGGAGTGATCTTCGCGCGGCGATCAATCCGATGGTGGGGGCGCTTTGCCGGGGATGGGCGGTGACGGGCCGAAACTGCCGGCGGGCTGGGCATGCATCATCTGCTGGAGTTGAAGCATCGGGCGCTGGTCCTCGGTGATGCCGCCGGACATCGGACGGTCGATGTCGATCACCAGCAGCAAGGTGCCTCCGAACAGCACCAATAGAAGTGCCGCCGTCGTTCTGCCGCGGCGTCCGGCCAGGACATAGCCCAGGACGGCTGCGGCGATGACCTGATAGACGATCAGCATCAGGAACACTTCCAGCGGCACATGCGAGCGGCGGGATTGCTGCCGGGCGGCGTCCATGTCGATCATCTCGTTCATCGAACTGATGTAGGCGCTCGACAGCGGGCGGCCGTCCATCGCGGGGAACGCGGCGACGGTGGCTTTCCAGAGATCGATGATGAGTTGGTCGCTCCGGGCCAGGGCCTGGCTTGGCACGGCGCTGCGCGCTTCACGGGCCAGCAGGATTCGATTGTCGGTATAGTCCCGCAGGAGAGCGCTGAGCCGGTCACGATGGGGGGCGGGCAGCAACTGGGTGCGCAGATACGTCGTTCCGATCGCGTTGGATTCGGCAAGCACCATTTGTCTGCGCGCGTCGAAACGATCGATCGACAGCGAGAAGGTGAAGCCGACCAGAAGCGCGAGCAGGCCCATCACCGAGGAGACGATGTAGCCTTCTTCATTATGCGAGCGGCTGGCATCGGCGACGCCATTGCGCACGCGTAGGCGCCAGCCGGCGAAGGCCGCGATGATCATGGCGCCGTAAAGGATAAGCCCGATCAGCGCCAATGGAGCGCTGAGTAGCCAATTGCCGATCTGCGCCATGAAACTCTCCGATTTGCGTTCAGCCGCGTGATGGTGGCAGCGGGGGCAGATCCGACATATCGGTATAAACCCCTAGGCGGCGTGGGCCGGAACCGAAATCCATCGGAAGCGATGCGCGCGATTTCGATAGGGAATTCTTGTTTTCCCGAATTCTTGTTGAATTTTCGGCAGCCGTTCCGTGATTGCTTGGTTCGGGGTTTTCCCGTTTTTCGGTGAACGCGTCCGGGGTTGACGAAAATCCGGGTCGTGACTTTTTCCATGGCTCCGGTGTGAGAAGCTATATTGGGATTAATTCCTCTGCGTGTTAGGGATTACACCGATAGTACAGGGGCGATCCGGCAGCGATGATACGAGGTCCTTTTGTTGTGCGGCCGTTACTGGCGTGAGCGGGGAGGTGTCGTGAGCAGTTTGACGCGCCGTATCGTCCTGGCGGATGACCATGAAGCCATTCGCCTGGGAGTCAGTTCGATGCTTTCCAGTCGACCCGACTGGCGTATCGTCGGTGAGGCCGGCAATGGCCGCGAGGCACTCGACCTGATCCGCTCGACCCAGCCGGACATCGCCATTCTCGATTACTCGCTGCCGGAAATGAACGGCCTGGAAATCGCGCGGGCGGTCAAACGGGAAATGCCGCGCGTCGAAGTGCTGATCTTCACGATGCACGATCGCGAGGACGTTCTTGCGGATCTCTTGACGGCGGGGGTGCGCGGCTATCTGCTCAAGTCCGACGCCAGTCGGCATCTCGTGGCGGCCGTTGATGCGCTGGCATCTCGCAGGCCTTATTTTTCCGCCAACATCTCCCAGATCCTGCTCGACAAGTTTGTCGAAACGGTGGCGAAAAGTGGGCCTACATCGGTGCTTACGCCGCGGGAGCGGGAGATCGTGCAACTTATCGCGGAAGGGCGGCTCAACAAGGAGATCGCCGCAATTCTGGATCTTTCGATCAAGACCATCGAGACTCATCGCTCGACCGTCATGCACAAGCTGCATCTCAATACGACCGCAGACCTTGTCCGTTTTGCGGTGCGCAACAACATCATCGAGGCCTGAGAGTCTGCTTGTAAAATGCCCGTAAGGGCATTTTGAGGGCGGCACCAGCTTACTCTCCCACCCGACCACCCTCAGGACACTGCCGATGGGCGGCCGGCTGGGGAGTGGGCCTGTTTGCTTGACTGATCTGGCGGAGTGCACCGGCCATCACGGTACGATTGCGCTCGCGTCGTTCCTGCAGGCGCAATTGCGACCGCCGGTCGGCAGTCCGGTATATCGGGCTATCGTCGTTTGCATTTTCAAATGAAGGTGCGGCCGCTCGTGGCGGTGCGCACCTTCATTTTCATATCAGTGGCTTAGCGTTCGCTGTGCGACCGCGGTCACCGCAGTTCCGAAAGGCATGGTGCGCACGAAGACCTTGCCGCCCACCGCTTCCATCCTGGCCTGCATTCCCGGCACGCCGACGCCGGACGCGCGGTGCTTGGGCGGCGGCGAGCAATGGGCCGGGAAGTCGCGGATGCGCAGGGTGGTCCATTTCTTGCCGCGCTTCAGGCGGACGCAGGCGCGTGTGGCGTCGCTATGCTTGAAGATGTTCATCAAGGCCGCCTGGGCAACCCGGAACAGGGAAAGTTCGGTTTCTGCGGCAATATCGCTCGCAATACCGGACGCGCTGAACGAGATATGGATTCCCGTCCGGGCGCTCATGCCTTCGGCCAGGGCTTCCAGCGCGCCGTCAAGCCCGAGCTTGGCGATTTCGGGGGGGGGGCATGAGGTAACTGACACAGCGCACCTGCTTCTGCAGCAGGTCGATGGTATCGTGGGCGCTGCGCATGGCGTGGACCCGTGTAAGATCGCAAGGGCCGGCAATGCGGTGCAGGTCAAACTCCAGTTCCAGCAGCAGCTGGGCCGTGACATCATGAAGATCTCGGGCGATGCGGCGACGTTCCTCATCCTTGGCCTGAAGAACCGCCAGTCGCAAATTGCTGGAAGCGCTGGCACCATGGATGTGCGCAAATGCGCTGTCGTCGCAAAGATCCTCAACGAATCGATTCAGTTCGCGTATCGGCATGAGATTCCCCTGTAGGTCCGGGTCTAAATCCCTTGTTCTTATCGGCGACCGCAGGGCACTCTTATCTAGGTAGAAATACCACGGATTATTTACATAGGGCAAACACTTAATTCAGCGGCCGTATTTCCTACAGGCGCGTTGTGTAACACTTCTAACATGGCGGCTAAGGTCGGCGCGCCCTGTTGACGCAAGGCGCGCTGCCAACCCCTTCTCCGCCCGGATAATGCCCGCAAGGGCTTGCCTCGGCCGGGCCTCAGACCTGAGGTGCGCGGACGATACAGCGAAAACCGACGTGGCTGGTCGAGGTGTCCTCGGGCTGTGCATGGCGTGCGGCAGGGCGGTATCTGCGGCAGTAGCTCGGCGCGCAGAGGTGCGATCCGCCCTTCAGCACCCGGCGCGGGATGCGGATCTCGGGCATCGCCGGATCGTAGCTGTGATCCTGGCTGCCACCGCGTGGATTGCGGGGGGCGCAACAGGGTTTTCCCGCGTCGGACTGGTGGCGAGCGCTGTAGAAGTCGGCGGTCCACTCCCAGACGTTGCCGATCATGTCGTGAAGGCCGAACGCATTGGCGGCAAACGCGCGTACCGGAGAGGTGCGCAGGTAACCGTCTTCCATGGCGTTTTCATGCGGGAACTGTCCTTGCCAGGTATTGGCCTGGGGGACGCCGCCGGGCATCAGTTCATCGCCCCAAGGAAATTCGGCACGGTCGAGGCCGGCCCGGGCCGCCAGTTCCCATTCCGCTTCGGTGGCCAGTTCCTTGCCGGCCCATGCGGCATAGGCCTGCGCATCGGCAAACGCGATATGGACGACCGGGTGATCGTCCAGCCCTTCAAGCGACGAATCGGGCCCCAGCGGGTGGCGCCAGTCGGCGTGGAAACGATAGTCCCACCACTGGCTGAAATCGTGGAGCGAAACGGGGTGCGAGGGCGGCGCGAAGACCAGCGAGGCAGGCTCCAGCATGGCCGGGTCGGCGCCCGGATAATCGGCCGGATCGGGGCGCTTCTCGGCATTGGTGACATGGCCGGTCGCCGCCACGAATTCGGCGAAGGCGGCGTTGGTCACGGGGGTTTCGTCCATCCAGAAGCCGTCGACCGAGACCCGGTGCGCAGGGGCTTCTTCGGGATAATGGGCATTGGAACCCATCCAGTAGGTCGCGCCGGGAATGAAGATCATTCCCGCATGCTGTTCACCGGCCGGGACTTGCTGAAGAATGCCGTCGTGTTCGCTCATGACCTGCCTCGTTGCTATGCGCCGCATTGTGCATTGGGATACGCGGCATTCTCTAGGGATTAACCCTCGATTTTCATGGGGATTACCCGTGGCTTGCGCTCATAGGCGCAGGGTCGCGGTCGCCAGGACGCGGGTCGAGGTCGCGCCGGCCTGGAGTTCTGTCTGGAGCCCGATATGCGGGGTCAGTTCCAGGTTGGCGCCAAACACGCCAGCCCACGGCTTCCGCGCCTTCAGGGTCACCTCGTAGCGCAGGCTGACCGGGTCTCCATCCTCGAACAGCGGTCCGCTTGTCACCACGCCGCGAACGCGGTTCTCGAGATCGAAGTAGTTTACGCCGATATAGGGGGCGAAATAGGAGTCGCGGCCCACCGCAAAGCGCGGGCCGCCGCGCAGGCCGAGGTTGGTCGAACGCACGTCGGAGCGCTCCTTGGAGGAGATGCTCACGGTCTTGGCGATCGAGGCCAGCACGAACCATTTGTTGGTGCCGTAGACCAGCAACGTACCGACGGTGATCGTCGTGTTGTCCACTTTGGTATCGACCGGCAACTGGACCACGCCGCAGGGCTTTGCCGGGCGGCAGAACGGCCGGGGGATCAGCGCGTCGAGATCGATGGCAATGTCGATCTGGTTGGTGCCTTTCACTTTTCCCAGCGAGGCAAAGACATTGACCCCCGGCAGGATCCAGAGGTCTCCCTTGAAGCCGACCAGGGTGTTTTTGCCTTCGATCTTGCGTGTCGTCACCGAAGGAAGCGGGATCAGGCTGGCGTCGGCGGCTGGGGGCGAACCCTTGCTGACTGCCGCGGACAAGTCGTGGGATACGAACTGGGTGGAGGAATGGACTGTCATGACACCCAGCCCCCACGGTTCCGGGATCCGATAGCCGCGCTCGATGGCCTTGCCGGCAGCGAGCGGAAACAGCCGGTGGCGGCGCTCGGGAACGGACGGGGAGGGGGGCGGGCTGTCCGCACAGCTGGTGACCGGCTGGCCCACTTGCGGGTCGGCCCCGGGCGGACAATTGGGGAAACCCTCGCTCCGGGGGGCATCGGCGGAGGCTTCGCCGGACAAGGCCTGTTCGGAATCGGCGTCGCCGGCTGGCTGATCTTCGGTACGCGCCTCTGCCGGCGATGCGAACATCGCGCAGAACACGCTTGCGAGCAGGATCGTTCGGTACATGGCGGCATGGTGCCAAGTCCGGCCTTGTGCAGCCATCGGGCAAATCCCTGAGGAACGTGGCGGTTTCCCCCCATGGCATCGGGTGGACGCCGGGGGCCTTCCCGGTAGTTCACCCGATGGTGTCTCTCCGCGGAACGTGGTGCAGTTTCACCCTGTCGTGGGAGGTGGTCCTTGACGCGTTTGGCGTTCGTTTCTCTGCTGGGTCTGATTGCGGGGGCGGGCCTTGGCGGCGCCGAGGCGCGCGCGCAGGCGACGCAGCCGGTGGAAGAGCTCAACGAGCAGGTGCTGTCCATGGAGCCGGTCGCTGCCGGCGAGAAGCAAGCCGGCGGCAGGCCGGGCATGGACCTGATCGTGGCGCCGATCCCGCTCTCGAACCCGACGCTGGGAACGGGATTGGCGGGGGTTGCCGTCGCCTACTACAATCCCAACGGTGAGCCGGACCCCTGGGTGACCGGCGTCGGCGCCGGCTATACGAGCACGGGAACCTGGGGGCTGGGGGCCTTCCACAAGATGTCCCTGGGGGGAGATCGCCTGAGGATCGCCGGACTGCTGGGGGCAGGCGATGCCCATGTGAAGTTCTACGGCATCGGCGGCGGGGCAGGCGACAAGGGGCTATCGCTCAAGCTGCGCGACAAGGCGGTCATGGGCTATCTCGATGGGCAGGTTCGGATTGGCAACTCCGGCCTGTTCCGGCATCTCTTTGTCGGCGCGCGCATTGCCCATACCCGGGTGCGCTCGACCCTTGCCATCCCGACGCCGGACAAGGCGCAGATCGAGATTCCCGAATTCGAACTGCGCAGCCACATTTCCGCGATCGGGCCATCGGTGACCTACGATTCTCGCGATCAGCCGTTTGCCCCGCGCAAGGGCGTCTATGTCACCGCGGACTGGATGTTCGGCGCCGACTTCCTGGGCAGCGATTTCACCCACCGCAAGCTGGAGATCAAGGCCAACGGCTTCTTCCCGCTCGGCCCCCGGACCGTGCTCGGCATTCGCCGCTCGCTGTGCATCGTCAAGGGCGAGGCGCCCTATTACGACCTTTGCCTGTTCGGCAAGGATTCGGACCTGCGCGGCTATGAGGCCGGGCGTTACCGCGACCATGCTAGCTGGGCGCTGCAGGCCGAGATCCGCCAGCAGCTGAGCACGCGCGTCGGTGCGGTCTGGTTCGGCGGGGCCGGCGGCACGGCGGCGAGCGGCAAGGACATCTGGAAACACAGTCACGTCCTGCCCTCGGTGGGCATGGGGCTGCGCTATCTCGCCTCGCCGGAGAACCGGGTGAACCTCAGGATGGACCTTGCCTACGGGCGCGACGGGGCAGCGCTCTATTTCGGCATCGGCGAGGCGTTCTGAGCGACCGGCCGGGCGGCGACGGCGCGGACCGGCAGGCGGAAGGCGGAATTTCGCCTCTCCATTCAAGGGTAAATCCCGACTGGAGCAATGCGCAGTGTGCGTGAATGCTCGGTCGTCATTGCGTCGGAGGTGCATGATGGTGAAGGACATGAGGAACGAACGGGCGCGCAGGCTCCCGTCGAAAGTCCTGGCGATGGCGGCGATCGCTGCCGGCGGCCTGGCATTTGGCAGCGGGGAGGCCAGCGCGACGGAAGGCGCTGCCTCGCTCTACCTGCTGGGGTCGGGCGGGCCGGGCACCGCGGTCATGCCGCCGGTCGAGGGCATCTATGTCGACAACGTGATCTACGTCTACGACGGCAATGCCAAGGCCTCGCGCGAGTTTCCGGTCAACGGCAAGATCGTGGCCGGTCTCGACGCCACCATCGTCGCGGACTTCCCGACCTTGCTGGCGGTGCCATCCACCAATTTCCTCGGCGGCACCCTGGCCGTCGGCGCGACGGTGCCGTTCGGGGCCCCGATCCTCGACGTCGATGCCATCCTGACCCGCCCCGGCGGCCCGTCGCTGTCCGGATCGCGCCACGACAGCGCGCTGACGACGGGCGATCCGGTCGGCCTCCTCATGCTGGGCTGGCACGGCAAGAAGCTGCACACGCAGTTTTCCACGATGGTCAACGTGCCGATCGGCAACTACCGCGAGGGGCAGCTGGCGAACCTCTCGCTGCATCGCTGGGCGGTCGACACCTCGGTGGCGCTGAGCTGGCACGACACCGATTCCGGCTGGGACATCACCGGCAAGGCCGGTTACACCTTCAACGGCCGCAACGACGATACCGGCTACAACAGCGGCGACGAGATCCACTTCGAGGGATCGATCGAGAAGACGCTGTCGCCGTCCTTCTCGCTTGGCGTGCAGAGCTATTACGCCAAGCAGATCTCGGACGACAACGGCCTGATCGGCCCGTTCCGGGGCGAGACTTTCGCGGTGGGCGGAACCGCTGCCTACACGACGCCGATGGCCGGGGTGCCGGCGACGTTTCGCGGCCGGGTGATGCGTGAACTCGACGTCACCAACCGCCTCAAGGGGACCTCGTTCTGGCTCGACTTCTCGGTGCCGTTCACGATGAACCTGCCCAAGCAGTGACGCGGCGATGAGGGCGCGGCCAGGGCGAAGGCCCGGCCGCGCCCGTCAGGAAAGGATGGCATAGATGGAAGAGACCCTGCGCATTCTCGCGAGTTCCTCGGCGCTGGTGCTGGAGGCGCTCGTGGCGCTGATCGTGATGTATGGCGCTGCCGAGGCGCTGGTCCACATGTCGGCGCGGCTGCTGCGCCGCGAGGGCGCCTGGTCCCGGCGGCTGGTATGGATGCAGTTCGCGCAGTGGATCATCCTGGCGCTGGAATTCGCGCTGGGCGCCGACATCATCCGCACGGCGGTGGCGCCGACCTGGGACGATGTCGGTAAGCTGGCCGCCATTGCCGCGATCCGTACCGGGCTCAGCTTCTTCCTGGAGCGGGACATCGAAGCCTTCGAGCCGGGCTCCAAGGAGCATGAGGCATAACCCGGCGGCATCAGCGCATCGTGGCGTGAGCCACAAAAGGGAAAAGGCGGCGCGGATCCGGTCCGCGCCGCCTTTTCCCGTTGCCGATCGGCTCAGCCGAAAAGCGAGATCCCGGTCAGGATCGAGATCACCGAAAGCAGCCCGACCAGCAGCAGTCCGACAGCGACGATCAGCGGTATCGACACCGGGTAGTTGCTGTCGCCATGGATCAGCCCGTCGGCGATCAGCAGCTTGCGCCTGGCGCGCAGGTCGTTGGCGAACTGCACGTGGCGCCAGATTCCGCCGATGAGGATCAGCATGCCCAGCACGATCAGCGTGAGGCCGAAGTTGCGTGGTGCATTGGCATCGCTGAAGGTGCCGGTCTTCGCCAGCTTGGCGAAGGCCTGGTAGAGGGTAAACCCGAAGCCGATCATCGAGAGCGAGGTGCGGATTTCCGACATCAGCGTGCGGTCCGCAGAGAGTCGCGTGCGCTGGATCGACATGCCGGTGCGCCGCTTGGACAGCTCCGTGCGGTGGCCGGAAAGGTCGGTTCGGTACTCCGAAAGGTCGGTGCGATGCTCGGACAGCCCGGTCCGCTTGCGCGAGAGCTTGGTGCGGAACTGGGAAAAGATGCTGGAAACATCCTCCAGCCCGTCGGGGCCGACATCGGGGAGGGGCGGGACCGGGGTGGGCGTAAACCGTTCCGGTCGATGATCCTGATGATTTCCAACGTCCTGCGTCATTCTCAAGCGCTCCTGCGGCGTCCGTCCGCGACGGCCGGTCCCTGCAAGTGTGGAGCGGCAGGGCGGCGCCGCAATCAGGGTTTTCCCGCAGCAGTTCAGGCGTTCGCCCGTGAATGGGGCGGGAATGCCCGCAAGGGGGCTGGTTTACCCGCGAGCAAGGGCCAGTAGTCTCCGCACTCAGGGATAATCCCGATGGCGGAGGGACTTGGGCCATGGGCATCGTGGTGGACGCAGCACAATGAGGTTCAGGGGTGTCCATGCGTCTTTTCCGTTTCGCCGCGATGGCTACGGCCGCTCTCTGTCTGGCCGGGCAGGCCGCCGCACAGGAAACCGATGGTGCGGCCGCGGCGCAGCCGGCGGCGGAGGAGGGCGGATCCAGCCTTGCCGACCAGCTGGCCAATCCGGTGGCGAACCTCATCTCGG
This sequence comes from Novosphingobium clariflavum, assembly GCF_026420865.1. GTDB lineage: Bacteria > Pseudomonadota > Alphaproteobacteria > Sphingomonadales > Sphingomonadaceae > Novosphingobium > Novosphingobium clariflavum. The sequence continues at coordinate 430,544 of NZ_JAPCWC010000002.1, read as the reverse complement.
TGCCGTTCCAGTTCAATTACGATTGCTGCTACGGCCCCAACGACGGCGACCGGCTGACGGTGAACATCCAGCCGGTCATCCCGGTCAGCCTGTCCAGCGACTGGAACCTCATCACCCGCACCATCGTGCCGATCATCAGCCAGGGCAGCACCGTGCGCGGCGTCAGCGGCGATACCGGGCTGGGTGATACGGTGCAGAGCTTCTTCCTCTCGCCCAGCAAGCCGGTCAATGGCCTGGTCTGGGGCGTGGGGCCGGCGATCCTGTGGCCTACCGGCATTTCCGCGTTCAGCGGCGAGAAGTTCGGCGCCGGGCCGACTGCCGTCGTGCTCAAGCAGAACCACGGGGTGACGGTCGGCCTGCTGGCCAACCACATCTGGTCGTTCGCGGGCAAGAGCCGCTACCCGGACGTCAGTGCGACCTTCATCCAGCCCTTCATCACCAAGACCCTGCCGGATTCCACCAGTTTCGCGCTCAACACCGAAACCAGTTACGACTGGAAGAACAAGCGCTGGACGGTGCCGATCAACTTCAACGTCAGCCATGTCGTGCGCCTCGGCAAGCAGCCGGTCAGCCTTGGCGTCGGCACCCGCTACTATGCGGAACGTCCCGAGGGCGGGCCGAACTGGGGCGTGCGGTTCGTGATGACGCTGCTGTTCCCCAAGTAGGCCGCGCAGGGGCCGTAACTCCTTGAGGGAACGGCGGCCTGATCCCGGCGAAATCCATAGAAACCCCGATGGGCAGGGAAGTTTCGCAAATCTACTCTTTGGCCATCAAGCCGCCTTTCCCGCGCGCTGCGGCCAAGGAGGCGAGGGGCTGTTTCGAGGCAGGAAAGGACAAACTGATGGCTGTTTCGCGCGACAAGAGACTTGGCCTAATGGCCGTGCCGATAGCGGTGCTGGCCGTACTGCCGGCATCGCCCGGCGCGGCGCAGCAAGCTGGTGCCGCGACCACGGCCGACAGTGCCTCGCTGATCGACCCGGCCGCGATGGCGGCGATGGACAAGATGAGCGCCGCGCTCCAGACCCTGCCTTCCTTCCAGGTCCAGTCGGACGTGACCAGCGAAGTGGTGCTGGTGACCGGGCAGAAGATCCAGTTCGGCGGCACCGTCGACGTCGCGGTACACCGGCCGGATGCCTTCAAGGTGGTGTCCCGCGCCGACACCCAGACCCGCGAGATGTACTACAACGGCAAGACCTTCACGATCTACGCCCCGAAGCTGGGCTATTACGCCAGCTTCGATGCGCCTTCGACGATCGGCCTGACGCTCGACAAGGCGCGGACCGAGCACAACATCGAAGTGCCGCTGGCCGACCTGTTCACCTGGGGGACCGACCAGACGGTCCGCTCGCGCGTGAAGGAGGCCATCGTCGTGCGACCGGAGCGGATCGGCGACCGCCAGTGCATGCACTACGCCTTCCGGCAGGAAAAGGTCGACTGGCAGGTCTGGATCGACCAGGGCGCGCAGCCCTTGCCCTGCAAGCTGGTGATCACCAGCCGCACCGATGAGGCCATGCCGCAGTACACGGCGGTGCTCAACTGGACGCTCAATTCCGTGCCTGAAGCGGCGTCGCTGGCGTTCCAGCCGCCCGCCGACGCCAAGCGGATCACGATGGCCAGCGCGGCGACGCTCGCCAAGGCAGAGGGAGAACAGTAATGGGCATGATCTTTCTCCAGGGCGCGGCGGCGCTGCTGGCCTCTGCCGCGGTGACGCTGACCGGCGCGCCTTCGGCGGGTGATCCCTTCGCCGTCGCAACCGCAGCGGACGGCGGGACCCTGGCCATGGGCAAGCCGCCTCGTGGCGGCGGCGGCGCGCACCGACCGGCGGGCGGCGGCCACCGGCCTGCGGGCGGCGGGCATAACGTCAACCGTCCCAGCGGCGGCAATCATGGCGGTGGCGGTCACCGGCCGCCCTCGCGCGGTGGTTCGACGGTCAACATCAATCACAATGACGTCAACATCAACCGCAACGTCCACGTCGACAACCACCACGGCGGTCACCACAACGACCACTGGAACGACTGGGACGATCACTGGCATCCGCTGGAAACCGCAGCGACGGTGGCGGTGACGGCAGCGGTGGTGGGCAGCATCGTGCGCACGATCCCGCCCAGCTGCTCGACCATGGTGGTCAACGGGATCAGCTACTCGCAATGCGGAAGCACCTGGTACCAGCCGCAATACGTCGGGTCTTCGGTCCAGTACGTCGTCGTCAATCCGCCACGATAGGCAAGGCGGGTTCATGCAACCGAACTAAACGCAACAGGCCGGCGCGGGGAATCCCGGCGCCGGCCGACTGTCATTCGTGGAGCTGCCTTCATGACGCTCGTCGCGATCTTGAAGCTCGGGATGGTCCTGAGCATCGTCGTGTCCCTGTTCGCCCTCGCCCTCAGGGCGAAGATCGGTGATCTCGCCTATCTTGGAACCCATTGGCGGCGCGGCATCGGCGCGTTTGTCGCCATGTTCGTGATCGTTCCGGTGGCGGCCATCCTGATGGTGCGCCTGTTCGAGATGAACCGTGCGGTGGAGATCGCGCTCATCGCGATCGCCTTCTCGCCCCTGCCGCCGATCCTGCCCGGCAAGCAGCTCAAGGCCGGCGGCAATGCCTGCTACGTGACCGGCCTGCTGTTCGGCGCGACGCTTGCCTCGATCGTGGTGGCGCCGCTCGGCGTGGCGCTGGTGGCGCGGATCTTCGGCATCGATGCGGCGATCACCGCCAAGGACGTGGCAATGCCGCTGGCGATCACCGTGCTGCTGCCGATCGTGCTGGGCCTCGTGCTGGCACCGGTGCTGGGCGGCGCGGTCGACAAGGTCAGCGACGTGGCCCGAAAGCTGGGGGCGGCGGTGCTGCTGGTATCGGTTCTCGGGCTGCTCATCATCGTCGCGCCGGCAATGTGGGGTCTGGTGGGCGACGGTACCTTGCTGGCCTTTGCCGTCATCGCGGCCATCGGTTTCGGGGCGGGTTACCTGCTGGGTGGTCCCAACCCGGGAGACCGCGCCGCGCTGGCGCTGGCGGCTTCGAGCCGCCATCCGGGTGCGGCCATCGCTATTGCCAGCCATGCCTTGACCGATTCCACTCTGGTTCCGGCAGCGGTCCTGCTGTCGATGGTGGTCTCGACGATCGTCGGCATTCCGCTGATGCGCATGCTGGACCGGGCCGAGCCGTCCGCCTGAACATCGCAAGACTGGCAAAAGGAAAGGCCTCCCTCCCCGGCGATCTGCCGGGGAGGGAGGCCTTCGCGTTTCTCAGAACGAGGCTTGCAGCACTACCGCCGGTCCGTTCAGCTTGTAGCGGACGCGGCCGCTCCATGCGTCCTTGTCGATGCCCACTCGGTAGTCGACATAACGATAGGCGACGCCGAGCGAGAGATTCTTGAGGATGCTGTAGTTCACGCCCGCCTGGGCATTGATCAGCCGGCCGTCGTACTGGTCGATCTTCAGCGAGAGGTAATCGATGCGTGCGCTCGCCTCGAGGCGGGGCGCGATGCGATAGGTGCCGAAGAGACCCACGGTCGGGATCGGGGCGAGGAAGTCCTTGCGGCGCTGTTCGGCCTGGACGGACCCTTCACCGACGTTGACCTCGCCGGACAGGGCCAGGTTGAAGCGGGTGGCGTGCAGACCGATGGCCGCGCCGAGTTCGAGGTTGTCCTGCTGGACAAAGGCATATCCCACCGTCAGCCGATAGATGTCGCTGTCGAAGCTGCTGTCGAGCTGGGCCGAGGCGGGATAGACGGTGTCGTCGAAAGTGATGTCGCGCTGCAGGGCGATCGAACCGCTGCGCTTCAGTTTGAAGAAATCGAAACCGACAAGTACGTGGCCGAAGCGCGCGCCCGCGCTGACGGCGGGCAGGACGTCCCGCTTGTCGAGGTCCAGGTCCTTCTCGAAGTCGATATCGGTGCCGATCGTCTCGGCCGTCTTGGAGGAAACCCGGACATTCGTGTCCACGCTTGGGTAATAACCCTGTGCGGAAATCCAGTAGTCGTTGTCCAGCGTTTGCGCCTCGCAGAGGGCGGGTGCCCAGGTGAGGGCGACGAGCACGGTCGCCGCCGCCAGTCCTCCATGAGCGATTGGATGAGCCGTACGTTCCTGCCTTCTCGGCGCAGCTATGTTCATGAAAGGCTCCCTGTTTTCCGACCTTGCGGATAATCGCGCGACACAGGACCGCCCCGTCTGCCGGTAATGGGAAAACACCATGGTGGTCGTCCTTCGCACGTTGGTCGACCGGTGAATTGTACAGCCGCGGCGGGCGGGAATTTATCAGGGTTTTCCCGGATTTGGGTTCGGGGGAAATCCGGGAAAACCCGATGCGGTGCGGGCACTGTCCGGCTCCATGGTCAGGCGGCGGCCGGGAACGGCGATTTCCAGCCCTTCGCGCTCGAATGCGCGCAGTACCGCCAGCATCAGGGCCTCCTGGCGCAGGAAGCCTTCCGAATGGTTGGGGCAGCGCAAGTGAGCGTGAATTTCGAGCTCGAAACAGCCGTCAATGAAGCCCAGCAGCCTGATGGGGCAGATGCTGGGAATATAATGCGGATCTTCGGTCAGGGTGCTGCGCAGCACTTCAAGCGCGCGGGCGAGGCCCTCCGCTCCGGCGGAATAGGATACGCCGACTTTCTGGCTGACGAAAAAGCGGTCGCGTTTTTCCAGGTTCTCGATCTTGCTGTCGGAAAGCTGGCTGTTGGGGATCGTCAGGATTGTGCGGTCGCGGGTGCGGATGCGGGTGGAGCGCAGGCCGATTTCGTCCACCCGGCCGACCTCACCGTCGATGCGGCAAAGGTCGCCGACCTCGACCGGCCGGTCCAGCAGCAAGGCGATGCCGCCGATGAGATCCTCCACCGCCTGCCGGGCGCCCAGGGCGAAGGCAAGGCCGCCGATCCCGAGCGCGGCGAGGCCTGCGGTGACGTCGATACCGAAAGTCGCCAGGAAAGCGGCGATGGCGATGGCCAGAATGAGCAGGCGAATCGATCTAATGATGAAGCCGGTCATGCCGATGCGCCGCGCATGGCCGGTGGTCCGGAAGCGGTCTGAAATGAAATCGCCCGCGACGGCGACCAGCCGCCAGGCCAGCCATGTCGCACCGATCCAGACGATGATACCGGACAGCCGGGCAATGCCTGCGCGTTCGGCAAGGCCCATGCCCAGCGGTTCGGCATTGATGGAGATCGTCCGGAAGATCGCCATCAGCGTGGCTGGCGGGACCATGGCATAGATGATCGCGGCGACCGGGTGCGGCTTGCCGTCCTCCGACTGCTGCGCAAGGCGGTGGTAGAGGATCCTGAACAGCAGGACCACGGCTGTAAAGATCGTCAGCCCCACGCCCAGCAGCAGTACCCAGCTGGACAGCGGCGCGCCCAGCACGATCGGCTTGCGCTGGCCTTCGTCGACCGGGCTTTTTTCGGCTTTGGGCGGTGGTGGAGGCTCGGCGGCGAGTGCCTGTGTCAGCGTTTGCGCCGATACACGCCAGATCTTGCGGCCTTCCTCGTCCTCGGTGCGTCTGGCAATGATCGGGATCTCTTTACCGCCCGCTGTCAGGTTGCCGATCTTTTCCTCGTCGGGAGGCAAGCCGTCGTCGAGCGCACCTTCCGGGACGAGTGGGAGCGCCAGCCGCTGGGCGATGGATCCGGTCTTGTCCAGCAGCAGGCGGAATTGCCGCGCTTGCTCGGCGGCCTGATCGGGCGGGGCCTTGCCGGTCTCGATGTAGCGGGCGAGCAGGGCATCGTCCTGCGCGCCGATCGCGGCCATCATGCCGATCTGCATGTTGCGCGGATTTTCGCGCTCCAGCGGATCGGGCGGGGGCGTCGTGGTTTCGGTGGGATCGTCTTTCGGCTTGTCTTCGGCCAGGGCCTGGGCGCCGGACAGACCCAGCAGTCCCGCAGCAAGGGCGAGCCGGATCGCCTTGCCCCAGGTTGTCTTTCGATTGTCGGTCCCAAATCCCATGCCTGATGACTCGCGAAATCGTCAGGGTCGCTCCGCCCATCGCCCATTCGATGCCTGCCATGCGGCAGTTGGCGGCACGCCTGCTCCAAGGCCTGCGCGGGGGGCGGGCGGCTTCGGCTGCGAACCCGTTTTCCGCGCGAGGAGGCGAAAACTATCCGCCTGAAAGCCATCGGTATATTGCGGATTTACCCGCGCGCGGGATGTGGTTGGGCGAGGGAGCGAGTGGGGGGAGAATCCCTCTTCCATCGGGGTAAATGCCGATACCGGCCTTGGCGATGAAGTCCCAGTTTCCTCCAACCCATTCCACGGAGGTAGCAATGCCGGCGAAGAGACCCAATATCCTCGTAATCTGGGGTGACGACATCGGTTGGCAGAACATCAGTGCCTATGGCCTCGGCACGATGGGTTACACCACGCCCAACATCGACAGCATCGGCTATGCCGGCATCCGGTTCACCGACCATTACGCCCAGCCCTCGTGCACTGCAGGGCGCGCCTCGTTCATCACCGGCCAGTACCCGATCCGCTCGGGTATGGTGACGGTTGGTCAGCCGGGCGAGCCGCTGGGTCTTCAGCCTGCCTCGCCCTGCCTTGCGGAAGTGATGAAGGCTGCGGGCTACCGCACCGGACACTTCGGCAAGAGCCACCTTGGCGATCGCAACGAGCATTTGCCGACCAACCACGGCTTCGACGAGTTCTTCGGCAACCTCTACCACCTCAACGTGTCGGAAGAGGACCAGCAGCGCGACTACCAGAACTTCGCCAAGGCCTATTCCGGCAGCCTGGAAGAGTACGAGAAGAAGTTCGGCGCCCGCGGCGTGATCCATTCCTGGGCCACCGATGTCGACGATCCCACCGAGGATCCGCGTTTCGGCAAGGTGGGCAAGCAGAAGATCATCGACACCGGCCCGCTCCACCAGGAACGTATGGAAGAGATCGACGAGAAGGAATTCATTCCGCCCGCGCTCGAGTTCATGAAGAACGCCAAGGATGCCGACGAGCCCTTCTTCGTCTGGCTCAACACCAGCCGCATGCACCTCTACACCCGCCTTAACGACAAGTGGCGTTACGCGGCCGAGCAGTACACCTCGGAGAGCGATCTGCATGGCTCGGGCATGATGCAGCACGACCATGACATCGGCATCGTGCTGGACTTCCTCAAGGAAAACGGTCTCGAGGAAGACACCATCGTCTGGTACTCGACGGACAACGGCCCAGAGCATTCGTCCTGGCCGCATGGCGCTACCACCCCGTGGCGCGGCGAGAAGATGACCACCTACGAAGGCGGTGTTCGGGTGATCTCGATGCTCAAGTGGCCGGGCGTGATCGAGCCGCTGCAGCTCAAGAACGGCATCCAGTGCCACCAGGACATGTTCACCACGCTCGCGGTGGCTGCCGGTGTCGAGGACGTCAACGAGAAGGTGCTGGCGGAAAAGCAGCAGTACATCGACGGCGTCAACAACCTTCCCTACTGGAAGGGCGATGCCGAGGACTCGGCACGCAACCACGTGTTCCACTACAATGAATCCAAGCTCACCGCGATGCGCATGGGTCCATGGAAGTGGCACTTCTCGACCGCCGAGGACTACTACGGCACGATCACCGGCCGCTCCAAGCCGCTGGTCTTCAACATCCGCATGGATCCCTTCGAAAGCTACGATAGCTCGGATTCCTACGGTCACCTGATCCAGAAGGTGTCGTGGCAGACCGGGCCGATGGGCGAGATGATGAAGGAGCATCTCATGACGCTCGCCAAGTACCCGCCGGTGCAGGGCGGCAAGAGCTTCGACATGTCGAACGTGGTCGAACAGTTCATGAGCAAGGGCCACGATTGACGGCGTGACCTGATGACGTTGCCGGGGGCCGGGCACCATGATCGGTGCACGGCCCCCGAACGTATTGGCCTAGCCAAGCCGCGCGAACGTCGCGGCGCCGCCGAGGTTCGCGGGCTGCCAAGCGCCGGGCCGGGGCTCCGTTCGGGCCGTTTGCCCCTCGGGCATCAGCAGGAACTTGAGGCTGGTGCAGAGCGCATCGAGCGCGGCGGGGTCGACCGAGTAGAACACCAGCCGTGCTTCGCGCCGGGTGGCGACAAGGCCTGCCTGTCGCAGCACGGACAGTTGCTGCGACAGGGCTGGCTGGCCGATGCCGGTCTTTGTCTCGATTTCACCGACATTGCATTCGCCCTGTCCGAGGCAGCCGAGGATCGCATAGCGCAGCGGATGGGCGATGGCCTTGAGCAGCTCGATCGTGGCGGGATCCGGTCCGGTCACGGTCATCCTCGCGTCTCTTCGAGGAACCAGCGGGTGGGTTCCTCTGCCGCGAACACGCTGTCGAGCGTCGGGTCAGGCCGGGCCAGCAGGGCTCCGCCGGGTTGCCAGCCTTCGGGCGGGAACCCGCTGCCGGCGTCCGCGGCTTGCAGGGCGGCCACCACCCGCAGGATCTCCGCCACCGAACGCCCGATCTCGACGGGGTACGTGACGATCGCGCGGACCACCTGCCGGGGGTCGATCACGAAGACGCTGCGAACGGCCCCGGCATCATGGGCATCGCGCGCCACCATGCCGTAAGCCTGGCCGACCACCAGTGTCGGATCCTCGACGATCGGAAAGCGGACTTCGATGCCGAAGCGGTCGCGGATGGCGCGCACCCATGCAAAGTGCGAATATAAACTGTCGACCGAAAGCGCGAGCAGGTCGCAGCCCAACTCCGCGAAATGGCCTGCCGTCTTGGCGAAGGCGATGAATTCCGAGGTACAGACCGGCGTGAAGTCCGCCGGATGGGAGAAGAACACCAGCCAGCGGCCCGCATAGCCCGCCATCTCGACCGGGCCGGCAGTGGAGCGGGCGTGGAAGTTGGGCGCCCGGTCGCCGATGCGAAGGGCGGTCGCGGCGGTCGGCGTTGGCGGCGCGAGAGCGGTATCGAGGTCGTCCATGCAGCGAGCCTATCCGGACCTGGGTGTTGACGCAAGAAACATTCATAATTACATAAAGTGGAAACTAAGGAGATGAGGCGTGATCGAGTCCGTTCCTGCTGATCCCGCGCTGACGGAAGGCGGTGCGCTTGTCGAGGCATCCCGATGCGGCGATGCTCCGCGCCCGGAAATCGCTGCATTCTTTGACGAATCCACCTATACGGTGACCTACGTGGTGCATGATGCCGCCACGCGAGAGGCGGCCGTGATCGATTCCGTGCTGGATTTCGATGCGGCTTCAGGGCGCACGCGCCATGCCTCGGCGGACCGCGTGGTCGACTACGTCACTTTAAATAATTTGAAAGTATTGTGGCTGCTGGAAACGCATGCCCATGCCGATCATATCTCGGCCGCCCCTTATCTGCAGCAGCGGCTGGGCGGGCGGATCGCCATCGGGGCCGAGATCGTGGGCGTGCAGCAGGTTTTCGGAACCTTGTTCAACGCCGATGGCGACTTCGTGCGGGATGGTTCGCAGTTCGATCATCTCTTCACCGACGGCGAATCTTTCCGGATCGGCGGGCTGGAGGCCCTGGCGCTCCACGTGCCCGGCCACACGCCTGCGGACATGGCCTATGTGATCGGTGACGCCGTGTTTGTTGGCGATACCCTGTTCATGCCGGACTACGGCACCGCCCGTGCCGACTTTCCCGGTGGCGATGCCGGCCAGCTCTATCGTTCGATCCGGCGCCTGCTCTCGCTCCCCGCGGAGACGCGCCTGTTCCTGTGTCATGACTATAAGGCGCCGGGGCGGGATGCCTACGCCTGGGAAACCACGGTCGCGGCGCAGCGCAAGGGTAACGTCCATGTCCATGACGGGGTCTCGCAGGAGGCCTTTGTCGCCATGCGCACGGCGCGCGATGCCGGGTTGTCGATGCCGGCGCTGATCCTTCCCGCCGTGCAGGTGAACATGCGCGCGGGGCATTTTCCGGCCCCGGAGGCCAATGGGGTCACGTATCTCAAGCTGCCGGTCAATGCGGTCTGATCACCCGGCATGCTGACGGGAGACTTGCGATGATCCCTGTGTTTTCCGAAATATTTCCCCATGCGGCGCCGCTGCGCGGGCTTGTCGGCGGCGGTCTTATCGGACTGGCGGCCGCGATTATGCTGCTTGGCAACGGGCGCATCGCCGGTGTCAGTGGGCTGCTCGGTCGCACGTTGGCGCTGGGGGGCGGCACACCCTGGTCGATCGCGGCATCGTTCATTGCGGGCTTGCCTTTGGGCGCCTTGCTGCTGTCCGTGCTCTTGGGGCCGGTTCCGGCGCATTTCCCGCCATCGCTGGCATTGCTCGGCGTGGCTGGCCTCATCACCGGGATCGGGACAAGGCTGGGAAGCGGCTGTACCAGTGGCCATGGTGTCTGCGGCATGTCGCGACTTTCGCCGCGGTCGCTGCTCGCCACCGCGACATTCATGGCCAGCGGCATGGCCACGGTCGCGCTGGTCAATCTTGCGGGAGCAGGCTGGTGAGCGCGCGACCGCTCCTTGCCCTGCTGTCGGGCACGCTGTTCGGTGCCGGCCTTGCGCTTTCGGGCATGATGGACCCTTCGCGGGTACGCGAGTTCCTTGATGTTGGCGGGGCCTGGGATCCGACGTTGGCGTTTGTCATGGGCGGGGCGCTCATCGTGATGGCGCTGGCCTGGGGGTTGCAGCGGCGCATGCTCAAGCCAGTGGCGGCCGAGCGCTTCGAGCTGCCCGGAACACGCCTCATCGATGCCCGCCTCATCGGCGGCAGCGCACTGTTCGGGATCGGCTGGGGGCTGGGCGGGCTGTGTCCGGGACCGGCTCTCGCCTCGCTGGCGCTGAACCCGCTGCCCGCAGCTGTCTTCGTTGCCGGCATGGTGCTCGGCATGATCGTCCTGCGCCTGTTCGATCGGGCCTGACGCGCTCCGCTACCTCAAGGAACAAGCCACCCATGCAGATCCGCACACTGTCTCCCGACCTTTCCATCTGCGACCAGCCCCGGCCCGAGGATATGGCACGCATCGCCTCGCTGGGGTTACGGCATCACCGTGTGGTGGTTGTCGGCGGCGGATCGGCGGGAATCGCCACCACCGCCTCGCTGCTCAAGCGCCGCAAGGGTCTGGATATCGCCGTCGTCGAACCGCGCGAGGAGCACTATTACCAGCCGGGCTGGACGATGGTCGGTGGCGGCGTGTTCAAGCCGCGCGACACCGTGCGGCCGACCGGCAAGATCATGCCGAAGGGCGCGCAGTGGATCCATGCGGGTTGCATCGGCTTTGACCCTGATCGCAAGGCGATCCTGCTCGATGACGGCACCAGGCTGACCTACGAAGTGCTCATCGTTGCCATGGGCAATCGCCTGGCATGGGAAGCCGTCGACGGCCTGGAAGCCGCGCTCGGCCAGTTCGGGGTGACGTCGAACTATCGCTACGATCTGGCGCCCTATACCTGGGAACTGGTGCGGGCGACGCGTGGGGGAAGGGCGCTGTTCACGCAGCCGCCCATGCCGATCAAATGCGCGGGTGCGCCGCAGAAGGCCATGTACCTCTCGTGCAGCGAGTGGCGCCGCAGCGGCGCGCTGGGCGGCATCGAGGTGGAATTCCACAATGCCGGGACGGCGCTGTTCGGTGTGGCCGACTATGTGCCGGCGCTGATGGAGGCGGTGCAAGGTTACGGCATCGACCTGAGATTCGGCTCCAACCTCGTTGCGGTCGATGGCCCGGCGCGGGAGGCGACGTTCCGCACCGCCGAGGGCGAGGTCACCCGCCGCTTCGACATGCTGCACGCGGTTCCCCCGCAAGCGGCCAATGCGATTGTTGCCGCCAGTCCGCTCGCAGATGCCAGCGGGTATGCGCAAGTTGATTCCGCGACACTGCGCCACGCGCGCTATCCGGAGATCTTTGCATTGGGCGATGGTTGCAACACCGCCAATGCGAAGACTGCCGCAGCCGCGCGCAAGCAGGCCCCCGTCGTGGCGGTCAACGCACTGGCGGTTCTCGACGGCGAGGCGCCGCTTGCCGGCTACGACGGTTATGGCTCGTGCCCGCTGACGGTAGACCGCGGCCATATCGTCCTTGCCGAATTCACTTACGGCGGCAAGCTGGCGCCATCGTTGCCGACCTGGCTGATCGAGGGCAAGCGGCCTTCGCGCCTGGCCTGGCATCTCAAGGCGGACGCACTTCCGGCGATCTACTGGTGGCATGCTCAAGGGCCGCGAATGGCTCGTGCAGCCGGTGCCGCTGCAGTAGTTCGGGGAGCCTGCCATGCTGGACATGCTTCATCTCGCGCTCGGCATGGTGTCGGGCGCGCTGGTCGGGTTTACCCTGGGCCTCGTTGGCGGCGGCGGTTCGATCCTTGCGGTACCGCTAATGGTCTACCTCGTCGGTGTGCCCAGTCCGCACGTTGCCATCGGCACCAGTGCGCTGGCCGTCGCCGCCAATGCTGCCAGCGGATTGCTTCAACATGCCCGGGCAGGCACGGTGAAATGGCGCTGCGGCGGGCTATACGCGGTGGCGGGCGTGCTCGGTGCCTTTGCCGGATCGACGCTGGGCAAGGCGATCGACGGGCAGAAGCTGCTTTTCGCCTTTGCCCTGCTGATGGTCGTCGTCGGCGTGCTGATACTGCGGGGGCGGGGCAATCCCGGTGTTCCCGGCGCTCAGTGCAACCGCGAAAATGCGCCCAAGGTCCTTGCATTCGGCCTTGGAACCGGAGCCTTTTCGGGCTTCTTCGGGATCGGTGGAGGCTTCCTTATCGTGCCGGGGCTGGTTGCCTCTACCCGCATGCCGATGATCAACGCGGTCGGCACCAGTCTTGTCGCAGTGACAGCGTTCGGGCTGACGACCGCGTTTAACTATGCGCTGTCCGGCCTCGTTGACTGGACGCTGGCAGCGGTGTTCATTGCCGGAGGTGTGCTGGGCGGTCTTGGCGGCACCGTGCTCGCCCGGCGCCTGTCGGGCAGCGGTGCGCTTACCGTGGTGTTTGCCGCGCTGATCTTTGTCGTGGCGGCCTACACGCTCTATCGCAGCGGTGGCTGGGCAGGGTGACGGTGTCGTTTATGAATTTACGGCCCAGGCCCGAACGGCAGACACCGGATTTCCCGTCAGGCGATTTTCCGGCTTCGCGCCCTTACCATGGCGGCCCGCCTGGTGGTGACGGCCATGCGTCCGAACATCAACAGGACCATCGCGGTGCCGGTGATGAGAGCTTCGAGCGTCAGCAGATCTGCTTGCATGGCGTGCCCCTCGGTCAGATCAGAAGCGGTGAGCTCCCGATTCCCTGAAAATGCTATCATCGCGTGACGCCGTTTCACAGGTAATTTGTTCAGTGGCAGGACCGGCGCCCGTGTCATTTCCGGACATGTCGCCGCGGCGCGCCAGTGCGTCGACGAGGACATCGCCCAGTGACCGGTAGAATCCGCATAGCGCCTTGATGGTCTTTTCATCGAGCTGGCAGGGGGCATTGCCGCCCCGTGTTTCCGGCAGGTCAGCCGCACGGCGTAGATCCTCGCGGAGGCGCTCCTTGCAGAACGTCCCGGACGGGCGCCGCAGCGCTGCGGCGGCCCGCTGCGCGGCGATCAGCCGCGGCTGGGCGCCGAGGTCCAGTCCGAACAGCCGCTCGGCCTTGCGCAGCCGGCGCAAGGTGCTCGTCTCGCGCAGGGCCTTGGGGGCTTCGGGCTGCGGAACCCCGGCAGCGGAGAGAATGTCGGCCAGCAGATGGCTCAGGAAGCCATCCAGTTCGCGCAGGCGATTGCTGTTCAGGCGCGCCAGTACCGCAGAGCCCTGCCGGGAGATCGGGTCGGGCAGGGCTGCATGCGCGGTCCAGAAAGCGCAGCCGGTCGACAGGGTTCGATGCGATGTGGAAATCGCGGCAGAAGGCGCGGCGGCCACGGCCTGGCGGGATGGCGGAGAGGGTCGCAATCGCTCGATGTCGGTGACGCCTTGTGAATTCGCCAAAGTCTGTGGGACACGAAAAGCATCCTGCTTGCTTGGGCGCCTAACACAGCATTATCCGGGGAGCTAGGCGGCCGGGACAAGTTCCGCGCTGCAGGGGCGGGCGTTGTATCGCTGCGGCGCGGCGTCCATAGAGGCGGGATGAACGATCCGGCGGAAAGCAGCGCAACGATTTGTGGTCTCGAGATCAGGCGGGCCGATCTTGCAGAGCCTGCCAGCGGGCGGGTGCTGGTGGATTGCACGCTGGATGACGGCGATTTCCATGATCTCGACTTGAGCGAGGTGGTGTTCAAGCGCTGCTCGCTGCGCCGTGCCCGCTTCGACGGGGCGCGGCTTGGAGGGGCGCAGTTCCTCCAGTGCCGCGGCGGGGAAGGCTCGTTTGTCGGGGCCGACCTCGACGAAGCCGTCGTGACGGGCGGCGATTTCAACAATGCCTCGTTCCGGCGTGCGAAGCTCACTTCGGCGCGTTTGCAGCGCTGCAAGCTGACGGGCGCGGATTTCACCGATGCCGGCATGCTGGGCGTCGTGCTGGAGGAAGTGCTGCTCGCTTATGCCCGTCTGCCCGGCATGGCGTTCCGCAAAAGCACGTTCCGGCAGGTCGATTTTTCCGAGGCCGATCTGCGCAAGTGCGATTTCCGGTTGGCGGTGTTCGAGGATTCCTCGCTGCGCAATGCCTCGCTCGACGGCTGCCGCTTCGAGCAGGCCGACTTGCGCGGCGCGGACCTTGGCGGCGTGGAATTGATGGACGCGCGGTTGTTTCGCGGTGCGGTCATTTCGCGTGTGCAGGCCGCCGAGTTACTGTCGCAGCTGGGACTTCGGGTTCTTTGAACACGCGGCCCGCCGATGCCGCGTGGGCTTTCAGGTCACCGACCACTGGCGCAGCAGATTGTGGTAGATCTGTGTCAGCGTATCGATGGAGTCATGTTCGGGATGGTCGGTCGCCACAGACTGGATGGCGCCGTCGAGTTCGAGCAGCAGCCGCCGCCGTTCGGGGGAGGCGACAAAGCTCTGGGTCCAGAAGAACGAGACGAAGCGCACGCCGCGCGTAACCGGGGCAACGCGGTGCAGGCTGCTGCCGGGGTAGACGATCATGTGCCCGGCCGGCAACTTGACCGTGTGGGTGCCGAACATGTCTTCGATCACCAGTTCGCCGCCGTCGTATTCGTCGGGATCGCTGAGGAAGAGAGTGCTGGAGACATCGCTGCGCAGATGCTCGCCGGTGCCGGGGATCGGGAAGATCGCGTTGTCGACGTGATTGCCGTAGTGGCCGCGTCCGTCATAGCGCGAGAAGCGCGGTTGCAGCACACGCTGGGGCAGGGCGGCGGCGATGAACAGCGGGGTCTGGTACAGACGCGTCTGCACGCGCTCGGCCAGTTCCCTGGCCAGCGGATGGTCCAGCGGGAGCTGTTCGTTGTCCTTGACGCGCGCGGCGCGGTGTCCGGCCGTTGCGCGCCCGTCCGCCCAGTCCGCCGTTTCGAGGGCGGCGCGCAGCTCGCGCACTTCTTCAGGGCGGAACAGTTCCGGAATTTCGATGACCATGCAGCGTCTCTTGCCCAATAATCGGGGCCTGACAATGATCGCGGTCAAGAATTGCCGCGAAAGAAACCCGGCGGACGCACTGGAGAGGGCATCCGCCGGGCCGTTGGGAGAAAGTTACATCTTCGCGGTCAGGGTCAGCACCGCCGAACGCGCATCGCCCGGGGTCGCCCAGCCGTTGTTGCGGACGCGCTGGAAGTAGAGCTTGTCGCCGATGTTCTTGACGTTGAGCTGGGCCGAGAGGTTCGGCGTGAACTCGTACGAGAGATAGGCGTTGTGGATCAGGTAGTCGTCCGAGCGATAGACGACCGCCGAGGTCGCCGTGGGGGTATTGAGCGCGAACGAGCCCTGGTAGGTGGCGCTGTAGCCGATCGTCAGGCCGAATGGCAGGCGATAGGTGGTGAACAGGCTGGCCGAATTCTTCGGCGTCTGCGTCAGGTCCGAACCGCCGCCGGGGTTGGGAACGGCCACCGTGTTGGTGCAGGTGCCCTGGCCGGGATTGGCAAGGCAGAAGTCCGACACCGACTGCACGAGCTTGCTCTTGAGGTGGGTGTAGTTCGCCGTGATCGACCAGTTCGGCGTGATCTTGCCGGTTGCCCCGAGGGCAATGCCGTCGACGCGCGAGTGTCCGTCAAGCTGCTGGTCGACC
Organism: Novosphingobium clariflavum; assembly: GCF_026420865.1. GTDB lineage: Bacteria > Pseudomonadota > Alphaproteobacteria > Sphingomonadales > Sphingomonadaceae > Novosphingobium > Novosphingobium clariflavum. Next base: position 414,550 of record NZ_JAPCWC010000002.1, on the reverse strand, counting down.
ACCGTCGGGTCGTTCGAGGCGACGGCGTACTTGTCGCGCTCGTTGCGGAAGGCCGAGGCGGTGAGCAGCAGTCCGCCTTCGAACAGTTCGGCCTTGGCGCCGATCTCGTAGTTGGTCGCGGTTTCCGGGGAAATGTTGCAGGTCGCCGCCGTGCACGAGCCGTTGACCGAGGCCTTCGACGGGGTGCGCGAGTTGCCGTAGGCGGCATAAAGGCTGACGGTCTCAACCGGCTTGTAGACAAGGCCTACGCGGTAGGAGAACAGCGTGTCGGCGTTCTTGAACTGCGTGCCCGGGGTCACGTCTCCCAGCGTTGCCGGCACGGCCGAGATCGTGTCGCTGCGATAGGTGCCGCTGTTGCGCTCGATGCGGGCGCCGGCGTTCAGTTCGAACTTGCCCAGCTTCATCGTGTCGAACAGGTAGGCGGCGACATTGGTCTGCTCGCCCATCTGATGAGCCGTGCGGATGAAGTTCAGCGCGCCGGTGTAGACGTTGCTGCCATAAGTGAAGCCCGCAGGGCCGGTGATGACGGCATTCGGGTTGTCGATGTTCATCAGCGGGTAGGCCGTGTAATAGGCGGTGCCGTCCGCATTGCGCAGCGAACTGCCCGAGAACAGGTCATATTTCTCCCAGGTAGCAGCAGCGCCGACGTCGACGGTGTGCTCGATCGCGCCGGTGTTGAACTTTGCTGTCAGGTCGACCTGATCGAACAGCAGCTGGTTGCCGCTGTCACGCGTGTTGCCGCGCGGACCGGAGGGCAGGTAGTAGCCGGCCGGAACCGTGGCGGGGCAGGCGGCACCTGCGGGCGTGACGCCGCTCGACAGGCAATAGGTGCCCTGGGGCGGATCGACGCGCGAGAACTGCGTCACCTCCTGCCACCGAGCAAGGTTGCGGATCGACACCGTGTCGCTGAAATCATGCTCGAAGGTCGCGGTCATCTGGTCGACGTTGATCTTCTGCTTGTCGACGTTGCGATAGCCGAAGTAGTCGCTGCGATGCACGCCCGGTACCATGCCGGAGTTCGTGGCGGTCTGGTAATAGGGCAGGCCGTACTGCGGAATATTGGTGTCCTCCTGGTGGAGGTACTGGAGCGTCAGGCGGGTCGGGCCGTCGATGCCGATGGTGACCGAGGGGGCGAGGCCCCAGCGCTTGTAGTCCTCGACATCGCGGCCGGGCACGTCGTTGCGGTGCCACATCGCATTGAGGCGGACGGCGACTTGGTCGTTGACGCGCTTGTTGAGGTCGGCGGTGGCGCGATAATAATTGTCGGTGCCAACCCCGCCGGTGACAATCGTCTCGTCATCCGCCTTGGGGCGCTTGGTGACGAGATTGATGTTGCCGCCAACCGAGCCGGCGCCGGACATTACCGAGTTCGCGCCGTTGGTCACTTCGATCTGTTCGAGGTTGAACGGGTCGGAACGGGTGTACTGGGCGCTGTCGCGCACGCCGTCGACGGTGATGTCGTTGTTGGCGCTGTAGCCGCGGAAATTGATGCTGTCGCCATAACCGCCGCCGCCTTCGCCGGCACCGAAGGTGATGCCCGGAACGGTCGAGAGGACATCGCGCAGGGTCAGCAGGTTCTGCTGTTCGATCACTTCATTGCCAAGAACGGTGATCGTCTGCGGCGTATCTCGGACCGGGCGCGTGCGCTTGGGGGACTCCAGCGTGCGGCCGGGCTGCGTGTCGATCGCGGTGTCGCTGACGGTCACGCCGCCGAGCACCTGTCCGTTATCGGATGGCGCCGTATCGGCGTGGGCCAGCGCGGGCACCAATGCGGGCGCAAGGCAGGTGAGCGCCAGAAATGAGCGGCGAGCAGCCGCCGGCGAAGGCTTCTTGGACATGATTCCCCTCGTGGTGTTCGAAGTTCCCTGAGGGCGCTTTGTTAATGATAGGCATTCGCATTAGCAAGGCGCTGTTGCAGGGAAGATGCTGAAATATTTCACGACGGGACGGCGGCCATGCGGGGTGGACCAATTCTGCCCCGGCTGCGACGCTTCCGGCACCCGCGATCCAGAAGACCAGGATGCGGCGGCGGCGGGTGTCGATGATTGCCCGCTACAGCGGCGGTTCTCCGTGCAGGACAGAGAGACGGCTGCGGCAGGTTTGTTCCAAGCTGTCCAGCATTTCATGTGTTGATCGGCACGAGAGGACGCTGCGGATCGTTGGTCCTCTCGTGCCTTATCGTGCCGTCTCAGTACTTGACGCCGAGCGTCACGCCGTAAGTGGCGGGCGCTGCCCAGACGCTGCCGATGCCGAGCGAAGTGTAGTTGACCGCCGAACGGTAGCGATGGTCGGTCACGTTCTCGCCGAACACGGCTACCGAGTATTTCTCGCTGGCGTCGGTCCATTCGGCGCGCAGGCCCAGCAGGGCATAGCCCTTCTGCCTGAACTGTTCGGCGATGCCGAAATAGAACGAGGACGTGTAGTAGAGATTGCTCGACAGGTTGAGCCGGCCTTCCGCCAGGTCGATGCCGTAGGAGGCGGCGATGTTGCCGGTGAATTCCGGCGTGCGCTGCATCCTGAAGCCGCTGGCGTTTGTGGTCGTCTCCACCAGAGCACCTGGCCCGAGGCCGCCGAGGCTGGTCGGTACGCAGGCGGTCGGCGTCGTGCCGTAAGCGGCGGTCGGATCGCAGAACTGGTAGTAGGGCGCGTTGGGGAACTTCTTGTAGCGCGCATGGGTCCAGGCCGCGCCCGCCGAAACCGTGAAGTCCGAAGTCACCCGCGCACTGACCTGGCCTTCGATGCCGTAGATCTCGGAGCTGGCGGCATTGGTGATCCGTGCAGTGCCAGCCTGGAAGCTGGAGACCTGCAGGTTCTTGTAGTCGTAGTAGAAGCCCGAGAGTTCGGCGGTGATGCCGTTCCGGGCATACTTGTAGCCCACTTCGTAGGCATTGATCGTCTCGGGCTTTACCTGCCGGTAGGAGTAGCCGCCGACATTGAGCAGGCCTGCCTTGTAGCCCTGCGTGAACGAGGCATAGAGGCTCGAGGCGTCGCTGGGCTTGAAGCGGATCACGAAGCGCGGGGTGACGCGGTCGTTGGTGAGCTTGGGGACGTAGAACCTGGTGTAGAGCGGCACATCGGCGGGGAAGGGCACGGCATTGCCGTTCGCATCCTCGTAGACCGAGGCGGTCAGGGCGCGTTCGAAGAAGGCCTGATCGACCCAGTCGTGGCTATAGCGCGCACCGGCGGTGACGAAGAGCTGCGGGGTGATCTCGTAGGTCGCGTCGCCGAACACGGCGATGGCCTGCGAGAGCGTGCCGGATTCGCCGTTCTTGACGAAGGGAGCGGTGCCCAGCTTCGCCTCGGTCGGCCAGGAATCACGGTTGCGGAAGTAGTAGACGCCGGTGGTCCATTGCAGGCGCGAGCCGGCCTTGGAGTTGAGCAGCAGTTCCTGGGTGAAGGTCTTGCTGTTGGAACCGATGCCGATGGTAAAGATCGGCAGCGCGGTAGCGTCGAGATCCTGCACGCTCTTCACCCGTTCGTCGCGCAGCTGGGTGTAGGACGTGAGGTTGGCGAAGCCGAGATCGGCCTTGATCGTGCCCTGCAGAACATCGGTGTTGGTCCGCGCGCCGATACCGTCGCCGGGCTGGAGCGCCACTTCGTTTGGCTTGGTCGCATAGTAGCCGGTCGGCGTGTACTGGTAGATCCAGCGGGTGCCGTCGCCATCGACGAAGGCATTGTGCATCACTGCGGAGGGATCGTCGCTCTGCGAATGGGTATAGCGCAGCACCGCACTGACGTCGGGGGAGACTTCCACTTTCAGGCCGGTGCGGACCGACCAGCGGTTATACTTACCGATCTGGTCGTTGCCGTCGATGATGTTGGTCTGGAAGCCGTCGCCGCGCCGGTAGAGGCCCTCGACATCGAGCGCGACACCGTTCGCCAGGCCGCCGGTGGCGTAGGCCTGCACTTCTGCCGTGTCGAAGCGGCCATAGGAGACGCGCATCTCGCCGCCGGGCGTTTCACTGGGATCGGCCGTGGTGACGAGGATCGCGCCGCCGGTGGTGTTGCGGCCGAACAGCGTGCCTTGCGGACCCTTCAGCACCTGTATCGATTGCACCTTGAGCAGCTGGAAGTCGGTGGCGGCAGCGCTCGGCAGGAAGAAGCCGTCGACATAAGTGGCGACGTTGGGGCCGCCGCCGGAAGTGGCGATGGCGGTGCCGACGCCGCGAATGGTCGGCTGGGTGTAGACGCCGGACTTGTCGAAGCGCAGCGCGGGCACGACTTTTGCCATGTCGGAAAGCTGGCGTACGCCGGCATCGTCGAGCGTCTTGTCACTCAGCGTGGTGATGGCGATCGGCACGTCGAGCGAGCGTTCGGAACGGCGCTGCGCGGTGACGACGATCTCGCCGAACGGTGATTGTTCGGCGGCTGCCGGCGCCTTCGCCGTATCCTGCGCCAGAGCCGGGTTGGTCAGCAGCGTGCTGGCAAGCACGCCCATTGATGCTGCGCAGCGCAGCATGACAGTCGACATGTAGTCCTCCCTCGATCGTCCTGACCGGCCTTCTCGGTTCGGGCCGGACCGCGACAATCGCACCCAAATGCCTGAGAACGAAGTTCCCTTGCCGCCATATCGTCATGGCGGTGTTGGACGGAGGAGTGTGGGGAGTGCGGCGGGAAGGGCGGGGTTAACGAAGGCCCTTCAGCCAATCGTCGATCATCGCGCGACCGGCAGCGACGGCAACGGGACCGTGTTCGGCATGGGCGGCGCGCAGCGCGGCTTCGCTACCGCCTGCCTCGACGACAGCTTCGGGCCATTGCTCCATCCAGGCGTCGAAGCGCGGGTCCATGCCCATTTCGGCATGGAACTGGAGTGCGAGGATATTGCTGCCTCGCCGGAAGGCCTGATGGTCGTAGACATGGCTGGACGCCAACAACTCGACATTGGCTGGCAGGGTGAAGGTATCGCCGTGCCAGTGCAGCACCGGGACCCCGGCAATATGGCGTAGCGGGCTGTCCACGATATGGTCATGCACGCGGACGGGGTGGAAGCCCACTTCCTTGGAAGGGCCCGGATAGACGTCCGCTCCCATGGCCGCGGCGATCATCTGCGCGCCGAAGCAGACGCCGAGCGTTGGCCGGTCCGCTTCGAGGCGGCGGGCAAGGCGGCGCATCTGGCAGGCAATCCAGGGATGCGCCTCCTGCTCGTAGACCCCCATGGGGCCGCCCATCATGATCAGCAGATCGGGCTCGGCCAGATCGAGCGAGGCAAAGGCCGGGTCGGTCACATCGATGCGATCGACCAGGTAGCCGTGATCCTCGATCGGCTGGCGGAACCCGGCCACGCCTTCGTGCGGCACATGGCGGATGATCAGGGCGTTCTTTTGCGGCATGGGGGAAAGGGTTGGGGCCTACTGGAAGCGCTTCTTCTCGGTGACGTCGATCTGCACCACGCGGCCGTCGTGCACGGTCAGCGCGATATTGCCGTAACGCAGGTTCTCGAGCGCGTCACGCACGGTAGCGATGTTTTCCTCCAACTGGCGCTGGGCGGCGGAGGTCGGTTCGGGGGCGGGACTGCTGGTCATCGGAAAGCTCCTCAGCTTGCGAAAGTGAGCGAACGGCGAGCGGCGATGAATACCGTTTCGCCGATGGCGGGAGGCTGGCGATCGCTCGAAAGGTCGAGTTCGACGATCGTGTCATTGCCGGCGAGGCGCCCTTCCACGCGCCACACCGCGCCCTTGCGGAACACGTTGTCGACCGCGATCGCCTCTCCCCCTTCGGAGACGATGTCGAGGTCGTGCGGGCGGACATGACGGCCGTCGGGAAAGCGGTTGGTTTCGCCCACGAAATGCGAGACGAAAGCGGTCGCCGGCTTCATGTAGACTTCCTCGGGCGTGCCGATCTGGTCGATGCGGCCGTGGTCCATCACCACCACCCGGTCGGCGAGTTCGAGCGCCTCTTCCTGGTCGTGGGTGACGAAGATCGAGGTCAGCCCCATCTGCTTGTGGAGATCGCGAAGCCAGCGGCGCAGATCCTTGCGGACCTTGGCGTCGAGCGCACCGAACGGTTCATCGAGCAGTAGCAGGCTCGGTTCGATGGCGAGCGCGCGGGCCAGTGCCACACGCTGTCGCTGGCCGCCCGAAAGCTGGCCGGGATAGCGTGCCCCGAGCCCTTCGAGCTGGACGATGCGCAGCAGGTCCTCGGCGCGGGCCTTGATCTCGGCTTTCGACGGGCGGTGCCTGGCCTTGCGCACATTGAGGCCGAAGGCGACGTTGTCGGCCACGGTCATGTGTTTGAAGAGCGCATATTGCTGGAACACGAAGCCGACGTTGCGCTTGCCGACCGGGATGTCGGAGACGTCCTCGCCGTCGAAGTAGACGTGACCTTCGTCCTGAAACTCGAGCCCGGCAATGATGCGCAGCAAGGTGGTCTTGCCCGAGCCCGAGGGGCCGAGCAGGGCGATGAACTCGCCGGGCTGGATCTCGAGGTCGATGCCGTGGAGCGCGGCGTAGTCGCCAAAGCGCTTGGTGATGTTTTCAACGCGGATCAATGTCTTGCTCCCGAGTGGAGATCGAAGCGCCATTCCAGCACGGTCTTGAGGACCAGCGTGACGAGGGCGAGCGCGGCCAAGAGCGAGGCGACCGCAAAGGCTCCGACAAAATCGTATTCGTTGTAGAGAATCTCGACATGGAGCGGCATCGTGTTGGTCTCGCCCCGGATATGCCCGGAGACGACCGAGACCGCGCCGAATTCGCCCATGGCGCGCGCGTTGCACAAGAGCACGCCGTAGAGCAGGCCCCAGCGGATGTTGGGCAGGGTGACATGCCAGAAGGTCTGCCAGCCGTTGGCGCCGAGCGAGACGGCGGCCTCCTCGTCATCCTTGCCCTGTTCCATCATCAGCGGGATCAGTTCGCGGGCGACAAAGGGGAAAGTGATGAACACGGTTGCCAGCACGATGCCGGGCACCGCGAAGATGATCTTGAGGCCGTGTGCCGCCAGCCATGGCCCCAGCAGGCCCTGCGCGCCGAACAGCAGAACGAAGATCAGGCCCGAGACCACCGGCGAGACCGAAAGCGGCAGATCGATCAGCGTCAGCAGCAGGTTCTTGCCGGGGAAGCTGAACTTGGTGATCGCCCAGCTTGCGGTGATGCCGAAGACCAGGTTGAGCGGCACGCTGATGGCGGCGATGAACAGGGTCAGCCGGATCGCGGCCAGTGCGTCGGGGTTGGAGACGGCGTCCAGGAAGGGCGCGATGCCCTGCTTCAGCGCCTCGCTGAACACTGCGATGAGCGGCAGCAGCAGGAAGAAGGCAAGGAATGCCAGTGCCAGCAGGATCAGCACGATCTGCGTGGCGCGGCTTTCGGTTCCGACGGAGCGCTGTGTCATGCGCCGAGCCTCCTGCGCCGGGCCGACTGCAAGGCATTGAGCGCGAACAGTACGGCAAAGGAAATCAGCATCATCACCATGGCGATCGCGGTGGCGCCGTCGTAGGCGTACTGTTCAAGCTGGGTGACGATCAGCAGCGGGGCGATCTCGGTCTTGCCGGGCATGTTGCCCGAGATGAAGATGACCGAGCCATATTCACCCACGCCGCGGGCAAAGGCCATCGCGGCGCCGGTGAACAGGGCAGGCAAGATCGCCGGGAAGATGACCCGGAAGAAGGTCTGGAAGCGGTTGGCGCCCAGCGTTGCCGAGGCTTCCTCGACGTCCTTGCCGAGGTCCGCCAGCACCGGTTCGACCGAACGGACCACGAAGGGCAGGCCTATGAAGACCAGCGCCACGGTGATGCCGGTGGCGGTGAAGGCGACCTTGATACCCAGCGGATCGAGATATTGCCCGACCCACCCGCTCGGTGCGTAAAGCGCGGTGAGCGCGATGCCGGCAACCGCGGTGGGCAGTGCGAAGGGCAGGTCCACCAGTGCTCCGACCACGCCCTTGCCGGGAAACCGGTAACGGACCAGCACCCAGGCGACGAGCAGGCCGAACACCGCATTGACCAGCGCGGCGGCGGCGGCGGTGCCGAAGCTCAGCCGGTAGGCGGCCAGCGCGCGGGGGGAGAAGCCGACTTCGAGGAAGGCGTGCCAGCCCATGCCCGCCGATTTCAGGAACAGCGTCGAAAGCGGAATCAGCACGATCAGCGAGAGCCAGGCGAGGCTGAACCCGAAAGTCAGCCCGAAGCCGGGCAGTACCGATGGCGTGCGCCATCGGTACTTGCGCGAAGCAATTGAAGTCATCTGCAGTGGCCTGCTCGATTGGGGGCGCGCCGGTGCGGGAGCCCGGCGCCGCCGGTTTACTTCTTGGTGTAGATCCGGTCGAAGGCGCCCCCGTCGTCGAAGTACGCTTTCTGGGCCTTGGTCCATCCGCCGAAGTCCTTGTCGATGGTCACCAGGTCGATCTTGGGGAATTGGCTGGCGAATTGTGCGGCGATTTTGGGATCGCTCGGCCGGTAGAAGTTGCGGGCGATGGCGACCTGCGCCTCGGGCGAGTAGAGATATTCAAGGTAAGCCTTTGAAACTTCTTCAGTTCCGTGGCGCTTGGCATTGGCGGCCACCACCGCGACCGGCGGCTCGGCGAGGATCGAGATCGACGGATTGACGATTTCGAACTTGCCTGCACCCAGCTTCTTCTCGGCCAGCAGCGCCTCGTTTTCCCAGGCCAGCAGCACGTCGCCGATACCGCGTTCGACGAAGGTCGTCGTCGCGCCGCGGGCGCCGCTGTCGAGCACCGGGACATGGGTGAAGAGCTGCTTCACGTAAGCCTCGCCGGCCGCTTCCGAACCGCCGCCCGCCTTGCGGCCGTAGGCCCAGGCGGCGAGGAAGTTCCAGCGCGCGCCGCCGCTGGTCTTGGGGTTGGGAGTGATGACTTCGACGCCCGGCTTCACCAGATCGCCCCAGTCATGAATGCCCTTGGGGTTGCCCTTGCGCACGAGGAACACGATCGTCGACGTGTAGGGCGAGCTGTTGTCGGGCAGCGCCTTCTGCCAGTCTGCCGGGAGCAGCTTGGCCTTGCTCGAAATCACGTCGATGTCATAGGCGAGCGCCAGCGTGGCGACGTCGGCCTCAAGCCCATCGATGATCGCGCGGCTCTGCTTGCCAGAGCCGCCGTGGCTCATGCGGAAGGTGACGTCCTGCCCAGTCTTCTTTTTCCAGTACGTGGCGAAGGCAGGATTGATCGCCTGATAGAGCTCGCGCGTGGGATCGTAGGAGACATTGGTGATCTCGACGCTGTTGCCGGACTTGCCGGCGCCCGAACAGCCCGCCAGTGAGGCGGTCAGCGCCGCCCCTGCAACCGCTGCAAGGAACAGGCGGCGGGCATAGTGGGGGCGATAGTTCCCGTCATTCATCTTCGAGTCTCCCGTGGATGACGCCGACCTAAACTCAAGTCATTTAGTTGACATTAGAGTTCTTGTTGCAGCCTGACAAGCTGGGCTTTGTGCAGGGGCAATTCGCTGTCCGGTGCAGGAGTTCCTCGAGGGCGTCAGAGGCGCCATGACGACGCGCCGATATGGGCGCGGCGTGCGATGAGACGGTTAGAGATGGAAGCCATTCCGGTGCCTCGCAGGCGGAATGTGTCCCCGCCGCCTAGTGGTTCGATTCTGACATTTGTAAACCCATCCCGTCCGCCAGGGGATGCAAATGTCAAAATCAATCCACTAGTCTGCGAGCATGGCGTGAAGCGCAGGGGACAGCGTTTCGGTCTGCGCCGTCACGAAACGGGCGGCCAGTCCGCGCTCGGCGGCAAGGTGCGGTCCAGCGATCGGGCCTAGCACGGTCAGCGCCGAGGCCCAGGCGTCGGCCAGCATGGCGCTGGCGGCCACGACGCTGACCGACACGAGGCCGTTTTCGGTCGGCCTGCCGCTGCGCGGATCGATCGTGTGTTCGCCGCGGCGATAGGTGCCCGAGGTGGCGACGGCGATGCCGTGGAGTGCGAGGCGCAGCGGCCGGGCGCTGGCGTTGCCGGGCGGCGTTTCGAGGTCGACCCACCAGGGTTCGCCGTCAGGGCGCACGCCGCGGCCGGCCAGTTCACCGCCGATCTCGACAAGGACGTGACGCAGGCCCATTTCGCCCAGCAGGTCGGCCACGGCGTCGACCGCATAGCCCTTGGCAATGCCCGAGAAGTCGAGCGCAACGCCGCCCGGCTGGCGCAAGCGGCGGTTCGCCGCGTCCCAGGCGAGGCGCGACCAGCCGGATACCGCGCGGGCTGCGGCGAGCCTATTGGCATCGGGTGCGGGGCAGGGGCCGGGTGGTCCATAGCCCCAGAGGTCGACCAGATGGCCGATGGCGGGGTCAAAAGCACCGCCACTGGCCTCGGCCACGGCGAGAGCGGTCTCGATCACCGCTGCAAAATCGGGGGGCAGCAGGGTCCAGCTTGCCGCCTCCGCGCGGTTGAATCGACAGAGCAGGGAGTCCGCTTTCCAGTGGCTCATCTCGGCGAGGATGCGCTCAAGGCGCCGCTCGACTGCTGCGCGGATCGCCGCATCATCGGTGCCGTGCGGAGAGGTGAAGCGCAGGCTCCACGTGGTGCCCATGGTGCGGCCGTCGAGCCGGCCTACCGGAATCGCGGGGTCGCATTCGGCAAAGGCATGGGCATCGATATGCGCAGGCAGTGCGATCCGCATCAGTGGACAAAGATCATCGCGAGCACGACCGGCAGCGCGATGCCGGCGATGACGATCGGCCATGTCGAGCGGCGGTGGCGGGCATGGACCTGCAGCAGGAACAGGCCGGTGATCGTGAACAGCAGGCAGGCGACGGCGAACAGGTCGATGAACCAGAACCATGCCGAACCCGAATTGCGCCCCTTATGCAGGTCGTTGAGGTAGGAGATCCAGCCTCGGTCGGTCACTTCGGCGCTCACTTTGCCGGTCGCGCGGTCGATGCTGACCCAGGCGTCGCCGCCGGGGCGGGGCAGGGCGACGTAGACTTCCGCATCGGACCATTCGCCGGGCTTTCCGGCGGCATCGAGGCCGACTGCATTGCGCACCGCTTCGGCGACTGGGGCGGGGAGCGGCGCGTCGTCCGACTTTGCGGTCAGGGTGCGCAGCACGGAGGGTTCAAGCCGGGCACTGCGCTCGGTGACGACGGGCTCAGCGGGAATCGAGGCTGCGTGGTTGAGGGTGATGCCGGTGACGGCAAAGAACAGCATCACTGCCAGCGAGATCGCCGCGCTGATCCAGTGCCAGGAGTGCAACTGCTTGACCCACCAGTTGCGCCACTTGCGCGATTTCTTGCGGGGCAGGGTCTTGGTCTCGGAAGGGGTCACGAAAGAGTCCGGCAGGAGAGTGGAAGTGCAAGCTGTTGCGAGGCATTAGCAGAATCGCCCTTAACACAAGCCGGCGATTGCACCAGAGCATTAATGCGTTTGGCGAGGATAGGGCCCCGGCAATCGTCACGGCCGTGCCTGGAGTCTGGTGCCTGGTGCCTGGTTGGGGGGCGGCAAGTTGCATGGCTGTACGGCGCGCTGCAGCGATTTGCACGGCCGGACAAGGAAAGCATCTCGACGCGCCGACTTGTTACGGCTATGAGAATGCCTCGCAATAGCCGGGGCGGGGCCGCCGTCCCAATGGGGATTACCCAAGTTGACTGGACTGGCTTCAATTCCGCAATCGGACCTGCTCATGCGCTCCAATCGCGTTGTTTCCGTGCCCAATCATGGCCCGGACACAACATTGGAGGAGCGCGGTCTGGTGATCGCGATGCCGCAGGTTTCCGCCGGTTCATGGCAGGCGGCAGGCCGCTACGGTGAAAGTCGAAAGCCGAATTTGACCGCGGTGGGGGCTTCGGTTGCCGTCGTCGCCGGGCTCATGGCAACGATCATCTCGATGAATGTCGTGAGCTTCCAGAAGCAGCCGCACCAGCGCATCGTCGTCGCCAATCTCGAGTCGCCGCCCCCCCCACCGCCCCCCCAGCAGGACGTGAAGCCGGTGCCGGTGGTGCCGCCGCCAGCCTCGCCGATCGTGGCGCCGCCGCCGCCAATCGTGCTGGCCGACAATCCGCCGCCTGTCGCCACCTCGCCGGTGCCGGTTCCCGCCCCTGCCGTGTCGGCCGTGGCTTCGGCCCCGGTAACGTCGACCAATGCCGCGCCTGCCGCTCCGGCGCCGGCGCCCCGTGTGGAGAATGCCGGTGATCTTTCCTCGAAGATGATCTCGGCCACGCCGCCGCGCTATCCGCTCGATTCGCGCCGCAAGCGTGAGCAGGGCACCGTGGTGCTGGCCGTCATGCTGGGGCTCGACGGGACGGTTTCGGATATCTCGATCTCGAAGAGCAGCGGGTTCGAGCGGCTCGACCATGCGGCGCTTTCGGCCGTGCGCCGCTGGCGCTGGTCGCCCACGCGGCGGGACGGCGCGCCGGTGATGGTGCGCGGACTGGTCGAGATTCCCTTCGTCCTCCAGACCTGACAGCGCCGGGAGCCGGACCTGACCCAACTGCCGCCGCTCACCGCGATCCCCGCGGATTTGCGCTCGCTTGCCGATTACGAGCGGCGGGCGAAGGATCATTTTGCCCCCGATGCATGGGATCACGTCCAGTCGGGCGCCGACGCCGGACTTACGCTGGGCCATAACCGTGCGCAGTTCGATGCCTTGCGTTTCATGCCGCGCATGCTGCGTGACCTGACCGGCGGCACGACGGCGCTGGACCTGCTGGGCCATCGCCATGCCGCGCCCATCCTGCTGGCGCCGGTGGCCTATCACCGCCTTGCCCATCCGGCCGGCGAAGTGGCGTCGATCCGGGCCGCGACCGCGCTTGATACGACGATGGTGGTCAGCACTCTGGCCAGCATCACGCTGGAAGAGATCGCCGATTGCGCGCGCGGCGCTGCGCACGAATTGGCGCGCGACCTGTCGCCGCTCTGGTTCCAGCTCTATTTCCAGCCCGATCGGGCGCACAGCCTCGAACTGGTGCGCCGCGCCGAGGCGGCGGGTTATCAGGTACTGATGGTCACGGTGGATGCCGCGATCAAGCGCTCTGAATTCGCGCTTCCAGCCGGGGTGTCGGCGGCGAACCTTGCCGCCTTCCCGCGCACGATCCAGCGCGCGCAGGCGGCGGGCGGGCAGATCGTGTTCGGCACGCCGCTGGCCGATGCCGCGCCGACCTGGGACGATATTGCCTGGCTGCGCGGGCAGACGCAGTTGCCGATCGTCATCAAGGGGCTGCTGTCGCCCGAGGATGCGCGAGAGGCGGCGCTGCAGGGGGTGGACGGGATCGTCGTCTCCAACCACGGCGGGCGGGTGCTCGACGGGCTGATCACGCCGATGGCGGCCTTGCCCGCGATGGTGGCGGCTCTCGAAGGAAAGGTGCCGCTCCTGCTCGACGGCGGGGTCCGGCGGGGAACAGACGTCCTGAAGGCCCTGGCGCTCGGTGCGAGCGCGGTGCTGGTCGGGCGACCGCAGCTGCACGCGCTGGCGGTGGCGGGGATGCCGGGCGTCGCGCACATGCTGCACATGCTGCGCGCGGAATTCGAATTGGCGATGGCACAGGCCGGATGCCGGGAACTCTCGCAGATCGGCGCGGGCTTGCTGGCCTGACCGGCAGCGGGAGACGTGCCCGCTGCCGGTCGGCATGGCGTTTCAGGCGGCCTTTTCGCGCAGGGTTCCGGCAATCGCGTAAAGCACGAATCCGATCACGTTCCACACCACGAAGAACTCGATCGTGCGCAGTTGCAGGCTGGTGAAAAGGTAGGCGCAGCCAAGGATTGTGGCGGGGCCGACCAGCCACACCAGCGGGGTAACGAAAGGCCGCTCCAGTTCGGGCGAGCGGCGACGCAGCACCATCACTGCGGTGGCAGTGGCGATGAAGGCCGCAAGCGTGCCCGCGTTGGCCAGCGAGGCGATCTCGTCGAGCGGCATCAGGCCGGAAATCACCGCCGCGACCAGGCCGGTCAGCACGGTGACGGTGACCGGAACGCCGCGCTTGTTCACGGAGGAGAGGCGCCGCGGCAGCAGTCCGTCGCGGGCCATGGCGAAGAACACGCGGCTCTGGCCGAACATGAAGACCATGATGACGGTGGGCATTGCGATGACCGCAGCCATGCCGATCAGCGCGGCGGCGGCGGGGTGGTTCAGGCTCTTGAGAACGTAGGCCAGCGGTTCGGGGCTCGGCGCAAAGAGCGTGAACGGCACGGCGCCAAGGGCTGCTGCGGCGACGCCGACATAGACGAGCGTGCAGATCACCATCGAACCGACGATGCCGATGGTGAGGTCCCGCTTGGGGTTCTTCGCTTCCTCGGCCGCGGTCGAGATCGCATCGAAGCCGTAGAAAGCGAAGAAGATGATCGCGGCCGCGCCCATTACGCCGAACTTCTTGCCGTCGATGTCGGTCGCGCCATAGCCGAACGGGGCGAAGGGCTGGAAGTGGGCGAGGTCGAACGAGGGCAGGGCCAGCGCCACGAAGGCGGCCAGCGCCACCATCTTGACGATGACGAGGATGAAGTTCAGCGTTGCACTCTCGCGCGTGCCGGCCAGAAGCACGCCGGTGACGGCAAGGGCGATGAAGATCGCGGGAACGTCGATCACGCCGCCTGCCAGCAGCGTATCGGGCACGCCCCATCCAGCCTGGCGGATAAGGCCGGAGGCATAACCCGACCAGCCCACCGAAACCGCCGAGCAGACCAGCGTATATTCGAGGATCAGGCTCCAGCCGATCACCCAGGCGAGCGCTTCGCCCACCGCGACGTAGGAATAGGTATAGGCGCTGCCTGCCTGCGGCGTCAGGCTGGCCATTTCGGCGTAGCACAGCGCCGCGCAGGCGCAGACCGCACCGGCAATCGCGAAGGAGAGTACCACCGCGGGACCGGCAAGACCCGCCGCCACGCCGGTCAGCGTGTAGATGCCGGTGCCGATGATGGCGCCGACGCCCAGTGCCATCAAATGCGGCCAGCCGAGCGACTTTTTCAGTCCGCTGGCATGATGCCCGCCCGGAACGAGCGGCTTGCGCCGGGTCATGAAGTTCATCGCTCTTGCCTCTCACCGTGATTTTTGACCGGCGGCAGGCAGCAGGATTTGCCGATGAACGCAAGATATGATTGCGTTCATCGTGCAAATTGTTGCGCGCAAGATCGTATTTATTACGCGGATTTCGAGTCTTACGGCCGCAGCACCCAGCCGCCGTCGACGTGGATGGTCTGGCCGGTGATCCACTGGCCCGCTTCCGAGCAAAGGAGCAGCGCGGTGCCGACGAGTTCGTCCGGGGTGCCGCGGGCGCGCATGGCGCAGGTCATTTCGAGGAACTTGATGAACGGCGAATCGTCGGGGACGAGCATCTTGCCTGCGTCCGAGGTGACGTTGCCCGGCGCGATCGCGTTGCAGGTGATGCCGGCCTTGCCGAACTGCTTGGCGAGCGTGGTGGTGAGGCCGACGAGCGCGAGCTTGGTGATGCCGTAGAGGCCGGTTGCCGGGAAGGCGCCGCCCGAGGTCTGGTTGATGATGCGGCCGCCGCCGCGGGCCCGCATCGAGGGGATCACCGCGCGCGCGCAGAGGAGTGCGCCGTTGAGGTTGACCGCAAAGGCCTTGTTCCAGGCATCGAGGCTGACGGTCTCGCAGTTGTCGTAGGAGACGTCGACCATGAGCGCGGCATTGTTGACGAGAATGTCGACGCCGCCGAAGGCTTCGGTGGCGGCTGCTGCCATGGCGAGGGTGGAGGCTTCGTCGGCCACGTCGACGCGCACGCCGATCGCCTTGCCGCCGGCTGCGACGATTTCTTCCGCCACGGCCTTGGCGCCGTCCTCGTTGAGGTCGGCGACGACCACGGCGGCACCCGCGTTGGCAAGGCCCATCGCATAGGCGCGGCCGATGGAATTGCCGCGCCCGCCGGCGCCGGTGACCACGGCCACCTTGCCGTCGAGGCGGAACTGATCGAGAGTGAATGCCATTGTTTTCTGGTCCTTATCAACCGGCGGTGATGCCGGCATCGAGCGAGAGGCAGCTGCCGTGGAAGCCGCGACCGGCGGGCGAAGCGAGCAGCACGATGAGGTCTGCCACGTCCTCCACCTCGACCTGGCCGCGCATGCCGGAGAAGCGCTTGAGGAGTTCGAAGTCGCAGTTCTCGGGCGGGGCGAAGTTGGTGATGATGTTGGTGATCATGCCGCCCGGCGCGACCGCGTTGATGCGGATCGGCTGCTTCTGGAACTCCATCGCCATGGCCTTGGTCATGCCCAGCAGGCCCCACTTGCTGGCGCAGTAGGCGGCGGCATAGGCCTCGCCGATGTACGAGGCGCAGGAGGTGACGTTGACGATCGCGCCGCCGCCCTCGGCATCGCTGGCGAGCAGGTGCGGGATCGCCGCCTGCGAGAGGAAGAAGGGCGCGTTGAGATTGACGTCGATGGTGCGCTCGTACTGGCCTTGCGGCATCTGCGCGGTGTTGGCGAGGTAGATCAGCCCTGCCACGTTGCACAGCGCATCGAGGCGGCCGAACTTCTCCAGCGCATGGGCGACGACCGCGTGGCAGGCCTCGGGGCTGGAGAGGTCGGCGACTTCGCTTCCCGCGGTGCGGCCGGTCGGGGCGAGCAGTTCGATCGTCTCGGCAAGACCGTCCGCGTTGACGTCGACCAGCCAGAGGTCGGCGCCCGCTGCGGCGAGCTTGAGCGCAGTCATGCGGCCAAGGCCCGAGGCCGCGCCGGTGACGAGGGCGACCTTGCCGGTCATGTCGTGGTTCTTGAAGATGGCAGTCATGGTGTCAGGCCTCCGGCGCGGCGAGCGCGGCATCGAGGAAAGGATCGGCGGCGGTTGCGAGCGCATTGTCGGCACCCGCGAGCGTGCCCAGCAGGTCCACGTCCTTGCGCAGGAGCTTGCCGCCGTGCGCAAAGGCTTGCGGTTGGGGCAGGCGGGCATAGACCTCGAAGCCGAAGCTGCGCCCGCTCGAATGCTTGACGAGATCGGCGAGCGCGGCGCGGTCGACCCCGACGGCCTCGCCCAGCGACAGCGCGGCATGGGCAAGCCCCATGTTCGCCGCCATGAGCGCGTTGTTGACGATCTTGGCGCGCTGTCCGGCGCCGATCGGACCCAGCAGCACGATCTTGCCGGCAAAACTCTCAAGCGCGGGCAGGGCCTTGTCGTAGGCCTCGGCGCTGCCGCCGCACATGACGGTGAGCGTGCCCGCCGCTGCGCCCGCGCCGCCGCCGCTGACGGGCGCGTCAAGCAGCAGGACGCCGCGCGCTGCCGCCGTTTCGGCGAGGCGTTCGCAGGTCTGCGGCAGCACCGTCGAATGGATCACCAGCACGCTGCCAGGCGCCATGGCCGGGATCAGCTGGACCGCGATGGCCTCGACCCCGGCATCATCGACGACGCAAAGCCCCACAAGGTCGCAAGCGGCGCCGAGTTCGGCAACGCTGCCGGCGCGCACGGCGCCTTTGGTGACGAGATCGTCCGCCGCCTCGGGGCGCCGGGCCCAGACCGTGAGCGGAAAGCCTGCCGAGAGCATGCGTTCGGCCATCGGCGCGCCTTGCGAGCCAAGGCCGATGAAACCTGTCCTAACCATGCCAGGGGAGCCCTTCCTGCACTTTCCGGATCATTTCGAGGACGACCATCTGCATGCGCGAGGCCTTGGGCCAGCCCGCGTGCGTGCCGTATTGCAGGCAGAATTCGAGCATCTCGTCGGGCTTGCAGTTGCCGCTCGCCATGGCGGCGTGGATGTGGCTCTTGATCGGGATATCGGCCCCGGATTCGCAGACCCCCACCAGCGTGATCCACCGGCGCGAGGGCTCGTCGAGGCCGCGGCGGCGCCACATCTCGCCGAACACGAAGTTGTTGATGCCCAGCAGATAGGGCGTGGCCGGTGGGCCGGGCGGGAACGTCATGACCTTGGCGAATTCGTCATGCCCCTGCTGGATGCGCTCCTCGGGGTCCCAGGGTTCGCTGCGGATCGGCGGGACATCGGCGGGCGGCAGGCCGAGTTCGGCGGCAACGCGGGTGACCGCGCGGTCGAGCCTGCCGCCGTTGCCCCAGCCCGAATAGACCGCAAGGTGAAGCGCGGCCTCGCGCAGTTCGGCGAGCGAGAGTTCGTTCGACGTGAGTGCGCCGCGCACGAAGTCGTCGAGCTGGCGGTCTTCGAGGCCGCAGATCGCCGCGCTCGCCATGGCGACGAGGAAGCGCGCGCGCCGGGGCAGGCCGGGGCGCGTCCAGACTTCGGCAAAGACGAAGTCGCGCCACGATTCCTCGAACAGCGTGGTGGGTTCATGCGCCGTGCGGCCGGTGGCCTCGGCTTCGGTGGCAAGGCCGCGCGCGCTGCGCGATGCGGGGTCGAGCAATGTCATCGTCGCGCTCCTCAGTCCTGAAGGTTGACCCAGACATTGCGGACCTGCTGGAATTCGCGCAGGCCCTCGATGCCGCCGAGGCGGCCGTGTCCGGAGTGCTTCATGCCGCCGAAGGGCACGCAGGGGGTCATCGCCTCGCCCGAGCCGTTGACCTGCACCTGGCCCGCCATCATCTGCCCCGCGACGCGGTGCGCGCGGGCGAGATTGGTGGTGTGGACATAGGCGCCGAGGCCATAGTCGGTGCCGTTGGCAAGCGCGACCGCCTCCTCCTCGCTGTCGAACGGGGTGACGACGAGCACCGGCCCGAAGACCTCGTTCTTCGAGATCTCGCTCGCCGGATCGACACCTGCGAGCACGGTGATCGGGTAGAAGTAGCCCTCGGCATGGTCGCCATCCATCGGCGCGCCGCCGCAGATCGCCTCGCCGCCCTGTTCGATGCCGCGACGGACCATGCCGTCGATGCGCTCGAGCGCGGCTTGCGAGATCACCGGGCCCACGAAGGTGTCCATGGCGAAGGGATCGCCGACCTTGACGTGGCCGGCCATGGCCTTGAGCATCTGGAGATAGGGTTCGTAGATCGCGCGCTCGACGAGCAGGCGGGTGCCGTTCACGCAGCCCTGGCCGCTGGCGCTGATGGCACCGGAAAGCCCGCGCTTGGCGGCGCCCTGCAGGTTCGCATCGGCAAAGACCAGCACCGCGGACTTGCCGCCCAGTTCGAGGCCGACGGGCTTGAGGCTCTGGGAGGCGCTGGCGAGGATCTTCTGCGCGGTCGCGCCCGAGCCGATGAACTCGATCTTGTCGATGCCCGGATGGCTGACCATCGCGGCGCCGACGTCCGGCCCGCCAGTGACCATGTTGACCACGCCTGCCGGGAAACCGGCCTCGTGGACCGCTTCCATCAGCTTCATCAGCGACCAGGGGGCGAGTTCGGGCGCCTTCAGTACCACGCAGTTGCCTGCCGCCAGTGCCGGGGCCATGACCATGGTGGCGGCGAACAGCGGGCCGTTCCAGGGCACGATGATGCCGACGGTGCCATAGGGCTCGTACATCACGTAATCGAGCGCGGGGCCGCCCCAGGTCGAGACGGTGCGGCCGTCGATCTTGTCGGCCATGCCGCCGTAATAGCGGAACTTCTGCGCGGCATCGGCGGTCATGTGGCCGCCCGCGATCAGGATCGCGCCGTTCTCGGCGGTGAGCAGCGGGCTCATTTCCGCGGCCTTGCTCTCGATCACGGCGGCAAGGCGGAACATCAGGTCGCGCCGCTTGTCGCCCGCAAGCGCGCGCCATGCCGGCTGCGCGGCCCGGGCGGCGGCAACGGCGCGGTCGACGTCGGCGGGGCTGGCGAGACGGACCTCGCGGGTGACGCGGCCGGTGCCGGGGTAGACGTGCGCCCAGTCGGCACCGCTGCCGGCCCGCGCGCGTTCCTCGCCAATGACCAGTGAAATCTCGGGAAATGCCGAGATGTCAGGATGTTGGAAGCCCATCCTCGTTTCAATCCTCTCCAGTGGGGCACTTGTTGCCGCTCGGTTGTGGATGGAGAGTATGGAGGCAAATATACGTGGTCAATTGACTTGAATTTGCGGAAAACGTCGTGAAAATGCCGAAAATATTATAATAATATGCCTGTTATTGGAGTGATGGATGGAGCGCACAGCGGGGCGAAAAAAGGGCACCAATCTGGTCGCCCGCACTACCGAGACCTTGCGCGAGCGGATCTTTGCCGAGGCGCCGGGGGCCTTGCTGGGCGGGTTGCATGAACTGGCGCGGGATCTTGCGGTGGGTATCGTTACGCTCCAGCAGGCGGCGCGGGTGCTGGAGCATGAAGGCCTGCTGGAAGTGCGGCGCGGTCCCGGCGGGGGGTACTACGGCGCGCGGCCCGATGCGGCGGCGCTGGAGCGCGCGCTTTCGTCCTACATGCGGATGAATCCGGCGGGCTATGCGGAGGCGCTCGACATGACTTCGCTGCTGTTCACCGAATTGGCGACGGCGGCGGCGCGATGCAGCGATCCGACCTTGCGAGGGCGGCTCCGCGCCATGGGGGATGAGGCGGCCCACTATTCGACCATGGCCGAGTTCGGGCAGTTCGAGGAAGCCTTTCAGGAACTGCTGTTCCAGATGGTGCGCCGTCCGCTGTTCGAGATGCTGACGCGGGTCACCCTGAATCATGCCGCGCGCCGCGACGGCGCGGTGGTCGGGGTTTCCGGCATCGGGGTGGAAGCCTGGCGGGAGGGACGCTTGCGGATCATCACCGCGATCCTGGCGGGCGATGCCGATCTCGCTCGCTTCGAGGCCAATCGGCAGAACCGGGCGGTGGTGATGGGCGGGACGAGGCCGACGCGAATCGGGTGATTCGAATCCGGGAGGCGAAGAGACTGCTCCGAAGGAGGACGCGGTCAAATCGGTTCGGCGCTAGATCCTACATCCAATTGGGGAAAAATTCTTTGCGCCATCTCAAAATATAGCATTCTTCCCTAAGGGGAATCAGTTAAGATCGTGCGTGCAAGCTAACAGGGGTTTCCTGCCTTATGTCGAAAGATGCACGCATCTATTCCATTGATGGTGGCGCGATTGCGGCACAATCGGACGCAAAAAGCTTGACCGAACAACTTGATGCCATCCTGCGGATGCTTCGGGAGGAATTCCCCGAGGCTGCGGCGATCAGTCTTGATTTCAACGGCAAGCTGCATGTCCACATCGATGTTCGCAAGGGGGAGGATGTCCCGCTGCTCGAAGCGCGGCTGTCCTTGCTCGACCCGGGCTTGTTCACGCACATCTCGCGTGGGGCAACGCCGGGCCATCCGTTTTCCCATCGTATCAGCGCGGTGATAAACCGCTGATCGGTACGGCCGGGCAGGATCCTCGGCCCAAGACATTGGAAAGCACCGCGCGAGACGGTGCCTGAAGGTTCAGGGACAGCACGCAGAGGTGTCATCTTCCTGGCGGGAAGGTGAGAGGATGCCTGCAGGCGATCGCACCCGATCGCACCCCATAGAATCCGTTCGCAAGACACTCCGGTAGACCGCTTGCCTCGGCTGAGGCCCGGTTGCGCCTCGATGCAACAGTGTCGCCAAACCATAACCGAACGGTGATCGTTCCGTCATCCACGTCGCCTAGAGCGTGTTCCAATCAGGTGGGATCACCTGATGACTCGGAAAACGCGGAAAACCAGAATCCTAGAACAGCTGATCCGATGCAGTCGGATCGGCAGCTGCTTTAGAGGCGGCATCGTGCCGTTTCGCCATTGGCGGCAGCGCGCAGATCCTGCCGCGTTTCAACCTGTTGCTGGAGGGACGAAACTTGACCGACGAGCCGGTGAGACTTTACTCTGGCGCCATGCGCGATTGGAGTGTTCCCAACGACCGCTACGGCCCCGCGATCTTCGGCGGCCTGCAGGCCCGTTGCTGATGGCGCCGCTGCTTCTGCTGGCCGCCGCGCTCTCGTCGCCCTCCGCTCCCGCCTCCGGCCCCGCTCCCGCCTCCGCCGTAACCGACCGGCCAGTGCTTTCCGCCACCGAACTGGGCCGCCTGCCGGCTGAGGAAGCGCGGCAAGGGGCGACTGCCAGCCACGGCCGGGTCTATGCCATCGGCAATCATGAGATCGGCCGCTACGATGCACGCAGCGGCAAGCGCGTCGCCGCCTGGTCGGGCGATCCGGTCCGCTATCCGCACATCAATTCCTGCGAAGTCGACGGCCGCGAACTGGTCTGTGCGGCCTCCAATTATCCGCAAGTGCCGATGCGCAGCGAAGTGCTGTGGTTCGATGCGAAGACGCTGAAGTTCCTGCGCAGCCAGTCGCTCGGCCATGGCCATGGCTCGCTCACCTGGCTGAGCCGCCACGACGGCGCCTGGTATGCCTGTTACGCCAATTACGACGCCAAGGGCGGCGAGCCGGGGCGGGATCATCGCTTCACCACGCTGGTCCGGCTCGACGACAGGCTCGCCGAAACCGGGACATGGACGTTCCCGGAGAACGTGCTGGAACGCTTTGCGCCGCGCAGTTCCTCCGGCGGTTCGTGGGGGCGCGACGGGTTGCTCTACGTCACCGGGCATGATCGGCCCGAGGCCTATGTGATGCGGCTTCCCGCGAAGGGCAGCGTGCTGGAGCATGTGGCCACCATCGCCTTGCCGACTGGCGGGCAGGCGGTGGGCTGGGAGCAGGGCGCAAAGGGGGCAGGCCGGGTGTTCTGGTCGATCGAGCGCAAGACCTCGCAAGTGGTTGCCAGCAGGATGCCGGTCGTCACACCCGGCGGGAATTCCGGCGTGGCAGTGGTGTCGCCAAGATAGAAATCGGCTTGCATCGTTAAAGATCGCCATCTCGCCAGCCGGGGCTCCGGATTGGCGGTGCGGGCGGCGTCTTGGATTGCGTGGCCATTCCGCAAGGGCTGAAACCGAACTGGCGCAGCGTCATCGTTGCCGTGTCAGGCCGGTTGCCCGGGTGCGCGGGCGGGCGAAAACCCGAAAGGGAGCGACAATGACGGATGGATGGGCAGCGGCGGGCGCGCAAATCAGGCGCAGGCCGCGTGAGCGGCGGCGTGTACGCATGGCGGGGGCGGGCTGCATGGCCCTGATGCTGGCGGGCTTGTTTGCAGGTCTGTTCGACGGACAGCCTGCCACGGCGGTGACCGCGCCGCATCCGGTGGTGCCGATTTCGCCGGTGGCGGTGCGGCCAGGTGATCTTTCGGTCATGACCTACAACGTGAAGGGGCTGCCCTGGCCGCTTGCCAGTGGGCGGCCGGCGGCCCTGGCCGCCATTGCGGAGCGATTGGCGGGGCTGCGCCGGGAAGGGCTGCAGCCGCATGTCGTGGTCCTTCAGGAAGCCTTCATTCCCGAGGCCAAGGCGATCGGCCGGCTGGCAGGCTATCCTTACGTCATCGAGGGGCCGCAGTCGCGCCAAGGGCCGTCGCTGGCGCGCTCGCTCTGGCGCGAATGGCATCTGGGCGAGGGAGCGCCGGCGCAAGTCGACAGCGGGTTGGTGCTGCTGTCCGACCTGCCGGTCCGCAAGGTCGCGCGCGCCGCGTTCCCCGCAGAGGATTGTGCCGGCTACGATTGCCTGGCCGCCAAGGGGGTGCTGATCGCCGATCTTGCACTGCCGCGCGGTCGCACCGTGCGGGTGGCGACGACCCATCTCAATTGCCGCAAGGCATCGGGCACCTCGAACGGTCGCAGCGATGCCGCGTTCGGGCGGCAGGCTGCATTCCTCGGGGCGATGCTGGCGCGGCTGCGGGCTGACGGGGTGCCGACGGTGCTGGCGGGCGACTTCAACCAGGGCCAGCGGGCAGACCGCATCGCGATGCTGCACGGCGCGCTCGATGGGGTGCCCGGCGCCGAGCGTCTCGATGCGCTGAGCCGCCGCTTCGTCGTCGACCCTGAAGGAATGGCCCGGCTTTCCGGCGCCGAGCGGATCCGCGAGCGGGCGCGTGACTTGCAGTTCGTGTTTGACGGCGGCGCAGCGCGGCTGGTGCCGACCCGCGTGGACGTGCCGTTCGGTCCTCGGGCCGACGGCACGATGCTGTCCGATCACATCGGTTACACCGTGCACTATTCGTTGCAGCTCGCGAACAGGACGTGACGTCAGCGGGCAGGGGTGATGACCATTCCCGCCTGCTTGACGAAGCGGGCGAGCGTGCGTGCCTGCTCCTCGGTGTTCCAGGCATGGAACGAGGCGCGCAGCACGTTGCCGCGAAAGTCGTGCGCGTAGTCGGCGGTCTTGAGGATTTGCGAGAGTGCCTGCGGATCGTCGCAGGCAAGGCAGAGGGTGCCGCCCCGGTTCGACCAGCCCAGCGATTGTCTGCATTCGTCCTCGAAAGCGGCGATGCAGGCGTGGTTGTTGGCGAGGATCTGCTCCTGTCCGATCGACAGTATGGTGCGAATGCCCTGGGCGGCCAGTGCAAAGGGGGCGACCGAGGGGGTGCCGCCCTGGAAGCGGCGCGCGTCGGGGGCATAGCGGAAGTCGCGGATGTCGAAAGCGAAGGGATTCTCGTGCGAAAACCAGCCGACGTCGAGCGGGGCCAGCGCGGGGATGAGCGTTTCACGGATATGGAGGTAGCCCGCGCCGGGGCCGCCGCAGAGCCATTTCACGCAGGATCCGATCACCGCGTCCACGCCCCAGCGGGTCGGCGAAAGCGGCAGGATTCCGGCGGACTGGGCGGTATCGACGATACTGACGGCGCCGTGACGGCGGGCCAGCGCCGCGATCTCGGCCAGCGGCGCTACGAGGCCGGTGTTCGAATGGACATGCATCGCGATCACCGCGGCGACCGCACCGTCGCAGTGGCGTTCCCATGTGGCCGGATCGGACGGGTCTTCGTGGGCGGGAATGAAGCGGGGGGTGAGGCCGAGCCGCGCCAGCGGCGCCAGCACGAAACCGATCGTCGGGAACGACTGTTCGCTCAGCAGCACCACGTTCTTGCCGGGCGCGAGGCTGAGGCCCGAAAGCAGCGTGAACAGGGCGGCCGAAACGCTTGTCTGCGGGGCGACGCTGGCCGGCTCGACGCCGAGCAGGGCGGCGACCTGCTCGCGGAAGCCGTCGATCGTCTCCAGCCAGAGCGGCCAGGCATCGCCGCCAGCCTGCCGCCAGGGCGCCAGCATGTCCGTGTCGAGCGCGGCGGCGGCGGCGCGGGGCTGGCAGCCGACCGAGTGGGCCAGCAGGTAGGCGCCGTTTTCGGCCGGGACGTGGAACAGGTCGCGCGGATGGCTCATGCCGCGCGGGGTCCGATGCTGGCGCGCACGCGGCCGTAGTCCTGGCCCCAGTCGTCGGTCATTTCCACCCGGACGTCCCACAGCGCGGGGAAGAAACGGTGCCGGGCGCCTGCCTGAAGGAGATCGACAGAACGACCCTTAAGCGATGCAGAACCCATGCCTATCGACCGATGGATCAGGAAAATGTGGTGCCAGCGGAACTTGCCGAAGAGTTCGTCGAGTTCGATCAGGGCTTCGGCCAGGACATAGGCCTCGTCATGGGCAAAACCCTGGTCGTAGATCTCGCGGACGGTGCGGCCCGCGCCGGTGACATAGGCCTTGTCGAAGCTGTGCCACAGCTCGGGAATGATGCGCAGCAGGATGCGGAAGCCGGGCGATTCCTGTCCGCTGCCATTGCCGAGCTGGAGGCGGATTTCCTGGTATTCGCGCGGGGACATCGTTTCCAGCAGGTCGAGCTGGGCAATCATCATGCGCATCAGCCGGTGGCAGCGGCCGAGCAGGGTATTGGCCTGGAGGGCGCGCCCCCCGGCGATGCAGTCGTCGATGTCGAGCACGGTCGCGGCCATCAGCTTCATCCACAATTCCTCGACCTGGTGGACGATCTGGAACTGGAGTTCGTCGGCATTGCACAGCGCGTCCCACGGTTTCTGGCAGGCGAGCAGGCGGTCGGTCCTGAGGTAGACTTCGTAATCGAGCGCGGCGGGCGCGGCGAGCTGTTCGTATACCTTGGCGCGATCCATGATCTCTCCCCTTCGTGGCTGTCTTCTCCAAGGACAATAGCAGCGCCCGGATGAAACATTGGTCTTGATTGGACGGCGATTGCGGGGATATCAGGAACAGATTAGAGTTTTATGGACATTTGGAAGGACATTTGTTTCATGCCCGATCTCGATCCCGCCGACATGCGCCTGCTCCGCGCGCTCGAACGTGACGCGCGGCTTTCGTTCGCCAGCCTTGGCGAAGCGGCGGGCATGTCGAAGACGCCGACGTGGAAGCGCGTGCAGGCGATGGAGAAGGCCGGTGTCATCGCCGGCTACCGCGCGGTGATCGATGCGGCGGGGATCGGCCTGTCGACGAGCGCCTTCGTCCATGTCTCGATCGCGTTCGACCGCCACGAGGCGTTCGAGCAGGCGGTGCAGGACGAACCCGCGGTGCTCGCCTGCCATGCGACGGTGGGGGATTTCGACTATCTCCTGCAGGTCGTCACCGCCGGGGTGCCCGAGCTTGACGACCTGCTGCGCAACCGCCTGCGCCGCCTGCCGGGGGTGCACCGCTTCACCACGACGCTGGCGATGCGCGACGTGAAGCCGCGCGCCTACCTGACCGACGCGGCGGGCTGATCAGCCGCGCCCTTGCGGCGCCTCCAGATCGAGCTGGGGTCCCGCCGGCACGATCCCGGTGGGATTGATGCCGCGGTGGCTCTCGTAATAGTGCCCCTTGATGTGCTGGAAGTTGACCGTCTCCGCCACCCCCGGCGTCTGGTAGATGGCACGCAGATAGGCCTGCAGCGCGGGATAGTCCGCGATCCGGCGCAAGTTGCACTTGAAGTGGCCGACATAGACCGCATCGAAGCGGATCAGCGTGGTAAACAGGCGGATGTCGGCCTCGGTCATGGCATCGCCCACCAGCCAGGGCTGGCGGGACAGGCGGTCTTCCAGCCAGTCGAGGCTCTCGAACAATTGCCCGAAGGCTTCCTCGTAGGCCTCTTGCGAGGTCGCGAAACCGGCCTTGTAGACGCCGTTGTTGACGGTGTCGTAGACCCGCGCGTTCACCGCGTCGATCTCTGCGCGCAGGGCTTCGGGATAGAAGTCTCCCGCCCGCGCGCCGAGGCCGTCGAAGGCCGCGTTGAACATGCGGATGATCTCCGCGGATTCGTTGCTGACGATGGTTCCGGTCTGCTTGTCCCACAGGATCGGCACCGTCACCCGGCCGGTATAGCGCGGGTCGGCCTTGACGTAGACTTCGTGGAGGTTGGCCGCGTGGTTCACGCTGTCGGCAATGACGCCGGGGGCGGGATCGAAGGTCCAGCCGCGTTCGAGCATCAGCCAGTTGACCACCGAGACGCCGATCATCGCCTCCAGGCCCTTGAGCGCGCGGACGATCAGCGTGCGGTGGGCCCAGGGGCAGGCGAGGCTGACGTAGAGGTGATAACGCCCCGCCTCGGCCGTGAAGCCGCGGCCGCCTTCGTGGATCGGGGCGCCGTCCGCGGTCACCCAGTCGCGGAACGCGGAATCCTTGCGCACGAACCGGCCGCCGGTCGATTTCGTGTCGTACCAGACGTCGTGCCAGACGCCGTCGACCAGCTTACCCATTGTTCTGCCTCGATTCTCAATTGGAACGTGGAAGTATCGGGCATCGGAGGCAGACTGTAAATCAGGTTGCGGCGCGCCGACCGAGGGGCAGGAAGGGCGGGGGGAGCCCCTCAGGTCGGCGCGCCGCAGGCGGTTCGGACAGGCGAAAGGCTTACCAGCCGATCGCCACCGAACCGCGCAGGGCAAGGTTGGTGTGGCCGTGGCGATCCTCGGCCGAAAGTTCGCCGCCAAGCGTCAGCCCCACGGTGCCGCCGATCGCGCGCAGGCGGGCGTACCAGCCGCTCGTCGCATCGTCGCCGGCGAGGCGGAAGTCCTGGCCGCCGTCGAAGTGGGCGGTGGTGGCGCCCACGCCGCCGCTCACGACCTCGCGCCAGCCGCCTTCGGTTTCCATGCGGAACCAGTTGTCGTCACGGCCCTTGGCGCCCATGAAATCGATGCCCACGGTCATGCCGCCGTTGACGCCGAGTTCGTCGCTGGTGCGCGAGGCGACCGTGAGGTCGAGCGCCTTGCCGCCGCCGGTTTCGGTGTAGCCGTCTTCCTTGAGGCGGATGTAGTCCACCGAGACGCCCGGACGGAAGTAGAAGTACTTGCCGCCGCCTTCCCACGAGGCGCCGCCCGCGAAGGTGACGAAGTTGCCGTTCCAGCTGCCGTCGATCGCGCGGTTGATCGTTGTGGCGTCTGCCACGCCGACGAACTTGCGCTCGCTGTCATAGCTCGCGCGGCCGATCGAGCCGCGGGCATAGGCGGCCACCGGGCCGCTTTCGTGGCGCCAGTGACCGGCTAGTTCCCACGAGTTCGACTTGATTTCGCTGGCCGCGCCGCGCGTGTAGCGGTTCCACAGGTAGGCGAGGGTGCCGCCGAAGTAGCCGATATTCGTGGCATATTCCGCGCTGAGCGACATCGCGTAGCCCTGCAGGTTGTAGGCGGCGCTGGCGCCGGTGCCCTTGTCGCTGCCCCAGAACGAAAGGTTCGCGCGGGTGACCAGGCGGGACTCGCCGAAGACCGGGCCCTGCGGGTCCTGAAGCTGGCGGGTCAGCGTGCGCACGCCCATCGAGATGCCTTCGAAGGCACCGCCGGCATGGTCGGGCAGCATTTCGCTCACGTGTTCGCGGAAGGCATCGCCGTTGGTATCGCCGAGGAACACCTTCTCGATGTCGTCATCCTTGGCGAGCGCGGCGAAGATCGCGTCATAGGCGGTGGACTGCGAGCGGTTGAGGCCAAGCTCCCGCACGGTGCGGCGGGCGACGTCGACGACGATCACGTTGGCCGGGGCGTCCTTGTCGAGCGTGGCCTTGAACATGAAGGGCACGAGGTCGGTCGCGGTTTCCAGCTTGTCGCGGCCGGTCAGCGAACCGGCGGTGAGGACGGTATAGTTGCCTTCGGCGGTCGAGACGTCGGCAAGCCGCAGCGAGAGCTTGGCGCCTTCCGCGAACGCGGCATTGCCCGCCACGGTGAGCGCCGTGCCCTGACCCGCCGCCTTGTCGAGCGTGACTGCCAGAACGCCCTTGGCGCCCACCTCCAGCGAGGCGATCGAGGCCGGTTTGCTGACGCCCAGGGTGCCGCCGGTGACCTTGACGGCAAGGCCGCCGGAATTGGCCAGCGCGCCCGAGAACACGGCGCTGTCGGCCAGCGTCAGGGTATCGGCGCCGCCGCCGAAGTCGGCGGTGCCGGTGAAGCGGGACGTGCCTGCCAGGCGCATCGCGTCGGTGCCCGACCCGAAAGTGACCTTGCCGGTCTGCACCGCGTCGCCCGAAAGCGCCAGGGTGTCGTTGCCGCCGCCGAAAGTGACGTTGCCGGTCACGGTGCCGTCGGCAATCGTGAAGGTGTCGTTGCCCGAGCCGAGGCGCACGTCGCCGGTGATGGCGGGCGCGGTGTAGGTGGCGGCGACTTCGGTCTGGCGGATGGTCACGTCCGTGGTGGTGCCAGACAGGTCGATGGCGATGTTGCGCCCGCTGTCCGCCTTGGCGCCGGTGGCCGAGATGGTGCCGCTGTTCTCGATCAGCGTGAGCGTGCCGGAGGCATCGCGGATGGCAACCGCGGTGCCGTTCTCGCCGGTGCTGGCCTTGATCGTGCCGGAGTTGCGCAGCGCGGGCAGGCTGGCGCCGGATTCGATCTTCACGGCGGTGGCGAGCGAGGCGGCGGTGTTGCCGCTGGCGGCGGAGATGGTGCCGCCGTTCTGGAGCTGCGGCGTCGATGCGCCGGCGCCGAGGCGGATCGCGGTGGCGGCGGCGTCCTTGGAGTTGGCGGAGACCGAACCGGTCACGCCGATGCCGTTGGCGATGGTGACGTTGCCGCCGAGCCCCCCGATGACAAGCCCATTGCCGTCGACGCCGGTGTAGACGCCGTCGCCCAGCACCGAGCCTTCGATCTGGAGGCCGAAGCCGCTGGCGGTGCCGGCAACCGGCCCGATCGCCACGTCGCGGCCCGCCGCGCCGATCACCATGGCCGGGGCCTTGCCGTAGGAGGCGATCTTGGCGGTGCCTTCCTTGGCGTCGTCGATGCCGTCGCCGTCCTCGTCGGCCTTGTTGGGATCGCTGTCCTTGGGCGGCACGGCCAGGACGATGCCGCCGGTGACATTGCCGCCGATGACCAGTGCCGAGCCGCCTTGCAGCAGATCGTCGGCATCGAGCTTCGAAGGATCGGCGGGGGCGGTGGTGTAGCGATAGCCGGTCGAGGCGACAGTGCCCTGGATCACCATCGCGCCGGTCACGTCGCCGCCGAAGCGGGCGGCGACGGCGTTGGCGCCCTGCGCCGAGACTGATCCTGCGAGGCGCACGTTGCCGTTGATCGCGCCGGTCTCGACGCCGACGGTGTTGTCGCCCAGCACGCTGGTGGTGCCGTCATGCAGGAAGGCGCCGTTCAGGGTGCCGCCGATGCGGATGCCGGCGGAATTGTTGCCCTTGACGGTGATCGTGCCGCTCTGGGTGAGCTTGCCGGTGTGATCGCCCTCGATCCCGATGCCGGTGCGGTTCGTGCCGAGCGCGAAGGGGCCGTCGAGGTCGCCGTCCTTGTCGGTGTCGGTCGGCGTGTAGGTCTCGTCGATGGTGATGGTGCCGGTGTTGACGATATCGCCGCTGGTCCCGGCGAGCGCGCGGATGCCGGTGGCGCCGTTGGCGTTGCTGATCGACAGGGTGCCGGCATTGGCGACGGCATTGTTGCTGTCCATCGTGATCGCGGTGCCCGAAGTGAGCACGACCGAGCCGTCCTTGGTCACATTGATCGCGTCGGCCGCGCCGCTCTTGATGGTCGAGGTGAGGAGGGGGGCAGTCTTCTTGGTCGTCACGTCTTCCGCGTGAGCGGCATTGGCTGCGGCGGCGAGGGCCAGCAGCGCAGTGGAAGCAAGCAGGTAGCGAGGCATCTTCGTCCCTTCAGATCGATCTCGAAGGGGGAGACGGAGGCCTTGCCGGGCGGCCTTGAAAAAAGTTCGGGGTGGTTGGAGCAGCGTCCGCTTCCGCTTCCCACCCAAAACAGACCTTCCCTTACCGCTCAGGCTGAGCCTGTCGAAGCCCCCACGACGTGGCGCAAGGCTTCCCATCCTTCGACAAGCTCAGGATGAGCGGGGTGGGTGCGCGTGTTTCCGAGCCCGCCTGCCCCGCCTAGAACTTCGCGTCGAAGCCCAGGCGCACGGTGCGGGGGCGCAGCGGGGTCACCTGCTCGCGCCCGGTGGCAAGCGGGGTGCCCAGCGCGAATCGGTTGCCGCGCGTGTCGGCGAGGTTGGTGACGCTCAGCGTCACGCCGTGGCCGGCATTGCCGAGCCGCAGGTCGAAGCCGCTGTCGAAGTAGTTGCCCTGCAGCATGCCGAGGTCCGGCCCGATGCCGAGGCGCGACTTGCCGAGGTAGCTCGCCCAGGCATTGCCGGTGAGGGCAAGGTCCTCGCTCACCTCGTGGTTCCAGGTCAGCGCGGCGCGTCCGGCGAAGCGGGCGATGTTGGGCACCTGCATCGCCAGCGCTTCCACGGTGCTGGCGGCAAACGCGTATTTCAGCGCGCCTTCGTAGTCGGGCTTGTCGATCCGGCTGTGGTTGAATGCCGCGCCCGCCTCGAAGCGCAGGCCTTGCACGATCTGCACGCCGCCCGAAAGGCTGGCCGACCAGACGCGGCCGTCGCCGATGTTGGCGGTGCTCGGCAGGCCGGCGCTGTCGGTGAAGTCGGCCTGGATGTCGCGCCAGCGGGTGTAGGAGAGGCTGAGCGCCAGATCGAACGGGCTGACCCCCGCGCGGCCATGGCGGGCGCCGATCTCGGCCGTGCCGGTGCGGTCGTTGCGGAAGCGGCGCACGTAGTCGCTCTCGATCGCGAAGCCGCCGGGGCGGAAGCCCTGCTGGTAGCGGACGTAGAGCTGGTCCTCGGGTGAGAACTCGGCATGGAGCGCGAGCGAGGGCAGGAAGGCGGTGAAGGTGCGCCGCGCCGTCACCCCGCGCGCGGCGAGCATGACGGCCATCTGGTCGCTCACGTCCTCGCCGTTGCCGCCGAGCCGGGCACGGGTGAAGCGCCCTCCCGCGGTGGCGGTGAAGGGGCCGGTCAGGTGCAGGCTGGCTTCGCCGTAGAGGGTGAATTCGCCGACGGTATTGCGCACGCCGGTGGCGGAACTGCGCGCGGCGAGTGCCTCGAAATCACGCGTCAGCCGGGTGCGGTTGTGGGTGTAGCTGGCGCCGAGCAGCCAGCCGAAGCCGTGGCTCTGCGGCTGCCAGATGCGGGTTTCATGCGCGAACATGCGGGTGGCGTTGGCTTGCTCGAACAGGCGCGCCGGACCGTCGGGCTCGCTGGCGTCATAGCGCTCGTGAAGGTTCTGCCGCACCGCGCCGGTGGTCGAGCGCAGCTCCAGCGCGCCGATCCGGCCCGCCAGGACCACTTGCCCCAGCGCATAGTCCGCGTTCGAACCCTCGCGCACGCGGGCCGAGCTTTCCAGCGCCTTGCCGTCACGGTCGGCATACTGGCTGTCGTCGGCCTCGGTGGACTGGGCCAGGCCGATCACGTCCACCGTCCACTCCGGCGCGAGCCTTACCCGCAGCGCCGCCCGCCCGCCGACTAGGTCGGTGCGGTTGACGTTCTTGCGGTCCATCAGCGGCTTGTCGATGTAGCCGCCGTAGCTGGCGGTATCGAGCGTGGCGCGAAAGGCGGCGACGTCTTCCACCACCGGCAGGTTGACGGTGGCGCTGAGGTCGGCCGATGGCGCGCCGTGCTGCGTCACCGCGCCGCCCATGATGATCGAGCCGCCGGTGCGGTCCATTTCCGGCGCATTGGGTACGAGGCGGATGATCCCGCCCAGCGACCCGGCGCCGTAAAGCGTGCCCTGGGGCCCTTCCAGAACCTCGACCCGGGCAAGGTCCGACAGGCGCAGGTCGGGATCGGGGGCGTTGTAGGTGAGCCGCATGTCGCCAAGGTACTGGCCCACGGTCGCCTGGGTCGGGCCGGTGAAGCTGGAATCGGCGATGCCGCGGATGAACAGCTTGTTGCGCCCGCTGCCAAGGTGGGTGGAGGCGACCGTGGCCAGGCGGCGGATGATCTTCTCGCTGCCGCCGATGCCGCCGCTCTCCAGCGTGTCGCCGCCGATCACGGTGACCTGCGCGGGGATCTGCTCGAGCCTGAGGTCGCGCTTGCTGGCGGTGACGATGATCGGCGGATGGGGCGCGTCCGGGATGCGGATGGCGACGGGGGCGGCATGGACGGGCGGTTCGGCCACCACGCGCCCTTTGGGCGGCAGGGCTTCGAGCCGCCAGCCCGCCTTGCCGACCGGAACCGCGCGGGCGCGGGCCGCGCGGGCCAGGCGCGCCACGGCGTCGCGCGCGCGCATCCGGCCGTGCAGGGCCGGGATATGCCGCCGGGCCAGCGCGGGATCGGCGATGACGATGCTGGTGCCGGTCTGACGGGCGAGATCGCTGGCGGCGGTGCCGGCCTCGCCCTCGCGCGTGGTCACCATCTCGGCGCCGTCGTCGGCGGCCTGCGCTGCCGCGCCGAGCGGCAGGTGCAGGGCCATCGCGGCCGTCAGCAGGAGAGGCGCGCGGCGCATCGGGTCAGGGCTTGCCAATCATCCAGCGGTCACCCTCGCGGCGCACGTCGAGGCCGAGCAGGGCGCCGATCATCTGCGGATCGTCGCGCACCGGGGTGACGAGGATGCTGCCCGAAATCGCCATCTCGGCGCCGGGGCGGGCGGCAAAGGCGATGCCGGTCGCGCGGCTGAGGCGGTCGGCGACCTCGCGCAAGGGGGCGGCGTCGAACGTCAGCCGGCCCTCGCGCCATTCGCCGACCTGGGAGGCGGGAACCTTGTCCAGAGTGACGGCGCCGGCCTCGGCCACCAGCCGGTCGCCGGGGGCAAGGCGCAGGTTCTCGGCCTTGGGATTGTAGCCGACCGCGCCTTCGGCAACGCCGACGCTGAGGTGCGCGCCCTCGCGGGTGACGTCGAACACGGTGCCCAGGTCGACCAGCGTGGCATCGCCCGCCTCGACATGGAACGGGCGCGCGGCGTCGTGGCGCACGGTGAACAGCGCCTGTCCCGTGTCGAGCTCGGCGTAGCGGGCATCCTTGCGATCGAGCCGGATCACGGTGGCCCCGGCAAGGTCGACCCGGGTGCCGTTTTCCAGATCGAGCGAGCGCATCTGCCCCGGCGCGGTCTCGACCGTGTAGAGATCGCGCGACGAGCCATGCCAGACCCACAGGCTGCCGATGACGGCGAGCGAGGCGGCCACGGCGCTGCCCAGCCAGAAGCGGCGGGGGGCGGCGTGGGCGCTGTGGTCGGTGTCGTCGTCGTTGGCGGCGGGGGTGACCGGTTCCGGTGCCTGAGCCGCCAATTCCGCCGCTTGTGCCACGGCTGCGCTGACCGCGTCGTAGGCCCGGGCATGGGCCGGGTCGGCCTCAAGCCACTGCATGAAGCCTTCCCAGTCCTCGAACCCGGGTTCGCCGGTCAGCACTGCCCAGCGGGCGGCCTGATCGCGGATCGCATCGTCGCGCATCGTATCCTTACCTGTCATCGCGCGGACCTCCTGCTGCGATGACGGAGACGATTGCCTCAAGCCTCATCGCGGCGTTCCTTCCACTCGCCGAGCGCGCGATAGGCGATGCGCAAGTCGCTTTCCACCGTGCTGAGGCTGACGCCGAGTTCCGAGGCGACCTCGCGCTGCGCCACGCCGTCGATGCGGTGGCGGCGAAAGGCGCTGGCGGCACGCGGGCCGAGCCGGTCGAGCACGCGCAGGACCGCGGCGGCTTCCTGTGCGGCAGCGGCGCGGCGCTCCGGCGAGGGTTCGGCGGATACGCCGGCAAGATCGGAGTGCACCTCGGTCCAGTCGCGGTCGCGCTTGTCGGCCTGGCGCTGCGAGCGGTAGCGGTCGATCATCAGCAGGTCGGCCATGCGCATCAGGTAGGGCAAGGGGGAGGCGACCGGGCCGGGAGTGCTTGCCTGGATGCGCAGCCAGACTTCGTGCAGCAGGTCCTCCGCCGCATCGCCCGCGCCGCGAGCGCGCAAAAACCGCAGCAACGCATCGCGGTGTGCAAGGAAGGCGGCTTCGAGGCCGGCACCGGGGGAGGGCGAAGTCACGGAAATGGCTGGGTCGGTTCTAGTAATCGCGGCGCTTCAGATAGACGTTCGCGGCGCTCAGGGGAAGAAGTCGTTTTGTTACAAATACGCAGGAAAAAGGCGGCTCCTTTCGAAGCCGCCTGTTCGCGTTACTTGGGGCGGAGTGAATTCAGTCGCGGTTCTTGCCGAAAGCGACGATCTGCAGCAGGCCGCCGGCCATCGCCACGTTCTTGAAGAAGTGGATGAACTGGTTCTGGTCGGCGAGGTGGTTGTGGAAGAAGGCCGCGGTGAGCAGGCTGAAGACCGCCAGCACCGCCGCCACGGTGCGGACCCGGTAGCCCGAGATCAGCACGAGGCCGCCGATCACTTCGACCACCACCGCGCCGGCCAGCGCTGCGGCGGGGAGCGGAAGGCCGGCCGAGGCGATATAGGCGATCGTGGCGGCAGGGGCGGCCAGCTTCGAGAGGCCGGAAAGGATGAAGATGGCGGCGATCATCACCCGGCCGACGAGCGGCAGGTGGCGCACGAGCGTGGTTTCGGTGGCGGCGGATGCGGTCTGGCTGGCAGTGTTCATGGCATGATTCCCTGTGTGTTCTGTTGCAGCAGGGCCGGCCATTCGTTGCACCGGCGCCTCTTGATGGGGAGAAGATGGCGCGGTGCGGTGATTTCGAAAATGCTTATAAAGTCATCTCTATTGTTCGAGAATATGGAATAGTCTCGGGGCGAGAAAAGGGACCGGCAGCGCGACGGGGGGTGGGGTGCTGCCGGTCCCAAGGTGTTCGGAAGATGGCCGGGGCCGGGTCCGAACGGGGTCTTGGCGCGCTTGATGCCAGGACCGTAAGAACAACTGGTCTGCGCGGCGGGCGGGGGCGGCCGCTTTCGTAAAGGGTTCAGGCCGCCGCTGCTGCCAGGCGGCCGATCCGCCAGGCCCGCGGGGTGGTGCCCACCGCCTTGCGGAACAGCCGCGTCAGGTGCGCCTGGTCGGTCAGTCCGCAGGCGCAGGCGATCTGCGAGAGCGATTCCCGGGTCTCCATCATGAGCCGCTGCGCGCGGTGGACGCGCTGGCGGATCAGATAGCTGTGCGGCGGCTCGCCGACGCTCGACTTGAAGGCGCGGCTGAAATGGCCGGTGCTCAGGCGCACCAGCGCGGCGAGATCGTCGCAGCCGAGCGGGGCGGCGAGGTTTTCGTCGACGTGGCGGATCACCTTGCGCAGCTGCCATTCGGCCAGACCGCCCCGGGCCAGAGGCTGGGAGCCGGGTGCCCCGGACGATGGGAGGGCCGGGGCATTTGCGGGCATGACGGTTTCAAGACGTTCCGGTCCGGCCTGGCCGGGGGAGGGAAGCGGTTGAAGCATAGGGGATACTCCAGTCTCTGCTTGCCGGATTACAATAGATTGATCCGGGAAAACGAAGTGATTCGCCAGTGCTTTGTTTGTACTTCAATTGCTACGATTGATTTTCACTTTAAAAACAACTTTTAATTAACGCGAATTTTACCATCCTCTTCGGCCGTCTTCCGCGGGAATGTTTGGGCAACGCCCTGTGCCGCGAAATGCGCTTTTCGCGCATGTCCGAATGGGATCTCAGATATCGGGCAATTCGGCGCTCGACGGGTCCAGTGCGCTTTGTGCGACGAAGCGGTCGATCAGCCAGGCGGCGGCGGGGCCGGGTGGGGTGTCGCGCCGCCAGATGCCGGCGAAACGGTAGATGCCGCCCGGCTGGTCGGGCATGCTGAGGCGGATCAGGGTGCCGGCGACCAGATCGGGTTCGATCATCGGCAGCGGCATGTTGCCCCAGCCGATGCCCTCGCGCAGCAGCGCGTGCTTGGAGCCGAGGTCGGCAAGGCGCCAGGTCTTGGGGCTCATCACCGCGAAGTCGCGCCCTTCGGTGAAGCGCGAGCGGTCGGACAGCACCAGCTGCGTATAGTCGCGCCCCGCCCCCGGCGCGATGTCGGTCATGCGGCCGAGCGGATGGTCGGGCGCGGCAACCGGGACCATGGCCACCGATCCCATCGACACGCTTTCCAGCCCCTCGACCCCGGCGAACAGCGGGCCGGACAGGCCGATCGCGGCGGTGCCGTCGAGCACCATCGCGGTCACCGCGCCGAGCGCCTCGACGTGGAGGCGCAGCTGCACGGTGGGAAACTCGGCGGCGAAGGCGCGCAGGATCGCGCCGAGCCGCTCGGCCGGGAACATGACGTCCACCGCCAGGTCCACTTCCGCTTCCAGGCCGTCGAGCAGGCCTTTGACTTTGGCGCGCAGGCTGTCGACCCCTTCGGCAAGGCCCCGCGCCTCGGTCAGCACCGCGCGGCCCGCCACCGTGAGCTGCGGCTTGCGGGTGCCCTCACGGTCGAACAGGATGAGGCCCAGTTGCGTCTCCAGGTTGGCGATCCCATAAGAGATCACCGAAACCGCGCGGTTCAGCTGGCGCGCCGCGCCTGCGAAACTGCCGGTGTCCACCACGGCGAGGAAGATGCGCAGCTGGTCGAAGGTGGGCGTGCCCGGGTTGCTCACTGATCAATTCCCCACTTGCCAACTTAATAGAATAGTACGGTCGATTTTATCCATCTGATCTGGAAAGATGGCAAGGGCTATATGGGTCTTCGACGAGGCGGACGCCGGATTTGACCGGCATCCCCGCCCAGACAGGAGATTTAGGACCATGATCGAACTTCGCCCCTTCGACAGCCTCGGCGGTGCCAACCACGGCTGGCTGGACGCCAAGCACCACTTCTCGTTCGCCGGCTACCACGATCCGGCCCGTGTCCACTGGGGCAACCTGCGCGTCTGGAACGACGACGTGATTGCGCCCAAGACCGGCTTCCCGCCGCACCCGCACCGCGACATGGAAATCATCACTTATGTCCGTGAAGGCGCGATCACCCACCAGGACAACCTGGGCAACAAGGGCCGCACCGAGGCCGGCGACGTCCAGGTGATGAGCGCGGGCACCGGGATCCAGCACTCGGAATACAACATGGAAGACGTCGAAACGCGCATCTTCCAGATCTGGATCATCCCCACCCGCAACGGCGAACAGCCGAGCTGGGGTTCGCGTCCCTTCCCCAAGGGCGAGCGTTCGGGCCAGTTCGTGACGCTGGCTTCGGGCTATGAGAACGACAACGATGGCGATAACGGCGCCCTGCCGATCCGCACCGACGCCAGGGTCGTGGCGGCCACGCTGAAGGCCGGCGAGACCGCCGAGTATCCGCTGGGCAAGGACCGCAAGGGCTACCTCGTTCCCGCCACCGGCGCGGTGCAGATCGATGACGTTCGGGTCAATGCCCGCGACGGCGCCGCGATCAGCGATCTCGACGTGCTGCGGGTGACCGCGATCGAGGACAGCGAAATCGTCCTCGTCGACGCCGCCTGATAACAAGAACCTGACAACAAGGGGGGCGGGTGCCCACCGGCGCCCGCCCTGCCTTTAACGGAGAGCCGATCATGTCCGTGCATTCTTCCGATGTCGAAGGCGTAGACCTCGTCATCCTTCCCTCGGTCCGCGATCTGGGCGACGGCTTCAAGGTCCGCCGCGCGCTGCCGGTCGCGCAGCGCCGCATGGTCGGTCCCTTCATCTTCTTCGACCAGATGGGCGAGGCGGTGTTCAAGTCGGGCGAAGGGCTCGACGTGCGGCCCCACCCGCATATCGGTCTTTCCACGCTGACCTATCTGATCGAGGGCGAGATCCTGCACCGCGATTCGCTGGGTTCGGTCCAGCCGATCCTGCCGGGTGAGGTCAACTGGATGACCGCCGGCAGCGGCATCGTCCATTCCGAGCGCACCTCTCCCGAGAACCGCGCCAGGGGCGGCAAGCTGTTCGGCCTGCAGACCTGGGTGGCGCTGCCCAGGGAGCACGAGGAAATCGGCGCCTCCTTCGCGCACCACAAGGCGGACGAGATGCCCGTCAGCGAGGACGCCGGCACGCGCTTCACGCTGATCGCCGGTACGTCGGACGGCATGACTTCGCCGCTCAAGACCTATTCGGACATGATCTATGCCGACATCGTGATGCTGGACGGCGCGCGCTATCAGCTCAAGGCCGAGCATGTCGAACGCGCGGTCTACGTCGTCAGCGGCGCGGTGGAAGTCGTCGGCCAGAACGGCACGTTCGGCGAGGGCGAACTGGTGGTCTTCCAGCCCGGCGCCGAACTGGTGCTGCGCGCCAAGGGGCATACTCGCCTGATGCTGCTCGGCGGCGAGCCGCTGCCCGAACAGCGCCACATCTTCTGGAACTTCGTCTCCTCGTCGAAGGATCGTCTCGAACAGGCGAAGGACGACTGGAAGGCCCAGCGTTTCCCCGCCGTGCCGGGCGAGCCCGACTTCATTCCGCTTCCTGCCTGAGAGGCCCGGTCATGACCCAAGCTACCGCCACCATCGGCCAGACCCCCTGGCGCACCGAAATCGTCGTGAACGGCCATGCCATCACTGCCGACGAGCCTGCTGCGCTCGGCGGGCAGGGGGCAGGGCCGGCGCCTTACGACCTGCTGCTCGCCAGCCTCGGCGCCTGCACCGCGATCACGCTGAAGATGTACGCTGCGCGCAAGGGCTGGGAGTTCGGCGACCTCACCGTCGATCTCGCGCTCAAGGGCGGCAAGGGCGATCTGCAGATTGCCCGCACGCTGACCATCACCGGGCTGGACGATGATCAGAAGGCCCGCCTGGCCGACATCGCCGAGCGCACGCCGGTGACGCTGACCTTGAAGAACGGATTGCCGATCGAGACGCGTCTGGCGTGATGGTGGTGACCTGACTGTTCCCGATCCCGCTCAGCCTGAGCTTGTCGAAGGCCCCGGAGGCCGGGCGCGGGGTTTCCATCCTTCGACAAGCTCAGGATGAGCGGGCTTCGGCAGGCTCAGCCTGAGCGGGCTTCGACAGGCTCAGGATGAGCGGAGAGGGTGGGAAAGCACGCGCTGCAAGCGGCCATTCCTGCGTAAAAAGCGCTTGGAACCGGCCCGCAAATCGCACAGGGTCCGCCGATGGCCGCGCCTGTCCGGGGGGATGCGCGGCGCCAAGGAGCACAAGACGGGTCCCATGCATATCGCTTCATCCGAGCCGGGTGAAAGTGCCAGGCCGCAGCGCTGGTACAGCCACCTCTATTTCCAGGTCCTCGTCGCCATCGCGCTGGGCGTATTGATCGGCCATTTCCGCCCCGACGCGGGCGAGGCGCTGAAGCCGCTGGGCGATGCCTTCATCAAGCTGGTGAAGATGGTGATCGCGCCGGTCATCTTCCTCACCATCACCACCGGCATCGCGGCAATGCGCGACCTGAAATCGGTGGGCCGCGTGGCCGCCAAGGCCTTTGCCTATTTCCTGTTCTTCTCCAGCCTGGCACTGGTGGTCGGCCTGATCGTCGCCAACGTGGTGCGGCCCGGGCACGGGCTCAACATCGATCCCGCGACGCTCGATGCCTCCAAGGTCGCGCTCTATTCGGAAAAGGCGCACGAGACCTCGCTCACCGGCTTCCTGATGGCGATGATCCCCGAGACGTTCCTGTCCTCGATGACCGAGGGGAACATCCTGCAGGTCCTCGTCGTCGCGATCCTGTTCGGTGTCTCGCTCGCCATGCTGGGCGATCGCGGCGCCCCGGCGCTCTCGCTGCTGGAGACGATCTCGCTGGTCTTCTTCAAGCTGGTGTCGATCGTCATGAAAGCCGCGCCGATCGGGGCGTTTGGCGCCATGGCCTTCACCATCGGCAAGTACGGCGTCGAAAGCCTTGCCAACCTCGCGGGGCTGGTGGCGACCTTCTACCTCACCTCGGCGCTGTTCGTCTTTGTGGTGCTGGGCACGGTAGCGCGATTGTGCGGGTTCTCGATCTTTGCGCTGGTGGCCTACCTGAAGACCGAACTCTTGCTGGTGCTGGGCACCTCGTCTTCCGAAAGCGCGCTGCCGCTGCTGATGGAGAAGCTGGAGCGCGCGGGCTGCCCGCGCCCCGTGGTCGGGCTCGTCGTGCCGACCGGCTACAGCTTCAACCTCGACGGCACCAATATCTACATGACGCTGGCGGCGCTGTTCATCGCGCAGGCCTGCAACGTCCACCTCTCGCTGGGCGAGGAACTGCTGCTGCTGGGTGTTGCCATGCTCTCGTCCAAGGGCGCGGCGGGGGTGACCGGGGCGGGCTTCATTACGCTCGCGGCCACGCTCTCCATCGTGCCCTCGGTGCCGGTGGCGGGCATGGCGCTGATCCTCGGCGTCGACCGCTTCATGTCGGAATGCCGCAGCCTGACGAACTTCATCGGCAATGCGGTGGCGACGGTGGTGGTCTCGCGCTGGGAGCGTTCGATCGACATGGAGCGCTTCCGCGCGGTTATCGCCAATCGCGGCGACGGCCATGCGCAAGCGGCACCGCCGGTGGTCGGTGCCGGGTAACCACCGGTGCATTAATTGCAATCGTCACGGCGTGACACGGCATCGTCGCCGGTCTATCGCTCAGCCGCGAGCCCGTGCCGTCGCCCATCCCCCCGGGTGGAACAGTCTCCAGGGGCGCCGCCGTTCGGCGGCGCCGCCCTTTGCGGCCGGGCATCTCGAAGTTTGAGGAAAGGTCGCCGATGTCCCCCACCCGCCACGCCGCAGCCCGCGCGCTGCTCTCCGATCCGCTGACCAACAAGGGCACGGCCTTCACCGAGGAGGAGCGCGACGAGTTCGGCCTGCACGGGCTGCTGCCGCCGCATGTCGGCACGCTGGACAGCCAGATCGAGCGCCGCCGCAACGCCCTGGAGGACAAGGAAAGCGACTTCCAGCGCTACGCCTTCCTGCGCGAACTTCAGGATTCCAATGAAGTGCTGTTCCACGCGCTGGTGCAGAGCGACCTGCCGCGCATGCTGCCGCTGGTCTACACGCCGACCGTGGGCGAGGGCTGCGAGCGTTTCAGCGAGATCTACCGCCGCCCGCGCGGCCTGTTCCTCAGCTATTCCAACCGCCACCGCATTGCCGATATCCTCTCCGATCCGGCCTATGACCGCGTGAAGGTGATCGTCGTCAGCGATGGCGAGCGTATCCTCGGCCTTGGCGATCAGGGCGCGGGCGGCATGGGCATTCCGATCGGCAAGCTGGCGCTCTACACCGCCTGCGCGGGCATTCACCCGGCCGAAGTGCTGCCGATCCTGCTCGATCTCGGCACCGACAACCATGCGCTGCGCGAAGATCCGCTCTACATCGGCTACCGGGCGCCCCGCGTGCGCGGCAAGGACTACGACGATTTCGTCGAGGCTTTCGTGTCCGCCGTGAATGACCGCTTTCCCGGCGTCATGCTGCAGTGGGAGGATTTCGCGGGCAAGAACGCCTACGACCTGCTGGTGCGCTACCGCGACCGCCTGCTGAGCTTCAACGACGACATCCAGGGCACGGCTGCCACCGCCGTCGGCACGCTGCTTTCGGCGATCCGCAAGACCGGCGTGCCGATCACCGAGCAGCGCGTGGTGCTGTTCGGCGCCGGCGCGGCGGGCAGCGGGGTTGCCGAGATGCTGGTGCAGGCCATGCAGCTCGAAGGCCTCAGCGAAGCC
The DNA here is from genome assembly GCF_026420865.1 of Novosphingobium clariflavum. Classification (GTDB taxonomy): domain Bacteria; phylum Pseudomonadota; class Alphaproteobacteria; order Sphingomonadales; family Sphingomonadaceae; genus Novosphingobium; species Novosphingobium clariflavum. Next base: position 372,354 of record NZ_JAPCWC010000002.1, on the reverse strand, counting down.
GATGCGCGCGCGAAGATCTGGGCGGTCGACCGCGACGGCCTGATCCTCTCCGACGTTCCGCGCATGCCGCCGCAGCAGGTGAAGCTGGCGCACGATCCTGCCGATATTGCCGGCTGGAATCTCTCGGGCAGCAACATGATCACGCTGCAGGACACCATCGCCAACGTGAAGCCCACCGTGCTGATCGGCACCTCGGGCCAGAAGGCGGCCTTCGACGAGCGCGCGATCCGCACCATGGCCGAGCATGTCGAACGCCCGGTGGTGTTCCCGCTTTCCAACCCGATCTCGCGCGCCGAAGCCCACCCGGCCGACGTGCTGGAATGGACCGCAGGCAAGGCCATCGTCGGCACCGGCAGCCCCTTCGGCATTGCCGGGGTGACGCAGGTCAACAACGTCTACGTCTTCCCCGGCATCGGCCTCGGCGCGCTGGCGAGCGGGGCCACGACGGTCAGCGACGGCATGTTCATGGCCGCCGCGCGCCGCCTTGGCGAACTGCATGAGGGTGACGAGGGCCTGCTGCCGCCGGTCACCGCGCTGCGCGAAGTGGCGCTGGAAATCGCCGTTGCCGTCGTCGAACAGGCGGTGGCGGAAGGCCTTGCCACGGCCGAGCCCGAAGCGCTCACGCGCGAGAGCATCGCGGCGAGCATGTGGAAGGCGGAATACGCCTGACATGACAGAGGCGGCGAACGTGGTGCGGGTTGGCCTGATCGGTTACGGCTATGCCGGGGCGACCTTCCACGCGCCGCTGATTTCGGCAGTGCCGGGGCTTTCGCTCGATGCTTTCGTGTCGAGCAACCCGGCGCCGATTTCCGAGCGCTACCCGCAGGCGACGGTTCACGCACAGGCCGATGCGCTGCTGCGCGATCCGGCCATCGATCTGGTCGTCATCGCCGCGCCCAATCCCACGCATTTCCCGCTGGCGGCAGCGGCGATGCGGGCGGGCAAGCATGTCGTCGTCGACAAGCCCTTCACGCTGGACCTTGCCGAAGCGCGCGCGCTGATCGCGCTTTCGCAGGAGACCGGGCGCAATCTGACGGTGTTTCACAATCGCCGTTGGGACAGCGATTTCGCCACTGTCCGCAAGGCCTTAGGCGAAGGGCTGGTGGGCGATCCCGTCCACCTCGAAACCCGTTTCGACCGCTTCCGCCCGCAGGTCCGCAACCGCTGGCGGGAGAACGCCGGGCCGGGGGCAGGCGTGTGGTTCGATCTGGGTCCGCACCTTGCCGATCACGCGCTGTTGCTGATGGGCCTGCCGGACCGGGTGACGGCCTCGCTCGCCCTCCAGCGCGAAGGCGCGCAGGCCGATGACTGGGCCCATGTCGTGCTGAGCTTTGGCGGCAAGCGGGCGATCCTCCACGCCTCGATGCTGGTATCGGGCGGCTCGCCGCGTTTCGTCGTTCACGGCACTGGCGGCAGCGCGGTGAAGCAGGGCATGGACGTGCAGGAGAGCCAGCTTGTCGCCGGCATCATCCCCGGCGCCGAGGGCTGGGGTGACGATTCCGATCCGCTCGTGCTGCACACGGCCGAAAACCCCCCGCGCAGCATTCCCGCAGAGCGCGGCGACCAGCGCGAGTTCTATCGCCTCGTTGCCGAAGCGGCGCAGGGCAGGGCGGCGAACCCGGTGCCGCCGATCCAGTCGCTGGCGGTGATGGCGGTGATCGAGGCGGCGCAGCAATCGGCTGCGGAAGGGCGCTCGGTGGAACTGCCACTGACTGAGGCAGAGCGGTCGGCTTGGGCTGCAAGCCGAGTCTAATCGCCCGAAGGGCATTCAAGAAAGCAGAGATTCCGGGGGATGATCCCCCGGACCCGCGAAACGTCTTCGCTGCGCTTTGCCTATCTGTTGTGCGCTCATTGCGAGCAGTTTTTTTGATGGCCTGCGGCGGCAAGGAAAGCGCAGCGGATATCGGCACACAACGAAGACGGTAACGGGGGTGCAGGGGGCAATGGCCCCCTGCTTTTACTCTTCAGTCTTCAGAGAATTCCCGGCAGATCCAGCCCCTTCTCCCGCGCACAATCGAGCGCGATCTCATAGCCCGCATCGGCGTGGCGCATCACGCCCGTCGCCGGATCGTTCCACAACACGCGCTCCAGACGCTTGGCTGCTGCTTCGGTGCCGTCGGCGACGATCACCATGCCCGAATGCTGCGAATAGCCCATGCCGACGCCGCCGCCGTGGTGCAGCGAGACCCAGGTCGCGCCCGAGGCCGTGTTGAGCAGGGCATTGAGCAGCGGCCAGTCGGAGACCGCGTCCGAACCGTCGCGCATGGCTTCGGTCTCGCGGTTGGGTGAGGCGACGGAGCCGCTGTCGAGGTGGTCGCGGCCGATCACCACAGGGGCCTTCAACTCGCCGTTCCTGACCATCTCGTTGAAGGCGAGGCCCAGCCGGTGGCGGTCACCCAGGCCGACCCAGCAGATGCGTGCGGGCAGGCCCTGGAACTGGATCTTCTCGCGCGCCATGTCGAGCCAGTTGTGCAGGTGCGCGTGGTCGGGCAGCAGTTCCTTCACTTTGGCGTCGGTCTTGTAGATGTCCTCGGGATCGCCCGAGAGCGCGGCCCAGCGGAACGGCCCGACGCCGCGGCAGAACATCGGGCGGATATAGGCGGGGACGAAGCCGGGGAAATCGAACGCGTTCTCGACGCCTTCGTTCTTCGCCATCTGGCGGATGTTGTTGCCGTAATCGGTGGTGGGCACGCCCGCCGCCTGGAAGTCCAGCATGGCCTGGACGTGGACCGCCATGGAGGCCTTGGCGGCCCTGGCGACGGCTTCCGGCTCACGCTCGCGGCGCTCGATCCATTCGGCGACGGTCCAGCCGGCGGGCAGGTAGCCGTTGACGGGATCGTGGGCGGAAGTCTGGTCGGTGAGGAGATCGGGACGGATGCCGCGCGCGTAGATTTCGGGGAGCAGTTCGGCGGCATTGCCGAGCAGGCCGACCGAGACCGGCTTCCTGTCGGCATTGGCCTTCTCGATGATCGCCATGGCCTCTTCGATGGTGCTGGCGGCAACATCGAGATAGCCGGTGCGCAGGCGCATTTCGATGCGGCTGGGCTGGCACTCGATGGCAAGGCACGATGCGCCGGCCATCACGGCGGCCAGCGGCTGCGCGCCGCCCATGCCGCCAAGGCCGGCGGTCAGCAGCCACTTGCCCGAAAGATCGCCATCGTAGTGCTGGCGGCCCATTTCGACGAAGGTCTCGTAAGTGCCCTGAACGATGCCCTGGGTGCCGATGTAGATCCACGAACCGGCGGTCATCTGGCCGTACATGGCAAGGCCGCGCTTATCGAGTTCGTTGAAGTGCTCCCAGTTCGCCCATTCCGGCACGAGGTTGGAATTGGCGATCAGCACGCGCGGCGCATCGGCATGGGTGCGGAACACGCCCACCGGCTTGCCGGACTGGACGAGCAGCGTCTCGTCGTCGTTCAGGCGGCGCAGGGTCTCGACGATCCTGTCGTAGCTTTCCCAGTCGCGCGCGGCGCGGCCGATGCCGCCGTAGACCACCAGTTCCTCAGGCCGTTCGGCGACGTCGGGGTGGAGGTTGTTCATCAGCATGCGCAAGGGGGCTTCGGTGAGCCACGATTTCGCGGAAAGTTCGGCGCCGGTCGCGGGCTTGATGACGCGGCTGTTGTCGAGGCGGGTCATGGTGTTTCCTCAGGTCAGGATTGCGCGAAGGCGATGGCCGCCTTCAGCACGTCTTGCAGGATCGGGGTGAGGGCGGCTGCGCGCGCGGCCGAGAAGGGGAGAGGCCAGTTGGCTTCGTCCGGCGCTTCGGGCTCGTCCATGTAGCCGCGAATGGCGAGTTCCATCTGGATTGCATGGACGCCGCTGGCAGGCTCTCCGTAGTGCCGGGTGGTCCAGCCGCCACGGAAGCGGCCGTCCAGAACGTGGCTGAACCCGCTCGCCTTGCAGACGACCACTACGGCTGCGGAAAGCGCCGGGTCGCAGGTCTGGCCAAGGTTGGTGCCAATGTTGAACTGCGGCAATTCGCCGTCGAACAGACGCGGCACATTGCTGCGGATCGAGTGCGCGTCATAGACCACGACTTTGCCGTGGAGCGCGTGCAGCCGTGCGATCTCGGAGCGCAGCGCGCCGTGGTAGGGATCGAACCAGAGCGTGCGGCGGCGGGCGATCTCGGCCTCGTCCGGCGTATCACCCTTGTACAGCGGCTCGCCGTCGAACGTGGTCGTCGGGCACAGTTCGGTGGTCGCCTGCCCGGGATAGAGCGAGGCGCCCGAAGGATCGCGGTTGAGGTCGATCACGCTGCGCGAAACGCGTGCAGCAATCGTCGTTGCGCCAAGCGCGCGGGCGAAGGCGTAGAGTTCGTCCACCCACCAGTCGGCATCGCGCCGCGCCAGCCATTCCGAGCGGAACAGCGGGCCGACATCGGCAAGGTCGGTGCCGACATGCGGAAAGGCGACGATCAGCGGCGCCTCCCCGCGGTGGAGCGTGAAGCTCGTCATGCGACGCCGGGCAGCAGGTCGCCGCCGATGTCCACCAGCGCGCCGGATCGGATCAGCGCGTTCGCCGCTTCCATGTCGGGGTGGAAGTGGCGGTCTTCCTCCAGCGTCGGCACGATGGCGCGCAGGGTCTCGCGCGCCTTTTCGAGCGCTCTGCTGGATGCCAGCGGGGCGTGGAAATCGATGCCCTGCACGGCGGCGAGCAGTTCGATGCCCAGCACCGCATCGGCATTGGCGACCATGCCGATCAGGCGGCGCGCGCCGTGGGCGGCCATCGAGACATGGTCTTCCTGGTTGGCCGAAGTCGGGATCGAATCGACCGAGGCCGGATAGGCCTTCTGCTTGTTTTCGGAGACCAGCGCGGCGGCGGTGACCTGCGGGATCATGAAGCCCGAATTGAGGCCGGGGCGCGGCGTCAGGAAGGCGGGCAGGCCGGACAGGGCGGGGTCCACCAGCATCGCCACGCGGCGTTCGGAGATCGAACCGATCTCGCAGACGGCCAGCGCGATCATGTCGGCGGCGAAGGCGACCGGCTCGGCGTGGAAGTTGCCGCCGGACAGGGCTTCGTCCGCCTCAGGAAAGATCAGCGGGTTGTCGGACACGCCGTTGGCCTCGATTTCCAGCGTCGTCGCGGCCTGGCGCAGCACGTCGAGCGCGGCGCCCATGACTTGCGGCTGGCAGCGCAGGCAATAGGGGTCCTGCACGCGGGCATCGTTTTCCAGATGGCTGGCGCGGATCGCCGAACCCTGCATCAGCGCGCGCAGCGAAGCGGCCACCTCGATCTGGCCGGGATGGCGGCGCAGCAAGTGGATGCGGCAGTCGAACGGCGTGTCGGAGCCCTTGGCCGCCTCGGTCGAGAGCGCGCCGGTGACGAGCGCGGACTGGAACAGGCGCTCCGCCTCGAACAGTCCGGCCAGCGCGTTGGCGGTGGAGAACTGCGTGCCGTTGAGCAGGGCAAGCCCTTCCTTGGCGCCGAGTTCGACCGGGGCGAGCCCGGCCTCAGCCAGAGCCTGCGCGGCGGGGAGACGCTTATCGCCGACAAAGATCTCGCCCACGCCGATCATCGTTGCGGCCATGTGCGAAAGCGGGGCAAGGTCGCCGCTGGCACCGACCGAACCCTGGCTGGGAACGACCGGGGTCAGGCCCCTGGCCAGCATCGCTTCGAGCAGTTCCACGGTCTCCACCCGCACGCCCGAGGCGCCTTGGGCAAGGCTGGCGAGCTTCAGCGCCATCATCAGGCGGATGACGGCAACGGGCGAAGGCTCACCGGTGCCGGCGGCGTGGCTGAGCACGATGTTGCGCTGCAGCGCGGCGAGATCCTCGTCGCCGATGCGCACGCTGGCCAGCTTTCCGAAGCCGGTGTTGATGCCGTAGACCGGCTGGCCCTTGGCAAGGATGCGGGCGACGGCGGCGGCGCTTTCGGCGATCACCGGCATGCACGCGGAATCGAGCTTCACCTCGGCGCCGCGATAGATCGCGCGCCAATCCCTGAGGCTCACCGTGCCGGGGGTTAGCAGCACTTCGTTCATTGACCACTCCAGATGCGGGCATGGAGCGGGTTGGCGCCCATGCGATAGACAAGTTCGGACGGATGCTCGACATCCCAGATCGCCAGGTCGCAGCGCTGGCCGGCCTGCAGCGTGCCGCGGTCGGTGAAGCCCAGCGCGCGCGCGGCATTGCGGGTGACGCCGGCCAGGCATTCCTCGACGGTGAGGCGGAACAGCGTCGCGCCCATGTTCATCGTCAGCAGCAGCGAGGTAAGCGGCGAGGTGCCGGGGTTGCAGTCGGTCGCCAGCGCGATCGGCACGCCGGCGGCGCGTAGGGCGGCGATGGGCGGCAGCACGGTTTCGCGGGTGAAGTAATAGGCGCCGGGCAGCAGCGTGGCCACGGTGCCGGAGGCGGCCATGGCCTCGATCCCGGCGAGATCTAGGTGTTCGAGATGATCGGCGGAAAGCGCGCCGAACCGGGCGGCGAGCGCTGCGCCGTGGAGGTTCGAAAGCTGCTCGGCATGAAGCTTTACCGGCAACCCGTGGGCGCGGGCAGCGGTGAACAGGCGCTCGGTTTGCTGCGCGGAAAAGCCGATGCCTTCGCAGAAGGCGTCCACCGCGTCGGCAAGGCCCTCGCGCACGACTTCGGGCAGCATGACCTGGCAGATATGCTCGATGTAGCCATCGGCATCGCCTGCGAATTCGGGCGGCAGCGCATGGGCGCCGAGGAAGGTGGCGGCGATGGAAACCGGTCGCTCGCGGCCCAGCCGCCGCGCGGCGCGCAGCATCCTGAGTTCGCTGGCAAGGTCAAGGCCATAGCCGGACTTCACCTCGACGGTCGTCGCGCCTTCGCCGATCAGCGCGTCGAGGCGGGGCAGCGCGCTGGCGACAAGGTCGTCCTCGCTGGCGGCGCGCGTGGCGGCCATGGTGGAGGCGATGCCGCCGCCGGCGCGGGCGATCTCCTCGTAGCTGGCGCCCGCCAGCCGCAGTTCGAATTCGCGCGCGCGGTTGCCGGCATGGATCAGGTGGGTGTGGCAATCGACCAGGCCGGGAGTGATCCAGCGGCCCTCGCAATCGGTGACCACGCGGCCTTGCAGTGCAGGCGCATCGGCCTCGGGCCCGGCGTAGAGGATCTTGCCGTCCGTTGCCGCGATCATGCCGTGCTCGGTCACGCCGATACCCTCCGCGTGCGGGGCCATCGTGGCGAGGCGGGCGTTGGTCCAGATCGTATCGCAGCGCATGGCGGGCCAGTCTCTCCGGGCGGTTCACTCTCTGCCGGGTCTTATTGCATCGGCCTGCGATAATGTATAGACAAAAAGAAGTCCAAGGGAGTGCCGGATGTCTCAAGCCCAGTCGCGTCAGTCCTTTACGATCCATGCGGGGCGCGCATTCATCGAGTCCGGGTCCAAGTCTCATTGGGCGCATGACGTGCGCTTGACGGTCGCGGATGGGCGGATCGCGCGGATCGAATCGGGTGCGCGCCCGGAAGCGGGGGACCTGCGCCACGCCTGTCTGGTTCCGGGCATTCCCAACCTCCACAGCCACGCCTTCCAGCGCGGCATGGCGGGGCTTGCCGAGCAGCGCGGGAATAGCGACGACAGCTTCTGGACCTGGCGCGAGGTCATGTACCGTTTCCTTGACCGGATGACGCCCGAGGACCTCAACGCCATCGCGGCGCTGGCGGCGATGGAGATGCTGGAAAGCGGCTTCACGCGGCTTGGCGAGTTTCACTACCTGCACCATGATGCCGGCGGGCACGCCTATGCCGATCCCGCCCGCATGTGCGCGGCGATAGCCGAGGCGGCGGCGGAAACCGGCATCGCCCTGACGCTGCTGCCGGTGTTCTATGCCCATTCCGGCTTCGGCGGGCTGGCGCCCAGCCCTGGGCAGCGCCGGTTCCTTCACGATTTGGACGGTTTCGCGCGGCTGCTGGACGGCGCCCGCGCGGCGGTTGCCGGGCTGGACGAGGCGGTGGTCGGCCTTGCGCCGCACAGCCTGCGCGCGGTCTGCCCGGACGAACTCATGCATCTGCAGGCGATGGCGGGGCAGGGCCCGATCCATATCCACATCGCCGAACAGGTGAAGGAAGTGGAGGACTGCCTCGCCTGGAGCGGCCAGCGCCCCGTCGAATGGCTGCTCGATCATGCGCAAGTGGATCGCCGCTGGTGCATGGTCCACGCCACCCACATGACGCACGAGGAAACCACGCGGCTTGCCTTGAGCGGGGCCGTGGCAGGGCTCTGCCCGGTTACCGAGGCCAATCTGGGCGACGGCCTGTTCCCGATGGCGGACTGGCTGGCGGCCGGCGGTTCCTATGGCATCGGCAGCGATTCCAACGTGCTGATCGATGCGACCGAGGAAATGCGCCTGCTCGAATACGGGCAGCGGCTGTTCACGCGCAGGCGCAACCTGCTGGCTGACGCGGCAACCGCCTCGAGCGGGGAGGCGATCTGGCGCGCCGCGCTGAACGGCGGCGGGCAGGCGCTGGGCGTCGAGGGCGGACTGAAGCAGGGCAATGCCTTCGATGCGGTTTCGCTGGACCTCGACCATCCCTCGCTCTGCGCGCGGGGGCCGGACCGCGTGCTCGATGGGCTGGTGTTCGCCTCGGGCCGTGCGGGCATCGATTGCGTCTGGCGCTTCGGCAAGCAGGTGGTTAGCTCTGGCCGCCACCACGCACGCGACGGGATCGTCCGACGCTATCGGAAGACCCTGGACCGACTCTGCGCATGACCCTTTCCGAACGTATCCGCCACGATTTCGAAAGCCGCATCCTTGCAGGCACGCTCGCCCCCGGCGAACGCCTGCCGACCGAGCAGGACCTGATGGAGCGCTATGGCTGCGCGCGGATGACGGTGAACAAGGCGCTGTCCGCGCTCGCCGCCGCCGGACTGGTCGAGCGGCGGCGCAAGGCGGGCACGTTCGTCGCCCGGCCGCGCGTGCATTCGATGGCCATGGACATTCCCGATCTCGGCGCCGAAATCGCCGCGCGCGGGCAGGCCTATCGTTTCGAACTCTCGCGCCGTAAGCTGGTGCGCGCCGCCGATGCCGTGGTGAACTGGGATGTCGAGGGCGACGTTGCGCTGCTGGAACTTTCGGGCATTCACTTTGCCGACGATGCGCCGATGGCCTGGGAGCATCGCTTCGTGAACGCGGCCGCAGTGCCGGAGATCGTCGAGGCCGCGTTCTCCTCGCCCGGCGGCTGGCTGCTGGAACACGTGCCCTGGACCGAGGCCGACGCCCGGATCACCGCCGCTGCCGCCACCGGCGCGGAAGCCAGGGCGCTGGCCGTCGCCAGCGGGGCGCCGTGCCTCAGCATCGAGCGGCGCACCTGGCGCGGCTCCGAGCCGATCACGTATGTGCGCCAGTTGTTTCTGGCCGGAGCCTATGAACTGAATGCCCACTTCGGACCCTCGGCGGGCACCCGGTGACCATTTTGTGCACCTAGGCGGCGTGGACAAATTCGACCGGCCGTTTACGCCCCGTTGCGGACATTCGGATCGGGCGATAGGTTTCTTGCCCATGAGGCTACCATGGCAAAAAGCTGAAATGTCAGAAGCCCTTCTAATTCGAGGCGCAACGACGATTGCTCGGCATTGGGACCTTTCAGACGATCATAAAATTGAAGCCCTTCGTAGCGATGGCTTTTCTGAAGGAGAAGCCTTTCGGCTGGTTGCGTTGCTGCCTTTGGCCTTCAGTCGCCCGATCTTAGAAGAGTTAGGTGTTCGTCATTTTGTTACTCGAATTACCGCGCTGAAGGCCGATGGCTCAAGCGTATCAGCGGATTTGAACCGGCAACCGGAATATGTCGGCGGTTTGAAATTGGCACGCGCCCACCGTGCACGTGGTCGAATGGATCATGAGATATTCAAGCTCATCGCCGCCAGCAGCGCAGACATTGATGCGGCGAGTAAAGCTCTCAACGCAGGTGAGGACATCGGGGGATCGACGATAGCCTCATGTTTGGTTGGGGCGGAGATTGCCTCGCACCTCATCAGGTAAGGATGTCCGCTCACCACCCTAAGCAGACATCTCCACCCGCTCAGCCTGAGCTTGTCGAAGGCCCGCGAGGCAGGGCACCGCGTCTCCCATGCTTCGACAAGCTCAGCATGAGCGGGGTGGTTGGGGCAGCGTCCGCTTCCGCTTCCGCTTCCGCTTCCGCTTCCGCTTCCGCTTCCCAGCCCACTCGGTAGCTCCGCTTCCCGCTGAATTTGTCCACGTCGCCTAGGCCTCAGGGATTTTCCATAGTCGCCGTAAGGATTTAGGTGTGCAAGAAGGGCGGCTTGGCGGATTGCATCGGGGGCAGGGTTGAAGGGCGGCATGGACGAGGGGGCTCTGCGCTCGCTGGTGATCGTGGGCGGCGGCATGGCCGGATGGACGGCGGCGAGCATGATCGCGCGCAAGTTCCGCCCCGGCCCCTTGCGGATTACCGTGATTGAAAACGAGGATGACGGCAGAGGTGATCTCCCGGCCGACCTCGTGGACGGTTCGGCGACACCGCTCATGCGCAAGTTCAATGCCGCGCTGGGCATCGAGGAGAACCGCTTCCTGGCCCAGAGCAGCGGCACCTTCCGGCTCGGCACCGAGTTCTGCGACTGGCGCGAGGCGGGCAACGTCCATTTCCATGGCTATGGCGACTTTGGCGAGGCGATCGACGGCATCGCCCTCCACCACTTCTGGCTGCGCCTGCGCGCCGGTGGCGACACCGCGCCGATCGACGACTGGTCGCTGGCCTATGCCGCCGCCAGCCGCGGCCGTTTTGCGGTTCCGGCGGGGGACGGTGCCCGCTTTCGTCATGGCTATCATTTCGATGCCGCGCAGCATGTCCGCTTCCTGCGCGCCTATGCCGAGCGCAGCGGGGTGGAACGGATCGACGGGCGGGTCGTCGATGCCGCGCTGGAGGGTGCCGATGGCCACATTGCCGCCGTCACGCTGGCCGATGGCCGTGTCGTCGACGGCGAATTCTTCATCGACTGCTCCGGCTTCGAGGGGCTGCTGATCGAGAAAGTGCTCCAGACCGGTTACGAGGACTGGTCGCACTGGCTGCCCTGCGACAGCGCCGTGCTGGCGCCGGGCAAGCGGTCGGGTTCGCTGCCGCCCCATGCGGTATCGCTGGCGCGGGAGGCGGGCTGGCTGGGGCAGGCGGCGCTCCAGCACCGCGACGACTGGGGCTATTTCTATTCGAGCCGGTTCAGCGATGACGACCGGGCCCGCGCGGTGCTGCTCGCGGCGATGGCGGGCGAACCCCTGGCCCCGCCGCGCCTGCTGCGTTTCACCAGCGGCCACCGGCGCAAGTTCTGGAACCGCAATTGCCTGGCGCTGGGGCAGGCCGCCGGGTTCATGGAGCCGCTGGCGGCGACTTCGCTGCATCTCCTCCACTCCATGCTGCTGCGTTTCGTCGAGTTCTTTCCCGACATCGACTTCGCGCCGGCGATTCCGGCGGAGTTCAACCGGCTGACGCTCGGCGAGTACGAGCGGATCCGCGATTTCCTGACCCTGCACTACTTCCCCAGCCGCCGCCCGGAACCGCTCTGGCACTATTGCCGGAACATGGACCTGCCCGATACGCTGGTACACCGGCTGGAGGTCTGGAAGGCGGCGGCGCGGGTCACCACCGAGGCGCAGGAGTGCTTTCAGGAGGCGGACTGGGTGGCGATCCTGCTCGGCAACGGCATCGTGCCGCGCCGGGTCGATCCGATCGCGGCGAGGATCGATCCGGGCAAGGTGGAGATGGGCATGAGGGCCCGCCGCGAGGCTGTTGTGCGCACCGCCCATGCGATGCCGACCCATGCCCACTACGTCGAACGCAACTGCACGCCGGAAACGCCAGTGGCCCGAGCCTGATATGCGATACCGCTAGGCGGCGCCTGCCTGAACCCTGACGGGGCGTGAAGGCCGGTCAGTTCACCGTCGCATCGAAGCGGATCGCGACGCTGGTGCCCGCCGCCAGCGTCGGTGCGCTCGCCTCGACGATACCCGAGGCATAGGACGCGCCGTAGGGATCGCTTTCGTCGCTGCCGGCGGCGTTGTCGTCCTCCGCCGTGGTCGCGCCGGCGCAGTCGCTGCCGGAAGTGATGCTGCCCGCGACATACGTTAGTGTGGAGGGGACCGGGTCGGTGGCGGTGACGCCGGTGGCCGCGCTGCTGCCGGTGTTGGACACGAGAATGCAATAGCGCACTGTCGCGCCCGGGATCGCCTTGGGATTGCTCGTCCCGCTCACCGGGTCGCTGAGGACCCAACTGGTCTTGGTGACGGCCAGTGTCGTGCTGGGGCGGCAGAAGGTGAGGTCGTGCAGCGCGATGGCCTGCTGGCCGGGGTCGGCGGGGGCGAGGGAGTGGTTGCCGTAGTGGATGACGATGGTGTCGATCGGCTGCGCGAACGTGACGGTGACGTTGCCGTCGCTGCTGCCGTCGTCGCTCAGGCCGTCGCCAAAGGCGCTATTGCCGATCACGTAGTTGGTCACGCCGTTGGTCAGCGTGGGGGTGACGGTGGTGCCGTTGTAGCGACCCTCCACGGTCACCTTGTCGGCGAACTGGCCGGAGTAGTAATCGACGTCGAAGATCCTGAACTGCGCGCCGGGCAGGGCCGTGGGCAGGGTGATCGTGGTGGTCGCCTCCGCGCTGACGCTGGGCATGTTGACCATCTCGAACAGCGCATAGTCGCCAAGGCCGCCGTTGACGACGTTCTGGCGCACCGGCGACTGGCCGCCATAGGTCGAACTGGAAAGCCAGGTGCCCTGATTGGCGAGCGCGAAGCTGATCGTGCCGAGCGTGTCGAGGGCATAGGAATTGCCGGTGCTGCCGGTGGTCCAGGCGCGGTTGCTCCAGTCGAACACCACGGTTCCCGCCGCGCAGGCGAGCACCGGCGGCGTGCCCGCCACGCGGCTGCCGGTGACGGTCAGTGCGGCGCTGGCATAGTCGTCCTCGCCGGTAGCGCCGTTGCCGGGGGTGGAGTCCGGGTCGCTCTGGTCGCTGGTGGTGATCTGCGCGGTGTTGGTGAGCGTGGCGCCGGCGCTGGCATTGACGGTGCCGGTGATGTCCATGGTGACGCTGGCACCGGGCGCGAGCGATCCCACCGTCCACACCCCGGTCGCGGCATTGAAGCTGCCGGTGCCGTTCGACGAGACATAGGTGAAGCCGCTGGGCAGCGTGTCGGTGACGGTCACGCTGGTGGCGGTGTCGGTGGAGTTGGCGGCGTTGCTCACCGTCAGCCGGAAGGTCGCCAGGCTGCCCGCCGTCGGGTTGCTGGTGAGCCATGCATTCGCCAGCGAAAGGTCGGCGCCTTTGGCGTCGAAAGCGAGGCCGGAGAGGGCGATGTACTGCGGGTTGGGGTTGGCGGTGCCGGACACGGCGGCGCTGTTGTAGACGATGCGGATGCGCTTCACCGTCTGGGAGCCGAAGTCGAAGGCGATGTTGCCGCTGGCCGAGGTCGTGGCTGACTGGGCGGTGCCGTTCCACCCGCTGGTGTCGGTGCTGACCGCGCTTCCGGCCGTCCAGTACGAAGTGCCTGCCGCGCTGACGAACGTGCCGTTGCCGGTGTCGTAATAGACGGCAACGGCGTCGCGGTTGTAGGTGTTGCCGCTGCCCGTCTCGCGGTCCACGTCGGCCAGCGTGAAGGCAAGGCCGGTCACGCTGCGGCCCAGCGTGATGTCGATGGTGATCCGGTTGTTCGCATCGAAGCGCGATGCATCGAAGTCCAGCAGCAAGGCCGGACTGACGCCGCCGATCGCACTGGTGTTGTAGACCACGTGGCCGTTGTAGCCGGCGGCGACGGCGAATGTGCCCGCGCCGCCGGTCGTGGTGCCCCAGGCGGTGCTGACCGTGGTGCCGTCGCTGGCGGTGATGGTGGTCGATGGTGCCACCGCCGCGCCGCTGGACAGGCCGAGGCCGGACCACGCCGCCTCCGCGCTCTGCGCCTGTGCGGTGGTGGCTGCCAGCAGCGCCGCCAATACGGCGAGAAGGGCGAGCAGGCGCGCGGTCATCGGCGCGTTCCCAGCCCCAGGAAACCGAGGCTGTCCTTGTCGAACTTGGCGCGCAGGACGGCGAACAGGCCCTTGCCGGTGCTGCGCGTCGCCGAATAGTCGCGGTCGCGGAAGCCGGTGACGTTGTAGCCGATGGTCAAGAGCATGTCCTGCGTGGGTACCAGGCTGATCTGCGGGCCGATCGCGAAACTGGTGGTATGTTCGGAGAAGGCGCGGCGCACCGTGGCCGTGCCGCCAACCGAAATCCGGTCGCCGATGCCGATGCCCAGATCGAGGCCGGCGACGGCGGTGAAGCCGGCCAGATCGAAATCCTCGTAACGGTCAAAGCTGTAGCGCCCCCCCACGAACAGGCCGACCTCCATGCGGTGGACCATGCTTTTCCCTACAGTGCCATTAACCAAATTTGCGTTAACCGAACCACGCGGCGACCAGTTGGTGGAGAGGCTGGCGAGCAGGCGGCGCGCGGTCGCATTGTCGCTGGCGGCAAGCGCGCTGTTGCCAGCCGCATCGGAATTGCCGCCGGTGCCCGTCACGGAACGGTCGCTGCGGTATTCCAGCTTGGCGAGGGCGGCGAAGGGCGATTCCGCCGGACGGTGGGCGAGCGAGAGGGCGGCGTCGGTCACTTCGCTCACCGTGCCGTCTTGCGCCTTCGCATGCGTCCAGCTTACGCCGGAGCCGACCACGCTGCCTTCGCCGAGCTGGCGGATCGCACCGAAAGTCAGGCCCTTGCGGTCGGTCACTTCGCCTCCGCGCCATTCGGCGCGGGCCGTGACCGACCAGCGCTCATGCCGCCAGGCCGCGCCGAAGGTGAGGGCAGTGAAATCCTCGAACAGCAGCGCATCGGATGTGCTGATCTGGCCGCCGCTGGTGACGGGCTGGAGTTCGTTGATGATCTTCGCAGCCGATACCCCGCCCAGGGTGCGGTTGCCGTCCACGGTGGCGTCCAGCGTCAGGCTTTTCGTCACCGGCAGGCTCTGGGCAAGGCCATAGGCCGCGTAACTGCGCTGGCCGTATTCGCCGATGTCCTGAAGACCGATGCCGCCCGAGAGGCGCGCATTGCTCCATGCGGCGGTCTCGATCCCGCCCTTCAGCGTGCGCGCGTCGATGGCATTGCCCCGCGCGATCTCGTAGCTGGCGGCGGCGCGGATGTCCTGCGTCACCGCGTAGCGCAGGCCGAGCCGGTGCCGGGTGGGCAGGTCCACCGAGTCCGTGCGGCCGAGCGGCAGGCTGGAATCGGCGGAGAGTTCCAGCCGGTTGCCGAGGAGGCGGCGGGTCGCGCCGAATTCCAGCACGGCGGAGTTGCCGGTGCTGCCGTCCGCGAGATGATCGGACAGCGCGGTCACACCCGCGCGCAGGTCGGTCTGGCCGTTCCGCCAGTTCACTTGTGTCTTCACGGCGTCGCGGCGGGCCGTGTCGGTCAGGCTCTCGTCGTGCCAGAGGCTGGCGGTGAGGCTGAGCCCTTCGGCAAGCGTATAGCGGCTGTCGATCCCGAACTTGCGGCGGCCGCGCTCCGCAATCGACTGCTGGTTGGTGCCATAGTCGGCATCGATCGAGCGGGCATAGGCCAGCATGTCGAGCTTGCCGGTGTGGTGCTCCACTTCGACCAGCCAGGCCTGCGACGTCTGCTGGTTCGCGCGGCTGGCACCCAGTTCGGCGCGCAGTTCGGACCGGGGACCGAAGCGCAGGCGAGCATCGAGAGCGCCGATCTGCGTATGCGTATCCCCGTCGCGGTCCGAAATGGCCGAGGCGCCGAGGCGCAGCGCGCCGTCCGCCAGCGTCACGTCGCCGCGCAGGCCCGCGTTCCACTGGCCATGGTCGAGATTGCTGTCCACTTCGTAGTCGACGACAATGAAGCGCGGGTTGAGTTCGGAATCGCGGCTGAGCACGGGTTCCTTGAAGGTGATCGTGCCCGTCAGCAGGTCCACGTCGTAGTCGAGGTAGCGCGTCAGCGGCGTGCTCTCCACCACCCGTTCGGAGCGGAAGCGATCACGCACCACCAGCGTCACCGTCTCGCTGCTGGCGACGATGGCCTTGGACGAGAGGCTGTAGGGGCCGGAAATGCCCGCGCCCTGGATCTCGTCATGGCGGTGGCTGGTCTCGATCTTCGCCGCAAAGCCCTGCACGTGGACGGCGCCCCGCCGCCCTTCCGCCTTGGCGCCGGTGGCGGTGCGGACGTAGCGGGCAAGCTGCGTCTGGTCGAAGCCCGTGTCGATATCGCCGTAGATCGCATAGAACGCGCGGCTTTCGACGCGCACGTAGAGCTTGTCGCGGCTGGCGGCATCGAAACGGCGGGTCGAGCCGTCCGCGAAGACGGTGTAGTAGGCCCTGGGATCGATGGTGCCGAGCAGCACCTGATCGTCGCGCTGCCTGGCGCTGTCATAGGCGGCGGTGACGAGGAAGCTGCCGAGCACGCGGCCCTTGGCATAGAAGGCGGTGCGCGCATGCCTGCCAAGATCGCTGTCGAATTTGCCGCTTTGCTGCATGGCATCGGCGATGGACTGCGACCCCACGGCACCTTCGGCAAGGCCCACCAGCGTCCACTTCTGGTCGCCGGGGATCACCCAGCCTTCAAGGTCCTGCGTGCTCGTGACTTCGCCGTCCGCGAACGTGAAAGTCAGGTGCAGCGGGCCGGAGACCATCGTGGGCGCGAGTTCGACCATGGCAACGCCGTCATCGCCCGCGACCGTCCAGGTGGGCGAAGTGCTGCCAGAGCCGCTGAGCTGGCGCTGCTGCATCCGCTCGATGGCGGCGGCGCTTTCGTAGGGCGCGTTGATCGAGAGCGCGCCGGAAACGCCCGCACGCACCGGGTTGCCCTTGCGGTCGGTCAGGCGCAGCGCGATCACCGGGCGCGAGCGGCCATCGGCGACCAGGTGCGAGCGCTCGCGCAGGATCTGCGCATGGGCGGGCGCGGCGGCGAAATGGACGTCGCGGGCAAGCTCCTTGGCCACCGAGCCATCGGCATTGCGAACGGTGGCGGCCAGATGCGTGACCTCCCCGTCGAGCGGCACGCCGCGCCAGATGCTGACGGCATAGCGGCCATCGGCGGAGGTCTTGACGCCGTCGAAGCTGAGTGCCGGCACCGCCTTGCCACCGGCGGTGAGATCCACCTTCTGGCCGCTCTTGTGGCGGATCACCACGCGGATGGCAGGCGTGCGCGGATTGTGGTCCGGCGCGGGGAACAGGAAATCGATCGGGCCATCCCCCATCGCCAGCCAGTCGGTGCCCGCGCCGGCGGCCTTGGCATCGTCGACTGCGGGGTCGACCGGAGCCGAAGTCGGAGCGGGGGCATCGACCGGTGCGGGCAGGGCGCTGGCGGGAACCACGGCGTAGAAATCGGCAGTGACGAGGCTGCCACCCTGGCCGATGGCAAACAGCGAGCCCGCCTTGCCGGCACTGCGCACCGAACGGCGGCAATCGACGAAATGGCCGCCTGCGGGCAGCGTATCGGGCTCCGCCTGCACGATATGGGTGCCGGGCACCAGCCCCTCGAAATGGAAGCGGCCATCGGCGTCGGTCACGGCAAAGCTGCCGTCTTCCAGCATCACCCGCACGCCCGCAATACCCGGCCGGCCCGCGGTTACGGTGCAGTCCCCGGCGCTGACGCGGCCGATCACGGTCATGCGCGCGGCAATGGTGTCCTTCTCGATCTTCACCACGGCGCTGGCCCTTTCGACATCGCCGAGCAGGTCGGTGGTCTGGGCGAGGTTCACCGCCTGTCCGGCCGGTGCATCGCCGCGCACGCTCATCGCGTAGACGACGGTGCGGGTGCCCCCGGCAGGGATCGCGGCGAGGTTGATGGTGAGGCGGCTGCCATCATCGGCAATGGTGACCGCGCCTTGCGCGGGACTGGCGCCGTCGATGCGGATCGAGGATTTGCGCAGCCGCAGCCAGGCGGAAGGCGTGTCGACCAGTACCACGCCGGACTTGGCGCGACCGGCGTCCGGATTGCGCACGGTGACGGTGTAGAACACCACCTCGCCCGGGCTGGCACTGGCGCGTGAAGCGGTCTTGGTCAGTGCGACGGCGCTTTCGGCGAGGTCCACGGGAATGTCGATGCGCACCGGGGCGGGGGTGTCGAGCGTGACCACGCCGCCGAACGAGGCATCCTCAATCACCATCGTCTCGCCGTCCGGGCGGACATAGGCGCCCAGCACCGCGCGGGCGACCGCGGAGGGCGCATGGTAGCCGTCCGGCGGGGTGATCTTGAGCCGGTAGCGGCCGAGCGGGGCCAGCGGAAAGCGGTACTCGCCCGCAGGCATCGCATAGCTGTTGCCCGCGCCGTCCGTCACCGGCTCGCCGGAAATGACCGTGGAGGGCCAGGCGGTGACGCCGTCGTCGGCATAGACGCGGGCGGGCTGGCCGGTATCGGCATCGACGAGGGTGATCGTCGCGCCCGACAGGGCCGTGCCGTTCTGGCTGTCGAACACCATGCCGTAAGGGTCGGCGAGGACCGAGACTTCGGTGCTGGCGATGGTCTGGTGGGTGGCGGGCGAACGGTAGGCGATCAGGATCGTGTCGTCGTTGGCGACGCTGAGCTTGCAGTCGCTGGCCTTGGGCGCGGGCGGGATCGCGCTGGTCGGGATCGAGCCTGCAAAGATCCCGGTATCCGTGCCGGTCTCGAAGATGGTGATCTCTTCCTGGTCGCCTTGCGAGGTGGTGAGCGCAACCACGATGGAATCGCGGACGGCGGCATCGCGATTGGCGCTGGGCGCCTCGATGCGGATCACCATGTCTTCGCCGATGTGGAACGATCGGGCACTGGCGATGGCGGTGAGCGTAGCGGCGCCGCCTGTCCCGCCGGAACCTGCCATCGCCGCGCCGTCGCAGGTCGAGGCGGCGAGCGGGGTGGAAAGCGGCGAGGAGGAGACCGATCGATAGGTCTGGATGGTCGCCGCGCTGGGCACGACGTCGAACGTGACCGCATTGGACTGGCCGACGCGCTCCTGTCCGTCCTGTGTCCAGGAGGCCGCCGCGATGTTGGAGATGGTGGCGGCGCGGACGGGCGGCGCGGGCTGGATGAGGGCAAGCGACAGCAGCGCCGCGAAGGACGCTGCTGCCTGCCTGAAGATCGTTCCGTGTCGCACCCGCCCGTCCTGCCAGTCAGTCGGTCGGCGTCAGTTGATCGTGGCCCGGAAGACCAGCGTGCGGGTCACGCCTGCCGCGATGTCCGACAGCGTGCCGGTCACCGTGTTGCTGGCGAAGGTGCCGCCCGCGGTGCCGTCCGTGTTGCAGGTGCTGCCGGTGACGGTGCCGTTGAGCAGGATCGAGCTGGCGACATAGGTCACGTTCGCGGGCAGGGGGTCGTTCACCGCGATGTTGGTCGCCGTGGCGCTGCCGGAGGCATTGGCGACCGAGATGCAATATTCGATCGTTGCGCCCGGAATGGCCTTGGGATTGCTTGTGCCGCTGACCGGATCGCTGACCACGCGGCTGGTCTTGAGCACGGAGAGCGCGGCGGCGCTGACCTTGAAGTCGTCCTTGGCCGAGAAGGCCCCGTCATTGGCCGCATCGGTGGCGCCCGCGCCGTCCGCCAGCACGGTGTCGACGCCGCTGGTGTTGGTGGCACTGGTCGTCAGCGCCGCGCCTTGCGACCCCGCGGTGCCGCCCGCCTTGGCGGTGGCGGTCAGCACGACCGAGGCGATGTCGCCGGTGACCTGGGTGGAGGGGATGTCCATCACCACAAACACGGTCTTGGCCGCGTCCGCCGCCAGTTCGTCGAGGTAGGTGACCTGGGTGTCGGCCGAGGTGAAGACGCCGTCGCCGTTGTCGAGGTAGATCTTGACGTTGGTGCCGTCGAAATTGTCACTGCCGCCCCAGGCCGCGCTGCCGCCCGAAAGCTGGGCCGCGGCCAGCGCGAAGTCGAGCGTGTCGTTCGACAGGTTGGTGACCTTGAAGGTGCTCACCGCCTGGACCTGGCCGGGCGAGACGACGGTCGCCGCGCTGCCGACTTCGGTGACCGAGACGTTGACCTTGCGGTCGACCGTGAATGTGTCGGACGCGGTCTTTGCGGTCTGCGCGACCCCGCCGACCTGGTAGCCGACCGTCACGGTGTTCTGGATGGTGGAGCCGGCCGTGGTGCCTGCGGCGAAGGCGGGGCTGGCGCCGAGCGCGACGAGCGCAAGCGAGCTCGCCGCACCCAGCAGCGTGCTGGTGCGTGTCATGAACGAAGTTCCTTCAGGTATCTTGGACCGCGCCTGTTACCGCCCGCGACCCGTGGCGGAATCGTGCCGGGTCAGCGGACCACGGCGTGATACTCCAGCGCGCCGGAGGCACGGGGCGCGAGATGCGCCAGCGTCCAGCGGATATGCGTAACGTCCTCGAGCTGCGCGGCGCGGCGTACTCCCGCAGCATCGGCCACGGTCAGCGCGGCGAGCCTTCCGAAGGTCCTGCCGCCGTCGACCGAGACTTCGTAGCCCGCTTCCTCTGCCGCAAGGCGCACCGGCGCGGGCAGCGGATTGGTGACGACGAAACTGTCGACCGGCTTGTCGCCGTCGTTGCTGTAGCGCGTGGTGAAGAGCAGGCGGTCCCCCGGCACGACGGTGGTCGGCGGCGCGAGCACGGTCTTGGTAGTGCCGTTCGCGGTCACCGTCCTTTCCACCTGGACGTCGCCCTTGAGCGAGACAGGCTCGGCCGCCGATGCGGCAACGGACAGTGCAAGGCTAAAAGCAAGAGCAGAGAGCGAGGCGGGCAAGTGGCGGTTCATCGCTGGGGTGACCCTTACTGGATGGTGACGTTGAAAGTGACGGTATGGGTGGAGCCGGCGGCGGCGGTGCCGACCAGCACGTCGATGCCGCTGGCCGAGGCCTTGCCGGCGTCGCCGTCGGCCGCATCGCTAAGCGTGGCGGCATCGAGCCTGAGCGTGCCGGCGGTGTAGCTGGTGCCCGCCGGGATCACGTCGGTAAGGCGCAGGTCGCCGATCGCACCGCTGCCGCCGATGGTGGCGACCAGCGTGTAGGTCACGCTGGCACCGGGGACCGGCTGGCTGCCGCCGAAGGGGTCGGCGATGGTGGCGGACTTCACCAGCGCCACGGTGGCGACCGAGGCGACCAGCACCCCGTCGGCATCGGCATCGGCGCCCGAAGCGCCGACCACCGCATCGCCGCCGCCCTGACCCTTGCCCGCAAACGCCGTGCCCGGCGTGCCGCTGCCGGTGACGGCGCGGGCGGCGAGGTTGACCTTGCTGGTCTGCGCGTCGGTCATGCCGCCGGGCCCGGTCACGACGACAAAGACGGTGAGCGCCTTGTCCTGATCGATCGAGGGTGTCGCGGTGCCGGAAGCCAGCACCGTATCGATGCCCGCGTCGTAAACGCCGTTGCCGTTGCTGTCCCAGGCGATGGCGGTGACCACGGCGGTGAACGGGTTGCCGGAAACGGCCGGATTGGCGGTGAGGTGGAACGCCTCGGGGCCATTGCCGGTGTTGGTGAGCTGGTAGGCCAGCACCGCGCTGCCACCGGCGATCGAGACCGGCGCGCTGTCCTTGGAGGCCAGCGCCACATCGAGCAGTTCGTCGACCTTCACGGTGACCGTGTTCGAATCCACCGTCCGGGTCGTGCCGCCGGCCGAGAAGCTGGCCGAGGCGGTGTTCTCGATCAGGGTGCCCGCCGCAACGCTGGCGGCCCGCGCCTCAGGGCATAGTGCAGGCGCCGCCAGCACGGCGGCCGTGGCGGCAAGGCTGATTGCGATACGGGTTTGCGCGTAGGTCATGTCCCGGTTGGTGAACCGGTCTGGTTAGCGAACAGTTTACCCTGATTTGAGTTCATCCCAAGGTATGCAAACGGGAGAAATTGGATCATACTTTGGGATGTGGGATTTGTTTTTCTGGCGGATTCTCGCGGATATGCGGGCACTTGCGCCATTGGTGGGGATAGGGGGGAACACGTGATTCGACGTCTGATTATTGCCGATGACCATCCGATTTGCGTCTCGGCGTTAACTTCGGCGGTTAACGCAGTTGATGAGGGGATCCTCGTCTCGACCACCGACACGCTTGCCGGGGTGAGGGATCTGATCGCGCAAGGGCCGTTCGACGCGCTGCTGCTCGACCTCGCGCTGAAGGACAGTCAGGGGCTGGCCAACCTCGTCGCGGTTCAGGCCGCCGCGCCCAAGCTGCCGGTCTTGGTGGTGAGCGGCAATGCCGCGGCGGACCTTCCGGCCCGTGCGGCCATGCTGGGTGCGCGCGGCTTCCTCAACAAGACCGCGCCGCTGGCCGAGATGAAGTCGGCGATCGCCGTCATCCTCGAAGGCGGTACCTGGTTCCCGCTGCGCGAGGAGCCTGCCGATTCGCTGGCCGACAAGCTCTCGCCCGCGCAGATGCGGGTCATGGCGGAACTGGCGCAGGGCAAGTCGAACAAGCTGATCGCCTACAGCCTTGGCCTCACCGAGCCGACCATCAAGTCGCATCTTTCGGCGATCTACCGGGCCATCGGCGTACACAACCGCTCGCAGGCGCTGCTGGCGCTGCGGCAGGGGCTCGACGAGGCGGCGGCCTAGGCGCCGCCGGTTGCCGTGCGGCTAATCGGGGAAGCGGTGGGCGACCCACTCGGCGGTCTGGCGGGCGGCGTCCAGGAGGGGCGGCAGCACGGCCTCCGCCGGGATGGGGGACGCGGCCTTCTCGATCCCCTCGGCGGCGGCGGCCAGCCGGGTTGCCGACATGTTGCCTGCGGCCCCCTTGAAGCCGTGGGCCAGGCGGCGGGCGTGGTCTTCGTCGCCGCCGGTCAGCGCGGCGGCGATGGCGCGCGCCTCATCCATCGCACAGGCCCCGAAAGCCTGGAGAATCGGCACCATCCGCGCTTCGCCCAGAGCCTCGAAGGAACGCGCGAGTTCCTCTTCGTCAACAAGCGGCGGGGCGGCGGTCTCCTTCATGTGCGAACTCCGGCAGGGGGGACAGGGCGGCAAGGCACGCACCATGGCGTGCGCGCGCGGCCTGTCGACGGTCGCGGGCATGTTACTCGGGGAAAACCGCAGGGCAACCTTCCCTTTGCGCGTGCGGCATCGGTGCGGACCGAGATAGGGATGGGGGGATGATGCCCCGTGCCTGGACCTTGCTGAAACGGCGCCGTGCGCCTGAATCCGGTGGCGAAACCGGTGCTGAAACCGATGCTTATGCCGCTGCCCAGCCCTCCCGCCGCGAGTCGTGGTCGATCTGGCTGGGGCGTGTCGCGGTCCTGGCGGCGGTCTATGCGCTGGGCGGGGCGATCGGCCTCGATCTGGCGATCCCGCCCGGCTATGCGACGGTCGTCTGGCCCGCTTCGGGGCTTGCGCTGGCGGGACTGCTGGCCTGGGGGCGGCGGCACTGGCCGGCGGTCTGGCTGGGCTCCTTCGCGATCAACGTCTACCATGCGCTTGGCGGTTCGGCGGGCGAGATCTCGATCGGCCATGCGCTGCTCAACGGCACCGTGTTCGGCGCCGGGGCGAGCCTGCAGGCGGTTGTTGCGGCCAGTGCCGCGCGGCGCTGGTTCGTCTCGGGCATCGACCTCGGGACACCGCGCCGTCTGGCCGCGTTCCTGGGGGCCGTGCTGCTGGCGCCCTGCCTGATTTCCGCCTCCGTCGGCACGGCGATGCTGGCTCTGGGCACAGGCATCGACGTGCCGACGGCGCTGCGCAACTGGTACACCTGGTACGGCGGTGACGTGCTGGGCATCTCGGCCGTGCTGCCGACCCTGCTGTTCTCGCCGATCTCGCCGGTGCCGCTGCGCTGGCGCGGACGGGTGCTGCGCGGGGTCACGGCGCTGGTGGCGATCTGCCTGGCGCTGGCCACCGGGGCGACCTTTGTCTTGTGGAAGCACAGCGTGGAGCAGCAGTACGGGCGCGCCCAGGCCAGCTTCTTTGCCGTCACCACCGAGACCGAGCGGGCGCTCGGCCGCCGTTTCGAGATCTATTCGCAGGCGCTTGGCGCCGCGGCGGGCCTGCTGGCGGTGGACCCGGCGATGACCGAGCGGCGCTGGGAGGCCTATGTCGGCGCGACCGGACTGGAACAGCACCTGCCCGGGCTCCTCGGCATCGGCACGATCGAGGCGATGTCCTCGTCCGACCTCGACCGGCTGGTGCGCGAGATGGAGCGCGTGGGCGATCCCCCGCTCGATGTCCATCCCCTGACCGGGCGCGACTGGCATTACGTCGTCACGCTCGTCGCGCCGTTCGAGCGCAACAAGCGCATCTATGGGCTTGATCTCGGCTTCGACCCGAACCGCCGCGCCGCGATGAAGCGGGCGCACACGATCGGCGAGACGACGCTGACCTCGCAGATCGGCTTGCTGCAGAAGGAGCGGCCCAGCCCCGGCTACCTGCTGTTGCTGCCGCTCGGCGCGCGGCCGCACGGCCATGACGAGAAAGTGCCAGGCTTCCGCTGGGCCTATGCGCCGATCGAGATCGACCACATCTTTGCCGGGCTGACCACCGGACAGGGGCAGGACTTTACGCTGGAGGTGTTCGAAGGCGACACCACCGATCCGGGGCGCCGCATCTATGCCACCGGCGCGGGGACGCAGGATGCCGCCGATCCGCTGTTCCGGCGCACTGCCCGCGTCACCGTCTCCGGGCGGCAATGGACCTTGCGCTGGGCCAGCCTGGAACCCTTCGAGACGCGGGCGATGTCGAACGAGCCGCTCAGCGTGCTGCTGGGCGGCGGGCTGGTGACGGTGTTGCTGGGGCTTTTGCTCAGCCACTTCGTGCGGCGCGAGGCGACGATCTCGCGCGAGGTGGACATGGCCACCGGCGAACTGGCCCGGGTCGCCGAGGAGCGGCGCCTTGCGGTGGAGGATCTCAACGAGAGCAACCGCCTCTTGCTGCTGGCCGAGGCCACCATGCACGTCGGTCACTGGCAGCTCGATTTCGTGACCGGGCAGGTGCTCTGGTCGGACGAGTTGTTCCACATTCACGGCCTGCCTCCGGGACCGTCGCCGAGCCCTGCCGAAGTGCTCGAATTCTACGTGCCGGAGGACCGCGCGATCGTGGTGGCGGCGATCGATGCGGCGCGCAAGTACGGGGCGCCGTGCCGGTTTGCCGCCTGCGTGCGCCGCGTGGACGGGGCGCTGCGCCATGTCGAGATCGTGGCCCATGTCGAACCTGCCGAGGACGGCAGCCCCGGCGGGCTGTTCGGCGTCCTGGCCGATCGCACCGAGGAAGTGGAGCTGCGCAACGAACTCCTGCGCACGCGTGACGAGGCCCGCGCCGCGGCCGACGCCAAGAGCGCGTTCCTGGCCAACATGAGCCACGACATCCGCACGCCGATGAACGCGGTGCTGGGTTTTGCGGAAATGCTGCACGGCGCCGACCTGCCGCTGGAACAGCATCGGCAGGTCGGGATCATCCTCGATTCCGGCCGCAACATGATGAGCCTGCTCAACGACATCCTCGACCTCTCGAAAATCGAGGCCGGGCGCATGGAACTGGTCGAGCGCAGTTTCGACGCGCATGCCCTGCTTGGCGGGGCGATCGAGCTGTTCCGCCAGTCGGCGGCGGAACGCGGCATCGCGCTGAGCCTCGATCTCGATCCGGCGGTGCCGCAGTGGATCCGCGGCGACAAGGTGCGCATCCGCCAGATCCTCGACAACCTGCTCGAGCAATGCGGTCAAGTTCACCGGCAAGGGGCAGGTCACGCTGGCGGCGCGGGTCCAGCGCGGCAAGGGCGCGGCGCGGCTGGCGATCTCGGTGAGCGATACCGGCATCGGCATCGCCGCCGACCGGCAGCAGCATATCTTCGACGGCTTCACCCAGGCCGACGCCTCGATCCATGAGCGGTTCGGCGGCACCGGACTGGGCCTGGCGATCTGCGCGCGGCTGGCGGCGCTGATGGGCGGCACCGTCGCGGTGGAGAGCGTGACCGGGCATGGCTCCACTTTCACGCTGCGCCTGCCGCTGAGGCCCGCGCGGGCGCGCACGGAAGGGGTGGAGGAGGCGGCCTGGGGAGAGGGGCCGGATCGCCCGCCGACGCTCGCCGGCCGGGTGCTGGTGGCGGAAGACAATCATATCAACCGCATGGTCGTGGCGGCCATGCTCGACCGGCTGGGCATCGATCATGTCTTTGCGGGCGATGGCGAGGAGGCGATTGCCGCCGTCAAGGCCGCGCGGGCGGCGGGCGCGCCCTTCGCGATGGTGCTGATGGACATCCAGATGCCGCGCATGGGCGGCCACGATGCGGCGCGGGCCTTGCGCCGGGCGGGCATCGATGCCGAGGAACTGCCGATCGTCGGCCTGTCCGCCAATGCCTTCCCCGAGGACACCGTGGCCGCGCTCGAAGCCGGGATGCAGGCCCATCTCACCAAGCCGCTGCGGCTGGAGGCTTTGGCCGCCGTGCTGGCCGAATTTGCCGGCGAGCCGGAAGGCGGCGGCGAAACCGACCCGGGGCAGGCGGATTGATGAACCGCGATCATCGCCGGACCGCCGGCCACCCCGGCGCGATGGGCTCAGCCGCGCCAGCGCAGGGCGTCGACCAGCAGGCGGAAGGCGGCGGAGGACTGGCGGCGGCTCGGATAGTAGAGGTGGTAGCCGGGGAAGGGCTGGCACCAGTCTTCCAGCAGCGGCACCAGTTCGCCGCGCTCGACATAAGGGCGCGAATAGGATTCCATCATGATCGCGATGCCGGTGCCGTCGAGCGCGGCGCGCAGGATCATCGGCATCGAGTTGAACGTCAGCTGCCCGTCGACCCGCACGTTGAGCGCGCGGCCATCCTTCTCGAACTCCCAGGCATAGAGGTTGCCGCGCGTGCGGAAGCGCAAGTTGATGCACTGGTGCGCGGCGAGATCGTGCGGGGTTTCCGGCCGTCCCTGGCGGGCGAGATATGCGGGCGAGGCGACCGGCACCAGCCGCATCTCCGGGCCGATGCAGACCGCGATCATGTCCCGCGCGACCGACTCGCCAAGCCGGATGCCCGCATCGAAGCGGTCCGCGACGATGTCCGACAGGCCCGAATCCACGCTCACTTCGACATTGATGTCGGGATAGCGTTCGAGGAACGGCTTGAGCGAGGGCCAGAGCAGTTCGTGCGCGGCCTGTTCGGTGGTGGTCAGGCGGATGGTGCCCGCCGGACGTTCGCGCAGTTCGCTGATCGAGGCGAGGCTGAGGCCGATCTCCTCCATCGCCGGGCGCAGGCTGGCAAGCAGCCGTTCGCCCGCTTCGGTGGGCGCCACGCTGCGGGTGGTGCGGGCCAGCAGCCGCACGCCGAGGCGGGCCTCGAGGCGGCGGATCGTGTGGCTCAGCGCCGATTGCGAGGAATCGAGCTTGGCCGCCGCGCGGGTGAAGCTGCCCTCGTCGGCGACGGCGATGAAGGCGATCAGGTCGGCCATGTGTTCGCGTTGCATTGATGATCCTGTATCATGACTGCATTGCAATTTCCTCTGGTTTTCGTGCGCAGCCCGCGCGCCTATATGGCACCATGCTGCATCGCGGCATTCCTTCCTCCCGACCAAGGATCTCTCTTCAGATGAAGACCATCGGCTACGCAGCCCAGTCTCCCGAGACCCCGCTCGCGCCCTATGCTTTCGAACGCCGTGAACTGCGCGGCAACGACGTTGCCATCGAGATCCAGTACTGCGGCGTCTGCCACTCGGACCTTCATACCGCCCGCAACGACTGGGGCGGCACCGTCTATCCGATCGTGCCCGGGCACGAGATCGTCGGCCGCGTCACCGCCGTCGGCCCCGAAGTTTCGCGCCATGCCGTCGGCGATACCGTTGCCATCGGCTGCCTCGTCGACAGCTGCGGCCACTGCGACCAGTGCGAGCACGACCACGAGAATTACTGCCGCAACGGCTGGGTCGGCACCTACAACGGCCGGGACAAGGTGACCGGTGACGTCACCCAGGGCGGTTATGCCCGCGACATCGTCGTGCGCGAGGAATTCGTGCTGCGCATGCCCGAGGGCCTCGACGTCGCCAAGGCGGCGCCGCTGCTGTGCGCGGGCATCACCACGTATTCGCCGCTGCGCGAATGGAACGTGGGCGAAGGCACCCGCGTCGGCGTGATCGGCCTTGGCGGTCTTGGCCACATGGCGGTGAAGCTCGCCGCGGCGATGGGCGCGGACGTGACCGTGTTCAGCCGTTCGCCCGGCAAGGAAGCAGACGCGCTGGAACTGGGCGCTGCGCGCGTGCTGATCTCCAGCGACGAGACGGCGATGAAGGCGGCTGCCAGCAGCTTCGACTTCATCATCGACACGGTGCCGGTCAAGCACGACCTCAACCCCTATCTGCCGCTGCTCGACGTCGACGGCAGCCTGGTGCTGGTCGGCCAGATCGGTCCGGTCGACGAACCGATCACGACGCCGCTGATCTTCGGCCGCCGCCGCATTGCCGGCTCGCTGATCGGCGGTATTGCCGAGACCCAGGAAATGCTCGACTTCTGCGCGGAAAAGAACATCCTTCCCGAAGTCGAGATGATCCGCATGGACGAGATCAACCACGCCTACGAACGCATGGAGCGTTCCGACGTGCACTACCGCTTCGTGATCGACATGAGCACGCTTGAGGGCGCTGCGGCCTGATCCCTGCGGGGTTCCGGTAAAGGCCATGGCCGGCGGGATGTCCCGCCGGCCACGGCCTGTCGTGAAGGGGCGTCTTGGAATGCCCTCGGGACCATTTCCGCAAAGCCTCTTACGTCTTGACCTGAAAGGCAAAACAGGCCCATCTTCGGGCTTCCCCAATGCGACTGGTGGAGTTCCCGCGATCTTGCGAGCCGCAATCGTCCCCATCCTGCCGCTCACGCTCATGCAGACCTTGGCGCTGTGCCTGCTTTCGGGCTGTGCCGTTGGGCCGGACTATGCGCCGAGCAGCGCGGCGCAGCTGGGGGTGCCGGACCAGTGGTCGGTCACCGCCCCGCCCAGCAGCGAGGATCTGACCGCCTGGTGGCGCAAGTTCGACGATCCCGTGCTCACCCAGCTGGTGGAGCAGGCTGCCGGTGCCAACCTTGATCTGGCACAGGCGCAGGCCCGCTTGCGGCAGGCGCGCGAGGCGCTGGTCGCCAGCCGCGCGGCCCTGCTGCCTTCGCTGTCGGCCTCGGGCAGTGTCAACCGCACCGAAACGCTGAAAGGCGGCGGCACCACGCTGACGCTGCCGGACGGCACCGTCACCACCACCGGGGGCGGCGGCAGCACCAGCTTCACCCTCGGGCTCGATGCCAGTTACCAGCTCGACCTGTTCGGTGGCAATCGCCGTGCGGTGGAGGCGAGCAGGGCACAGTTCGAAGGCGCCGGTTTCGACTATGCGGCCACGCTGTTGAGCGTGGAAAGCGAACTAGCGCGCAACTACGTGCTGGCGCGGGGCTATCAGGCCCAGATCGCCAATGCCCGCGCCAGCCTGGCGATCCAGGACGAGAACCTCGAAATTGCCCGCTGGAGAGTGATGGCAGGCCTGGTCTCCTCGCTTGACGAGCAGCAGGCACGCTCCAGCCGGGCGCAGGCGGCAGCGGCGATCCCGTCGCTGGAGCAGCAATACAACGCCGCGGTATCGCGCATCGGCGTGCTCACCGGGCAGGCGCCGGGCGCGGTGAAGCCGCTGCTGGAAACCGTGAAGCCGATCCCCAGAGGGCCGGATATGGTCGGGCCGGACATGGTGGGCGTCGGCATTCCCGCCAATGTCCTGCGCCAGCGGCCCGACGTGCGCGCGGCCGAGCGCAACCTCGCCGCCACCACTGCCGAGATCGGCGTGGCCAAGGCGCAGCTCTTTCCGCAGCTCACCATCTCCGGCAGCCTCGACACCAATGCGCGCAGTTTCAGCGGGCTGTTCGACACGATCACCGGCGGGCTGTTCGGCGGGATCAGCCAGGCGATCTTCAACGGCGGACGGCTGAACGCACAGGTCCGTTCGAACGAGGCGGCGGCGCAGGGCGCCTTTGCGGCCTACAAGTCCTCGGTGCTGACCGCGCTGGAGGATGTCGAGAATGCCGTGGTCGCGCTTCGCACTGCACAGACGCGCGAGAAGGAACTTACAGAGGCGCTGGATGCCGCCAGCAGTTCGGCGCTGCTGGCGCGCATGCAGTACCGCTCGGGCCTCACCGATTTCACCACTCTCAACACCCAGGAAGCCGCGCTGGTCTCGGCCCGCAACGGGCTGGTGCAGGCCCATGCCGACCGGGCGAACGCGCTGGTCGCGCTTTACGACGCGCTGGGCGGCGGCTGGGACGCGCAGCAGGACTACACCACGCTCGCGGGCCGTCCGGCCGTTACGCGGCAGGGCACCAAGGCACAGGAAACCGACTGAGCATGGCCGACGAAACCCTCGACGAATTCCTCGGCGCGGACAAGCGGGCGCTGTGGCAGCGCAAATGGGTGCCGTGGACGGCGCTGGCGGTTCTGGTCGTGCTGGCCTTGCTGCTCTCGCAGTGCTTTCGGGGCGCCGAGAAGACGGCCTATGCCACGACCCGGGCCGAGAAGGGGCGTCTGGTGACGACGGTCTCCGCCACCGGCAAGCTGGCGCCGACCAACCAGGTGACGGTCGGCTCGCAGCTTTCCGGCCTCGTGGTCAAGGTGCTGGTCGACGTCAACGACCGGGTGGCAAAAGGGCAGGTGCTGGCCGAGATCGATCCCGAGCAGATCGAGGACCAGATCCGGCAGTACACCGCGCAAGTGAACGCCAATCTGGCGCAAGTGGCGCAGAACAAGGCGACCCTGGCGGAATCGCAGGCGCAGCTGGCGCGGCTGGAGGAAGTCTCGCGGCTTTCGGGCGGCAAGGTGCCCTCGAAGACCGAATTGCAGGCGGGCCGCGCCGACGTCCAGCGTGCGGCGGCGGCGGTGAAGACGGCCGAGGCCAATGTCGCGGCCGCCCGTGCCACCCTTGCCCAGAGCCAGACCCAGCGCTCGCGCGCGCTGATCGTCTCGCCGGTCTCGGGCGTGGTGCTCGCGCGCGAGGTCGATCCCGGCCAGACGGTCGCCTCCTCGTTCAACACGCCGACGCTGTTCGTGATCGCCGAAGACCTCAGCAGCATGAAACTGGAAGTGGCGATCGACGAGGCGGATGTCGGCACGGTGAAGGAAGGGCAGGCGGCGACCTTCACGGTCGATGCCTTCCCCGGCGATTCCTTCCCGGCGAAGATCACGCGCGTGGAAATCGGCTCGAACCTCACGGTATCCTCGGCGACATCGTCGAGTTCGACCGCCACGACCAGCAGTGCCAGCGGGCAGGTGGTGTCCTATGCCGCCGATCTCTCGGTCGCCAATGCCGATCTCCGCCTGCGTCCGGGCATGACCGCGACTGCGGAAATCGTCACCTCGGACAAGACCGGGGTGCTGCTGATTCCCAACGCGGCGCTCTCGTTCACGCCGCAGAGCGCGGGCGCGGGCGGCAAGTCGGGCGGCGTCACCTCGGCGATCGGCTTCCGCCCGTCCCGGCGCGGCGGTGGCGGCGCCAGCAAGAGCGCGACGCTCGAACGCGGCTCGCGGCGCACGATCTACGTGCTGGGCGCCGATGGCACGCCGCAGGCGGTGGAGATCGTGATGGGCTCCAGCAACGGCCAGCAGACCGAAGTGACGGGGGGCTCGCTCCGGCCGGGCATGGAGGTCATCACCGGGCAACTTGCGCCGAGCGGCAACTGAGAGGCGCGGCGGTGTCCCGGCCGATCATTGCCCTGAGCGGGATCACCAAGGTCTTCGGCACCGGCGAAACCGCGTTTCGGGCGCTCAAGGGGGTTGATCTCGACGTCGCCGCCGGGGACTTCGTGGCGGTGATGGGGCCATCGGGCTCGGGCAAGTCGACGATGATGAACATCCTGGGCTGCCTCGATGTGGCAAGCGGCGGGCAATACCTGTTCCATGGCCATCACGTGGAGACGCTCGACCGCGACCAGCGTGCCCTGCTGCGCCGCAAGCATCTCGGCTTCGTGTTCCAGGGCTTCAACCTGCTGGCGCGCACGTCGGCGCTGGAGAACGTGGAACTGCCGCTGCTCTATCGCGGCGATGCCAGGCAGGAGCGGCGCAAGATGGCGATGGCGGCGCTGGACCGGGTGGGCCTGGCCGACTGGGCGCACCATACGCCGGGGGAACTGTCCGGCGGCCAGCAGCAGCGCGTCGCGATTGCCCGGGCCATCGTCACCAATCCCGCGGTGCTGCTGGCGGACGAACCCACCGGCAACCTCGACAGCCAGCGTTCGGTGGAGATCATGGAGTTCCTGTCCGCGCTCAACCGCAATTCCGGGATCACCGTGCTGATGGTCACGCACGAGCCCGACATGGCCGAATACGCGCGCCGGATCGTCCACTTCAAGGACGGGCTGATCGACCGGATCGAGCAGGGCGCGGCGGCCGAGAGCGGAGAGCGCGGCTGATGCTGGGCACGATCTTCCTGCTCGCGCTGCGCTCCATCCGCCGCCACGTGCTGCGTTCGCTGCTGACGATGCTGGGCATCGTCATCGGCGTGGGCGCGGTGGTCTCGATGGTGACGCTGGGCAAGGCGACAACGGCGGCGGTGACCCAGCAGATCGCGGCGCTGGGCACCAACATCCTTCAGGTCCGCCCCGGACAGGGTTTCGGGCGCGGCGGCGGCGGCACCACCCCGCGCGATTTCGAACTGGCTGACATCGCCGCGATCCGCCAGCAGGTGGGCGGGGTGACCGCGGCGGCGCCGTCCGTCTCGTCGAGCGCGACGGCGATCTACGAGGGGGCCAACTGGTCCACCACGATCAACGGCACCACTTCGGACTACTTCCGGATCTCGCCCTGGCCCTTGCAGGAAGGGCGCCTGTTCTCGCCGGACGAGGAAAGCGCCGGCAAGGCGGTGTGCATCATCGGCACGACGGTGGCAAAGAACCTGTTCGGCAATGCCGATCCGGTCGGCAAGCGGTTCCGCCTCGGCAATGTCAGCTGCGATGTGATCGCGCTGCTCAGCACCAAGGGGCAGGCCGGGTTCGGCGGCGATCAGGACGATACCGTGATCATGCCGCTCAAGACCGTGCAGCGGCGCTATCTCGGCACCACCACGGTGCGCACGATCCTGGTGGGCATCGACGACCACTATTCCAGCGAGCAGGTGCAAGCCACGCTTGCCAGCCTGCTGCGCGAACGGCGGCGGATCACTGCGGGCAAGGAAGACGATTTCAACATCTTCGACACCAAGCAGATTTCCGATACGCTGACCCAGACCACCTCGATGCTGACCAGCATCGTTGCGGCCGTGGCGGCGATCAGCCTGGTGGTCGGCGGCATCGGCATCATGAACATCATGCTGGTCTCGGTGACCGAGCGCACGCGCGAGATCGGCATCCGTCTCGCCATCGGTGCGGTGGCGAGCGAGGTGCTGATGCAGTTCCTGGTCGAGGCCATCGTGCTCTCGTGCCTGGGCGGGCTGATCGGGCTGGTGCTGGCGCAGGTCGTGGTGGCCATCGCGGTGCCGTTGATGAACGTGCCGTGGATCTTCGAACCCGCCGTCAACCTCGGCGCCTTTGCGGTTTCGGCGGCGATCGGGGTGATCTTCGGCTATTTCCCGGCCCGCCGCGCGGCGGGCCTCAATCCTATCGACGCGCTTCGGCACGAGTAGCGCAAGGCGTGCGGCGAACGGGCGGTACTGGCGGAAAAAGGGGCGGCTTATGCGTGGATTGATCGTGGGCATGGCGAACGACCAGTCGCTGGCCTGGGGCTGTGCGGAAGTCCTGCGCGAGGCGGGAGCGGAACTTGCCATCACCTACCAGAACGAGAAGGCCCGGCGTTTTGTAGAACCCCTGGCCCAGGAACTCGAGGCGCCGATCTTCATGCCGCTCGACGTTACCGACCCGGTGCAGGTCGAGGCGGTGTTTGCCGAGATCGCCGCGCTGTGGGGCGGGCTCGATTTCCTGCTCCATTCGATCGCCTATGCCCCCAAGGACGACCTGCACGGGCGGGTGGTGGACAGCTCCGCCGAAGGCTTTCGCACCGCGATGGACGTTTCCTGCCATTCGCTGATCCGGTTGGCGCGCCATGCCGAGCCGTTGATGGCGGGCGGCGGATCGATCCTGACGATGAGTTTCTACGGTTCCGAAAAGGTGGTGCCGGGCTACGGCATCATGGGGCCGGTCAAGGCCGCGCTGGAGGCGAGCGTGCGTTATCTCGCCGATGAACTGGGCGCGCAGGGCATCCGCGTCAACGCGCTCTCGACCGGGCCGGTGCGCACGCGGGCGGCCTCGGGTCTCTCGCACCTTGACGAACTGATCCGCCTCGCCTCCGACAAGGCGCCGCTGCACCAGTTGGTGACTGTCGAGCAGATCGGCCAGATGGCCGCTTTCCTGCTCGGCCCGAGGGCGCGCTTCGTGACCGGGCAGACGATCTACGTCGACAGCGGCTACAACGTCGTCGGAGGCTAGGGCGTAAGTGTGACCTTGCTTGCCGCACCGGACAGGTGTCTGATCGCGAGGCCGATTTTGAGAGGAGTGGTGCCAAGATGACGTCCCCGATCCTGGTCGCAACCGATCTTAGCGCGCGGAGTGACCGCGCGATCGACCGTGCCTTCGAACTGGGGCGCGATCTCGGCCTGGCGGTCGAAGTGGTGCACGTGCGCAAGGACGATGGGCACGACGGCGTGTCGGACGCCGCCTTGCAGGAACGTGTCCGTGAAATCCTGCCGGAGGGCGGCGCCGGGGTCGAGGTGCTGGTCCCCGAAGGCTCGCCGCCGGGCACCATTGCCCGTATCGCGAAAGAGCGCGGGGCGCAGCTCATCGTGGCCGGTGTCGCCCGGTTCAACCAGATATCGGACTATTTCCTCGGCACTGCGATCGACTACCTGCTGCGCCATGCCGAAGTGCCGGTGCTGGTGGTCAAGCAGCGCCCGCGCGGGCTCTATCGCCGCATTCTTGTGCCGAGCGACTTCTCGCCCGCCTCGAAGCAGGCGATCCTTACCGCCGCGCGGCTCATTCCCGATGCGGCGATCCGGGTCGTCCACGTGTTCCACATCGGTTTCGAAAGCTGGGGCGTGGCGGACCATGTGCGCGAGGAAACGCTTGCCCGTGCGGAAAGCGGCCTCGCCGAATTTCTGGCATCGAGCGACCTGGCGCCCTTTGCCGGACGGATCGAGGGCGTGCTGGCGAACGGCGAGGCCGAGGCGGCGGTTGGCCGGGCGATCGAGGATTACGACGCCGATCTGGTCGTGCTGGGAACCCAGGGCGGCGGCGCGCTGCGGCAATTGACCGGCGGCAGCCGCGCCAATTCGCTGCTTGCCTGGATCAGGCCCGATACGTTGATGGTACGGCTGCGGGACTGAGTTTCAGGCCAGTTCCTCGAACCAGCCGAGCTTGCGCATCAGCGTCTTCTCGGCTTCGAGCAGGAAGAACATCGCGGCACCGATTGCCAGCATCGCTGCGCCGTCACGGATCGAGAGCGGGGCGGTATCAAACACCTCCTGCAAGGGCGGCGCATAGGTGAAGGCAAGCTGGGCGATGACCGCGCCGCCTACTGCGATCAGCACCGCGCGGGTGCCTTGCAGGCCGGCGTGGCTCAAGGATCGCATGTGCATGTAGCGGACGTTGAACAGGTAGAAGATCTCGGCGATCACCAGCATGTTGACGACCATCGTGCGCGCTTCGCGCAGGCTGTCTCCGGCCCACTGCGCGCCGAAGAACACGGCCAGCAGCACGGCGGCGAACAGCACCGAGACCAGCAGCACACGCCAGAGCAGGAACGCCGAGAGCAGGGGCGCATCGCGGCGGCGGGGCGGGCGCGTCATGATCCCCGGCCCCGGCGGTTCGAAGGCAAGCACGAGGCCTAGCGTCACCGTCATCACCAGGTTGATCCAGAGGATCTGCGTGGCGGTCATCGGCAGGGCAAAGCCGACGAGGATGGCCAGGATCACCGCGATGCCCTCGCCGCCGTTGGTCGGCAGGGTCCAGGCGATGACCTTGCGGATATTGTCGTAGACGGTGCGTCCCTCGCGCACGGCGGCGACGATCGAGGCGAAGTTGTCGTCGAGCAGCACCATTTCCGCCGCCTCGCGCGCGGCCTGGGTACCGGAGACGCCCATCGCGGTGCCGACGTCGGCCTGCTTGAGCGAGGGCGCGTCGTTCACCCCGTCGCCGGTCATGGCGACGATGGCGCCGCGCGATTGCTGCGCGCGGACGATGCGCAGCTTGTGTTCGGGGCTGGCACGGGCAAAGACGGCGGTGTGGGGAACCGCCTCGGCCAGTTCCGCGTCGCTCATCGCCTCGATCTGGGTGCCGGTGAGAGCGCGGGGGGTATCGGCCAGCGCCAACTGGCGGGCGATGGCGAGCGCGGTTCCGACATGGTCGCCGGTGATCATCTTGACCGCGATCCCGGCGGAGCGGCACTCGGCAATGGCCAGCCGCGCCTCCTCGCGCGGGGGGTCGATGAAGCCCATCAGGCCCAGCATCGTTGCCCCTTGCAGCAGGCCGAAATCCAGCCTTTCGGTGGCCGGGGGCAGTTCGCGCATGGCAAAGCCCAGCACCCGTTCGCCTTCGTCGGCGGCGCGCGTCGTGCCCAGGTCCCAGGCCTCGGCATCCTCACGGCTGCCGCCCAGCGCGAGGACCGCCTCGGGGGCGCCCTTGATGAAGACAACGCTGGGTCCGGCGGCGTCACGCCGCAGCGTTGCCATCAGCCGGTGGCTGGCGTCGAAGGGGATTTCGTCGACGCGGTGCCATTCGCCGCGCAAATCCGCCTCGTCGATCCCGGCCTTGCGGGCGAGGGCGATGAGTGCGCCTTCCATCGGGT
Organism: Novosphingobium clariflavum; assembly: GCF_026420865.1. Classification (GTDB taxonomy): domain Bacteria; phylum Pseudomonadota; class Alphaproteobacteria; order Sphingomonadales; family Sphingomonadaceae; genus Novosphingobium; species Novosphingobium clariflavum. The sequence continues at coordinate 335,829 of NZ_JAPCWC010000002.1, read as the reverse complement.
CGCCGGTGACGGTCCAGATGCCGTCGCTCCGCCGCAAGTGGGCGTCGTTGCACAGCACGCCGCAGCGCACGATATCGGCGGCAGCGGCGATGGCGGCCGCCGCGTCGCTGCCGCCGCGGCAGGTGATGGCCCCTTCGGGCTGGTAGCCGCTGCCCTCGACCCGCAGCTCATGCACGCCGGCCATGACCCGGCTGACCATCATCTCGTTGCGGGTGAGCGTGCCGGTCTTGTCGGTGCAGATCACCGAAGTCGCGCCCAGCGTCTCGACCGCGGGCAGTTTGCGGATCACCGCCTTGCGCGCGGCCATGCGCTGGACGCCGATGGCAAGGGTGATGGTGATGACCGCAGGCAGGCCCTCGGGAATGGCGCCGACCGCCAACGCCACGACCGCGATCAGCGCATCCACCCAGTCGAAGCCGCGCACCAGCACGGCGAAGGCGAACAGCGCGGCGGCGCCGAGCGAGATCGCCGCGGTCAGCTTGGCGGCGAAGCTGTCGATCTGGCGCAGCAAGGGCGTGGCGAGGCTGGGCACGGACTGGAGCAGGGCGCTGATCCGGCCGATCTCGGTGGCGGTGCCGGTGGCGACAACCACGCCGGTGGCCTGACCGCGCGCGACGAGCGTGCCGGAATAGGCCATGGCCGAACGCTCTGCGAGCGCGGTATCGGCGGCGACCGGGAGCTCGCCTTTTTCGGCGGCGACCGATTCCCCGGTAAGCGCGGCTTCCTCGATCGCGAGGGCGCGCACGCGGATCAGCCGCAGGTCCGCCGGCACCCGGTCTCCGGCCTCGAGCATGACCACGTCGCCGGGCACCAGCGTGGCCGCATCGACGCTTTCGCGAAGGCCGCCCCGCACGACATGGGCCTTGTCAGAAATCAGGCTCTCCATGCCGGACAGGGCCTTTTCCGCGCGGCCTTCCTGGATGAAGCCGACCACCGCGTTGACGACCACCACGGCCACGATCACCAGCGCGTCGACCGCGTGCCCAAGCAGCAGCGCGGCCAGGGCCGAGGCCAGCAGGAAATAGATCAGCGCGTTGTGGAACTGCGCCAGGAACCGCAGCAGCGGGCTGCGTCCGCGCGGGGCGGGCAGGCTGTTGGGGCCATGGGCCTGCAGCCGCAGCGCGGCTTCGGTTTCGCTGAGGCCCTGCGGCGCGGTATCGAGGCAGGCCAGTGCCTCTGCCGTGGACAGCGCATGCCAGTCGCGGAGCGGTTCAGTCTGCATCGATCCTCCGGGCGCGGGGTCGCAAGTCGGCGTGTGGCGGCCTTGGCCACGCGGACGTGACGCCGGAGAACAGGTCCTCCGGGAGATGTCATTGTGTGCAGCAATTTGATTTAATGTAATGAAATAGATCGGAATTGGGGATACGGCAAGACAATATGCCCGGTGATTGCAGGCGGCCGTTTCAGGTATTCGGCGGCAGTGTCTATTCGGGTAAACCCGGATAGTAATCCTGCGTTATTCAGGTCACTGCCGGAATTGTCTCGGTATTGTACGAAAGGGTTGCAGGGGTCCGATGAAGGCAGGATTGGGGCTGGCGCTCGGCGCGTCGCTGGTGATGGGCGCGGCATGCGGGATGGACCCGGCCCTGGCGCAAGGCGCCAAGGCGACGTCGCCGCCGGAGTTCGCACGCCGGATCGAGCAACTGAAGCCCGGTGAATGGGTATGGGCACCCGATGTCGCGCCTGAGGGGCCGGTGCTGGTCTATGTCGACCTCTCCAAGCAGGTGGCGCTGGTCTACCGCAACGGCGTGCGCATCGCGGCGACCACCGTGTCGAGCGGCAAGGATGGTTATGCCACGCCCACCGGCGTCTTCACCATTCTCCAGAAGGATGCCGACCATCGTTCGAGCACCTACAACAATGCGCCGATGCCGTTCCAGCAGCGGCTGACGTGGGACGGGGTCGCGCTCCATGCCGGCGGCCTTCCAGGCTATCCGGAGAGCCATGGCTGCGTGCACTTGCCTTATCAGTTCGCGCGCGAGCTGTTCGCGGTGACCAAGCTGGGCGTGACCGTCGTGGTCGAGGGGGATGCCGCCAGCCACGTGCGGACCAGCGACAACAGCCTGCTCTCGCCCTTCAACGACAAGGGGCAGAAGGCCGGACACACCCCGCTTGCCGGCGGCCAGCAGTACCGCTGGCAGCCCGAACTGGCGCGTTCCGGCCCGCTCTCGATCATCGTTTCCCGGCTCGACGGGCGGGTCGTGGTGCTGCGCGGCGGCACCGAGATCGGCCGCAGCGTGGTGGAAGTCGACGCGGCCGATCACGGCAGCCACGTCATCACCATGGTCACGCGCGGCGGCCAGCCGCACTGGGTCTATGTCGGCCTGCCGGGGCACACGTCCGAGGACGGGGTGGAAGTGGATGAAGCCGCGCTCAACCGCCTGCGCCTGCCGCGCGGGTTCTACGAGAAGCTGAAGACCGCGCTCACGCCGGGGGCGACGGTTCTCGTCACCGATTCGCGCGTGGGTGACGCGCCGCTCGAACATCTGACCGTCATCGACGCGGTAAAGCCGGCGCCCTGAGTCGGGCTGCGATCCGGCGAATACCGCCGCATGACCGCATTGTGCGGCAAAGGGGTGTCGAATCGTCCCGCCGCTGGCACAGGTGGTCGATCAGCGACGACAGCGGCGGTCAGGTGCGGCAACCCTGTTCGGCGCTCTCGATGGAATTCCTCGAACGACCAGGAGGACTTGCTTGAAAATCGCCGTTTTCAGCACGAGGCCCTACGACCGTGAGTTTCTCGATCATGCCAACGAGGCGGCGGGCGGGCGCCATGCCTTTTCGTGGTACGAGGCACGCCTCAATGCCAACACTGCCAACCTGGCGCGCGGGCATGACTGCGTCTGCGCTTTCGTCAACGACCAGCTTGGCGCCGAAGTGCTGGAGATCCTGGCCGGGCAGGGCACCCGGCTGATCGCGCTGCGCAGTGCCGGCTTCAACAATGTCGACCTGGAAGCGGCGCGGCGGCTGGGTCTTTCGATCGGCCGCGTCCCGGCCTATTCGCCCGACGCCATCGCCGAGCATGCGGTGGCGCTGATCCTGTCGCTCAACCGCAAGATCCACAAGGCCTATGCCCGTGTGCGCGAGGGGAACTTCGCGCTGGAAGGACTGCTGGGGTTCGATCTCAAGGGCAAGGTCGCAGGGGTGATCGGCACCGGCCGGATCGGCATCAACGTGGCGCGCATCCTCAAGGGGTTCGGCTGCGAGGTGCTGGCCAGCGATCCCTTCGAGACGCCCGAACTGACGCAGATTGGCGGGCGTTACGTCCCGCGCGAGGAGCTGCTGGCGCGCTGCGACATCATCTCGCTGCATTGCCCGCTGACCCCCGATACCCATCACCTGATCGGCCGCGAGGCGATCCGCACGATGAAACCCGGGGTCATGCTCATCAATACCAGCCGCGGCGCGGTGATGGATGCGCGTGCGGTGATCGCCGGACTCAAGAGCGGGCAGGTCGGCTACGTCGGGCTCGACGTCTACGAGGAAGAGGAGGACCTGTTCTTCGAGGATTTGTCCGAACAGGTGATCCGCGACGATGTCTTCGTGCGCCTGATGACGTTCCCGAACGTGCTCATCACCGGCCATCAGGGCTTCTTCACGCGCGAGGCGATGACCGCGATCGCCGGAACCACCCTCGCCAATATCAGCGCCTTCGAGGAGACCGGCACGCCGCTCCATCCGGTGCCGGTCGAACGCCGGGGCTGACCATTGACGGCCCTGGCGATCCTGCCGATCGCGCTGCTCGTGGTGCTGATGACGGGGCTGCGCTGGTCGGCCGCGGCAGCCGGATCGCTGGCGGCGGTGATCGCCGCGATCGTGGCGGTCGTGGGTTTCCAGTTCGGCGAGACTCCCGCCGATCTTGCCGGGCCGGTGCTGGAAGCGGGGTTCACCGCCGCGACGATCCTGTGGATCATCTTTCCCGCACTTTCGATCCACGAATACCAGACCCGCATCGGCGCCACGGCCGTGATCGGCGAATGGCTGGCTTCGATTTCGCGCGATCCGGCCGCGACGGCGCTGCTGCTGGGCTGGTTCTTCGCGATGTTCCTCGAAGGCGCCTCGGGTTTCGGCACGCCCATCGCGATCGTTGCGCCGATGCTGGTGGCCCTGGGCGTGCCGCCCGCGCGCGCGGTCCTGGTGGCCTTGCTGGGCCATGTTGCGGGTGTCTCGTTTGGTGCGGTGGGCGCGCCGATGGTGCCGCTGCTCGAGGCCGGGCTGTTCGACGCGCGGCGGCTGAGCCTTGAGATCCTGGTGCTGCATGCCTGCCTTGGCTGGATGTTCGCCCAGCTTGTCGTGACTTATGCCATCGGCGGCGGGGCGCGGGGGCTCTTTGCGGGACGGGCGACGGGCGCGGCCCGGCGCACGGCGCTGATGGCGGCGGTGTGCTTTTTTGCGGCGGCGGCGCTTGTCGCGGCGCTGGCCGGTGCGGAACTGCCGACACTCGGCGGCGCATTGCTGGGCGGCGGGCTGTTTGCCGCCTGGCTTCGCCGCGGGCGCGCGGGAGCGCCTCGATCGGGACCGGCCGGGCGCGAGGTTGTCATGGCCGGGTTGCCTTATGTCGTCCTGGTGGCGCTCATCCTGGTCAGCCGTCTGGTGCCGCCCTTGCAGGCGGCCTTGCGGACGTTTCGCATCGAATGGAGCTATGGTCACGGCTTTGGCGAGGTGATGTTGCCGCTCTATCATCCCGGCACGATGCTGTTCCTGGCGCTTCTCGGCACGGCGCTGGCCCATCGCGCTTCGCCAAGGCAGGTCGGTGCATCGATGTTGGCGGCGCTGCGGAGGCTGCCGCAAGTCGGAATCGCGCTTGTCGCGGTGCTGACGCTGGCGCGCTTCATGGTTCACGGCGGCATGATCGATGCGCTTGCAGTGGGCGCGACCACGCTGTTCGGGCGGGCCTGGCCACTGGCGGTGCCGCTGGTGGGGGCACTGGGGTCTTTCGTCACCGGGTCGGGAACGGCCTCGAACATCATCTTCGCCAATTTCCAGATTGCCGCTGCCGACGCGGTGCGGCTGCCGCACGGCCTGGCGCTTGCGGGGCAGAGCGTGGGGGCGGCGGTGGGCAACATCATGGCGCCGCACAACATCGTCGCCGGGACCGCGACGGTCGGTCTGGTCGGGCGGGAGGGAGAAACCCTGGCGCGCACGGTGCCGGTCTGCCTTGCCTACGTGGCGCTGGCCGGTGGGCTGGTGTTCACGGTGCAGGCGTTGCTGCCCTAGGCGGCGTCGAGTGCATGATTGTGCAACGTCTATTGTACGACTTGTCGCAGCAATGTAACATTTTCGGGCGAAAGCGGTCTCGGATCGAATTCGTCTTTCGCCGGATGGGGCCGTGCCGACAGGCCTGGTCCCCGCCGTCCGAAATGGGAGTGTGCCGTGAAGTCCTGAAGCGTCGGGGTCATTCACGTCACCGATTTTCCGCCTCCTGTCCCAAGTCACCACCGAGCGCGTCGGGGGGCGGAAAATACCCGTCTGCGGGCCGGTTCTGCTGCGCCTGGCATGGTCATTGGTTTTGCTGCGAACAATGATCGGAAATTCGCATCGGCTGCGGGCATCGGCGCCCTTGAACGCGCGGGGGAATCTGGCACTCTGCACGGCGTCCGCAGGCGCTTCCGGGAGCTAACCCATGGTATGGGTTCTCAGGATTTCCGAGGGTCTTTATCCAGGCTGGGACCGTTCCTGTCGGCGGCGTCGCGGCTGCCGGCCTGGACGGGCCCGCGTCCTTTGCGCGGAACACCCGAAAGACCCGACCGGCGGGTGAGTTTCCCCCAATCACCCGGCTCCATGACTTTCAATGGCCGGGACGCGGATCACAAGAGGAGAGAATCCATGGACGCGAAGACCAGTGGTTGCCCGATGCACGGCGAACCCGTGCGATCGCTGCTCGGACGCACCAACCGGGACTGGTGGCCCAACCAGCTGCGGCTCGACATCCTCCAGCAAGGCGGCACCAGCCCCAGCCCGATGGACCCCGATTTCGATTATGGCGAGGCGTTCCAGTCGCTCGACCTTGCGGCGGTGAAGGCGGACCTGACTGCCCTGATGACCGACAGCCAGCCCTGGTGGCCGGCTGACTACGGGCACTACGGACCCTTCTTCATCCGCATGGCCTGGCACAGCGCGGGCACGTATCGCATCGGTGACGGGCGCGGCGGCGGCGGGGCCGGTGATCAGCGCTTCGCGCCGCTCAACTCCTGGCCGGACAATGCCAATCTCGACAAGGCGCGCCGCCTGCTCTGGCCGATCAAGCAGAAGTACGGCGCCAGCCTCTCCTGGGCCGACCTGCTGATCCTCACCGGCAACGTGGCCTTCGAATCGATGGGCGCGCCGGTGCTCGGCTTTGGCGGCGGGCGCGAGGATATCTATTCGCCCGAGATCGACGTCTACTGGGGCACCGAGGAACACTGGGTCGGGCAGGGCGCCGAGACGCGCATCCAGCCGGACAAGGACATGGCGCTCGAAAACCCGCTGGCGGCAATCCAGATGGGCCTGATCTACGTCAACCCGGAAGGCCCCGGCGGCAATCCCGATCCGCTCGGCTCGGCGCGCGACGTGCGCGAGACGTTTGCCCGCATGGGCATGGACGATGTCGAGACGGCGGCGCTCACCGTCGGCGGGCATACCTTCGGCAAGTGCCATGGCGCGGGCGATGCGGCGCTGGTCGGCGCCGAGCCGGAAGGCGCGGATATTGCGCAGCAGGGCCTCGGCTGGGCCAGCGGGCATGAGAGCGGCTTCGGCGATCACACGATCACCTCCGGCATCGAGGGTGCCTGGACGCCCACGCCCACCAAGTGGGACATGAGCTACCTGCACATGCTGCTCGATTACGATTATGAGCTGGTTCACAGCCCCGCGGGCGCACAGCAGTGGCAGCCGATCGGTCAGAAGCCCGAGGACATGGCCCCCGGTGCGCACAGCCCCGAGCGGCGCGTGCCGACGCTGATGACCACGGCGGACATGGCCTTCAAGGAAGACCCGGAATACCGCAAGATCCTCGAACGCTTCCGCGCCGAGCCGGCGTGGTTCGAGGACCAGTTCGCCAAGGCCTGGTTCAAGCTCTGCCACCGCGACATGGGCCCCAAGGCCCGCTATCTGGGCAGCGAGGTTCCGGCGGAGGACTTCCTCTGGCAGGATCCGCTGCCGAGCGCGGAAGGTCCGGCGATCGGCGCGGCCGATGTGGCCGCGCTCAAGCAAAGGATCGCCGCTTCGGGGCTTACCGTGGCCGAACTGGTGGCAACCGCATGGGCTTCGGCCGTCACCTTCCGCCAGTCGGACTATCGCGGCGGTGCCAATGGCGCGCGTATCCGCCTGGCGCCGCAGAAGGACTGGGCGGTCAACGAACCGGCCCGGCTCGCCAGGGTTCTGGGCGTCTACGAGGAGATCAAGGCCGGGTTCGACGGGGCCGTGTCCATGGCCGACCTCATCGTGCTGGGCGGCAGCGTCGGCATCGAGAAGGCGGCGGCGGATGCGGGAAGCGCGATCGAAGTGCCGTTCACTCCGGGCCGCGTCGATGCCTCGCAGGAGCAGACCGACGAGCATGGCTTTGCCGTGCTGGAGCCGCGCGCGGACGGTTTCCGCAACTACCTCCAGGTGCCCTACAACGTGCCGACCGAGGAGCTGCTGCTCGACCGCGCGCAGCTGCTGGGCCTCAGTGCCCCGCAGATGACGGTGCTGGTGGGCGGCCTGCGGGTGCTGGGCGCAAACTTCGGCGGCTCGAAGGACGGCGTCTTCACCGCGCGCGAAGGCCAGCTCACCAACGACTTCTTCGTCAACCTGCTCGACATGAGTGTCGCCTGGAAACAGATGGACGACGCGGCGGACGAGAAGTTCGTCGGCTCCGACCGGGCGAGCGGGCAGCCGAAGTGGACGGCAACGCGGACCGACCTGGTGTTCGGCTCCAATTCGCAGCTTCGCGCGCTCAGCGAAGTCTATGCGGCGGCGGACGCGGGCGGGAAGTTCGTGCGCGACTTCGTGGCCGCGTGGGTGAAGGTGATGAACGCCGATCGCTTCGACCTCGCGTAGACGGCGTCAGGTCGAAGCCGGGACGGGCGGGGGCGCGTGTTCTCCCGCCCCTTTTTCCGTGCCCCGGCGGGATCTACCGATGCGCATATAAAGATATCTTTATATTTGCGTCGGGCAAAGCGAACGGGTAGGGACGGCACCATTGCGGCGCCCTACGCCATTCCGGCGCAGGGGCCGTAGAGCAAACACTTCCAGGAGTTCGCGCCCGTGGCCACGACCACCGCCCCCGACTACGCCATCGCCGATATCTCGCTCGCCGACTTCGGCCGCACCGAGATCGCCATCGCCGAAACCGAAATGCCCGGCCTGATGGCGCTGCGCGAGGAATACGGCGCTGCCCAGCCGCTCAAGGGTGCGCGCATCACCGGCTCGCTGCACATGACGATCCAGACCGCCGTGCTGATCGAGACGCTGGTCGCGCTCGGCGCCGAAGTGCGCTGGGCCACCTGCAACATCTTCTCGACGCAGGACCATGCCGCCGCCGCCATCGCCGCGCAGGACATCCCCGTCTACGCCATCAAGGGTGAAAGCCTGGCCGAATACTGGGACTATGTCGGCCGCATCTTCGACTGGTCGAGCGAGGGCAACCCCGACCTCACCTGCAACATGATCCTCGACGACGGCGGCGATGCCACCATGTTCGCGCTCTGGGGCGCCCGCGTCGAAGCCGGTGAACCGCTGTTCGAACCCTCGAATGCCGAGGAAATCGAGTTCGTGCGCGCGCTGAACGCCTTCCTCAAGGCGAAGCCGGGCTACCTTTCGCGCACCGTCAACGCCATCAAGGGCGTTTCGGAAGAAACCACCACCGGCGTGCACCGCCTCTACCACCTCGCCAAGGACGGCAAGCTGCCGTTCCCCGCGATCAACGTGAACGATTCGGTCACCAAGTCGAAGTTCGACAACCTCTACGGCTGCAAGGAATCGCTGGTCGACGCGATCCGCCGCGCCACCGACGTGATGCTGGCCGGCAAGGTCGCCTGCGTTGCCGGCTTCGGCGACGTCGGCAAGGGCTCGGCCGCCTCGCTGCGCAACGGCGGCGCCCGCGTGATGGTCACCGAGATCGACCCGATCTGCGCGCTGCAGGCCGCCATGGAAGGCTATGAAGTCGTCACTATGGAAGACGCCGTGAAGCGCTGCGACATCTTCGTGACCGCTACCGGCAACGAAGCCGTCATCACCGGCGAGCACATGGAGCAGATGAAGGACAAGGCCATCGTCTGCAACATCGGCCACTTCGACAGCGAGATCCAGATCTCGGCGCTCGACAACTACGACTGGAAGGAAGTGAAGGCCGGGACCGACCTCGTCACCTTCCCGGACGGCAAGCAGATCATCGTGCTCGCCAAGGGCCGCCTGGTGAACCTGGGCTGCGCCACCGGCCACCCCAGCTTCGTCATGTCGGCAAGCTTCACCAACCAGACGCTCGCGCAGATCGAACTGTTCACCAAGAACGAGCAGTACGAGAACCGCGTCTACGTGCTGCCCAAGCACCTCGACGAGAAGGTCGCCGCGCTGCACCTCGAAAAGCTGGGCGTGAAGCTCACCAAGCTTTCGAAGAAGCAGGCCGACTACATCGGCGTGCCGGAAGTCGGTCCGTTCAAGGCAGACCACTACCGCTACTGATGGGTTTGGCCGGGAATGCCCATCCGGGCATTCCCGGTGCGGCAAGATTCGCCTGTGGCGAATTTTCAGACAATGCCAAATCCACGAACAACATGGGGAGAGTACCGGCGCTGCGGTACTCTCCCCATTGTCTTTGCGGCGCGGGGACAGCATAGCCGGGGGTGAATGGATCACGAACGCTTCGTACCTCTCGTAATCGGGTTGCTTCTTGCCGCATGGATGCTGGCGGCGGCCTGGGCGGTGCTTTCCGCCAGAGGCCGCCAGAAGCGCGCGGAAGCGCAGCTTCGTTCCGCCCGGCGCCTGGCCCGCATGGTTGAGGAATCGCCGGCGATCCCGCTGCTCGTGCGTTCCGACGGCCGCATCGAGGGGCCGCCGCGCGTTGCCCAGTGGCTGGGTTTTGACGCGGTGCCCCAGTTCCTGTCCGAACTCGACGGCGGCGACCGCGGCCTTCCTTCCGACAAGCTGGCCGAACTGACCGAGGCGGTACGCCGCACCCAGAAGAGCGCCGCGCCCTTCCGCATGGTCGTGACGCCGCGCAATTCGGCACGTTCGCTGGCGCTGCGCGGCCATCTTGCCGATCCGCAGGTCTCGCCTGGCGGTGCGGCGCTGGTCTGGCTTTTCGACTTTTCCGACAGCGAGGGCGAACTTGTCCGCCTGCGCGATGAGGCGGCGCGCGCGCGGGGCGACTTCACCGCCCTGGTCTCGCTGATCGAGGCGGCGCCGATGCCGATGTGGTTCCGCCGTCCGGATGGCGAACTGCAACTGGTGAACTCGGCCTATGTCACTGCGGTCGGCGGCGAGAGTGCGCAAGGCGTGGTGGCGGCGGGTACCGAACTCGTCGAGAACGTCGATGGCGTCAGCCCCGCGCAAGTCGCGCGGATCGCCGCGCAGAAGGGCGCGCCGATCCAGCGCATCGTTTCCACCACGATCGACGGCCAGCGCCGGGCGATGCGGGTCAGCGACTTGCCGCTGGGCGATGACGGGGTTGCCGGTTACGCGGTGGACATCGAAGATCTCGAGGAAATGTCGCGCTCGTTCCGGGCTTTCCGCGATGCGCAGCGGGCCCTGCTGGACCAGCTGTCCGCCGGTGTCGCCCAGTTCGATGCCCGCAAGCGCCTGAGCTTTGCCAACCAGCCGTTCCAGCGCCTGTTCAAGCTGGAGCCGAAAGTGCTGCAAGACCCGCCGGTGTTCGAACGCCTGCTCGATGCCGCGCGTGATGCCCAGCGGGTTCCCGAAGTGCGCGACTTCCCGGCCTGGCGGCGCGAGAAGGGCGCCTGGTTCGCCTCCAGCGAGAGCCATGAGGAAGCCTGGACGCTGTCGGACGGTACGCACCTGCGTATCGTCGCCCAGCCGCTGCCCGACGGCGGGCTGCTGCTGATCGCGGAAGATCGCACCGAACAGCTGCGCCTCTCGGCGGTGCGCGACACGCTGCTGCGCACGCGCACGGCGATGTTCGACAGCCTGTACGAATCGGTCGCAGTCTTTGCGCCCGATGGCCGCGTGCAGCTGTGGAACCGCCGCTTTGCCGCCGACTGGGGCATGGAGAGCGATTTTCTCGATACCCACCCGCACGTCGAGGCCTTGCTCAAGAAGATCGCGCCGCGGCTCATGCGTCCGGCCGAGGCCGAAGCGATCGGTGTGGCCGTGCGTGCCGCCGCGCTGGACCGCACCCAGAAGGGCGGGCGGATCGCGCTCGCCGACGGCAGGATGCTCGAATATGCGGGCGTGCCGCTGCCCGACGGCAACGGCCTGCTGGCGGTGCTCGACATCACGGATTCGCAGAAGGCCGAAGCGGCGCTGCGCGAAAGCAACGAGGCGCTGATCGAGGCGGACGCGATCAAGACCCGCTTCCTCGCCAAGATCAGCTATGAATTGCGCACCCCGCTCACCTCGATCGGCGGATTTGCCGAATTGCTGGAAGCGGGCGTGGGCGGCGAGCTCAATCCCGGCGGGCAGGAATATGTGGCGGCCATCATCGCCTCGGTCGACCAGCTGGGCGAGCACATCGACAGCCTGCTCGACCTGTCGCAGAGCGAGGCCGGGCTGCTGCCGCTCAAGAAGGAAGAGATCGACCCGATGCCCTTCATCCGCTCGGTGGTGGAGGAACGGGCCGGGCGTCTGGAACGTGCCGGGCTGGTGCTCGACTTGCGGGCCGACGGGCTGCTGCGGCCCTTCCCGGGCGACCGCCGGCGTCTGGCGCGGGCGGTCGGCCATCTGGTCGACAACGCCATGGCCGCCTCGCCGCGCGGACAGCGCATTCTCGTGCAGATGGCACGACGCAAGTCGCCCGAGGGCGAGGGCGTGGTGCAGATTCTCGTGCAGGATCGCGGGCAGGGCATGGACAATCGCAGTCTCGCCCTCGCGCTCGACGGCATGAAGCAGAGCGCCGACGGCAAGTCGGTGGAGCGCAGCCAGGGGCTCGGCCTGCCGCTGGCGCGCCAGCTGGTCGAGGCGCACGGCGGCGCGCTGCGGCTCGTTTCCGAACGCGGCAAGGGGACCAGCGCGCTGGTGGAGCTTCCCGAATGAAGATTGCGCTTCCCGATCTTGCGGCGATGGACCGGCTTGGCCGCGCCATTGCCGAGGCCTTGTGGCCGGACGATGTCGTCGCGCTGGAGGGCGGCCTTGGCGCTGGCAAGACCACGCTCGCCCGCGCGATCATCGCCGGTCTCGGGTATCAGGGCGAAGTGCCTTCGCCCAGTTTCGCGATCATCGAGGTCTACGATCCGCCGGCGGTCCGCCTGCCGCTGATCCATGCCGACTTCTACCGGCTGGCCGATCCTTCCGAGGCGGACGAGATCGGTCTCGACGACTACCGGCAGGGCGCCGCACTCCTTGCCGAGTGGCCCGATCACGCCGGCGGGTTCAAACATGAGCCGGGCTGCCTCTCGATTACGCTGGAAGTTGCGGAAGAGGGCAGGATCGCCATTGTCGAAGCGGGGGCGGATTGGTTAGGGCGAATCCCGCAATGACCACGATTCCCGCCGATCTTCCCAAGGGCCTCGCGCCCTTCCTTGCCGATGCCGGATGGCAGGGCGCCACAGTCGAGCCGCTGGCCGGCGATGCGTCGTTCCGCCGCTACTTCCGCGTGCGCGGGGCGCATGGCGAATGCGCGATGCTGATGGATGCCCCGCCGCCGACCGAGGACCCGCAGCCGTTCCTGCGCGCGGCGCGCTGGCTCGATGCCAACGGCATGCGCAGCCCGCGCATCCTGGCCGAGCAGGCCGAGCGCGGCCTGGTGCTGATGGAAGACTTCGGCGATGCGCGCATGCGCGACTACATCGACCAGTGGCCGGACGACGAACGCGCGATCTACAAGGGCGCGATCGATGCGCTGGTGCAGCTCCACAAGCTGCCGCCCGGGCCGTTCCTCGATTATTCGATGAGCGAGTACCAGCGCGAGGTGCGGCTGTTCCTCGAATGGTATGCGCCCGCGCAGGGCCTCTCGGTCGACGCCGCCGGTTTCAGCGCCGCGTGGGAAAGCGTGCTGGGCGAAATGCTGCCCCGCCAGCGTCCCGGCGTCACCGTGCTGCGCGACTATCACGCCGAGAACATCATGCTGCTCGGCGCGCTCGAAAAGCAGGGGCTGCTGGACTTCCAGGACGCGCTGATCGGTCACCCGGCCTATGATCTCGTCTCGCTGCTGCAGGATGCCCGCCGCGATGTTTCGCCCGAGCTGGAGGCCGAGATGTTCGACCATTACCTGCGCGCGACCGGGGTCGATCCCGAGACGTTCCTGGCCGATTACGCCCGCCTCGGCGCGCAGCGCAACACCAAGATCGTCGGCATCTTCGTGCGCCTGTTCAAGCGCGACGGCAAGCCGCGCTACCTCGATCTGATCCCGCGCGTATGGGCGCAGCTGGAGCGGGATCTTGCCCATCCGGCGCTGGAGCCGGTGGCCCGCTGGTTCGATGCCAACGTGCCCGATGACCTGCGCGCGGCCAATGGCGGGAGCTTCGCGGCATGAACCGGGGCCCGCTCGCCAGCGATACCGCGATGGTGCTGGCCGCCGGCATCGGCAAGCGCATGCGCCCGCTCACCGCCACCCAGCCCAAGCCGCTCGTGCGGGTGGCGGGCAAGTCGCTGATCGATCATACGCTCGACAAGCTGGATGCAGCCGGGATCGAGAAGGCGGTGGTCAACGTCCACTACCTTGCCGACGCGCTGGAAGGACACTTCAAGGCGCGTCACCAGGGACCGCAGGTGGCCGTTTCGGACGAGCGCGCGCAGCTTCTCGAAACCGGCGGCGGCATGGTCAAGGCCGCGCCGCTGCTGCCCGAGACGTTCTTCTGCCTCAACAGCGACAATATCTGGCTCGACGGTCCGGAGGACGTGTTCCACGAACTCTCGCGCGCCTGGGACGAGGAACGCATGGACGCGCTGCTGCTGGTGGTGCCGCATCCGCAGGCAATGCACCATCGGGGCGCCGGCGACTTCCATCTCGATGCCGTGGGCCGTGTCTCGCGCCGCAAGCCCGGCCATGTCGCGCCGTTCATCTACATGGGCATCCAACTGGTGTCGAAGCGTCTGCTGCGCGATGCGCCGGAAGGGCCGTTCTCCACCAACCTGCTGTGGAGCCGCGCGATCGAGGAAGGCCGTCTCTACGGCATTACCCATACCGGCATGTGGTTCGAAGTGGGTGAACCGGCGGCGATTCGGCCGACCGAGGATTGGCTGACCCGTGCCTGAGAGGGCCGGGCCGAAAGTCTATTCGATTGCAGCACATCGCGGTTTCGCGGACGCCCTCGTGGCGGGCCTGGCACCGCGTTACGGGCAGGGCGAGCTTGGCCTTGCCCGGCTGACCCTGCTGCTGCCCAGTCGCCGCGCCGTGCGCACGGTGACCGAGGCCTTCGTGCGCCATGCGGGCAGCGTCGAGACGCCGGGCCTGCTGCTGCCGCGCATGGTGGTGGTGGGCGATCTCGACCTTGACGAGACGCTGGGCCCGCTGCTCGATCCGCTCGGCGCGGCAGACATTGCGCCGGCGGCCGATCCTACCCGCCGCTGGCTGCGGCTGGCCCATTACCTGCGCGAAGTCGACGGCGATGCGGCGGGCAAGGGCGCGGCGCTGCTGCGCCGTGCGTGGGAACTGGGCCGGACGATGGACCGCCTGCTGGTCGAGGGGATTGCCCCGCTCGACCTGATGAGCGAGCGGGTGATCGGCGTGGTCGGGGAACTCGCCAGTCACTGGACCGACAACACCCGTACCTTCCTGAAAGTGCAGCAATACTGGCTGGCGGAACTCGCGGCACGCGGCGAGATCGACGCGCCGGAGCGGCGCAACCAGCTGTTCGAGCATGCCGCCCGCGCTTGGCGCACGGCACCGCCGGTCTTCCCGATCGTCGCGGCGGGCGTCACCAGCGCCTCGCCCGCGCTGGCGAAATTGCTGCGGGTGGTGAGCGAATTGCCCGAGGGCAGCGTGGTGCTGCCCGACTTCGACCTCGCGCTGCCGCAGGACGTCTGGGAGGAACTCGGCACCGCCGGCAATCCGGCCGGGCCGGAGGAGCCGCCGTTCGGGCCCCATGACGCGGTGACGCATCCGCAATATCACCTCAAGCTGCTGCTGAACCGCATGGGCATCGCCCGCGAGGAAGTGACGGCCTGGCACCGCTCCGGTCCGGGGGCTTCGCCGCCGTCGCGCAGCACGGTGATCTCCAACCTGTTCCTGCCGCCGCAGGCCTCGACGGCATGGGTGGGGCTGGAGGCGGAACGGCGGCGCCTGCCCGGCGTGCGCATGATGGAAAGCGCGCATCCCGAACAGGAGGCACAGGCCATCGCCATTCTCGTGCGGCAGGCGCTGGAAGTGCCCGAGCGGCGCGTGGCGGTCATCACCCCCGATCGCGGGCTGGCCGCGCGCGTCGTCGCGCACCTCACCCGCTGGGACATTGCCGCCGACGATACCGCGGGCCTGCCGCTGTCGCAGACTGCCGCGGGCCGCCTGATGCTGCTTCTGGCCGAAGTCATGGCCGATCAGGCCGCACCGGTGCCGCTGATCGCGCTGCTGGTGCATCCGCTGGCGGGTGCCGGGGAAGGCCGTGCGGCCTGGCTGGAATCAGCGCGCAAGCTGGACCGGGGGCTGCGCGGACCGCGCCCCGGCGGCGGCCTTGCCGCGCTGGCGGAAATCGCCGAGGCACGCAAGATCGGCGAATGGTGGGGCGAGGTCGAGGCGTTGCTGGCGCCGCTGCTCGCGCTCGATGAAGGCGAACCGCTCGACACGATGCTGGGCACGCTCGCCGATGCTGCCGAACGGCTCTGCGGCGAGGCGATCTGGTCCGGCGCGGACGGGCGCTCGCTCAGTGCCATGGTGGAGGAACTGCGCGCCGCTGCCGCCTCGGCCGGCACGCTGTTCGATCCGCGCGAACTCCACGCCATGCTGCGCGACGTGATGGACCGCGGTGCGGTGCGCCCGCCCTGGGGCGGCCATCCGCGCGTCTCGATCTACGGCCTGCTGGAAGCGCGCATGAGCCGCGCCGATCTGGTCATCTGCGGCGGACTGGTGGAGGGCACCTGGCCCGCCGCTCCCGCGCAGGACGCGCTGCTGCCGCCCGCCGTGCTGCGCGCGCTGGGGGTGCCGGGAGCCGACTTCCGCATCGGCCTTGCGGCGCACGACCTTGCCGCAGCATTGGGCGCACCCGAAGTGGTGCTCAGCTGGGCGCTGCGCGATGCCGGCGGCCCGGTGATCCCCTCGCGCTTCGTGCTGCGCGTCAAGGCGTTGCTGGGCGAACAGGCGGAGCGCCATGTCGAGACCGAGGCGCTGCGCCTTGCCCGCATGATCGACGATGGCGCCCCGGTTCCCGCGCATCCGCGCCCGCAGCCGATGCCCAGCGCGGAGCAGCGCCGGGTGGACCTCTCGGTCACCGGGCTCGACCGCCTGCGCGGCGATCCTTACGAATTCTACGCCAATGCGGTCCTCGGCCTATCGCGTCTCGATGCGCTGGACGCGGAGCCGAGCGCGGCCTGGAAGGGCGAAGTCGCGCACCTGGTGATGGAGCGCTGGCACCGCGCGGGCGAGCCGGTCGACGGATTGCACCCGATCGCGCAGCAAGTCCTGGTGGAGAAGAACGCCCATCCGCTGATGCGTGCGCTGTGGTGGCCGCGTCTTTCCGCCGCGCTCGATACGTTCCGCGATCTCGTGCTGGCGCACAAGACCCATGGCCGCCGCGTCATCGCCACGGAAGCGAAGGGCGGCATGGATTATCGCGGCATCAAGGTTCACGGCCGGGCCGACCGTATCGACCGGCTGGCGGACGGCAAGCTCGCGGTGGTCGACTACAAGACCGGTTCGCCGCCGACGACGCGCCGCGTGGAAGAGGGCTTCGCGCTGCAGCTTGGCCTTGTCGCGATGATTGCCGAAGCGGGCGGGTTCAAGGATCTGGACGACAAGGTCATCCACGGCGAGGCGCAGGCCTTCGAATACTGGTCGATGGCCAAGAACAAGGATGGCATCGGTTACACCACCACCCCGCTCAAGGAAGGCAGCAAGCGCACCGGCGTGTTGCCGGACGAGTTCATGCCGCATACCGAGGACTATCTGAACGACGCGCTCGACCGCTGGATCCTGGGCACCGAGCCGTTCACGGCAAGGCTCAATCCGGAACTGGGTTCCTACGCCGATTACGACCAGTTGATGCGGCTGGATGAGTGGATCACCTCGCTCGGTGGCCGGTCTGAACCCAGGGATTCCGATCCCGGGACGGGAGAGGGCGCATGAGCGGCCCGGCAACCGTCCACCCGCTGCATGGCAACCAGATGCGCGCGGTCGATCCGCGTGACAGCGTCTGGCTTTCGGCATCGGCGGGCACCGGCAAGACGCAGGTCCTCTCCTCGCGCGTGCTGCGGCTCTTGCTGCAGGAAGGCGTTTCGCCTTCGCAGGTGCTGTGCCTGACGTTTACCAAGGCCGGCGCCACCGAAATGGCCGCGCGCATCAACGGCACGCTGGCCGAATGGGTGCGGCTGGAAGAGACGCAGTTGTTCCTGCGCCTCGATGCCATCGGCGCGCCGACCGATCCCGATACGATGGCGCGGGCGCGCACGCTGTTTGCCGCCGTGCTCGATTGCCCCGGCGGGGGCTTGCGGATCGATACCATCCACGCCTTCTCGCAGTGGCTCTTGGCGACATTCCCGCTGGAGGCGGGGCTGGTTCCCGGCACCCGCCCGATGGAAGACCGTGAACGCACCTTGCTGGCGCGGCAGGTTCTGGCCGATCTCCTGGTGGAGGCGGAAGAGGCGGCACTGGGCGACACGCACTTGCTGCGCGCCATTGCCCAGCTTTCGCTGCGGCATGGTCCGGACTCGGTGATGGACTTCCTGCTGCGCTGCGCGTCCGCGCGGGAGGCGTGGTTCGGGCCGGGCTCGTGGCAGGCGGGCGACATGCGGGGGCATGTGCTGCGGCTGCTGGGGCTACCCGCCGACGCCGGTGAGGACATGCTGGCATCCATGTGCGCGGACGACCAGTTCGACGTCCGTTCGCTGCGCCGGTGCTGCGAAGTGCTGGCCGAGTGGAACACCGCCACCGCGCACAAGGCGACCGACGTGCTGGTGCCCTGGCTCATGCATTCGCCCGCCAGGCGCGCGGAGCAGGTGGAAGACCTCTACGGCGCGCTGTTCACCAAGGACGACGCGGTCCGCAGCGCCAAGAACCTTGCGAAGTTCGAGCCGGATTACGAAGGCTATGCCTCGCGCGTGGGCGAGTGTCTGGTTCGCATCCGCGAAGTGAAGGCGATGCTGGGGCTGGCCGACCGGCTGGTGCCCGCGCTGCGCCTTGGCCGCGCCTTTGCGATCGCCTGGGACGAGGCGAAGCAGCGCGAAGGCCTGATCGACTTCGACGACCAGATCCGCCGCGCCGCCGACCTCTTGCGCGGGCAGGCTTCGGCCGACTGGATCCGCTACAAGCTGGACCGCCGGTTCGACCACATCCTCGTCGACGAGGCGCAGGATACCAATGCCGCGCAGTGGGACATCGTCTTCGCCATGGCGGAGGAGTTCTGGGCCGGGGAGGGCCAGCGGAGCGAACTCATGCGCACGCTCTTCGTGGTGGGCGATTACAAGCAGGCGATTTTCCGCTTTCAGGGCACCAGCCCGGAAAACTTCCGCCGCGCGGCAGAGCGCGTGCGCGCCATGATGGACCAGGCGGCGGACAATGCCGACATGCTGCGCAGCGCGGCGGCACCGCGCCGGCTGGTCGAACTCGGGCTCGACCGCAGTTTTCGCACCGCGCAGCAAGTGCTCGATTTCGTGGACGAGGCCATCGGCGGCATCGGCCACGGCAACTTCGGGCTCGACCGTCCGGCAGAACGCCACGTCGGGCAGGAACGTCCCGGCTATGTCGCGCTGTGGCAGCCGGTGACCGAGGAAGTCGAGGAGGAAGAACCCCTCGACACCGACGACGCCGATGGGGCGCAGCCCAACTGGCTCTCCCGCCCGGATCGCCAGATGGCGGAGCGCATCGCCCGTCAGGTGCGCGAATGGCTGGATGAAAGCGGCCCCGGTTTCGCGCTCCACAAGGGCAAGCCGCGCCGCGCCGGGGCAGGCGACATCATGGTGCTGGTGCGTCAGCGCAAGGAACTGGCCGGGCTGATCGTCGCGCGGCTCCATGCGGCGGGCGTGCCGGTGGCGGGCGTCGACCGTCTGCGTCTGGGCGCGCCGCTGGCGGTGAAGGACCTGATCGCCGCCCTGCGCTTTGCGGTGCAGCCGCTGGACGACCTGACGCTGGCCAGCCTGCTCGTGTCGCCGCTGGTGGGCTGGAGTCAGGAGCAGTTGCTGCGCTTTGGGCATCGGGCGAAGGGCGTGCGCCTGTGGGATCACTTGCGCACCCAGTCCGGCCCCGAGATCGGCATGGTCATGGAGCAATTGGGCGAACTGCTCGCGAAGGCCGACTACGCGCCGCCGCAGGCGATGCTGCACTGGCTGCTGGTCGGGCCATGGCAGGCGCGGCGCAAGCTGGTGGCGCGGCTGGGCAGCGAGGCCAACGACCCGATCGACGAACTGGTCAACGCCGCGCAGGCCTATGTCATGACCGACACGCCCAGCCTTGCCGGTTTCCTCGCATGGTTCGATGCCGGCGACGGCGAGCTGAAGCGCGAGGCCGACGCCGCGCAGGGGCTTGTCCGCGTGATGACCGCGCATGGATCGAAGGGCCTGCAGGCGCCGATCGTCATCCTCGCCGATGCCACCGGCAATCCCGAGGCCGCGCGCGAGCGCGGTTTCGAACTCGCCGACCCGCGCGAGGCGCGCCGCAAGGTGCCGCTGCCGCCGCTGTCGAAGGACGAGAAGGCCGGCCGCATCGCCGCGCAGATCGCCGAAAACCGCGAGGGGGACGAACAGGAACACTGGCGCCTGCTCTACGTCGCGATGACCCGCGCCGAGGAAGCGCTGTTCGTTGGCGGCGCGCTGGGCAAGCGCGACAAGGACGGCCCGGCCGAAAAGAGCTGGTTCGCCCGCCTGCGCAGCCTGTTCGAGGACGGTGCCGAAGTGGAAGACGCGATCTGGGGCACGCGCTGCGATTACGGCGCGCCGCCCGCCCCCTTGCCGCCGGAGGTCCGCTCGGTGCAGTTGCCGTTGCGTGAGCCGCTGCCGCGCTGGCTGGAGCGGGTCGCCCCCGCCGAACCGCGTCCGCCGCGTCCGCTGGCGCCTTCGGCGCTGGGCGAGGAGGATGCGCCCGATCCGCCGTTCCCGCCGGGTGCGGGCCGCGATGCCCTGCGGCGCGGTACACTGGTGCACAAGCTGCTCGAACGTTTACCGCAAGTCGCTGCCGACATGCGCGAGGAGGCGGGCTGGCAATGGCTTGCCCGCAATGCCGCCGATCTGGATGAAGCGGTGCGCCAGGCGATGCTGGAGAGCGCGCTGGCGGTGCTGGGCAATCCCGACTGGGCCGACCTGTTCGGGCCCCGGAGCCTTGCCGAAGTGCCGGTCGCCGCCGTCGTCGGCGGGCACGTGGTGGCGGGTACGATCGACCGCCTGATCGTCGAGCCCACCCGTGTGCGTCTGGTCGATTACAAGACCGCGCGCCGTCCGCCCGAACGTCTGGAGCAGGTGCCGAGAGGGGTGATGCGGCAGATGGCGGCCTATGCCGCCGCGCTGGAAGTGGCGTTCCCGGGCCGCGCGGTGGATGTCGCCTTGCTCTACACTTCCGTTCCGCGCCTGATCGAAGTACCGTCCGCGACATTGGCCGCGCACAAGCCCGACTTTGCACAGGTCCAGTAAAGCTATGTGCGCCGGGGCGTTGCCTCCCGGCGATTCCTCCCTAGATTGCGATCAACCCGAGATACCCCCGAGGAGTTCAAGTTCATGGCAACCATTGCCGTTACCGACGCCAGCTTCGAAGACGACGTCCTGAAGTCCGACAAGCCCGTTCTCGTCGATTTCTGGGCCGACTGGTGCGGCCCCTGCAAGATGATCGGTCCCGCTCTCGAAGAGATCAGCGACGAGTTGTCCGAGAAGGTGACCATCGCCAAGATGGACATCATGGCCAACACCGGCATCCCCGCCGAGATCGGCGTGAAGTCGATCCCGCTGATGGTGCTGTTCAAGGACGGCAAGCCGGTCGCCCAGAAGCTGGGTGCGGCGCCCAAGAGCGCGCTCAAGGGCTGGCTCGAAGGCGAACTCTGAGAATTCACTGGGGCCGTTGGTGCCCCGGATGAATGAGAAGCCCCCTTCACCTGCGCGGTGGAGGGGGTTTTTCTTTGCCCTTCGTGGATATTGCGGGAAATACTAGGCGTTGCATTTCTTGGTATTTCTTCCATAGTTCCAAGCTGTTCGCCCGCAGCGACCGATCATTGCGGATGAGAACGAGCAGAGGGCTTGCCATGCATTGGTTTCGTGCGGTTCCCGTTTTCCTGATGGCGGCGTCCGCCTGGTCCGCGCAGGCGCAGGGTGACGCCGACCCGCAGGATATTGTCGTCGAAGGCACGCGCGAGCAGAGGACGATGCAAGGCGGGGATTGGCTCGTCACGATTTCGCGGTCCTATCGCATCGGCAAAAGCCTCGATGGGGGCGACACGGCGATGGCCGTGGGCAAGGACCGGGAGTGGCACTTCTGCCTTGCCGATACGCAAGTGGAGGACTTCGTGCGCCTGCTGGTGGGCGAGGGGCGCTCTCAGGCTGCGGGAACGACGGAGTGCCGTCCGCTGAAGATGCGTCTGGGCCAGGGACAATTGCAGGCGACGCAGTCCTGCCAGGGTGGCTTTGCCAGTTCGAAGGATGAGAGCACGGGCAGGGTGACCCGCTTCCAGACGCGGCTGATGATGTACGTTTCGGGAAATTACGGCGGCTCGGCCCTGAAGCTCGATTTCGAGAACCGCAGGGAGCCCTTGATGAACCTGCCGGATGCCCCGGGAATAGGCCAGCAAAGGACACCGCCGGACATCATGCGCTGGTCGGTGAAGGGCGAGAGAACAGGGGTTTGTTCGCTCGGCAAGGCGCAGTAGCCGGCCGCCCGGCTTCAGAATCTGGAGGCAAGCACAAGGCCGAGACGGGATTCATGGTGCGCGGACTGCGCCAGCGCACCCCCTAGTCCGGCCGCGCGGGTGCCGAGACGGGAATCCAGCCCCACCCAGATACCGCTTCCGGCGCTGTCGCTCTCGTTGCCCTGCAGCTTCATGCGCCAGGAGGCCTTCAATCCGCGCGCGGCAGGCGGTTCGCCGTTCGAGAAATGCAGCAGATCGCGTTCGAGCGAGCGGCCGCCCCAGCCGCCTTGCCTGAAAGCGCCGATCGAGAACGACCATGTTCGCGCATGCTCCCAGGCCAGTTGAGCACCGGCAAATCCGGTCAGGGTCTTGGCGGGAAGGACCACGGAATCGTCGGTGCGGCGGCTGGTGCGACCGGCGACGGCGGTGAAGCGCAGGGTGTCATGGTCGCCCAGCGCATGCCACGCGCTGGCGCTGAAATGCCGGGTGCGGAACCGGTCGGTGTCATGGTCGTCGATCAGCTTTGCGGGAAGCGCGAGGGACAGCGGATCGTAGGAGCGCACGGCGACGCCTTCCAGTCGCCATCCGGCGTCGCCGTCGTCGCGGTCGACGACTTCCACTTTGGTCTGGTCGGGGGTGGCGAGGTCCGAAAGCGACCATTCCACGGCTTGGGGAAGATACTGCGCGCCGGTTTCACCCCACATCCTTTCGGAATGCGCCGAAGCCGGACTGGATTCCAGACATGAGGTCAGCGCCAATATCGTGCAGATCGAGCCCGCCAAGCCTGATGGTTTTCCCGATGGCGTCCCCGGTGGCTTCCCCGATGGCTTCATGGCCGTTCTCCCATCCCCGTCCCGGTAAAGGAACAGTTCAGTGACGCCGGAGGGGGCGGGAATCCGCAGGGGGGACAATGCCGCACGGGTGGGCACTGGAGCCTTCGCGAGTGCGCGCGCGACTGCAAACGCCGAACGATTTTCCTACATCGCTGCGACCTGCCATGATCGCACCTGAAAAATCATCTTTGAAATCGTTGGGAAATCGACCGTCATGCCGCCTTAAGGTGACACTTCGGCACATGGAGACGGTCTTTCCTCAGGACCGTGTCAACTGTGTCAACCGACGTGTCACCTTGTGCCATAGTATGACGTTGAAGCTGGTCTTATTCTGGAAGCGCGGCGAGTCGGATGGCAAGGTCTTCGAACAGGGCCGGGCTCGCCGCGCCGATCAGGCCCTTGCGGCCGATCTCGTCGACCCGGTAGGCGCTGCCGTCGGGGCGGGCGCACTTGCCGCCGGCTTCGTTGAGGAACAGCGCGCCTGCCGCATGGTCCCACGGCAAGGTACGCTCGAAGATCGCGACGTCGTTCTGGCCGAGCGCGAGGCGAGGGTACTGCTCGGCCGCGCAGCGCGGAATATCGACCATGCGGTAGTGCGGGGCGACTTCGCTGCGCAGCTGCTCGCGGCGGGATTCCTGCGTGAAGATCAGCGAGATCGCGGCGACCGGCGGCTGCTCTGCGGTGGTGCGGGCGGTGAGGCGTTCCCCGTCCACCCAGGCGCCGCCGCCTGCCGAGGCGCGGCAGAACCGGCCGGTCAGGCAGTCGAGAATCCATCCGCCCAGCGTCTCGCCCTTGTCGGCCAGCGCGATGAGCATGCCGAACGGGGCCTTGCCGGAGGCGAAGTTGTTGGTGCCGTCGAGCGGGTCGACGATCCAGCAGAGCCGGTCCTTGAGCTTGAGCAGTTCGTCCTCGTCGGCGAACGTGGCTTCCTCGCCGACGACGGCGGCCTCGGGCAGCAGGGCGGCGAGGCGCTCGGCAAGGATCGCCTCGCTCTCGCGGTCGGCCACGGTGACGACGTCGTTCACCGCCTTGCTGACGATCTGTTCGGCTGACAGCGACTGGTAGTGCCGCAGGATCACGTCGCGAGACACCTCGCGCATGATCGTCTCGACTGCGGCGTTGAGCGAAGGGGGGATCATGCGCGAGGCCTTTAACGGAGGGATCAGGTAAGCGGGATCATGACCTGCTGGGCATAACCCTTGCGCTCGCGAATGCGGGCGTACCATTCGGCCACGGCGGGGAATTCCGGCTTCTCGAACGGCAGGCTGAACCAGGTGTAGGCATAGACGCCCATGGGGATGTCGCCGATGCCGAACTGGCCGCCGGAGAGCCAGGGCTTCTCGGAAAGGTAGCGTTCCAGCACCGCGAGGTGGGCGGCGCAGGCCTTCACGTCCCGCTCGATGGCGGGCATGTCCCACTGGTCCTGCGGGGTGCGGGCCATCGACAGGAACGGCAGGCGCTGGGCGTCGGCATACGTGATCTGCCAGTCCATCCAGCGGTCGGCCAGCGCGCGGTCGATCGGATCGCGCTGGAACCAGCGCTCACCGCCGTACTCGGCCGCCATGTAGCGCAGGATCGCGTTCGATTCCCACAGCGAGAGCTTGCCGTCCTCGATCATCGGCACCAGCCGGTTCGGGTTCTTGGCGAGGTACTCGTCGGTATAGCCGAACTTGCCGCCGATATCGTGGCGGACATAGTTCAGCCCCAGTTCCTCGGCGAACCAGGCGACCTTCTTGACGTTGTGGGAGTTGAGGCGACCCCAGATCGTGAACACGGGCGCGGCCATCGCTCAGCTCCTGTAATCGGCGTTGATCGAGATGTAGCCGTGCGTGAGGTCGCAAGTCCACACGGTGGCAGCCCCTTCGCCAAGGCCGAGGTCGACCTCGATGGTGACGTCCTGGCCCTTGAGGTGGGCAGCGACCGGCGCCTCGTCGTAATCGGCCAGCGGCAGGCCCTCGCGCGCGGCCCAGGTGCCGCCGAAGCCGATGGAGAGCTTGTCGCGGTCGGCCGGTTCGCCTGCCTTGCCCACGGCCATGACCACGCGGCCCCAGTTGGCGTCTTCACCGGCAATCGCGGTCTTCACCAGCGGCGAGTTGGCGATGGCCATGCCGACCAGCCTCGCGCTCTCGTCCGAGACGGCGCCGGAGACGGCAACCTCGATGAACTTCTGCGCGCCTTCGCCGTCGCGCACGACGAGGTGGGCGAGCTGGCGGCAGACGTCATGGATCGCGGCGGCAAAGGCATGGGCGCCGGGCGAGGCGATCGAGGAGAGCGGCGCGTTGCCGGCCTTGCCGGTGGCGAAGGCCAGCACGGTGTCGCTGGTGGAAGTGTCCGAATCGACAGTGATGCACGAGAACGTGCGGAAGTTCGCGGCGGCGAGGCATTCCTGCAGGAAGGCAGGCTCCACGGCGGCATCGGTGAAGATGTAGCCGAGCATCGTCGCCATGTCCGGCGCGATCATGCCCGAGCCCTTGATGACGGCGGCGAGCGTGACCTTGGTGTCGCCGATCATCGCCGTGGCCGTCGCGCCCTTGGCGAAAGTGTCGGTGGTGGAAATGGTGTTGGCCACGTCTTCCCACGAGCAGGGCTGGGCGGTGAGCGCCTTCTCCACGCCTTCGCGGGCCTTGTCCTTGGGCAGCGGCACGCCGATCACGCCGGTGGAGGATACGAAGACCTGCTCGCGCGGGCAGCCGATATGGGCGGCGACCTGATCCATGATCTGCTCCACCGCCTCGCGGCCCCGGTAGCCGGTGAAGGCGTTGGAATTGCCCGCGTTGACCACCAGTGCGCGGGCATGGCCCTGCTTCACGTTGACGCGGCCCAGTTCGACTTCGCTGGAGCAGCACAGGTTCCTGGTGAACACGCCGGCGACGGCCGTGCCCTCGTCCAGTTCGACGTAAGTGAGGTCGCACCGGCCCCAGTCCTTGTACCCTGCGCGCACGACGTGCGGGGTGACGCCGGCGATCGGCGGCATGGCGGGGAAGGGCGAGGCGAGCGGTGAGGTGGGATAGGCCATGGCGGGTGCGTAGCGCGTGGGTGCGACAGGTCAAGACTCGTGGTGCGTGCGGGGATACGTGTGTAAACTCGGGGCAGGGCGTTCTCTGGTGTGGACATGGCGCCGAGGCGCCCTTATCTGATCCGCCATGGCAAATCGCCTGATCCTCACCCTGCTGGCCCTGCTGACGGGCCTTGCCGCGCAGATCGGCCCTGCCGAAGCGCGTGCATCGCAGGTGGCCAGCCTGCAGGTGGTGCTGACTGAGGCTGCCGTGGCCGCCAAGGCGCCGCGTGCCCCGGTTGCTCTCGCGCGGTTGCCCGAACCGGGTCTGCGGAACACGCGCCGTCATGCCCCGCCGCTTGTTGCGGTGCCGGTTTCGTTGGCGGTTCCTGCGGTCCTCACTGGGATAGACCGCGCGCGCGAGTAAGCGCGCCGCCCATTCGCTCCTTCGCGAACCTATTTCAGCGCTCTGCCGCAAAGGTGGAGGCGCGCATGTCCGCCATTCTCGATATTCAAGAAAAACAGGGATTCCCGCCATGTTCGGCGCACTCGCCAAGTCCATTTTCGGTTCGTCCAACGACCGCTACGTCAAGTCGCTCGACAAGGTCGTCGCCCAGATCGCTGCGTTCGAGCCCGTCCTCGAAGCCATGAGCGACGAGGAACTGGCCGCACAGACGCCCAAGTTCCGCGAAATGCTCGCCGAAGGCAGCACCCTCGACAAGATCCTGCCCGAAGCCTTCGCCACCGTGCGCGAAGCCTCGAAGCGCGTGTTCGGCATGCGCCACTTCGACGTGCAGCTGATCGGCGGCATCGTCCTCCACCGCGGCGAAATCGCGGAAATGCGCACGGGTGAGGGCAAGACCCTGGTGGCGACCACCGCCACCTACCTCAACGCCATCGAGGGCAAGGGCGTCCACGTCGTCACCGTCAACGACTATCTCGCCCGCCGCGACGCCGAGCAGATGGGCAAGCTGCACAACTTCCTCGGCCTCACCATCGGCGTGATCGTCCCCAACCTCAACGAATGGGAACGCCGCGAAGCCTACGGCGCCGACATTACCTACGGCACCAACAACGAGTTCGGTTTCGACTACCTGCGCGACAACATGAAGCACGAGCGCAGCCAGATGGTGCAGCGCCCGTTCAACTTCGCGATCGTCGACGAAGTCGATTCGATCCTGATCGACGAAGCGCGAACCCCGCTGATCATCTCGGGCCCGACTGACGACAAGTCGGAACTCTACATTCAGGTCGATGCCGTCGTGAAGCAGTTCGTCCCCGAGGACTACGAAACCGACGAGAAGACCAAGAACATCAGCCTGACCGAAGACGGCGTCGAGAAGGCCGAGCGCATGCTCGAGGCCGCAGGGCTGCTGGTCGGCTCGAACCTCTACGACGTCGAGAACACCCAGGTCGTCCACCACCTCGACCAGAGCCTTAAGGCCGTGGTCATGTTCAAGCGTGACACCGACTACATCGTCAAGGACGGCAAGGTCGTCATCATCGACGAATTCACCGGCCGCATGATGGACGGTCGCCGCTGGTCGAACGGTCTGCACCAGGCGGTCGAGGCCAAGGAAGGCGTCAAGATCGAGCCCGAGAACCAGACGCTCGCCTCGATCACCTTCCAGAACTACTTCCGCATGTACCCGAAGCTTTCGGGCATGACCGGCACGGCTGCCACCGAGGCGGCCGAGTTCTACGACATCTACAAGATGAACGTCGTCACCATCCCGACCAATGTGCCGATCCAGCGCATCGACGAGGAAGACGAGTTCTACAAGAACACGCTCGACAAGTTCGGCGCCATCGCCAAGCTGATCCGCGAGAAGCATGAGATCGGCCAGCCGGTGCTCGTGGGCACGGTGTCGATCGAGAAGTCGGAACTGCTCTCGGACTTCCTCACCAAGGAAGGCGTCAAGCATTCGGTTCTCAACGCCCGTTTCCACGAGATGGAAGCCCACATCGTCGCGCAGGCGGGCAGTCTTGGCGCGGTGACGATCGCCACCAACATGGCGGGCCGCGGCACCGACATCCAGCTGGGCGGCAACGTCGAGTTCCGCATCGAGGACGAGCTGCGTGACATGCCCGAGGGGCCGGAGCGCGACGAGGCGATTGCCCGCATCAAGGCGGAAGTGGCCGAGCAGAAGCGCCTGGTGCTGGCCGCTGGCGGTCTCTGCGTGATCGGTACCGAGCGCCACGAAAGCCGCCGCATCGATAACCAGCTGCGCGGCCGTTCGGGCCGTCAGGGCGACCCAGGCCTGTCGAAGTTCTACCTCTGCCTCGAGGACGACCTGCTGCGCATCTTCGGCCCGGACACGCTGTTCGCCAAGATGATGAACAGCAACCTGGCCGATGGCGAGGCGATCGGTTCGAAGTGGCTGTCGAAGGCCATCGAGACCGCGCAGAAGAAGGTCGAGGCGCGCAACTACGAAGTGCGCAAGCAGGTCGTCGAGTACGACGACGTGATGAACGACCAGCGCAAGGTGATCTACGAGCAGCGCTCGGACATCATGGACGCCGAGACGGTGGACGATGTCGTGATCGACATGCGCACGGATACGGTGAACTCCATTGTAGCCGATGCCTGCCCGCAGGGTTCCTACCCCGAGCACTGGAACGTCGAGGCTCTCAAGGCCAGGGCGGCCGAGATCCTTGCGCTCGACGTGCCGATCGAGGCGTGGATCGAAGAGGACGGCGTCGACCCCGAACTCGTCGAGGAGCGCATTGCCGCCATGGCCGACGCGCACATGGCCGAGAAGATGGCGAACGACGATCCGGCGATCTGGCGCCAGGTCGAGAAGTCGATCCTGCTCGACCGCATCGACCACTACTGGAAGGAGCATCTCGCCACCCTCGATGCGCTGCGTCAGGTGGTGTTCCTGCGCGCCTATGCCCAGAAGACGCCGATCAACGAATACAAGACCGAGGCTTTCGGTCTGTTCGAGCGCATGCTGGACACGATCCGCGAGGACGTGACGCGCATCCTGGCGGTCAGCCAGTTGCAGATCCCGGAGCCGGTGCAGCTTCCCGAACTGCCGGACTTCCTGACCGGCCAT
Organism: Novosphingobium clariflavum; assembly: GCF_026420865.1. GTDB lineage: Bacteria > Pseudomonadota > Alphaproteobacteria > Sphingomonadales > Sphingomonadaceae > Novosphingobium > Novosphingobium clariflavum. Next base: position 306,902 of record NZ_JAPCWC010000002.1, on the reverse strand, counting down.
ATCGATCCGCTGACCGGCATCGACAATTCGAACGACGGCGATGGCTCGGCGATGGTGCCCGAACTGTTCGGATCGCTGGCGGGCAGCCCGCAGGCGGGCGTAGGCCTCGGCGGCTCGGGCGAGAACCCTTATGCGGACCTGCCGATCAGCCGCAATGCGCTGTGCCCTTGCGGGTCGGGGCAGAAGTACAAGCACTGCCACGGCGCGCTTGCTTGAGTCGGGTAAGCGGGCCGGGAGGATTCCTCTCGGCCTTCTTCGATTACCGGAAGGGGCTGCGGCGGATGCTGCGGCCCTTTTTCTTTGTCCAATGCTGCGGGCGAAATGAGCACGCAAAAACGCGCGCGGACCTTGCAGGTCGGCACGGAGCGAATGGCTGGCGATGTCTATGTAGGAAAGGTGGCTCCCCGAGTAGGATTCGAACCTACGGCCATTCGATTAACAGTCGAATGCTCTACCGCTGAGCTATCGGGGAACAGCCTGTTCGGTGTTTCCACCGGCGGGCGGAAGAGTTGCTTTCGGCATCTTTCGATACCGCTTCGAACCCTTCAAAAGAAGTGGCTCCCCGAGTAGGATTCGAACCTACGGCCATTCGATTAACAGTCGAATGCTCTACCGCTGAGCTATCGGGGACCGGCCTGTCAGTGTTTCCACCGCTGGGCAGGGGTGCGCCTATAACAGTGCCGTAGGGATTGGCAACCCTGACTTTGCGCAAAATGCGGCGAAAATTTTTCCACAGGCGATGGTTCGGTGCCGGGAGGCGCGGAATTGCTGCGATTTCAGACCTGGAACTGCTCGGCGAAGATGCGTTCTTCCAGCGTGAAGCCGGGGTCGAACAGCAGCGTCAGTTCCTTTTCGTACGTCGCGCGGATTCGCACCGACTTCACGTCGCGCACTTCCTTCTGGTCGGCGACGGCGGCGACGGGGCGCTTCTCGGATTCGTTGACGTGGAATTCGACTTCTGCGCTCTCGGGCAGGATCGCGCCCTTCCAGCGTCGCGGGCGGAAGGGGCTGAGCGGCGTCAGCGCCAGCATCGGAGCGCCGAGCGGCAGGATCGGGCCGTCGGCGGAGAGGTTGTAGGCGGTGGAGCCGACCGGCGTTGCCACCAGCACCCCGTCGCCCACCAGTTCCTCCATCCGCACGCGCCCGTTGATGCGCACTTCCAGCTTGGCGGTCTGGCGGGTTTCGCGCAGCAGCGAGACTTCGTTGATGGCGTAGTACTTGTACTCGCGCCCGTCGTTGCTGACCGCGTACATGCGCAGCGGCGTCACCGGGACCGAGTGCGCCTCCATCACCCGGTGGATGATCGGGATATGGTCGTGCGGTCCGTTCATCAGGAAGCCGACCGTGCCCAGGTTCATGCCGTAGACCGGCTTGATGCGGTCGCGGTCGAGCATCTCGTGGAGGACGTGCAGCAGGAAGCCGTCGCCGCCCAGCACCACGAAGACATCGGCTTCTTCCGGGCTCACCCAGTCATGGGCATCGCGCAAGGCCTCGGCGCCTTCCTGTGCCTTGGCGCTGTCCGAAACGATGAGGGCCAGCCGGGGTTCGTCGCTCATTCTTCATTTCCTTGAGGCGGTCATGCTGCGCCTCGTTGCCGCGGTCGGCGAGGCGTGACCGTGACGCCTTCGTCACTTCGTCGGACCTTTCGAATTTTGAACGCTTTTGCAAGGGGCTTGCGTTATGGGGATGGGGTTAGGAAAGGCGCATGGTTTTGAGCAGGGAAGGGGTGCCGGCAGAGCTGGCACGCGGTCTTGAGGATAGATTGACCGGAATTCCGGGGCTTGATGCCGTGCGCGAACGGATCGCGGCCTGGCGCCAGGCGAGCGAGAATGGGCCGGGCGCGCATATCCATGCGATGCTGCTCGGCCTGCGCCGGCTCGATGCCATCAACATGGCCTATGGCGCGGCTGCGGGTGACGGGGCGCTGGAAGAAGTGGCGAGCCGCATCGCGCATTTCGCGAACGAGGAACTCGACGGTCACTGGCTGCTGGCGCGCGCCGGGGGTGGTTCCTTCGCGCTGGTCGCCAATGAGGCCTGCAGCCGGGAGCGCTGGCAACTGGTTGCCGATCAGCTGGCCGAGGCGGTGTCGCGCCCCATCGCGGTGCCCTCGGGAGTCTTGCGCCTGTCGCCGCGCATCGCCTTGATTCGCGCGCTGGCCGATGAAGGCGTGGATTCGATGCTGGACCGGCTCGGCCATGCGCTGGAATCCGCGCGCGACCAGCAAGGCACGCGGCTTGCCTGGGCCGAGGGCGAAGCGACCCCGCCCGGCCATTCGGCTGCACAGCTTGAGGCCGACCTGCTCGGCGCGATCGACCGCGACGAGATCGAGATCCTGTTCCAGCCGCAGTTCAGCCTCGAGGACGACCGGTTGACCGGGGCGGAAGCCCTGGCACGCTGGAAGCATCCGCGCCTGGGTCGGATCGGTGCGGGCGGCCTTTTCGCCATTGCCGAGCGGGCCGACCACGTGGCGCCGCTCTCCCGTCACATCGCCGCCAAGGCGCTGGAAGCGGCGGGCAACTGGCCCAAGGCTTTGCGGTTGTCGATCAATGTCACGCCGGCGGACCTCGCCTTCGGCAATTACGTGCGCCAGATGCTGGACCTTGTCCGCGCGAGCGGGTTTCCGCCGCGCAGGCTGACGCTGGAAGTGACCGAGCAGGCCCTGATCGGTGACATCTCGCAGGCTGCCCAGATCCTGGCGGAGTTCTCCGCGCAGGGCATCCGGATCGCATTGGATGACTTCGGGGCGGGCTTCTGCAACTTCCGCTATCTCAAGGTCCTGCCGATCCACTACCTGAAGCTCGATCGCTCGATGATCGACGGCATCACCACCGACAAGCGCGACGTGGCGGTGCTGCGTGCCATCGTTGCGATGGCGAAGGCGCTCGACCTTCAGGTCATCGCCGAGGGCATCGAGGAAGAGGCCCAGCGCCAGGTCGCCGCGCGCGAGGGCTGTGCCTATTATCAGGGATTCCTGCGCGCGCAGCCGATGAGCACCGCGATGTTCGACAGCCTGGCCCGCTCGGTGGGATAGCGGCGCCTTTCCCTTGCGCGCTACCGCCGCCTATCCTTTCCGCGCCATCGCCGCTTAACCTTTTCGCGCCACCGCCGCGAGGCCCTTGGTCAGCTGCAGCAACCCGTTGAGGCGGCTCTTGGGATCGCCCCAGGCGCGTTGCAGCACCAGCTTGTTGTCCGGCCGCAGCTTGACCGCGCCCTGAAGCCGTTCGGCATAGGCGATCAGGCCCATGGGGTTCGGGAAGCTGTCGTTGTGGAAGCTGACCAGCGTGCCGCGCGGGCCGACGTCGATCTTGGCGATATGCGCCTCGATCGCCTGGCGCTTGATCTGGATGAGCTGGACGAGGTTCGAGGTGGCCGAGGGGAGCGGTCCGAAACGGTCGATCATTTCGGCCGAGAGCGATTCGATCTCGTCCTTGCTGTCGGCGTCGTTGAGGCGGCGATAGAGCGCCATGCGCACGGCTAGATCGGGAACGTAGTCCTCCGGGATCATGATCGGCGCTTCCACCGTGATCTGCGGGGACAGGCCCGAGGTATCCTTCTCCAGCCCGACGCCGCCTGCACGCGCTTCGAGGATCGCGTCCTCCAGCATCGACTGGTAGAGTTCGAAGCCAACCTCGCGGATATGGCCCGACTGTTCGTCGCCCAGCAGATTGCCGGCGCCGCGAATGTCGAGGTCGTGGCTGGCAAGCTGGAAACCGGCACCCAGCGAATCGAGATCGCTCAAGACCTTGAGGCGCTTTTCGGCCACTTCTGACAGCGCGCGGCCCGCCGGTGTCGTCAGATAGGCATAGGCGCGCAGCTTCGATCGGCCCACGCGCCCGCGCAGCTGGTAGAGCTGGGCAAGGCCGAAGCGGTCGGCGCGGTGGATGATGATCGTGTTGGCGCGCGGAATGTCGATGCCGCTCTCGACGATGGTGGTCGACAGCAGGACTTCGTACTTGCCCTCGTAGAAGGCGCTCATGCGCTCTTCCACTTCGCCCGCGCTCATCTGGCCGTGGGCGGAGATGACCTTCACTTCCGGCACGCTCTTGGCCAGCCATTCCTCGACTTCGGCCATGTCCGAGATGCGCGGCACGACGATGAAGCTCTGGCCGCCGCGATGGTGTTCGCGCAGCAGGGCCTCGCGCATCACCATCTCGTCCCATTCCATCACGTACGTCCGCACCGCAAGGCGGTCGACCGGCGGGGTCTGGATGGTGGAAAGTTCGCGCAGGCCCGACATCGCCATTTGCAGCGTGCGCGGGATCGGCGTGGCGGTGAGCGTCAGCACGTGCACGTCGGTGCGAAGCTGCTTCAGGCGCTCCTTGTGATTGACGCCGAAGCGCTGTTCCTCGTCGACGATGACGAGGCCGAGGCGCTTGAAATTGACCGTTTTCGAGAGGATCGCGTGGGTGCCGCAGACCACGTCCATGGTGCCTGCGGTCAGGCCCTCGCGCGTGGCCTTGGCTTCCTTCTCGGGCACAAGGCGCGAGAGGCGGCCGACTTCGAGCGGGAAGCCGCTGAAGCGTTCGGCAAAGCTCGCATAGTGCTGGCGCGCGAGCAGGGTGGTGGGCGCGACGACGGCGACCTGCTGGCCCGCCATGGCGGCGACGAAGGCCGCGCGCAGGGCCACTTCGGTCTTGCCGAAGCCGACATCGCCGCAGACGAGGCGGTCCATCGGCTTGCCTTCGGCCAGATCGCCCAGCACGTCGTCGATCGCGTGTTCCTGATCCTCGGTTTCCTGCCAGGGGAAACGGTCGACGAACTGGTCGTAGCTCGACTTTTCGGGAAGCAGAGCCGGTGCGACGCGCAGGGCGCGTGCGGCGGCGGTCTTCATCAGTTCGCCCGCGATCTCGCGGATGCGTTCCTTCAGCCTGGCACGGCGCTTCTGCCATGCCTCGCCGCCCAGCTTGTCGAGCGCAACGCCCTCCGCCTCACTGCCATAGCGCGAGAGGACGTCGAGGTTCTCGACCGGGATGTAGAGCTTGTCGCCGCCCGCATAGGTCAGCATCACGCAGTCGTGCGGGCTCTTGCCGACCGGGATCGACTGCAGGCCTTCGTAGCGACCGATGCCGTGGTCCATGTGGACGATCAGGTCGCCGGGCGTCAGCGCCGCCAGTTCGGCGAGGAAGGCGTCCGAATCCTTCTTCTTTTTCTTCCGGCGGACAAGACGGTCGCCCAGAATGTCCTGCTCGGTGACGACTTCGACCGAATCGTTGGAGAAGCCGGTCTCCAGCGGCAGCACCAGCGCGGCGGAGCGACCCTGCACGGCAAGGCCGAGGGCTTCCTGCCAGGTTTCCGCAAGCTTGGGTTCCGGGCCTTGCGCTTCGCCGAGGATCGAGACGAGGCGGGCGCGGCTGCCGGTCGAATAGGCGGCGAGGATCGCCTTGCGGCCGGTCTTGGCGACGGCATGCAGGTGCTTGGCGGCGGCCTCATAGGCATTGTCGCCGCGCGCACGCTCGGGCGTGAAATCGCGGGCGTTGCCGAAGCCGAAGTCGATGACCCTGGTGCTTTCCGGCTGCGCGAAAGGATCGGCACGGTGGACCGGGAAGCCGGCCACCGCCTGCTCGAATTCCTCGCGCCCCAGATAGAGTGCGTCGATCGCCAGCGGGCGGTACGACCCCGCCTTCTGGCCCGAGGTTTCGAGCCGGGCCTTGTGATAGTCGGCAATATCGGTGAAGCGCTCGTCGGCGGCGCCGAGCGCGGGGCTGTCGATCACCAGCAGGTCGTCGTCCGAAAGGTGGTCGAACAGCGTGACCAGACGGTCTTCGAACAACGGCAGCCAGTGTTCCATGCCGGCAAGGCGACGGCCGTCGCTGACCGCCTGATAGAGCGGGTCCGCGGTGGCATTGGCGCCGAACATCTCGCGGTAGCGACTGCGGAAGCGCTTGACGCTGTCCTCGTCGATCAGCGCTTCGCTGGCGGGGAGCAGCAGGTGTTCGGGGACGGTGCCGGTGGAGCGCTGGGTGCCGGTATCGAACAGGCGCAGCGTTTCCAGCTCATCGCCGAAGAAATCGAGACGCAGGCCGCCTTCAAGGCCTGAGGGCACGATATCGAAGATCGAGCCGCGCACGGCGAATTCGCCCGCGTCGATGGCGGTGTCGCTGCGCTGATAGCCCTGACGGCGCAGCAGCGCGATCAGGCTTTCATGGCCGATTTCCGCGCCGGGCTTGAGCAGGCGCACCGATTCGCGAATACGGAACGGCGTGAGCACGCGCTGGAGCACGGCATTGGCGGTGGTGACGAGAAGCTGCGGGCCGCTGCGCTTGAGCTGCAGCCGGTGCAGCGCGGCCAGGCGGCGGGCACTGACCGAAAGGGCAGGGCTGGCGCGGTCGTAGGGCAGGCAGTCCCACGCGGGGAATTCAACGACATCCAGTTCCGGCGCGAAGAACTGCGCGGCCTCGGCAACGGCGCGCATGGCGCTTTCGTTGTCGGCAATGAACACCGCGCGGCCTTTTGCGGCGCGGGCCAGGTCCGCCATGACCAGAGGCTGGGCCCCGCGCGTGACCGAGGCGAGGGTAAGCGGCGAGGTAGCCGAGATTATGCGTTGGAAATCGGCCATGCCGCAGTCAGTCTGCCTTATGAAATCAGCGCGGAATATCGACGTAATCGAGCTTCATCATGCGGTCCATCAAGGGGCCGCGATATTCCTCGGGAATGCTCTGGGTGCCCAGTGCCCATGCCATGATGTCGACGTCTTCTTCCTCGATCATCGTCTCGAACAGGTCGATCTCGGCGTCGGACCATCCTGCGTGGAATTTGTCGAAGAAGCAGCCGATCATGTAGTCGGCTTCGCGGGTGCCGCGATGCCAGGCACGGAACTTGAGGCGGGCGAGCCGCGCCTGCTTTTGGGGCGTAAGTTCGGTCATGCCCGCGCCGTTACAGCGCGGCGCGGGCATGAGCAAGTTTCGGGGCCGTTATGGGGCAAGGTTTTGGGTATCAGCGCTGGATCACCTTGATGATCTCGCTGACGGGTCTGCCGGTCAGCGTCTTGGGCACTTCGGCGCGCAGTGATGCCTTCAGTTCCTTGTGGTAGTGCCTTCGCATCTCGCCAAGGGAGCGCGGATCGGCGACGATGACCAGCTCGGCGATTTCCCCTTCCAGGACCTGCTGGTTGAGCCAGCCGGTCACGGCGGCGACATGGGCGCTCTCGTCGTGCGAGTCGTTGCTGCCGTCGCCGGTGCGGGCCTGATGGCGCCTTGGGGCGTCGCTGCGGCGGGCGCCGGCGCTGAAGTTGGTGGCTTCCAGTTCGGGCGGCTCCATGGCCGTCAGCCGCGGGGCGGCCTCGGCGCCCGAATTGCGGTAGAGTTCGAAGTTCTCGCCGTCGACGATTGCGAAAACGGTTCCGCGGGACATCCGCATGAATGGCTCTCCTTTGCCGTTGGGTTCACCAAGGCAACGGGTCTGTCCGCAAATCCGTTCCCCATCGGTCTGGTGAAACGCGCCGCACTCGCGCTAAGAGGCTGACCATGCGGCCTGAAGCTCTGAATTGCCTGTTTGTCGAAACCGATTCCCTCGACGGCGTGGGGCCCAAGCTCAAGCGTCCGCTCGAAAAGCTGGGCCTCACGCGGCTACGGGATCTTGTCTATCACTTGCCCGACCGTTTCGTGGAGCGGCGCGCGGTCACCCATCTGGACAAGGCCAACGTCGGCGAGAACGTCATCGTCCAGTTGACGGTGCGCGAGCATCGCGCCTCGTCCGGGCGCGGGCCGTTCCGGGTGGTGACCGAAGACGCGCTCGGCAACATTTGCACGATCACCTATTTCGGCCGCGCCTCCTACACCGCGAAAAAGCAGCTTCCGGTGGGCGAGACGCGCTGGGTGGCGGGGCGGCTCGACCAGTACGGGCAGATGCTCCAGATGGTGCACCCCGAACATGTTTCGGAGGACAGCGCAGCACCGGTGGGGCAGCTGTGCGAGGCGGTCTATCCGCTTTCCGAAGGGCTGACGCAGGGGCGCGTGGGCGGGCTTGTCCAGCAGGCGCTCAAGGTCCTGCCGGAACTGGCGGAATGGATCGAGCCCAGCCTTTACGACAAGATGAAGTGGCCGGCCTGGCGCGAGGCGGTGATGGAGGCGCATCGCGGCGTCAATGGCCCGGCGCGTGACCGCCTGGCCTATGACGAATTGCTGGCCAACGCCCTCGCGCTGATGCTGGTGCGCGAGAGCAATCGCCGCCAGTCGGGCACGCCGCTGAAAGGCGACGGTGCGCTGCGTGCCAAGCTCAAGCTGCCTTTCGCGCTGACCGGCGCGCAGAAGCGCTCGATCGACGAGATCGAGGGCGATGTTGCGCAGCAGGCACCGATGCTGCGCCTGCTGCAGGGCGATGTCGGTGCGGGCAAGACGGTCGTCGCGCTCAATGCGATGCTGATCGCGGTGGAGGCGGGGGCGCAGGCCGCCTTGCTGGCGCCGACTGAAATCCTTGCCCGCCAGCACTATGAGACGCTCGCGCGGATGCTGCAGGGCACGGGCGTCGAGATCGCGCTGCTGACCGGGCGCGACAAGGGCAAGGCGCGCGAGGCGATCCTCATGGGCCTCGTCGGGGGCTCCATCGACATCGTCGTGGGCACCCACGCGATTTTCCAGGACACGGTGTCCTATCGCAATCTCGCGCTGGTGGTGATCGACGAGCAGCACCGCTTCGGGGTTGGCCAGCGGCTGATGCTGGCGCGCAAGGGACGGCGAACGCCGCATACGCTGGCGATGACCGCGACACCGATCCCGCGCACGCTGACACTTGCGCAATATGGCGAGATGGAAGTCTCCAAGCTCGATGAATTGCCGCCGGGGCGTCAGGCGATCGATACCCGCGTGGTTTCGGTGGAGCGCATGGGCGACGTCGTCGGTGCCATTGCCCGGCACATCGAGACCGGGCAGCAGGCCTACTGGGTCTGTCCGATGGTCAGCGAAAGCGAGAACGACGATCTGGCCGCTGCCGAGGCGCGCTATGCGGCGTTGAAGGAGCGATTCGGCGAGGATGTCGTGCTGGTCCACGGCCAGCTCAAGCCCGAGGCGAAGGACGCGGGCATGGAACGCTTTGCCAGTGGTGAGGCTTCGGTGCTGGTGGCGACGACGGTGATCGAGGTCGGCGTCGACGTGCCCAACGCCACGTTGATGGTGATCGAGCAGGCGGAGCGTTTCGGTCTTGCCCAGCTTCACCAGCTGCGCGGGCGCGTGGGGCGCGGCAGCGAGAAATCGACCTGTCTGCTGCTGCGCGGCCAGCAGCTCAGCGAAACCGCCCGCCAGCGCCTGGCCCTGATGCGCGAGACGCAGGACGGCTTCCGTCTCGCGGAAGAGGATCTGCAACTGCGCGGCGGCGGCGAACTGCTGGGCACGCGGCAATCGGGCGACACCCCGTTCCGCATCGCCAGTCTCGAACAGATCACCAAGCTCCTGCCTCTGGCCCACGATGACGCCAGGTTGCTGATCGAGCGCGACGGCGGCCTCACCGGGCCACGCGGGGAGGCAGCTCGGCTGCTCCTCTACCTCTTCGAGCGCGACTGGGGTGTGCAGCTTTTGCGGGGTGGCTGAGGGCAATCCGCAACAAAGCCGGGGACGCTGCAATTGACTTGGCTGCGCCGCCCTGTGATGGCCGCGACATGCCCCAGAAACCGGATATCCAGCTCGCCATTTTTGCCCAGGCAGTCGACGCGGTCGGCGGACAGCGCGTGATGGCGCGTTACATGGGCGTATCCGAAAAGGAAGTGCGCGATTTCCTCTCCGGCGACGTGGCGCTGGATCGCAATGCGCTGCGCTCGGCCTCGCAGGGGCTGATCAAGCAGGCGGACATGTGCCGCCGGCTCGAGCGCAAGCTGTCGCCGGCCTTTGTCGAGAACATGACCGACAAGCAGCTGGAGGGCCTGACCTTGCCTGACGGGCGGCCCGAGAACCACAAGCAGGGCTGATCCTGCACGCAGCGGCCTTATCGAAAGGGCGGAGGTTCGTATGGAACCTTCGCCTTTTTCTTTGTGTGCTGGATCTGGATGTCTGTGCTGCAGACAGCAAAAAACCCAGCGTTTCCGCTGGGTTTCTATGCCTCACCCGAAGGTGAAAATGGTCGGGGAAAGAGGATTCGAACCTCCGGCCCCTGCCTCCCGAAGACAGTGCTCTACCAGGCTGAGCTATTCCCCGACCGGAGGGCGTTCCGAAGAGCGCCCGGGGCAGGAGCGCGCCTATATAGGGCGACTCTCAGGGTGGCAAGTGCAGAAAATCGCTTTTTATGCGGCATAGCGCGCCGAGGGTGTGGACAACTTTTGTTCCGACCCCGAAGCGCTCCCGGAAACACGGAAATGCGCGACGATGCGCGTCAGGTTTTCCGCTTCACTGGACAGGTTGCGTGCGGCGGCGGTCCCTTCCTCCACCATTGCGGCGTTCTGCTGCGTTGCCGAATCAAGGCCGCCGACGCGTTCGTTGATTCTTCCGATGTCGGTAGCCTGTTCCATCGATACCTGGGCGATCCGGGCGAGAGCCTCGTCGATTTCGGCAATGGCGCTGACGATGGTCATCAGCGATTCGCCCGATCGGCCTACCAGCTTCACGCCCGAGGCAACTTGCTCGGTGGAGGCGCCGATCAGCGCTTTGATCTGGTTGGCGGCATCGGCAGACCGCTGGGCCAGGGCGCGCACTTCCGTCGCCACCACGGCAAATCCCTTGCCTGCCTCACCGGCACGGGCGGCCTCGACGCCGGCATTGAGGGCCAGCAGGTTGGTCTGGAAGGCGATGCCGTCGATCAGGGCGATGATCTGGCTGATCTCGTTGGCGGAGCTTTCGATCTCGCCCATCGTCATGACGGCGTCCTCGACGATTGCGGCGCCGCTCATCGCGTCGTTGCGAGCCTTGGCGACGCCCGTCTGAAGCTCGCGGGCGCTGGCGGCATTGTTCTGGACCGTGGTGCTGAGCGCGCGCAGGGTCGCGGCGATGTCCTCGACCGTCGCGGCCTGCCGTTCGGTGCGCAAGGCAAGGTCGTCGGTGGCGGAGCGGATCTCGAGTGAACCGGTCTCGATCTGTCGGGCCGATTCGCCCACCCCGCGCACGATGCCGTCGAGGTCTTCCGCAGCGGAATTGAAATAGCCGCGCAATTCCTCGTAGCTGGCGGGAAAGGCTCGGGGCAGGCGCAGCGACAGGTCACCGGCGGCAAGCGAGCGAAGCCCGTCGCCAATGCTGTCGATCACGCTCCTTTGCTCGTCGGCCGCTGCGGCCCGTTCCTGTTCCGCCGCATGCTGGAGCGCTTCTCGCGCTTCGTGTGCCGCAGCCTGGTCGATCACCAGCTTTTCGAGCCGGATGGCGACCATGACCAGGACCAGCGTCTCGGCGATGACGATCACCGCGTGAAGGACGACCCGGCCGAATTCGCCGCCATTGGTGAAGACGAGCGAAGGCGCGATGAAATTGGTCAGCAGGTGATGGACCGCGGTTACGGCTGCAGAAAGCAGGATAGGCCGCCAGTCGGCCAGAATCGCCAACATGGCGATCGTCGCGAAAAACAGCATGTGGAGGTCGATCATCCATTCGTGACCGGACCATTGCCACAGTAGGATGGCCGGATAGAGCGGCAAGGTCAGGCCGAGGGCCAGGCGGCTTTGCGGCCCGCTTTCGCTACGCAACACCAGCCAGGTGGGCGCGAGTGTCACCAGCACGGCGGCGGCAGGCGGGGCGATGCCGCTCTGTGCAAACAGAGTGCTGCCCAGTGCTATCAGCACGCCGATCCAGCATACCAGGACGAGCCCCTGGGCTCCTTTGCGACGCAGTTCTTCCAGTTCATTCATGGTCGGGGATTCGGTTCTTTTGGGAGGGAGTGCCCACAAAGGGCTTCGGGAACGGAAATCAGGAGGGCGCCTTGCCGCAGGGCGGCGAGCGTGGCGCGTGCAGAGGGTACGCGCACGAAGACGCTGCCGGGCCAGGGGCCGCGGGCGATCACGCCTGCACGCACGTCATGCGCCCATTGAAACGGGGCGGCACTGCCATTGCCGGGGGAGACGTAAAGTGCGATCCCGCCGCTGGCCGGCGTCAGCGCGAAGCAGACGGTCGCAATGGCAACGAGACCTTGCAGGCCCAACACGCCATTTGCCGCGTTCTTGCTCTTGGCACGGGGGCTGGCGGTGTTTGTCATGGCACCAATTATAGAGCCGTAGTCCTGCGTAGCTGCGAAGAGGACCATAAGGTAAAGCACAAGGGTGAGGGCGGCTCGGGCGAAGCTGCTCTTTCCCTTGCGGCTCGGGGGAGGTAGGTCAGGGGCATGACCGACAACCTGATTGAAGCCACCAGAATCGTCCCGTCCAGCGAAGCCTCGGGCCGGCACTGGGAATGGCAGTATCTCGACCTGATGCGCCGCATCTGGGAGCAGGGTGACGAACGGGTGGACCGTACCGGCGTGGGCACGCGCTCGGTCTTCGGGGCGACCATTCGCTTCGACCTGTCCGGCGGCCTGATGCCGCTGCTCACGACCAAGCGCGTCTACTGGAAGACCGCGAGCCGCGAGATGCTGTGGTTTCTGACGGGTGACACCAACATCCGGTCGCTCTGTGCGCAGGGCGTGGAAATCTGGACCGATTGGCCGCTCGACCGTTACCGCAAGGCCACTGGAGCGGAGATCGCCCGCGCCGATTTCTCGCGCCGCATCGTCGAGGATGAGGCTTTTGCTGCCGAATGGGGCGATCTTGGTCCGGTCTATGGCAAGCAGTGGGTCGACTGGCCGGTCTATGAGCCAGCCGGCGAGGGGCTCTACAAGAAGCGTGGGCAGGGCGTGAACCAGGTCGCGCAAGTGATCGAGAGCCTGCGCACCAATCCCGGCAGTCGCCGCCATATCATCGAGGGGTGGAACGTTGCGGAGTTGGACGCGATGGCGCTGCCGCCGTGCCACAAGACCTATCAGTTCCACGTCGCCGACGGCCGGCTGTCCTGCATCCTCTATCAGCGCAGCTGCGATCTCGGCCTCGGCTTCGCGTTCAACATGTGGTCACTGGCGCTGCTGACGCGGATGTTTGCGCAGCAGTGCAACCTTGAACCGGGCGAGGCCGTTTGGATGGGTGGTGATGTCCATCTCTATCTCAACCACGCCAGCCTCGTCGAAGAGCAGCTGTCGCGCCAGCCCTCGGGCGAGGCGCGGCTCGATATCGTGCGCAGGCCCGATTCGATCTTCGACTATCGGATCGAGGACTTCGCGGTTTCCGGCTACGCGCCGCAGGCCCATATCGCCGCGCCCGTGGCGGTGTGACGGGCCTTTGGGGCGGCCAATCGACTCTGTATTGACATTACTCTTGGTTGAAATATTGTGACCTGACTGTGGAATTTTGAAACCTTCCGTTAACCGTTGTTTTCGGTGCAGTTTCGCTTTCCACGGCCCGATTCAATGCGGGAGAGGAAGCAAAAATGGCCCCAGGCCCGACACGTACCGGTAAGTCGCGCGGCAATCTGCCGCCCCTCGATCTCTATGTCCCCGAGCCGAAGTTCCGGCCCGGCGATCCGGTCGACTATTCGCATCTGGAAATCCCCGCAGCCGGCAAGCTGGCGCGCCCCGACGAGGGGTGCGCTGCCAGCGAGACATGGCCGCTGACGCTCGACCTGATCCGCGTGCTGGATGAGAATGACGCGGCGGTGGGGGCGTGGAACCCCCATCTCGATCCCGAGACGCTGCGCCGCATGCTGGCATCGATGGCGCTGACCCGCGCTTTCGACGATCGCATGTATCGCGGCCAGCGGCAGGGCAAGACCAGCTTCTACATGAAGTCCACGGGCGAGGAGGCGGTCTCGATCGCCTGCGCCCATGCGCTGGCCTTCGACGACATGGTGTTCCCCAGCTACCGCCAGCAGGGCATCCTGATCGCGCGCGGCTATCCGCTGGTGGAGATGGTCAACCAGATCTACTCCAACCGCGCGGACCCGCTGAAGGGCCGCCAGCTGCCGATCATGTATTCGGCCAAGGACTACGGGTTCTTCTCGATTTCCGGCAACCTCGCCACGCAGTTCCCGCAGGCGGTGGGCTGGGCGATGGCCAGCGCGATCAAGGGCGATACCCGCATTGCCACCAGCTTCGTGGGCGAAGGCTCCAGCGCGGAAGGCGATTTCCACGCGGCGATGACCTTTGCAGCGGTCTACAATGCGCCGGTCGTGCTCAACGTCGTCAACAATCAGTGGGCGATCTCCAGCTTCTCGGGTTTTGCCGGGGCCGAGCGCACCACTTTCGCAGCCCGCGCGGCGGGTTATGGCATCGCCGGCCTGCGAGTGGACGGCAACGACATCCTGGCGGTCTATGCCGCGATGGAATGGGCAGCCAACCGCGCCCGCTCCAACCAGGGGCCGACGCTGATCGAGCACTTCACCTATCGCGCCGAGGGGCACTCCACCTCGGACGATCCCACGGCCTATCGCTCTGCGCATGAGCGGGAGGAATGGCCGCTGGGCGACCCGATCATGCGCCTGAAGAAGCATCTGATCGCGCTTGGCGAATGGTCCGAGGAACAGCACGCCGAGATGGACCGCGACGCTGCCGAGCAAGTGAAGGCCGCCACCAAGGAGGCCGAGAAGAACGGCATCCTGGGGCACGGCCTGCACCATCCGTTCCACACCATGTTCGAGGACGTCTTCGAGGAACTGCCCTGGCACCTTGAAGAGCAGGCGGATCAGGCGATCCGCGAGCGGCAGAGCAAGTTCCCGGATTGGAAGGACTGATCATGATGATTGAAGAAGATTCGGTCAGCCTCCACGACGCGCCGACGCGCCAGATGAACATGATCGAGGCGATCAACGACGCGCTCGACATCATGATGGCGCGCGATCCCGATGTGGTGACTTTCGGTGAGGACGTCGGCTATTTCGGCGGCGTGTTCCGCGCGACGGCGGGCCTCCAGAAGAAGTACGGCCGCAACCGCGTGTTCGATACGCCGATCAACGAATGCGGCATCATCGGCGCTGCCGTGGGCATGGCCGCATATGGCCTGCGCCCGGTGCCGGAGATCCAGTTCGCGGACTACATCTACCCGGGCATGGACCAGCTCGTCTCCGAGGCGGCGCGTCTGCGCTATCGCTCGGCGGCGGAGTTCATCGCGCCGATCACCGTGCGCTCGCCCTTCGGAGGCGGCATTTTCGGCGGCCAGACCCACAGCCAGAGCCCGGAGGCCCTGTTCACGCACGTTTCCGGCCTGAAGACGGTGATCCCGGCCAGCCCCTATGACGCCAAGGGCCTGCTGATCGCCGCCATCGAAGACAACGATCCGGTGATCTTCTTCGAGCCCAAGCGCATCTACAACGGCCCGTTCGACGGCTATTACGATCGTCCGTCGAAGACGTGGAAGGGGCACCCGCTCGGCATGGTGCCGGAGGGGTACTATTCGATCCCGCTCGGCAAGGCGCGGATCGTGCAGGAAGGTTCGGCGCTCACGGTGGTGACGTACGGCACCATGGTCCACGTGGCCGAGGCGGTGCTTGCCGAAAAGGGCGTCGATGCGGAGATCATCGACTTGCGCACGCTGGTCCCTCTCGATCTGGCGACTGTGGAAAAGTCCGTGGAAAAGACTGGGCGTTGCTTGGTGATACACGAGGCGACCCGCACCTCCGGCTTTGGTGGGGAACTGGTGACGCTGGTTCAGGAGCGCTGCTTCTATCACCTGGAAGCCCCCGTCGAGCGCGTGACCGGCTTCGATACGCCGTACCCGCACAGCCTTGAGTGGGCCTATTTCCCCGGTCCCGTCCGCATTGGCGAGGCGGTCGATCGTCTGTTGAAGGATTGATTTGATGGGACGCTATACTTTCAGGCTCCCCGACATCGGCGAGGGCATTGCCGAGGCCGAGATCGTCGCATGGCACGTCAAGATCGGCGACCGGATCGAGGAAGACGACCGCGTTGCGGACATGATGACCGACAAGGCGACGGTCGAGATGGAAAGCCCGGTTTCGGGCATCGTCGTCGAAGTCGCCGGTGAGGCGGGTGACATCATCGCCATCGGATCGCCGCTGGTGGTGATCGAGGTCGAAGGCGCTGGTAACGACGTTGATGGCGTGGCGGCTGGTGCTTCGACAAGCTCAGCACGAGCGGATGTTGTGGAGGCGGTTCCTGCACCCACCCCGGCTCCTGCTCCTGCTCCTGCTCCTGCTCCTGCTTCTGTTTCGGCGTCTGTTGCTGCCTCCGAACCGCCGCCGACCCCCAAACCCGCTCAGGCTGAGCGTGTCGAAGCCCGCGCGCCAACGCCCGCCACGCACGCCAAGGTCATGGCCAGCCCCGCCGTCCGCAAGCGCGCGTCGGATCTGGGCATCAATCTGGCCGAAGTCCGCCCCGCGGAAGACGGCCGCGTGCGCCACGGCGATCTCGACGCCTTCCTGTCCTATAACGCTGCGGGCGGTTTCCAGCCTGCCGGCAACAAGGGCAAGGACGAACAGGTCCGCGTGATCGGCCTGCGCCGCCGCATTGCCGAGAACATGGCCGCGTCCAAGCGCCAGATCCCCCACTTCGCCTATGTCGAGGAATTCGACGTGACGGCGCTGGAGGAAACCCGCGCGCAGCTCAACGCGGGGCGCGGAGATCGGCCCAAGCTGACCATGCTGCCGTTCCTGATCGCGGCGATCTGCAAGCTGCTGCCCAAGTATCCGATGCTCAACGCGCATTACGATGACGAGGCGGGCGTAGTGACGCGCTACGGCTCGGTCCATCTGGGCATGGCCGCGCAGACTCCGGCGGGCCTGATGGTGCCGGTGATCCGCGATGCACAGGACCGTAACTTGTGGCAGCTCGCTACCGAGATCGGCCGCCTTGCCAATGCGGCGCGCGATGGTTCGGCCAAGTCGTCGGAGCTTTCGGGTTCGACGATCACGGTCACTTCGCTCGGGCCGATGGGCGGCGTGGCCACCACGCCGGTCATCAACCGTCCCGAAGTCGCGATCATCGGTCCCAACCGCATCGTCGAGCGGCCGATGTTCGTGAAGGGCGCTGACGGCGTGGAGCGCATCGAGAAGCGTAAGATCATGAATGTCTCGATGTCCTGCGATCACCGTGTGGTAGATGGCTGGGACGCCGCCAGTTTTGCGCAGGACCTCAAGAAGCTGATCGAGGCGCCGGCGCTGATTCTCGCGGGCTGATATAGGGAGAGGGCATATGGGCAGGGATCCGCGCGTCGATGAGTATATCGAACAGGCCGCGGACTTTGCCCGCCCGATCCTCACTCAATTGCGTGCTCTCACCCATCGCGCGCTGCCCGGGGCCGAAGAGGCCATCAAATGGGGCATGCCGCACTTTCTTGTGCGGGGTAAGAACGTCGCCGGGATGGCGGCGTTCAAGGCGCACTGCACGTTCGTTGTCCACGGAGATGGGCGACAGGGTGATGCGATGGGTCAGTTCGGGCGCATCACGGCCGTCGGCGATCTTCCGCCTGAAGGCGAACTCATCGAAAAATTGCAGGCAGCGCAGGCACGGGTGCTCGAAAAAGGCACGGCGCTGAAACGTGCCGCGCCGCGTGCGCCCAAGCCGGAAATTCCGATGCCGGAAGACTTTGCGGCGGCGTTGGCGGCTGCTCCGGCCGCGCAGGGGCATTATGATGCCTTCTCGTCATCGCAGCGGCGCGAATATCTGGAATGGATCACCGAGGCCAAGACGCAGACCACGCGTGCCAGGCGCATGGCTCAGGCCGCCGAGTGGATTTCCGAAGGCAAGCGCCGCAACTGGAAGTACGAGCGCTGCTGAGCCTGAATCAGCGCACGATGCCGCTGTAGGTGATCTGTCCGCGTCCACGCGCCGCGCTCTGCGGCGGGATGCGCCAGCGAACATGCGTGACGTCATCGGGGGTGGCGAGGCGATTGCCGATCCTCAGGGCGCCGATACGGCCCCATGAGCGGCCGCCGTCCACCGAAACCTCCTGCATGTCCTCCGCGCTCTGCTGATAGGCAAGGGCGGTGGGCACGGGATTGGTGATGACAAAGCCGCCGGTTCCGGCTGCGCGGACCCATGTAACGATCGTCACGACTCTATCGCCGCGCGCAAGGCGGCTGGCGGGTTCCAGGCGGCGCGAGGCGGCTGAACTGCTGCGTTCCACATAGACTGCACTGTCAGTGGCCACGGCGGGCCCTGTGCGCAGTTCTGCATGCCCAGCGCTGGCGGTGAACGTGCCGGCTGCAAGTGCAAGCGTCATGGCGAGATGGATTGCTTTCACCCGAATACCCCCTGCGATGTTCCACGCCGTTTCCGCGTGAACGAGGCATTTTCTGCGATTCCAGTTGCCAACATATAGTTAACGCCGATTGACCACGTTCCGCGCCGGAGGGGCAGGGGCGGGATGTGCCGGGAATTTTCGGGGGTGTGGATAAAAACTTTTCAATGTTCGGGTCATTCCCGTTGACAGGGTGGGGCACCTGCCATAGAGGCGCGGCTCCCAAGCGGACGCAAACGCAAAAACGCGGGTGTAGCTCAGTTGGTTAGAGTGCCGGCCTGTCACGCCGGAGGTCGCGGGTTCGAGCCCCGTCACTCGCGCCACTTGGGAAAATGCTGGTAATGCAGCGACTTGAGGTAGTCTAAAAACCTCACATACATTGCTGCGCGGGTGTAGCTCAGTTGGTTAGAGTGCCGGCCTGTCACGCCGGAGGTCGCGGGTTCGAGCCCCGTCACTCGCGCCATTTCCTTTACGGGAAGTGGTAAAGCAATGAAACGAAAAAGGCCGGGTTAACGCCCGGCCTTTTCTTTTGTCCGCGGCAGGTGTGCCGTTCCTGATTCGTCGAATCAGGTGGCCGCTCAGGGCAAAAATAAAAGCGCTGGGGAATCACCCCCAGCGCCCGGTCTCCATCCAGATCAGGAACCGCTTCAGCGGTAGCAGCCAGACCACTCCCAGAACCACGTAGATGGGTGTCTGGAGCAAGGGGTGCCATCCTCCGATCACTGGGGCCAGATAGCGTGCAATCAGCACGCCATAGGCGATCAGGGCGGCAAACAGCCCCAATACGCCCAGCGGGATTCGCAGTGTCGGAGTCTCGCGCAAGTTCAGATCGCTCCCTCGTATATTCTTGTCGGCGTCACCACGGCATCGAGGATGCGGTCGTGCGCTTCGATGGGAAGGGTGTCGGCGAGTTGGCAGTCCCATGCAAGCCCGATCGCGGGAACATCGGGGTTGGCATCGAGCCAGCGATCGTAATGGCCGCCGCCCTGGCCCAGTCGGTGTCCCTCGCTGGTGAAGGCGAGCAGCGGCACGATGGCGATGGCGGGGGTGACGGGCGCTGCGTCTGCCAGTGGTTGCAATGCGCCCCAGGGGCCGATCGCAAGCTGCTCTTCATCGAAGGGATTGGCCCAGAGCCGAAATTCCATCGGTGCTTCGCGCGATTCGAACCAGGGCAGGGCGATCTTGCGGCCGTTTTCCGACAGCCAGCGCGCCCAGCCAAAGGCCGGCGCCTCGTCGCCCACGGGGGCATAGAGACCGATGGTGAGCCCCTCGGGCATCATTTCGGCGACGGGGGCGGGCGGGCGGTTCAGCATCAGCGCGCGCAGTTGCTGCGGGAGCGAGGCGACGTGCTCCGCGCGGGCCGCACGATGCTTCTTGCGCAGAGCGGCCTTTTCGGCTGCGGGAGAGAGAGGGAGTGACGAATCCACCGGTGGTCCCATTCCTGGCGTTCAGAGCCGCACGGTATCATTTGCGGCTGCATTGGGCATGTTGGAATTCCAGCACGGCCAGCTTCGGGCCCATGTTGGAAGGGCGAGGCTAAATCCCTCAAGAAAAGGGAGTGATCGCGGAAGAGGGGGTGACGGGACCACCATGGGGTCGTTTGCCTAGAAATCCTCTGACGCCTCGACGTCAGGTGGGGACCATGTGTTCCGGACCAGGGTCCGGGCAGGGACAGCCCCCTTGGATTTGCTTATAGCCTCAGGGATTTTCGAACGGCTCGTGCCGGGCAGTTCCCGTCACCATCTAATTAGGGGTTCTCGCGCGCTTCCTCAAGGATGCTTGCGAGATTTTCGATGCTCTCGGCAATTTTCGCCAGCCGCTCGAGCATTTCCGGGGGCAGCGAGGCATTTTCCTCGCTGGCAGCAGGTGCCGGGGGCGGCGCGGGAGGCGGTGCGGCGTCTTGTTCGCGCAGGTTATGCACTTCGTCGGCCAGCATGATGGCCGCAAACAGCAGCATGCGCGTCTCGGTCTGGCCGACGGCACCGGCAGCGGCTGCCTTCTCGTCGATCAGGCGGCCGAGGTTCTCGACATGGCCTTCCTGGCCGTCCGCGCAGGCCAGCGTGAAGCTGCGGCCGCCGATGGTGAGATTGACGTTGCTCATGCCTCGCGCCGCGCCAGCAATGCATCGATTTCGCCGAGGGCATCCTCAACCAGCACCCGCAGGCGGCGATCGCGACTGCGCTGTTCCACGGTTTCCGGAATGGCCTTGTCGAGACGGGACAACGCCGACTCGATCCGTTCGACGATCTGAACGATCGGTACCTCTTTCATGGCTTACGGTTACCGCGAAACTGCAAAAAGGCAAGAATTTGGCACAGCTTGGCGACTAATGCTTCGACGAGTGGAAGAGATTGTGCCACCACGCGAATTGCCTGGGCCCGGATCTGCGGTGTTTGGCTGCGGTGAACTTGACGCCCGCAGGCCTCAGCCTAAAGGGGGTCGGCAAGCCGAATCGTTCCTTTTTCCGTTTACCGGAGCCACCCGATGACCCTTGCTGCCGACCGTCTCGCGCCGATGGCCAACGCCATTCGCGCGCTTTCCATGGACGCGGTCCAGGCCGCCAACAGCGGCCACCCCGGCATGCCGATGGGCATGGCCGATGTCGCCACCGTCCTGTTCTCCAAGTTCCTCAAGTTCGATCCCGCCGCGCCCAAGTGGGCCGACCGCGACCGCTTCGTGCTGTCGGCCGGTCACGGTTCGATGCTGATCTATTCGCTGCTTCACCTGACCGGCTATGCCAGCCCGACGATGGACGACATTCGCAATTTCCGTCAGCTGGGCTCGGTCTGCGCCGGTCACCCGGAAAACTTCCTGATCGAAGGCGTGGAATGCACCACCGGCCCGCTCGGCCAGGGTCTGGCCATGGCCGTCGGCATGGCGATGGCGGAGCGTCAGCTCAACGCCACTTTCGGTGACGATCTGGTCGATCACAAGACCTGGGTCATCGCCGGTGACGGCTGCCTCATGGAAGGCATCAACCACGAAGCCATCGGTCTTGCCGGCACGCTGAAGCTGGGCCGCCTCAAGGTCCTGTGGGACGACAACAAGATCACCATCGACGGCGATACCTCGCTTTCGACCAGCGAAGACATCCCGGCGCGCTACCGCGCTTCGGGCTGGGACGTGTTCGAGTGCGACGGCCACGACTTTGCCGACATCGAACGCGCGCTGGCCGCGGCTGCCGCTTCGGACAAGCCGACGCTGGTCGCCTGCAAGACCGTTATCGGCAAGGGCGCCCCGAACAAGCAGGGCGGCCACGACGTCCACGGCGCCGCGCTGGGCGAGGCCGAAGTGGCCGCGGCCCGCGAATACCTCGGCTGGACTTCGGCTCCCTTCGAGATCCCGGCGGAAATCCTCGCCGACTGGCGCTCGCTCGGTCAGGCCGGTGCCAAGGCCCATGCCGAATGGTTCGTGCGCCTCGGCGCTTCGGACAAGGCGGATGAATTCACCCGCCGCATGGCCGGTGAACTGCCGGAAGGCGATGCGATCCGCGCCAAGCTGGCCGAATGGCTGGAAGGCGATGCCACCGTCGCCACCCGCAAGGCTTCGGAAAACTGGCTAAACGTGCTGGCCCCGGCGATCCCCGAGATGATCGGTGGTTCGGCGGACCTTACCGGTTCGAACAACACCAAGGCCAAGTGCCAGGAACCGTTCACCCCGGACAACTTCGGCGGCCGCTATGTCTATTACGGCATCCGTGAGTTCGGCATGGCCGCGGCCATGAACGGCATGGCGCTGCACGGCGGCGTGATCCCCTACGGCGGCACCTTCCTGATCTTCTCGGACTACTGCCGCAACGCGATCCGCCTCTCGGCGCTGCAGCAGACCCGCGCGATCTACGTGCTGACCCACGATTCGATCGGCCTTGGCGAAGACGGCCCGACCCACCAGCCGGTCGAGCACGTCATGTCGATGCGCCTGATCCCGAACCTCTACGTGTTCCGTCCGGCCGACGTCATCGAGACGGCGGAATGCTGGAACGTGGCCCTGGAATCGCAGGATACGCCTTCGGTGCTGGCGCTTACCCGCCAGAACCTGCCGCAACTGCGCAAGACCGGCGACATGCTTTCGGCCCGCGGCGCCTACACGCTTCGCCACGCCGAAGCGGACCGCAAGGTGATCCTGATCGCCACCGGTTCGGAAGTCGAACTGGCGGTCAAGGTTTGTGCCGAGCTGGAATCGCAGGGCATCGGCGCCGATGTCGTCTCGATGCCGTGCATGGAACTCTTCGCCGCCCAGGACGAAGCCTACCAGCACGAAGTCCTGCCCCATGATGCGTCGATCCTGAAGGTCTCGATCGAGGCCGGCACGACCATGGGCTGGGAACGCTACACCGCACAGAGCCGCAACGGCGGCCTGAACATCGGTCTCGACCGCTTCGGCGCCTCGGCTCCGGCCAAGGACCTCTTCGCTCGCTTCGGCTTCACCGTCGAGGCGATCGTCCCGAAGATCCTCAACAAGCTTAGCGTGTAAACAGGAGAATTTACCAATGGCGACCAAGGTTGCGATCAACGGTTTCGGACGTATCGGGCGCAATGTCGCTCGCGCCATTCTCGAACGCACCGACCATGACCTCGAGCTGGTGTCGATCAACGACCTGGCCGATGCTCAGGCCAATGCCCTCCTGTTCAAGCGTGACAGCGTCCACGGCACCTTCGAAGGCACCGTGGAAGTCGACGGCACGGATCTCGTCGTGAACGGCAAGCGCATCCACGTGACGGCAGAGCGCGATCCCGCGAACCTGCCGCACGCCGCGCAGGGCATCGACATCGTGCTCGAATGCACCGGCTTCTTCACCGACAAGGCGAGCGCCGGCAAGCACATCGACGCGGGCGCAAAGCGCGTGCTCGTCTCGGCTCCGGCCAAGGGCGTGGACCTCACCGTCGTCTACGGCGTGAACCACAAGGAACTGACCGCCGATCACGTCGTCGTGTCGAACGCCTCGTGCACCACCAACTGCCTGGCGCCCTTCGCCAAGGTGCTGAACGAGAAGATCGGTATCGAGCGCGGTCTGATGACCACGATCCACTCGTACACCAACGATCAGAAGATCCTCGACCAGATCCACAAGGATCCGCGCCGCGCCCGTGCCGCCGCGATGAACATGATCCCCACCAGCACCGGCGCCGCCGTGGCCGTGGGTCTCGTTCTTCCCGACCTCAAGGGCAAGCTCGACGGTTCGTCGATCCGCGTGCCGACCCCGAACGTCTCGGTCGTCGACCTCACCTTCGTGCCCAAGCGCGACACCACCGCCGAGGAAGTCAACGCGCTGCTCAAGGAAGCGGCCGAGGGCGAACTCAAGGGCGTGCTCGGTTACACCGAAGAGCCGCTGGTCTCGATCGACTTCAACCACGACGCCCACTCGTCGACGATCGACAGCCTGGAAACGGCGGTCCTCGAAGGCAAGCTGGTCCGCGTCCTGTCGTGGTACGACAACGAGTGGGGCTTCTCCAACCGCATGATCGACACCGCCGGTGTCATGGCGGGCCTGCTCTGAGGGCTTGCTGGCGGTGGATCGCCCCGGCGGCGTCAAGCGGTGGAGAAGCCGCATTGATGCCGGTGGCGGGCGGTCCGCCCCCACCACTGTCGCCGCGGAAGTCCGGTATGGGACTTTCGCGGCGCAGTGCATCCGGCAGGATCGTCCGGTGCCCGCTGCGCGGCGTCGTCAGGGCGGTCAGGGCCGTATAGACTGCGAACAAGATATTCCGACGGTGCGCCTGTAATGGCGCGCCGCCTTGGGTGACGAGACAAGGACCGAACGATGAGCGCTTTCAAGACCCTTGATGACCTTGGTGACGTGACCGGAAAGGTCGCGCTGGTGCGCGTCGATTTCAACGTGCCGATGAACGACGGCGTCGTCACCGACGATACCCGCATCCGCGCTGCCGCGCCGACGATCCTGCAGCTCGCCGAGAAGGGCGCCAAGGTTCTGCTGCTCGCCCACTTCGGCCGTCCCAAGGGTGAGCGCGTGCCCAGCATGTCGCTGTCGATGGTGGTCGGCGCGGTCGAGAAGGTGCTCGGCAAGGAAGTGATGTTCGTGCCGGAAGTGGCGGGCGACGTGGTCAAGCAGGCCGTCGGCATCCTGCGCGCGGGCGACATCGCGATCCTCGAGAACACCCGGTTCTGGAAGGGTGAGGAAAAGAACGAGGCCGAACTCGCTGCCGCGATTGCCGCCAACGGCGATTTCTACGTCAACGACGCCTTCTCCGCTGCCCACCGCGCCCACGCCAGCACCGAGGGTCTCGCCCGCGTGTTGCCCGCCTATGCCGGGCGTTCGATGCAGGCTGAACTGGAAGCGCTGGAAAAGGCGCTCGGCGCACCGGAAAAGCCGGTCGCGGCCGTGGTCGGCGGTGCCAAGGTCTCGTCGAAGCTCGACGTGCTCAAGCACCTCGTCACCCAGGTCGATCACCTGATCATCGGCGGCGGCATGGCCAACACGTTCCTGGCCGCCAAGGGCGTGGACGTGGGCAAGTCGCTCTGCGAGCATGACCTGACCGGGACAGCGAACGAGATTCTCGACACCGCCGATCAGTCGGGCTGCACCGTGCACCTGCCCTACGAAGTGGTGGTGTCGAAGGAATTCGCCGCCAATCCGCCCAGCCTGCGCACCTGCAACGTCCACGAAGTGGCTGCCGACGAAATGATCCTCGACGTCGGCCCGCTTGCGGTCGAGGCGCTTGGTGACGTGCTCAAGACCTGCCGCACGGTGGTGTGGAACGGTCCGCTCGGTGCCTTCGAGACGGTGCCGTTCGATGCCGCCACCGTGGCTCTGGCCAGGACGGCGGCCGCGCTGACCCGCGAAGGCTCGCTGACCTCGGTGGCTGGTGGCGGCGATACCGTTGCCGCGCTTCACCATGCGGGCGTGGCGGAAGACTTCTCGTATATCTCCACGGCGGGTGGTGCCTTCCTGGAGTGGATGGAAGGTCGCGAACTGCCCGGCGTGGCAGCGCTCGAAGCCTGATAGGACAGGGCGGGGCGGCGCGCATGAACGGACCTGCTTCGGTTTCCGACGCTGCCCGGGCCTGGCAAGGCCCGCGCCCGCCTTGGCACGGCCGCTATGTAACGCTCGACGGCATGCGCGGGATTGCCGCGCTTGCCGTCGCGCTGTTCCATTTCAACATCTCGCAGGCCCCGCACGGCTACGTCGCGGTGGACTTCTTCTTCGCGCTTTCGGGCTTCGTGCTTGCCACCAGCTACCTGCCGCGCTGGCAGGCGGGCATGGGCACCGGCGAGTTCATGCTGAAGCGTCTGGTCCGCCTCTATCCGCTGTTCCTTGTCGGCGTGGCCCTGACGACGGTCGTGGGCCTTGCGCGTCTGCACAGCGGCGGCGATACCTCGCTGAGCCTCAGGACCATCCTGATCAGCACCGGCATCAATGCCGCGATGCTGCCGTCGCCGCTGACCAACACGCTGTTTCCGCTGAACGTGCCGGCCTGGTCGCTGTTCTACGAACTGGTCGCCAACTTCCTCATGATCGTGCTGCTGTTCCGCCTGCCGCGCGTCGGCATCGCGCTGGTCTGCGCGCTTTCGGCATGGTGGTTCGTGCCGGCGGTCGTGGATAACGGATCGGGCAATATCGGCGCGGTCTGGCACGAGTGGCCGATCGCGCTTGCCCGCACGCTCTATTCGTTCGGGATCGGCATGCTGATCGCCCGCATGCCGCAGCCCGAACATCGTCCGTCGTCCTGGGTGGGGGTGGCCTGTCTCGTGGCCATTGCCGCGATGCTGATGGCCGATCCGCAGTTCCTCTCGGCAACCGCCTACGACCTTGCCTGTGCGCTGCTCGTCTCGCCGCTGCTGGTCTGGTGCGGCTCGCGCTTCGAGCCCTCGCGCCGTTTTGCACGCATCGCCTGGTTCGTGGGCGAGGTGTCCTTTGCGCTCTATGCGGTGCACTGGGCGGTGATCGAGCCGATGCGTTACTTCAAGGACGATCTGCACTACAATGCCGTGTTAATGGCATTTGTCTTTCTGGGCGCGTGCCTTGCCATTGCCTGGCTTTGTGTGCGCTGGATCGACGTACCGGCCCGCACTCTGCTGAGCGGCGTCCTGCGCCGCCGCGAAAAGGCGCAGCGCCTGCGTCACGCCGCGCTGCCTTAGGGCGCGCAACCGTTTCGCTCCGGCTCGCCGGGGCAAATCTAGGAGGAGAAACCCATGGAATTTTCTGAGATGACGGCCAAGATCGCCGGCGGAAACGGCTTCATCGCCGCGCTTGACCAGAGCGGCGGTTCGACCCCCAAGGCGCTCAAGGGCTACGGCATCGAGGAAGGCGCCTGGTCGACCGAAGAAGAGATGTTCGGCCTGATCCACCAGATGCGCGCCCGTATCATTTCCTCGCCCGTGTTCACCGGCGAAAAGGTTCTCGGCGCGATCCTGTTCGAACGCACCATGGACGGCGAAGTAAACGGCGTTCCCACCCCGCAGGCGCTGATCGCCAAGGGCGTGGTGCCGTTCATCAAGGTCGACAAGGGCCTTGAGGACGAAGTGAACGGCGTGCAGCTGATGAAGCCGATGCCGACGCTCGATGCGCTGCTGGAGCGTTCGAAGGCGCTGGGCGTGTTCGGCACCAAGGAGCGTTCGGTGATCAACTCGGCCAACGCCGAGGGCATCGCCGCCGTCGTCAGGCAGCAGTTCGAGATCGGCAAGCAGGTGCTCTCGCATGGCATGATGCCGATCGTCGAGCCCGAGGTGAACATCAAGAGCGCCACCCGCGCCGAGTGTGACCAGATCCTGCTCGCCGAGCTTCTCAAGAACCTCGATGAACTGCCCGAAGGGCAGAAGGTCATGCTCAAGCTCTCGCTGCCGATCGTGCCGGGCACGTTCGATCCGCTGGTCACCCACCCCAAGGTGCTGCGCGTCGTTGCGCTCTCGGGCGGCTACGAACGTCCCGAGGCCTGCGTCGAGCTGGCGAAGAACAAGGGCATCATCGCCAGCTTCAGCCGCGCGCTGCTGCAGGACCTGCGCGCGCAGATGAGCGATGCCCAGTTCGATGCCGCGCTCGGCGAAGCGATCGACGAGATCTTCAAGGGCTCGACCCAGAAGGCGGACGCTGCTGCGGCAGTCTGATCGTCCGGATCACGCGAAAGGAAAGGGCGGTGCCGCAAGGCGCCGCTCTTTCTTGTTTCAGAGGCCGCCCATGAAGCGAAAACCGAACTGGTAGGCGAGCGGGGCCGGCTTGGAGCCTGCAACCGGCGTCGGACTTGCGGCCAGCAAGGTCAGGCTGCCGTCGGCGACTTGCACCGGCTGTCCGAGCGTCATGTCGATCTTGTGCGAACCCGAGCCGAGATCGATGCGTACGCGAAGCCTCAGGCGCCCGGCCTGGATGCACTGCACACCTCGCGGACAGCGGCTGTCTTCGATCAGCGAGAGCGGGGTGACCCTGGGGCCATCGACGGAAACCGTCTCGCCGATGCGGGTATAGGCGAGGGGCGGGCCGTTGTAGGGACGCGAGGCAGGCAATTCGCCGGGCGGCGGTGCGGGCGGCGGGGTGGCCTGCTCAGGCATGGGCGCCGGGCGCTGCGGGCGGGCAGGAGGCGAGGGGGCATCGGGAGGAGCCGGGCGATAGGACGAATGCGGTGCCTGCATCGGCGCGGACGGAGGCATTCCGGCGCTTTCGGGGATGATCCGGCAACCGCTTGTCGCCAGGGCCAGCGCGGCGAGCGCCAGGGTCTGTGCGAGCGCGGAGGAAAGGGCGGGCGGCGGGGCGCGTCGTTTCATGTTCCTCCCTTATAGCTGGAAGCAGCCCCGGGTTCCGGGTGCTTGCCGGCGCAACCTATCGGCAGCGCCTGAACCTCTCCCGAACGAAACGGGCTTTGCCTGCCGCACCGGGGCGGGTAGGGATGGGCACAGCAAGTGGTATGACGATGAAAATTCTCAAGTCCTGGCGGGGCGTCGATGGTTGGCTCAAGCTCTGGGTCGCCTATCTGGCAGCGAGTTACATCCTTCTCTCGCTGCTGCCCATGTCCGTCCGGCAGGTGGTAATGCCACCCGTTTTCTGTGCCCTGCTGGCGACAAGCGTGATCGCGCGGCTACGGCCCCGGCTCGATCCGATGTTGCGCCGCGCGCTCGCCTTGCTGGTCGCGGAAGCGGCATGGCTCGGCTTTGATGCGGGGGCGGCAGGCGGCGTGCCGCCGGCAACTGTCATCGGCATCCTGGCAGTGCTCGCCTTTGCGGTCTGCCTGGTCTGGCGCCCTTCGAGAATACTGCTGGGCGTGCTGGTCGGCGCGGTCGGCGCCGCGGCGTTCGATGCCATCTATCAGGCGGTGAGCGCGGCGGACTGGAACCTCGAGACCGCCACCGAGGCGCTTCATGCGACGATGCGCCTTGCGATCCTGGTGTTCGCCCATGCCGCGCTTACGGGTTCCAATCGTGAGGCCGAGGACGCCTTGTTCGAAGACGAAGTCTTTTCCTGAGCCTCGCGAACGGCTAGGTGCGCGCTTATGGAAGAGATTGAACGCGAACCGACGCAGCTTTACCTGATTTCGCCGCTCGATGTGACCGGCGCTTTCCCTGACCGCCTGTCCCGCGCGCTCGATGCCGCGCCGGTGGCGGCGTTCCAGTTCCGCGTCAAGAACGTGGACCAGCACGAGGCGGCACGCCTTGCCGAGCCGCTGCAGAAGATCTGCGGGGATCGCGATGTGGCCTTCATCGTCAACGATTCCACCAGCCTGGCAAAGCGCCTCGGCGCGGACGGCGTGCATCTGGGGCAGGAGGACGGCTCGGTCGAGGAAGCGCGCAAGGCGCTTGGCCGCGACGCGCAGATCGGCGTGACCTGCAACAACAGCCGTCATCTTGCGATGGACGCGGGCGAAGAGGGCGCGGACTATGTGGCCTTCGGTGCCTATTTCCCCACGACCACCAAGGACGTGAAGCACATGGCTGGGCTCGACCTGCTGGAATGGTGGCAGTCGATCTTCGAAATTCCCTGCGTTGCCATCGGCGGCATCACGCCTGAAAACTGTGCGCCGCTGGTAAAGGCCGGGGCCGATTTCCTTGCGGTGTCGGGTGCGGTGTGGAACGGCGATGAGGCCGCTGCGGTCAAGGCTTTCCACGAGGCGATAACTGGCGCGATGGGCTGAGAGGCTGCCGCGAAATTCGTCACAAGCGAATTTCGCGGCACCGGTCCGCTCCCCCAACCCGGCCTCCCACTGGTCTATCCCGATGGGGGGCGGGCAAGCCACTGCCTGTCAGAAATCGATCTTCGCGATCACATCCTCCCCGAATTTCAGCGCCAGATCGCAATATTCCGCGCGCGTATCGGCATGGACGGTTGCCCCGGCGCCATCGATGCCCAGCGACTTGAGGTGCGCGAAGTGGTCCAGCGCTTCCGGCGCGCTCCAGCCTGGCTTGATCGCGTAAGTCGAGGACGCGATGACCTTCGGCGGCTCGGTACGGCCGATCTTTTCGGCATGCGCGCGCATGTAGGCGATGGCCTCGCTGATGTCTTCGTCACCCTCCAGATTGGCGGTGCGGGCGGTGTCGGTCACCGACTTGGGCACGAAGAACGGGTGCCAGGCATCGCCCATCTCCGCTGCCCGGCGCAGCGCGCGCCGCGAATTGCCGCCGACCAGAAGCGGGGGGTGCGGCTTCTGCACCGGCGTCGGCAGTATGCGATTGCCCAGCGCGGTGTATCCGCTGCCCTCGAATGTGAAGTCTTCGCCCGTCCAGGCCAGCTTCATCGCCGTGATGTACTCGTCCATGAGGTCGTTGCGGCTGTCGAAATCGACGCCCAGCGCCTTGTATTCCCCCTTCATGTACCCTGCCCCAAGGCCCAGAATCACGCGGCCATTGGTGAAGTGGTCCAGCGACGAGACCCCGCGCGCCACCACGAAGGGATTGCGGTACGGAAGTACCAGAATGTTGGTCTGCAGCCGCAGCTTGGTGGTCACCGCGCCCAGCATCGACAGCATCACGAACGGGTCCTGCGCGTAGTGTCCGCCCGCATCCAGCCAGCGTGCTGAGGGAGCAGGGTGATCGGTGACGGTGCCGGCGTGGAAGCCCGCCTTCTCGACCGTGCGGGCAATCTCGTGCACGGCCTCCATGGTGCCGAATTCCTCCGGCCTGTCGATGCGGTCGAAAGGCAGGCTGGTGCTGAGCGTGAGGGTCATGGCGTGCGGTCTCTCGTTCAATCGGTGGGCTCGGGCGGCAGCACCCAGTTCTCATCGCTGTTGCGCACCCATCCGCCGGAAGCCCAGGTGCCGCCGTCGACCGGGATGATCGTGCCGGTAACGTAGCTGGCGAGCTTCGAGGCGAGGAACACGGCGACGCGGCCGCATTCCTCATCGACGCCTGCACGGCCCAGGGGGATGCGGCGGCGGATCGCCTCTTCCTGTGCGGGCGAGGGGCGATGCCAGAGCTGCGGATCGACCGGCCCGGTGAACTGGCCGCGCGTGCCCGGCGTTACCGTATAGTCGGGCGCGATGGCGTTCACGCGGATGCCGTGGTGGGCAAGTTCAACCGCCAGCGTACGGGTGAGGTTGTTGATCCCGGCCTTGCACGCGGCATAGACCGCGAAGCCCGGCGCCGCGCGCGACGCCTCGATGCTGGTGACGTTGATGATTGAACCTCCACGCCCGCTCTCGATCATGATCGGCAGCGCGGCCTGCGTGGCGGCAAGGTTGGAGACGAGGTTGAGATCGATATGGCGGCGCCAGTTCTTCTCGGTGAGGTCCGCGAAGGGCCGCCGGGACACACCGCCGACATTGTTCGCCAGCACGTCAAGCCGCCCGAAATGGCGCGCCGCCTTGGCAACGGCATCCTGCACGACATCGACGTCCATCGCATTGCCGGCGATGCACAGCGCCTTGCGTCCGCGGGCCTCGATCAGTTCGGCGACCTGGTCGCAGCGTTCGGGGACCAACTCGAGGATCGCGACGTCCGCGCCCATGTCGGCCATCGAGAGTGCGATCGCTCGCCCGATCCCGCCGCCGCCACCGGTGACGAACACGACTTTCCCCGACAGGTCGATGACCGAGGCATCCACACCCGTTCTCCCTTCAACCGGGCCGTTTTCGGCCTCCCGGGCGTGGCCAACCGTCGATCGCCGGGTTGTAGACACGCCTCAAAACGCGAACAGCATCAGCGAGATCGAGAGGGTCGTCTATATCTTTCTCCAGTCCGCAGGAGAGGATCGTCTCCACGGTAAGTCCGCGATTTATCGCGCTTTCGCAATGGGTTGAGAAGCTGTCCTGACCAAAGGAGAAAGGAAACCAGATCCCTGCCGGTAATGGCAGGGACAGCGCGTTGGTGCCGGTGCGATGACGGTCCGGGGCGATTCCCAGTGCATCGTGCGGCAGATCCACGAGCCGTTCGATGTCAGCGGCGGTGATGCACGGCAGGTCTGCCGGCAGCACCAGGATACGTTCCGGCCCCGCTGCGGTGATGGCCGATACCGTGCTTTCCAGCGCCCCGTTGAGGTCGGGGCCAGGATCGTCGAAACGCAGCACCCCGCTACCCAGATTGGGCCGCGCCGGACCCAGCACGCAGACACGCCGGATCGCCCGGCAGCCGCGTACCGTATCGAGGACATGGCGCAACATGCCTGAAACCAGCGCCTCGCGCTCGTCGGGATCGAGCGCGGAGGCAAGCCGGGTCTTGCCCAACCCCGGCGCCTTGACCGGGATGAGCGCCCAGCAGCTCACGGTACCTCGGGCGCTGCGGTGAGGTTGGTGAAGCGTATTCCGGCCCCGTCGGCCTTGTAGGTCTTGTTCATGTAGATGAGGATCGAGGTGAGCGCCTCGGCCGCTGCCGAATTGGCAAGGGCACCGCCGGAAAGCCCGCGCAGGCCCATGCCGGGGCACAGGTCCATCACGGTCTGGCGCGCCTCCACATCGTCCGAGAAGACCAGCACGTCGCAGTCGATGGCGTGATCGCTGTCGAGGTGGTGGGCAGAGACGTTGTGGAACGCGGTGACGAGGCGGGCGTCCGGCCCCAGATGCTCGCGGGCCTGCATCGCGGCGCTGCCCTCTGCGGGAAGCTGCACGCGCATGACCTTGGGCGGCACCAGCGGCACGGTGGTGTCGACGACCACGGCCGAGCCGATCACGCCCGAGATCTGGCGCAGGGTCTCGCCTTGCGAGGCATGGGGCACGGCGACGATGACCACGTCCTTGCCTCGCGCGGCCTCGCCGTTCTCGCTATGCCCAGCTGCGCCAAGTTCCTCGGCCGTTGCCCGGGCCTTGTCCGCCGTGCGGGATCCGATCGTCACCTGATGCCCCGCCTTGACGAGCCTTCGGGCAATGCCCTTGCCCAGCGCGCCGGTCCCGCCGATCACCGCGATTGCTGCCATCAGATCATCTCCCCTGCGAATTCTCGGTCGTTGTCATTGTCGTTCCCGGTGCAGCCGCTTTAGACATGGTGGTTCGGGAGGGCCGATGAAGCGAAATCCAGAACTGACCGTGCGACCGCTGACGGGGCTACCTATGTTCGCTACCGGAATGTCGATTGCGCAAGCGATATGCGCGAGCCTCGCAGGCGAAGACGACCGGTTACGCGATGGCGATATCTTGGTGGTTGCGCAGAAGATCGTCTCCAAGGTTGAGGGCCGTACGCGCGATCTTGCGGCGTTCGTGGCTGCTGAGAAGGCGCATGAACTTGCCCACGCAACCGGCCGTGATCCTGAGATGATGCAGGCGATACTTGAGGAGAGCTCCCAGGTTCTGCGCCGCACTCCGGCGGCCGTGATCGCGGCGCATCGCACCGGGCACGTGCTGGCCAATGCCGGGATCGACGCATCGAACGTGGAAGGCGGAGAAGCTGGCCGGGTGCTGCTCTGGCCGCTCGATCCCGATGCGTCGGCGCGGGTGCTGCGGGGTGAACTTCAGAAAAAGTGTGAAGTGCGGATCGGCGTGGTGATCGCGGATTCGATGGGGCGGGCCTGGCGGATTGGCACGTTGGGCCATGCCATCGGCTGTGCGGGGCTGACCGTTCTGGAGGACCGCCGTGGCCGTGCGCAGGATCTTTACGGACGCACGCTTCAGGCCACCGTGATCGGGGTTGCAGACTCGGTGGCCGCCATGGCGGCATTGGCGATGGGTGAGGGTGCGGAAGGCACTCCGGCTGCGCTGGTGCGCGGCTGCGAGCGCTGGGTGACCGAAGAAGACGGACCGGGCGCGGTAAGCGGGCTTCGGCCTATCGAGCAGGACATGTTCCGGTGACCTGTAAGCACGTCCTTGCGCTTTCAGGCGGCGTTGGCGGGGCGAAGCTGGCTGCGGGGCTTGCTGCAGTCGTGGCACCGAAAGACCTCACGATCATCGTCAACACTGGCGATGATTTCGAGCATCTTGGCCTAACTATATGTCCTGACATGGATTCTGTGACTTATGCACTGGCCGGTCTCAACGACACCCAGCGCGGTTGGGGCGTCAAGGACGAGACGTGGCAGACCATGGCCATGCTCCGCGCGCTGGGTGAAGAAGGGTGGTTCAACCTTGGCGACCGCGACATGGCGATGCACATCGCGCGGTCATGGCGGCTGCGTGCAGGTGAGACGCTTTCCGAAGTGACGGCGCAGTTGACGCGTGAACTCGGCATCGCCCACGCGGTCGTTCCGATGAGCGACGATCCGGTGCGTACCCAGGTGCTGACCGAGGCAGGCTGGACCGATTTTCAGCGCTGGTTCGTGGGGGATCAATGCGTTGCAGCTGTTTCCGACGTGCGCTTCGAGGGTGTGCCGGGGGCAAAACCCTCGCCTGGATTTGCCGATGCGCTGGCACGGGAAGACCTCGCCGCCATCGTCGTCTGCCCATCCAACCCGTTCCTCAGCGTCGATCCGATCCTCGCCGTCGACGGCGTGCGGGCGGCCTTGGCGGCGCGGCGGGTGCCGCTGATCGCGGTTTCGCCGATTGTCGGCGGAACCTCGGTGAAAGGCCCGCTCGCCAAGATGCTGGCCGAGCGGGGGCAGGCAGTGAGCAATTCGGCTATCGCTCATCACTACAGCGATCTTCTCGACCACCTCTTGATCGACCATGCCGATGAGGCCGATGTCTCTGGCTTGCAGGCACGGGGCCTCGGGGTCACCGTGACGATGACAATGATGCGCGAAGCCGCCGACAGGGCAAGGCTCGCGAAGGAGGTGCTTGCCCTCGCAGGCATCTGAAGGGTGAGCAGATGCAGGATGATAGCCACACGCTGAAGGCATGGCTGCTGGCGGCTCCGCTGGAGGACGTCACCGCGCGGGCAAGGGCGCGGCGCGATGCCAATGGTCCGGCGCGGATGACCTATTCGCCCAAGGTCTTCATTCCGCTGACGCGCCTGTGCATGGACGTCTGCCACTACTGCACGTTCGCGACGACGCCCTCGCGGCTCGCAGCGCCTTACCTCACGCCTGAGGAAGTGCTGGACATAGCCCGCGCCGGGGCCGCTGCGGGTTGCCGGGAGGCGCTGTTCACGCTGGGTGATGCCCCGGAGCGTCGTTATACTGCCGCGCGCGACTGGCTGGCGGAGCGGGGCTTCGCGCGCACCGTGGACTATGTGCGCCACTGCGCCGAACTGGTGCTGAAGGAAACCGGCCTGCTGCCGCACATCAACGCCGGTGTGCTGGCGGAAGAGGACTACCGGATGCTGCGCCCGGTCGCGGCCTCGGTGGGGCTCATGCTGGAAAGCACGTCGGAGCGGCTGCTGGAAAAGGGCATGTGCCACCATGGCTCGCCGGACAAGGCTCCCGCGCTGCGGCTCGCCTCGCTGGCGGCCGCGGCCCGGGCGCGGGTGCCGATGACCAGCGGCGTGCTGATCGGCATCGGCGAGACGGCGGCAGAACGGATCGACGCGCTGATCGCCCTGCGGGATCTGCACCGCGAGCATGGGCTCTTGCAGGAAGTGATCGTCCAGAACTTCTGCCCCAAGCCGGGAACGAAGATGGCCCGCGCAGCGGAGGCGAGCGAGGCGGATTTCCTGCGCGTGGTCGCCGCCGCGCGCATCCTGCTGCCGGACGAAGTCTCGATACAGGCGCCGCCCAATCTGAATGACGAGCGGCTTGTCGAACTGATCGACGCGGGGATCGACGATTGGGGGGGGATTTCTCCGGTAACGCTCGATCATGTGAACCCGGAAGCGCCCTGGCCCGAAGTGGAGCGGCTGCGTGCGATCTGCGCGACCAAGGGCCTGCCGCTGGTCGAACGCCTGACGGTCTATCCGCGCTTCGTGATGAGCGAGGACCGTTCATGGCTCGATCCGGCGATCCGCCCGGCAGTGCTGCGCCATGCCGATGCCGAGGGGCTGGCGCGCGACAGCGTCTGGAGCCCCGGTCTGGCCGATCAGCATGCACCGGGCAGTGTCCGCGCTCCGCTGGGGCAGGTCCATACCGGCCCGGTCGCAGCCTCGCTCCATCGCATTCTTGATCGTGCGGCGAGCGGCGTGACGCTGAGCGAGGACGAGATCGCTGCCCTTTTCGCCACGCGCGGTGCGGCGGCGCGGGCGGTGGTGGCCGCGGCCGACGCGCTGCGCGCCGAAGTCAGCGGCGATACAGTGACGTACGTCGTTAATCGCAACATCAACTACACCAACATCTGCACGCACACCTGCTCGTTCTGCGCGTTCTCGAAGACCAGCAGCAAGGCGGGTTTCCGCGACAAGCCCTACAATCTCGACTTGTCCGAAGTCGCTGGCCGCGCGCGCGAAGCGGTGGAGCGCGGGGCGACCGAAGTCTGCCTGCAAGGGGGCATCCACCCGAGCTATACCGGCGAAACCTACCTTTCGATCTTGCGCGAAGTGAAAGCGGCGTGCCCGGACCTGCATGTCCACGCCTTCTCTCCGCTGGAAGTGAGCCAGGGCGCGCGAACGCTGGGCATGCCGGTGCGGGATTATCTGGCGATGCTCAAGGACGCGGGGCTGGGCTCGCTGCCCGGTACGGCGGCCGAGATCCTTTGCGACGATATTCGCGAGCAGATCTGCCCGGGCAAGCTGACCACGCAGGAATGGCTGGACGTGGTCGGCACCGCGCACGCTGTCGGCCTGCCGACGACCTCCACGGTAATGTTCGGGCATCTCGAAGGCATCGGGCACTGGGCGCGGCACTTGCTGGCGCTGCGCAATCTCCAGCTCGAAACCGGCGGCATCACCGAATTCGTGCCGCTGCCGCTCGTGCACATGGAAGCGCCGTTCTTCCGGCGCGGACAGTGCCGCAAGGGGCCGACCTGGCGCGAGGCGGTCATGATGCACGCAATCGCGCGTCTTGCGCTGAACGGGGCGATCAACTCGATCCAGTGCTCCTGGGTGAAGCTGGGCATGGACGGGGCCGCTGCGGTGCTGGCCGCCGGTGCCAACGATCTGGGCGGGGTCCTGATGGATGAAAGCATCAGCCGTGCGGCCGGAGCCGCGCATGGGCAAGGTGCCACCATCGAGGACCTGCGGGCGGCGGCGGCGGCGGTCGGACGGCCGCTGAAGCAGCGCACCACCCTCTATGGCGAGGTTCTGCTGGAGACGGTCTGACCGGAGCAAGGATCCCGGGCGCGGCGTGGAAGGGGGTATCCTGCAAACGGCAGGCATCAAGCCCTTGTCCGGCGCCGTCCCTACATGGCCTTGATGTGCTGCCACATGGCCTCGGGCATCCAGGTATATTCGATGTAGTGCCCGAAGACCTTGCGGGCATCGAGGTAGAGGAACTTCAGCCCGTTAGGATTGTCATCAGGCTCGCGCTCCATGGCGATGGGAAACTCCTGGCTGTCGACCCGCCTGCGGAAGTCCGCCCAGTCGCTCACGCCGAAGCAGACGTGGTGGAAGCGAAGCGCCCCGCCGTTGGACTGGCAACCGGCGTAGATGCCTACCTCGTCGATCTCGCTCTCGATCAGTTCGATCTGCAGTTCGCCGATCCAGATGAAGCAGATCCGACCCTTCTGGCGTTTCAGCCCCTGCGGCGTGAGCACGTGCTGGTCCACCGGGATGATCACCGGTTCCCGGACGAGCCCGCGTCCGCGCAGCAGGTCGATCCCGGCTTCAAGATTGTCGCAGACGTAGGCGTTCTGGTAATGGCGGCCTTCAAGCATGGGTCTCTCCTGAAGTCTTGCGCGGGCCCCCGGACCGGTCGCCCCGGCGAGGGCGACGGGCCTGGAAGGAGCTCGCCGTCTCAGCCCTCGCGGGCGACGTCGTAGCGCGAAAGATAGCGTTCGAAGAGCGGTTCGAGTTCGGCCTTGTCGATGCCGTACTGGGCCAGCTTGTATTCGTGCTTGCCGAACTTGTCCTGCGGGTTGTCGTCCACCCACTGCTGGATCCCGGCCTCGGCCTCGGCGGTCCATTCGTCGCCCAGTTGCCGGTAGACCTTCTTCATGGTGCCGATTGGGTCGGCCGTCATATCGGCGTAGTGGACGTCGATGATCTTGTCCTCGCCGTGCCTGTCGCGGAAATCCATGATCCGGTTGGCGTGCTCGGCGGCCTGCCAGGTGTAGTTTTCCTTGAGCCACGCGGTATCCGGCTTGCCCATGTGTGCCATGTGGCTGAGCGAGATGATCGAGCAGAGCGAACCGGTGGCGGTGAAGGGATCGCGGTGCGCCCAGAGCACGCGGGCGTCGGGATAGACCTTGAAGATCGTCTCCAGCCATAGCGCATGGCTGGGCTTCTTCACGTTCCACACGCCGCCGGCGTTCTGCTGGAGCACTTGCAGGAACTTCTTGTGGTACTCGTAGGCGCTGGTCATGTCGCAGGAGAAGATGAATTCCTTGTAGCCCGGCAGCTTACCCTTGGAATCGATCATCAGCGTCTTGAAGTCGTGCGCCATGAAGAACACGCACTCGTTCGGATAGACGGCGGAGCCGCGATAGTACTTGCCCATCGCCGGATTGGCCTCGAGCATCGCCTTTTCCTGCGCCAGACGGGCCTGCGCGCGCGGGTCGGTGGTCAGCAGCTCCTTCGAGGCGACTGGCGGGACCGGATCGTCGATTTCCCAGGTCAGCGGCGAGCGGCGCGCCGGGTCGGCGGCGAGCAGGTTCGAGAGCAACGTGGTGCCGGTGCGCGGCACGCCCATCACGAAGACCGGCTTTTCGACCGGGCGACTGAGCAATTCAGGGTTCTGGCGCAGGTAGTCGGAGATCTTCAGGCGGCCGCGCAGATAGTGCACGATGTCCGCCTTCGCGCGGGCTATGCCGCCCTCGGTATATTGACCGCGCGCGATGCCTGCGTTGAAATCGCCCACGAGAACGTCGAAGCCTTCGCGCCATGTGTCGTTGTCGAAGGTGTGGATGCCGGTCTCGTTCATCGCCTGCTCGACGAGTGCATCACCGACAAGTTTATCCATCGTGAGGTGTTCGGCCATTTCGTGATCCTCTTTCCCGTGTCTCGGCGCGGGCCGCTGCGGCGGCCTCATCGCCATGAGATAGCCAGCGGGAGAGCCGCCTTGGCAATGCGGCTGACATGACGGATCAGGACGTAATGTCGAATATGGGCCAAGACCCGCCGCCCCTCATGCTGCGGCGGAGGCCATCGAGGACAAGGCGCGCGCCTGCCGCTGGCGGAACGTGCTGGGGCTGGCGCCCACGGCGCGGCGAAACGCGAACGTGAAGCTGGAAGGGGAGGCAAAGCCCATGGCGAAGGCGACCGTCTTCACGCTTTCGCCTTCCATCAACAGGCGTTTGGCAGCTTCCATCCGGCGCTGTTCGATATAGTCGCCGATCGAGCAGGCGCGGCTGACGCGAAAGCCGCGGGTCAACTGCCGCACGGAGAGCCCGCACATCGCGGCCAGATCCTTGAGCGACGGGGAAGTGAGGTCGCTGGCCAGGCGTTCCTCGATCAGGCGCAGCCGCCAGCCGGAAAGGCCGCCGGTCGTCGGTCTTTCGGCAACTTCGAGGCCGTAGCGTCCAAGCTCGATGGCCAGTTCGCCGCCCAGCAGTTCCAGCATGCGCTGCGCGGCAAGGCCGGGATGGCGCACTTCGGCGGTGATACGGAACAGCAGTGCCCGCACATGCGCGCTGCCGATGTCGAGCGCTGCGGCGAGGTGCGCATCGTCCCACGGCAGGTCTCGGCCGAGCAGGTCGTGCACCAGCGCGGCGTCGATGGTGCAGACCAACGAGGCCTGTCGGCCGCTGCCGCCGCGAATGTAGAGCGCCTCTCCGGGGGGGATCGCAAAGATGTCGCCCAGACGTTCGAACCGGTGCGGGCCCCAGCGCTCGCGATAGCCGCCGCGCGAGTCCAGCGGGCGCGGGGTCAGGCACATGTTGACGTGATAGCCCGAGCCCAGGGCGTGGCGCGTGTCGGTCGGTTCGGGAATGTCGAAGCGCACGATCTGCGCGGTGATTCCGGCTGCGGAAAGTTCCGCGTCGACAATCATCGTTGGCGAATGGGCGAGTTGCGTTTCGGGCATGGCAGGCTCTCCGGGACGTGTCGGGCCGCTGGCCCGAATTCGTGTCCCTGATGCTTGGATAGGGCCCGAATTCTACGATTGCCACACTTGCGGGACAAGCTGCCCACGGGAAACATCGCGCCAACGAAAGTGCCGGCGGGAAAGTCGGTGGAGGGATCGAGGAGAGAATGATGGCCAAGGGCCTTTTTGATTGCACGGGCAAGGTGACGGTGGTGACCGGCGGCAACGGCGGCATCGGTTTCGGCTTTGCCATGGGCGTGGCCAAGATGGGCGGCGATCTCGCGATCTGGGCGCGCAACGCGGAAAAGAGCGCGAAGGCCAAGGCCGAACTGGAAGCGGCCGGCGCAGGCAAGGTGATCGCCTATCAGGTCGACGTTTCGGAAGAAGCCAACATCAAGGCCGGTTACGAGCAGGTGATGGTCGATTTCGGCCGGGTGGACTGCGTGTTCGCCAACTCCGGTGCAAGCCCGCGCTACAACTCGGCCTTCGAGATGCCGACCGAGCACTGGTACGAATTCCAGAAGACCGCGCTGGACGGCGCTTTCTTCACGCTGCGTGAAGGCGCGCGGTTGATGAAGGAGCGCGTGGAGGCGGGAGATCAAAGCGGCGGCAGCCTTGTCGCCTGTGGTTCGCTCTCGCTGTTCCAGGGCCTGCCGGGCAAGATGGAATATGCCGCATCGAAAGCGGCGGTGGCAGCGGCGATCCGCTGTCTGGCCATCGAGCTGGCGCCGCTGGGCATTCGCGCCAACGTCGTGGCGCCGGGCCTCGTCATCACGCCGATGATGGGCGAGGGAGCCCGCGCCGATGCCGTGGCCGCGCATTTCGCGCCGACGATCCCGATGAAGCGCACCGGCTATCCGGCCGACTTCGAGGGCATCGGCGCCTATCTTTGCTCGGACGCCAGTTCGTTCATGACCGGCGAGACGGTCACGATCGACGGCGGTTACATGGTTCGTCCTTAAGCGGGGCCAGGGGAGAGACGCGATGGAATTGCTCAAGATCCATGGGCAAGGCGACGTTCGCCTCGATGCCTACGAACGTCCGGCGGCCGGGCCGAAGGACGTGGTCGTCAGGATGAAGTCGGTCGGCATCTGCGGATCGGACCTGTCCTACATCAAGATGGGCGGCATTCCGCCGGGCGTGGAGACCGCGCTAGGCCATGAAGGCGCGGGCGAGGTGATGGAAGTCGGCGCCGAAGTCGCCGGGATCGCGGTGGGGGATGCCGTCATCGTCAATCCGATGATGACGCCCAGCAACATCGGTTCGGGCGGGCCGGAAGGCGCATTCACGCAGGAGTTGCTGGTGCGCGAGGCGCGCCTCGGCGATTCCATCCTGCCGATCCCCGAGGGCATTTCCTACGACGTCGCCGCCATGTGCGAGCCGCTGGCCGTCGCCATGCACGGCGTCAACCGCGCCGATGTGAAGCCGGGCGACAAGGTCGTGGTGTTCGGCTGCGGGCCGATCGGACTGGGCATGTTGCTCTGGCTGGTCGATCGCGGGGTGACCGATGTCGTCGCGCTGGACCTTTCCGAAGAGCGTCTGGAGCGCGCGCGGGCCCTTGGCGTGCAGGCCGCGCTCGATCCCACGAAGGTCGATCTGCGGGCGGAACTGGCCAGGTTGCACGGCGAAGTGCCAAGCTATGGCCGCGTGGGCGTGGGCACCGATGCCTTCATCGACGCGGCGGGCGCGCCAGGCATCCTGACCGACGTGATCATGATGGCCAAGCTG
Organism: Novosphingobium clariflavum; assembly: GCF_026420865.1. Taxonomy (GTDB): domain Bacteria; phylum Pseudomonadota; class Alphaproteobacteria; order Sphingomonadales; family Sphingomonadaceae; genus Novosphingobium; species Novosphingobium clariflavum. Next base: position 265,770 of record NZ_JAPCWC010000002.1, on the reverse strand, counting down.
CATGCCCGGCTGGTCATCACCGCCGCCTACATGCGGCCCATCGAGTTCCCGGTCGGCCGCATGCTGACCAGCGAGATGACGATCACCACGGCGGTCGGCTATCCCACCGAAATGCCTGAAGTGGTCGCCGCCATGCCCCGCCTGAAGGACAAGATCGCGCCGATGATCAGTCACAAGCTGCCGTTCAGCGAGATCATGAAGGGCCTGGAAATTGCCGCGACGCCGCAGTCCGCCAAAGTCATGATCGGGATCGAGGAGGCTTGAGATGGCCGACAGGAAGGATGCCGGTCCGAAGCTGGCGGGGCTGGTCCGCTCGGGTGACGAGCAGGCCGAGGCTATCGCGGTCACCGATTTCGTGTTTCAGGCCAACGACATCTCGAACGCCTACCTGGTGACGACGTCCGAGGGCGACGTCATGATCAACACCGGCTTCATGGATAATGCAGAGCGCACCAAGCGCCTGCTGACCCCGCATCGCACCGGGCCGCTGGCCTTCATCATCCTGACGCAGAGCCATGCGGACCACTTCGGCGGCGTGCCGGAATTCCTGGAGCAGGGCACGCAAGTCGTTGGCGGGCCGGGCTTCAATGAAGCGCTTTCGGACATGATGGACCTCCAGCCTTTCTTCGGGCCCAGGAGCGGGAAGCTCTGGGGGGCGACGCTCAAGCGCGGCGGTTCGCCCAAGCCGGCCCCGCACGTGGTTCCCGATATCCTCGTCGACCGCCGCCTGACCATCGATCTTGGCGGGCGGACGTTCGAATTGATCTCCACGCCCGAGGGCGAGACCATCGACGCGCTGACGGTCTGGCTGCCCCAGGAGAAGATCGCCTTTACCGGTAACGTCTTCGGTCCGGTCTGGCTATCGATGCCGTTCCTCAACACCCTGCGCGGCGACAAGCCGCGTCTGGTGCGCAACTACCTGAAGTCGCTGGAGACGATCCGCGACCTTGGGGCCGAGATCGTCGTGACCGGCCACGGCGAGGTCATTCGCGGAGCCGAGCGCATCCGCGCCGATCTCGACAGGATGCACGCGGCGGTCAGCTACGTGCGCGAATACACGCTGGAAGGCATGAAGGCGGGCAAGGACGTGCACAGGCTGATGCGCGAATTTGCCTGGCCCGAGGGGCTGGAGATCGGCGAATTCCACGGCAAGGCAGCCTGGGCCGTCAAGTCGATCTGGCGCGAGTACGCGGGCTGGCTGCACTATGAGGACGGCACGACGGCGCTCTATGGTGTGCCGCGTTCCAGCGTGGATGGCGATCTGGTCGAACTGGCTGGCGGCGCGGCCAGGCTGGCCGAACGGGCGCAGGTGAAGCTGGATGCAGGCGCTCCGCTGGAGGCTGTGCACCTGACCGACATCGCCCTCAGTGCCGAGCCGGACAATGCGGCGGCGCTGACCGTGCGCAAGGCCGCCCATGAGGCGCTGCTGGCAGCTTCGGGCGGCAGGAACCTGTCCGAGACGATGTGGCTGCGTTCGGAAATCGCGGCGATGGAGGCCAAGCTGGGCGATTGATCTGCCAGCATCCGCCGTCCCCGCGAAGGTTTTGGGTTCGAGGGTACTTTTTTTTGGGGGGGCAGCGTTGGGAAAGCGCCTTACGCCATGACCGCGCTGCTCTGGTACACCAGCCGCACCAGTTCTGCCTGCCCCCGCACCCCCAGCTTGGCGTAGAGCCGCTTGGAATAGTTGCGCGCCGTTTCCAGCGTCAGGCCCATGCGCTCCGCCGCTTCGGCTATGGAGTGGCCGTCCGCCAGCGCCATAGCCAGTTCCGCCTCTCGCCGGGGAAGGTCGAAGACGGCGGCCAGTCGTTCGGCGCTCTGATCCGAATGCGGGCGGGGCAGGGTGCAGAGCGCCAGGATCGCCGGTGCGGCAAGGGCCTCCGCATTTTCGGCGGGCATCAGCAGCGCCTCGATATGCGGGGTGTCCCGCAGCAACAGCGGCCTTGCGGACAGCGTGCGGTCCTGCGCCATTTCTGCCGCGATGGCCGCCAGCTTGCGCTCGGCGGCGAGATCGAGGCCCAGCACGCGTTCGCCCGGGCGCAGCGCCGCGCCGCAGTGCGTTTGCCAGAATTCCGCCAGCGCGGGATCGGCCGCCACAACGCGCGCTTCGGCGTCCAGAAGCATCCAGCCCTTGCCAGTGCGCTCCAGCCCCACGGCGTTGATCCGTGCCGCCAGCCGGTCGCGGTCCATCACCACGAGGTTCTCGACCGCGATGGCGACGTAGGGTGCCAGACTGGAGAGCAGGGCGCTGTCGGCGGCGGTGCACTCGCGCGCACGGGCCATGAGCAGCCATGCGCTGTAGCGCTCGCCGCCGGCGATCCGCACCACGCGCTCGTCGCTGATGCCAAGCTTGGCCATGCGCCGGTTGCGATCCGCGCGCGCCACCGGATCGTGATCGATCATCTCCCCGATCGAATAGACCCGCCCCGGCCGCAGGCTGTCGTAAAGGTAGCGGTCAAGGTCGAACGGCCCCTGCTGTTCCGACTCGCGGGCGCGCTTGCGCAAGTCGATTCCGGCATGGCTTTCGACGATTGCGGCATGGGCGCCATCGCCCATGCGAAGGATCAGGCTTACGTAATCGGCCTGGGTGCGGCGACGCAATCTTTCCAGAAATGTCGAAAATCGTGGATTTTCGGCACTTCCCTGAAAGAGCGGGATGAGGAGATCGGTCTCGTCGTTGCTGGTAAGGGCCATGACCTCCCATATGGGAGGTTCGCGGAAATGTCATCCCTGCGATTCGGATCGGGACAGTTTGACACCCAGCCGAACGGGCGTGAGCCCAAGGGCAGAGGAAGGCCTGATGAAAACACTCACGCATCTGGAGCGTCTCGAAGCCGAGAGCATCCACATCATCCGCGAAGTCGTCGCCGAGGCTGAAAAGCCGGTGATGCTCTATTCGGTCGGCAAGGACAGCGCGGTGATGCTGCACCTTGCCCGCAAGGCGTTCTATCCCTCGCCGCCGCCGTTCCCGCTGCTCCATGTCGATACGACGTGGAAGTTCAAGGCGATGTACGAGCTGCGCGACAAGATGGCGCGTGAGAGCGGCATGGAGCTGCTGGTCTACCAGAACCCCGAGGCGGTCGAGAAGGGCATCAACCCGTTCGACCACGGCGCGCTCCACACCGACATGTGGAAGACCGAGGGCCTGAAGCAGGCGCTGGACAAGTACGGCTTCGACGCGGCCTTCGGCGGCGCCCGCCGCGACGAGGAGAAGAGCCGCGCCAAGGAGCGCATCTTCTCGTTCCGCACCTCCTCGCACGGCTGGGACCCGAAGAACCAGCGCCCGGAACTGTGGAACCTCTACAATGCCAGGAAGGCGCGCGGGGAATCGATCCGCGTCTTCCCGATCTCCAACTGGACCGAGCTGGACATCTGGCAGTACATCCACCTCAACGACATCCCCATCGTGCCGCTCTACTTTGCCGAGAAGCGCCCCACCGTGGAGCGTGACGGCATGCTGCTGATGGTGGACGACGAGCGCTTCCCGCTAAAGGAAGGCGAGGTTCCGGTCGAACGCTCGATCCGGTTCCGCACGCTCGGCTGCTACCCGCTGACCGGCGCGGTGGAGAGCGAGGCGAAGACGCTTCCCGACGTGATCCAGGAGACCCTGCTCACCACCACATCCGAGCGGCAGGGCCGCGCCATCGACAAGGACGCCGGCGGTGCCGGCATGGAAGTCAAGAAGCAGCAGGGGTACTTCTGATGGGACAGAGCGACACTGAAACGGTGCAGAACGCCACCAAGGAAGCTGTCTATGTCACCGACAAGCTGATTGCCGAGGACATCGACGCCTATCTCGTGCAGCACGAGCACAAGACGATGCTCCGCTTCATCACCTGCGGCAGCGTCGATGATGGCAAGTCCACCCTGATCGGGCGCCTGCTCTACGATTCGAAGATGATCTTCGAGGACCAGCTGGACGCGCTGCAGTCGGATTCCCGTAAGGTCGGCACGCAGGGGCAGGAGATCGACTTCGCGCTGCTGGTCGACGGTCTTGCCGCCGAGCGCGAGCAGGGCATCACCATCGACGTGGCCTATCGCTTCTTCAACACCGAGAAGCGCAAGTTCATCGTCGCCGACTGCCCGGGCCACGAACAGTACACCCGCAACATGGTCACCGGCGCTTCCACCGCCGACCTTGCGGTGATCCTGATCGATGCGCGCAAGGGCGTGCTGGTGCAGACGCGCCGCCACTCGTACTTGTGCCACCTGATCGGCATCAAGAACATCGTCCTGGCCGTGAACAAGATGGACCTGGTGGACTACAGCCAGGAGGTCTTCGACAAGATCCTGGCGGACTATACCGAGTTCGCGCAGTCGATCGGCATCGAAAGCTTCACCGCGCTGCCGATTTCGGGCTTCAAGGGCGACAACATCACCACGCTCTCGGACAAGACCCCGTGGTACAAGGCGCCGCAGTACGCCGGTATCCCGCTGGTCGAGCATCTGGAAACGGTGGAGGTTCTCTCCTCGGTCGATGCCGACAAGCCGCTGCGCCTGCCGGTGCAGTGGGTGAACCGTCCGAACCTCGATTTCCGCGGGTTCTCGGGCCTGATCGCCACCGGTTCGGTGAAGGCGGGCGACAAGATCCGCGTCCTGCCCTCGGGCAAGACCAGCACGATCACGCGCGTCGTCACCTTCGACGGCGATCTGGAAGAAGCGGTTGCCGGCCAGTCGGTCACCGTGTGCTTCGCGGACGAGATCGACTGCTCGCGCGGGTCGGTGATCTCGGTTGCCGACAATCCGCCGCAGACCGCCGACCAGTTCGAGGCGACGTTCGTGTGGATGGCGGACGAGGCCATGGTGCCCGGCCGCGCCTACTGGCTGAAGATCGGCACCCAGATGGTGTCGGCGACGGTCCAGGAGCCGAAGTACGAAGTCAACGTCAACACGATGGAGAAGCTGGCGGCCAAGACGCTGGAGCTCAACGCCATCGGCGTGGCGGAACTGACCACCGACAAGCAGATCGTCTTCGAACCTTATGCCGACAACCGCACGCTCGGCGGCTTCATCCTGATCGACAAGATGACCAACGCCACGGTGGCGGCGGGCATGATCCACTTCTCGCTGCGCCGTTCGCAGAACGTGCATTGGCAGGCCGTGGACATCGATCGCAAGCAGCACGCAGGCCTCAAGAACCAGCGCCCGGCGGTGCTGTGGTTCACCGGTCTTTCGGGCTCCGGCAAGTCGACCATCGCCAACCTCGTCGAGAAGAAGCTGCACCGGATGAACCGGCACACCTTCCTGCTCGACGGTGACAACGTGCGCCACGGCCTCAACAAGGACCTGGGCTTCACCGAGGCCGACCGTATCGAGAACATCCGTCGCGTCGGCGAAGTCTCGAAGCTGATGACCGACGCGGGCCTGATCGTCATCACCGCCTTCATCTCGCCGTTCCAGGCAGACCGCGAGATGGTGCGCTCGATGCTGCCGGAAGGCGAGTTCTTCGAAGTGTTCATCGACACGCCGCTGAAGGTGGCCGAGGCGCGCGACGTCAAGGGCCTCTACAAGAAGGCGCGTTCGGGTGAACTGAAGAACTTCACCGGTATCGACAGCCCTTACGAAGCGCCGCGCAACCCGGAAATCCGCATCGACACCACGGCGATCTCGCCCGAGGAGGCGGCGAACCTCATCGTCGACACGCTGCTGGGAGACGCCTGATGAGCCTCACCGACGGCGATCTCGCCGCGCATCTGGCCGAAGTGGCGGGCAAGATCCTGCTCGACGTGCGGGGTTCCGGCCTGTTCTCGGGCAAGTCGCTGGGCAAGGCGGGGGATCAGACCGCCAACCAGTTCCTCTGCCACGCCCTTCGCGAGCAGCGCCCCGAGGACGGGCTGCTCTCCGAAGAGGAAAAGGACAATGCCGAGCGTCTGGCCAAGGCGCGGGTGTGGATCGTCGATCCGGTCGACGGCACCCGCGAATATGGCGAGGAACGGGCCGACTGGGCGGTCCATGTCGGCATGGCGGTGGACGGCGCGCCGGTGCTGGGGGCGGTCGCGCTCCCCGGCGCGGGTGTGGTCCTGCGCTCCGACCAGCCGGGCGAAGTGCCGCCCGCGCCTGAGCGGCTGCGCATGGTGGTCAGCCGCACGCGTCCGGCCAAGGAAGCGACCGGCGTGGCCGAAGAGATCGGGGCGGAACTCGTCCCGATGGGATCGGCCGGGGCCAAGGCCATGGCGATCCTGCGCGGAGAGGCGGACATCTACCTCCACTCCGGCGGCCAGTACGAGTGGGACAGCTGCGCCCCCGCGGCGGTCGCGCTCGGCTGGGGCCTCCACGTCTCGCGCATCGACGGCAGTCCGCTGGTCTACAATCGGGAGGACGTCTATATGCCGGACTTGCTGATCTGCCGGAAGGAGCATGCCGAACTGGTGCTCGACAAGGTGAAAGCCTTCCTCTGAAGTCAAGCTGATCAACATTGTCGATTAGTAAGCCTGCCGCTATGCTCGCCCTTTGATAACGGGAGGGGCGGGCATGGAGGCGAAAACACGGCGCAGGACGCGCGATCCGGTCGCGACGCGCGCCGTCATTCTGGATGCGGCGGCGAACCTCCTCGCCAAGGACGGGCCCGAGGGCGTCAGCCTCTCCGCCGTCGCCCATCTCGCCGCGGTCAATCGCGGGACCGCCTACCAGCATTTCGAAACGCGCGAGAAGCTGATCGAGGCGACCATCCAGTGGGTGTCCGACAAGCTGTTCCACGCCGTGTTCGGCGATCCCGAAACTGTCGGAGAGCGCCAGGTCGAGGAAGTGGACGTCGTGTCGCTGACCGAGCGGCTGGCCGATTTCGCGATGGAAAATCCCGACATCTGCCGTGTCTGGCTCCAGCAGGTGCTGGCCTCGCCGGATCCGTCGCAGGATCCGTTCTGGCGCGAGTATTGCGGCTCGCTCGGCCGCTTCGCAGGCACCGATCTGGCCGAACCCGGCATCGATTTCGAAGTCTATTCGGTGATGAACCTTGCGGGCGTGTTCTTCTGGCCGATCCTTGCCCGCGCCCATGCTGCCGACGAGGCCGAGCGGCGGGAATTGTCGCGCCGCTATTCGCGCGAGATCCTGCGGCTTTCGATGTACGGCACCATGCGCGCCAAGGCGTTCCCGAAAGTGGCGGACCTGCTGGCCGCGCACGGGGTCTCGCCCGGCGGTTGACCGCTGGGCCGATACCCTGTCCGTGATGGCGCTTCGCCTAGGCGATGGCATGGGGCGGCGGCATTGACGGGGCCATGCATATTCCCTTTCAGCTAGGGCCTGCATCGCCGGGCTCCAAAGCGGCCCTTGAGGGAGTATGCCATGTTTTCCGCTATCGTGATCGACAAGACCGACGAGGGCCAGACGGTCACTCTCCAGCAGCTCGACGAAAGCGCGCTGCCCGAAGGCGATGTCGCCATCGACGTCGCCTTCTCGACGCTCAATTTCAAGGACGGCCTTGCCGTCACCGGCGCCTCGCCGGTCGTGCGCAAGTTCCCGATGGTGCCGGGGATCGACCTTGTTGGCACCGTCACGCAAAGCAGCCATGCCGACTGGAAGGCGGGCGATACCGTCGTGCTCAACGGCTGGGGCGTGGGCGAGGGGCACTGGGGCGGGTTGTCGCAGAAGGCCAGGCTGAAGGGTGACTGGCTGGTGCCGCTGCCTGCGGCCTTCACGCCGAAGCAGGCCATGGCGATCGGCACTGCCGGTTACACCGCCGCGCTCTGCGTCGATGCGCTGGTGGACTGGGGCGTGACCCCGGATCAGGGCGAAATCCTCGTCACCGGCGCCACCGGCGGCGTCGGCTCGGTTGCCATCGCGATCCTCAAGAAGCTGGGCTACTCGGTCGCCGCGCTCACCGGCAAGCCGGGCGAGGCGGACTACCTGAAGGCGCTGGGTGCGGAAACGATCATCGACCGCGCCGAACTCGCCGAAAAGGGCAAGCCGCTCCAGAAGGAGCGCTGGGCGGGCGTGGTCGACACGGCGGGCAGCCACACTCTGGCCAATGCCATTGCGCAGACCAGGTACGGCGGCGCGGTTGCCGCCTGCGGACTGGCGCAGGGCTTCGATCTGCCCTCGACCGTCATGCCCTTCATCCTGCGCGGCGTTTCGCTGCTCGGCATCGACAGCGTCATGGCCCCCAAGGCCAAGCGCCTGAAGGCCTGGGACCGTCTGGCGAAGGATCTCGACCCGGCGGCGCTGGACACCATCGGCCAGACCATCGGCCTGGGAGACGCCATCGAGGCTGCGCGCAAGTTCATGTCCGGAGAGGTCACCGGCCGTTACATCGTTGACGTGAACGCCTGATGCAGCCGGCGCGGCGGGCGGTTTGAGGGGGGCGCCCGCCGCGCCAGAGCATCGTTGGGAGAAAGGGCGCACGGCCCTGCAAGGATGGCGAGGAAGGCATGGTCGAAGTCACGCAGGGTCTGTCCATTGCGCGCGGAATTCCGCTGGCGGAAGAGCAGGGCATCGGCCCGCTGACGCTGGGCGGGTTCCTCCGCGAGGTCACGCAGCGCCACGGTCCGGCGGAGGCTGCGGTGATCCATCTCGATGGCCGGGTGGAGCGCTGGACCTACGACGACCTCTGGGCGCGCTCGATGGAAGTCGCCCGCGCGCTCGTCGCCTGCGGGGTCGGCAAGGGCACCCGTGTCGGGGTGCTGGCGACCAACCGGCTGGAATTCCTCTCCAGCGTGTTCGGCACCGCGCTGGCGGGCGGCGTGGCGATGACGGTGAGTACCTTCTCCACCCCTGCGGAACTGGAAACCGTGCTGCAGATGGGCGGCTGTTCGGTGCTGCTGCTTGAACGGCAGGTGCTCAAGAAGGACTTCGCGCAGACCCTCGTCGATCTCGAACCGCAGATCGGCTCGGCCAGGCCCGGCGAAGTCGCCTCCACCACGTTCCCGTTCCTGCGCCACCTCGCCGTGATCGACAGCGATGAAGGCCTCGGCGCGATCGAGGGCTGGCAAACGTTCCTCGCGCGCGGCGAGAGCGTCGATCCGGCACTGGTCGAAGCGGCGGCCGCCACGGTCCAGCCGAGCGATCCCGGCGTGCTGTTCTTTTCCTCGGGTTCCACCGGCAAGGCCAAGGGCATCCTTTCGGCCCATCGCGGCGTCTGCCTGCAACTCTGGCGCTGGCCGCAGTGGTACGCGGTTCAGGAGCCGCCGCGCACCTGGTCGGCCAACGGTTTCTTCTGGTCGGGCAACTTCGCGATGGCGCTGGGCGGCACGCTCGGTTCGGGCGGTTCGCTGGTGCTCCAGCGCTGGTTCGATGCCGGGGAGGCGCTGGCGCTGATGGAGGCGGAGCGGGCGACGATGATCCTCGCCTGGCCGCACCAGTGGGCCCAGCTGATGGCCGCGCCCAATTACGAGACCGTCGACCTGTCGTCGATGGTCCATCTCGATGCGCTGACGCCTTGCGCCCAGCATCCCACGATTTCGACGACCTGGCGCGAACCGGCGCAGGCCTTCGGCAATACCGAGACCTTCACGCTGATCTCCGTCTTCCCGGCGGGCACCAGCGAGGAGGTGGCGGGCAAGTCGCACGGGCTGCCCACTGCCGGCGCCACGATCAAGATCGTCGATCCCATGACCGGCGCAACGATGCCGCTGGGCGAACGCGGCGAGATCGCCGTCAAGGGGCCGACGCTGATGCTCGGCTATCTCGGCGTGCCGCTCGACGAGACACTCGACGAGGATGGCTTCCTGCGCACGGCGGATGGCGGTTATCTCGACGCAGCCGGTCGCCTGTTCTGGGAAGGGCGCCTCAACGACATCATCAAGACCGGCGGCGCCAACGTCTCTCCGCTGGAGATCGACGATGTGATCCGTGCCCATCCCGAAGTGAAGATGGTGCAGACCGTGGGCGTGCCGGACGATCTGCTGGGCGAACTGGTGGTCTCCTGCATCGTCCCGGTCGAGGGCGCGCGCCCCGATGCCGGATCGATCCGCGATTTCGCCAGGGAAAAGCTCGCCAGCTACAAAGTGCCGCGCAAGGTGCTGTTCGTGGCCGAGGGCGACCTCAAGACCACCGGCAGTGCCAAGATCAAGACCGCGGACCTGCGCAAGCTGGCCGCCGAGCGGCTGGAAGCGGAAACCACGCCGGGTTGAGGGGCGAACAGCATGACACAGATGCCGGGTTTCGAGGACTGGCTGGAGATCTGCAATCTCAAGGCGCGCTATTGCCGCCTGCTCGATTCCAAGGACTGGGACGGCTGGGCGGCGCTGTTCACCGAGGATTGCGAGATCGACACGCGCCCCGCCGGGGGCACGCTGGAGCAGGGGCGCGATGCCTTTGTCGCGATGGTGCGCCACTCGCTCGCCGATGCCAGGACCGCGCATCAGGTCCACTCGCCCGAAATCACCTTTCACGGCGACGGCGCCGACGTGGTCTGGGCCATGCAGGACCGCGTGGTGAAGGACAGCTTCGCGCTGACCGGGTACGGCCATTATCACGAGACCTACGTGCGTACCGCCGATGGCTGGAAGATCGCCAGGCAGACACTCTCGCGCCTGATCGTGGACATGGTCAGAACTTGAGGCGCCAGGGCTTGAGGCGCCAGCGCCGGGGCGCTTGCTGCGCAGCGGCAAGCAATTTCATTCGCTAGTCCTGAGCAAGCCACGTATTTAACGGGCAATGGAACGCAAGATCGGCACCGTCCTGTCGCACGTGGCGCGCCTGATGCGCCGGTCTTTCGATGAGCAGGCGCGGGCGATCGGCGTGACCCGGCCGCAATGGCAGGTCCTCAGCGAGCTTCACCGCATGGAAGGAATCCATCAGGGCGGCCTCGCCGAAATTCTGGAAGTGGAGCCGATCACCGCCGGGCGCATGATCGATCGGATGCAGGACGGCGGGCTGGTCGAACGCAGGGCCGATCCGGCAGACCGGCGCGCCTGGCGGCTCTACCTGACGCCGCGCGGCCGCGAATTGCTGGAACAGCTGCAGCCCCTGGCGGACGAGACCGCCGATCTGGCGCTGGAAGGCATGCCGGATGCGGACAAGCAGCATCTGTTCGAATTGCTGGAGACGATGCACGCCAATCTGACGCGCAACCGGATTTCGGACAGCGCCGTGCAGGGGTGAATGCGTGCCGCGCGGTATCGCCGGGACGGTCCCGCCCAACCATCGTGGCCGCGATAGGCGGCGCCTTGCGCAAGGGGTAGAGTTCGGGAAATCGTGCCGGGAAAGCACCGGCACTCGAAAGCCGTAAGAGCGGGAGGATGCGTGGGTAAGACGATCGTGATCACTGGCGCCGGGGCGGGCCTCGGCCGCGCGCTGGCAAGGCGTTTCGCCGGTGAAGGGGAAACCGTGATCCTGCTGGGGCGCACGCTGTCCAAGGTGCAGGAACTGGCGGACGAGATCGGTCCGGCAGCCATGGCGGTGGAGTGCGACGTGGCCAGCGCCGATTCCGTGCGCCAGGCCTTCGCCGCGATTGCGCAAAAGCACCCGAAGATCGATGTGCTGATCAACAATGCCGCGGTCTACGAACCGTTCACCGTGGCCGAGGCAAGCGACGCGCAGATCGACGGTATCATCGCCACCAATCTCAATGGCCCGATCTACTGCTGCCGCGCGGCCATCCCGATGATGGAAAAGGGCGGGCAGATCATCAACGTGGGCAGCGAATCCGTCGCCGTGCCTTTCGTGATGCTCTCGCTCTACCAGTGCACCAAGGCCGGCCTAGAGCGCTTCACCGAAGCGCTGGTGGAAGAACTGGAGCCTGCCGGAATCCGCGTCACCACCGTGCGCGCCGGGCCGATGTACGAAGCGGGCAAGGCCGCGCCGGGCTGGAATCCCGATGCCGCGATGCGTTTCCATCAGGGCTGCGCCGCCAACGGCATCGACCTGCGCGCGCGGCCTATCTCGCAGACCGAGAACGTCACCGGGGTGTTCCGCTCGGTCATCGATCTGCCGCCCGACGTGCGTGTGCTCCACGTTTCGGTGGGAGCGCGCCACCCATGAGCGATACCGAAACCCTGCAACACGCCATTCCCGCCAAGGATCACACGATGACCACTCTTCCCGACGCCCAGCTCTATATCGATGGCCAGTTGCGGGGCGCCAGCGACGGCGGCACCTTCGACGTGATCAGTCCCTGGACCGGCGCGGCGATCGGCAAGGCCGCCGATGCTACCGCCGATGACGTGAACGCGGCCATCGCCGCCGCCCGCCGCGCTTTCGACCAGACCGACTGGGCAACCAACACCGAAAAGCGCGTGGCACTGGTAAAGAAGTACCGCGAATTGTTCGAAGCGGCCCGTCCGCGTCTTGGCGAGCTTGCCATCAACGAGGCCGGCGCGGCGCAGGGCGCGGTGAGCCGCGCCCATGTCGGCATGGCGCTGGATGGTTGGGACGACTACATGGCCGTGTTCGACAAGCTGGAATGGGAAAAGGACTACGGCGAGAAGCCGGCCTTCGGCATGGTCCACAAGCGCATCGGTGTGCGTGAACCCGTCGGCGTTGTGGGCGCGATCACGCCGTGGAACGTGCCGCTCTACGTGAACATCGGCAAGATCGTTGCCGCACTGCTCGCGGGCTGCACGGTCATCCTGAAGCCCGCACCCGATACGCCCGGGATGGGCGCGATCTTTGGCGAACTGGCCAAAGAAGCCGGCTTCCCCGATGGCGTCATCAACGTGGTGTTCGGCGCCGATCCGGCGCTGGCGGGCGAAATGCTGGTCACCGATCCGCGCGTCGACCTGATCTCGTTCACCGGCTCCACCGGCGTCGGCAAGCGCATCATGGAGCAGGGCGCGGCCACGCTGAAGCGGGTGTTCCTCGAACTCGGCGGCAAGTCGGCCAAGATCGTGCTCGACGACGCGCCGAACTTCGCCATGGAAGTGGGCATGGCGATGCTGGTGTTCCATGCCGGGCAGGGCTGCGCCGTGCAGTCGCGCCTGCTGGTGCCGCGCAGCCGCTATGAGGAAGCCAAGGCCATCCTCAAGGGCGCTTACGGCAACTTCGGCGACAACTGGGGCGATATCGAGAACCCGGCGCACATCATGGGCCCGGTGATCTCGAAGCGCCAGATGGAGCGCGTGAAGAGCTACATCGACCTTGGCCAGCAGGAAGGCGCCACCTTGCTTGCCGGCGGCAACATCCGCCCCGACAAGGGCGGCGGCTATTTCGTGGAGCCGACCTGCTTCGTGGACGTTACTAACGACATGCGCATCGCCCAGGAAGAGATCTTCGGCCCCGTTCTGGTCGTCATCCCCTACGAGGACGACGAGGATGCCGTGCGCATTGCCAACCAGAGCTCCTATGGCCTATCGGGCGGTGTCAGCTCGGGCGATCTCGACCGGGCGATCAATATTGCCAAGCGCGTGCGCACCGGCTCGATGAGCGTCAACAACGGCATGTGCATCGCCGGCGACATTCCCTTCGGTGGCTACAAGGCCAGCGGCATGGGACGTGAATGGGGTCTGGAAGGCATTGAAGAGTTCACCGACGTCAAGATCCTCGCCTGGCCCGTCGGCCAGGCCGCGGCCTGACGCAGACGGCTCGGACGAGGCCGTTCTGGGAAGCGACACTTCGGAAGAGAACGGCGGCGAGGACACCGGATCCCCGGCTGTCCCGCCGCATCTCGCCGCCGCGGTCACCGACGCTTCGGCGGCGGTCAGCCATAACCTCCACGGGCAGAAGCTGGGGCGCAAGGGGCGCGTCACGCGTGAGCGTATCCTTGCCGCCACCATCGAGCTTGTCGAGAAGACCGACGAGCCGGTGACGCTGGGGGCCGTGGCCCGGACGGTCGGCATCGGCATGACGTCGATCTACAACTACTTCACTGACTTCACCGAACTGCTGCTCGCGGTGCTGGAGCCGGTGATGGGCTCGGCGCAGGACGAGTATTTCGTGCTGGCCCGCGACCATTGGCCCGACGCGGACCTCAATGCGCGGGCCATGGACTTCGTGCGGGCCTATCACGCGTTCTGGGCCAAGCACACCGGCCTGCTGCACTTGCGCAACTCATTGGCGGATCAGTTCGACGTGCGCATCATGCACCAGCGCGTGAACTCGACCCGGCCGCTGATCGGCCTGTTCGTGGCGCAGATGGACCCGCGCGGGACGCTGGGTGACACGGCGGTGCTGATGGCGACGACGCTGATGACGGGGATCGAACGCTCGATCACGCTGGCGACCGACAGGCGCTTGCGCCGCATCCTCGGCACGCTGCCGGGGCGGCGCGAGGAAAGCCTGCTGGAGGTCAACGCGCGGCTGATGGAACTGGCGATCCGCGACATGCGGGAGCGGGTGGCGGGGTGAGTTCGGCCTGATATGCCGCCCCCGCCTGCGCGGGGGCGGGATCAGGGTGGGCCCCTACGTCCTCTTGCCGCCCACGCCCTTCAGATATTCTTCCATGCCGCGAATATAGTCCGGGTTGAGCATCAGCGCGCTGTTGGCCATGCGCTCGATGTGGCGGGCGCTGTCGCGGCCCACTTCGGCGCTGAGTTCGATGGCGACCTTGGCCGCACCCATCTGCTCGGGATTCTGTTTGGCAAGGTGGCGGCAGAACGCCATGACGTCCGCCTCGAAGGTCTCGTCCTCGTAGACCTGATGGACCAGCCCCATGGTCAGGGCCATGTCCGCCGGGGCAGGCTTGTTTGCCATGATCAGCCAGCGCGCCCAGTGCGGCCCGCAGATGCGGGTGAGGCGGGAGACGCCGCCCGATGCGGGGAGCACGCCGAACAGCCCTTCGGGAAAGGCGTAGGATGCGCTCCTGGCGGCAAGGCGGAAATCGCACGAGAGGCTCATTTCCAGCCCGCCGCCCACGCACATGGCATGGTGGGCGACGACGAAGGGCTTCTCGATATGCTCGATCTCGTCCCACAGCTGCTGCATGTTGTTGAGATTGAGCCGGTGGTTCTCGCGAATGCCGCGCGCGCTGCCGCCGGTCGATACGGGCGAGACGATGTTCTGGTTGCCGCCTCGCAAGTCCGCGCCGGAACTGAAGTAGCGCCCGGCCGAGCGGATCAGCATGACCTTCAGTTCGGGCGTCTCGCGAAAGCGCAGTACCGCCTCGGTCAGCAGGTCCATCATCTGGCGGCTGATCGCGTTGAGCTTGTCGGGCCGGTTGAGCGTGGCGATCAGGATGCCGTCGACATCTTGCGTGAGCAGGTGCGGTGCTTCTTCGGTCATCGTATCCCCCCCTTCAATTCCGGGACCGCGGCAGGCCGAGGCCCTTTTCGGCGATCATCGAACGGTGCACCTGGCTGGTGCCGCCGTAAATGGTCGTCCCGTGGGCATGGCGATAGGCGAGGTTGAGTGCATTGGCCGCGCCCTTGCGCTTGGACAGCGAGTAGGGCGCCGTCAGGTCGAGCAGATCGCGGGAATCGGTGATGAACAGCTCGGACGAGAACATCTTCGCCATCGGGCCATAGGCACCGTTGCCCTTGCCGTGGACCTGCGTCCAGTTGGCGCGGTAGGCGATCAGTTCGGAGGCGAGCACATTGGCGTAAGTGCGCGCCAGCCGCGCCTGCGCCTTGGCCGTTTCGATCAGCCTGCCGCCGCCTGCCACGGGGATTTCCTCGCAGAGTTCCACCGCGTTCTCCAGCATCGCGCGCTGCACTTTCGCAAAGCCGCCGCCGTGTTCGAGTTCGAGGCTGGCCGCCATGGTCCGCCCGCCCGCGTTGACCTCGCCCAGGCGCCAGGTGTCGGGGATGCGCACGTTGTCGTAGAAGGTGATGTTGGTGCGCTCGTCCATGAAGGTGTGGACGCCCTGCACGGTGACGCCTTCGGCCTTCAGCGGCACGATGAACATCGTCAGCCCCTTGTGCTTGGGCGCATCCGGGTCGGTGCGGCAGAGCATCAGCACATAGTCGGTCAGGTTGGCGCCGCTGGTCCACATCTTGGTGCCGTCGATCCGCCACGACCCGTCCTCGAGCTGGGTGGCCTTGCACTGCGCGGCAAAGACGTCCGATCCGCAGCCCGGCTCCGAATAGCCGAGCGAGCAGATCGCCTCGCCCGCCATCACCTTGGACAGCACGTGGCGCTTCAGGTCCTCGCTGCCGAAGCGGTACATGATGAGCGCCACCATCTGGGCGACGTTGGCGACCGGGTTGCTCCAGCCCTCTTCCTCGAAGGCCGAGCGCGCCGCAGTGACCGCGTAGGGGCCAAGCCCGCGCCCGCCGACATCCTGGGGAAGCTGGAGATAGGCGAGGTTCGCCTCGACGAGCTGTTTGTGGATGACCGGGTTGTGGCCTTCCCATGAGAAGTGGAACTTCTCGCGCTGTTCGTCGGTGACGTTCCTGGCGAAGAATGCATGGATTTCCTGCTGGATCGCGCGCGCATCGTCGCCGAGATCGAACTCGACCGGAACGTCGCCCACATCCGGGAGGCTGGCCTGCTCGCCTGCGTAGAGGCGGCGACCGGCTTCGGCGAGCCAGTCCTCGGGATCGCCCGCCACCAGCGGCCAGGCCTTGGCGCGCAGGTTATAGAGGTGGACGTCATGCTCGGTGGTGAGGCCGATGCCGCCGAAGGTCTGCACCGCGTGGCGCACGGTGCGGCCTGCGGCGCCGGCGGCGTACCATGCCGAAAGCGAAACCTGGGCTCCTGCCGCCGTCTCGCCATCGGCGATCGAGCGCATGGCCTGCCAGGCGAGGAACTTGGCGGAATCGATCTCGCAGATCAGGTCCGCCATCGGGTGCGAGAGCGCCTGGAACGTGCCGATGAACACGCCGAAGGCCTTGCGTTCCCCCGCATAGTCCGCCGCCATCGTCAGCGCCGCACGGCTGAGGCCGGACAGCGCCAGCGCCATCAGCACCTTCCATTCCTCGCGCCCGGCAGCGAAGAGCGCCAGCGCGTCTTCGCCGCTGGCCAGAACGGTTGCCGGCAAGGCACCGAGATCAAGTTCGGCAATAGCCGTGGTGGCAAGCGTGGGCTCCGCGATCCGCGCTTCCGCGGGCACCGTGACCAGCACCACCGCGTTATCCCTGCGCGCGATGACCGCGCCCGCCACGAGGCCGCCCGCGACCCATTGCCGGGGGAACGCGGCGATGTCCTGCATGGCGATCGTGACAACGGCCTCGCCGCCGAGCGCCGCGGCCAGCAGGTCTTCCTGACCGCCCAGCAGGCCGAGTAGGCGGGTGGCCACCAGCGCTTCGGCCAGCGGGCCGGAGGCGAGCGTGCGACCGGCTTCCTCCATCAGCAGGCCGGCATCGAACAGGCCAAGGCCCATGCCGTCGGCTTCTTCGGGAACGCGCATGGCAAAGGCGCCGAGCTCGGCAAGGCCGGTCCACAGGGCGTGGTCGAAACCGCCGCTTTCCTGCGCCTTGCGCACGCGTGCCATGCTCGAATTCTCGTCGAGGAAGCGCGCGAACGTATCGCGCATCATGACCTGTTCGTCGGTGAGGTCGAAGTTCATTTCAGGCTTTCCCCGGGGGTTCTTGGTTTTCGTGTTTCCTCGTCAACATCATACCTCGCCGCCCCGTTCAATCGCCCCCGGCACGCAATCGCGGGCGCGATAGCTCCGCGCCCCTGCTGGTGGGCGGGAGAGGGGAGGCGTAGCGTCCCGGTCCAAGGCGCCGCGAACGATGCGCCCGCCGGGACCGTCCGGCCCGGCAACGGATGGGAGTGCCGAGATGGAAATGAACGACATGGTGCTGATCAGCGTCGATGATCACATCAGCGAGCCGCCCGACCTGTTCCGGAACCATCTTTCCGGCGCCGCGCTGGAATCCGCGCCCCGCCTGATCCAGGACGAGAACGGCAAGGACTTGTGGGTCTACCAGGGCCAGAAGTTCCCTTCGGTGGGGCTCAACGCCGTGGTCGGCCGTCCTTTCGAGGAATACGGCATGGAGCCGACCTCGCTCGATCAGCTGCGCGCCGGCTGTTATGACGTGCACGAGCGTATCAAGGACATGGACGTCAACGGCATCGCCGCCTCGCTCAACTTCGGCTCGGTGTTCGACTTTGCCGGCGGGCGCCTCCACCGCGTGCCCGACCGCGATCTCGCGAAAGTCCACGTCAGCGCCTACAACGACTGGCATATCGACGAATGGTGCGGCGCCTATCCGGGGCGCTTCATTCCCTGCGCGATCCTGCCGACCTGGGACATGGACGCGACCATCGCCGAGCTGAAACGCGTCTCCGCCAAGGGCTGCCACACCGTCTCGATCAGCGAGAACCCGACCTGCCAGGGCCTGCCGAGCATCCACAACGCCTATTGGGACCCGTTCTACAAGGCGATCAACGATCTCGACATGACGATCTGCCTGCACATCGGCGGCGGCAATCCGGCGCCCCATGCCTCGATGGAAACGCCGATCGAGGCGTGGATCTCGACGATGCCGATGTCGATCGCCTATGCCGCCTCGGACTGGCTCCAGCTCGAGGCGCTGCACCAGTATCCGGACATGCGTATCGCGCTGTCGGAAGGCTCGATCGGCTGGGTGCCCTATTTTACCGAACGGGCGGACTTCTCGAACTGGCGGCACAAGGCCTGGACCAATTCGCGCTTCCAGGAAATGAAGCCCAGCGAGATGTTCAGGCGGCATTTCCTCAACTGCTTCATCGACGATGCCTTCGGTCTCCAGAACATCCAGTTCATCGGCGAGGACAACATCGCCTACGAATGCGACTATCCGCATTCCGATACGCTCTGGCCGGAAGTGCCCGAGCATCTCTGGCCTTCGATCAGGCACCTGACCGAAGCGCAGATCGACAAGATCACGCACAGGAATGCGATGCGCTGGTTCCGGTTCGATCCCTTCCAGCACCAGTCCCGCGCCGAACTGACCGTCGGCGCGCTGCGGCAGCGGGCGAAGGCGGCGGGTGTCGACACCAGCGCCAGGTCTTCCGCCGGCGAACGGCCGGTGGCGGAAGGCGATACCCGGCCGGTCACTTCGGGCGACATCATGAAGATGTTCATCCGCCACGAAGATACCGACCGCACCGGGCGCATGCAGCAGCAGGAGGCCTGATCGCCGCCGGTAAAAAGGCAAAGGCCCCGCGAGCGTGCTCGCGGGGCCTCTTTTCTGGTGGCTGTGCCCGGTCAGGCTGCGTGGGGCAGTTGTTCCGGTTCGACAAGCACGACGGGATCCGGCAGGCACTTGCGCATCGCGTCGCTGAGCGACTGGAGCAGGGCTTCCGGGTTCACCTTGTCGTCCTTGCCGTAGATCAGGCTGATGACGAGCGGGTGGCCATCCGGCTGGCGGGGGACAAGGCCGCAGAGCGATTCCGCGCCGCTGCCGAAGCCCGCCGGGCCGAACACGTAACGCGGATCGCGGCAGCTATCGATGCGGGCCATCATGTCGGCAAAGGCGAACTTGTTGATTTCGCTGGCTTCGGCATTGAGGCGGCGCACCATGCCTTCGCAGCGCTGGCGGGCAACGGTCGAGAGCATCAGCAGGCCGGCGGCGTTCTGGGCCAGCGGTTCCTTGATGCCGCCCGAAAGCTCCCGCGTGGCGGCAAGGGCGCGCGGGCCGTGGCGCCAGTTGACGATCTGGACGTCGAGCCCGACCATGGCATGGAGCGCGACCGAAAGGCCGGTCTGGGCGACCAGGCGGTCCATCAGGCGCACGATGCGCCCGTCACGCACCAGTTCGGGCTGGCCCGAGGTGCCGATCAGCGCGGCGCGCGGCGTCAGGCTGTAGGCGCGCGAGTAGGGGTCCTTGTGAAGCAGGCCGAGCTCGACAAGGCTGGAGAGCAGTTCCGACGTGCTCGACTGCGGGCGATTGTAGCGGCGCACGATGTCCATGACGGTGGCTTCACGGTGGGCATCGTCGAAATATTCCAGCACTTCGATCACGCGGCGTGCGATCTTGGCCTTGTTCGATGACGTGGTCTTTCCAGGCATGAGGTCTCTCCTCCCTCAAGTGTGGTGTGATGAACTCACTTCTCTCCCGAGTCGGATCCCATAAAACTGAGTCTGACTCGTTTTTTGCTAAGCTTGGTTATCATTGCTTTTGGAAGGCTGCAAGGGGCTTCGCGCGGACGATAAGTTGCGCGCAGGGGCGCTCTCTCGAAATATCGCGAAATCCCGCAGGTTCCGGCGGTTTCCGGCGATCGGCGCAGCGCCGGGCCGTGTTTGCGGCGG
The DNA here is from genome assembly GCF_026420865.1 of Novosphingobium clariflavum. Classification (GTDB taxonomy): domain Bacteria; phylum Pseudomonadota; class Alphaproteobacteria; order Sphingomonadales; family Sphingomonadaceae; genus Novosphingobium; species Novosphingobium clariflavum. The sequence goes on along the minus strand of NZ_JAPCWC010000002.1, from coordinate 245,786 downwards.
GGCAGGCTGGTCATGAAGCGCAATGCGCGTCATGCTCCGGTACGACCAGGTATTTGTGCGGGAGGGAAAAGTTCGGGGATGCAGGTGGAGGGGCTGACATTCGCCGGAGCCGGGCTGTACGATTCGGCAGTCCGGTCCGGCGCGCCGATCGCTTTTGTGGATCTGTCGCACGAAGCCGGGGATCTGCCGGACATGCTCCTGCCGCCATGCCCGGTGATCGGGATCGGCGCAGGCACGCATCCGCTGGCATCGCGGCTCGATGCCTGTCTCGAACTGCGCGTCGATGCGGCGCGGCTGGTGGAGGCTGCCTCGGCCCAGCCGCACGCTGCGGCCGTCGTCGCCCAGTTGCTGCGGCTTCTCCCATCGCTTTCGATCGATGACGGGCTGACGGCGGAATCGCTTGCCTATGCGACCTTGCAGGGCAGCGAGGCGCATCGCCGCTGGATCGGCGCGCGGGCCGCCCCGGACAGTCCGGCCGCGGCGGGACGGGTTGTGCTGGCGCGCAGCGGCGACGTGATGACGGTGACGCTGGATCGTCCCGCAGCGGGCAATGCCATCGACCGCACCATGCGCGACGAGCTGCGCGAGGCATTCGTGCTGGCGGGCATCGACAGCAGCATTTCCCGCATCGTGCTGCGGGGCAATGGCAAGGCCTTCTGTCTTGGCGCGGATCTTGGCGAGTTCGGAACGACCCGCGATCCTGCCGAGGCCCATCGCCTTCGCGGGCTGACCCTTCCGGCCAGGGAGGCGGCCCGCTGCCGCGACCGTTTCGAAGTCCGGATCGACGGGGCCTGCATCGGCGCGGGGCTGGAGATCGCGGCATTTGCGGCCCATGTCGCGGCGACGCGGCGTTCGTGGTTCCAGCTTCCCGAACTGGCGATGGGCATTCTTCCCGGGGCGGGCGGCTGCGTCTCGCTCAGCCGCCGGATCGGGCGGCAGCGCGCCTTGCTGATGATCCTGTCAGGCCGGCGCTTGGCAGCGCGCGAGGCGCTCGAATGGGGGCTCGTCGACGTTCTGGTGGACGATCCGGCCTGACACGAGCGTGAGGCGGACGTCCGCGCTGCTCAGCCGCTCGCGGGCCTCGTGCCAGGGGCGGGTGAGCAGGCACAGGTCGGCGGCTTCGCCCACGGCGACCTGTCGCTGGCGGGAAAGGTCCAGCGGATCCGCGAGGTAGAGCGCCAGCGCGTCCTCGGGAGAGAGCGCCTCGTCCGGGGTGAAGGGCGTTCCCGCACGCGTGCTGCGCAGCACGGCGGCGCGGATCGCCTGCCAGGGATCGCCGCTGCCGTAAGGCGCGTCGCTGCCTCCAGCGAGGGGGATGCCAGCCCGGCGCAGCGAGGCCAGCCGGTAGAGGTTCTGGTGGTGATGCGGCTCGACGTCGCGCAAGTAGCGATCGCCGTTCTGGTGAACGAAGTGCGGCTGCACGCAGGCGTGCAGGTCCAGCGCGGCCATGCGCGCGGCAAGGTCGGCGGGAACGATCGAGGCATGTTCGATCCGGTCGCCCCGCCGGGCTCCCGCGGTTTCGAACAGTGCCAGCGTGAAGACCAGTTCCACTTCGGTCACGCAGTGCACGGCAACGCCGCGTCCCTGGGCATGGGCCTGGGCGACCCAGGCCGATGCCGCGTCGAAGTCGGGCAATGCGGCTTCGTGCAGGTGGAGCTTTGCAGGCCCCAGCTGCCCGCCGTTGCAGGGCGCATCCGCCAGCGACAGCGCGCCCGCCACAACGAGCCTCTGCGCAAGCTGTCCGGCGCTGATTTCGCGGGCAAAATGGCGGGCGATCACCGGGTCGTTGCGGGGGGACATATCGGTGACGCCGGTGAGCCCGAAACGCGCGAGATCGCGGCTGATCGCCGCGAGGCCCGGCGGCGCGGCGGCCAGCGCGTCCTGAAGCCAGGCATCCTCGTCGAAGAGGCGGCCGGTGAAACGGCCGCCGATACGCTCGAGCCCGGGCGGCGCGGTGCTTGACGCCAGCAATGCGTCCAGCGCGGCGCTGTTCAGCAGCCACATGCGGCCAGTGCGATGTTGCAAGCGGACAGGGCGATCCGGCACGATGCGATCGAGCGCCGCTGCGTCGGGCAATTCGCCGTCCAGCACACTTTCGCAGAGCCCGAAACCGCGAAGCCAGCCGGTGCCGGGATGCGAGAGGGCGCGGGCGAGGTCATCGCGGTCCCGGATCGCGGGCGGGCCGCAATCGACCGAGGCCGCACGCACCGCGAGCGCCGAGAGGTGGATGTGATGATCGTGCAGGCCGGGCAGCAAGGCACCGCCGCGCGCCTCGACAACCGCTTCGCCCGGGCGCGGGATGAGCTGGCCGACCGCGGCGACGATACCGCCGTCGATGCGCAAATCGCCGATGCCGTGCCGGTGGATATGGGCATCGCGGATCAGCATGGCGCACGCTCGGGCAGACAGGCTGCGGTGTCCGCGCCGAGCGGGCGTACGGGGGCGTGCAGGGCGCGGCGGCGCAGCGCCGGGAACGGGCGTCCGGGCGCCGTGCCCCAGGCGCGCAGTTCCGCTTCGAGCCGCGGCGCGTCAAAGGCGCGTTCCTCGTCCAGTGCCATGGCGGCTATCGCGCTCATCGACAGGCCGATGCGCTGCGCCTCCCCTCGGCGCAAGGCTTGCAGCACCGCGCGCGCGCCGATGATCCCGGTGAGCGGGTCGGCGATCGCGTCGCCGACGTAGCCGGGCGTCCCGCAGGCCTGTGCCAGCGCGCGGGAGAGGCCCCCGGCAACGCCGCAGTCATTGCCGATGCCCACCCAGTCCGCCGCTTCCCCGCTGGCGCCATGGCCGGTGACGGACAGCCACACCAGCCCCGGCACTTCGCCCACCAGCCTCTGCGCGTCGATCCCGAGCTGCCGCAGGGCGCGCGGGCGCGCACTCTCGATCACGACGTCGGCGCGGCGGATGAGGGTGACCAGCCGGGCCTTTTCGGCATCGCTGGCAAAGTCGACCAGCACGCTCGCCTTGCCTTGGTTGATGAGATCGAACGTTGCCGGATCGTCACGGCGGATGAGGTCGGGGCGGCTGCGGCTTTCGACTTTCACCACCTCCATTCCCGCCTGCCAGAGCAGGTGCCCGGCGAGCGGCCCGGCCCAGATGGCGGACATGTCGATCACCAGGGGGCGATGGCCGGGGGCGCGGTCGCGGCGGGGACCGCGCGCGATCACGTCGATGGCCGGCGAGACCGGCTGTTCGTCGAGCAGGGCTACCGGCAGCCCCAGCAGCCGTCCGGTTTCGAGCAGCGCCGCGCCGTCGCTGCGCAGCACGGCCGCAGCAATCGCGGCAGGGTCCCGCACGTCGAGATCGGCATCGCCGAACAGTGCGGGCAGGAGTTCGCGGTCGACCTCGCGGATCAGCGTGAGGGCGAACCAGTTGCCATCGCGTGTGGGCATCAGGCGGCTGCCGCCAAGCCCTGCGGAGACCTTCCCGGCGATGCGATAGCCCCCATGCGCTGCCCGCTCGCCCAGCAGGGTCGAGCCGGAAAGGCGGGGCAGGCCGAAATCGCGGGCGAGCGCATCCAGTTGCCGGTCGGCCCAGCGCGCCAGCGGGATCGCCGGGCCGCACGCTGAACCCTCAGTCGGCAAGGACTTCCTTGACCTTGCGGCGCAGCAATTTGCCCATCTCGTTGTAGGGCAGCTCGGCGACGAAGACGACCTTCTCCGGCACCCGCGAGGATCGCAGGCGGGCGCGGACAAGGTCCTTCAGCTCGGTTGCACAGGGCGAGGCGTGGCCTTCGCGGGTGACGAGCGCAACGCCCACGGTCTCGCCCCATTCCACCGAGGGGATCGCGCAGGCACAGGCATCGGCGATGGCCGGGTGGGTCAGCAGGACGTCCTCGATCTCGCCCGGCGACATGTTCTCGCCGCCGCGCACGATCACGTCGTCCGCGCGCCCGGAAAGGAACAGGTAGCCATGCTCGTCGATGAAACCGGCATCGCGGGTGGGGAACCAGCCCTCGGCGTCGAGCGCGCTCTTTTCCTTGTATTCGCCCGAGACCTGCTCGCCGCGCACATAGATTTCGCCGGGTTCTCCGGGGCCGAGCACTTCGCCGTTCTCGCCGCGGATCTCGATCTCCACTGTCGGGATCGGCTTGCCGAGCGAGGTGAGGCGGGCGCGGACTTGCGGGTCGGGCGACGCCAGCGCCTCGCGGTGGTCCTCGGGGCCGAGCAGGGCGATCGTCGAACTGGTTTCGGTCAGGCCATAGGCATTGGTGAAGCCCGCCTCGGGGAAACGCGCGAGCGCCTTCTGGATCACTTCGATCGGCATCTTGCCGCCACCATAGGCGATGGCGCGCAGCGAGGAAACGTCGCCGCTCGCGCCTTTCTCCATCGCATCGATGATCCGCGCGAGCATGGTGGGCACGACGAAGGCGTTGGTGACGGTTTCCGCCGCGACCAGCGATAGCCAGCCCTCGGGCGAGAATGCCGGCAGCATCACGATCTTGCGCAGCGCATAGATCGAGGAGAGCAGCGCCGAGATCCCCGCGATATGATAGGGCGGCACCACCACGAGCGCGGCGTCGGCCTCGTCCGCCGAACCGAACTCGACGGTGCCCAGGATATAGCCGAGCAGGTTGGAATGACGCAGGATCGCGGCCTTCGGAGCGGCGGTGGTGCCGCTGGTGAAGAGCTGGATCGCGATGCCTTCTCCCGGATCGTATTCGCGCGCTTCGTCGGCGGGTACGGTTTCCTGCGCCTTGAGCACGAATTCTTCGCGCGAGAACACCGTATGGCCCTGATCGGCGGCGACGCGCAGGATGCGCTCCTCATCGCCGATCACCAGAGCCGGGGCGACGCGGCCGAGCAGGGCGGCGAGATCGGCATCGGGCAGGCGGTAGTTGAGCGGGCAATAGGGCACGCCGGCCAGCGCGGCCCCGAACACCGCGATCACCGCCGCTTCGCTGCTCTCGTCGAGCAGCGCCACATAGTCAGCCTTGCTCTGGCGGATCAGTTCGAACGCGCCGCGCGCGGCAGCGATGAGGTCGCCATACGTCCAGCGCCGTCCGTCGCAGACGAGCGCGACGCGGTCCGGCGCGGTCTCCGCCGCCATTTCCAGAAGAAGCGCGATGTTCATGGGCGGTCAGTCCGAAGCGGGCAGGGGCTTGGCGTCCTTGACGACCAGCGCGACGCCGTCGACCGCAAGCGAGCCCTTGCCGGGCTTCACGCAAAGCAGTTCGTACTTGCCGTCACTGTCGACGTAGCGCTTGCCCATCAGGGTGCCGGCCGAGAAATCGGCGGAGAGCGGTGCGGCGTCGGCGGGCTTGGCCTCGCCCATCGGCGCGCCGCCGCATTCGATCGTGCCGTCGGCGCTGCGGATCACCATGACTTCGGTGTCGCAGGCAGCGCTCTTGAGACGGGTTCCAGGCTTCATGTCTTGGGTCCTTGCTTGGTATGTCGTGCGGGCGGCTGATCAGGCGATCGCGCCCTTGGCCTTGAGGTCCTCGATCCGGTCCCAATCGACGCCCATTTCCATGAGCACGATCTCGGTGTGTTCCGATGCCTGCGGCGAACGCGTGGTTTCCAGAGCCTCGCCGTTGAACTGCACCGGACCGCGCACCAGCTTGAGCGGCGCGCCGCCATCGGCGGCCTCGACTTCGACCACGGTGTCGTTGGCGATGGCCTGCTCGTCCTCGGCCAGTTCGAGCAGGGTGAGGATCGGCGCCCACTGGCCCTTCATGGTCTTGAGGTGTTCGCGCCAGTAGGCGAAGGGCTTCTGGGCGAAGGCCTCGACCAGGATGGCGCTGGCGGCCTCGGCGTTCTCGATCAGGCTGAGCACATCGGCAAAGCGCGGATCGTCGGCCGCCTCGGGGCGTCCGACATGCTCGAAAGTGTCGCGGATCAGGCCGGTCGGGCTCACCATGCAGAAGTTGATGGTGCGCTTGTCGGCCGTCCAGAAGTTGCCCATGAACGGGTTCTTGGCGCTGCCGCCCGAGGTCGGCATGGAGTTGCGCGAGACGACGCCGGTTTCCAGCACTTGCGCGATGTTCGCGCCCGAGGCCCAGGCGGCCGTGCTCATCAGCGAGACGTCAAGCTCGGCGGCCTCGCCGGTCTTCTCGCGGTGGAAGAGGGCTGCGGAAATGCCGCCGGCGATGAACATGCCGCCGATGGAATCGCCGAACGCGGGCATCCCTTGCGACAGCGGGCCGGGCAGTTCCGGCGGGGTCATGCAGTCGGCAATGCCGCTGCGCGACCAGAACGCGGTGCCGTCGAACCCGCCCTTTTCCCGCTCCGGTCCCTTGTCGCCCCAGGCGCTGCCGCGCGCATAGATGATCCGTGGATTGGCGGCGCGGATGTGCTCGACGTCGAAGCGGTTCTTCTGGCGTACCTGCGGCAGGTAATTGGTGAGAAACACGTCGCACTGCTTTGCCAGTTCGTAGAGCAGTTCCTGGCCTTCGGTGGTGGACAGGTCGATGCCGACGCTGCGCTTGCCGCGGTTGGGGTGCTCGAACAAGGTGTGGCGCAGCGGGTCGAGCTTGACGCCGCCCATGTTGAGGAAGCCGCGCTGGGTGTCGCCGCGCACGGGGTGTTCGATCTTGATGACGTCCGCGCCCCAGTCGGCCAGGATCGCACCGGCCGCGGGGGTGAACGTGAACTGCGCCACTTCGAGGACGCGCACGCCCTGCATGACCTTTGTCGGCATCAGACAGTCCCTGTTTCTTGTCTTCTCGGTTCCGGCGCGAACCGGCGCTTTTGAGCCGCTCGCACCGCTTGCCATCGATGTGCGCGCAAAGGTCATCGGGAGCAACACCACCGCCATCGCGGCGACGATCATCGGCCGGATTCGCTGGTGCGATCTGTTGCATGTTGCAGTGCGGCAGAAGGACGAACCCATGAAACGGCGCGGGAGCGATGGTTGCGAAAAATGGCTTAGCAGTTGCGGCAATCGCAATTGACACCTAGGCAGGTAATTACTAACCTAGGTGAGTAAATAACGGGGATGGACCCGTTTCAAGCACTCGGAGAGTTACCCATGAAGAAGTTCGTTGCCCTTGCCGCCGTCGCTTCGCTGGCCTCGTTCGCTGTCGTTCCGGCGGCCTTCGCCGAAACCACCCAGTCGGTTCGCGCCGTCACCGAGGAAGCGGCCGCTCCTGTCGACCTTAGCGCCGGCAAGATGCTCTATGCCGCCAACGGCACCCGCATCGCCCCGATCTACCGCGTCGCCGCCGACGGCAACCCGCAGGTGATCCTCAACGGCCGCCTGATCACCGTTCCGGCCAACAGCCTGACCGATGCGCAGGGCAAGATCACCACTTCGCTGAGCAAGAAGGACCTCGCCTCGGCGAAGTGAGCCTTCGGTCCGCTACGGACACAGAAAAGGGCGGCACCGCGGTGCCGCCCTTTTTCGTGCGTCCAAGGAGGAGGGAAGGCGTCAGCCGCGGCTGACGTTGTCGTAGATGCGGTTGAGATAGTCCCGCATCTGTTCGACTTCCGCGTCCGAGAAACCGGCGAACATCCGGCCCTCGGCTTGGGCGGCGATCAGCCCGAGCTTTTCGAGCAGCGGATGCGCGGCGTCGGTGACGTAGACCGAACGCGCCCGGCGATCGTCGCGGCGGTCGCGCCGTTCCAGCAGGCCGTCGGCGCAGAGGCGGTCGATCAGACGGCCGGCGGAGGCTTCCGACATCTCCAGATATTCGGCGACGGTGCGCTGGGTCGATCCGGGATAGCGCGCCACCACCGCGATCATCGCCCATTGCGAGCGGGTGACGTTGAGTTCGGTGACAAGCCGGTCGAAATTGTTGCGCTGCAGGCGGGCGATCACCGTCAAGCGCAGGCTCACCTGGCGGCGCGGGCTCTCGGTCTTGTCGTTGAGGACATCGCCCAGTTTGCCCGTCAGTTTGTCTTCCGCCTCGGTTGCCACATGTATCTCCTTGTAATGACTTAAATTCGTTCGATAATGATCGCGGGGGCCATACCGCCTGCCGCGCACATCGTCACCAGTCCATAGCGTCCGCCGCTGCGTTCCAGTTCGTCGAGCGCGGTGCCGATCAGGATCGCCCCGGTCGCGCCGATCGGATGGCCCAGCGCGATCGAGCCGCCGTTGGGGTTCACCTTGGCGCGGTCGAGATCGAGATCGCGGATGAGCTTCTCGACAACGACGGCAAAAGCCTCGTTCACTTCCCAGACGTCGATCTGGTCCTTGCTAAGACCGGCCTTGGCGAGCACCTTCTTTGCCGCAGGGACCGGGCCGTTGAGCATCAGGGTCGGGCAATCGCCGGTCTCGGCCATGGCAACGATGCGGGCGCGCGGCTTGAGGCCATGCTTTTGCGCATAGTCCTTCGAGGCGAGCAGGATCGCCGATGCGCCGTCGACCACGCCCGAGGAAATGCCGACGTGGTGGATCGGCTTGACGTCGAGGTCCGGGTAGACCTGGTGAACGAGTTCCAGATAGGTCTTGCCGCCGGGGGCGGAGGGCATGGCGTAGAACATCTCGAACGCGGGCTTGAGCTGGGCGAGGCTTTCGGCGGTGGTGTCGGGCCGGGGATATTCCTCGTGGTCGAGGATCACGTTGCCGTCATCGTCCTTCACCGCGATGGTGGACCGCTGGAAGCGCCCCTCGGCGATGGCAAGGGCGGCGCGGCGCTGGCTTTCGACGCCGAGCGCCTCCAGTTCTGCGCGGCTGATGCCCTCCATCGCGGCGATGGCATCGGCGGCGACGCCCTGGTTGGTCTGCGGGCGGCGGGCCTGGAGGCGGGGGTTGCCCGCGCCCATGCCGGCGCTGCCGAGCCCGGCCTCGCGCATCTTCATGCCGTGGGCATTGGCGTAGGAGAGCATGTCCATGCCGCCTGCCACCATCAGGTCCGACATGCCCGACATGATCATCGCGGCGGCGAGGTTGGTGGCGGTGATGCTCGATCCGCAGAAGCGGTTGAGGGTGACGCCGCCGGCCTTGACGTCATACCCCGCATCGAGCGCGGCCATGCGGCCGATGTCGCCGCCTTGCAGGCCGATGGCTGCGGACACGCCCCATATCACGTCGTCGACATCGGCGGTGTCGAAGCCGTTGCGCTCCTTCAGGGCGGCCAGCACGGTGGCCGACAGATGCTCGGGGTGCATCTGCGAAAGGGCTCCCTTGCCCATCTTGCCGATGCTGCGCGGGGTGCGCACGGTGTCGATGATCCAGGCTTCGCTCACGGTCGGATCTCCTCAATGTCCCGGGCAGGCGCGCGATCTGTCGAGGCGCCTTTGGCCGAGGTCATGCTGGCAGGTCCGGGGAATTGCAATTGGAGGGGGGTGTCCTATCGCAGCGGCGATTGCTTTCAGATGAAAGCATATCGGAGTTCGTGCCTGACGCGTCAACCTCTCCGGCCTGGCGATGCATCGCGCGGGCGCAGTGGCCGTGCTTGACGCTGACGGCGCCGCGGAGACAGTCAGGAGCCAAGGGGCAGGACGAAGGGAAAGAGCGTGTCGCAGAGCAGCGCGCCGAACGGGGAAGAGGGCGCTTCATCGCCGGAGCACGGTTCGCCGGGCGGTGCCTTCGCTCCCTTGCGCGAGGGAACATTCCGCCGGATCTGGACGGCCAGCCTGTTTTCCAACTTTGGCCAGCTTTTCCTGGGCGTCGGGGCGGCCTGGGAAATGACCAGGCTCACCAGTTCGGCCGAGATGGTGGCGCTGGTGCAGAGCGCGATGATGCTGCCGCTGGTGGTCGTCACGCTTCCGGCAGGCGCCATTGCCGACATGTTCGACCGCCGCCGCATCGCCATGAGCGGGCTTGCCTTCAGCGCGGTCTGCGCCGCGATGCTGGCGGCGATCGCCTTCCTCGATCTGGTGACGCCGGCGATGCTGTTGCTGTTCTGTGCGCTGATCGGTGCCGGCGTGGCGCTCTATTCGCCGTCGTGGCAGGCCTCGATCCCGGAGCAGGTCTCGCGCGGGCACTTGCCCGCCGCGGTGGCGCTGGGGACGATCAGCTACAATGTCGCGCGCAGTTTCGGCCCGGCGCTGGGCGGATTGATCGTGGTCGCCTACGGCGCGCGCGCGGTGTTCGGGATGACCGCGCTGCTCTATCTGCCGCTGTTCTTCGCGTTTTTCCTCTGGCAGCGACGGCACGTGCCATCGCGCCTGCCGCCCGAGCGCATGGACCGCGCGATGCTGGGCGGGGCGCGTTATGCGCTTCACGCCCCGGCGATCCGGACCGCGCTGCTGCGGGTCTTCGCGTTCGGCCTGTCGACCGCGACCGCTTCGGCGCTGGCACCGCTGATCGCGCGCGACATGCTGCGCGGCGATGCGGCGACATATGGCCTGCTGCTCGGTGCGCAGGGGGTTGGGGCCGTGACGGGGGCGCTGTTCGTCAGCCGCATTCGCGAGATGATCTCCACCGAATGGGCGGTGCGCCTGTTCGCCATCGGCACCGGCGCGGCGCTTGCCGTCATCGGCTTCAGCCACGCGGTCATGCTGACGTGCGCGGCGTTTCTGGTGGTCGGCGCCTGCAACATCCTGACCATCGCGATGATCAACGTGACCGTGCAGCTTTCCGCCCCGCGCTGGGTGACGGCGCGGGCGCTGTCGCTGTTTTCCTCGGCGATCACGGCCGGGATCGGCATCGGCGCATGGGTCTGGGGGCAGGTCGCGCAGCAGACCGGGGTGGGCCATGCCCTGCTGGTGTCCGGCATGGCGGTCGGCGCGACGGCGTTCCTCGGTCTTGTCCTGCCGATCGCGCGCGAAGGGGCGAGCGGCACTTCGGAAATGCCGCTGGGCAATGAGCCCGAGGTCGGCATGGCGCTGACCCTGCGCTCCGGTCCGGTGGTGATCGAGGTCGACTACGACGTCGATCCCGCCCACGCGCGGGACTTCTATGCGGCGATGATGAAGATGCAGTCGATGCGCAAGCGCAACGGCGGCTTCGCCTGGTCCATCGCCCGCGACATCGCCGATCCGGCGCTCTGGACCGAGCGGTATCATTGCCCGACCTGGGGCGATTACCTGCGGCTGCGCGATCGCTTCACCGAGGCCGATCTGGCGGTGCAGGCCGCCGCCGATGCCTTCCACCGGCGGCGGGAGGGAAGCCGGGTGCGGCGCCAGCTGGAACGGCCGTTCGGATCGGTGCGCTGGAAGGCGGAATCCTACGATCCCCGGCAGGAAACGACGGGCTGGATCGCGCCCTGAGCGTTCCCATCCGGGGATTGCCACCGCCGTGCGGGGCAGGCGAAATGACGCAAGGATCGGGAGAGAAGCGAATGCAGGACAGGATCTGGCGCGTGGTGCAATGGGCCACGGGCAACATCGGCAGCCGCGCACTGCGCACGGTGATCGAGCATCCGCGCATGGAGCTGGTGGGCCTGTGGGTGTCCTCGCCCGGCAAGGTCGGCAAGGACGCCGGCGAGCTTTGCGGGCTGCCGGCGACCGGGGTGAAGGCGACCGGTTCGCTGGAGGACATCGTCAGGCTCGATGCCGACTGCGTGCTTTACATGCGGCAGGGCACCGACTGGGACGAGCTTTGCGCGCTGCTGGAATCGGGCAAGAACGTTGTCACCACGCGCGGCGACTTCCACAATCCGCGGCTGATGGACAAGGACCTGCGCGCCCGCATCGAGGCGGCCTGCGCGAGGGGCGGCACGTCGATCCATTCGACCGGATCGAGCCCCGGTTTCGTTACCGAGGCGCTGGCTATCCCCTTGCTCTCGCTGGAGCGCCGCCACGGCGTGCTGACCATCGACGAATATGCCGACGTCTCCAGCCGCGATTCGCCCGAGATGCTGTTCCAGGTCATGGGCTTCGGGGCTGAAATGGCGCCGTTCGACCAGCGCCGGGCCGAGCATCTGAAAGGCGAGTTCGGCGCTTCGCTGTCGCAGGTGGCTGATGCCATGGGGCTGGAGATCGATGCGATCGAGGCCTTCGGCGAGCTTTCGGCCACCAAGCGGGATCTGGCCATCGCTGCGGGAACGGTGCCGGCGGGGACGGTCGGGGCGATGCGCACGACCATAACCTGTCTTTCCGGAGGCGAGCCGGTCATGCGTTTCCGCGCCAACTGGTACGTCACCACCGAAATCGAGCAGGACTGGGATCTGCGGGAATCGGGCTGGCGGGTGACGACCGGCGGCGATGCGCCGGTGCGCATGGAAATCACCTTCCCGGTTGCGCCCGAGGACTATGCGGCCTTCACGCCGGGGCTCACCGCGCATCGCCCGGTCAACGCGATTCCCGCCGTCTGCGCCGCCGCGCCGGGGATCAGGACGACCGTGGACCTGCCACAGATCGTCCCGATCTTCGCCTGACTTATCGTTGCTCGGGCGCGGTCGCCTGATCGCCCCCGAGCACGCGGTAGAGCGTGACGCGGTTGCTGGCGACGGCGAGGCGCACCGCGATTTCCTGCTTGCGCGCGGTATAGAGGCTGCGCTGGGCGTCGAGGTTGTCGAGCGAACTGGAGATGCCCTGCTTGTAGCTGGCCTCGGTCAGCTTCGCGCTGTCGGCGGCCGCGCCGGAGTAGGCGCTGGCCGCGCGCAGGCGCTCGGCAAGCGTGCCCTGGTCGGCCAGGGCATCGGCCACTTCGCTGAACGCGGTCTGGATCGACTTCTCGTAGGTCGCCAGCGCCGCATCGCGCTTGGCTTTCGAGACGTCGACATTGGCGGCCTTGCCGCCGGCGTTGAAGATCGTCCAGCTGGCATCCGCGCCCGCCGTTGCCGAGAATGCGCCCTTGTCGAACAGCGAGGACAGCGCGCCGCTGGCAAAGCCGAGCAGGCCGGTGATCGAGATCGAGGGGAACAGCTGCGCGCGGGCCACGCCGATGTCGGCATTGGCGGCGCGCAGGGCGTATTCGGCTTCGACGACGTCCGGACGGCGCAGCAGGACCTGCGAGCTGGTGCCGGCGGGCAGGACGGCGAGCGAGGCGTTCACTTCGTCGATGCCGCCGGGCAGCAGGCTCTGGTCGAAGTCGGCGCCCACCAGCAGGCGGATCGCGTTGATGTCCTGCGCCAGTGCGGTCTTCTGCACGGCGAGGTCGCCTCGGGCGGTCTCGAGAACTTGTTCCGCTTGCCGAAGGTCCGTGCGCGGGGCGATGCCGCCCTTGAGGCGGGCACCGGTCAGCGTGACCGAGCGTTCGGCATTGGCGGCCGTCGCCTCGGCGATCTTCAGGAGATCGCTATCGGCACCGTAATTGGCCCAGGCCTGCGCGAGATCGGCAACGAGGCCGAGGCGCACGGTGCGGGCATCGGCTTCGGTCGAGACGGCGGTATCGCGCTGGGCCTGCGTGGCGCTTGCATACTTGCCGAAGAAATCCAGTTCGAAGCTGGAAATGCCGCCCTTGAGCGACAGCGCGGTGCTGTCGCCCGAGCCGTTCACTTGCGTGCGGGTGCCCGATCCGGTCACGCCGAGCGCGGGGATCTGGTCGGCGCGGGTGACGCGCACTTGCGCCCGTGCCGCTGCCACGTTGGCCGCGGCCACCCGCAAGTCGCGGTTGTTGGCGAGGGCCTGTTCGACCAGCTTCTGCAAGCGTGGATCGCGGAACACGTCCGAATAGGACACCAGTGGCAGGCTGGCCTCGCTCTGCGCGAGATAGGCGTCACCCACCGGCCATGACGCCGGGGCGGGAAGCGGCGGCTGCACGTATTTCGGCGCCATCGAGCAGGCGGCAAGTGCCAGCGCGGGCAGGGTGAGCGCCATGCGCTTCAGCATGCGGGCGCGGATCATGCGGCGTCTCCCTTGGCGGCGCGGCGATTGCGAAGATAGCGGTGTGCAACGGCCATGCCTTCGCGGACACTGCGACGAACGATGACGAAGAACAGCGGGATGAAGAAGATCGCCAGCAGCGTTGCCGTCAGCATGCCGCCGACGACGGCGGTGCCGATGGCGATGCGGCTGTTGGCGCCGGCTCCACTGGCGACGGCAAGCGGAAGCACGCCGAAGATAAAGGCGAAGCTGGTCATCAGGATCGGACGCAGGCGGATGCGCGCGGCTTCGAGCGCCGCCTCGATCACGCGCTTGCCCTGCTTTTCGGCCTGTTCGGCAAACTCGATCATCAGGATCGCGTTCTTGGCGGCAAGGCCCATCGTCGTCAGCAGGCCGATCTGGAGGTAGACGTCGTTTTCGAGGCCGCGCAGCGTCACCGCGAGGATCGCGCCCAGCAAGCCGAGCGGGATGATCAGGATCACCGCAATCGGGATCGACCAGCTCTCGTAGAGCGCGGCAAGGCAGAGGAATACGACCAGCAGCGACAGCGCGTAAAGGATCGGTCCCTGGCCCGAGGAGAGGCGCTCCTGATAGGACGAGCCGGACCAGGCGACAGCGGTGCCCGGGATCTGGCTGGCGAGGTCTTCCATGATCTGCATCGCCGTGCCCGAACTGACGCCCGAGGCCGGGGTGCCCGAGAATTCGTAGGCCTGCAGGCCGTTGAAGCGCGACGAGGTACTGGGCGCCGTCGACCAGCTGATCGACGAGAAGGCCGAGAACGGTGCCATCTGCCCGTCCGTGCCGCGCACGAACCAGCGCGAGAGGTCTTCGGGGCGCGAGCGGAACTGCGCATCGCCCTGGACGTAGACACGCTTGACGCGGCCCTTGTCGAGGAAGTCGTTCACGTATGTGCCGCCCCAGGCCGTCTGCAGCGTGGAGTTGGCGTTCGCGGCGGTCAGCCCGTAAGTGGTCAGAGCGCGTGTGTTCATCGCCACCTTGAGCGTGGATACGTCCGGAAGGTCGCTGAGGCGCACGTTGGTGAGGCGGCTGTCCTCGCCCGCCTTGGCCAGCAGTTCGTCACGGGCCTGCTGGAACTGCGCGCGGGTCATGCCCGAACGGTTCTGCAGTTCCATGGTGAAGCCTGCGGACGAGCCGAGGCCGCGGATCGCGCCGGGTACCAGCGTGAAGACCTGGGCGTCGCGCAGCCCGCGGAAGGCGCCGTTGGCGCGCTGGACGATGGCGGCCGCGGTGTTCTTCGCGCCGGGGCGCTCTTCCCAGTCGACCAGGGTGATGAAGGCGGAGCCGGTGTTCTGGCCCGACGCGCCCATGCCGCCGCCCGAGAGCGACAGCATTGTCGCGATATTGTGCTTCTCGTACGTCTGGAAATAGGTCTCGATCTGCTTCTGCACTTCTTCGGTGCGCGTGCGCGGCGAGCCTGCCGGCAGGCGCCACTGCACCATGATCGTGCCCTGGTCCTCGTTCGGGAGGAAGCCGGTGGGCAGGCGCTGGAACAGCATGAAGGTGGCAACGCAGGCGATCGCGAACAGCCCCAGCCAGCGCCACTTGTGCTGCACGACACGCTCGACGCGGCGGGCATAGGCATTGGTCATGCGCTCGAAGCCGGAGTTGAACCCGGTGTGGAAGCGGTGCCAGAGGCGTGCCAGCCAGGGCAGGTGGCGGTCCACCCAGGTGGGTTCTTCCTCGCCCTCGGTCTTGGGCTTGAGCAGGGTGGCGGTCAGCGCCGGGCTCAGGATCAGGGCCACCAGCACCGAGAGCACCATGGCCACGACGATCGTCAGCGAGAACTGGCGGTAGATCACGCCGGTCGATCCGCCGAAGAAGGCCATCGGCAGGAACACCGCCGAAAGCACCAGCGCGATGGCGACCAGCGCGACCTGGATTTCCTGCATCGACAGGATCGTCGCCTGCCGGGGCGTCATGCCCGGGTTTTCCTCAAGCAGTCGCTCGACGTTCTCGACCACGACGATGGCATCGTCGACCAGAAGGCCGATCGCCAGCACCAGGCCGAACAGCGTGAGCGTGTTGATCGAGAAACCGGCGACGTAGAACACCGCAAAGGTGCCCAGCAGCACGACCGGAACCGCGATCGCGGGGATCAGCGTGGCGCGCCAGCTTTGCAGGAACACGAACATCACGATCACGACCAGCACGATCGCCTCGAACAGCGACTTCTCGACTTCGGCCACCGAGAGCTTGATGAACGCGGTGGAATCGCTGCCGTACGTGTAATCGAGGCCGTCCGGCATGCCCTTGGCGAGATCGGCCATGGCCGACTTGACCCGCTCCGCCGTCGCCAGCGCGTCGGCGCCGGGCGAGAGCGAGATCGAGATGCCGGCGCCGGGATGGCCGTCGATGCGCATGATCGTGCTGTAGTTCTCCGCGCCGATCTCGACACGGGCGACATCGCCGATGGTCACGGTGGAGCCGTCGGTGTTGGTCTTGAGCACGATGGCGCGGAACTGGTCGGCCGTCTGCAGGCGCGAGCCGGCGGTGACGATGGCGTCGATCGACTGGTCCTGCGGCGCGGGAAGGCCGCCGATCTCGCCCGCGGCGACTTCGGTGTTCTGCGCGGTGATGGCCGAGGTCACGTCGCTGGGCATCAGCGAAACCGCCGCCAGCTTGGTGGGATCGAGCCAGATGCGCATCGCGTGCGGGGCGCCGAACACGTTGACGTCGCCGACACCCTCGATGCGCGAGAGCGGGTCCTGGATGTTCGAGGTCAGGTAGTCGGAAACGTCCTGGTTGGAACGGCCGTTGCTCTTGTCGTAGACGCCGACCATCAGCAGCTGGTCGGGGTTCGACTTGGTGACCGTCACGCCCTGGCTTTGCACCGCCTGCGGCAGGCGCGAGAGCGCGGACTGGACCTTGTTCTGGACCTGGACCTGGGCGATGTCGGGATCGGTGCCCTTGGCGAAGACCGCGCTGATCGTCGCCTGGCCGCGGTTCGAGGACTGCGACGAGAAGTAGAGCAGGCCGTCGATGCCGGTCAGCTGCTGCTCGATCACCTGGGTGACGCTGTTCTCGATCGTTTCCGCCGAGGCGCCGTTGTAGGTCGCGCGGATGTTGACCTGGGCCGGGGCGATGTCGGGGTACTGCTCGTTGGGCAGGAAGGCGAGGGCGCCGAGCCCCGCCATCATCACGATGATGGCAAGGACCCACGCGAAGATCGGCCTGTCGATGAAGATGCGCGACATGGGAGGATCAGTGGCCCTTGGCTGCGCCGGGCTTGCCGGACTGGGGCTTCACTTCCTGCGGCGCGGTGGAAAGCACGGCCTTGATCTCGGCGCCTTGCTTCAGGCCATTGAGACCCTGGACGATCACCTTGTCGCCGCGCTGCAGGCCGGAGGTCACGACCGAGTTGGGCCCGTTCGTCCGGTTGGTCTCGATCTTGCGGCGCGCCGCCTTGCCGTCGGCACCGACTACCATGACGTAAGCCGAGCCGTCGAAATCGCGCTGCACGGCGTTCTGTGGCACGAGGAAGGCATTGGGGTCGTTGGCCTGGTCGAACACCGCCGAGACGAACATGCCGGGAAGCAGCAGGCCGTCGGGATTCGGGAACTCGGCGCGCAGGGTCACGGTGCCGGTGCCCTCGTCCACGGTCACTTCGGAGAAGCGCACGGTGCCGGGCAGCGCGTACTGGCTGCCGTCATCGAAGGTGAGGTGCACGGTGGTGCTGCCGGGGATGACGCCGCCGGCCGCCAGCTTGCGGCGCAGCGCGGTGATTTCGGCGGCGGACTGCTGCATGTCGACGTAGATCGGGTCCATGCGCTGGATCACCGCGAGCGAATCGGTCTGGCTGGCGCTGGCCAGCGCGCCGACGGTGATCAGCGAGCGGCCGATGCGGCCGCTGATCGGCGCCGGCACGGTGGTGAAGCGCAAGTTGATCTTCGCGGTGTCGAGCGTGGCGGCGTTCTGCGCGATCGAGGCCTTGGCCGAGCGCGCGGTCGCCAGTGCATCGGCGTAGTCCTGCTTGGCCACGGCCTCCATGTCGGCCAGCGGCTTGTAGCGCTGGGCCTTGGCGCCGGCGGCCTCGGCCGTGGCACGGGCACTGGCGAGGTCGGCGGAGGCCTGGTTCACCGCGGCGCGGTAGAGGCTGGGGTCGATCTGGTAGAGCGGCTGCCCGGCCTTCACGAGGGTGCCCTCGGTGAAGAAGCGCTTGACGATCACGCCGGTGACCTGCGGGCGCACTTCGCTGGTCTCATAGGCCACGGTGCGGCCGCTCAGCGTCACCGCGACGGGCACCGTCGAGGGCTGGGCGACGATGTAGCCGACTTGCGTGGGCGGGCGCTTGTCATCCTTCTTTTCGCCCGAGCAGCTGACAAGCAGCGAGGCGATGACCAGCGTCAGCGCGGTCCGGCGGAAGGGAAGGGCGGAAAGAGGGGCTGGAATCGTCAAAGGCATGGTCGATTTCAAGTTGCGCACCCGATCACGGAAAAGTGCGCGAGCTATCGAGGCAATCGGCGACGACCGCAAGACGGCAATTCGCAAGTGCGACAATTTGTGACCGAATGCACATTTATGCAATTGTGTGGCGCAGGCTGGCGATTTTCCCGCTAGAACGGGGAAGGTTCGAGCCATGTCAAATCGTTGCTGTCGGTGCGCCTGGCATTGACGCGGCGGCATGCGGGTGGGAGCCGGGGTCCAAGGCGCTGCCCCCGCGCAGGCGGAACGATGGAGCATGGCGCTGCCGAGAAGAGAGGTGAGAGTGCCGCATTTCCGTTCGCCCCGTCTGGCCGTGCAGGCCGCGTCGTTGCTGCTCCTGCTCGGGCTGGTGCAACTGGGAGGCAGCATCGCCTTCTATCAGGCCATCGACCGTCAGACGCTGCGCGAGGATCACGCGCGGCGCATCGCCGAATTGCTGGTGGTGAGCGACCGGCTGCACCGTCTGGACGCGCAGCGAACGGCCGGGGTGATGTCGACGCGGCATCTCGATGCGCGCGTGGATGCCGTGCCTGCGGTGCCGCACATGGGACAGGGGCGGACGCTGCAGCTGATCGCGGGGCAGGTCGTGCACTGGGAGCCGGGTCTGGCGGCGCGGCCGCTGCATCTTGCCTTCGCGGACAAGCACGGGGGCGGGCGCGATCTGGTGGGCTCGATTCGCCTTGCCGACGGACAGTGGCTGAACTTCCGTTCGCGCGACTTCGGGGCAATGTGGCCGATCGCGCTGAGGGCAACGATCCTGACGTTCTTCACTGCGCTCGCCTGTCTTGCGGTGGGGCTGCTCTTGCTGCGGCTGCTGACCCGGCCGCTGAGGCGCCTTGCGCTGGCCGCCGATGCCATCGGCCACGGCCAGCGCGTGGAGATCGACGAGCGCGGTCCCGAGGACCTGCAGAACCTCGCCCATGCCATGAACATGATGCAGGAGCGCATCGCCCGGCTGCTCGAGGATCAGGCGCGCTCGTTCGAGGCGATCAGCCATGACTTGCGCACGCCGCTGGCGCGCCAGCGGGTTGCGGTGGATCTTATCGACGACCGCGAGATCTCCGAGATCGTGGCGGGCAGCATCGATGAGATGGAGGGGCTGCTGGCCTCGCTTCAGGGCTATCTGCGTGCCCAGCATCTGGCCAGCGAGGCCGAGGCGGTCGATCTCGCGGCGCTGACCGGCGCGGTCGCGGCGCCTTATGCGGGGCGGGTCCATGTGCTGGGGCCGAAGGCGGCCATTGTCACCACTTATGCGGAACCGGTTCGCCTGGCGCTGGCGGCGCTGGTGGAGAATGCCGTGCGTTATGGCGGCGAGGCGGATGTGCGGATCGGCCGGATTTCCGGCGCATGGGAGATCGAGGTCGAGGATTCCGGCCCCGGCATTCCCGCAGCGCACTTCGAGGACGTGCTGACGCCGTTCTTCCGCCTCGACGAGGCGCGCAGCCGCGATACGCCGGGATTCGGCCTGGGCATTCCCACCGCGCACCGTTTGATGATGCGGTTTGGCGGCAAGCTGTCCTTCGTGGAGCGAGCGGAAGGCGGCCTGAGGGCCAGTTTGACCATACCCGAGGCCTGACCATACCCGAGGCCTGACCCTACTGGACGTCTGGCAGGGCGCTGCGAAATTTCAGGGAGCGGAAAAGGAAAAGGCACCACTTCCTGATGAGGAAGTGGTGCCCGGGGACGGGATCGAACCGCCGACACCATGATTTTCAGTCATGTGCTCTACCAACTGAGCTACCCGGGCATCCCTGGTCCGGTGCGGTGCCGAAGCGTCCGTACCGTGTCGGTGGCGGGCCTATGGCGAAGGCAGCGGACCTTGGCAACCTTAAAATGACATCGGGTCTCAATCGTCCTGTGGAAAAATATGCGATTGCGACAGCTCGGGCAGGTCCGGGTCGGCGGGTTGGCCGGGCAGGGCATAGCCGTCGTCGAGCCATTTCAGCAGATCGCGGTCGCGGCAGCCCTTGGAACAGAACGGGGTGTGCTCTTCGCTGCGCGGATTGCCGCAGATCGGGCACTTGCGGGTCTTGGTGGTCATGACGTGATCGCCTGCGCGAATCCGCCGGTGAGCGCAAGCGCGGCGTCCTCGCGCCATTGCAGGGCGCGGCCGGTGCGGCGGGCGAGTTCGGCCTCCCACTGCGGCAGGACTTTGGCCCGCACGCGGGGATGGGCGGTGAGCAGGAGGGTGCCCGGCTGCGCGACACGCTCGGCCTGGCGCAGCAGCAGGCGGGCGCAGGCACCCGCAGGATCGTGGCGCAGGCGGTGGAGAATCGAGGGGCGTTCCAGCCGGGCGACGAGCTGCACGAAGCCGAACCCGTTCATTGCCGTGGACTGGTGCGGCCAGTGATCGAGCGCTTCGGCCAGCGCCTGGTCGACGGCCTTGCGCTCGTCCTTGCGCTCCAGCGTCGGGAAATCGATGCCGATCGATCCGCCAAGGTCAAACTGTTCCAGCGCACGGGCGATTGCCGGCACGGCCGCACGGGCAAGGGCGGCAGGGGGCAGGGTGCCGTCGATGTCGATGAGCGTCATCGCCGGGGTCGGGATGACCAGCAGTGCGCCGCCGTCGAACAGCACTTCGCCCGCAAAGGCCTCGGCGAAGAGTTCGGGCCACGGATCTTCGGGCCGGGGGGATTCGGGGCCGGGATTTCCGGCAAAGTTGCGCAGGCGGCGTACGGGCATGCCGTCAGCGCGCAGCGATTCGCTGAGCGCGGGGGCCGGGCGCGGGGCCAGTGCGCTGGGCCGCGCCTGGGCGCGCTTGAGGCGGCCGGTCTCGGCCATCGCGGCGCGGGTGACGATCAGCCGGATCGGTGCGCCTTCACTGGCGTCGGCGGGAAGTGCGTCGACCAGTGCTTCCTCGCCCGAGGGGAAGCGGGCGGTGCCGCGCTTCGCCCCCTTGCTGCGACTGACAAGCACGGCATCGGCCACTTCGCCGGACTTCAGGCCGGTGTGCCATTCCAGCCGGGCGGCCAGAACGGTGCCGTGATCGACGAGGACCGCGCGGGTCTCGCCGATCCCGTCCTCGACCAGCCATTCAGCCAATGGCGAAGCCGGCTGCCTTGAGCAGCGCGCGCGTTTCGAACAGGGGGAGGCCGACGACGCCGGAATGGCTGCCGGAAATCCAGGTGATCAGCCCTTCGGCGCTGCCCTGGATGGCATAACCGCCTGCCTTGCCGTGCCACTCGCCGCCGGCGATATAGGCCTCGACCTCATCCTTCGAGAGCGACTTGAAGCAGACGATCGTTTCGGACAGCCGCTCGCGCAGGGTGCCGTCGGGGGATCTGAGGGCAATGGCGGAAAGCACGCGGTGGCGGCGGCCCGAGAGCAGCGCGAGGCATTCGCGTGCGGTCTTCTCGTCCTCGGCCTTGGGCAGCACGCGGCGTCCGCAGGCAACCACCGTGTCGCCTGCCAGGACATGCATGGCGTCCGCAGTCACCGCCAGCGCCTTCTCGCGCGCCATGCGGCGGGCGTAGGCGCGCGGATGTTCGCGCGGGTCATGCGTCTCGTTGATGTCGGCGGCGACGACGGCGTGCGGCGTCACGCCAAGCCGCGCGATCAGTTCGCGCCGACGCGGGCTCGCCGAGGCAAGCAGCAGGCGCGGTCCGCCGGAAACGTCGTCCACCGGAATGGGGCCAGCCGAAACGATAGCGTCCCCTTCAGGGGACGCGGCATCAGTACTGACCGGGGCCACCGCGACCAGGCATGAAGCGGTAGGTGATACGGCCCTTGGTAAGGTCGTAAGGGGTCAGTTCGACGAGGACCTCGTCACCGACGAGCACGCGGATGCGGTTCTTGCGCATCTTGCCGGCGGTGTGGCCCAGGATCTCGTGGCCATTTTCGAGCTCGACGCGGAACATCGCGTTGGGAAGCAGTTCGACCACACGGCCGCGCATTTCGAGAAGTTCTTCTTTCGCCATCGGCGATCAATATCCGTAAGCTAGCTTTGTCGTTGGGGCGCGACATAGCCACGACTCGCCGAAAATGGAAGCCTTGGCGAACATTCGGTTGAATTGACCGGATTTCACCTTCTTGGAGTCTGTTTGCAAAATGCCCGAAAGGGCATTTTTGGTCCGGCACCGGCCCGCTCCCCCACCCGACCACCCACAGGATACTGCCGATGGGCGGTCGGCCCCCTCAGCAAAAAGGTCCCCCGGACCTTTTTGAGTTCTTCGGGACGGGAGCGGGCCGGTGCCGCGAAATTCGCTTTCGCGAATTTCCAAACGGTCTCTTGTACGGCCCTTGCGACAAAATGTTACCGCAGGTCGGCTTGCGGCTGTTTCGCACTCGCGGCATCTGCCCTGCGGGGAATAGCGACCCTGTCTTTTGGCGGAGATCCGAGTTGCGTAGTGTTCATACGATCGCCTTTGCGGCGGGCGTCAGCCTGTCGGCGATGGCTCCTGTCCTGGCCCATGCGCAGGATGGGCCGGTGGTGTCCACCTGCAGGCTGAGCACTGTGCACGATGATGCGGCGGAAGCGCCCGGTGGCGCCGAAGGCGCGCCGGCCAGTTCCGCGGCGCCGGAATCGGATCCCGAAGCGGAGGCGAATGCGCAAGGCACGGTGACGATCGTGCCCACCACGCGCGGCAAGGACATCGTCGTCACCGCGGCGCGGGTCGCGGGGCAGCTCGATGTGCCGCAGCAGCCGATCCAGACCTTCGACGAGGACGACATTGCCGCTTACGGCGTCAACTCGATCAGCGAATTGATCGATGCGATCTCGCCGCAGACCGGCAGCGGCCGCGGGCGGGGAAGCGGCGGGCCGGTGATGCTGGTCAACGGCCAGCGGATCACCAGCTTCCGCGAGATGCGCGACATTCCCCCCGAGGCGATCCGCCGTCTGGAAGTCCTGCCCGAGGAAGTCGCCCTGCGTTTCGGCTATGCTGCCAACCAGCGGGTCGTGAACATCATCCTCAAGAAGAAGTTCGACGCCGCGACGCTCGCCGGGGAGTACAACCGCCCGACACGCGGCGGCTATGACAATTACGAAGCGCAGACCGGGTTGTTCAAGGTGGCCGGGCCGCGCCGCTACAACGTCAGCGCCAAGTATACCGATACCTCGATGCTCACCGAGAACGAGCGCAACGTCACCCAGGCCGAGGGCAGCGTTCCCACCGTCGCGGGGGATCCCAGCCCGGCGCGTTATCGCAGCCTTGCGGCAGCCGATTCCGAATTCGCGCTCAACGCGACGATGACGCAGGGCATCGGCAAGGACGGCCTCGACGGCTCGTTCACCACCAACGCCGCCTTCACGCATTCGGTCGCCAACAGCTGGTCGGGCCTCGATACGGTCACGCTGGTGCAGGACGGCGATTCGGCGATCCGCGCCTTGCCCGATCCGCTGGCGACACGGGTGGAGACCAACCAGTTCCAGGCCGGGCTTGGCTATAGTCGCATGCTCGGCACTTGGAACTTCAACGTCACCAATGATGCCGGCTACACGATCACCCAGACCGACACCGACCGGCGCCGGGATACCTCGGGTCTGGTCGTGGCGGCGGCGGCGGGCGATCTGGCGATCGACGGGGCGCTGCCGTTCGTGCCGGGTGCCGGCGTGGACGAGGCGCGCAACCGCACCGCGACGCTGTCCTCGATGGCGACGCTTTCCGGCCGTCCTTTCGCGATGCCCGCGGGCGATGCCAACCTGACGTTCAAGGGCGGCTACGACTATACCCATAGCAGCAGCGACAATTCCGCCTCGCAGTTCGGCAGGATCGGCCTGACGCGCGGCGATCTCTCGGGGCTCGTCAACCTCGCGCTGCCGCTGACCAGCCGCAGCCGCGATGCGCTGGGGGCGGTGGGCGACATCACGCTGAACCTCAGCGGCGGGCTCGATCACCTCTCGGACTTCGGCACGCTCTACAACTGGAGCGCGGGTGTCACCTGGGCGCCGACCGACAGGCTGAGCTTCCAGGCAAGCTATATCGTCGAGGAAGCGGCGCCCACGCTCACCCAGCTCGGCGCGCCGATCGTGCAGACCTACAACGTCTCGGTCTACGACTTCACCCAGAACCGCACGGCGCTGGTGACGGTGACGAGCGGCGGCAATCCCGATCTGGTCAAGGAGAAGCAGCGCGACATCAAGCTGGGGGCGACCTGGCAACTGCCGTTCCTGCAGCGCTCCAACCTGATGGTGGAGTACTTCCACAACCGATCGAACGACGTCTCCGAGGCCTTCCCGATGCTGACCCCGGCGGTGGAATCCGCCTTCGCGGGCCGGGTGACGCGCGATGCCGACGGTAACCTGATCGCGCTGGACCGCCGTGCGGTGACCTTCGATCAGGAAACCAGCTCGCGCATCCGCTGGGGGCTCAATCTCTCGGGCAGCATCGGCGGGCAAGGGCAGGGCGGTCCGGGCGGATTTGGCGGGCCGCCGCCGGGCGGGCCTCCTTCGGGGGGATCGGCCGGTGCCGGTGCCGGTAATCGAGGCCCTGGTGGTTCTGGCGGTCCGCCGCCGATGATGGGCGGTGGTCGCGGGCCGCAGGGCACCCGCTGGAACCTCTCGATTTACCACACCTGGCGCTTTACCGACCGGGTGCGGATCGCCGAGGGCGTGCCCGAACTCGACCAGTTGAACGGCGAGGCGCTGACGGCGGGCGGGGTGCCGCGCCATGCCATCGAGGCCGAGGGCGGCCTGTTCTCCAACGGCTACGGCTTCCGCCTGAAGGCCGAGTGGGATGCGCCCAGCACGGTGGACGGCACCGGCGCGCCGGGCAGCACCGACTTGCGCTTCGGCAGCACCTTCGTGGCCAACCTGCGCATCTTCGCCGATCTCGGCCGCAAGGAAGAGCTGGTGAAGAAAGTGCCGTTCCTCAAAGGCATGCGCGTATCTTTGGTGGCCGACAACCTGCTCGATTCGCGCCAGAAGGTCACCGATGACAATGGCCTGACGCCGATCGCCTACCAGCGCGCCTATCGCAGTCCGCAGGGCCGCGTGATCGGGATCGATGTGCGCAAGATGTTCTGAGAATTTGTTTGAAAATTCGCCACAGGCGAATTTCGCGCCGCCGGGCCGCTCCCCCAACCTGCCACCCATAAGCAGTATCCTGCGGGTGGCAGGGTGGCGGAGGGCCCCGGTGCCGCATCAAAAATGCCCCACCGGCACTTTTCAAACGGACTCTGAGGATTGATCCGTGCCGGGACTACCCGTTGCGGAACGGATAGCCTATCTGGCGGGCATGGCGCGAACACCTGCCGGAACTCCCGAACACCCCAAGGGCACCGCACGCTTCAACGAGGAGCAGGCGACCTCGGCCCTGCGCGGTTCAGACCAGCCCGACCTGATGAAAGGCGTGGAGGCGATCCGCGAGGTCGTGCGCACGCTGCCCGCCAAACCCGGCGTCTACCGCATGCAGGACGCGCGCGGCGACGTGCTCTATGTCGGTAAGGCCCGTGTGCTGCGCAACCGCGTGACCAATTACACGCAGTGGGAACGCCTGCCGATCCGCCTGCAGCGCATGGTCAGCCAGACGCGCAGCATGACCATCGTCACCACCAATTCCGAGGCCGAGGCGCTGCTGCTGGAAGCGCAGCTGATCAAGCGCTTCCGCCCCGCCTACAACGTGCTGCTGCGCGACGATAAATCGTTCCCCTTCATCCTGCTGCGCGCCGAGCATGCGTTTCCGCGCATCATGAAGCACCGCGGCGCGCGCAAGATGAAGGGCAATTACTATGGCCCCTTCGCCAGCGCCGGATCGGTCAACACCACGATCAACGCGCTGCAAAAATTGTTCCTGCTGCGCTCCTGCACCGACAGCTTCTTTGCGCGGCGCGACCGGCCCTGCCTGCTGTACCAGATCAAGCGCTGCTCGGCGCCCTGTGTCGGCCGCATCGACGAGGCGGGCTACGGCGAACTCGTCAAGGAGGCCAAGGACTTCCTCGGCGGCAAGTCGAGCGCGGTGCAGAAGAAGATCGAGAGCCAGATGGCCGAAGCCGCCGAAGCGCTGGACTTCGAGCGCGCGGCGATGCTGCGCGACCGCCTGCGCGCGGCGACTTTCATCCAGGGCAGCCAGGCAATCAATGCCGAGGGCATGGACAGCGCCGACATCTTCGCGATGGCGGCGAAGAACGGCCAGATCGGCGTGCAGGCTTTCTTCATTCGCGGCGGCCAGAACTGGGGGCACCGCGCGTTCTTCCCGAGCCATACCGAGGGACTGTCGGAAGAAGAGGTGTTCCAGAGCTTTCTCGCCCAGTTCTACGAGGAAGTGCCGCCCGCGCGCACGATCCTGGTCGACCGCGAACTGCCCGAGGCCGAACTCATGGCCGAGGCGTTCCGCGAACTGGCGGGCGGCAAGGTCGAGATCTCGGTCCCTCAGCGCGGCAACCGCCGCCGGCTGATGGATCAGGCCCTGCGCAATGCGGTCGAGGCGCTCGACCGGCGCATGGCAGAACGCGGATCGCAGGCGAAGATCTGGCGCGAGATGGCCGAATTCCTCGAACTGCCGGACCTGCCGCAGCGCGTGGAAGTCTACGACAACTCGCACATTCAGGGCAGCAAGGCGGTCGGCGCCATGGTGGTGGCGGGGCCGGAGGGCTTCCTCACCAGCCAGTACCGCAAGTTCAACATCCGCGAGGCGCAGTCGAACGACGACTTTGCGATGATGCGCGAAGTCATGACCCGCCGCTTCGGCCGGGTGCAGGAGGAAGACCCGGAGCGTGAAAGCGGCACCTGGCCCGACCTCGTGCTGATCGACGGCGGCAAGGGGCAGATGAGCGCGGTGAAGGACGCGCTGGAGGAACTCGGCATCGAGGACGTCAACCTCATCGCCATCGCCAAGGGCCCCAACCACGGGCGCGAGGGGCGCGAGGTGTTCCACTTCCCCGACGGGCGCGAGAAGATGCTGCCGGTCAATTCGCCGCTCTTGTTCCATCTCCAGCGCCTGCGCGACGAGGTTCACCGCTTCGTCATCGGCGCCCACCGGGCCAAGCGCAGCCGCGCGATCACGGCCAGTCCGCTGGACGAGATCCCCGGCATCGGCCCGGCGCGCAAGCGCGCGCTGCTGCTGCACTTCGGCACGGCGGGCAAGGTGAGGGCGGCCAGTCTGGAAGACCTCCAGCGCGCGCCCGGCGTCAGCGCGGCGGTGGCGCAGACGATCTACGATTTCTACCATCCGGGCGGGTGATCGGGCGCCTGCCGCGGCCATGGACGGGGCGGTGCAATGACGAACCGCCGATTCCAATCGACGAACGACATGGGGCGTGGTTGGCTCGCTCCGTGCCTTCGCGCTACCACGCGCGCATGACTGGCGCGGCGTCCTGCCTGCGCAAACAGTACCCGATTTCTCGGAGCATCCCTCTTCATGCGTTCTTCCCTGCGTAGTCTTGCCACGGCCGGTGCCGTGATTGCCTTTGCCGTTTCCGCCCACGCTTTTGCCGCCAATGCGCCCGCCGCGGCAACGCTTGCCCCGCTGCCCGAAACCGTGCCGAGCGACCTGCCGCGCAATGCCCGTCCGACGCATTACCGCATCGAAGTGACGCCCGACGCGCAGGCGCTGACCTTCACCGGCAAGGTCTCGATCGACGTCACTGTCTTTTCCGCCACCGACGCGCTGACGCTGCACGGCAACGGCCTTGCGGTGTCGGGCGCTGCGCTCGTCGGCGCCGACGGCAAGCCGGTCGCCCTGACCACCACGGCAGACGAGGCCGCGCAGACCCTGCGCTTTGCCGCCCCCAAAGCCATCGCGCCGGGACAGTACCGCCTTGACGTTGCCTATGCGGGCAAGATCGGCACGCAGCCCTCGGGGCTCTTCGCGCTCGACTATCCCGACAAGCGCACCGGCAAGGAAGTGCGCGGCCTGTTCACCCAGTTCGAGGCACCCGACGCCCGCCGCTTCGTGCCGAGCTTCGACGAGCCCAGCTACAAGGCGACCTTCGACCTTTCGGCCATCGTTCCGGCTGACCGCATGGCGCTCGGCAACATGCCGGTGAAGGGGCAGGAAATGCTCGCCGGCGGCCTCAAGCGCGTGACCTTCGCGACGACGCCGAAGATGAGTTCCTACCTGCTGTTCTTCGGCATGGGCGATTTCGAACGCTCGTCGCAAAAGGCGGCGGACGGCGTCGACGTCGGCATCGTCGCGCCTGCGGGCAGCGGCGCGCAGGCCGATTATGCGCGCGAGGGTCTCGCCCAGATCCTGCCGTGGTTCGATGACTACTTCGGCGTCAAGTTCCCGCTGCCCAAGCTGGACAACATCGCCGCCCCCGGCACCTCGCAATTCTTCGGTGCGATGGAGAACTGGGGCGCGATCATGACCTTCGAGCGCATCCTGCTGCTCGATCCCAAGACCACCAGCCCCGCGGGCAAGCAGAGCATCTACAGCGTGCAGGCCCACGAAACCGCGCACCAGTGGTTCGGCGATCTGGTGACGATGGCCTGGTGGGACGACATCTGGCTGAACGAGGGTTTCGCCAGCTGGTTTGCCGCCAAGGCGACCGATCACTTCAATCCGGACTGGAACTGGAAGCTGGGCGCCGTCGACGGCCGCGAAGGCGCGATGGCGCTCGACGCGCTGCCGACCACGCACCCGGTGGTGCAGAAGGTCCGCACCGTTTCGGAAATGGAGCAGGCCTTCGATTCGATCACCTACCAGAAGGGGCAGGCGGTCATCTCGATGCTGGAGGACTACGTCGGGCCCGACACCTGGCGTGACGGCATGCGCCTCTACATGAAGCGCCACGCCTACTCGAACACCTCCAGCCGCGATCTCTGGGCGGCGATGGAAGATGCCGGTGGCAAGGACGTGGACCGCATTGCCGAGGCCTTCACCCACACGCCGGGCGTGCCGCTGCTGCGCGTCAACGCGGTGTCGTGCCAGAACGGCCAGACCCGCCTCGACCTCACGCAGGATGCCTTCTCGCTCGACCCCGCCGCGCGCGGCACGACCGCGCCGGTCTGGCCGATGCCGCTGCTGGTGCGCGTGGGTGAGGCAACCCCGGCCCGCCACCTGATGGCGGAACGCAGCGAAAGCATGACGCTGGCCGGTTGCGGCCCGGTTCTCGTCAACGCAGGCCAGCTCGGCTACTATCGCACGCTCTATCCGGCCCCGGCGATCAAGGCGCTGGTCGCCTCGTTCGGCAAGCTGGCCCCGATCGACCAGTACGGCCTTGCCCGCGACAACCTCTCGCTGGCGCTGGCGGGGTATCAGGACATGGCGGTCGGTCTCGACTTCCTCTCGGCGTTCTCGCCCGGTGCCGACGCGGTGCTGTCCGCCAACGTCGCGGAGCGCTGGCAGGCGGTCTACGGTCTGCTCGACGGCGATTCTGCGAAGCCGGCCCGCACGGCGCTGGGCGCACGCATCTCGAAGATCTGGGCGCCGCGTCTCGGCAAGCTGGGCTTCGACGGCACCGCCGGCGAGCCGCTGGTCGACACCGAACTGCGCGCGCAGCTGATCGAGACGCTGGGCGCGGTGGGCGAGGCCAAGGTCGTGGCCGAAGCGCGTCGCCGCCTTCAGGGCCTGACGACGAACCCGCAGTCGCTCGACGGTCCGCTCAAGGGCACCTGGCTCTCGGTCGCCGCCGCCAACGCCAACCGCGCCGACTGGGAACTGCTGCGCAAGCAGGCCGCCGGCGCCACCAGCTTTGTCGAGCGCCAGATGTACTACTCGAACCTCGGCCTCGCCAAGGACGACGCGCTGGCCAGGGAATCGCTGGCCTTCGCGATCTCCGGCACGCCGGACGCCACCAGCGCCTCGCAGATCATCACCTCGGTCGCCCGCGGGCACCCGGAAATGGCCTTCGACTTCGTGCGCGCCAATCAGGCCAAGGTCGACGCGCTGATCGAACACTCGGGCCGTGCGCGCTTCTTCGCACGCATCGTGGCGTCGAGCACCGATGCGGCGATGGTCGGCAAGATCGAAGCCTATGCCGCCACGCTTCCGGCCGACGAGGCCAAGCCGGTGGTGCAGGCGCTGACCGCGCTCAAGGAGCGTCTCGCCAACCGTCCGCGTCAGCGGGAGCAGGTGGCTCAGTGGGTCAAGTCTGCGAAGTAAGTAAGGGGGAAGGTTAGAGCGTTTTTCGAACGGAGTGGAACACGCAGTGACTCGGAAAAACGCGGAAACCAAAGAATCTGGAGAGCCCGATCTGATTCAATCAGATCGGAAAGCGCTCTAGAAGCAGGGGGAGCATAGCCCCCCTGCACCCCCAATACCGTCTTCGTCGTGCCCAGCCTATCCGTCTTGCGCTGACGGAGAGCCGGGAGACAAAATGGCCTGCGGCAGCAACGAGCGCGCAACCGATAGGCGAGACGCAGCGAAGACATTGCGCGGGTCTGGGGGATCATTCCCCCGGACTTTCTCTTATTTCTTGAACTTGCGAAGCACCCGCCAAGCCAGTGCCTTGGCGCGATTGCGCGCCGGCCAGCGCCCCGGGGCCTTCGGCTTGAGCCCCAACTTGCGCAGCACACCGTTGAACGCCCGCGCGTCCGCCTCGGCAAAGCTCCATTCCGAGCGCCACGTGATCGAGAGCGAAACCGAAGGTTCGGTGCCGTTCCTCACGAAATGCGGCGCCATCACCGGCACGAACACGGCCTCGCCCGAACTCAGGGCGAATTCGCGGCCGCCCTCCAGCAGGTCGTCCCGCCATTTCAGCTCGCGGCCGCCGCCGGTGTGGTAGGTCTCGTGCACTTCGTCCGGTGCGAAGCGGGCGTTTCCGGCGGGAAACTGGGTCATGACCTTATGGCCGCGCACTTGCAGCAGGATGTTGTGCTCGGGGTCGAAGTGGTAGGGCGTGACGCCGCCGGCCGAGGTGATGAAGAGGAAGCCTTGCAGCTTCATCATGGCGCCGGTCTTTTCCTCGATCATCGGGCGCA
The DNA here is from genome assembly GCF_026420865.1 of Novosphingobium clariflavum. Classification (GTDB taxonomy): domain Bacteria; phylum Pseudomonadota; class Alphaproteobacteria; order Sphingomonadales; family Sphingomonadaceae; genus Novosphingobium; species Novosphingobium clariflavum. Next base: position 214,949 of record NZ_JAPCWC010000002.1, on the reverse strand, counting down.
GTTCGGCGAGCAGGTCCTCGAGCAGGCGGGCATAGTCCGGGTGCTGCTCGATATTCTTGATGACGGCCCAGGAATTGGTCGTCTCGATCTCGCGGATGGTGCGGCCGATGGGGATGCCGGTGGGCGCGGGCTTGCCGTCGATGCCGAGGGGCTGGTTGCCGAAGTTGTACTCGACCGAAGTGGCGGGCACGGTTTCCGCCAGCGCGGCGAGCGCTTCGAGTTCCAGCAAGGGGTGGCTGGTCAACGCATGCGGCAGCTTGTGCGGCACCTCGGGATAGTTCGCGGCCAGCAGCGCGCGTGCGGGCGGGCCGAAGACGGGATGGGCGGGGGCGTTCATGCAGAGTGTCCTGCGGGGTTTCGCGCGAGTTCGGCAGACAGGAACCGGCGGAAGAGGGCGCGGCGCACCGGCCCGCCGATGGCGATGGAGATGCGGCCAAGCGCGCGGCGCTCGCGCCAGATGTGGTCGATCATCGGGTGATCCTCGGCCGCGCAGCTGTCGGTCCAGGCGATCTCGGGGCGGGTGAGCATGTCGAGGTATTCGCGCTGGAGCAGGACGCCGGGCGAGAAACGGGCGAAGTCCTCGTCGAACGCGGTCTTGAAGGAGAAGGCGCCGGGCAGGGTGAGGAAAGTCGCCAGCATGGCGATGGGCTTGCCGTCGAGCCTGAGGGCGAGCCGTTCCAGTCGCCCGCGCGCAGCGGCGCCGGACAGCGCTTCGCGGAAGATGGCGCGGGTTGCGTTCTGGCTGGCCAGCGCCGAACCCGCGCTGCCTTTCCAGCCCGCTGCTTCGAGGGCGAGGAATTCGCCGGTCCAGTCTTCGAGACGGTCACTGCCGCGCAGACGCTCCACCGCAATTTCGCCGCATTCGGCAAGGCGGTTCCATTGGCGGCGGATTTCCTTGCGCTTTTTGCCCGATAGCGAGGCTTCCAGATAGGCGTCCGGCGAAAGGGGGGAGCGGAGCAGAGCGCGTTCCTCGCGGTGGACGATGGCTGACGTGCGATCGCCCAGTGCGGCAGTAAGGCCGCGATGAACCGGGCCGTCGAGCGACACCGCGCGCAAGTGCAGGAACATCTCGGTGCGTGCCGAACCATCCGCCCATTCGAGCAGGGCGCGCCAGAAAGGCCGTTCCGCCCCGCGCTCGATCAGCGGCGTGCCGAGAAAGGCGTTGGCGTGAAGCCAGCCGGCGAGGTTGGGTACCGGCCAGCGGTAATAGCGGCGGCTGCGGACGATCGGAAGCAGGCCGGCGAGACGCCCGTGGCGCTCGAAACGCAGCATCTCCACGCATTCCGCGCTGCCGAGATGGTGCAGGGACGGCAGCAGATACCAGCTTTCGTAGAACGGATTGGGCTCGCTGGCACGCTGGGCGAGGGCGTCCCACGCGCCGACCTCCGCGTCCATCGTTCGCCATGGCAGGCAGGCTATCGCACCTCCGTCATCCGGAACAACGCCGGGCTCGTCCTCGTGAAGCGGGGGGGAGGTCGTGAGCATGAGCGACCTTCTAACGCCTCGGTTTCAAGGAAACGCTAACGCGCTGGCCCGAAAAGCAGAAACCCCGGCGGATCGCTCCGCCGGGGTCTTGATGTGACTGATCGATCAACCCGCCGCCAGTGCAGCCAGTAGCAGCAGCGCGACGATGTTGGTGATCTTGATCATCGGGTTAACGGCCGGGCCGGCGGTGTCCTTGTACGGATCGCCCACGGTATCGCCGGTGACCGCGGCCTTGTGGGCCTCGGAACCCTTGCCGCCGTGATGGCCGTCTTCGATGAACTTCTTGGCATTGTCCCAGGCGCCGCCGCCCGATGTCATCGAAAGCGCCACGAACAACCCGCCGACAATCACCCCCAGCAGCAGTGCACCGAGGGCGGCAAAGCCGTTCTCCACCCCTGCCACGAACGAGATCGCGAAATAGACCGCGATCGGCGTCAGCACCGGCAGCAGCGAGGGCACGATCATCTCCTTGATCGCCGCCTTGGTCACCAGGTCCACGGTGCGGGCGTAATCCGGCTTGGACTCGTACGTCATGATGCCGGGATTGGCCTTGAACTGCTCGCGCACGTCCTTGACCACGTCGCCCGCCGCGCGGCCCACCGCCGTCATGCCCATGGCCCCGAATAGGTAAGGCAGGAGCGCGCCGAGCAGCAGCCCGACGATGACGTAGGGGTTCTCAAGGCTGAAATCGACGTCGAGATCGGGGAAGAACTCGCGCAGGTCCGTGGTGTAGGCCGCGAACAGCACCAGCGCGGCGAGCCCCGCCGAGCCAATGGCATAGCCTTTGGTCACGGCCTTGGTGGTGTTGCCCACGGCGTCCAGCGCGTCGGTCTTCTCGCGCACGCTGTCGTCGAGCCCGGCCATTTCGGCAATGCCGCCGGCATTGTCGGTGACGGGGCCGTAGGCGTCCAGCGCCACCACCATGCCCGCCAGTGCCAGCATGGACGTCGCCGCATAGGCGATGCCGAGCAGGCCGGCCATCTGATAGGCGATGATGATGCCGGCCACGATCACCACGGTGGGCAGCGCGGTCGCCTCGAGGCTGATGGCGAGGCCCTGGATGACATTGGTGCCGTGCCCGGTCTCCGATGCCTTGGCGATCGAGCGCACCGGGCGATAGCCGGTGCCGGTGTAGTATTCGGTGATCCAGATGATCAGCCCGGTGATGATGAGGCCGACCAGCGCGCAGTGGAACAGCGACTTGCCGGAGAACCCGGTGGTGCCGATCTCGGCGCCGATATCGCCCAGCGCGTAATCGATCGCCCACCAGATCGCCGGGATCGACAGGACCGCGGTGACCAGGAAGCCCTTGTACATGGCCCCCATGATGTTCTGCGATCCGCCCAGCCGCACGAAGTAGGTGCCGATGATCGAGGTGACGATGCACACGCCGCCGATCAGCAGCGGCAGCGCCATCAGGCCTTCGAAATTGGCGATGCCCTTCATCAGCAGCGCGGTCAGGATCATCGTGGCGCCCACGGTGACGACGTAAGTCTCGAACAGGTCGGCAGCCATGCCGGCGCAGTCGCCCACATTGTCGCCCACGTTGTCGGCGATGACGGCGGGGTTACGCGGATCGTCCTCGGGAATGCCGGCTTCCACTTTGCCGACAAGGTCGGCGCCCACATCGGCGGCCTTGGTGAAGATGCCGCCGCCAAGGCGCGCGAAGATCGAGATGAGCGAGGCGCCGAAGGCGAGGGCGGTCAGCGCCTGCACCACGGTGCGATCCTCACCGCCGACGGTGTGGCCGCTGGGGCCGGTCAGATACCAGTAGAACACCGCGATCGCGAGCAGCGCGAGGCCGGCGACGAGCATTCCGGTGATGGCGCCCGCGCGGAAGGCCAGCGTCAGGCCCGCTTGCAGCCCGGTCTGGGCGGCGGCGGCAGTGCGCACGTTCGAGCGGACCGAGATGTTCATGCCGATGAACCCGGCCACGCCCGAAAGGATCGCGCCGATGACGAAGCCGATGGCCGAGATGTGCCCCAGCGTCAGCGAAATGATGATGGCGACGACGACGCCGACGATGGCGATGGTCGAATATTGCCGCTTCAGATAAGCCTGCGCGCCTTCCTGAATGGCGGCGGCGATCTCCTGCATCTTGTCGGACCCGGCCGGAGCGCCGAGAACTTGTCTGCTGGTAATGAAGCCATAGAGAATGGCCAGAAGCCCCAGGATAATTGCGATCGTGACTGGATTCACAAAACGCCCCCTTTTCCCACGCGAACATTCGCTATTTTCGACGGTTTTTCCCGTTCTGGACGTAAAGGGCTATAGACAAGGAGGATTACTGGCAAGCGCCTTCATCCGAAGTCGATTTTGTCGGTGAGAGACTTTTTCGGAGGCGGCAAGCGAGGTGCTGAGCGAGCGTCCACTTTTCGGCGTTTCAGGCCTCGATGTTTATGAGCGGAATGTCGGGGAAAGCGGACGTCGCCCCGCCCACTCCGCTCATCCTGAGCTTGTCGAAGGATGGGGACCTTGCGCCCCGGCTTGGGGGCTTCGACAGGCTCAGCCTGAGCGGGTTGGAGAGGTCAGCTTGGTCGGGGAGTGTGGCCATTGCTCCACCCACCCCGCTCATGCTGAGCTTGTCGGAAGCATGGGAAGCCCAGCGCCCCGCCTCGGGGGCTTCGACAGGCTCAGCCTGAGCGGGTGGGGAGGTCTGATTTGGGTGGGAAGATGTCTTTTCGGCCCCCATGAACAACCGGCGGCTATCGGGTCGGTTGCCAGCGGCACGCTACGACTGCAATGTCGGGGGAAGCAGACATCATAATGGCGAGAGCTGTCATAAACTTTGCGAGCCGCTGCGAATGTCGTTCAATCTGTTCTTAATGGCGAGCCACCCCAGCGTCAGTAGGATCGCGAAGAGATAACGAACAGCGGCGGGAAGGCTGCAGCGATCACAAACCAGAAACGCAAGATAGAGGCAAGCAACGTACGAGACCCAAATTCCTACGACTAACAGTACATAAGTTGTCTTCGTCATTCGCTCCAACCCGAAAACATCAAGGCAGCCCGAAGCATTATCAGTCGGCACAACGTCTGCAAAGTTGGCGAGTACCGCCAGGCGGCTACGAGGTATCTCCGGACTTATGGTCAGCGGCAGGGCTCGAACCTACACCTCGGTTTCACGAGGACCGTTGTGACGATACGTCTACCAATTCCGTCACGCGGACCGATCCGATATGCCCATCGCCTTGCGCTTCGGCAATGACTGCTTTGTTGGCGTGACCGAAACGGCAGCTTACTTGTGCAAATCCCGGATAACCGTCATCGTAATCGCCGCCGCGCAAATCCGCAGGGACGCCTAATGCTGATAGCCGAGCCGGTCCGGCAGCGAAATCGGCGCGCCTTTCCATTCCAGAACGATGCCGCTGCCCTCGGAAACCGTGCCGATGGCGTGGATCTGCGTATCGAGCCCCTTGGCGGCCGCGCGCAAGTAGGCGCTGTGTACGGTGGGGGCGGTGAACAGCAGGACGTAGTCGTCGCCTGCCGTCATTGCGGCGATGCGTTGTTCGACGTCTTCCCCCGCCACAGCCCGATAGGCGTCTGAAAGCGGCACTTCGGATGCGTCGAAATGGATGGCGACGCCGCTGGCCTCGGCCATGCGGCGGGCGTCGATCAGCAGGCCGTCCGATACGTCCATCATCGCGCTGGTCAGCGGGGCCAGCGCGGCGCCCAGCGCCGGTTCGGGCATCGGACGGCGATAGCGGTCGATCAGCCTGGCATGGTCGGGGCTGACGTCCCTGACCTGGTCGGACAGCAGGGCGAGCCCAAGACCGGAATCGCCCAGCGTGCCGCTGCACCACACCACGTCGCCCGCCTGCGCGCCGCTGCGGGTGGGCACGGGCACGTCCTCGAGCCCCCGGCCGATGGCGGTGAGCGAGAAGCTGCGCGCCGAGCCGCGCGGCATGCGCACGGTGTCGCCGCCGAGCAAGGGCAGGCCGAAATGGCGGCAGGCTTGCTCCATCCCGCCAAGGAAGGCGCGGTCCCACTCGTCTTCGCCCAGCGCATGGGACTTGAGGCAGCCGAGCGGCTCGGCGCCCTTGGCGGCAAGGTCGGAGGCATTCACTGCCACCAGCTTCCAGGCGATGCTTTCGGGCGGATCGTCGGGCAGGAAGTGGATGCCCTCGACCAGCGTGTCCATCGTCAGGACCAGCTTTTCGCCGCCGATCTCGAGTACGGCGGCATCGTCGGCAAGGCCGCGCGCGGCCGGGCTGACGGCAATCGCGCGCAGGGCTTCGATGAAGGCGAATTCGCGGGTCATGGAAATGACAATGGGCCCGGCAGGGCCCATTGTCGAGATCGGGAGTGGGCGCCGATGCTGCGCAAAAAGCTCAGCGGACGGCCTTGGCGACGGCATCGAGCACGCCGTTGACGAACTTCGCCTCGCGCGCATCGAAGAAGGCGTGGGCAACGTCGAGATATTCGCCGATTGCCGCGCCGGTCGGCACGTCGGGGCGGGCCAGAAGCTCGTAGGCGCCGGCGCGCAGGATCTGCAGCATGGTCTTGTCGAGACGGGCGAGCGACCAGCCTTCGGCCAGCTTGCCGGAGAGCAGTTCGTCGATCTCGTCGCGGCGGGCGATCACGCCCTTCACCACGTCGTCGAAGAAGGCGACTTCGGCCTTGGCGTACTGATCCTCGTCGATTTCCGCGCCAAGCCGGTGGCGGTGGAATTCGTCGAGCAGGATGGCCTGCGCGGTGCCTTCCATCTCGAACTGGTAGAGGGCCTGGACGGCGGCAAGGCGGGCGGCCGAGCGGGCCTGCTTGGAATTGGGCTGGGAATTGCTCATTGGGAAAGTCTCACGGAAATGGAGCGCGCGTGCGCGGGAAGCCCTTCGGCATCGGCAAGGGCAACGGCGGCGGGGCCGATGGCCTCAAGCGCCGCAGAATCGAGCTGGATGAAGCTGGTGCGCTTCATGAAATCGAGGACCGACAGGCCCGAGGCGAACCGCGCGCGGCGCCCGGTGGGCAGCACGTGGTTGGGGCCGGCGACGTAATCGCCCACCGCTTCGGGGGTCATGCGGCCCAGGAACACCGATCCGGCGTGGCGGATCTGGCGGAACAGTGTTTCGGGATCGTCGGTGGCGATCTCGACATGTTCGGCGGCGAGGGCATCGGCCAGCGCCGGCGCCTCGTCGAAGCTGCCGACGACGACGATCACGCCGTAGTCGTTCCACGACTGGCGCGCGGTCGCCTCGGTGGCGAGGGCGGAGAGTTCGATCTCCACCGCCTCGGCCACGGCGTCGGCATAGGCGGCATCGTCGGTGATGAGGATCGACTGCGAGGTCGGATCGTGCTCGGCCTGGCTCAGGAGGTCGGCGGCGATGCGGCGCGGTTCGTTCTTGGCGTCCGCGATGACGAGGATTTCGCTGGGCCCCGCCACCATGTCGATGCCGACGACGCCGTAGAGCTGGCGCTTGGCCTCGGCCACCCAGGCATTGCCAGGGCCGGTGATGACGTCGACGGGCGCGATCCGCTCGGTGCCGTAGGCAAGCGCGCCGACGGCATGGGCACCGCCCACGCGCCAGACTTCGTCGACCCCGGCAAGATGCGCGGCGGCCAGGACAAGCGCATTGACTTCGCCCCCGGGGGTCGGCGTGACGACGACAAGACGCTCGACGCCCGCGACCTTGGCGGGGATCGCGTTCATCAGCATCGAGGAGGGATAGGCGGCGCGGCCGCCCGGCACGTAGAGCCCGGCGGCATCGACCGCGCGCCACACCGCACCAAGGCGTACACCGGCGGCATCGGTATAGTCGCGGTTCTCGGGAAGCTGGGCGGCGTGATAGGCGCGGATACGCGTCGCGGCGAGTTCGAGCGCCTCGCGCAGTTCGGGCTTGAGGGCCTCGAACGCGGCGCGGCAGGTTTCGGCGTCGATGCGCCAGCCGGTCTGATCGAGATCGTGGCCGTCGAACCGCGCGGTGTAATCGGCCAGCGCCGCGTCACCGCGTTCCCGCACGGCGGCGAGGATATCGGCGACGTCACGGGCAACATCGGTCGCGCTCTCGCGGCGGTCGGCAACGACGCGCCGGAAGGCCTCGGCGAACCCGGCATCGCTGGTGAAAAGACGCTGCATCAGGCGGCGGCCTTGTGCTTGGCGACCAGCGCCCGGAAGGCATCTACCAGCGCGGCGACACGCTCGTCGGTCTTCAGGGCCGCGCGGTTGACGATCAGGCGCGCGGAAATGTCGAGGATGCGGCTCGTCTCGACGAGGCCGTTCTCCTTGAGGGTGCGCCCCGTGGAGACGAGATCGACGATGCGGCTCGACAGGCCGAGCGAAGGCGCCAGTTCCATCGCGCCGTTCAGCTTCACCACTTCGGCCTGGACGCCGAGTTTCTCGTAGTGCTTGCGGGTGAGGTTCGGATACTTGCTGGCAACCCGCAAGTGCGAGGGCAGGGCGCCGCCCTGTTCGCCTTCCCGCTCGGCGACCGAGAGGCGGCAGTGGCCGATGTCGAGGTCAACCGGGGCGTAGAGGTCGGGGTAGGCGAACTCTTCCACCACGTCGGAACCGACGATGCCGACTTGCGCCGCACCATGCGCCACGAACGTCGCGACGTCGAACGCGCGCACGCGGATCAGGCGCATGTCGCTGTTCTCGCACGCAAAAGAGAGCGCGCGCGACTTCTTGTCGTGGAACTCGGCCTCGGGCACCACGCCGGCGTGCGCCATCAGCGGCAGCGCTTCGTCGAGGATTCGGCCCTTAGGCACGGCAAAGATCAAGGGTGTCGGCATGGTGCGCGCATGTAGGCTGGGAGCGCGAAAAGGGCAACCGGCGATAAAACCGGTGCGAGTTGGTTTGGAAAATCCGCTTGCGGCGGATTTTCCAAACCGAATGCTTACTCGCCCGGCGCGCGGGCCTTGATGGCGAGGGCGTGGACGCGGTTGCCGGGAATGTCGCCGAGCGCGGCGTTGACGAGGCGCTGGCGCTGGAGACGCGAGACGCCGGCAAAGGCGGGGCTTTCGATCGCAATCGTGAAGTGCGATTCGCCGCTGCCGTCATCGCCCGAATGGCCGCGATGGGTCGCGGAATCGTTGATCACGTCAAGCTGGGTGGGGGCGAAGGCGGCGACCAGCAGTTGCCGCATTTCCTGTTCGAGTGGTCCGTTCATGGCTTCCATTTAGGCGCTTGATCCCCCATCTGGAAGCCGGTGAGACATTCTAGATTTCATGGAAGGGTCGAATCCGGCGGACGCGTGTGCAGTTGGCCGGGGTGCGACGAGGCGGGCGAGTTCCGCGCGCCGGGCGGGCGCACGCCCAGTTTCGACGGGCCGGGCGACTATCGCTGGTTCTGCCTCGACCATGTGCGCGAGTTCAATTCGGGATACGACTATTTCGACGGCATGAGCGCGGAAGAGATCTTCCGGGCCCAGTCGCCGCTGCATGGCTGGGAGACGCAGACCCGCGCGTTCCGGCCCGATGCGGGGGTGGACGGGGCGCCGAAATGGGCTGACTTCGCCGATCCGCTGGATGCGATCAGCGGCAGGGCGAGGGCGCATATGCGCCAGCGTCAGGCCGACATGAAGGCGGACATGCACCCGCAGAACGCCCGTTTCACGCCGGACGAGCGCCGCGCGCTGGGGGTGCTGGGGCTGGATGGCAACATCGATCGCAAGACCCTGCGCCTGCGCTACACGCGGCTGCTGCGCCAGTATCACCCGGACCACAACGGCGGCGATCACGGGCATGCGAGCAGGTTGCAATCGGTGGTCGAGGCCTATCAGCTGCTCAACAAGGCCAGCGCTTTCGCCTGATCAGCCGCTGCGCAGGACTTTCCAGCGCGCCGCCGCATTGGCGCCGTAGATCCGCACCACGTCCTTGCCGGAATAGAACACTTCGTACTGTTCGGCCCGTTCGGGCAGCGCGACCCATGGTTGCTTGCTGCTTGTGAAGATATGCACGTTGGGCGGGAAGGCATCGGGATTGTCCAGCGTGCCGACGCGGAGGTAATCGGCCTTGTCGCCTGCGCCGCTGTAGTGGCTCCAGAGCGCGACCTTGCAGGTCGGGCAGCGCAGGATCGCCTGCCCCTTGCCGCTGAGCGAGGGCGTCTCGATGCGTTCCGGTACGGTTTCGCCGATCAGTTCCACCCGGTCCGCCTCGATCACGGCATTGAGCGCGAAGGCACTGCCGGTTTCACGCTGGCACCAGCGGCAATGGCAGCAGTGGACGACGATGGGGGCGTCCAGCAGCCGGTAGCGGACCTGGCCACAAGTGCAGCCGCCTTCGCTGCCCTCGCTCACGGGGCTTTGCCTTCGCAGATTTCGGCCAGCTGATCGGCGCAGGCGGACCAGCCCTGTTCGAAGCCCATGTCCGCGTGCTGCTGCATGGTTTCGGCGTTCCAGTGGCGGGCGCGGGCGGTGTAGCGGGTGCCGCTGCCTTCGGGTTCGACTTCCCAGATGCCGATCATGAAGGGGCCGGATGGCTGGAAATCGCCGGTCACGGCGTCGGTCGTGATGAAACGGCGGCCTTCGTCGTAGGCGAGATAGATACCGTTCTGCGGCGCGACTTCGCCTTCCGGGCCGTACATCGTCATGCGGCAGACGCCGCCGGGGCGCTTGTCCTGCTCGTCCACTTCGACGCGCCAGGGGCGGGGGCACCACCATTCCTCCTGCCGGTTGGCGAGAACGTCCCACACGTCGCTGACAGGCGCGTCGATATGGCGGGTGATCGACAGTTCGTGGCTGGTCGCGCTCACGGGCATCTCTCCGAAAGTGGTGTCAGTCGCGGTCGGGCGCTCCGAGCGGGAAGTAGGAGCGGTACGGGCGGGCCTCGTCCACGCAGCGCGCAACTGGCGGCAAGGCCAGCAGACGGGCGCGCCATTGCCGCAGGCGGGGCAGTTCTTCGGGGATCGGGTGAACCCAGTCGGCATAGAACAGCGAAGGCGCTGCCGCGCATTCGATCAGCGTGACCTGGTCCATCGCCGGATAGAACTGCAGCCAGCCTTCCAGCCAGGCGTAGCTGCGTTCGAGCCGGCCACGCGCTTCGGCGCAGCGGGCCAGGTCCGGCGCAGCGGGCGAGCGGATATGTTCGTCCACCACCACCTGCATCACGTTCATCACGTAATTGTCGAAGACCCGGTCCAGCATGCGGATCGCGGTGGCGGCATCGGGGTCTTCCGGGATCAGCGTGCCCGCGCCGATATGATGGCGGTCAAGGTATTCGAGGATCGAGGTGGTCTCGAACAGCAGGTTCTCGCCGTCCCGCAGCACCGGGAACTTGCCCTGCGGCCCGGCGGTCTGGACCACTTCGACGTTTTCCGGATGGTCGGCGCCGACCATGCGGAACGTGAATGGCACCTCGTAGGCGTAGAGCGCGATCAGCACCTTCCACGTGTAGGACGAGAAGGGATGACCAAAGAGTTCGAGGCTGGGGCCGGGATTCATGCCGCCGTCCCTGCCAGTGCGGCCTCGATGGCGGCTATGTCGATCTTGCGCATCGTCATCATCGCTTCCATCGCCCGCCGGGAGGCGGCGCGATCAGGATTGGTGAGGGCGTCCGACAGGGCCCTGGGGGTGATCTGCCACGACAGGCCCCACTTGTCCTTGCACCAGCCGCACATGCTCTCCGCGCCGCCGTTGCCGACGATGGCGTTCCAGTAGCGGTCGGTCTCTTCCTGCGTTTCGGTCTCCACCTGAAACGAGAAAGCCTCGGTTTGCGGGAAGTGCGGGCCACCGTTGAGGCCGAGGCACTCGATCCCCATCACCGAGAACTCGACGGTGAGCACATCACCCGCCTTGCCGTCGGGATAGTCGGCGGGCGAGCGGGTCACCGCGGTGACGACAGTATCGGGAAAGACGCCGGCGTAGAAGTTTGCCGCTTCCTCCGCCGCGCCGTCATACCAGAGACAGATGCGGTTCTTGGCGCGGCGCGGCCGGGCGGTCATTTCTTCATCTCGGCAATCAGCGTGTTGTCCACCGCCTTCGCGGCCTTGTAGGCATCGCGGGCCTGAAGCCGTTCGGCATAGGCGACGAAAGCGGGGCGCGGCGGCATCGTGCCGAATGTCAGGCCCCAGTCCACCGCGCTGTCGACATAGACGTCCGCCATCGTGAACCGTGCGCCGCAGACCCAGTCCCGCTTTTCGAGGTGCTTTTCCAGCGTGCTCATCGTGCGCTCGAAGCTGCCCCAGCCGGCCATCATTTCCTGTTCGGGGGCGGGTTCGCTGTTGAAGTGGCGCGACATGACCGCCTGTTCGACCGGCCCCGAGGCGAAGAACGTCCAGCGCAGATAGTCCGCCATTTCCGTTTCGCTGGGCAGGAGGCCGGCTTCGGGGTTCATCTCCGCAAGGTAGAGGCAGATCGCGGCGGCTTCGGTCACGACCCGGTCGCCGCTATCGGCATGATGGACAAGCGTGGGCACTTTGCCCATCGGGTTGATGTCGAGGAAGCCTGCGGGCTTCTCCTTCCACTCGACAATCACCTGGTCGTAGTCCGCACCGGCCTCGTGGAGGGCCCAGCGGGCGATCTGGCCGCGCGACATGGGGTTGGTGTAGAAGGTGTAGTCGGCCATTCCCGGTGCTCCTCGCAGTCACGTCCTGGCTGGAACAATTATGGAACAAAAGCCCGCCGTCAAGCCATGATCGACGGGCTGCCCGCATCAGGCGCCCTTGGGGCCGACGACACCGAAACCTGCCCCTTGCGGGTCCATGGCAACAATGATCCAGTCGCCGCCGGGGACTTCGTGCGGCCCCATCAGCACCGTTCCGCCATGGGCCTCGATCGCCGACTTCGCCGCCGTTATGGAGGGGACGCCGAAGTAGAACAGCCACATCGCCGGTTGCTGCTCGCTCTGCCGCTGCATGATCGCGCCGAGCGTCTGTCCGTGGTGGCCGATGAAGCAGTAGTCGCCCATGTCGCCCATCGACATCTTCTCGTTGAACGTGAAGCCGAAGTGCCTGGCATAGAAGGCCATGGAGGCGGCCTGGTCGGGGCTGGCGAGTTCGTTCCAGCGCACGTGCTGGTTCTCGGTAGCCGAAAAGACATCGCTGACGGCGCCGGCATCGTCCGGATCCTGACCATCGCTGGACAGTGATTGTCCGGCGGGGGACACCGGCTTCATCAGGTAGATCGGCACGCCTTGCGGATCGGCGACCATGGCGATGCGGCCGACCGGCAGGTCGAAGGCGGGAAGCCGCTCGCGGCCGCCGGCGGCGACGATCGCATGGACTTCGGCATCGACGTCGTCGACCGCGAGATAGGGCAGCCAGCAAGGGCGGGCGCCGCCCATGGCCATGTCCTGCGTGATCTCCATGGCGCCGCCGGCCATGCCGCCATCGTCCCGGCCGATCATGCGGTAGTCCATGCCCTCGGCGTCGGGATCGGGCTGCGGCGAGATGGTCCAGCCGACCACCGCCTTGTAGAAGGCGGCGGCGCCGTCGATGTCGCTGGTGAGAAGCTCGTACCAGATGAAGCTGCCAACCGGGTTACCCATCGTCATTCTCCCACCGCGACGACGCGCTGGAACCCGCCGAAGATCATCCGGGCGCCGTCGAACGGCGGCGGGTTGGTCTGCGGGTCGAAGCGCGGATCGTTCTTCATCAGTTCGCCGAGCAGGCCCATCTGGCGGTCGCGGGTCTCCTTGTCGGGCCATTCGATCCAACTGAAGCAGACCGTTTCGTCCTCCCTGGCGGCGACGGCGCGGTGGAAGTCGGTCTGCTGACCGTGGGGAACGTCGTCGCCCCAGCATTCCCAGACGCGGATGGCGCCATATTCGATGAAATAGTCGTCGAATTCACGCGCGTGGGCGATGAACCGGTCCTTGCTTGCAACAGGTACGGGGATCACGAAACCGTCGACATAGGCCATGGCTGTATCTCCTGTGGGACTCACTCTCCTGTGGGGGCGACGTAGGCTTCAAGCTGTTCGGCAAGCGCGCGGGCAAAGGCGGGGCGGTCCTCGCCGCGTGCCTTGTAGGCGGCAAGGGCCGGGAACTCGGCGAGGATATCCGTGTGGTCGAGCAGGCGCAGCACGGTGACCATCAGCACGTCGGCGATGGAGAAGGGGCCCGCCAGCCAGGCGCGCTCGCCCAGTGCCTTCTGGAGCGAGGCCAGTTTGCGCCGGGCCTGCTTGACGGCGCCGGGGCGGGCCTGTTCCGCCCAGGGTTCCTGCGCGAAAAACAGGTCCAGCCCGTTCAGGTGCGCAAGCGCCGGTTCGACCGAGTTGCCGGCGGCAAACAGCCAGGTGATCGCCTGCCAGCGCGCCTGCGGGGCCGTGGGCAGCAGGTGCGGGTCCTGTTCGCCGAGATAGAGCAGGATCGCGCCGCTTTCGAACATGCGGATCTCGCCATCGTCGAAGGCGGGGACCTGCCCGAAGGGCTGCCATTGCCGGTACTCGCCGCTGCGCGGGGCCATCGCGTCGATCAGGTCGAGCCGGTAGTCGCGCCCGATCTCCTCCAGCGCCCAGCGGATGCGCAAGTCGCGCACGTGTCCGCGCACTTGCGGCGGCACGTTGCTGAAACCGCTGATCACCGTTGCCGCGTCGTCGCACAGGGGCATCTGTCGTCTCCCATCGAGCATCGTACCACAAGTTTGCTCAGGAACGGATCATTCAAGCGTTCCCGAACGGCGCACTTGCGGCGAATCGTTATTGCCATGGGCTGCGCTTCAAGGTTACGAAAAGCAACCATGAAGTTACTAAATGAAACTGATGTGACGCCGAAGCGCGCCGGGGCTGCGTCAGTCTCCGCGCCTGCCCGCCATGGGCGCTGGTATGACGATGCCTGCGGTGCATCGCTGGCGCTGGAACTCGTCGGCGAACGCTGGTCGCTGCTGATCGTGCGCGAGATGCTGCTGGGCCCGCGCCGCTTCAACGAACTGCGCGGCGCGCTGCCCACGCTGAGCGCCAAGGTCCTGACCGAGCGTCTGGTGGCCTTGGAGGCTTCGGGCATCGTCCGGCGCATCCGCATGGCGCCGCCCGCCTCGGTGCAGGTCTATGGACTCACCGAATGGGGGCAGGGGCTGGAGCCGGTGCTGCTGGAACTGGTGCGCTGGGGGCTGCGCGCGCCGGGGCACGATCCGGCGCTGGCGTTCACGCCGGTGGCGCTGATGCTGTCGCTGCGCGCGCTGATCGATCCGGCCCGCGCCGGCGATCTCTCGCTCTGGGTGGAATTCGACATAGGCGCGCAGAAGTTCGCCGCCCGGCTGCGCGGGGGCGAGCTTGCCATCCACCCGGCCGGAGAGGGCATGAGCGCGCCGGACCTGCGCTTCATCGCGGCCAGCGCATCCGATTTCCTGCCGGTGTTCTACGGCAAGCGCAGCCTTGGCGAAGCGGTGGGCAAACTCAAGGTCGGCGGCGATCCGGCGCTGGCCGGGCGGTTCATCGACCTCTTCGCGCTGCCGCCGAAGTTTCGCGGCTGACGGGCGGGGCGGTGTTCAAACCCTGTTGCGGTGCAGCGCCCGCTTGTCTACGCGGTTAGGCACGATGACTGAGACCATGAAAGCCGAGAGTCGCGACGCCACCGTGCTGGCCGCCCCCGATATCGAACTCGACGTGCGCGAGACCTTCGGGATCGATATCGACATGAAGGTGCCCGCCTTCTCCGTGGCGGACGAACGCGTGCCCGATCTGGACGAGACTTATGTCTTCGACCCGGACACCACCCTCGCGATCCTGGCGGGCTTTGCCTACAACCGCCGCGTGATGGTGCAGGGGTACCATGGCACCGGCAAGTCGACGCATATCGAGCAGGTGGCCGCGCGCCTCAAGTGGCCGTGCATCCGCATCAACCTCGACGCGCATATCAGCCGTATCGACCTGATCGGCCGTGATGCGATTGTCCTGCGTGACGGGCTTCAGGTCACCGAATTCCGCGAAGGCCTGCTGCCCTGGGCGCTCCAGCACCCGGTGGCGCTGGTGTTCGACGAATACGACGCGGGCCGTCCGGACGTGATGTTCGTGATCCAGCGCATCCTCGAAACCGAGGGCAAGCTGACGCTGCTCGACCAGAACCGCGTGATCCGCCCGGACCGGAACTTCCGCCTGTTCGCCACGGCCAATACCGTCGGCCTTGGCGATACCTCGGGCCTCTACCATGGCACCCAGCAGATCAACCAGGGCCAGATGGACCGCTGGAACCTGGTGGTCGGCCTCAATTACCTGCCGCAGCCGGTCGAGACGGAAATCGTCACGAAAAAGGTGCCGCAGGTGGATGCGGGGATCATCGCCAACATGGTCAAGGTTGCCGACTTCTCGCGCCAGGGCTTCATGAACGGCGACATCTCGACCGTGATGAGCCCGCGCACCGTCATCACCTGGGCGCAGAACACCGCGATCTTCAACGACGTGGGCTTTGCCTTCCGCCTCTCGTTCCTCAACAAGTGCGACGAGACCGAGCGGGTGATGGTTGCCGAATACTACCAGCGCGTGTTCGGCACCGACTTGCCCGAAAGCGTTGTCGCCAAGGCCTGACGGCCTGAGCCCCCGCTAACAGGCAAAAGGGAGGCCGCGGCCTCCCTTTTTTCATGTCAGTCGTAGGAGAACGCCGTCACCGTGCCGTGGCGGGTGTCGCACTTGAAGGTCATCTTCTTCATTTTCAGCTTGCCGTCCTTGTCGGGGATCGCGACGTCGACTTCGGCGCGCACCGAGGCGCGGCCGTCGCTCTTCTTGTCGGTATCCTCGACCTTGCGCATGCTCACATCGCGCGCGCCGAGCTTTTCGCCGCGCGCCTTGGCCTCGGCCATGCAGACCTGGACCACCTGATCGCGCTCATCGCCCGAAGCCGGGGGCGGCGAGGGGTCCTGGCTCCAGGCCTTGGTCACGAATGCGACGCTGAGCACGAGCACGTTCGCGCACGCAAAGTACTTCAACATGAGATCCCGCATTGCCACCTCCTGCCCAATCCCGGCAGGACATGACCGGCCGGGCCGATGTCATCCATTCGGCAGGATCGAAGGTATCGGGGAAGCGCAAGCGCTTCCATGGGGACAAACCCTCGTCAGCGCAGGGGAAATCCCCAAGAGGCGCCGGGCGGGAGGAGGCGTCGGGTGGGGGCGTGGCCGGCGCCGGTCAGTCCCCGGGATACGTCGCCTTGACGAAGTAGAGCCCGTCCGGCGGTGAATTGAGGCCGAGGGCCTGCCGGTTGCGCGCCTCCAGCGCCGCGGTGACCCGGGCCTCCTCCCAGCGGCCCATGCCCACGAGCGCGAGGCAGCCGACCATCGAGCGCACCTGGTGGTGCAGGAAGCTGCGCGCCTCGGCCTCGATCAGCACCATCTCGCCCTCGCGCCGGACCTCGAGCCGGTCGAGCGTCTTGAGCGGGCTCTGCGACTGGCAATGGGTGGAGCGGAAGGTGGTGAAGTCGTGCAGCCCCACCAGCCTTTGCGCGGCGCGGTGCATGGCCGTTTCGTCGAGCGGCTTGGGCACCTGCCAGGCCTTGCCGCGCTCCACCGTGAGCGGGGCGCGGCGGTTGGCGATGCGGTAGATGTACGAACGGCCGATGCACGAGAAGCGGGCGTGCCAGTCGTCGGGCACCACCTCGCAGCCGACCACCGCGATCGGATGCGGGCGCAGCCGTGCGTTCATGCCTTCCGAGAACTGGAAGGGCGTGAACGGCTTGTCGATGTCCATGTGGACTTTCATGCCCAGCGCATGGACGCCCGCATCGGTGCGCCCGGCGGCATGCATGCCGGTGACTTCCCCGGTCAGCGCAAAGGCCGCTTCCTCGACGCTCTGCTGCACCGAGGGCCCGTGCACCTGCCGCTGCAAGCCCATGTAGGGCGCGCCGTCGAATTCGAGAGTGAGGGCAAAACGGGTCACGCGAGCCTCGTTCCGGCAGCGACCGGACGGCCGCGCAGCAGGTCCGCCGCTTCCATGGCGGGCTTGCCCGCGCGCTGGATACGCTTCACGCGGATCGCGCCTTCACCGCAGGCCACGGTGAGACCGTCGTCGAGCGTTTCGCCGGGCGTGCCCGAACCCTCCGCGAGATCGGCGGCGAGAACCTTGTAGCGCTCGCCATCGAGTTCGAAGAAGGCGCCGGGGGCAGGCATGAAGGCGCGAACCTGGCGCTCCACTTGCTCGGCGGAAGCCGTGAAGTCGAGCCGGGCCTCGGCCTTGTCGATCTTCTTCGCATACGTCACGCCGTCTTCCGGCTGGGTCACGGCGCGGTGCACGGCAAGGTCGCGCAGGGTGCCGACCATGAGCTGGGCGCCCTTTTCGGCCAGTTCGGCGGTGAGTTCACCGGCGGTCTTGCGGTCGATCGTCGTGCGCAGGGTGGCCAGCATCGGCCCGGTGTCGAGCCCGATCTCCATCTGCATGATCGTCACCCCGGTGGTGGGATCGCCCGCCAGGATCGCCCGCTGGATCGGCGCCGCCCCGCGCCAGCGCGGCAGGATCGAGGCGTGGATGTTGAGGCAGCCAAACCGCGGCGCATCGAGCACCGCCTGCGGCAGAAGCAGTCCGTAAGCGGCGACGACGGCGATGTCGGCGCCCAGCGCGACGAACTTTTCCTGTTCCTCGGCGCTCTTGAGCGAAACCGGATGGTGCACCGCGATTCCGCGCGCTTCGGCTTCCTTGTGGACGGGCGAGGGGGTCAGTTCCTTGCCACGGCGACCGCCGGGGCGCGGCGGCTGGCTGTAGACGGCGACGACCTCGTGCCCGGCCTCGACCAGCGCGACGAGTGCAGGCACCGCAAAATCGGGCGTTCCCATGAAAACGATGCGCATGGTGTGGGGAATTCTCCGAAGGACTATCTCTTGGGCTGCGCAGGCCCTATCTCCGCCGTCATGGCATCGCAAGAGATCGAGACGCTTACCGCCGCGCTGTCGCGCCTTCCCGGCCTTGGCCCCCGTTCCGCGCGGCGGGCGGTGCTGTGGCTCATCAAGCGCCGGGAAAGCGCGCTGGTGCAACTAGTCGATGCGCTTGCCGCCGTGCGCGAGGCGCTGGTCGAGTGCCGGACCTGCGGCAACATCGATACCACCAACCCTTGCGGCATCTGCGCCGATCCGCGCCGCGATGCGGGTTCGCTCTGCGTGGTGGAGGAAGTGGCGGACCTCTGGGCGCTGGATCGTGCCCGGCTGTTCAACGGCCGTTATCATGTGCTTGGCGGCCGGTTGTCGGCGCTCGACGGGGTGCGGCCGGAAGACCTGACCATCGACCAGCTCTTGCGCCGGGTCGAGGAAGGCGGCATCGACGAAGTCGTGCTGGCCATGAATGCGACGCTCGAAGGGCAGACCACGGCGCACTATATTGCCGAGCGTCTTGAAGGACTTGCCGTGCGCATCACGCAGCTTGCCCATGGCCTGCCGGTGGGCGGCGAACTGGACTATCTCGACGAGGGAACACTCGCCCAGGCCATTCGCGCAAGACGGCCGGTGGCCTGACGATCACTCTGATCGGACCGACGACCTTGCGAGAATCGGCCATCGCGCTTATTTGGCGGGCATGGCTATCCGTGAAATCCTCGAAGTTCCCGATCCGCGTCTCAAGCAGGTTTCGGTCCCCGTCGAAAAGTTCGACGACGAGCTCAAGACGCTTGTCGAAGACATGTTCGAGACCATGTACGATGCCCCGGGCATCGGTCTTGCCGCCATCCAGGTGGGCGTGCCGCTGCGCGTGCTGGTGATCGATCTCCAGCCCGACGACGAGGATGCGGAACCGGAAGTCTGCACCGCCCACGGCGGCCATCACCACACGCACCAGCCGACCAGGAAGGAACCCCGGATCTTCATCAATCCGGAAATCCTCGATCCTTCCGAAGACCACACGGTCTATCAGGAAGGCTGCCTGTCGGTGCCGGAAATCTTTGCCGACGTCGAACGCCCCTCGCGCATCCGCGCGCGCTGGCAGGATCTCGACGGCACCGTCCACGAGGAAGAGATGGACGGTCTCATGGCCACCTGTCTCCAGCACGAGATGGACCATCTCGAAGGCATTCTCTTCATCGACCACCTGTCGCGCCTGAAGCGCCAGATGGCACTCAAGAAGCTCGACAAGCTGCGCCGCGCGGCCTGATTTGCGCGCATTGGGGAAAAGCCGGCCGGAAGGCTGGCGTTCCCTGAATGTTCCGGCTATGCTGTCGGAATGGAAATCGCAGTCGTCGCCATTGTCGCGCTCGTTGTCGGTCTTGGCGCCGGCTGGTTCTTCGGATCCCGGCCGGCGGCCGACTGGCGAAACCGCCACGAAACCCGCGATCGCGAAGCGCGTGAACTCGACGAGAAGTTCCGCGCCGCGATTCGCGACCTTGCTGCCGCCGGTGAACGCGCCAGCCGGGCGGATGACCTTGCCGAAACGCTAGAACGCACCCGCGCCGAGCATGGGCAGGCGATGGAACTTGTCCGCCGCAGCCATGATGAAGCGCAGCAGCGCCTGCGCGGCGAACTGACGCAGGCACTCGACACCACCCGATCCGAACATGCGACGCTGGTCGATGCCTTGCGCCGCGAACAGCGCGAACTGGCTTCGGAACTGGCGACGCTGCGGGAAAAATCGGCCAATTTCGACGAACAGAAGCGCCTCCTGATCGAAGCGCAGGAAGCGCTGCGCAAGGAATTCGAGAATGCCGGCGCCAAAGTGCTGGCAGGGGCCCAGGAGGCCTTCCTCAACCGCGCGGGCGCGCGCTTCGAGGAGAGCGAAAAGGCCAGTGCCGAGCGTATCCGCACGCTGCTGGCCCCTGTCGGTGAGCGGCTGAAGAGCTACGAGGAGCAGGTCGCGACGCTCGAAAAGCAGCGCACCGATGCCTTCGCGACGCTGACCGGGCAGCTTGTCGAATTGAGCGCCGGGCAGGAGCGCGTGCGCAGCGAGGCGGCGCGTCTCAGCAATTCGCTGCGCAATGCGCCGAAGGCGCGCGGCCGCTGGGGCGAGCAGCAGCTCAAGAACGTGCTCGAACAGTGCGGCCTTGCCGAACACACCGATTTCGTGACCGAGCATTCGGTCGAGACCGAGGACGGCCGCCTGCGGCCCGATGCGATCGTGCGTATCCCCGGCAACAAGCAGCTGGTGATCGACGCCAAGGTCTCGCTCAACGCCTATCAGGATGCCTTCGAGGCCGAGGACGAGACGCTGCGCGCCGCCTTCCTCGACCAGCACGCCGCCTCGATGCGAAGCCATATCCAGACGCTGGGCAACAAGAGCTACCAGAGCCAGTTCGAGAACGCGCCCGACTACGTACTGATGTTCGTGCCGGGCGAGCATTTCATTGCCGCCGCACTCGACCACGATTCCAGCCTGTGGGACTATGCCTTCGAGCGGCGCGTGCTGCTGGCGAGCCCGACCAACCTTGTCGCGATCTGCCGCACCATCGCGCAGGTCTGGCAGCAGGAAGGCCTCGCCAAGGAAGCGCGCGAGATCGGCAAGCTGGGCAGCGATCTCTACGACAGCCTGGCCAAGACGCAGGACGATCTCGGCAAGGTCGGTGTGCATCTGGGCCGCGCCGTGAACAGCTTCAACGATTTCGCGCGTACCTACGAAGGCAATGTGATGAGCCGCGCGCGCCGTCTTACCGAAAAGCACATCAAGATCGGCAAGCGCGAGATTTCGGATGAAGTGGCGGGCGTCGAAGCGATGCCGCGTTACGCCGAAACCGGGGGGCAGATCGCCGACCTTTCCGGCGATGCAGCCAGCGATGTGGGCAGCGATGCAGCCAGCGAGGACGCCGCAGCGGCCGAATGAGCCCCGGGGCCTATTTGCCGGCGACGGCGGCCTCTCGTTGCAGTTCGGCGGTATGGCCGCTCGATTGCAAGGTCATGCGGCCATGGTCGACGACCATGCGCGGCGTGGCGACGAGCAGCGCGCCGATTGCCTTTTCCTGATCCCAGGCGGGCGTCGGGCAGCTCATCTCGGTAAGCGAGAGTGGGCCTGCGATCAGCCGGTCGTCGTCGACATGCCAGGGGCCGTCCAGGCGGTTGCAGCCCACCTTGATGCCGATCTTGCCGCCGTCGAAGGCGATGCTGGCGCCGTCGGCCTGCGGCCGCTGCCCGTCGATCAGGGTGATCCGCCAGGAGGTTCGGGCAAGCTGCGCCTCACCATCGCCGCCCGGGCTCGAACAGGCAGCAAGCATGGCGGCGCAGGAGGCCGGAAAAATCGCGTGACGAAGCATGGCGCATGCCTTGTCACAGGTGACCTGAGGCTGTGATGAACGTGCGCCGGAGAAAGCGAGGCGTTGATAGCCTTCAGGCCGGGAATGACGGCGATCAGTCCCGGCGCAGGTGGGCGAGCGCTTCGTAAGCCAGAACTGCCCCGGCAACCGCCGCGTTCAGGCTGTCCGCACGGCCCAGCATGGGGATGGTGACACGCAGGTCGCAAGCTTCTTCGTAGGCCTGCGGCAGGCCTTGCGATTCGTTGCCCACCATCAGGAAACACGGCGCGGCGTAAGGCGCCTCGCGGTAATCGGTCGGGTCCCGCAGCGAGGCGGCGACCAGTTGGCCGCCGTGCTGCGCACCGGCGCCTTCACGCAGCCAGGGCAGGAACTCGTCCCAGCGGGCCGTGACGATCTTCTGCGTGAAGATCGCCCCCATGCTGGCGCGCACGGCCTCGACCGAGAAGGGATCGGCGCAGTCGTCCAGCAGGATCAGGCCGCCCGCGCCAACGGCGTCGCCGGTGCGCAGCATGGTGCCGAGATTGCCGGGATCGCGCAGCGCCTGCGCCACCAGCCAGATCGGCGCGGCGGCGCGGTCCAGGGTGGCGAGGCGGGTGTCGAATTCGGCAAAGACGCCGGCGACGGCCTGCGGATTGTCCTTGCCGGTGACCTTGGCGAGGATCTCCACGTCCATCTCGACGATGTCGCCGCCGGCGGCGGCCACGGCATCTTCCAGCGCATCGAGAAGGGGATGGGGATCACGGCCGATCGCCATGACCAGGATCTCGGGCACGATGCCGCATTCGCGTGCGTCGGTGAGCAGGCGCAGCCCTTCGGCGAGGAAGCGCCGTTCCTGCTTGCGATGCTTCTTCTCGCGCAGCGAGCGCAGGAACTTGACCAGCGGGTTGGAAAATCCGGTAATGGTACGGCGCACGGCCAAAACTCTTGCCTTTTATTCTTCGCCGAAGCCGTCGCGCACCAGCGTGGCGAGCGTGGCCAGCGCTTCGGGGGCACCTTCGCCCGCGCAGGAAATCTCGATGCTGTCGCCCTTGGCGGCGCCCAGCATCATCAGGCCGAGGATCGAATTCCCGGCGGCCTCGGTACCGTCCTTGCCGACCTTGACCAGCACGGTGGCGGGCAGTTCGGCGACGTGGTTCACGAACTTGGCGCTGGCGCGGGCGTGGAGGCCGCGCTTGTTGACGATCAGCACCGTTTCACGAAAATCGCTCATGCCGCGTCCTGCCCGAGATATTCGCTGGCGATAGTGATGTAGTTGCGCCCGGCATCGCGCGCGGCGGCGGCGGCTTCGCGCACCGACATGCATTCGCGGGCCTTGGCGAGACGGATCAGCATCGGCAGGTTGATGCCGGCGATCACTTCCACGCGGCCCGCTTCCATCAGCGAGATGGCGAGGTTGGACGGCGTGCCGCCGAACAGGTCGGTGAGGATGATGACGCCCGAGCCGCTGTCGACTGCGGTGATCGCATCGGCGATCTCGCTGCGGCGGCGTTCCATGTCGTCGTTGGGGCCGATGCAAACGGTTGCAACCGCCGACTGATCGCCGACGACGTGTTCCATCGCGTGTACGAACTCCTCGGCGAGATTGCCGTGAGTGACGAGGATCATGCCGATCATGCTGGAAGCAGGCTCCGAACTTTTTCTTGCGTGGGCGACCAGGTTACTTGTTCATTTTTCACGCCGCTGACCCCCTTCCAGAAGATCGGCTGCTCGCGAGCCCAGGTTGCGGTGCAGCAATGTGGGCGAAAATCCCGCATCGCGCAAGGCCGCAGCCATGAGTTCGGCGGTGAATACCGACCTGTGACGCCCACCCGTACACCCGAAAGCGACGTGAACATAGGCTTTGCCCTGTGTGCGATAGCGCGGAAGCAAGAGCAGGAGAAGGTCGCGAATCCGCGTGAAAGCTTCGTTAAAGGCGGGGTCCTGACGGACATAGTCGCCCACCGGCGCGTCAAGCCCGGTCATCGGCCTCAGCACCGGATCCCAATGCGGGTTTTCCACGAAGCGCATGTCGAAGACGAGGTCGGCGAGCGGGGGCATCCCGCGCGAGAAACCGAAGCTCGATACCGTCAGCGTGAGGTCCTCCGGCGCTTCGGTTGCGAATCGTTCGCGAATCACGCGCTGGAGGTCGTTCGAGGTGAACTCGGTGGTCTCGACCAGGAGATCGGCCCAGCGGCGCAGCGGTGCCAGCAGTTCCCGCTCGGCGCGGATGCCGGTGTCGACCGGGGCGTCGGCGGCCAGCGCGTGGCGGCGGCGGGTCTCGTTGAAGCGGCGTTCCAGTTCCTTGCTCGAACAGTCGAGGAACAGGGTGTTGAGTTCGACATCCTCGCGCTCGTCGAGGGCCTTGACCTGCGCGATCACGCGCGCCGGGTCGAAGCCGCGGGTGCGGCAGTCGAACCCGATCGCCAGCGGCGGGCGCGGCGAGCCTTCTGCGGCAGGAGACCGTTCGATCAGGCGATCGAGCAGGCGCACCGGGAAATTGTCGATGATCTCCCAGCCGAGGTCTTCGAGCACCCGCAGGGCAGTGGTCTTGCCGGCACCGAGCATGCCGGTGACAAGCAGGACACGCTGACGATCGGCCGCCGGGGTGGGGGGAGGAACGGCGGCGCTGGGGGATGTTCCGCTTTCCGGGGATTCGCGATTCATCGCGCCTGTTTGCGCCGGGCGGCGGCGAAAGGGAAGGGGGTGCCGGTGCGCTCAGCCCAGCCTGTTGCCAAAGTGGGACAGTGCCAGTTCGGCCTTGAGCGCGAGCGGCCCCGATCCCGGCCAGAGGCGCAAGTGCGGCAGGGAGATACCGCCAATTTCAATGGTTTGGGGGATCTCGATGAAGCGCGGCGCCTCGGGATCGAGAGTGATGAGCAGGGCGAGCGGCACTTCTTCCACGCAGGGAAACGGCAGCAGCCCGAGATTGCGCACTTCGATCAGGCCGCGGGTATTGGGATGCGGGCGGGCGAGGAGCACGCCGTTTCCAGCCGTCAGCAGCACGCTGTCGTCGCCCACCAGCGCCGCACCCCGGTCGATCAGTTCCAGCGCGAGGCTGGACTTGCCGGTGCCGGATGCGCCCTCGATCAGCACGCCGCGCCCGCCGATGGCGACGCAGGTCGACTGGCGCGGAAAGGCGGAGGGCTGTGCCGGTGCCGGTGCCGGTGCGGATGGGGTGCTCATGCTCATTCGCCCTGCCATGCGGGCAGGGAGACCACCAGCCGCGCGCCGTGTTCGCCGTCGATCCGGTCGGTCGCGCGCAGCTTGCCGAAATGGGCCTCGACGATGGTGCGGGCGATGGCGAGGCCGAGGCCGCTGTGCTTGCCGAATTCCTCGCCGGAAGGGCGCAGCGAGTGGAACCGGTCGAAGATGCGTTCGCGCGCGCCCTCGGGGATGCCCGGGCCGTGGTCCGATACCGCGATGATCACCCGCGTCCCCTCGCGCGCCAGCATGACCTCGATCGGCGCGCCGGCCGGGGAGAACGACACGGCGTTGTCGAGCAGGTTCTGGAGCACGCGCTCAAGGCGCGGCGCGTCGCCCGGCACCATCAGGCGGGCGGTCTCGTCCATGCCCGGTTCGGTGGTTTCCAGGACTTCGACCGGGCACAGGCCATTGACGCCGCGCTGCGCCCTTTCGCCGGCCAGCGCGTGCACCAGGCGGCCCATGTCGACCGGCTCGAAAGTCGTGCGGCTGAGTTCGGCGTCGATGCGGCTGGCATCGGCGATCTCGGTCACGAGGAAGTCGATCCGCCGCACGTCGTCCTTGGCGATGCCGATCAGCTGGCGGCGCAGGTCGGGCTCGTCCACCCGGTCGAGGCTTTCGAGCGCGCTGCGCAGCGAGGTCAGCGGGTTCTTGAGTTCGTGGGCGACATCGGCGGCGAAGCTCTCCACCGCATCGATGCGCTGGCGCAGGGCGCCGCTCATGTCGGAGACGGCGCGGGCCAGCAGGCCGATCTCGTCGCGGCGGTCGGGCAGGCGGGGGACCACGACGCTGCGGTCGCGCCCGAGGCGCACGCGCACCGTGGCGCGCACCAGCTTGCGCAGCGGCTCGACGATGGTGCGCGCCAGGAACAGCGAGAGCAGGATCGAGACGGCAAAGGCGCCGCCGACGATGATCGCCAGGGTCTGGCGGGCCATGCGCACATTCTCGGTGATGTCGCGGGCGTTGCGGGTGACCAGCAGGGCCTCGCCGTGAAGGCCGACCGGGGTGGCGGCGATGATGATCGGGGTCTGGTCGGGGGCTGCCTCGTGGTTGACCTCGGTGCGGCCGTTCTGGAGGGCCTGGGTGATCTCGGGCCAGGCCCGCGCATCGGCGCCGGGATTGTCCTCGTAAGGCGGGACCGGCGGGGCGCCGAGCACGAAGTCCATGCCCTGGTCGATGGCGCGGGCGGCATCCTGCAGCCAGGGCTCGCGGGCGGGATCGACCAGCCGGTAGGAGGGCGGGGCGAGGTCGAAGCTGTCGGCGACGAGCTTGCCGCGCGTGTCGTAGAGGCGCAGGCGCAGGGCCTGCCCGGCGCCGATGCGGGCGATCAGTGCGCGGCGATCGGCAGAGTCCATCCCGGTCAGCGCATGGGCGACGATCTCGGCCTGCGAGGCGGCCAGGCGATAGCGCTCGGCCAGCAGTTCGCGCCGGTAGCTGTCGATGTAGAACAGGCTGCCGGCCAGCAGGGCGAGCGCGATGACGTTGACCGCCAGGATGCGCGCGGTGAGCGAGACGCGCCAGGGCAGGCCGAGGCGCATGCCGAGGGGCTTTTTCCGGCGCTTGCCCTTGCCGCGCCTCGAGCGCTTCTTGCCCTGCCCATGCGGCAGCCTGTCGCGCGCTTCAGGCATCGGAGAAGGAGTAGCCGGCGCCGTAGAGCGTGTCGATCGCGCCGAATTCGGGGTCGACCGCGCGGAACTTGCGGCGCAGGCGCTTGATGTGGCTGTCGATCGTGCGGTCGTCGACGTAGACGTCCTCGCTGTAGGCGGCATCCATCAGCTGGTTGCGGCTCTTGACCACGCCGGGGCGGGTGGCGAGGGCTTCGAGGATCAGGAATTCGGTCACCGTCAGCGACACCGGCTCACCCTCCCAGGTGACCTGATGGCGCGCGGGGTCGAGTTGCAGGCGGCCGCGCACGACCAGCTCCGGCAGGCCTTCGGCAGCGGCCGCATCGCTGGGCGTGCGGGTCAGTTCGCTGCGGCGCAGGATGGCACGGATGCGCGCCACCAGCAGGCGCTGGCTGAACGGCTTGGTGATATAGTCGTCGGCGCCCATCGCGAGGCCGAGGGCCTCGTCGGGCTCCTCGTCCTTGGACGTGAGGAAGATCACCGGCAGGCTCGATTGCGCGCGCAGCGCCTGCAGCAGCGAGAGGCCGTCCATGCGCGGCATCTTGATGTCGAAGATGGCAAGGTCGGGCGGATTGTCGAGCAGGGCCTTCAGCGCGGTTTCGCCATCGGTATAGACCCGCGTGGCGAAACCTTCGGCCTGAAGGCTGATCGAGAGGGTGGTGAGGATGTTGCGGTCGTCATCGACCAGCGCGATGGTCTGCGCGCGTGCTGCGGGACTGTCTCCGGGGGCGGTCGCAGGATCTGCCATGGGGCGGTGCACTATCCTCTTGTCGCAGCATTTTTCGATTGGATGGTACGCCTAGCCGCACTGCTTCGGACTGACAATCTCCGTTCCCGACGCAAAAGAGATGGCGTTCGTCGCGAGGCGCTTGGTTTATTTCCGCGGCGATTTGATCGAAAAGGGAGCGGCGCGTAAGCGCGGCCCCGAGTCTTGCGTAAAAATGTCCGGGCGCCCGACGACCCCGTTGTCTGGCGTCTGAAAATGGAGGAGATGACATTGACCGCTACCCTGAACTACTCGCTTGCCAAACAAGGCATTGAAACCACGGCGGAAATATTCGCCAATCTGGGCACGGCACCGCTCGTCGAGCATGCAGTACGCAATGGAGAAGGCGTACTGAGCGTGGACGGTCCGTTCGTCGTTGCCACCGGCAAGCACACCGGCCGTTCGGCCAAGGACAAGTTCATCGTCAAGGACGCCGAGACGCAGGATACCGTCTGGTGGGGCAAGACCAACGTTGCCATGACGCCGGAGCACTTCGCGGCGCTGAAGGAGGACTTCCTCAAGGCCGTCGCCGAGAAGGATACGCTCTACGTGGCGGACCTGTTCGGCGGCTCGCAGCCCGAACACCGCGTCAAGGTGCGGGTCATCAATGAATTCGCCTGGCACAACCTGTTTATCCGCACCCTGCTGGTGCGTCCGACCGAGGACGAACTCGAAGGGTTCGCGCCCGAGTACACGATCATCGACCTGCCCAGCTTCCGCGCCGATCCCGCGCGCCACGGCTGCCGCAGCGAAACCGTGATCGCGGTCAACTTCACCGAGAAGCTGATCCTGATCGGCGGCACCGCCTATGCGGGCGAGATGAAGAAGTCGGTGTTCGGCATCCTCAACTACCTGCTGCCGGTCAAGGGCGTGATGCCGATGCACTGCTCGGCCAATATCGGCCCCGACGGCGATACCGCGGTGTTCTTCGGCCTTTCGGGCACCGGCAAGACCACGCTCTCGGCAGACGCCTCGCGCACGCTCATCGGCGATGACGAGCATGGCTGGTCGGACACCGCCGTGTTCAACTTCGAGGGTGGCTGCTACGCCAAGATGATCCGCCTCTCGGCCGAAGCCGAGCCGGAGATCTTCGCCACCACCAAGCGTTTCGGCACCGTGCTCGAGAACGTGGTGATCGATCCGGTGACCCGCCAGATCGACCTCGAGGACAATTCGCTGGCCGAGAACAGCCGCGGTTCCTACCCGATCGACTTCATCCCGAACACGTCGGAGAAGAACCTCGGCCCGGTTCCCAAGAACATCATCTTCCTCACCGCCGACGCCTACGGCGTGCTGCCGCCGATCGCGCGTCTTACCCCCGACCAGGCGATGTACCACTTCCTCTCGGGCTATACCGCGCGCGTCGCCGGTACCGAGATCGGCGTGACCGAGCCGGAAGCCACCTTCAGCACCTGCTTCGGCGCGCCGTTCATGCCGCGCCACCCCTCGGTCTATGGCAACCTCCTCAAGGAGCGCATCGCCAAGGGCGGCGTGAAGTGCTGGCTGGTCAACACCGGCTGGTCGGGCGGCAAGGCGACGATGGAAGGCATCAAGCGCATGCCGATCAAGGCCACCCGCGCACTGCTCAACGCCGCGCTCGACGGCAGTCTGAACACCGCCGAGTTCAAGGAAGATCCGAACTTCGGCTTCGAGGTTCCGGTGGCGGTGCCCGGCGTCGATGCCAGGCTGCTCGATCCGCGCGGGGCCTGGGCCGACGGCGCCGAGTACGACAAGACCGCACAGACGCTGGTCAAGCAGTTCATCGACAACTTCGCCCAGTTCGAAGCCCATGTCGACGAAGGCGTGCGCAAGGCGGCTCCCGTTTCGGCGTGATCGGACGCTGTTCGGCGTGAAATGAGGGCAGGGCCCCGGAACTGGTGTTCCGGGGCCCTTGTCTTGTCACGAATAGAGTGCATCCTGCGGTTCCCCCTCTCTTTCATGGAGATACGAACATGGGTCTTTTCGACGGCATTCTCGGTCAGGTCAGCGAACACCCCGATGTCGCCAACCTCGCAGGCCAGCTGGGCATCGAGCCGGCAACGGCCGAGAAGGCGATCGCCGCGCTCGGCTTCGCGCACCAGCAGGAAGGGGACACGGCGGAACTGGCCGCGGCCAAGACCGGCCTCGGTGTCGACACGATCCAGCAGATCATCGCCTCGATCGGCGGCGAGGGCTCGCTGGGCCAGTTCGCCAGCATGCTGGCAAGCGATCCCGGCTCGTTCTCCGCGTTCCTTGACAAGGACGGTGACGGCAGCGTGATCGACGACATCACCGATGCGGCCAAGGGCCTGTTCGGCCAGCGCTGATCGCCAACGCGGCGCAGCAAAAAGGGCGCTCCGGTCAGGCCGGGGCGCCCTTTTCCTGTCTGCGCGCAAATCAGCGCTTGCGCGTGGTCGCGATGTAGTCGTCGATGTTGGTGGCCAGCACGTCGAGCGGGACGTTGCCGCCGTCGACTACGGCCTGGTCGAAATCGCGCAGGTCATAGGCGGAGCCCAGCGCCTGCTGCGCGCGGCTGCGCTGGAGGTTGATCTCCGAATGGCCCATCTTGTAGCCGCAGGCCTGGCCCGGCCAGGAGCAGTAGCGGTCCACTTCGCTGGCGATTTCCTCGCGCTTGTTGCCGTTCTTCTGCATGAAGAACTGCACCGCCTGTTCGCGGCCCCAGCCCTTGGTGTGGATGCCGGTGTCGACCACCATGCGGCAGGCGCGGAAGGCGAGCGACTGGAGGTAGCCGAGACGGCCGACCGGATCGCTGTCGTAGGCGCCCAGTTCATCGGCCAGCTGCTCGCCGTACAGCGCCCAGCCTTCCGAATAGGCGTTGAACGCCAGCATCGAGCGGATCAGCGGCAGACGGTTGGCATATTCGCCCTGCCAGACGTGGCCGGGGATCGCTTCGTGATGGACAAGCGTGGGCAGGTCGTACTTGCGGTGCAGGTCGGTGGAACGCAGGTTGATCCACATCTTGCCCGGCACCGTGCCGTCCTTCGAGCCGCCGCCGCCGTAAGCGGTGGGGGCGCCGGGTTCCTCGGCAAGCGGCAGGCGGTGCACTTCCACCTTGCCCGACACCGGATCGCGGAAGGCGCGCGGCATCTGCGCGCGGATCCAGTCCACCCGCTTCTGGATGAAGGCCATGATCTCGGCGCGGCCGGGATCGCCCTCGGGGAACATGAAGCGCTTGTCGCTGCCGAGCGCGGTCATGCGCTCGCCCACGGTGCCCTGCGTATAGCCGAGCGACTTCAGGATCGGCTCCATGCGGGCGTGGAGCGCGGCCAGTTCCTCGAGGCCGCGCTCATGGATTTCCGCGGCGGGGACGGTCGTGGTCGTGCTGGCGCGCAGGGCCCAGGCGTAGAACTCGTCGCCGTGCGGGCGCGCGCCCATGCCGGGGTCGCTCTTGGCAAGGCCGCGCTGGCGCTTGAGTTCGGCCAGCTGGCGTTCGAGCGCGGGCACCACTTCGCCCGCCACGATCGTCTTCGTGCGGCCTTCCCAGTCGCCGGGGATCGCTTTGGTGCGGCTGACCAGCGAGGAGACCATGCCGCCGCCGCCATCGCGGGCATCCGCAAGGGTGCTTTCCATCTGGGCGATGGCGCGGTCCAGCAGGAAGTCGGGCGGGACAAGGCCCTGGTCGGTCGCCGCGCGCATGCGCTCCAGTTCGCCGTCGAGCTGGCTGTCGAACTGCGAGAGGCGCGCGACATAGGCCTCGGCGTCCTCGGCGCTCTTCACCTGGTGATCGGCGTCGAGGAACTTGGGCGTGTCGAGATAGGCGCCGACGTTCTGGATCACCACGTAAGGGGTGTTGCGCCAGCCGCCGACGGCAACGTCGCCGTAAGGCAGGGCAAGACCGTCGAGCGAGGTCTTGTAGGCGCTGCGGATCACCGCCAGGCTGGTGCGCTCGGCATGGCTGAGGTGGCTGGGGTTGAAGGCCTGCACTTTGACGAGATCGCTGCGCAGCGTGTCGGCAAGCGCCGCGCGTCCGGCGAAGGAGCGGTCTTCCAGCTGCGATCGCAGCGCGGCATGGGCGCCGGTGTCGACGCCAAGCGTGGTGGCGTTTTCGGGGGCGTGTCCGATCAGGTTCCAGGCGACGCTGTCCAGCAGCGGCGCGGCGCTCGTCGGCGCGGCGGGCGAGGCTGCCAGCGCGCGGGCGCCGGGCAGCGCGAGCGCGGCCGTGCCGGTGGCGAGAAGCTGGAGCGTGGTGCGGCGCGAGAGGGGCGCGCTTCCCATGACGTGGTTGTTCATGGCCGGCGAAACTGGCGAGCGCGGAGCCCGCTGTCAAACCCGCTCGATTGCGCGGCCTAGTGGTTTGATTCTGACATTTGGTACCCTATCGGACAGGGCGCGCTCACATGTCAGAATCTTTTCGAACCACTAGCATTTATTTGATTTCAATGGATTTTGCGATTTTGACATTTGCAAACCCATCCCATCCGCCAGGGGATGCAAATGTCAAAATCAATCCATTAGAGCGTTTTTCCGATCTGATTGAATCAGATCGGGCTCTCCAGATTCTTCGTTTTCCGCGATTTTCCGAGTCACTGCGTGTTCCACTCCGTTCGAAAAACGCTCTAGGGGATAAGCCATGGATATTGCGCTTTCCCTTCTCGTTCTTGCCATTGCCGCGCTTGTGCTGGGGGCGACCGCGCTGTTCCGGCGCGGCGGCTATCGCAAGCAGGCGGTGCTGATGCTGGTGCTGGCGGCGGTGATGGCGGTGAACGTGGCGATCCTGGTGGTGCCGACGGGCAGCGGCGAGACGGTGGCGGCGGCAGCAAAGGAAAAGGCGCCGGAGTAGCTCTCCGACGCCTCTTGTTTCCCGGTCTGCGGTCTCGCGCCGATTACTTGATCGGGCAATCCGGCGCGAGGCGCATGTCGAGGTAGTTGTCGACCGAGCGCATCAGGTCGTCCATCTCGTTCTCGAAGAAGTGGTTCGCACGCGGGATCTCGTCGTGGTGGATGGTGATGTGCTTCTGCGTGCGCAGCTTGTCGACCAGCT
Source organism: Novosphingobium clariflavum (assembly GCF_026420865.1). Lineage (GTDB taxonomy): Bacteria > Pseudomonadota > Alphaproteobacteria > Sphingomonadales > Sphingomonadaceae > Novosphingobium > Novosphingobium clariflavum. Next base: position 182,896 of record NZ_JAPCWC010000002.1, on the reverse strand, counting down.
TCTGTACGGCATTGGGCGTCACCACCGTGTCCGCCGCGCCCTGGATGATGATGCCCGAGGCCGGGCAGGGGGCGAGGAACGAGAAGTCGTACATGTTGGCCGGCGGCGCCACCGAGATGAAGCCGCGGATTTCCGGGCGGCGCATCAGCAGCTGCATGCCGATCAGCGCGCCGAACGAATAGCCGGCGATCCAGGTGGACGAAGCCTCGGGATGGATCGACTGCACCCAGTCGAGCGCCGCTGCCGCGTCGGACAGTTCGCCCACGCCGTTGTCGAAGCTGCCCTGGCTGCGGCCGACGCCGCGGAAGTTGAAGCGCAGGGTAGCGAAGCCGCGCGCCACGAACGTCTTGTAGAGGTGCTGGGTGATGCGGTCGTTCATCGTGCCGCCCGCCTGCGGGTGCGGGTGGAGGATCATCGCCACCGGTGCGCGCGGGCGCGTTGCGGGCTGGAAGCGGCCTTCGAGGCGGCCTTCGGGTCCGGGAAAGATGACTGATGGCATGTGTTTTGCGGGCCTGACCTGTTGAAACTCCCGCGAAATACCGCCGGCTGTTGGCCGCATCGATATTCACGGGAGTGGTAAAGGAATGGATCGCTATATAGAAACACTGGGCCCAAAAACAACTTTTGCAGAACATGGCCTCTCAAACGATCTATCTCGATCACGCCGCGACCACTCCGATCATGCCCGAAGCGCGCGATGCCTGGCTTCAAGGCGCGGCAATCTGGGCGAATCCGTCCAGTCCGCACAAGGCCGGACGCGCCGCCCGCGCCGCGTTGGAGCAGGCGCGCGAGCGGGTGAAACAGGCGCTCGGCTGGCAGGGTGAACTGATTTTCACCTCGGGCGCCAGCGAGGCGCTGGCGATCGGGCTCGGCCGCGCCAAGGCGGAGCGGCGGCTGGTCTCGGCGGTGGAGCACGATGCGGTGTTTCGTGCCGCGCCCGGCGCGCTGGAATTGCCGGTGCGGGAAGGCGAGGTCGATCCCGAGGCGCTGGGTGCTGCACTGGCAGGGGGCGGACGGGCGGTGGTGGCGGTCCAGTCGGTCAATTCGGAAACCGGCACGATCTTGCTGCCCTACCCGCGCAATCCGCTGATCGAGCAGGTACGCGCGGCGGGCGGGCTGGTTCTGGCGGACTGCTCCCAAAGCGCCGGCAAGGCGCCGCTTCCCGATGCGGACATGGTGGTTCTTTCGGCCCACAAGCTGGGCGGCCCGATCGGCATCGGCGCGCTGCTGGTGAAGGACTGGGCCATGCTGGAGCCGAGCGGCGGGCAGGAGCGCGGCTACCGTGCGGGCACCGAGAACCTGCCGGGCGCGATGGGCTTTGCAGCGGCGCTCGAGGCGCGTGGGCTGGAGGACTGGGCAACCACCGCCGAGCAGCGGTTCGATTTCAAGAATGCGCTGTTCGCGCATGGCGAGGTGCTTCAGCCCGGCGTGCAGTGCTCGCACATCTTTGCGGTCGCCGCGCCGCGCCTGGCCGCCACCGCGATGCTGATCCGCATGGATGCGCTGGGCTTCGCGATCTCGGCGGGCAGCGCCTGCTCCTCGGGCACGCTCAAGCAGAGCCGGGTGCTGAAAGGCTTCGGTATCGGCGAGGATCTTGCCCGCCGCACGGTGCGCGTCTCCATCGGCTGGAATACGGCGCCTGAGGAACTCGATGCTTTCGCCGAGGCCTGGGCCCGGATCAACGCATGATCTACCTCGACTATCAGGCGACCACGCCGCTCGCGCCCGAAGCGCGCGAGGCGATGCTGCCGTGGCTGGGCGGGCCGGACACCATGGGCTTTGCCAATCCGCATAGCCCTCATCGGCCCGGTCGCGGCGCGGCCGCCATCGTCGAGGTTGCGCGCGCGCAGGTCGCGGCGCTGCTGCCGCCGGGGGGGAGGGTGGTCTTCACCTCGGGCGCTACCGAGGCGATCAACCTCGCGCTGGCCGGTTCCGGGGCAAGGCGGCTCGCCGTCTCGGCGATCGAGCATGCCGCAGTGCTGGATACCGCGCGGGTCATCGATCCCGAGATTTCGGTTCTGCCCGTCAATGGCGATGGGCTGGTCGATCCCGATGGGGCGATCCCGGATGAAGCCGGCCTTGTCGCGGTGATGCAGGTCAACAACGAGATCGGCACGATCCAGCCGGTCGAGGCCCTGGCCGAGGCGGCGCACCGGGCAGGCGCGCTGTTCCTGTGCGATGCGGTACAGGGCGCGGGCAAGCTCGCTGCCCCCCACGGCGCGGACATGATCGCGATCTCGGCGCACAAACTCTACGGCCCCAAGGGAATCGGCGCGCTGTGGATTCGCGGTGGGATCGATCTCAAGCCGCTGATCCACGGCGGCGGGCAGGAGCAGGGCCTGCGTTCCGGCACGCTGAGCCCCGCGCTCTGCGCCGGGTTCGGCGCGGCGGCGGCACTGGCGGCGACACGCATGGACGAGGACGCCGCCCATGTCGCAATGCTCTGGGCCCACGCCCGCGCGATCCTTTCCCGCTGGACGCTGAACGGTTCTGCCGAGCATCGCTGGCGCGGAAACCTCAATCTGCGACTGGATGGGCTCGATGTCGCGCGGCTGATGTCGGACCTTCGGAACATCGCGTTTTCCGCCGGTTCCGCCTGCGCCAGCGGCTCGGGAAGGCCAAGTCACGTGCTCAAGGCACTGGGACTTTCGGACGCGGAGGCCAAAAGCTCTATCCGTCTGGGATTCGGGAGATATAGTGGCCTCAGGGAAATCGAGGATGCCTGCACACGAATAGAAGCCGCGGCAGCGGTGCAGGGAGTCTGAATTGTTGAACGTCAGATTTGTTACCGCCGAAGGAGCCTCCGTCACGGCCGAGGCCGAACCGGGTACGCGCCTGCTTGCGCTTGCGCAGCGCTGCGGCATGCCGCTTGAGGGAACCTGCGAGGGGCAGATGGCCTGTTCCACCTGTCACGTGATCGTCTCGCCCGACTGGTTCGACGTTCTGGAGCCTGCCTCCAACGACGAGGAGGACATGCTCGACCTTGCCGCCGGGGTCACCCGCACCAGCCGCCTTGCCTGCCAGATCGAACTGACGGACGCGCTTGACGGCCTCGAAGTGCGCATCCCCGGCCTCTCGCGGGACATGCAGATCGGCTGATCGCGATAAATCGGAACGAATCGGGAAACCAAGCTCTGGAAAACGCTGGAATCCGACTTGGCACCGGGCGGAGCGCTGCTAGGTTCCGCCCATGGTGACCACGACCGACGAAGACTCCGATCCGTTCGACGCCATTGTCGACGCGCCTTTCGATGCCGCGCTCTCGCAGCGCTACCTCGTCTATGCGCTCTCGACGATCACGGCCCGCTCGCTGCCGGACTTGCGCGACGGGATGAAGCCGGTGCACCGCCGCCTGCTCTGGGCGATGCGGCAGCTCAAGCTCGATCCCGCCAGTGCCTACAAGAAGTCGGCCCGCGTCGTCGGCGACGTCATCGGTAAGTACCACCCGCATGGCGACGCCTCGGTCTACGATGCGATGGTCCGCCTCGCGCAGGACTTCTCGCTGCGCTATCCGCTGGTGCAGGGGCAGGGCAACTTTGGCAATATCGACGGCGATAACGCCGCCGCCTATCGTTACACCGAGGCGCGCCTCACGCGCACGGCGATCCACCTCATGGCGGGGCTGGACGAAGGCACCGTCGATTTCGTTCCCACCTACAACGGTGAAGAGAGCGAGCCGGATATCTTTCCCGGCATGTTCCCGAACCTGCTGGCGAACGGCTCGACCGGCATCGCCGTGGGCATGGCGACCTCGATCCCCAGCCACAACGTCGCCGAGATCATCGATGCGACGATGCTGCTGATCGACAAGCCCCAGGCCGAGCATGACCAGCTCATGCAGGTGTTCCATGGCCCGGACTTCGCGACCGGCGGCCTGGTGGTCGACAGCCCCGAGGCGATCAGCCACGCCTACGAGACCGGCAAGGGCGCGTTCCGCGTGCGCGGCCGTTTCTCGACCGGAAAGGACGCGGCGGGCAACTGGGAAGAGACCGGGATCGAGAAGCTGGGCAGCGGCCAGTGGCAGCTGGTCATTTCCGAAATCCCCTACATGCTGCCCAAGGGCAAGCTGATCGAACAGGTCGCCGCGCTGATCGGCGACAAGAAGCTGCCGATTCTCGAAGACATCCGCGACGAGAGCGACGAGCAGATCCGCATCGTCTTCGTGCCCAAGAGCCGCAACGTCGATCCCGAGATGCTGAAGGAGAGCCTCTACAAGCTCACCGATCTCGAAAGCCGCTTCTCGCTCAACCTCAACGTGCTGGATTCGCACCGCACTCCGGGGGTGATGGGCCTCAAGCTGCTGCTGTCCGAATGGGTCTACAACCAGATCGACATCCTGCTGCGGCGCACCCGGCACCGGCTGGAAAAGATCGCCTCGCGGCTGGAACTGGTTGCCGGCTATATCATCGCCTACCTCAACCTCGACCGGATCATCGAGATCATCCGCACCGAGGATGAGCCCAAGGCAGTGATGATGGCCGAGTTCGAACTGACCGACCGTCAGGCCGAAGCCATTCTCAACATGCGCCTGCGCTCCTTGCGCAAGCTGGAGGAGATGGAGCTTCGCAAGGAGCATGAGGACCTGCTGAAGGAGCAGGACGAACTTAACAAGCTGCTCGAAAGCCCGGCCCGCCAGCGCACGCGCCTCAAGCGCGACCTGACCACGCTGCGCAAGGAATATGCCGAGGATACCGTGCTCGGCCGTCGCCGCACGACGATCGCGCAGGCCAAGCCGACGGTCGAGTTCAGCATGGACGCGATGATCGAGAAGGAGCCGGTGACGGTGATCCTCTCGGCGCGCGGCTGGGTGCGCGCGGCGAAGGGGCATGTGGCGCTTGGCCAGGATGCGAAGGGAAGTGATTTCAAGTTCAAGGAAGGCGATGGCCCCGCCTTCGCCTTCCACGCGCAGACCACCGACAAGATCCTGATCGCGCTCGACAATGGCCGTTTCTACACGGTCGGCGCGGACAAGCTGCCGGGCGCGCGCGGGTTCGGTGAACCGATCCGCACGATGGTCGACATCGATGCCGACGCGCACATCATCGCCGCGCTCGTCTACAAGCCGAAGTCGCAGATCCTGCTGGCCTCCAACATCGGGCGCGGCTTCGCGGTGGAAGCCGAGGAACTGCTCGCCGAAACCCGCAAGGGCCGTGCGGTGATGTCCACCAAGCCGGGCATCCACCTCAAGATCGTGCGCGAGATTCCCGCGGAGCACGATCACGTGGCCGTGGTGGGCGACAACCGCAAGCTGGTGATCTTCAGCCTCGAGGAACTGCCGCTGATGGCCAAGGGGCAGGGCGTCACGCTCCAGCGCTACCGCGACGGCGGGCTGTCGGACCTCATCACGCTCAAGCTGGAGGATGGCCTGTCCTGGACGATGGGCGGCGAGACCGGCCGCACCCGCAACGAGAAGGACATGGGCTTGTGGAAGGTCGCTCGCGGCGCGGCAGGCCGCCTGCCGCCGACCGGATTCCCGCGTGACAACAAGTTTCAGGGCTGACTTGAACCATTGAACCCCGTCGTCCCCGCGAAGCTGGGGCGACGGGGGGCGTGTTTGCCGTCCGCATTGCGCACGCCGGACAGGCCGCGTGCAGCGAAGGCGCCATGGCGGCCTTCGTCACTCGTCCGAAGCGGCTGCCCTCGGCACCAGGATCAGCTGGTTGTTCTCCACCCGCCAGGAACCGAGCTGCGACAGCAGGTTCATGCCGATCACGTTGGTTTCCACCTCGTTGTCCGGTCCGATGGCGACCGGCAGCGCGTTCGCCTCGATCGAGCCGAAGCGCAGCGAGCCGGCGGTTGCCATGCGGGCGACGATGGTGCCGTTGGCGGTATCGAGCATGACCCCCTGGTCGCCCTGATCCGGAAGGATCCCGGCGCGCTGGGCGACGGATTGCGAGATGCCGGTATAGGTCGCGCCGGTATCGATGAGGAAGTTCACCGGCTGGCCGTTGAGCTGCGCTTCCACCCAGAAATGTCCGTCGGTGCGCAGCGGCAGCACGGTCTGCGCGCCTTGCACCGTGGCCGGGCGCAACTGGTCAAGCCAGAGCGCGGCGTCGGAGCGGTGGGCGTTCCCGGCGAGGCTGGCCACGGTCAGCAGCAGCGCGGCGGTGAGGCCGAGATAGGACGTGTTGCGCAGCCCGTGGCTGAGGCGCGGGTAACGCACCGTCAGCATGCCCGCCAGGATCGAGACCAGGATCGCCGCGATGGTCAGCGCCATCAGCGGCTTCTGGTAGAGGAATTCGGAAAGTTCGCCGAGATTCACGAGTTCTGCTCCGCCAGTTCGGCGTCGAGCAGGGCATCGACGCGGGCCGCCGCGGGGAAGCCTTCGGCAATCCAGCGCTCTTCCACGCGGCGCAGCAGGCGCGCGACTTGCGGCCCGGCGCCGACGCCGCGAGCAACGATCTGGCCGCCTTTCAGGGGAAATTCGGGGATCTGCCAGCCGGTGATCGATGCGGCATCGGCCCCGGCGATCAGCAGGCGGTCGAGCGCACCGTCATGGCCGAGGCGATAGGCCAGCGCCCGCGCCTCGCCGGGGGCAGCCTCGCGCCCGGCAGCGAGCGCAAGGCGCTTCTTCTGCGCGCCCGAGAGGCGAAAGCGCGAGGCGATCTGCTCGGCCAGCGGCACGTGCGCCGGTAGCAGCGCGGCAAGACGGCGCAGCGGATCGGCGGCGATCGCTTGCGCCTGTTCGGCCCTGACCAGCGCGGCAAGGGCGGCGGGATCGGCTTCCGGCAGGATGACGGCCAGCACGCCAAGCTCGGCCATGCGCGCCACGGTCGGCGCGGGATCGGGCAGGCCGAGCAGGTTCATCATCTCCATGCCCACGCGCTCGCGCGACAGGCCCTTGAGCGTGGCGGCGAGTTCGGAGCAGGCGCTTTCGGCTTCCTCGTCCGCCGGCCGCGAACCGAACCGGGCCTGGAAACGGAAGTAGCGCAGGATCCGCAAGTGATCCTCGCGGATGCGCTGGCGCGCGTCGCCGATGAAGCGCACGCGGCGCGCGGCAAGGTCGGCAAGGCCGCCGAAATAGTCGGCGATCTCGCCGCTCAGCGGATCGGCGTAGAGCGCATTGATGGTGAAGTCCCGGCGGGCGGCATCGTCGCGCCAGTCCTCGGCGAAGGCCACGGTGGCGCGGCGGCCATCGGTGGAGACGTCGTGGCGCAGCGTGGTGATCTCCACCGGGCCGCCGGGCAGCACGGCGGTGACGGTGCCGTGGTCAATCCCGGTCGGCACGCGGTGAATGTCCGCGCGCTTGAGGCGGATCATCACTTCGTCCGGTTCCAGCGTGGTGGCCATGTCGATGTCCTTCACCGGCAGGCCGAGCAGCGTGTCGCGCACGGCGCCGCCGACGAAGCGGACGTTCTGCGCGCCCAGCGTGTCGATCAGCGCGGCGATGTCCTCCCGGTGCATCCATTCGGGTGCGATGCGGGTGGGCAATTGTTCAGTCATTCCAGTCGAGCCTGCGGGAAAGGTTGTGAAGGATCGCCCCGGTCACGCCCCAGATGCGGTGGTCGTGCCAGTTGATCTCGACAAAGCGGTGGCGGCGGTTTTCCCACTCGACCGAGCATTGCTGCTGGTTGGCGGGATCGAGGAGATAGCCCATCGGCGCCTCGAACCACTGCGCCACTTCGGCCGGGTTGGGGTGGATCGGCAGGTCGGCGGGGATCACCGCGACAACCGGGGTGATCTCGTAGCCGCTGCCAGTGCGGTAGACGTCGCTGGTGCCCAGCACCTGCACGTCACGCGGATGAATGCCCAGTTCCTCGTCCGCTTCGCGCAGCGCCGCCTCGATGGCGGTCTCGCCTTCATCGAGGCGGCCGCCGGGGAAGGCGATCTGGCCGGGATGGGCGCGCATGGTGGAGGGACGGTGGAGCAGCAGGGTGCCGGGTTCTTCCCGCTCGGTCAGCGTGATGAGGACGGCGGCGGGCTTGAACTCCGGGATATTCTCGATGCGCGGATCGAGCCAGAGCTCTGGCGGGGCGTTCCTGTGGGCGGCGTCGAAGCGCGGGCGCAGGCGGTCGAACAGCAGGCTCATGCGGGCACCAGATCGAACGTCGCGCCGCGGCTGGTTACCGACAGATCGCCGCCCGCGAGCGCGATTTCGGCAAGCTGGCCATAGGTGCTGCGGTTGAGGCGGGCTTCGGTGCCGTTGCGCACGGAAAGGTAGATCGCCGGGGTTTCGGGATCGCCATGACTGCGGATCGGGTGATCGGGCCCGGCGATGACGAGATCGTCGGTGTTGAGGCGGAAGACCAGCGCATCGCCCTCGGCGCGCACGTCGGTGGCGATGAAGGCGGCGTCCTCGACTTCGATCGAGAGCTTTTCAGCGGGCGTGACCAGCCAGTGCCGGCCCCGGTCGTCGCGCAGCAGCAGCGAGGCGAAGGCGCGGACCATCGCCGGACGGCGGATCTCACCGCCTTGATGGAACCAGCGGCCATCCGCCGCGATGCGCATTTCGCTGTCGCCGATGACGGCAGGCGACCACTGCGAGACCGGCGGCAACTTGCGCGCGGCCACGAGTTCGGCGGCTTGCGAGAGCGTCAGCGCGTTCAGATCGGGCGGCACGTCATAAGGCATGGCTATCGCGATGCCAGATAGGGACGCTCGCGCCAAGGTCCAGCCCGCGATTTAACGCGGGCCGGTTGCCTCGAGTTGACGGCGCCCCAATCAGCGCAGCCAGGGGCCCAGCATGCCCTCACGCGGGAGGACGGCGGGATTTTCGCTGCGCACCAGCAGGCGGTGCTGCTCGAACGGGCCGGGCAGGCTCCAGCCGCCGGTGGCCTCGCTGGCGAAGCCCCAGCGTTCGTAATACTCGGGGTCGCCGATCAGCACTTGCGGCAGCGGCGCGCGGGCGTCGATCCCGGCGAGGCTGGCCGAGACCAGCGCCTTGCCGAAGCCCTGGCCCTGCAGTTCGGGGAGAACGGCGACCGGGCCGACCATGATCAGCGGATGGGCACGGCCTTCGGCATCGGTCAGCGCCACCGGCCAGCACTGGATCGAGCCGACCAGCATCTCGTCGCTGTCGAGCGCGGCGAAGGACAGGCCGGGCAGCCATTCGGTCCCCTCGCGCACCTTGTAGGCGGTGCGCGTGTGTCGCTCGGGCTCGAACGCACGGTCGAGCAGCGCTTCGACGAGCGCGGGATCGACATTGTCGAGCGGGATGAGCGTGGCGGTGTCGGGGATGGTTTCGGACATGGCGCGCGCCGATAGGATTGGCGCGCGCCTTTGTCGATTCAATTCGGCTAATGCAGGATTAGTGTTTCGGCGTCAGATGGAGCAAATGCCCGGAATCCGGCGCCGGGCCGTCTTCCAGCAGCCAGATCGATCCGTCGAGGCCCTGCTGGATCTCGCGGATGCGGTTGTCCAGCGGATAGCGCGCCTCCTCGGCCGCCTTCTCGCCGTCGATCCGCACGGTGACGAGGCCGGGTTCGGAAAACGAGGCGATCACGAACCTGCCCTTCCACTGCGGGAAGCTGTCGCCGGTGTAGAAGATGAAGTCTCCCGGCGCGATCACCGGGTTCCAGCTGATCGCCGGCGCGGCAAGATCGGGACGGGTCTTGTGGCGCGGGATCGGCTTGCCGTCATAGTGGTCGCCGTCCGAAACCAGTGGCCAGCCATAGTTCTGCCCGGGCTTCACCAGGTTGATCTCGTCGCCGCCCGCAGGTCCGTGTTCGAGATCCCAGAGCCGCCCCTTGTCGTCGAACACGAGGCCAAGGACATTGCGGTGGCCGTAGGACCAGATCTGGCTGGTCGGGGCGGGTTTGTCTGCAAAGGGGTTGCCCGGGGCGGGCGTGCCGTCGGGCAGCAGGCGCACGATCTTGCCGAGATTGGTGCCAAGATCCTGCGCAGGCGTGAACTTCTGCCGCTCGCCCGAACTGACGAAGAGGTACTGGCCATCGGGCGAGAAGGTCAGGCGGTGCGAGTAGTGGCCGTTGCCGGAAACCTTCGGAGTCTGCCGCCAGATCACCTGAAGGCCCTGGAGCGCGCAGCTTGCCGGCTGCGGGCAGGAGAGGGCGGCCTTGCCGACTGCCGCGCCGCGCGTATCGCCGTCGCCTTCCTCGGCCCAGCTGAGGTAGACCACGCGCCCGTCCAGGGTCTTGCCGCCTTGCCCCGGCGCAAAGATCACATCGCCAAGCCCGCCCTGTCCGCCATAGGCGACTGTCGGCGCGCCGGAGACTTTGCCCAGGCTGCCGTCGGCCAGGCGCAGGCGGATCTTGCCCTTCTTCTCGGTGACGATCATGGCTCCGGTGGCCGCATCGATGTCCATGGCCCAGGGCTCGTCGAACGCGGCGACCTGTTCGACCTTGAAGGGCGCCGCCTCGGTTGCGGCGGCCGAGGCCTTATCCCCCGAGCCTGCCGCACCGCAGCTTGCGAGGATGCAGGCGACGGGCGATACCGCAGCCAGGAACGATCTGGAGTTTTTCCGCTTGGTCACGTCGAGTAAATCCCTTGCCGCCAGCGCACCGGGCCGCCTGATCATCGGGGTGGATGAGGCAGGGCGTGGCCCTCTGGCAGGGCCGGTTGTGGCGGGCGCGGTCGTGCTGTGCAAGCCCCGGCCTGCGGGGCTGGACGATTCCAAGAAGCTTTCCGCCAGGCGCCGCGCCGAGCTGGAAGAGGTGATCAAGCGCCGTTGCCGCTGGGCGGTGGGCGTGGTGGACGTGGAAGAGATCGACCGCATCAATATCTTCGGCGCGACGATGCTGGCGATGACCCGCGCGGTCGCGGCGCTCTGCGCGCAACTGGGGGCGGAGCCGGACGAGGTCCTGATCGACGGCAACATGACCCCGCAGGGCCGCACGGCGGAGTGGCGCTGGAAGGCCCGGGCCATCGTCGGCGGCGACGCGGTGGAGCCATGCATTTCGGCCGCCTCGATCATCGCCAAGGAACACCGCGACCGCATCATGCGCGATCTGGCGCTGGTCCATCCGCATTATGGCTGGGAGCGCAACGCCGGCTACGGCACTGCCCAGCACCTCGAGGCGCTGCGCCGCCACGGGCCCACCATCCACCACCGCCGCAGCTTCGCGCCGGTCGCTCAACTGGAGATGATGTTGTGACGGGATTTACCGCGGCCGACGTGACCGGGCAGGCCGGCAAGTGCTTTCTCGTCAGCGGCGCCAATACCGGCCTCGGCTTCGAGGTGACGAGAGTGCTGGCCGCGCGCGGCGCCCGCGTGCTGCTGGCCTGCCGCAGCGAGGACAAGGCCCGGCTCGCCATGGAGCACATCCGCATGGAGGTGCCCGGCGCCAATCTCGCCTTCGTGCCGCTGGATCAGGCGGACCTCGCCAGCGTGCGCGAATGCGCAGGCATCGTGGCGCGCGATGAGCCGCGGCTCGATGTCCTGGTGAACAACGCGGGCGTCATGGTGCCGCCGCTCGAGCGCACCGTGCAGGGGCACGAACTGCAGTTCGGCGTCAACCACCTCGCAGTGTTTGCGCTCACCGGCCTGCTGCTGCCCAAGCTCGCCGAAGTTCAGGATGGCCGCGTTGTCATTACCGCCAGCCTTGCCCATCGGCGCGGCAGGATCGACTGGGACGATCTCGACGCGCATCGCAGCTACAGCCGCTCCAAGCGCTATGGCGACAGCAAGCTGATGAACCTGCTGCACATGTACGAACTCGACCGACGCCTGCGCGCGGCGGGTTCGCCGGTCACCGCTCTGGCCTGCCATCCGGGAGTGGCGTCCACCGAACTGGGACGCCACTCGCTGGCATTCCGCGCGCTCTTCCCGATTGCGGGGTGGGTGCTCAACAGTGCCGAGGACGGCGCCTGGCCGACCTTGCAGGCGGCGACGGGGGCGGTCGAGCCGGGGCAATATTACGGCCCGCAGCGTTTCGGGGAACTCTCCGGCCCCTCGGGCGTGGCCAGGCGCAGGGCTTCCGCCACCGATCCCGATGCGGCGCGGCGGCTCTGGGAGATCAGCGCGGCGATGACCGGGGTCGACTACGCGGGGATTTGAATCTCATCGCGCCCTGCCGGACTCAGGCAGGTTCAACGACGCAGCTGTGCATTTCGCACGGGGCGGTGTTGATAAAAAAATTTGCTGGAATCGCGCGAGTCGCTGCCGAGTCGCAAACCCCAAGATGTTGAGTCAGGTGTTTCCCTCATGACTCGACATCTTGTGTGGGATTCGTTTTGTTCCATAGTGCTGAACAGGTGAATCACCAGGGAATCCGGCGAGTCGCGGCTTGACGGTGAATCCCGAAAGACTCATTGGGGTGTCAATCCACAGTTCAAATTCCCCGGAGCAAACATGGGCCAGCTACTCGTCAAGCAGAAGATCCGCGCTCGCGCACCCGCGCCGACGCCGAAGGAACTGCTGCCCCTCGGCCAGATCATCCCGGGCGACTGCATCGAGGCGATGCGCACCATTCCCGACGCCAGCGTCGACATGGTCTTCGCCGACCCGCCCTACAACCTCCAGCTCGGCGGCGACCTGTCGCGTCCGGACGGCAGCCATGTGGACGCTGTCACCAACGACTGGGACAAGTTCTCCAGCTTCGCCGTCTACGACCAGTTCACCCGTGACTGGCTGACCGAGGCCCGCCGCGTGCTCAAGCCCGAGGGCTCGCTGTGGGTGATCGGCTCGTACCACAACATCTTCCGCCTCGGCGCGATCATGCAGGACATGGGGTTCTGGATCCTCAACGACATCGTGTGGCGCAAGGCCAACCCGATGCCGAACTTCAAGGGCACCCGCTTCACCAATGCCCATGAAACGCTGATCTGGGCCTCGATGGGCGAGAAGTCGAAGTACACCTTCAACTACCGCGCGATGAAGACGCTGAACGACGAACTGCAGATGCGTTCGGACTGGGTCCTGCCGATCTGCAACGGCGCCGAGCGCCTCAAGAAGGGCGGCCGCAAGGTTCACCCGACCCAGAAGCCGGAAGCGCTGCTCTACCGCGTGATGCTGGCCACCACCAACGAGGGCGACGTCGTGCTCGACCCGTTCTTCGGCACCGGCACCACCGGCGCCGTCGCCAAGCGCCTCGGCCGCGAGTGGATCGGCTGCGAGCGTGAAGGCGATTACCGCGAAGCCGCGCTGGAGCGCATCGAGATGGCGCTGCCGCTCGACGAGCGTGCGTTGAAGACCATGCAGTCCAAGCGCACCGCGCCCAAGGTGGCGTTCGGCACGCTGATCGAGACCGGCTGGATCGCCCCCGGCACGGTGCTTTCGGACAAGAAGAACCGCTTCCGCGCCGTCGTGCGCGCCGATGGTTCGCTGGCCGCCGACAAGGTGACCGGCTCGATCCACGGCCTTGGCAAGGAACTCCAGGGTGCGCCTTCGTGCAACGGCTGGACGTTCTGGCACCTCGAGCACGAAGGTCAGGTCAAGCCGATCGACGCGATCCGCCAGCTTTACATTCTCGCTACCGAGCCTTGAGGCTTGCGAACCGCCCTTCGAAAATGTTCGAAGGGCGGTTTCACGTTTTTGGAGTGGCGCATCTTCCGGGTCATCAGGTGATCCCACCTGATTATTAGCCAGAGGTAATGGGCAGGGCGCCGAAACCTGTTCTGCGTGGCCTGCGCGGACGCTAGAGCGTTTTTCGAACGGAGTGGAACACGCAGTGACTCGGAAAAACGCGGAAAACAAAGGTTCTGGAGAGCCCGATCTGATTCAATCAGATCGGAAAACGCTCTAAGGGCCCGCGCATGACTCGCCAGATCTACATTCAGCCCATCGCCTTCGCCCAAAGCCCGCAGAGCGAGGAAGGCGATGCCGTGCGCCTTGCCGGTTCGCTGGTCTGGGCCAGCCGCTTTGCGCTGATCGTGCGGGAAAACGGCAAGGTGATCGCGCGTGAGCGCCTCGGTGCAGCCGAAGTGCCCGCTGCGCTGGCGGCGCTTCCGGACGATCTTGCCGTTGCGGCGCAGGTTCAGTGGGCGAACTTCAGGAAAGTCCATCCGCCGCTCAAGTGCGGCGAGCGCACGATCCGCCTCGAACAGCCGCAAGTTGCGGGCATTCTCAACATGACGCCGGACAGTTTCTCGGACGGCGGATCGTTCCTCGACAAGCCTCAGGTCGCTTTCGACCACGCCGCCGCCATGCTCGAGGCGGGCGCGGCGATGATCGACCTCGGCGGCGAATCCACCCGTCCCGGCGCCGGTGCGGTTTGGGAAGGCGACGAGATCAAGCGCGTGGTGCCGATGGTCGGGCAGCTTGTCGCCATGGGGGCTGCGATCAGCGTCGACACGCGCCGGCCGGCGGTGATGGAAGCCACGCTGGCAGCGGGCGCGCATATCATCAACGACGTTTCCGCCTTGCGCTACGATCCGCGCAGCCTCGAACTCGCGGCGGCTTCGGGCGCGCCGGTGGTGCTGATGCATGCGCCGGGCAAGGCCGACGACCTCCATTCCAACGGCAACTACGCCGACGTGGTGCTGGACGTCTACGACTGGCTCGAACTGCGCCGGGACGCGTGTCTGGCTGCCGGCATCCGGCCCGAGAACATCATGCTCGACCCCGGAGTCGGCTTCGGCAAGACCCTGGCCGAGAACCTTGCGCTGATGAACGGCCTCGCGATCTTCCACGGCCTCGGCCATCCGCTTTACGTCGGCGCCAGCCGCAAGCGCATGATCGGCGCGCTCTCCAACGAAGCGCCCGCGCATGACCGGCTCGGCGGTTCGCTCATGCTGGCGATCAGGGCGATGGATGCGGGCGCGCATATCGTGCGTGTCCACGATGTGCGCGAGACGGTGCAGGCGGTCCACGTCTGGCGCGGCCTGCGCGATGCCGCGCTGACCGATTTCGGCCAGCTTCCGCGCTGATTTCTGCGACATAACTGGCTGGCGGATGAACCCGGGATTGCCCCCGGATGAACGCGCCCGCCTGCTGTGTTGCCTGGTGAACGCATGGCCGCATCCGGTTTCGGATCGTCCGCCCGGCGCCCCGGTTCGTCTCTCGGCCTTGAGCAAAATCGTGTTTCGGCTCGTTTCTCCATCGAACCGACCACACGAAGCCAAGGGAGAAGTCCCCATGAAGAAGACGATTTTCCGCACCGCACTGGTTGCCATGGCCCTCGTTCCAGCCGGTGCCGCGATCGCCGTGCCGACGATGTACGAAAAGGAAGTGGCGCGCGGCGAGGAAGCCCGCATCATCCAGAGCCCGATCGGCGGCATCCAGAACAGCAAGTGGTATGACTACCGCATCAACGTGAACGAGAGCCGCAAGGAACTCGCCAGCGATCTGCGCCGCGCCAGCGACATCGAGGACCAGCGCGATGCCTACAGCGAATATGCCACCGAGCTTTCGCATGAGCGCGGCAAGTACGTGAAGTACATGGCCAAGCGTGGCTACCGCGTGCCGCAGGTCTATCTCGAAGCCCTGTAACGCCCGCAATCCCCTTGGGGGCAGCCCCGCAAGGGGCGGCGGCCTCGGAGCTACGGCTCCGGGGCCGCCTATCGTTATGCCGCGTTGTCGATGCCGAGTTCGCTGAGTTTGCGGTAGAGCGTGGAACGGCCGATCCCGAGCCGCCGCGCGACTTCGGTCATGCGTCCGCGATAGAGGCCGATGGCGAGCCGGATCACGTCCGCCTCGATATCCTCCAGCGGGCGCAAGTGGCCGTCCGGCGTATAGAGCATGACGCCCGAGCTCTCCTGGCGCGGATTGGCGGCCACGCTCGACGAATCGGTGCCGAGGATGCTGAGAAGCTGGGGAAAATCGTCCGAAGTCAGCGCGTCGCCGTCGCAGAACACCGCAGCGCGGAACAGTACGGCCTGTAGCTGGCGGACGTTGCCCGGCCAGTCATAGGCGGCAAGCAGCGAGAGGGCGCCGTCGGTGATGCCCAGTTCCCTGAGGCCCGGCTGCTCGCCGATGCGGGCGAGGAAAAAGCGGGTGAGGGCAGGGATGTCGCCCGTCCGCTCGCGCAGCGGCGGCAGCTCGACTTTGGTGGGCGACAGCAGTTCCAGCAGGTCCGGCAGGAATTCGCCGACATCGACAAGGTCCTGCAAGGGCATGTTGCTGGCGGCAATGACCCGCACGTCGACCCGGAACGAGTGGCGCGCGCCGATCGGGCGTACGTCGTTCCTGCGCAGCGATTCCAGCAGGCGTTCCTGCACGCTGAGAGGAAGGCGGTCCACCTCGTCGAGCGCGATGGTGGCGCCGTCGGAATGCTGCATGGCGCCGATCTGCCGCTCGAACGCGCCGGGAAAGGCGCCCTTTTCGTGGCCGAACAGGTTCGATTCGATCGAGTTGGCGGCAAGGCCGGCGATATTGACGATCCGCAGGGGCGACTTGGCACGGGGGCTGGCGGCGTGGATCGCGCGCATCAGCACTTCCTTGCCGGTGCCGCTTTCGCCTTCGATCAGCACGTGGCCGTGCCCGCGCGCGGCCTTGGCGGCGACCGCCAGCGCCTTGCGGAAATTGGGGGAGGCCCCGATCATCGATTCGAAATCGGGGGTGGAGGGCATCTTCTCGGTCAGCGGCGCCAGTTCGTCGCGCGGGGCTTCGCGCGTGGTGGCCGAGCGCAGCGCGTGCATCAGCCGGTCCGGCGCGATGGGCTTGACCAGATAGTCGGTCGCGCCCGCGCGCATCGCCTCCACCGCCAGCAGCGGCGAGGTATTGGCGGTGAGCATCAGGATCGGCAATGCCGGGCGGCGCACCTTGAGTTCGGCGATCAGCGCGCAGGCATCGTCGCCCGGTACCCATTGGTCGAGAACGATGGCGGAAAGCTGCATGCCCTGACGGGTGCCGAGCGTGGCGATCGCGGTTTCAGGGTCGCGGGCGATCAGCGTGCGCCACCCTTCACGCGCCGCGAGCGCCGAGATGAGGCGGCTCTGCGCGGGTTCGTCGTCGATCAGCATGAGGAGGCGTTGTTCGGAATCCGCCATTTCTTACGCTTGTTCTTGCGCCCCCTTGTTGTGGTGCCAGAGACTTAGGTCAAACCGGTAAAGAGCAACTTAAGCCTGACGCTGCGTTCAGGGCTAGCCGATTGTTGAACCTTAAGGGAGTCTCCAGTCTCAAGTTCGATCCGAAATGGCGCCAATCCGGCGCCATCGCGATGCCAAGCCCCTTGAGCGCAGGCCCGGTCAAGGTTAAACCATCGGCAATAACACAAGAATGACAACGCTTTTGAAAGCGGCGGACCTCACAAAGGCGCGCAACAGGGGATTTGATCTGATGGCTTCCGGCACGGACATCAAGGCAGCTACCGAAACCTACAACAGCTTCATCAAGGCGACGGTCTGGGGCACGGCAGTCGTGCTGGTGATCGTTGTCCTCGTCGTCGGCCTGATCGCTTCCTGAGCCGCCCGGTGGCGGGCACGCGCTTCGCCGTCCTGAAAGAGCGGGCGGCGGGTGAAACGCGGGTCTCGGCTACGCCCGAGACCGTCAGGAAGCTCATCGCGCTTGGCGCCAGCGTCGCGGTGGAAACGGGCGCAGGGTTTGCCGCCAGCATCGGCGATGACGACTATGCGGCAGCCGGGGCTGACGTCGGCCCGGCGGCGCAGGTGATTGCCGGTGCGGATGTGGTGTTTGGGGTGCAGGCCCCCGATCCGGCACTGCTGGCAGGCGCGAAGCCGGGGGCATGGGTGGTCGCGGGGCTCGACCCGTTTGGCAACCGGGCCCGGGTGGATGCATATGCCGCAGCCGGGCTTGAGGCGCTGGCGATGGAATTCATGCCGCGCATCACCCGTGCGCAGTCGATGGACATCCTTTCCTCGCAATCGAATCTGGCGGGCTACAAGGCGGTGATGGTCGCTGCCAATCTCTATGGCCGGGCCTTCCCGATGATGATGACGGCGGCCGGCACGGTCACGGCGGCCAAGTGTTTTGTCATGGGCGTGGGCGTTGCCGGATTGCAGGCGATCGCCACCGCCCGCCGCCTTGGCGCGCAAGTCTCGGCAACGGACGTGCGCTCGGCCACCAGGGAACAGATCCTGTCGCTGGGCGCCAAGCCGATCTTTGTCGAAACCGTGGCGGGGATCGAGGGGGAGGGCGCCGGAGGCTATGCCACCGAAATGAGCGAGGCGTACCAGCAGGCACAGGCCGAACTGGTTTCCGGTCATCTCGCCAAACAGGACATTGTGATAACGACGGCGCTGATTCCGGGCCGGGCGGCACCGCGGCTCATTACCGACGCGCAGATCGCGACGATGAAGCCGGGCAGTGTGATTTATGATCTGGCAGTGTCGCAAGGCGGCAATGTCGAGGGTTCCGAGGCGGATCAGGTGGTGGTGCGCCACGGGGTGAAGATTGTCGGTTATGCGAACACGCCCGCACATCTGCCCGCTGACGCCTCGGCGCTGTTCGCGCGCAACCTGTTCAATTTTATCTCGGCCTTCTGGGACAAGGAGCAGGGCAGGCCGGTGCTTGACGAGGAGATCGGCAATGCCATCCGGCTGACGCGAGGCGGCAAGGTGGTGAACGAGAGGCTGTTGGGGTGATTTTTGCGCAGCCCCGTCCTCCCCGCAATGGGGCGGGGGACCGCGCGCGGCGCGGCGGAGGGGATTCGCGGTTTACATCACGTCCAGTCATAAGCCGGGCGCGAGACTTGCGCCGGTCAATGACGAAGCCCGAAGTCGCCCTGTGGCAGGAATTGCGACAGCGACCGGGCGGATTGAAATTCCGCTGCCAGCATCCGATCGGGCCTTACGTCGTCGACGTCTGCTGCCTCTTGCCAAGGCTTGTCGTCGAAGTCGACGGTATCGCGCATGACATGGGCAACAATCCAGCGCGCGATGAAGAGCGCGATCGTTTCATCAAGGAAAACGGGTTCAGGGTCTTGAGGGTGTCGGCCTCGCGGGTTTTGACGGATGCGGCGGCGGCTGCATCGGCAATCGTCGCGTGGGCCGAGAATCCCCTCCACCGTCCTGTGGACGGTGGCCCTCCCCGTACCGGGGAGGACAGGTAAGGGCATGGACTTCGTTTCGATCCTCTCGATCTTCGTGCTGGCCTGCTTCGTGGGCTATTACGTCGTCTGGTCGGTGACGCCGGCGCTGCATACGCCGCTGATGGCGGTGACCAATGCGATCTCCTCGGTGATTGTCGTCGGTGCGCTGGTGGCGAGCGCGGCGCCGGGTTCTCCGCTGTCCAAGTGGCTGGGGCTGGGCGCGGTCATGCTGGCCAGCATCAACATCTTCGGCGGTTTTGCCGTCACCGCGCGCATGCTGGCGATGTACAAGAAGAAGGACAAGCCGGCCTCCAGGGAGACGAAGTGATGGAGGCCCACGCGGTGAACCCCTGGGTGGCGATCGCCTACCTGATTGCCGGGATCTGCTTCATCCTCGCGCTGCGCGGGCTTTCCTCGCCCGCGACCAGCCGCAGGGGCAACCGCTACGGCATGGCCGGGATGGCGATAGCCGTGGTGACGACGCTGCTGACCCATGTCCCGCTGACCGCGCCTTCCACGCCCGCGGGAATCGAGCATGCAGGGTTGTTGTTTGATTTCGCGACATTGTCCGAAATTCTCGCCGCCATTGCCATCGGCGCGGTGATCGGTCTGACCACGGCCCGCAAGATCCAGATGACCGCGATGCCGCAGCTTGTCGCCGCGTTTCACTCGCTGGTCGGCCTGGCCGCAGTGCTGGTGGGCGTGGCGGCCTTTTACAATCCGGCGGCCTTCGGCATCCTAGAGGCGGGCGGGCTGGACATCCTCAAGGGCAGCCGCATCGAGATGGGGCTGGGCGTCGCCATCGGCGCGATCACGTTCTCGGGTTCGGTCATCGCCTTTGCCAAGCTCAACGGCAACATGAGCGGGGCGCCGATCCTGCTGCCCGCTCGCCACGCGATCAATCTGGCGGCGCTGCTGGCGATCATCGTGCTGGTCAGCCTGTTCCACGGAGATACGCCGCATCTGTTCTGGGGTATCGTGGCGTTGAGCTTTGTCATCGGCTTCCTGCTGATCATTCCGATCGGCGGGGCGGACATGCCGGTGGTCGTCTCGATGCTCAATTCCTATTCGGGCTGGGCGGCGGCGGCGATGGGCTTCACGCTGCACAACACGGCGATGATCGTGACCGGCGCGCTCGTCGGCTCTTCCGGCGCGATCCTCAGCTATATCATGTGCCGGGCAATGAACCGCAGCTTCATCTCGGTGATTGCCGGCGGGTTCGGCGCCGAGAACGGGGCCAGTGGCGGCGAGGCAAAGGAACAGCGCCCGTGGAAGCGGGGATCGGCCGAAGATGCGGCTTTCCTGATGCAGGAGGCGGAGAACGTCATCATCATCCCCGGCTACGGCATGGCGGTGGCGCAGGCCCAGCATGTGCTGCGCGAGATGGCGGACCTGCTGAAGAAGCACGGCGTCAACGTGAAGTACGCGATCCACCCGGTGGCCGGGCGCATGCCCGGGCACATGAACGTGCTGCTGGCCGAAGCCAACGTGCCCTATGACGAGGTCTTCGAGCTGGAGGACATCAACGGCGAGTTCGCCCAGTGCGACGTGGCCTTCATCATCGGTGCCAACGACGTGGTGAACCCGGCCGCGCGTACGGACAAGACCTCGCCGATCTATGGCATGCCGGTGTTCGATGTGGAAAAGGCGAAGACGATCTTCTTCGTCAAACGGTCGATGGGCGGCGTGGGTTATGCGGGCGTCGACAACGACGTGTTCTACATGGACCAGACGATGATGCTGCTGGCCGACGCCAAGAAGATGGTCGAGGACATCAACAAGGCGCTGGCGGATTGACGATGAGGCGCTAAGGGCGCGCTATGCGTATTCTCAAGCGATTTCTGCTGCTCGCCGGTCTTGTCGTGGTGCTGGTCGTCGGCGCGCATTTCTATGCGGCCTGGCGGCTCCATTCGGCCCTGATCGAAAATGGCATGTCGAACCGTGTCGCCACTTGCATGACCAAGCGCATGATGAAGCGGCTGAACCTGATCCAGATCGCCAAGCTGCAGAAGCTGGAGGGTGACAAGCCCACGCTCGGCGCCTGGGTGCGTGCAGTGAAGTCGGTGGACGATAGCAAGGTGATCCTTGTCACCACGTCCACGGCGGCGCTGTGCAAGACCGGTCTGGCAGAGTGATCGCGTGACCCCTGGGGTGTGTCCTCCGTCGGCTTCCTTCCTCACGCTGAACCATTTTGCCTCAAACCTCGATGTTGCCGTTCATGGGTTTACGCCCTAGGCGGTTTGGGCAAGTTCCAGATCGCCGCAGCTGATGGCAAAAGCCCCGGAGGGGTTGCCCTGCAACCGGCGCCAGCGGCGTTGCGGAATCTGTCCACGCCGCCTAGGGCCGGCAGGAAATGTCCGGGGGCACATGTCACGATCCGCTCGCCGGGCTCTGGTAGGCGCGTCGTCCGTTTCACCCGGCATGGCACCTGATGACTCGGAAAATGCACTCGTTTCGGGAAAGACCAAGGCTTGACCCTCGCTCCTTACGCATCTGATCCGGCTCGCACGCGCGGGCGCGAGTTCCTGACCGACGACAGCGGCACGCGCGGGCCGCGCAGTGCCTATCAGCGCGATCGTGACCGCATCATCCATTCGATCGCGTTCCGCCGCCTGCGCTACAAGACCCAGGTCTTCATCGCGCCCGACGGCGACCATTACCGCGTGCGCTTGACCCACAGCCTGGAAGTCGCCCAGATCGCGCGTGTCATCGCGCGTATCCTCGGGCTCGATGAGGATCTGAGCGAGGCGCTGGCGCTGGCGCACGATATCGGTCATCCGCCGTTTGGCCATGCGGGGGAGGAGGCGCTCGACGCCGCGCTCCACCAGGCGGGCGGGTTCGACCACAATGCCAATTGCCTGCGCACGCTGATGCGCATCGAGACGCCTTATTGCGAGCATGACGGGCTCAACCTGACGTGGGAGACCCTGGAAGGGCTGGCCAAGCACAACGGCCCGGTCGCCGCGCCGAACTGGGCGCTGGGTGAACTCGATGCAGCCTATAACCTCGAACTCGGCTCCTATGCCTCGCTGGAGGCGCAAGTGGCGGCGCTTTCCGACGATATCGCCTACGACAACCACGATATCGACGATGGCCTGCGCGCGGGGTTTCTCGATCTCGACGAACTGCTGGCGCATCCCTTCGTCGTCGCGCGCTGGCGCGAGGTGGAGCGGCGCTTCCCGGGCGTTGCGCGCAGCCGGCAACTGGCGGAGCTCATCCGCAGCCAGATCGGCTTCATGGTCAACGACCTGATCGCCCAGACCAGGGCCAACCTCGTCGGCATCGAGAGCGTGTGCGACGTGCGCGCCGCGGGGCGTCAGCTGGTCACCTTCTCGCCGGACGTCGAGGAGGGCGAACGGGCTTTCAAGCGCTTCATGTACGAGAAGCTCTATTACCACCCGGAACAGCTCGAAACCGCGCGCCGCGCGCGGGCGGTGATCGCCGAACTCTATGCCGCCTATTCGCAGGAGCCGGTGCTGATGGAGGAAAGCTGGATCGACGGCTTGCCGCGCCAGGAGCCGCAGCGCAGCCGCCATATCGCCGACTATATCGCCGGCATGACCGACCGCTACGCCATCGCCTGTCATGCGCGGATCTACGGATCGACGCCGGAGGGGCTGCGCAATGTCTGAAGCCGGAACGCCCGTACGGCGGCTTTGCCTCGTCGGGGCGAGCGGGCTGGTCGGGCAGGCGGTGATCGCCGGCAGCATCGCGCGTGCCGATGTGCGTGTGGTCGGCGTTGCCCGGCGCGAGGTGCCCTTGCCGGAAGGTGCGCGGATGGAAGTGCTGGTGGGCGATACCGACCAGTGGCCTGCGCTCATCGCCGCCGCCCGGGCCGAGGTGCTGGTCTGCGCGCTCGGCACCACGCGCAGGGCGGCGGGCAGTGACGAGGCGTTCCGGGCGGTCGATCACGACCTCGTGCTGGAGGTGGCGCATGCCGCCCGAGCCGCCGGGATCGGGCATTTCATCCTCGTCTCCTCGGTCGGCGCCGACCGGGCAAGCGGCAACCTCTACTTGCGCACCAAGGGCGACGTCGAGGATGCCGTCCACAAGCTGGGGTTCCGCCGTCTCGACATCCTGCGCCCCGGTCTGCTGCGCGGCCAGCGCCATGAGAGCCGCCCGCTGGAAAGCCTGGCGCAAGTCTTGAACCCGCTCGCGGATGCCATCGTGCTGCATGGCCGGTTCTCGAAATTCCGCTCGACCACGGTACGCCGCCTTGCCGAGGTGATCCTCGCGCTGAGCGGCGAGAAGACGCGCGGCCGTTTCATTCATGAGCACGCAGCGATGATGCGCGTGCTGGGCCGGGCACAGGGATAGCTGGGGCAGGCCGGGGATTGCGGCGGCGTCCTGGGCGAAATTGTGCGGCACTGCAGCGCAAGCGGCGTTGACACAAACGCACGCCTCACCCAAGGGACAAGGCATCGCTGACAGCGCGGGAGAGACCTGCCGATTCGCATGCGCGGCTTGCGCCGCACTTGGGATGAAGCGGGCGCCGAAGGAGCAACCGCCCCGGAATCTCTCAGGCAAAAGGACCGCGCAGCGTCGATAGCGAGACTCTGGAAAGTGTCTCATTCCTTTGGAATGAGGCCGCCGACGGTGTAACTTTGGCCTGCCTGTCATGGGCGCGCCAAGGGAAGCTCTCAGGTTTCCGTGACAGAGGGGGCACCTGGAATGGTGTGCCGAACTGTGCGGAGTCATGTCTTGAGCGAATACCCGATTTCCGATTCCGATCAGGAACCCGAAGAACTGGCGCCGATGCTGCTGCCGCTGGATGGCTGGCACCGTGATCACGGCGGCCGCATGGTCGAATTCGCCGGTTACATGATGCCCGTTCAGTACGAAGGGATCATGGCCGAACACCTGTGGACGCGTGAGAGCGCCGGCCTGTTCGACGTCAGCCACATGGGCCAGCTGTTCATCTCGGGCGAGGGTGTCGACGCCGCGCTCGAAGCGGCGCTGCCGATCGACCTTTCGACGCTCAAGCTCGCCTCGGTGCGCTATTCGCTGCTGCTCGACGAGAACGGCGGCGTGCTCGACGATCTCATGGTCACCCGCCAGGAAGACGGCTTCTACGTCGTCGTCAACGGCGCCACCAAGTGGGACGACATCGCCACCTTCCACGAGCTGCTGCCCGAGGACGTGACGCTCAACCACCTCGATGACCGCGCGCTGCTGGCGCTGCAGGGGCCCAAGGCGGTCGACGCGCTCGAGCGCCTGGCGCCGGGTGTGGCCGCGCTTACTTTCATGAAGAGCGGCCGCTTCACCCTGGGCGGCGTCGAGGCCTGGATCAGCCGCTCGGGCTATACCGGCGAGGACGGCTTCGAGATCTCGATCCCCGGCGATGCCGCTGCCGAGGTGGCGGACCTGCTGCTGGCCCAGTCAGAAGTGAAGCCGATCGGCCTTGGCGCGCGCGATTCGCTGCGTCTCGAAGCCGGCCTGCCGCTCTATGGCCACGACATGGACCCGGAGCGCGGCCCGGTCGAAGCCGGTCTTGCTTTCGGCGTCAACAAGCGCCGCCGCCTCGAAGGCGGTTTCCCGGGTGCCGAGCGTGTCCAGCGCGATTTTGCCGAGGGCACGGCCCAGAAGCGCATCGGCCTGAAACTTGAAGGCCGTCAGGCCGCGCGCGAAGGCGCCAAGGTTTTCCATGGTGAACAGGAAGTTGGCATCGTCACTTCAGGCGGTTTCTCGCCTTCGCTGCAGCATCCCATTGCCATGGCCTATGTCGACGCGGCGCTTGCTGCGGACGGCACGGCCCTTTCCATCGACATCCGGGGCAAGAAGCTGGGCGCGACCGTCGCAGCCATGCCCTTCGTCCCTAATCGCTATCACCGCTGAGGAACTCTCCCATGACCCGTTATTTCTCGCAGGAACACGAGTGGATCGAAATCGAGGGTGACCTCGGCACCGTGGGCATCACCGATTACGCACAGGGCCAGCTTGGCGACATCACCTTCGTCGACCTGCCGGCCGAAGGCGCGACCTTCGAAAAGGGCGATTCGGTTGCCGTCGTGGACTCGGTGAAGGCCGCTTCGGACGTCTACACCCCGGTTTCCGGCACCATCGCCGAAGCCAACGACGTTCTGGCCGATCAGCCGGAACTGGTGAACACCGACGCCGAAGTCGGCGGCTGGCTGTTCCGCATCACTCTGTCGGACGCTTCGGAACTGGAAGCGCTGATGGATGAAGCGGCTTACAAGGACTATGTCGCAAGCCTCTGACGTCCAGTCCTCCCCGGAACGGGGAGGGGGACCGTCCGCAGGACGGTGGAGGGGACTCGCCGCTGGGCGCAACGCTTGCGCTAGGCCGCCAATCCCCTCCGTCAGCCTTTCAGGCTGCCACCTCCCCGTGCCGGGGAGGACAATCATGCAGGAAACCCCATGCGCTACCTTCCCCTGACTCCGGCCGACCGTGCCGAGATGCTCGGCGTCATCGGCGCCGCCAGCGTCGACGATCTTTTCGTCGACGTGCCCGCCGAAGCCCGCCTGTCCGGCCCGATCGAAGGCCTGCCTGCCCACGCCAGCGAAATGGCGGTCGAACGCCACATGTCGGCGCTCGCGGCCAAGAACCTCTCGGCCGGAACGGCGCCGTTCTTCATCGGCGCCGGCGCCTATCGCCACCACGTTCCCGCCTCGGTCGATCACCTGATCCAGCGCGGCGAGTTCCTGACCGCCTACACGCCCTACCAGCCGGAAATCGCGCAGGGCACGCTGCAGGTGCTGTTCGAGTTCCAGACGCAGGTCGCGCGCCTGTTCGGCACCGACATCGCCAATGCCTCGATGTACGACGGTTCGACCGCGTGCTGGGAAGCGATCCTGATGGCCAGCCGCGTGACCCGCAAGGTCCGCGCCGTGCTGTCGAGCGGTCTGCACCCGCACTACGCCGAAGTCGTGCGCACGATGGCCAAGTTCACCGAGGACGAGATCGTCAGCCTCAAGCCCGAACTGGTGGCCGAGGCCGATGACGCCGCCGTGATCGCCGCGATCGACGACAAGACCTCCTGCGTCGTCGTCCAATACCCGGACGTGATGGGCCGCATCCCCGATCTCGCCGCGATTGCCGAGGCCGCGCACGCCAAGGGCGCGCTGCTGATCGCCGTCGTCACCGAGCCGGTGGCGCTGGGCATGATCGAGGCACCGGGCAATCTCGGCGCCGACATCGTTGTGGGCGAAGGCCAGTCGCTCGGCGTCGGCCTGCAGTTCGGCGGTCCGTACCTGGGCCTGTTCGGCTGCCGCGAGAAGTTCGTGCGCCAGATGCCCGGCCGCCTGTGCGGCCAGACCGTGGACGCCGAGGGCAAGCGCGGCTTCGTGCTGACGCTCTCGACCCGCGAACAGCACATCCGCCGCGAGAAGGCGACCAGCAACATCTGCACGAATTCAGGGCTTTGCGCGCTGGCTTTCAGCATTCACCTGACCCTGCTGGGCGGTGAAGGGCTGGCCCAGCTGGCCGCCGTGAACCACGACAAGGCACAGACCCTGATCGAGCGTCTGGCCAAGGTGCCGGGCGTGACGGTGCTGAACCAGGCCTACTTCAACGAGGCGACCGTGGTGCTTCCGCGCGATGCCCGCGAAGTGGTCCGTGACCTTGCCGACCGCAAGGTGCTGGGCGGCGTCTCGCTCGGCCGCCTGTTCCCCGAGGACAGCGATCTGCACAGGGGCCTGCTGGTGGCGGCGACCGAGACCGTGACCGACGAGGATATCGAAACCTTTGCCCGTGAGCTTGAAGGAGTGCTGGCATGAACGCGGTAAACGCAAGCGGCTGGCGCCCTCAGATGGGTGAAGCTGGCGAAGGCGGGGCCTTCAAGACCGCCTCGGGCGACTATGGTCTGATGCTGGAAGAGGCGCTGAGCTTCGAACTCGGCTCGTCCGCCAAGTGCGGCGTCGATCTCGACACGCTGGCGCGTCCGGCAGCGGCGGGTCTTTCGAAGTTCCTGCGCAAGGCGGCTCCGGCGCTTCCGGGCCTGACCGAGCCGGAAGCGGTGCGCCACTACACGCGCCTCTCGCGCCAGAACTACGCGATCGACCTCGGGCCGTTCCCGCTCGGTTCGTGCACGATGAAGCACAACCCGCGCCTCAACGAGAAGATGGCCCGCCTGCCGGGCTTTGCCGACGTTCACCCGCTCCAGCCGCAGAAGACGGTCGAGGGCGCGCTCGAGGTGATCGAGCAGCTGGCCGACTGGCTGATCACGCTGACCGGCATGGCCTCGGTGGCAATGAGCCCGAAGGCAGGGGCCCACGGCGAGCTTTGCGGCCTCCTCTGCATCCGCGCCGCGCTCGACGCGCGCGGCGAGAAGCGCGACGTGGTGCTGGTGCCCGAGAGCGCCCACGGCACCAACCCGGCGACGGCCGCCTTCGCCGGCTTCAAGGTGCAGTCGATCCCGGCAACCCCGGAAGGCCGCGTCGATGTCGAGGCGCTGAAGGCGAAGCTCGGGCCCAACGTGGCCGGGGTGATGATCACCAACCCCAACACCTGCGGCCTGTTTGAGCCGGAGATGAAGGCGATTGGCGACGCGGTTCACGCCGCCGGCGGCTACGTCTACTGCGACGGCGCGAACTTCAACGCCATCGTCGGCAAGGTGCGCCCGGGCGACCTCGGCGTCGATGCCATGCACATCAACCTGCACAAGACCTTCTCCACCCCGCACGGCGGTGGCGGTCCCGGTGCAGGGCCGGTCGTGCTGTCCGAAGCGCTGGCGCCCTTCGCGCCGCTGCCCTTCGTCAGCCGCGGTGACGATGGCCGCATCCACCTCGTCGAGGAAGAGAACCGGGGCGAGGGCCACGATCAGGCCTTCGGCCGCATGGTCGCCTTCCATGGCCAGATGGGCATGTTCACCCGCGCGCTGACCTACATCCTCAGCCACGGCGCCGACGGCCTGCGCCAGGTTGCCGAGGATGCGGTGCTCAACGCCAACTACGTGCTGCGTTCGTGCGAGGACCTGCTGCCGGCGCCCTTCGCCAAGAGCGGCCCGTGCATGCACGAGGCGCTGTTCAGCGATGCAGGGCTGGCCGAGGGCTTCTCGACGCTCGACATCGCCAAGGGTCTGATCGACGAGGGCTTCCACCCGATGACGGTCTACTTCCCGCTGGTGGTCAAGGGCGCGATGCTGGTCGAGCCGACCGAGACCGAAAGCAAGGCGGGCCTCGATCGCTTCATCGCTTCGCTGCGCAGCCTCGCCCAGCGCGCCAAGGACGGCGACCAGAGCCTGCACAGCGCGCCGCACTTCGCGCCGCGCCGCCGGCTTGACGAAACGCTCGCCGCGCGCAAGCCTGTGCTCGTATGGCAGGGCACCCCGGGTGAGCCGGGCACGCCTGCGCTGAGCGAGTTCGGAGGCAGCTGAGGCATATGGGGGGAACCGGTAACGGCATGGCGGCATGGGTGCCGCTGGCGATTTTCGGCGCGGTGATGCTCTGGCGTTTCCGCAATCTGGAAAAGGCCCGCCCGCTCCGGCTCCCCCTGCTGTGGATCATGCCGCTGATCGTGACGGCAGTGGTCTGCTTCGCGCTCAGCGCGATGATGCCGACGCCGCCGGGGTGGGCCAGCCTCGCCGCAGGGTTCGTCGTCGGCGGCGGCATCGGCATGCAGCGTTCACGCCTGATGCGGCTTCATGTCGAGGGTGAGGGCGGGGATGCCCGCGTGATGGTGCGCCAGTCGCCGCTCGCACTGCTGCTGATCGTCGGCGTCGTGATGGTGCGCAAGCTGGTGCTGCCAGGCGGCATGGCGATCGGGTCCGGGCATCCGGCGGCAACCGCCATGCTGGTGACCGACGCAATGCTGGGCTTTGCCCTTGGGGTGGTGCTGGTGAGCCGGCTGGTGCTCTGGCAGCGCGCCCGCGCCATGGTGGCGGCGCACGTCACCGACAGCTGAAACACGGGAACGGCCTGCCGGGATGACCCGGCAGGCCGTGTTCCTCACATCGCGCGGTCGACCGAGTTCGCCGCCGATTCCAGGTCCTGCCCGACACCGCGTACGGTGTTGCAGGCGGCCAGGCCCAGCACGAGACCGGTACTCACGGCAACCAGGACCAGCTTCCTCACCATCTTTTCGCTACCCTTATTGCTCCGCGGCCAGGATTGGCCGGGATTGCCTGCCGCTATGCGATGGCGAAGAATAGCGAAAGAGGGGAGGCGCTGCCGCTCGGCTTACTTGTGGATCGCGTCGTCGCCGGCCTGACCCACCGATTCGATGTCACGGCCCGCGCCCTTGACGGTGTTGCAGGCCGAGGCCGACATCACGATGCCGCCGGCCACCAGGGCGAGTACGATTTTCCTGACCATAATGCGTTCCTTTCGGGCTCTTCCGGCGCATGGCCGGGATCGCTCAGAGCAACGCGTGATGGCGGCGCAGGTTCCTTCGAGAAATTCAGGCGGCGATCTCTTCGGTCGCACCTTCGTCGAGCGCGGACGTCGGCGCGATGCGCTTGGCCAGGGTGTGTTCGCGCCAGGTGATGATGAGCCCGGCCAGGATGATGAGCGGCGCGCCCGCCCAGATCGACGAGGGCGGCAAGGCGCCGAAGATCGTCAATTCGTAGAGGGTCGCCCAGATCAGGGCGCTGTAATCCATCACCACCACGCTCGCCACCGCGCCGTAGCGCAGGGCGGCAGTGATCAGCAATTGCGCCAGCGTGCCCGCCAGCCCCACCGCGACCAGCAGCGCCCAGACATGCGGCGCATGGAACTGGCCGTAGAATGGCAGCAGCACGGCGGCAAAAAGGGCGCCGAAGAACGAGAACCAGAACACGCAGGCGATCGGCGCCTCGGTGCGGGCAAGGTCGCGGATCTGGAAACTGACGATCGAGACGACCACGCCGGCGCCAAGCCCTGCCGCCAGACCGGCCAGCGGCACCGCCTGTTCGCCCGGCCGGGTGATCAGCAGCACGCCCACGAAGCCCAGCACCACGGCCGTCCAGCGCCAGGGCCCGACATGTTCGCGCAGCACCAGCGCGGTGATCAGCACGGCAAACAGCGGCGCGGTGAAGCCCAGCGTCGTGCCCACGGGCAGGGGCAGCAGCATCGCGGCGGTGACGTTGCACACGAGGCCCACGGTGCCGGTGGTCGCGCGCATCGCGTGACTGCGCAGGCGCTGCGTCTTGAGGACGCCGATGCGTCCGGTCGCGAGCAGCCAGCCGGCGATCAGCGGCACCGCCATGGCCTGGCGCCAGAACACCATTTCCGGCGCCGAGACGCCGTTCTGCCCGGCCAGCCGGATCAGCATGAACATCGTCGAGAGCATGACCATCGCCAGCAGGCGCAAGCCGATGGCGAGCATCGGGCGATCGCGTGACGGCGTGAGGGGCCGGGCGGGCATGGCGGGCGATGCGTTCACAAGGGAGGGCTTTATCTTCCTGTCACGACGAGGCAAGGGGCTGCGCCATGATCGACACCGACCTTGTCATGGCCATCGCGGGTTCCGTCTGCGCGTTTGTGGCTGCCATCGCCTGGATCGGCGACCATCGCCGCATGAAGCGCCGCGATCTCGACCGGGTCGGCTTCATGCCCTGGACGGCGCTGTTCTTCATCAGCCTGATGGGAGCGGTGCTGCTGCTCGGCATTTCCGCGAAGGACTGGTTTTCGCGCTAGAGCGATGCTGATCTCTGGTGGCGCGGCTTTTGCAGCACTGCGCCGGAGGCCTTGCGCACTGCATCGGTCAGGGCGCGCAGCGCACCGGCCTGAAGCCGCGTGACGGTCCAGTAGAGGCTGACTTCGAGCGCTTCGCCCGGCGGCAGTTCCTTGAGCCGGCCCGAGGCGATATGCGGCAGGGCAAGCGGTTCGGGGTGCATGCCCCAGCCGATGCCCCTTGCCGTGAAATCGAGGAAGCCCTGCGTGGAGGGTACCCAGTGCGTCGGCGCCGAGAGCTTCACTGCGTGGAATTCGGCCGCCCAGCGGGCCTGTACCGCGTCGCGGCGATCGTAACGCAAGGTCGGGGCGGCGGCCAGCGAGCGGGAATCGACGCCGCCGGCAAAATGGCGCGCAAAGAAATCCGGCGAGGCACAGGCGCGGTAACGCAGGGCGCCGAGTTCGATCGTCGAGCAGCCCTGGATCGGTTCCGGGTCGGAGGTGATGACGGCGGCCACTTCGCCCGAGCGCAGGCGGTCTGCGGTATGCGCCTCGTCATCGACGATCAGGTCGAGCAGGGTGCCGCTCGATTCCACGAACAGGGCGGCGGCATCGGGAAACCAGGTGGTCAGGCTGTCCGAATTGACCGCGACCTTCAGCGTCAGCGGTGCCTCACCCTTGCGCAATTGGGGGGTGAGGTGCGGGGCAAGGTCGGCCTCGAGCAGCCGCACCTGATCGAAATGGGCGCACAGGGCACGTCCGGTTTCGGTCGGTTCGCAAGGCTGGGCGCGCACGACCAGCACCGTGCCCAGCCGTTCCTCAAGGCCGCGCACGCGCTGCGACACCGCCGAGGGCGTGATGCCAAGCGCGTCGGCGGCCCGTTCGAACGAGCCTTCACGCACCACCGCGGAAACCGCCGCCAGAGCCGGATAATCGAGCATGATGAAGCAATGCTTCATCGACCTTAGGCGATCAAGTTTTATTGTTTCACCGCCCGGCGGTAGAGGCTTTGCGCATGGACACCATCATTTTCCCCCTCTGCCTTGCGCTCGGCGTGGTCTGCGCCTCGCTCGTCTCGCTGTGGTCCGGCCTGCGTGCCGGTGCACCGGCTTCCCGCAAGGGCCCGGCACGACGATGACCGGCACCGCCTTTCTTTCCGGCTTCGCGCTTTCGGCGGCGCTGATCGTCGCCATCGGTGCCCAGAACCTGTTCGTGCTGCGCCAGGGGCTGCGGCGAGAGCATGTCGGCGCGGTCGTGCTGTTCTGCGCGGTGGCGGATTCGATCCTGATCGCGGCGGGTGTCGCCGGGGTGGGCGCCTTCCTCGCGGCCCTGCCGCAACTGACCATGGCGCTGTCGCTGGGCGGCGCCGGATTCCTCGGCTGGTACGGGGTCGCCGCGCTTCGCCGCATGGCCGCGCCGGGGTCGGTCGAAGTCACGGGCGGCGGGACCGTCACGCTGGGCCGCGCGCTGGCGGCGACCGCGGGTTTCACGTTCCTCAACCCGCATGTCTACATCGACACGGTGCTGCTGATGGGCGCGGCGGGGGCAGCCCAGCCGCTGGCGCTGCGGCCGGTGTTCGTCGTCGGTGCGGCCAGTGCCAGCGTGCTGTGGTTCTCGGCGCTGGGCTACGGTGCGCGGCTGCTGATCCCGCTGTTCGCCCGCCCGGCGGCCTGGCGGGTGCTGGATGCGGTGGTCGGGGCGACGATGCTGACGCTGGCTGCCACGCTGGTCATGCGGGCGCTGGGCTGAAACGGCTGTCCTACAGCGGCCAAATCTGACCTAACCTTGCGGATGAAGCTCACGTCACCGCGCCGCAAGGCCCGCCATCTGCGGGTTCCCGCTTTTGCTCCCGTGCCCATGCGCGCCCGCGCCGATGGCTGGACTCCGGCCCGGCAGGCGGCCTTCCTCGGCGCCCTGGCGGAAACCGGCTCGGTGCGTGACGCTGCCCGCCGGGCGGGCATGGCGCGCGAGACCGCCTATCGGCTGCGGCGCCGGCCGGGGGCAGGCAGCTTTGCCGCGGCCTGGGACACGGTGACTGGCGCCGCAGCGAAAGGCGACCGATCTCGAAATCGGAAGGTCACACGCGAAGAGCGGGCGCAAAGGGCGCTCTATGGCGTGCTCAAGGTGCGAATGTACCGGGGGCGACACGTCGCGACCGAGCGAAAGGCCGACAATTCGGCGCTTCTGGCCTACCTGGCTCAGCTCGATCGCCTGGCCGTATCAGATGCGCCCGACGTCACAAGTCTACAGCGTTTCACACCCGCTTGCGTGTCAACCGGGTGTGAAACGTGAAGAGCCCGTGCTCAGAGGCAGGCTTCGAGGTAGGCCTGGTCGAAGCCGAACTGGCGGGCCTTCTCCAGCGTGTAGGGACGCAGGCCCGAGGGGCGGAACTCGCCGATGATCTTGCCGTCGTCGGTCTCGTCGAGGTACTCGAACTTGAAGAGCTCCTGGGTGACGATGACGTCGCCTTCCATGCCGATCACTTCGGTGATGTTGGTGGTGCGGCGCGAACCGTCGCGCAGGCGCTTCACCTGCACGATGATGTCCACCGATTCGGCGATCTGGCGGCTGATGGCTTCCTTGGGGATCTTGATGTCGCCCATCAGGATCATGTTCTCCATACGGCCAAGGCATTCGCGCGGGCTGTTGGCGTGGAGCGTGCACATCGAGCCGTCGTGGCCGGTGTTCATGGCGGCGAGTAGGTCGAAGCACTCGGCGCCGCGGATTTCGCCCAGGATGATGCGGTCAGGACGCATGCGCAGCGCGTTCTTGACGAGGTCGCCGATGGTGATCGCGCCTTGCCCTTCAAGGTTCGGCGGGCGGGTTTCGAGCGGCAGCCAGTGCGGCTGCTGCAGGCGCAGTTCGGCAGCGTCCTCGATGGTCAGCACGCGTTCGCCCGGGTCGATCATCTTGGACAGGGCGTTCAGCATCGTCGTCTTGCCCGAGCCGGTACCGCCCGAGATGACGATGTTCATGCGGCAGGCCCCGGCGATCTTGAGCGCTGTCGCCATCTTCTCGCTCATCGAGCCGAAGTCCTTGAGCATGTCGATGGTGATCGGCTTCTCGGAGAACTTGCGGATCGAGATCGCGGTGCCGCGCAAGCTGAGCGGCGGCACGATGACGTTGACGCGGCTGCCGTCCTTGAGGCGGGCGTCGGCCAGCGGCGTGGTCTGGTCGACGCGGCGGCCGACCTGGTTGACGATGCGCTGGGCGATCTGGAACAGGTGCTGCTCGTCGCGGAACTTGGTGGGGGCGAGCTGGAGCTTGCCCTTCTTCTCGATGTAGGTCTGGTTGGGGCCGTTGACCATGATGTCCGAGACGTCGGGGTCGTTCAGCAGTTCTTCCAGCGGGCCGAAGCCGAGCAGTTCGTCGATCAGCACCTTCTCCAGCGCGAACTGTTCGCGGCGGTTGAAGGTGATCTTGAGTTCGGCCAGCACCTCGATGATGATCGGGCGGAATTCCTCGGAAAGCTCGTCCTTGGTCAGCGTGGCGGCGGCCTCGGGATCGACGCGTTCGAGCAGGCGGGGCAGCACCTGTTCCTTGATCTTGTGGATCGAGGCTTCGAAGCCGCCCTGTTCCGACTCGCCCGAGTGCACCGCGTTGGAACGTTCGGCAAGGCGCGACATCGCGTCGTCGCGCAGGTTCTGCGGGGCGGAGGAGGGGCCGTCCATGCCCGGAACCGGCGGGAACTGGTCGCCGCCGGGAAGCGGCGAAGAGCCGGGGGCAGGTGCCTTTTCGCCGGCGCTGCTCTTCAGCGGCTTGGCCACGCCGAACGCGGGACGCGCGCCCTGGCCCATCCCTCCGATGCCGTTACGTCGCCCGAATGCCGTCATGTCTCACTAAACCTTTCCAGCGCCACGATTGCCCGGGTTTCCCCGGGAACCTGTGCGAATATGCAGAGGATTAAGGTTGAAACTTTGATAACTTCCTAATGCCGCGACGGCTCGCGCCGGGATTTCGAGGCTATCGTCCGCAGCCGCTGAACACGGTCTGCACTTGCGGGCCGTTGTGATCGTAGATGGTGAACTTGCGCTGGCGCTTGCAGGCGCGGACATAATCCTCGACCTGCCGGACGTTCGTCATGTTGAGCGGCGCGGCCTGGATCGGGAACTGCGAGATCACGGTGGAGGGGCGGCCGGCAAGGACCTGGCGCAAGGCTGCAACCTCGTCGATGCCGGTCCATTCGCGGCCCTCATACATGTGCGGGGCAAAAGCGAGCACGCTGGGCGGGCGGGTGCCGACCACGGCGTAGAGGAAGTTCGGATTGCCCCAGACGAAGATGTCGCGCCGTGGGGTCTGCTCAAGGATGTAGTCCACCATCTCGCGCGCTGCCGGGCGGGCGCGCCAGCGGTCCTTGAGATGGAAGGTGCCGGAAAGCGCAAGGCTCACGCCGATCAGGGCGCCGATGCCGAGCCAGGGGCTGCGGCGATCGATGAAGTAGCCCGCGCAAAGGATGGCAAACGGCGCCAGGGTCGACTGGGCGTAATGGACGTAGATGTTGGGGAAGGTAGCAAGCCCGAACAGCGCGGCGGCGAGCCAGAGGCACACGAACGCCAGAACCTCCCGTCGTTGCGGTTCGCCGCAGGTTCGCGCCTCGGTGACGAAGCGGTGCAGGCCGATGCCGCCAAAAACCAGCGGGATGCCAAGCATGCCGATCATGACCAGTTGGCCCTTGAAGCGGATGCCGGGGTCGGCATAGCCGCGCGCGAGATTGGATTCGACAAGCGCGGTCCACATCTCGGGGAAATGACCGCGTGCAAGGTAGAACAGCCCGGTCAGCAACATCGGCAGCGCTCCTGCCAGCGCAAGCGGAGCGGCCTTCCAGAGCACGGAGAGTGGTTTGCAACCGCCGCGAAGGAGCATGACGATGACAAATAGGCCGAAGCAGGCGCCTTCGATCGCGGCCGACTGCTTGTAGGCGATCGCGATCCCGGCGCAGGCAAAGGCGGCAACGACGGCGCGGTCGATGTGGCCTCGGCGC
The DNA here is from genome assembly GCF_026420865.1 of Novosphingobium clariflavum. Taxonomy (GTDB): domain Bacteria; phylum Pseudomonadota; class Alphaproteobacteria; order Sphingomonadales; family Sphingomonadaceae; genus Novosphingobium; species Novosphingobium clariflavum. Next base: position 147,542 of record NZ_JAPCWC010000002.1, on the reverse strand, counting down.
AGGCGATTGAGGCGCGAGACGATCAGCGCCGCTGCCGCGATCAGCCAGGTGTTGAAGAACACGCCGGCCTCGGCGTTGTCACCTTCGAAGCGATTGAGCAGGGCGATGTAGACCACGCCGGACAGCAGCGCCCACTGTGCGGGAGCGAGCCGTCTGGCAATACGATTGACGCCGTAACCGCCCATCGCGGCAACCAGGGTGGCCGCAAGCTGATAGGCGATCGCCGAGCGCGAGATCAGTCCGATCAGCGAAAAGGTCAGATAGAGGGCAGGGCCCTTGCGGTCCCAGATGTCGACATAGAGCAAGTCGCCGTCGAGCAGGCGGTGGCCTACGAGGGCGTAGTACTGGTCGTCGATGGCGTAGTTCCATTCGCCGTACGCGGGAAACCGGAACGCCACGGCCAGTGCCAGGATGACAAGAAACTGCGCGGTGCGGCTTGCGCACAGACGCGCCACAAGGGATCGTGCAGGGATAGTGGTTGATCGCGGGAAGTGCGACGTCAGCGGCATGCTTGTCATGAGGATCTCGCAGATTTGCGAGTATTCCTAGGCATGCAGTGGTTACCAAAGCGATAAATGCAAAAAGGGGCGCCCCGGTTGCCCGGCGACGCCCCTTTTCAAAGCCGTATGGCCTGCTGCGAGATCAGCCTTCGACGTGCTCTGCCAGCACGGTCAGGCCCTTTTCGCCCACTTCGGCGAAACCGCCGGTGATGCGGATCTCTTCCGGCATGCCGCTCTCGGTCTTGTAGACCTTGATGGCGCCGTCAGCGACGGTCGACATGAAGGGCGCGTGGCCCTCCAGCACGCCGAACTCGCCTTCAGTGCCGGGGACGACCACCATGTGGACGCTTTCCGAGCGGACGAGCTTCGCCGGCGTGACGAGTTCGAAGTGCAGAGCCATGATCGCTTACGCCTCTTCGGCCAGCTTCTTGGCCTTGGCGACCACTTCCTCGATGCCGCCGACCATGTAGAAGGCTGCTTCCGGAAGGTGGTCGTATTCGCCTTCGACGACGGCCTTGAACGACTTCACGGTGTCTTCGAGCTGCACGAACTTGCCCGAAATGCCGGTGAAGACTTCGGCGACGTGGAACGGCTGCGACAGGAACTTCTGGATCTTGCGGGCGCGGGCGACGGTGAGCTTATCTTCTTCCGAAAGCTCGTCCATGCCCAGGATCGCGATGATGTCCTGAAGCGACTTGTACTTCTGCAGGGTTTCCTGAACCTTGCGGGCGGTCTCGTAGTGCTCGGCGCCGACGACGCGGGGCTCAAGAACGCGCGAGGTCGAGTCGAGCGGGTCGACGGCCGGGTAGATGCCCAGTTCCGAAATGGCGCGGTTCAGCGTGGTCGTTGCGTCAAGGTGCGCGAACGAGGCGGCCGGCGCCGGGTCGGTAAGGTCGTCCGCGGGGACGTAGATCGCCTGGACCGAGGTGATCGAGCCCTTGGTGGTCGAGGTGATGCGTTCCTGCAGCGCGCCCATGTCGGTCGACAGGGTCGGCTGATAGCCCACGGCCGAAGGAATACGGCCGAGCAGAGCCGACACTTCCGCGCCCGCCTGGGTGAAGCGGAAGATGTTGTCGACGAAGAACAGAACGTCCTGGCCTTCCTGGTCGCGGAAGTACTCGGCCATCGTCAGGCCCGAGAGCGCGACGCGGGCACGGGCGCCCGGCGGTTCGTTCATCTGGCCGAAAACGAGGGCAACCTTCGAACCGTCAGAGGTGGCGTTGCCTTCGGCGTCCTTGGCGATAACGCCGGCGTCGAGGAACTCGTGGTAGAGGTCGTTGCCTTCACGGGTACGTTCACCGACGCCCGCGAAGACCGAGACGCCGCCGTGGCCCTTGGCGATGTTGTTGATCAGTTCCTGGATGAGAACCGTCTTGCCCACGCCGGCGCCGCCGAACAGGCCGATCTTGCCGCCCTTGGCGTAAGGGGCGAGAAGGTCGATGACCTTGATGCCGGTGACCAGGATCGCCGCTTCGGTCGACTGGTCGACGAATTCGGGAGCCTTGGCGTGGATCGGGGCGAACATGTCCGAACCGACGGGGCCACGCTCGTCGATCGGGTCGCCGACGACGTTCATGATGCGGCCGAGGGTCTTGGGACCGACGGGGACCGAGATCTGCTTGCCGGTGTTGGCGACGGGCTGACCGCGGGTCAGGCCATCGGTGCCGTCCATGGCGATGGTGCGGACGGTGTTCTCGCCGAGGTGCTGCGCGACTTCGAGAACCAGCTTCTGGCCGTTGTTCTCGGTCTCGAGCGCGGTGAGGATTGCCGGCAGTTCACCTTCGAAGGTGACGTCGACGACGGCGCCGATGATCTGGCTGATCTTGCCAGTGGCGGTCTGGTTTAGCACGGGTGCGGTGGCCATTTTGGTTTCCTTGCCTGCGATGTCTTAGAGCGCTTCCGCGCCCGCGATAATTTCGATGAGTTCGGTGGTGATCGCGGCCTGGCGGCTGCGGTTGTACTGGATCGTCAGCTTCTGGATCAGGTCGCCGGCGTTGCGCGTGGCGTTGTCCATCGCAGTCATCGACGCGCCCTGTTCGGAAGCGGCGTTCTCCAGCAGTGCACCGAAGATCTGCGTACGCAGGTAGCGCGGCAGCAGCGCGGCGAGGATTTCTTCCTCTTCCGGCTCGTATTCGGTCACGGCATCGCCGGACACGACCGCCTTGGGGGCGGGAACCGGGATGATCTGCTGGTCGGTCGGCTCCTGCAGAAGCGCCGAGCGGAACTTCGAATAGAACAGGTGCGCGACATCGAACTTGCCGGCCTCGTACATGGCCACCAGTTCGTCGGCGATGCGCTCGGCTTCGTTGAAGCCGGGGTCACGCACATCGGTGGTGTCGAACATATGGGCGATCTGCTTGGGGAATTCGCGGCGCAGCGCGGCGCGACCCTTGCGGCCGACGAGGTAGAACAGGACGGTCTTGCCCTGTGCTTCCAGCTCGCGCGCCTTGACCCGAGCGGCCTTGACGATGTTCGAGTTGAAAGCGCCGCACAGACCCTTGTCCGAGTTGGCGACGACGAGCAGATGCACCTTGTCGCTACCGGTGCCGGCGAGCAGCTTGGGGCTGTTCTCGCTGACCGTGATCTTGCTGGCGAGCGAGCCCATCACCTCGGCGAGACGCGCGGCGTAGGGACGCGCGGACTCCGCGGCGGCCTGCGCCTTGCGCAGTTTGGCCGCGGCGACCATCTGCTTGGCCTTGGTGATCTTCTGGGTCGACTTGACCGAGTTGATGCGGCCTTTGAGTTCCTTGAGCGAAGCCACTCGTTTCTCTCCGTTTTCCGTCCCGGCTGCCTTTGCAGGCAACCGGAACGGAGGATCAGGTCAATCTCAGGCGAACTGCTTGGCGAACGCGTCGAGCGCAGCCTTGGTCTTCGCCTTGGCTTCGTCGCCGAAGTCCTTGGTCGAACGGATCAGTTCCAGGACGTCGGCGTGCTTCTCGTGCATGAAGTCGAGCATTTCGGCTTCGTACTCGGTGACCTTCGAAACCGGCAGGCCGTCGAGGTAGCCGTTGGTGCCAGCGAAGATCGACACGGTCTGCTCTTCGAACTTCAGCGGCGAGAACTGCTTCTGCTTGAGCAGCTCGGTCAGGCGCGCACCGCGGTTGAGGAGCTTCTGGGTCGAGGCGTCGAGGTCCGAACCGAACTGGGCGAAGGCCGCCATTTCGCGGTACTGCGCGAGCTCGAGCTTGATCGAGCCGGCAACCTTCTTCATCGCCTTGGTCTGGGCCGAACCGCCGACGCGCGACACCGACAGACCGACGTTGATGGCCGGACGGATGCCCTGGTAGAACAGGCCGGTTTCAAGGAAGATCTGGCCGTCGGTGATCGAGATCACGTTGGTCGGAATGTAGGCCGAGACGTCACCCGCCTGGGTTTCGATGATCGGCAGCGCGGTGAGCGAGCCGTTGCCGTTTTCGTCATTCATCTTCGCGGCGCGCTCAAGCAGGCGGCTGTGGAGATAGAACACGTCGCCCGGGTAGGCTTCGCGGCCCGGAGGACGGCGCAGCAGCAGCGACATCTGGCGGTAGGCGACGGCCTGCTTGGAAAGGTCGTCGTACACGATCACGGCGTGCATCGCGTTGTCGCGGAAGAATTCGCCCATCGCGGCGCCGGTGTAGGGCGCGAGGTACTGCAGCGGAGCGGGCTCCGAAGCGGTTGCGGCGATGACGATGGAGTATTCCATCGCGCCGTTTTCTTCGAGCTGACGCACGATCTGCGCCACGGTCGAGCGCTTCTGGCCGACGGCGACGTAGATGCAGTAGAGCTTCTTGGACTCGTCGTCGCCTGCGTTCGCTTCCTTCTGGTTGATGAAGGTGTCGATGGCGACGGCGGTCTTGCCGGTCTGGCGGTCACCGATGATCAGCTCGCGCTGGCCGCGGCCGACGGGGACGAGGGCGTCGATCGCCTTGAGGCCGGTCTGCACGGGTTCGTGCACCGACTTGCGCGGGATGATGCCGGGAGCCTTGGCTTCGACGCGGGCGCGCTTTTCAGCGACGATCGGGCCCTTGCCGTCGATCGGGTTGCCGAGAGCGTCCACCACGCGGCCGAGCAGGCCCTTGCCGACGGGGACGTCGACGATGGTGTTGGTGCGCTTGACGCTGTCGCCTTCCTTGATCTCGGCGTCCGAGCCGAAGATCACGACGCCGACGTTGTCGGCTTCGAGGTTGAGGGCCATGCCCTGCACACCGTTGGCGAATTCGACCATTTCGCCGGCCTGGACCTTGTCGAGGCCGTGGATGCGGGCGATGCCGTCACCCACCGAGAGCACGGAACCGACTTCCGAAACCTGGGCTTCGGTGCCGAAATTGGCGATCTGGTCCTTGATGACCTTCGAGATTTCTGCGGCGCGGATGTCCATTGTGGTGCCTTTCTTAGCCCTTCATGGCCTGGGCGAGCGAATTGAGACGGGTGCGGATCGAGCTGTCGATGCGCTTGGAGCCGATGGTGACGACCAGGCCGCCGAGCAGATCGGCGTCAACGCTGGTCTTCACGCTGATCTTGCGGCCCTCGCGCAGTTCCAGCTTCTGGCGCAGCTCTTCGACCTGAGCGTCGTTGAGCGGGTGCGCGGTGGTGACTTCGGCAGTCGCCTCGCCGCGCTGGGCAGCGGCGATCGCGGCGAAGGCACGAATGATCTCGGGCAGCGCGGAAAGACGACGGTTAGCCGCCAGCACGCCGACGAAATTCTTCGTCAGGGGTGCCAGGCCAAGCACGTCGGCCACAGCCTCCATGGCCGCACCGGCCGCGTTGCGGCTGATTTCGGGATTGCGAATCAGGTCGGCGAGATCGCCGTTTTCCTTGATCGCAGCGCCGATACGCTCGAGGTCGCCCTCGACGCTCGTTACGACGCCGTTCTCGCTGGCAAGGTCAAACAGCGCCGAAGCGTAGCGCCCTTGCAAGCTGGCTTTGATGCCGCCGGAATTCTCCACGCGTGTCCTATCCTTACATCGGGTGGGCTGAGGCACTTGGGTACACGAATATAACGTGCCCCCCGGCCCGCAGACGGGGCGCGCATAGCGACGATAGTGTTACTATGCAAGGTGCGGGTGGCCACCTGGGGACAATGCCCAAAAAAGCGGTTTGAAAGCAAGGTGCGGGAAGCGGGGGCGGTGCAGGTGCTGCAGAACTTCGGCTGAAGCGTGGCAGGAGTGTGGCAGTGTCTTTTCGAATCGTTGGCCTGGAGGCAGATGATTTCGCCCCCTATTTCTTCATGAGTGACGCGGAACTGAGACGTTCCGGCGCACGAATGGTAGTCGCCGATGCGCATCCCGGCTTCCCGTGCCGTGTCAGCCTTGACGATGCGCGGCGCGGTGAGCGGGTTCTGCTGATCAATTTCACGAGCCACGATGTGGCGAATCCCTATCGAACCGCACATGCGATATATATTCGCGAGGGCGTGTCGCGGCCCGAACCGTGGATCGATCGGCTGCCGCCGGTGTTCGCCGGCCGGACGATGTCGCTGCGTGGATTTGATGATGAGGGCATGATAGTGCGGGCGCTGCTGGCTTGGCCGGGAGAGGTGGAGGCGGGGATCGCTGCGCTCTTTGCCGAACCGCGTGTGGCCTGCGTTCATGCGCACAACGCCGCCTATGGCTGTTTTGCGGCCCGGATCGAACGAGAGGGAGATGGCTTGTGACCCCGACGACCGCCCAAGCCGATCACGCCCACCTCGATGAGGAGCGGGCCTGGCAGGCCGTGATGGCGCGGGACAAGTCCTTCGACGGGCGCTTCGTTACCGGGGTTCTCTCCACCGGCATTTACTGCCGTCCGTCCTGTTCGGCGCGCCATCCCAAGCGGGAGAACGTGCGCTTCTTTGCGGAGGCCGGTGAGGCAGAACTCGCCGGGCTGCGGGCCTGCCTGCGATGCAGGCCCAATGAAGTTTCCCGCGACGATGAGGCGGTGAATCGGGCCCTGAAGATGCTGGACGCGGTGGGTGACGTCGCGCCGGGGCTTTCCGAACTGGCGGGGGCGGTCGGTTATAGCCCCACGCATTTCCAGCGTGTGTTCAAGCGGGCGGTGGGGCTTTCGCCCGCCGAATATGCCCGTGCGCGGCGCTTCGATCGTGCTGGTGAGGCGCTGAGCAGTGGTGCCAGCGTGACCGCGGCGATCTACGAAGCCGGTTTTGGTGCGGCGTCCCGGTTTTACGAGGGCAGCGACGATCGGATGGGCATGGTGCCTTCGGCTTGGCGTGGCGGCGGTGCAGGGGTGGTGATCCACTGGTCTGTCGTGCCGACCACGCTGGGGCCGATGCTGGTCGCCGCCACCGACAAGGGCGTATGCCGGTTGTCGTTCGGTGAGGGGCGCGAGGAACTCGCCGAGCGCTTCCCCAAGGCCGACCTGGTCGAAGGCGGCGAGGACTTCGCGCGGATCGCAAGGGATGTCGTCGCGGCCGTCGAGCAGCCGGGGCAATCGCGGGCGATCCCGCTCGACGTGCAGGGCACCGCGTTCCAGCAGGCGGTCTGGCGCGAATTGCAGCGGATTCCTGCCGGGGAGACGCGGACTTATGCGCAGATTGCCGCTGCCGTCGGCAGGCCCGGCGCGGTTCGGGCTGCGGGGTCGGCCAATGGCGCCAACAACGTGGCCGTGCTGATCCCTTGCCACCGCGTGATCCGCTCCGATGGATCGATCGGCGGCTATGCCTACGGCGAGGCGATCAAGCGCGAATTGCTTCGGCGTGAGAGCGCTCAGACGAAGCTGTAGGGGTCGACGTCGATATGGACGCGCACGCCGCGCGGGAACTGGAGCGGCTCCAGCCATTCGCGCAGCACCCGCTGCAGTTCGGCCGAGCGCTTTGCGTTGATCAACAAGCGAAAACGGTGGCGTCCGCGCAGCAGCGACAGCGGCGCGGGGGCAGGACCCAGCACCAGCATGTCGGGCAGATTTGGCGCGGTGCCGCCGATGGTGCGGGCGGCGGCCTTGGCCTCGGCCTGATCCTCCGATGACACGATGATCGCGGCCCAGCGCCCGAACGGAGGGGCATTGGCATCGCGCCGCGCCTCGATTTCGGCGGCGTAGAACGCATCGCGGTCGCCAGCGGCGAGCGCGGCGATGACCGAGGCTTCGGGGTGGCGCGTCTGGATCAGCACTTCGCCGGGTTTCTCGCCGCGCCCGGCGCGTCCGGCGACCTGGGCGACCTGCTGGTAGGTGCGTTCGGCTGCGCGCAAGTCCCCGCCTTCAAGACCGAGATCGGCATCGACCACGCCCACCAGCGTCAATTCCGGGAAGTGGTAGCCCTTGGTGACGAGTTGGGTGCCGACAATCACGTCGATCGCCTTGTTTTCCGCCTTGGCGACAAATTCGTTCATGGCCTCGGCGGTGTTCATCGTGTCCGAGGTCACCAGCGCAACGCGCGCTTCGGGCAGGATTTCGGCCACTTCGTCGGCAATGCGCTCAACGCCGGGGCCGCAGGCGACCAGGCAGTCGCCGGTGCCGCACTCAGGGCAGGCCTCGGGCACCGGCACTTCGTGGCCGCAGTGATGGCAGGCCAGGCGCTGGGAGAAGCGGTGTTCCACCAGCCATGCCGTGCAGTTGGGGCACTGGAAGCGGTAGCCGCAGTGGCGGCACAGCGTCAGCGGCGCATAGCCGCGCCGATTGAGGAACAGTAGCGATTGCTCGCCGCGTGCCAGGCGCGCCTTCATTTCCTCGACCAGGCGGGGGGCCAGCCATTTGCCGCGTTCGGGTGCTTCCTGGCGCAAGTCGACGATCTGGATGTCGGGCAATTGCGCGCCGCCGAAACGGGCAGGGAGGTCGATCTTGCGGTAGACCCCGGCTTCGGCGAGCTGCATTGTCTCGAGCGCGGGCGTCGCGCTGGCCAGGATGACCGGAAACGCCTCGAACTTGGCGCGCATGACGGCCACGTCGCGGGCGTTGTAGCGTACGCCGTCGTCCTGCTTGAACGAGATTTCGTGGGCTTCGTCGACGATGATCAGGCCAAGATGGGCGTAAGGCAGAAACAGGGCAGAACGTGCCCCTACGACGACCTGAGCGTCCCCTAGAACGATGGAGCGCCATGCACGGCGGCGTTCGCTGGACTTGAGCGAGGAGTGCCAGAGGATCGGCGACACCCCGAAGCGATGTTCGAAGCGGCGAAGGAAGTTTTCGGTGAGCGCGATCTCCGGCAGCAGCACCAGCACCTGCCTATTCAGGCGCAGCGCTTCGGCCACAGCCTCGAAGTAGGTTTCGGTCTTGCCCGATCCGGTGACCCCGTCGAGCAGGAACGGCGCGAACCTGGGGGTGCGGACGGCTTCGACGAAGACATCCGCGGCGGCCTGTTGTCCCTCCGACAGTTCCGGGACCGCGAATCCCGGATCGGCGCGCGGATAGGGGCGGTCGAGATCGACCGTGACCGGCTCCAGCAATCCCGCGCCGACCATGCCGCGCAGCACGCCGTCGGACACCGAGGCCAGCTCCGCCAGTTCCTTGATCGAGGCCTGCTCGCCCTGCAGTGCATCCAGCGCTGCGGCGCGCTGCGGTGTGAGGCGTGCCGGTTCCATGCCGGTCAGCCTGTACTCGGTGGTGGTCCCGCCGCCGCGCAGCGCCGCCATGGAGCCGAGTGCCATGCGGGCCACCGAGGCCAGCGGGGCGCAGTAATAGTCCGCCGTCCACTCGATCAGCCGTCGGAGCCGCTCGGGGATGGGCGGGACCGGCAGGACTTCCAGAATCGGGCGCAATTTGCTTTCGGGCACTTCTTGCGCGCTCAGGCGTTCCGCCTCCCAGACGATCCCCAGAACCTGACGGGGGCCGAGCGGCGCGATCACCACGGATCCGTGTTCGACGGGCTTGCCTTCGGGCACGCGGTAGTCGAGCACGCCCAGCGCGGCATTGAAGACAAGGATTCGAATGCGTTTCATCTGAAATGCATATAGGCATCGGAGTAAGGTCGCGTGAAGGACATGATGATGGTGAATTGGGGATCGCCGGACCTGGCGGACGGACATGACGGTGCAAGGCAGGGGCGCATGATCGAGCGCCGGGCCCTGCTGGGCGGCTTCGCGCTGCTGGGGGCCTTTGCCGTTTCCGGCTGCGCCACGACGGGCCTGCGCCGAGCTTTCACCAGCGATGCCGAGCCGGTGCGCCGCCTGATGCGGCTGTCCTCGGAGCGTGCCTTCACCTGGCTGGTGCAGCCGGATGGGTTCTGGACCAGCCCGGTTGCGCGCATTCCGCTGCCGGTGCTGTTCACCCGCACCGGTGCGACCAATTCGCGCAAGCTGCGCTCGGCCGACTTCAGGATGAAGTTGCAGCGCCAGCTCAACACCATCGCCAGCCAGAGCGCGGTGGTGGCAGCGCCGCTGGTCGCTCAGGCCGCGAAGCAAGTCGCGATTCCAGACCCCGCCGAAGTGCTGGGCGGTGGCCGCACCGCGGCAACCACGTTGCTGCGCAAGGCGATGGGCCCGGCGCTGGTCAATGCCATGCTGCCGGACATGGAGCGGGCGATGCAGCAGACCGGTGATCCCACGCTGGGTGAGGCGATCGCCGCGCTGAAAGGGGTGACGATCACCGATGCCGCCCATGCCCTGGCGCTCGAGGCGGACAATGCCATCTGGTACGAGATCGGCTCGGCCGAGGCGGCCATCCGGCAGGATCCGGCACCGACGGGCGACAGCCTGCTGATCGCCACCTTCAAGGCGGCCTGATCGTTCGGCCGTTCGGCGGGGTATCCAGCACGGCGCTCTGTGCCTATAGGGGGCGCCAGAATCGACCCTCGGGCCGTGGGCCTGAGGGGCGTGATGCCATTACAGGAACCCCGCCATGAAGTTCTTCGTCGACACCGCCGACACTGCCGAAATCGCCGAGCTGGCCGCTACCGGCCTGCTTGACGGCGTTACCACCAACCCCTCGCTGATTGCCAAGTCCGGCCGTGACTTCATCGAAGTCACCAAGGAAATCTGCGGCCTTACCGATGGTCCGGTCAGCGCCGAAGTCGTCGCGCTCGACCACGCCGGCATGATGCGCGAGGCCGAAATCCTGCGCAAGATCGCCGACAACGTCTGCATCAAGGTGCCGCTCACCTTCGACGGCCTCAAGACCTGCAAGGCGCTGACCAGCGAAGGCACCATGGTCAACGTCACCCTGTGCTTCTCGGCCAACCAGGCGCTGCTCGCCGCCAAGGCGGGCGCCTCGTTCATCTCGCCCTTCGTCGGTCGTCATGACGACAACGGCTTCGATGGCATGGACCTGATCCGCGACATCCGCCTGATCTACGACAACTACGCCTTCGAGACCGAGATCCTCGCCGCCTCGATCCGCCACCCGGTTCACGTCCTCGAATGCGCCCGCATCGGCGCCGACGTCGCGACGATGCCGCCGGCGGTCATCAAGAACCTGGTCAAGCATGTCCTCACCGACAAGGGCATCGAAGGCTTCATGGCCGACTGGGCCAAGACCGGCCAGAGCCTCTGATCCGTCTTCGGGAAAATGCCCCTTGGGGCGTTTTCCGGACAGGATTTCGAACCCCGGAAGCGCATCGCGCCTCCGGGGTTTTCCATTCCAGCGGCTTGCGCCCGCGCGGCTATGCCGCCATTGAGCGGTCATGTCCGATGAAACACCTGTCGACCGCTTCAAGCTTGCACTGACCGGCGCTTCGCGCGCCATTGCCGGCGATGCCGAAGTCGAGGTCAACTGGACCGCCGATGCCCCCAGTGCGACCGGGGGCACCTTCCGCATCCCGATGCCGGGCCGCTCCGTACCGCGCGCAGCCGCGATGCAGGCGCGCGGCTATGCCGACAGCTTTGCGCTCAAGCTGCGCCACCACAACGAGGCGCTGCACCGCCGCCATGCCCCGTCGGAGCCTTCGGCGCGCGCCTGCTACGACGCGGTGGAGATGGTCCGCTACGAGGCGCTGGGCGCCAATGCCTATGCCGGTATGCGCGACAATCTCGATGCCTCGCTGGAAGCACGCATCGCCAGCGACCCGATTACCCGCGCCGATGCCCCCGACAAGGTCCCGGTGCCGACCGCGCTGGCGCTGCTGCTGCGCGAACGGCTGACCGGCCAGCCCGTGCCCGAAGCGGCGCAGGACGGCGTGCAGATGGTTCGCCGCTGGATCGAAGCAAAGGCGGGCGAGGATTTCGACGCGCTCGCCGGCCTGCTGGAGGACCAGAAGGCCTTCCAGAAGCTCTCGCTCGACATGCTCGCCCACCTCGAAATGACGCAGGCCGACGAGGTCGACCTGCCGCCCGAGGACGCCGACGAGATGGACGGCGACGAGCAGACCGAGGAAGACGAGAGCGGCGATGAAAGCGGGCGCGAGGAGCAGCCTGCCGAAGCTGCCGCCGAACCCTCCAGGGGCGAGGACCAGGGGGAGGCCGAGGCCGAGGGCGAAAACCCGGCGGACATGGACGAGGGCCAGGAAGGCGACGAGGGCGAGGAGGGCATGCTGCCGGTCCGCCCGAACCGCCCCTGGACCGACATTCCGGAGAGCTTCGACTATCAGGTCTTCACCGAGGCCTATGACGAAGTGGTCGGCGCTGCGGACCTGTGCGACGAAGAGGAACTGACCCGCCTGCGCGCCTATCTCGACGCGCAGCTCAAGGGGCTTCAGGGCATCGTCACGCGGCTGGCCAATCGCCTCCAGCGCCGCCTCATGGCGCAGCAGAACCGCTCGTGGGACTTCGATCAGGAAGAGGGCATGCTCGATGCCGCGCGGCTGGCCCGCGTGGTCGTCTCGCCCGGCCAGTCGCTGTCCTACAAGATCGAGCGCGATGTCGAGTTCAAGGACACCGTCGTCACCCTGCTGCTGGACAATTCGGGCTCCATGCGCGGGCGGCCGATCTCGATCGCGGCGATCAGTGCGGACGTGCTGGCGCGCACGCTGGAACGCTGCGGCGTGAAGGTCGAGATCCTCGGCTTCACCACCCGCGCGTGGAAGGGCGGGCAGAGCCGCGAGGCATGGCTGGCCAGTGGCCGTCCTGCCCATCCGGGCCGCCTCAACGACTTGCGCCACATCGTCTACAAGAAGGCCGACGAGCCCTGGCGCCGCGCACGCAAGAACCTCGGCCTGATGATGCGCGAAGGCCTGCTGAAAGAGAACATCGACGGCGAGGCGCTGCTCTGGGCGCACAACCGCATGTTGGCCCGGCAGGAAGATCGCCGCATCCTGATGGTGATCTCCGACGGGGCGCCGGTGGACGATTCGACTCTCTCGGTGAACTCGGCGGGGTACCTCGAGGCGCACTTGCGCCGGGTGATCGAATGGATCGAGGCGAAAAGCCCGGTCCAGCTCGTCGCCATCGGCATCGGCCACGACGTCACCCGCTACTATCGCCGCGCCGTCACCATCATGGATGCCGAGCAGCTGGGCGGCACGATGATCGAGCAGCTGGCGGGGCTGTTCGAGGAAGAGTGATTTTTCTACCGCTTGGTATTGAATCTGCTCCGACCGGTCCCAAGTTCGGCGGCGGTTTGCAAATCGCCGCCAACGAAGGGATTTTCATGAACGTTACCGATGCCGTCCTCAGCCGCCGCTCGATCCGCGCCTTCAGCGATGAGCCGGTGAGCCTCGACGTGCTGCGCCGCGTGCTCGACAAGGCGCGCATGGCGCCTTCGGGCTGCAACTTCCAGCCCTGGGAAGCGACCGTGCTGACCGGTGAGCCGCTCAAGGCGCTGCAGGCCAAGATGCTGGCCAGCCAGCCGCAGGATCCCGAGGAATACAACTGGTCCGCGCCGATGCAGTCGCCCCGCCACGCCGCGCGGCTGCAGGAACTGGGCGGTCTCATGTACGGCGCCATGGGCATCGCGCGGGACGACGCGGCAGGGCGCCAGGCCTTCATGAACCAGAACGTCACCTCGTTCGGCGCGCCGGTGCTGCTGGTCTGCTATTTCGAGCGTTTCATGGAATCGCCGCAGTGGTCGGACGTGGGCATGTGGCTGCAGACGATCATGCTGCTGCTGCGCGAGGAGGGGCTCGATTCCTGCCCTCAGGAGTGGATGGGCCTCTATGCCCGGCTCATCAAGGACCACATCGGTGTGTCGGACGAGACGCACCTGCTGTTCTGCGGGCTCTCCATCGGCAAGCGGCTGGATACGGCCGTGAACACCTTCGATCGCCCGCGCGTGGCGCTCGACGAGCAGGTGAAGTTCGTCGGTTTCGAATGAGTGCAATGCCGGGCGTGGCTTGACTGCGCCCGGCACCTGCCTAATTGCCCTGCGTCATGACCGAGACGCAAAGCCTGACGCTGTTCAACAGCCTGACCCGCCAGCTGGAGCCGTTCCAGCCCGTCCACGCCGGCGAGGCGCGGGTCTATACGTGCGGGCCGACGGTCTACAACTATCCCCACATCGGCAATATGCGCGCCTATGTCTTTGCGGACATTCTCGGCCGGACGCTCAGCCATGCGGGCTACAAGCTCACCCACGTCATTAACATCACCGACGTCGGCCACCTGACCGACGATGCCGATGCCGGTGAGGACAAGATGGAGAAGATGGCGAGGGCGCAGGCCCAGTCCATCTGGGACATCGCCGAACATTACACCCAGGCCTATTGGGCCGACATCAAGGCGCTGAACATCCGTCAGCCGGCCAAGTGGTCGATCGCGACGGACTACATCCCGCAGATGATCGCATTTGCCGAGAAGATCGCGCCAAGGCACTGCTACGAACTGGAAAGCGGCCTCTACTTCGACGTGTCCACCGTCGCTGATTACGGGCGTCTTGCGCGCGCTGTCACGGACGAGGGTGAAGGGCGCATCGAGGCGGTAGAGGGCAAGCGCAATGCCGCCGACTTCGCGATCTGGCGCAAGACGCCTGCGGGCGAGAAGCGCCAGATGGAATGGGATTCGCCGTGGGGCAGGGGCGCTCCCGGCTGGCATCTCGAATGCTCGGTCATGTCGGGCGACCTGCTCGGCTTCCCGTTCGACATCCACACCGGCGGCATCGATCACCGCGAGATCCACCACCCCAACGAGATCGCCCAGAACCAGGCGTTCTGCTGCCGGCCCGAAGATGCCTGCGGCCTCGATGTGCCCGCAAATTCGGGCGCCAAGGTATGGATGCATAACAATTTTCTTGTCGAGCGGTCGGGCAAGATGAGCAAGTCCTCTGGCGAATTCCTGCGCCTGCAGCTGCTCATCGACAAGGGCTACCACCCGCTTGGCTACCGCATGATGTGCCTGCAGGCGCATTACCGTTCGGAGCTGGAGTTCTCGTGGGAGGGCCTTGCCGCCGCGCTCGTGCGCCTGAAGCGCATGATCATGGTGGTGGAGCGTCTGGGCGACGTGGAAGCCGGCGATCCCAATCACCCGAAGCTCGCGCCGATGCTCGAAACGTTCGAGAAGGCCATTCGTGACGATCTCAACACCGCCGTCGCGCTGACGGCGCTCGAGGATGTGCTGGCCGCCAAGAAGGTCGATGTGAGTGCCAAGCGGGCCGCCGTCGAGCGTATGGATGCCGTGCTCGGGCTCGACCTGTTCGGCACCGGCCGCGCCGACCTGCGTATCCGCCCCAAGGCCGCCGCAATCACCGAGGCCGAGATCGAGGACGTGCTCGCCCGCCGCAAGGCTGCGCGGGCGGAGAAGGACTTCGCCAACTCCGACGCGCTGCGCGATGAACTCGCGGCCAAGGGCGTGGAGGCGATGGACGGCGATCCGCTCGGCTGGGAATGGAAGCTTGCCTAGCCGACCGGCACGACTTTGAGCTTGTAGGGCAAGAAGAGCAGCACTTCGGAAAGGCCGGCGCGCGCCCATTCGACCGGGCATTGCAGACCTTCGATTTCCACGCCGTAGCCATTGCCGAGCCGGCTCGCCATGCCCCTGGCATCGGCGGCGATGGCATCGGCGATCTGGCCGCGATACTGATCCGGGGCGACGATCGAGAGGGTCAGGTCGTCGCTCTGGCTCATCAGCGCGCGGCCGACGGGCTCTACCGATTTCACGAAACGCGTGATCGCGGCCTGTGCGCCCTGGGCGTCCATCGTGCCGGTCAGCGGTACTTTCGCGAGAAAGCTGGTGCGCTGGCTGTCGGGCCGGGAATCGTTGCGCAGCGTCAGATTGCGGTAGTTCTGGGCGGTGAGCGGCTGGAGCGTGCGTTCGCCGTAGGCCAGTTGCACCCCGGCGCGCGGCGCGGCGGCGATAGCGCTGCGAATCATGTCGTAGATCTCGCTCTCGCGCTGGGCCTTGTCGCGGCTGTCGCCCGATACGGTGACTTCGACGATGGCAAAGTCGGCCTTTCGGCGCAGCCCCACCGCGGGCATCGTCGCGGAATAGTCCTCGGCATCGCGGCGCGCGGCGGTGACCACGACTTCCTGCGATCCTTCGTCCTGCGCTATTGCACCGAGCGGGACCAGCGTGCCGAGAAACGCAACCGCATATGCCCATTGCCGTCTTGCCATGTCGGCTTCCCCTGCCAATTTCACTCTTCTTCAAGTTGTTATGTCTGTCCGGAGCCTGTCAATGACCATCGTCCTCATCTCCGCGCAGTTCCGCCCCGGTCTTGAGGGGCGCTTGCCTGCGGGGGTCGAGGCGCGCTGGTACAGCGATGGCGGTGAGCTTCTTGCCATGGTGGAACAGGCGGATGCGGTCTGGCTGCACCAGATCGACGGCCCGACCGCGCGCGAGGCGGTGGCGCGGGGAACACGGCTCAAGTGGTGTAACGTGCTGTCTTCGGGCGTCGACTGGCTGCCGCTCGACCTGCTGTGCGAACGGGGCATCACGCTGACCAACGGCGGGGGCATCCACGCGCAGTCGGTTGCCGAGTTCACCGTCATGGGCATGCTGACGATGGCCAAGGGCTGGCGCGAGGTCGTGCGCGCGCAGGACCGTCACGAGTGGCTGGCCGAGCCTCCGGGCAAGCGCGAACTGCTCGATTCGCAGGTGCTGGTGATCGGCGCCGGTGAGATCGGCAGCCGCATCGCCGAAATTCTGCGTGCCTTCGGCGCGCACGTGACCGGCGTTCGCCGTCGTCCGGGGCCGGGGGAGCTGGGCGCGGAGGAGTGGCGCGGCGTGCTGGGGCGGTTCGACTGGGTGATCCTGATCGTGCCCTCGACGCCGGACACATACCGCATGTTCGGTCCGGCGGAGTTTGCGGCGATGAAGCCGGGGGCGGCACTGGTCAATTTCGCGCGCGGCACCGTGGTCGATCAGGAGGCGCTGCTGGCATCGATCGATTCGGGGCATCTGGGCGGCGCGTTCCTCGATGTCACCGATCCCGAGCCGCTGCCCGCCGATCACCCGCTATGGTCACGCGAGAATGTCCATATCTCGATGCATCTGTCGGGGCGGGCGCAGGATCTGCTGTTCACGCGCGGCGAGAAGCGCTTTCTTGCCAATGCCGAGCGGTTCGTTGCGGGTGAACCGCTTGGCCATGTCGTCGATCCGGGGCTGGGATATTGATCTAAGCCAGCGTCGAGCGTGGCTTCTTGCAGGTTGGTATGAGGCGGCGGCTCAGCAGTCGTCGAGCAGCAGCAGTTCCACTTCCACCGTCATGCGCGCGGGCGGGCCTGCCGCATGGTCGACCGCGGCGATGGCGGCATCTGCGACGATTCGCCCCGGCACGGTGAATTCGTGATCGGGCAGGGCGGCGATCAGTGCCTCGCCCTCGACGATGGCATCCACGCCCTCGAATGCCAGCGCAATGGTGTGGCGCGAACCGGAGAAGGTGGCGCTGCTCCACGGCCGTTCGGCGTGATGGAGGAATTCCACCTGCTTGCCCGCCAGCAGCAGGACTTCCGAAAGCAGGAGCAGCCAGGGGCCGCGCGGCCTGCCGGCGCCATCGCCCAGCGCGCTGCGGGCGGTTTCGAGCATGGAGCGGAACGCGCCGGCGTCGCGGGCGTGGTTACGGCCAGCTTCGCGATGGGCGGCGAAATTAGTGCGCATGGAGGCTCTCCAGATAGTTGTTCATGAAATGTTCGACGCGTTTCACGGTGCCGGCGCGAGGATTGCGGCCGTTGCGCAAGTCCGCGACGAATCGCGGGTCGTGGGTCGCCAGGCGACCGAACTTGGTCCACGGCATTTCCGTCAGGCGCAGAAAGCGCTCGATCTGGCGCAGTAGCATCGTGTGAAAGCTCCGGTTTTGGATGTTTTCGTAATGTTCCGGGAATTTCGGCATCCAAATCCTACTTGTCTAGGAAATTTCCTTCGGTTACGGATTACATTATGGAAACCCCGGACCCCCGCTCCCGCCTGCTGCAACTCGCCGATGCCCGAGGGGTAAGCCTTTCGTCGCTCTCCCGGATGATCGGTAAAAATGCCAGCTATCTCCAGCAATTCATCAAGAAGGGCAGCCCGCGAAAGCTGGAGGAGCAGGACCGCAGCCTGCTGGCGCGGTTCTTTGGTGTGGATGAGGTGGAGCTGGGCAAGGGTGGAGAAAAATCCTACGATTTGACCGGATGGGTCGATGTGCCCCGGCTGGCCGTCGGCGCGTCTGCCGGGCCGGGTGCCCATGCGGGGGAGGAGGAGACGTTCGGCACCTTGCGCTTCACTGCGCGGTGGCTGCGTTCGCTCGGGCTGCGGCCCGATGCGCTCTCCGCGATCAGCGTGACCGGCGATTCGATGGAGCCGACGCTGCGTCATGGTGACGAGATCCTTGTCGACCGCGATTGGCAGCCGCTGCGCGACGGCATTCATGTCGTGCGTCTGGACGATGCCGTGCTGGTCAAGCGGCTGGAACCGGTCGGCGCCGGGCGGATCGCCCTGCTCAGCGACAATCCGGCCTACCGGGTGATCGAATGCGGGCTCGACGATGTGGTGGTGATCGGGCGAGTCGTCTGGAAGGGCGGGCGCATCTAGCGCAGTTGCATTCAGGGCGGCTTGCGGCCATCTCCTGCGGCATGACCGAAACTGCCGACGAACGTCCGATGCGGGTGGGGATCATTCCTGTCACGCCGCTCCAGCAGAATTGCACGCTCCTGTGGTGCACCCGGACGATGCGCGGTGCCTTTGTCGATCCCGGGGGGGACTTGCCCAAGCTGCGTCAGGCGCTGGAAAAGACCGGGGTGACGCTGGAGAAGATTCTCGTCACCCATGGCCATCTCGACCACTGCGGCATGGCGGGTGTGTTTGCCAAGGAAATGGGCGTGCCGATTGAAGGCCCGCACGAGGAGGACCGGTTCTGGATCGCGCAGCTTAATGACGACGGTCCGCGCTGGAACATGGAAGCGCATACTTTCGAGCCTGATCGTTGGCTCGAGAATGGCGATAAGGTGACGGTGGGCGAGCTGGAACTCGATGTGGTCCATTGTCCCGGGCACACGCCGGGTCACGTGATCTTCCACCATGCGCCGAGCAAGTTCGCGATGGTGGGCGATGTCCTGTTCCAGGGCGGAATCGGTCGCTGGGACTTCCCGCGCGGGAACCTCGAGGATCTCGTCAACTCGATCACCACCGGGCTCTGGCCGCTCGGCGATGATGTGACGTTTGTGCCGGGACACGGTCCGATCAGCACCTTTGGTGAAGAGCGCCGGACGAATCCCTATGTCGGTGATGCGGCGTTGGAGCGCGGTCTGCCGGCGTGATCTTTACCGTGGATTAAATGAAAAAGGGCGCCGGTCCGACCGGCGCCCTTTTTGTTTGCCTGCCATGCGCGGCGGGATCAGAAGCGGCCCAGCGCGATCAGCACGGCCATCACCGAAAGCCCCAGCAGCGTGAGCACGGTGACCAGGACGCCGGCCATGCGAAGCGGATTGGGCTTGGGGATGTCCATGCCCAGGCCATGCGAAACGCGTCCCAGCATGAAGACTGCACCGACGATGGCGAGCCAGGGGCCCGCCTTTCCGGTCATTTCGATGGCGGCCACGAGGATCAGCACGAAGGGCGTGCTTTCCACGAAATTGAGCTGGGCGCGCATGCGGCGCGACAGCAGGTCGTGACCGCCGTCACCGAAAAGGACCTTATCGCGCATGCGCAGCTGACCGATACGTGCTATGTGCCAGAAAGTGATGACGGCCGCTGCCGCCGCAAGGCACAGCGTGGTTTGAAGAATCATGGGTTCGTTTTCCCCTTTGTCGATTTCGCGTTCTTGCTGCGGGGACGAACGGGTTGCAACTGGTGAGAAATCGGTTATAGGCGCGCCTTCGCAAGCCGCCGGTCCGCGAAAACGGTTCCCGGCGGCCTTTTTGACATTAATCCAGTTTCAGGAACAGGTGCCGAAATGGCTGTCCCTAAAAGAAAGACCACCCCGTCCCGCCGTGGCATGCGCCGCAGCCATGATGCGCTGAAGGTCGAAGCTTTCCACGAGTGCCCGAACTGTGGCGAACTCAAGCGTCCGCACAACCTGTGCAACGCTTGCGGTCACTACAACGGTCGCGAAATCGTCGCGGTCGAAGTCTAAGACCAAAGACGAGTTTCGGAGAAAAAGCATGAGTCTGCCGCGTATCGCTATCGATGCGATGGGCGGCGACGAAGGTGTGCGCGTCATGATCGAGGGCGCCGCACTTGCGCGCCGTCGCCATGATCAGTTCAAGTTCCTGCTGGTGGGGGACGAGCCGCGGATCAAATCCGCACTTGAGGCTCATCCCAACCTCAGGGCCAGCTCCGAAATCCTGCATACCGAAGGCGTCATCAGCGGTGAGGACAAGCCCAGCCAGGCCTTGCGCCGGGCCAAGGGTACCTCGATGGGGCGCGCTATCGAGGCGGTGAAGGCGGGTGACGCCGGAGCCGCCGTCAGCGCCGGTAATACCGGCGCGCTGATGGCGATCGCCAAGCTCTCGCTGCGCACGATGCCCGGTATCGACCGGCCCGCGCTTGCCGCCTTGCTGCCGACGCTGGAAGACCATGACCTCGTCATGCTCGACCTTGGCGCCAATGCGGAATGCGATGCGCGCAATCTCGTGCAGTTCGCGATCATGGGTGCTGCCTATGCCCGCGTTGCCACGGGGCGCGAGCAGCCGCGCGTGCGTCTGCTCAATATCGGCACCGAGGAAACCAAGGGCACCGAAATGCTGCGCGATGCGGCAGCGATGCTCAAGGCTTCCGCCGCCGACCTGTCGATGTCCTTCGACGGTTTTACTGAGGCCGACAAGCTGGGCCGCGGCGACATGGATGTCGTCGTGACCGACGGTTTCTCGGGCAATGTCGCGCTGAAGGCGGTGGAGGGTACGGCCCGTTTCGTCGCCGACCTGCTGCGTCGGGGCTTCACCAGTTCGCTGCGCTCTAAGATCGGGTTCCTGATCTCGAAGCCGGCCACCGAACTGCTCAAGCACCATCTCGATCCCAATAATCATAACGGCGCAGTTTTCCTGGGTCTCAACGGTATCGTGGTGAAAAGCCATGGCGGCGCCAATGCCGCCGGTGTCGCCAATGCCGTCGCGGTGACTGCGCGACTCCTGGAGGAAAATGTGACCGAGCGGATTTCCGCCGACCTCGCCCGCATGGGTGGGACGTCCCTGCGCAAGACGCGCGTCCAGGAAGAGCGCGCCTGATGCGGCGTTCGGTCATCGTCGGCACGGGCTCTGCCCTGCCGCGCCGCGCGGTCAGCAACGCAGAACTGGCAGAGAAGGTCGATACCAGCGACGAATGGATCGTCGAGCGTACCGGCATCTCCAACCGTCATATCGCCGATGCCGACGAGACGACGTCGAGCCTTGCCACCGACGCCGCCCGCAAGGCGATCGAGGCGGCCGGCATCGACGCCGCGTCGATCGACCTCATCGTGCTGGCAACGGCCACTCCGGACCAGACCTTCCCGGCCACCGCCACGATCGTTCAGGCGAATCTTGGCTGCCGCGGCGGTATCGCCTTTGACGTGGCGGCAGTCTGTTCGGGTTTCCTCTACGCGGTCGGTGTTGCCGATTCGATGCTGCGTTCGGGCATGGCCCAGCGCGCGCTGGTGATCGGTTCGGAAACTTTCAGCCGGATTCTCGACTGGGAAGACCGCACGACTTGCGTGCTCTTCGGCGACGGCGCGGGCGCGATCGTGCTCGAGGCGCAGGAGCAGGAAGAGGGCGAGGAGCCGCGCGGTGTGCTCGCTACCCGTCTCCATGCCGATGGCGCGCATAACCAGCTTCTGTTCGTCGATGGCGGACCGTCGACGACGGGAACCGTTGGCAAGCTGCGCATGAAAGGCCGCGAAGTGTTCCGTCACGCGGTGACGAATCTCGCCGAAGTGCTTGAGGAAGTGCTGGCCGAAACCGGTCACACCGCGCAGGACATCGACTGGCTGGTGCCGCATCAGGCCAATGCCCGCATTCTCGATGCGACCGCGCGCAAGCTCAATCTTCCCGCCGAAAAGGTGGTGATGACGGTCTCCCAGCACGCCAATACCTCTGCTGCATCGGTGCCGCTGGCGCTCGATCAGGCGGTGCGGGACGGCCGAATCGTGAAGGGCGACCTGGTCGTGCTGGAAGCGATGGGCGGCGGCTTCACCTGGGGCGCCAGCCTGATCCGGATGTAGTTCCGTTGAGCCTGTTTCAAATCGGCGCAGTCTCCTGCGTCGAGCATTGCTTTTCCCTCATTTTTTCATATGATCGTCATGGGGGTTCGGGCTCGAAGGGGATGTGGTGTTATGCGCTCCACGGAAACATTGACGAGAGCTGAGATCGCGGAAGCCATCCATCGCCGGTTGGGCCTGTCACGGGCAGAATCGCTTGGTATGGTCGAAGCCATTCTTCAGCATATGTCCAACGCATTGACCGATGGGGAGAACGTCAAGATCTCCGGTTTCGGTACGTTTTTGTTGCGGGACAAGGGTGAACGTATCGGCCGAAATCCCAAGACAGGGATTGAGGTGCCCATCACGCCGCGTCGGGTGATGACGTTCCGTGCTAGCCAGATGCTCAAGGATCGCATCGCGCAAGTCTGACCATGGCCGCTCTGGGGGCGGTGGCCCGTAAGGAGCGAATTTCATGTCTCAGAATCCGGATCGCGATCCGGTGTCGCAAGCGCCGCTTTCTCGTTTTGACGATGGGAAGGCGGCGGACGCGCTGCGCACGATTGGCGAGGTGACCAAGGCTCTGGGCGTGCGCCAGCACGTGCTGCGGTATTGGGAAGAGCAGTTTCCGGCGCTTCAGCCGATCAAGCGCGCGGGTGGACGCCGCTATTATCGGCCGGAAGATGTTGCTTTGATTGCCGAAATTGACCGTTTGGTGCACCGCGAGGGCTATACCCTGCGGGGTGCCCGGCAGGCGCTGGAAGGTGGAAGCGTACCGGAAGCGACGGCGCTGCAGGCGGCTCCGGCGGCAGAGCCGGCGTCGCTGGTGGCGGATATTTCGCCCGAACGTCTCGCGCGGCTGCGCGCCATCCGCGACAAGCTGGCAGCGGCCCTGGCCGCCTGACTTCGCCTTTGTCCTGATCCGCGCGGCGGCTGCTGCCGATCAGAATTCGATCTGCGGCCCCAGTTCGGGGTCCAGGTCGCGCGGGCGGGTGAGGTGCACCAGTCGGCCGCAGCCGTCGGTAATCTCGCTCCAGGATGCGATGTCCAGTTCGATCACTGCAAAGGCGGCGGTCGGAAACTTCTCCTCGACCATGTCGCGCATCGGGCTCGATCTGTCGTCGGGCACGAGGTCGAAGATCAGGTCTTCGAGGCCCGGATTGTGGCCGACCAGCATGAGGGTGCCGGGATCGGTGGTCTGCTCGCGCAGCACATCCATGAGAATGGCCGAGCTGGCCAGATAGAGGCGGCGGTCCCAGGTGATCGCCGGCGATTCGCCAGCGGCTTCCTCGGCCAGTTCGATCGTCTGCGCGGCGCGCACCGCCGGAGAGGCGAGGATACGGTTCCATCTCACCGCATGGTCACGGATGTGCAGGCCCATCAAGGCTGCGCCCTTGCGTCCGCGCTTGTTCAGCGGGCGGTCGAAATCCCGCAGGCGGGCGTCGTTCCAGTCCGATTTGGCGTGCCTGAAAATGCCGAGAGTTTTCATGCGGGGATCAAGCTCACACTGAACGGGTCAAACCGGCGGGCGGGCGTGATTGCCGTCCTTGACGGTTTCCCCTGAAACACTTGCGGCCACGCGATGCAAGGCTTCTTCCAGTGAAATCCGATGAACCGGCGTGCCCTTCGGGAACGCGCTCAGGAGGCGCGATGGAAAGGCGGAGGATAGAACGACAAAATGGCCGCGGTCGCCCTTGCTGCGGATCAGGCGGCCGAAGGCCTGCGCCAGCTTGGCGCGGATCAGGCCGTCGTCGTAGGACGAGCCGCCCCCGGCCAGCCGCCGCGCACGGTGCAGGATGGTCGGCCGCGGCCATGGCACTTGCTCCATGACGACAAGCCGCAGCGAATGGCCGGGCACGTCCACCCCGTCGCGCAGGGCATCGGTGCCCAGCAGCGAGGCGGCGGGATCGTCGCGGAAGATGTCGACCAGCGTGCCGGTGTCGATCGGATCGACATGCTGGGCATAGAGCGGCAGGCCGCCGCGCGCGAGACGGTCGGCAATGCGTCCATGCACGGCGCGCAGGCGGCGGATCGCGGTGAACAGGCCCAGCACGCCGCCGCCCGAGGCTTCGATCAACCGGCCATAGGCGCCGGCGAGCGCCGGGATGTCGCCACGCGGGATGTCGTTGACGATCAGCACTTCGGCCTGCTCGGCATAGTCGAAGGGGCTGAGATGTTCGGAGAGTTTCGGCGTGACTTCGATATAGGGCACGCCCGATCGCTTGATCGCCTTTTCCCAGCCTTCGCCGTCGCGCAGCGTGGCCGAGGTCATGACCACGCCGTGGGCCGGTTCCAGCACGACACTGGCGAACGGCTTCATCGGATCGAGCCAGTGGCGGTGGATACCGATATCGTATTCGCGCGCGTCGGACCGGTCGACCGCCAGCCAGTCCACATACTCGGGATCGGCGGGGCCGCTGAGCCGGGCCAGCATCGTTTCCCATGCCGAGAGCAGGTCGATCCGCCAGCCAAGCGATTGGCGGGCGCCTTCGATACGGGCGCGGCCGGGACCGTCGAGCCAGTCTGGCCCGTCCTCGAGCAGGGCCTCGAGCCGCAGGCCGAGCCGCATCAGTGGCTGCCGCAGTTCGCTCAGTGCCTCGCGCGCGGCTTCGGCGCGTTCGACGAATGCACCGTCGAGGCCCGCGGCTTCGGTTTCGAGGCCGTAGCCCGCTTCCTGCCCGCCGCTCTCGTCGCGGGCGTAGACGGTGGCGCGGGCGGCGGCGAACAGCTCTTCCAGCGGACCGGAAGGGGCTCCGTCGACGATGCGTTGCATCCAGCTGTCGCCGGGCAGGGACTCGGCGGCGGCGCAGGCGGCGGTGATGGCCTTGGCCCCGGCCTCGTCATAACTGGCGACGTCGGCAAGGCGGGCGGAGAGGCCGCGGCGGCGGCCGCGCGCGTTCTTTTCGGGGCCGATCACCCAGCGCCGCAGTTCGATGGCCTCGGCGCCGGTGAGCGCTGCGGCAAAGGTTGAATCGGCGGCATCGAAGACGTGATGGCCTTCGTCGAATACCACGCGGGTCGGCCGCGCGGCCTGATCGCGTCCGCGTGCGGCGTTGATCATGACCAGCGCATGGTTGCCGATCACGAGGTCGGCGCCGACGCTGGCACGGGTGGCGCGCTCGATGAAGCATTTGCGGAAATGCGGGCAGCCGGCATAGACGCATTCGCCGCGCCGGTCGGTGAGGGCGGTGATGCCGCGCTGGCGGAACAGGGTGCCGAGCCAGCCCGGCAGGTCGCCGCCGATCATGTCGCCATCCTGCGAATAGGCGGCCCAGCGCGCGACGAGCTGCGCCATGATCGCCGCGCGTCCGGCAAAGCCGCCTTGCAGCGCGTCTTCGAGGTTCAGCAGGCAAAGGTAGTTCTCGCGGCCCTTGCGCACGACCACGGGCTGGCTGCCGTCCGGACGATACTCGGGCCAGGCGCGGCGGCTTTCCTTGCGCAGCTGCCGCTGCAGCGCCTTGGTATACGTCGAGACCCAGACGGTGCCGCCCGATTCCTGCGCCCAGAGCGAGGCCGGAGCGAGATAGCCAAGGGTCTTGCCGATGCCGGTTCCGGCCTGTGCCAGCACCACATGCGGGCGGCCGCGTGCCTCGCGCGGGGCAAAGGCATAGGCGGCCTCGGCGGCATAGGCCTGCTGGGTGGGGCGCTGTTCGGCGTTGCTGCCGGTGAGTTCGGCCAGTCGCCGCAGCACGGCATCGCCTTCGAGCACGATCTGGCGGGGCTGCGGCAGTTCGGGCGTCTCTTCCCATTCCGGCAGGCGGGTGAACAGCCAGCGTTCGGCTCGCTCCGGCTTGCGGATGTGCGCGCCAAGCAGGTTGGCCCAGGGCCAGCGCATGCGCACGAGTGACTGGAGGCCGGTCCACGCGCCTTCACGTTCGGCCCATTGGTCGCTTTCGCAGGTTTCCAGCAGCGCCCCGGCGGCCTCCTGCAGCAGTTTGGGCACATCGGCATCGCCCTTGGGTTCATCGAGCCCCAGGGCATGGGCAAGCCCCTTTGCGGTGGGGACGACAAAGCGGGCAGGGTGCACGAAGGCAAACAGTTCCAGCAGGTCGAGTCCGGACAGATCGGGGTAGCCGAGTCGGGTGGCGACGAGCGGGGCGTTGAGGATCAGCAGCGGCGTGTCGGCGGCTGCGGTGACTGCTTCGCCTTTGGAAACAGGGCGAGTCGTGCCGGAACCCTCGCGCAGCCAGGAACCTGCGTGGCTGGCATGAAGGGCGGGGATGGAGAGGGCGGCCATTGCCCCGTCTTAGGCACGGCAGAACGAAAAGGGAAACCCGGCAATGCCGGGTTTTGGCGGAAACCCGAGGTTCCACAGTGCTTCCGCATAAAAAATACATCAAGATACATTTTAGAGTCTTGTGGCGTGCGATTTAAAATATATCTTGAGGCCATCATGAAGATGGAAAACGAGAAGAGAACGATGAAAATTCATCACAAGCACGGCGGACGTCGTGGTTGCCGCGATGGGCGCGGCGATGAGTTCCGGAGCGAATTTCGCGGCGAAGGCCGCTTCGGCCCGCGCGGCATGCGCGGACGCGGTGGGTTCGGCATGGAGCGTGGGCCCTTCGGGCGTGACGGTGACGATTTCGAAGGCGGTTTCCCCGGCGGTCGTGGACGCGGTCGCGGTGGCCGGGGTGAAGGTTTCGGTGGCGGTTTTGGGGGCGGCTTCGGGGGCGGTTTCGGCCCCGGTGGCGGGCGCATGGGCGGCGGACGCCGCAAGCGCCTGTTCGATCAGGCGGAATTGCAGATCCTGCTGCTCGCACTGATCGTCGAGGCGCCGCGTCACGGCTATGAGCTGATCCGCGAGATCGAGGCGCTTTCGGGCGGCGACTATGCGCCGAGCCCGGGGGTGGTCTATCCGGCGCTGACCTACATGGAAGAAGCGGGGCTGATCGCGGCCAAGGCCGAAGAGGGCGCCCGCAAGTCCTACGAGGCGACCGGCGAAGGCCGTACCCAGGCCGAAGGCGATGCCGAGAAGGTCGTCACGCTCAAGGCGCGTCTTTCGGCGCTGGCGGAAGCGCGCGACCGGGTCGATCCCGCGCCCGTGCGCCGGGCCATTCACGCCTTGCGCACGGCCGTGCACGACCGTCTTTCCAAGGACGGTGCCGATCGCGCGATCATCCTCCAGGTCGCCGATGCGCTCGACGAGGCGACCCGCAAGATCGAAAGGATCGAAGGATGAGCCACACGATCGGGGCAGAGGTCGCCACGCCCAATGGCGCGAAGTACGTGCTGCAGTTGTGCAAGCACTGGAGCCACAAGCTCGAAACCGCTGTGGAAGGTAGCACCGGCACGGTGACCTTCCCCAATGCCGTGGCGACGATGGCGGCGGGGGATACCGGCATCGCCATCGCCATCACCGGCGAAAACCGGGATGACGTGCAGGGGCTGACCGATGTGGTCGCCCGGCACATCGACCGCTTCGCTTTCCGCGAAGCGCCGCTCACCTACGACTGGAAGTGGCAGGACGAGGTGGCCGGTTGATCCGGCCACCTATCATTCCGGCCCACCGTTCAGGCCGCGCGCTTTTCCGGCGAATGCGCGCGGTCGATCGGCAGCGCTTCCTTGAAAGTGTTGGTGACGTAGGGGTAGGGGATCTCGATCTCCGCCCCGTCCAGCGCGGCCTTGATGGCCTTGATGGCGTCGCTTTTGGTGATGCGCATGTCGCGCGGGGTGGTGTCTGCCCACCACTGGATCAGGAAATCGATCGAGCTTGAATTGAAGGTCTGGGCGACGACCAGAATGGTCTTGCTCGAATCCACGCCTTCCACGCCGCTCACCGCCTCGCGCAGAATGCTCTCGGCCTGGTCGAGATCGGCGTCGTAGGAAATGCCGACGACCAGTTCGTCGCGGCGCACCGGTTCGTCGTTGAGGATGCGGACCGGGTTCTTGAACAGCATCGAATTCGGCACAACCGTCAGTTCGCCGGTGAACTGGCGGATATGCGTTTCGCGCAGGGTGATACGCTCGACCTTGCCCTGGATGCTGTTGCACTGGATCGAATCGCCGATGTTCATCTTGTCGCGCAGCATGATGAGGACGCCGGCGAGGAAGTTCTCGAAGATGTCCTGAAACGCGAAACCGATGGCCAGAGCGCCGACGCCCAGGCCCGCGAAAGCGCCTGCCGGGGTGAAGCTCGGCACCGCGACAGTAAGCGCAACCAGCGAGCCGATGACCCAGACGAACAGCCGTACCAGAGTGTCGAGCAATTGCTTGAGATCGTTGCGGATCGTCGCACGGGATGTCAGCTTGTCGGCCATGCGCACGGCGAAGCGGGCCAGCGCCCAGGTCACCATGAGCACCATGAGCGCGATGACGAGGCTGGGCAGCGCCTGCACGAAGCCCTCGGCCATGCTTTCGAGCTGTTTCTGCAGGGTATCGACGTACTTCACGACTTGACCATGTCCTTCTGCGACCTGAAAATTCACAACGGCTCCCCGCTCGAGTGGTTCCCCGCATAGCTTCGCGCTTGCGAAATGCGGCAAATTCGCGTCATAGCGCGCGCATGACTAAACAAGCCCTGATCGAAGCCGCACGCGTGTCCAAGGCCTGGCCCTTCCAGGAGGCCCAGAAGCTGCTCAAGCGTTTCCCGAACGGAAAAACTGGCCCGGATGGAAAGCCCGCGCCGGTGCTGTTCGAGACGGGCTACGGTCCCTCGGGCCTGCCGCATATCGGCACCTTCCAGGAAGTGCTGCGCACCACTCTGGTCCGCCGTGCCTACGAGGCACTGACCGGCGGTGCGCCGACCCGCCTTGTCGCTTTCTCGGATGACATGGACGGGCTGCGCAAGGTGCCGGACAACATTCCCAATGCCGAAGTGCTGGCCGCCAATCTCGGCAAGCCGCTCAGCCGCATTCCCGACCCGTTCGGCACGCATGAGAGCTTTGCGCATCACAACAACGCGATGCTGCGCGACTTTCTCGACCGTTTCGGCTTCGACTACGAATTCGTGTCGGCCAGCGACCGCTACAATTCCGGCGCGTTCGATGCCGCGCTGACCCGCGTGCTGGAATGCAACCAGGGCATTCTCGACATCATGCTGCCGACGCTGCGCGAGGAGCGCCGCAAGACCTATTCGCCGATCCTGCCGGTTTCGCCGACCAGCGGCGTGGTGCTGCAGGTGCCGGTGGAAGTGCTCGATCCGGCGACCGGCATGGTCCGCTTCACCGACGAGGACGGCTCGGTCGTCGAACAGTCGGTGTTCGGCGGCAAGGCCAAGCTGCAGTGGAAGGTCGACTGGGCGATGCGCTGGTACGCGCTGGGCGTCGATTACGAAATGTGCGGCAAGGATCTGACCGATTCGGTCACCCAGTCGGGCAAGATCGTGCAGGTGCTGGGCGGCCGCAAGCCGGAAGGGCTGATCTACGAACTGTTCCTTGACGAGAACGGCGAGAAGATTTCGAAGTCCAAGGGCAACGGTCTCACCATCGAGCAGTGGCTGACGTACGGCACCGAGGAATCGCTGGGCTTCTACCTGTTCCGCGAACCGAAGAGCGCCAAGCAGCTTCACGTCGGCGTGATCCCCAAGGCGGTCGACGAATACTGGCAGTTCCGCGGTAATCTGGCCGACCAGGCGCTGGACAAGCAGCTCGGCAACCCGGTCTGGCACCTGCTGCGCGCCAATGGCGGCGGCGAAGGTGCGGGCGACAGCGTGCCGGTGACGTTCTCGCTGCTGCTCAACCTCGTGGGCGTGCTGGGCGCCGATGCCACGGCGGAGCAGGTCTGGTCCTACCTCGGCAACTACATCGCGGATGCCCGCCCTGAAGCGCACCCGGAACTGGGCGAGATGGTCCGCGCGGCGCTTGCCACCAACCGCGACTTCATCGCGCCGACCCTGCAGCGCCGCGCGCCGACCGCCAACGAGGCCGAAGCGCTCAAGGTGCTGGATGCCGAGCTGGAGAAGCTCGGCGGTGAGGCAACGGCCGAAAACCTTCAGAACGCCGTCTATGAGATCGGCAAGAACGAGGCTTACGGCTTCGAAAGCCTGCGTGACTGGTTCAAGGCGCTCTACGAAACGCTGCTCGGTTCGCCGCAGGGGCCACGCATGGGCAGCTTCATTGCCCTTTACGGCGTGCCCGAAACGCGCAAACTGATCGCCGAGGCCCTGTCGGCCGCCTGAGGTCGAAAGGTACGCCGGAATGCGCAGGAACCCGCGAACGCCCGAGGAACTCGCCGAAGAACTCCTCGGGCGCAAGCTGGCGGAGCTCGATCCCGAGGATCGACGCGTGCTTGATCGGCTGGCGGCCGGTACGCTGGTCGGCCCCGATGCCGATGAACTGGCGGCGATGCATGCCAGCCATGGCGACCGCATTGCCGACAAGGTGGCGGCGGTCGGCGGCAGCTGGGGGTTCATCATCGCCTTTGCGGTGGTGCTGCTCGGCTGGATGCTGCTCAATTCGAGCGTGCTGCAGATGCTGGGCGTCAAGCCCTTCGACGCCTATCCCTATATCTTCCTGAACCTGATGCTCTCGATGCTGGCGGCGATCCAGGCGCCGGTCATCATGATGAGCCAGAACCGGCAGGCGGACAAGGATCGCATTACCGCGCGGCACGACTACGAGGTGAACTTGCGCACCCAGCTGGAAATCATCCGGCTGCACCGCCGCTTCGATCAGCTGATGGAATATCTCGACAATCGCAAGGCCGCCGAAAACGGCGAGGAATGCTGAGGCTCGCTACTGCCACGTGCGGGCGCGATACCATTTGGTGACGACGTACTTCACCCCGCGCACGACGGGGCGGGCCGCGTGGATCGTCCAGGGATTGGGCGTGCCGTCGGGCAGGGCATTGTTCCACAGCAGCAAGGTGCCGGGGCAGGGCGTCACGCGCAGGCCAAGGCGGGTGAAATCGGTATGCCCGCCTTCCTCGACGGCGTTGAGATAGACCATCGCCGTCCAGCTGCGTTGTCCGCCGTTGCGATCCTCTCCCGCCCAGTAGTCGGCCTTGGTGTCAAACCAGTCCCAATGCTCGTGGTAATATTCGCCCGTGAGGTGGCGCTGGCCTTGCGCGCATTCGCTGCGGGTGGCGTCGAGCCCGGTAAGGTGCGCCAGTTCCTGCTCAAGGTTGCGGACAGTGGTGTCTCCAGGGTCGATATCGCCTGAGTAGCTGGTTCGGTACCCCTCCCAGTCCGCTTCCTCGACCAGCCGGGAAGGGCAGGCAACGGCGTCGATCAGGGCCGTCAGTCGCCGGCAGGTGGCGGAGGGCAGGAAGTTGGCAATGGTGTAGATTTCCGCATCATCGACGGCGATGCGCCTCGCCGCCGCCATCAGCGACAGGCGATCACGCACATCGGCACCGATCCGGGCGAGCGCTTCGCAATCTGGATGGTGTTCTTGCGCCATTGCCGGATCAGCTTAGCGCGGCATTCGGCAAGATCAATCGGTTGCCGATTACCATGATGAAAACGCCTCCGAAGCAAGGGCTTCGGAGGCGTTTCTCGAATTACCAGAAGAAGTCGTAGATCACGTCGACCACTTCGCCGGAGTAAGTGTCGACCAGCAGCACGTCGTCGTAATAGCGGACCCAGCGGTAGGGGCCGTAGACGGGCGGCAGGCGATACATCCACGGATCGTCGAGCCAGTAGGAACTGCCGTAGAACATCGAGCTCATGTAGAAACCGATGCTCAGGCGGCGATACGAATAGCCGCGATAGGGGGCGTAGTACGGCCGCGCGCGGTAGACCGAACGGTGGCGATCGCGATAGTCGCGCCAGTCGTAGCGGTTATCCCGGCGCCAGTCGTTGCGGTCCCAGCGGTGATCGTCGTTGCTCCAGCGGTGGTCGCGGTCCGGTCGGCGGTCCTGTCCGCCCTTCCAGGCTGGCGCTCGGTCACGGTCGCGGTCGTTCCAGCGGTTGGGGCCGTCGCGATCCCGGTCGGGCCGGCTATCGGGGCCACGGTCTGGCCGGCCATCTGGGCCACGGTCTGGCCCATTGCCGGGACGTCCATCGGAGCCGCGATCAGGGCCGTCCCGACCTCCCTGCCACGAGGGGCGCCCGGGCTGGTTGTCGGAAGGCCGGTTCCGGTCGGAGTCGTTGCCAGGGCGGTTGTTGCCGAGATTGCGGGCCCAGTCCGGCGTGCGGGAAGGCTGGCCCTGTCCGCGCCAGGCGTTGCCGCCGTTGCCCTGCGAAGGCCGCTGGACATCAGGGCGAGGGGCCTGGGGTTGGCCCCCGTTCTGGCCCCCGTTCTGGCCACCATTTTGGCCGCCACCCTGGGCGCGCGAACCGGAGGCCCAGTCGGGCCGCTGGCCGCCACCTTGCTGCTGCTGAGGCGCGCGCATCTGAGGACGCGATTGCCGCGCCAGTTGCCGTTGCCGCCGCCGCGTTCGCTGCGCGCTTCACTGCCGCGGCGGTCGTCGTCCGCCATCGCCGGGGTTGCCGCAAGCGAGGTCAGCGCCACCGCCATGGCACCTGCTGCACCCGCACCCTTGAGGAACTTCAGTGTCGTACCCTTTGTCATTGTCTTCCGGTCTCCAAACCGGACTTGTCGCAGGCGACCCGCGACTTATCCTATGTCTGGTAGATATACCGCACCGGCTGTCGCATCGGTGAACCGCGCTGTTGCCGTTCATTCATTTTTCTAAACCTGAAAATGAACAAGGCCGCCGTCCTTTTTCGGGACGACGGCCTTGTTATATCAGCTAAATCGCTAAGCTCAGCGGGTCAGCTTCTTGTAGGCGAGACGGGTCGGACGGTCGGCCGCATCGCCCAGACGGCGGCGCTTGTCTTCTTCGTAAGCCTCGAAGTTGCCTTCGAACCATTCGACGTGGCTGTTGCCCTCGAAGGCGAGGATGTGAGTCGCCAGACGGTCGAGGAAGAAGCGGTCGTGGCTGATGACCACGGCGCAGCCTGCGAAGTTTTCGATGGCTTCTTCCAGCGCGCCCAGCGTTTCGACGTCAAGGTCGTTGGTCGGTTCGTCGAGCAGGAGGACGTTGCCACCCTCCTTGAGCATCTTGGCCATGTGCACGCGGTTGCGTTCACCGCCCGAGAGCTTGCCGACGTTCTTCTGCTGGTCGGCGCCCTTGAAGTTGAACGCACCGACATAGGCGCGGGTCGACATGTCGTGGCCGTTGACCTTCATGTAGTCGAGGCCGTCGGACACTTCTTCCCAGACGTTCTTCTTGGGGTCGAGGTGGTCGCGGCTCTGGTCCACGAAGCCCAGGTGCACGGTCGAGCCGATCTCGATCGAGCCGCTGTCGGGCTGTTCCTTGCCGGTGAGCATCTTGAACAGGGTCGACTTGCCGGCGCCGTTCGGGCCGATGACGCCGACGATGCCGCCCGGCGGCAGGATGAACGACAGGTCCTCGAACAGCAGCTTGTCGCCGAAGGCCTTCGAGATGTTCTTCACCTCGATGACCTTGCCGCCCAGGCGCTCGGGCACCTGGATGACGATCTGGGCCTTGCCGGGCTTGCGACCGGCCTGGGCTTCCTGGAGCTGTTCGAACTTGCGGATACGTGCCTTCGACTTGGTCTGGCGGGCGGCGGGGGTCTGCCGCATCCATTCCAGCTCGTCCTTGAGCGCCTTCTGGCGGCCGGATTCCTCGCGGTCCTCCTGCTCCATGCGCTTGGCCTTCTTCTCGAGGTAGGTCGAGTAGTTGCCTTCGTAGGGGAAGTACTTTCCGCGGTCGAGTTCGAGGATCCAGTCCACCACGTGGTCGAGGAAGTAACGGTCGTGGGTGATCATCAGCACCGCGCCCGCGTATTCCTTGAGGTGGTTTTCCAGCCATTCGACGGATTCGGCGTCGAGGTGGTTGGTCGGTTCGTCGAGCAGCAGGATCGACGGCTTCTGGATCAGCAGGCGGGTGAGCGCGACGCGGCGCTTTTCACCGCCCGACAGCTTGTCGACGGGCCAGTCGCCCGGCGGACAGCGCAGCGCTTCCATCGCGATCTCGAGCTGGTTGTCGAGCGTCCAGCCATCAACCGCGTCGATCTTGTCCTGCAGCTCGCTCATCTCGGCGCCGAGGGCTTCGAAATCGGCGTCTTCCTCGCCCATTTCCATGCCGATCGCGTTGAAGCGGTCGACCATGTCGGCCGTCGCACGGGCGCCGTCCTTGACGTTTTCGAGCACGGTCTTGGTCGGATCGAGTTCCGGTTCCTGCTCGAGGTAGCCGACGGAGATGTTCTCGCCTGCCCAGGCTTCGCCGGTGAAGTCGGTGTCGATACCGGCCATGATCTTGATCAGGGTCGACTTACCGGCGCCGTTCGGGCCGACGATGCCGATCTTGGCGCCCTGATAGAACTGCAGGTTGATGTCGTTCAGCACCGGCTTCTGGGCGCCGGGGAAGGTCTTGGTCATGCTCTTCATGACGAAGGCGTATTGCGCGGCCATCGGATTCCTCTGGATGGAAAGTCTGTAAGATCGAAATGTCGGGTGTCTTGGGCGCCGCTCTACAGGCGCACGCCTCTGTTGCCAAGGGCAGGGGCGGGGAACCGGCGCGTGCCATGTCCCGCCTGACATGATGGCCGGAACATCGGGGCTGGCCCTGCGGGTTTCAAGGGGGCGTTCGGCGGGGCCCCGGGCCCTTCCCAAATCCCTGCCCAAATCCTTGCCCAAATATTGCATCGCCACCGTTGGCAGAATGGCCAAGCCGGGCTAGCCAGTTGACATGCAAAGATCATTCACCCGCGCGGCGCTTCTCGCCGCATCCGCCGCCGCGCTAGTGGCTGTTCCCGCACTCGCCACGCCGACGCAAGGTTCGGGCGTCGCCTGGGACATCGTCGAGGGGCTGACCACCGAGATCGGCCCGCGCATTGCCGGATCGGATGCGGAGGGCCGCGCCCGGGCATGGGCGGACGCGAAGCTGAAGGCGCTCGGCTTCCAGAACGTCAAGGTGGAGCCGTTCACCACGCTCGCGTGGACGCGCGGCGAGGAAAAGGCCGTGCTCACCGCGCCCTACAGCCAGCCGCTGGCGATTGCCGCGCTGGGCATGTCGGTGCCGACGCCCGCGGGCGGCCTGAAGGCGGAACTGGTCTACTTCCCGACCCTCGATGCCCTGCGCGCCGCGCCCGATGGTTCGCTGAAGGGCAAGATCGCGTTCGTCGATCACGCCATGCGGGCGGCGCAGGACGGGTCTGGCTACGGGCCCTACGGCGATGTGCGCCGCAAGGGGCCGGCACTGGCCTCGCAGAAGGGCGCTTCGGCCATCGTCATCCGCTCGGCGGGTACGGACAGCCACCGCAACCCGCATACCGGCGTGACCGTGTTCCCCAAGGGCGTGACAGCGATCCCGGCCGGCGCCGTCTCCAACCCCGATGCCGACCTGATCGCGCGCATCGCCCAGCGCGGTCAGCCGATGAAGATCGACCTGACGCTGGCGGGCAAGCCGTTCCCCAACGCCCCTTCGGGCAACGTGATCGCCGACCTGCCGGGCCGCGATCCCTCGTTGCCGAAGATCGTGCTGGCCTGCCACCTCGATTCCTGGGACCTCGGCACCGGCGCCATCGACGATGCTTCCGGCTGCGCCATCGTCACTGCCGCCGCGCTTGCCGCGCAGAAGGATGGGCAGACGCTGCGCACCATCCGCGTGCTCTGGGCCGGCAACGAGGAAATGGGCCTCAGCAATGGCGGCAACGCGGCCTATGTGAAGATGCATGGTTCCGAACCCCATGCGCTGGCGATGGAAAGCGACTTCGGCGCGGACAAGGTCTGGCAGGTGAAGTTCTCCGCCGCGCCGCAGAACCAGGCCATGGTGGACAAGGTGAAGGCCGCGCTCTGGCCGATGGGCATTACCCCGCATGCCGGTGCTGCCGATGGCGGCGAGGACGTGTCCGGGATCATTCAGGCGCAGAACCTGGCCGTGATCGATCTGGGGCAGGACGGCACGCACTACTTCGACCTGCATCACACGCCCGACGATACGCTCGACAAGGTGGACCCGGCGGCGCTTCAGCAGAACGTGGATGCCTGGACGGCGGTGCTCAAGGTCGTTGCCAACGAGGCGGGCGAGATCGCCAGGGTTCCGGCCCAGGGCGAATAAGCCGGTCTATTCGGGAAACGGGAAAGGGGCGGTTTTTCCGCCCCTTTTTTGTATTTAGCCTGCCGCCGCGATCTGCTCGGCCACGGCGATCAGGCGCAGCGCCTGGTCAAGATGGAGCAGTTCGGTCATCTTGCCGTCGACGCGGATGGCGCCCTTGCCTCGGTTTTCCGGCAGCGCGAAAGCCTCGATCACGTTGCGCGCCCATGCGAGATCGGCCTCGCCGGGCGAGAACACGGTGTTGCAAGGTTCCACTTGTGCGGGGTGGATCAGGCTCTTGCCGTCGAAACCGAACATCAGGCCCTGCCGCGCCTCCGCTTCGAACATTCCCAGATCGCGGAACTCGTTGCAAACGCCATCCAGAATGGAGATCCCGTTTGCACGGGCGGCGGCTACGGCCATCGAGAGGAACGGCAGGAACGGCGTTCGGCACGGCGTCAACTGCGCGCGCATTTCCTTGGCCAGATCGTTGGTGCCCATGATCCAGAGGGAAAGCCGGGTCGTGCGCGCCATGGCGGCGATGGCGGGCAGATTGCCGACGCTCGCACACGTCTCGATCATCGCCCAGAGCCGCATCTGCGGCGGCGCGCCGGCAAGCGCTTCCTCGTAGCGCGCGATATCCGCAGCATCGTTGACCTTGGGCACCAGCACCGCATCGGCCTGCGAACCGGCAATGGCGGCAAGATCCGCCGCGCCCCATTCGGTGTCGAGCCCATTGGCGCGGATCACCAGTTCACGGTGACCGAAACCGCCTTGTGCAATGGCCGCGATCGCGGCATCGCGCGCCTCGTCCTTGGCCTCGGGAGCGACGGCATCTTCTAGATCGAGGATGACCACGTCGCAGGGCAGGGTCCGTGCCTTGGCAAGCGCCCTGGCATTCGAGGCGGGCAGGTAGAGTGCGCTGCGACGCGGGCGGGGGACGATCGGGGTCGGCAAGGCGGCGGAAGGGGCAGTCATCGTGCGAAGGCTCCTGGGATAGCGCGCGGCGGTCTTTCGGCTGGTGATCCGGACAGGTCAAGCACGGTGTGCTCATGGTTCGGGGGCAGGGGATGGTTAGCCGGACGTTGCCTGTCGCACAGGCGTTTGCCCCCCGGTCGAAAGTCCTAATGATATCGTTTGCGAAGCGCGGTATTCCTTGCTTGTCGTCAACGATCACAACAGCCTCGGTGATCGCGGAAGCGCAGACATCCCCTTCTGCCCATCCCGGCGACAGCCTTGCGGGTCGCACCGGCCGTCCCGTACTCACGCCACAGCCACCCCCCTCGACTGGCGCGGGTACGGGACGGTTCTTTTTCAGACCGTTACAAGGCGGATGCGAGAATGGCTTGCAGCATCCTCTCGCTCTCGGCCCAGAGTCTTGCGGCAGCGGTATCATCCCGCGCCTGAGGTGCCGGCTCCTCCTCCCCGAGATCGTGGAAATAGCGTCCGCCCATGCCGCCCAGTTCCTGTGCATTGGCCAGCCAGACAAGGGTTCGGGCTGGCTGCTCCGGCGGCACGGTGTCATTCCCTTTCATCCATGCCTGCATCTGCGGGTCGGCGTGGCTGGCGAAGTTTGACGCCACGCGGCCGGGGTGCATGGCCAGCGAGACGATGCCCCTGTCGCGAACCTTGCGGTCAAGCTCGCGCGCGAACAGCAGGTTGGCGAGCTTGGCCTGGCAATAGGCGGCATTGGCGTCGAATGCTGCCTTCATGGCCAGATCGTACCAGCGCATCCCGGAACAGGCCGCGTGACCTGCCGACGAGACCGCGATGACCCGCACCAGTCCGGGGGCACTGTCTCCGGCAGCCCGCTCCAGCAGCGGCATAAGTTCGCG
This sequence comes from Novosphingobium clariflavum, assembly GCF_026420865.1. Taxonomy (GTDB): domain Bacteria; phylum Pseudomonadota; class Alphaproteobacteria; order Sphingomonadales; family Sphingomonadaceae; genus Novosphingobium; species Novosphingobium clariflavum. The sequence goes on along the minus strand of NZ_JAPCWC010000002.1, from coordinate 109,966 downwards.
GGTCAGGAGAAAGGCGGAAAGGTGATTGGCGGCAAATGTCGCCTCCAGGCCGTCTGAGGTGCGGTAATACCCGTCGCGGACGCCGCCGGCATTGTTGACCAGGACATCGACATGGGCGGTCAGGTCGGTGATCTCGCGGGAGATGCGCAGGACCTCGCGCATCTCCGAGAAATCGCCGCGCAGCATGTCCACCCGCGCCTCGCGGCTGGCGGCGGCGGCAATCTGCTGGGCCGCATCGTCGCAGCGGGCCTCGTCGCGGCCGGTGCCGATGACATGCCAGCCCATGCGTGCAAAGGCTTGTGCGGCGGCGCGGCCGATGCCCGAGCTTGCGCCGGTCACCACCACGCAGCGGCGTTTTCGCGCCGGTGTAGGTTCTGGTGTTGCTGCCATGTCGTTCTCTCCCGTTATTGCTTTGATCTGGCGTGGTTCAGCGGGGCATGGCGCCTCTCAGAAACAGGCGGACCGCAAAGGTCACGCGGTGGCTGACGCTGGCGGCATCGAGCGCATTGCCGGAGGCGAGAAAGCGGACCGGGCCGCTCGCCACCATGCTCATGAAGACATTGGCCGCGAGCATCGGGTCTTGCGCTGCCAGTGTCCCGCGGGCGGTTTCCTCTGCCAGCAGGTCGGCAAGGAACTCCACCGTCGGCAGGACGGCGATCTCGTAGTAGGTCTGGAAGATATCCGGGAAACGATAGGCTTCGGTGTTGATCAGTCTCTGAAGCTTGATGCCTTCCTCGGTTCCGGCAAGTTCGATCCGCAGCATCGCGATGTTGACCAGCGTCTGTTCGAGGCTGTCCACATAAGTGGCCTCGATCCGCGCGCGGCTGGCGGCACGGCGTTCCATGCCTCGGCGCAGGGCGGCACGGAAGAGCGCGGCCTTTTCGGGATGGCGGGCATAGACCGTGCGCTTGGTCATCGAGACTTCGGCGGCGATGGCCTCGATCGTGGTGGGCTCGTACCCCTTGTCCAGAAAATGCCCGAAGGCGCAGTCCAGAAGCTGTTCGTGGCGTGCGCGCGCCTGTTCGCGCGTCGGACGGCCCGCGCGCGCACCGCCTGAGGGGGCAGGGCCTGAGGGGGCAGGGGCCGAAGGGTCGGGGCTGTCCATGACGTCGCACGCATCGCTCATCGGTCCATAGGAACCGATCCTGCTTGCCCTGCCAAGTGAATCGTGAATAATGAAACGCACAAGCTGCCATTAATCGAGTCGAGGAGCGACGTCCAGTTGCGACCTTCGGCCGGCAGCATTTGGGAGAGAACGAATGGGAGAAGCTGCCGACAAGCTGATGGCGCAGGTCGCCGATCCGCGACGCTTTGGTTTCAGTGCGGAGGAACTGCGCCAGACGCAGATGGCAGCGCTTGATGAGCGTTTTCAGGAGCGGAAAGGACGCATCAGGCTGCTGAGCCTGCGTGCCCGTGACGCGGGAATCGAGAAGATCGACTCCATTGCCGACATTGTGCCGTTGCTGTTCCCCCACACGGCTTACAAGTCCTACCCCGAGAACTTCCTGACGGACGAGCGGTGGGACAAGCTGACCAATTGGCTCGGCACGATTTCGCCCTATCCGATCGAGGGGCTGAACCTCGAAAGCGTCGACGGTATCGACGATTGGACCCAGCGGCTGGCAGCGCAGGGTCATTTCATTTCCTGTTCCAGCGGCACCACCGGCAAGTCGGCCATGCTGATCGCCTCGCAGAAGGATATGGACTGGTCGAAGATCGATACGGTCAATGTCTTCGCCTGGGGGTCCGGCGTGGTTCCGGCGCAGGACCGGGTGATTGTCGGTTGCGCACCGGTCGCCGCGGTGCCGAAGAATGCCGCCATCGCGCAGGCGCAGTATGAGGCATTCGCTGATCCGTCGGCGCCGCGCTGGGATTATCCGGTGCCGCCGATCACCGTGGGTTCGCTCACCTCGATGGTGGTGATGCGCAAGAAGATTGCCGAGGGCACAGCCCGTCCCGACGAGATCGCCGCTTTCGAGGAAACCTCTGCCGCGCGGGGTAAGGCGGTGGCTGACGCGATCCCGGCGACGGCGCAGTTTGTCATCGAGAACCGCCATCGCAAGCTTCAGCTTTCAGGTCTGTGGAGCGGACTGTGGCAGGTGGCGAAGGCCGTGCGCGATGCCGGGTATGGCCGTGCCGATTTCGACCCGGACAACTCGATCTATGTCGGCGGCGGGCTGAAGCGTGCTCAACTTCCTGATGATTATCAGGAGTATGTGTTCGATACCTTCAATATTCCGGAAGATCGCCACTTCCAGAATTATTCGATGCAGGAACTGAACTCGGGCATGCCCAAGTGCCGCGAGGGTGGGCGCTATCATGTGCCGCCGTGGATCGTACCGGTGCTGCTCGACACGTCGGGCGACAACGCATTGGACCACACTTCAGGTGAAATGGAAGGTCGCGCCGCGTTCTTCGATCTCTCGCTCGACGGCCGCTGGGGCGGGGTGATTACCGGCGACCGGATTTCGCTCGATCATGGTCCCTGCAAGTGCGGAAACCACGGTCCCTCGATCCGCGACAACATCGTCCGCTATGCGGATCTGGAAGGTGACGACAAGATCGGCTGTGCCGGCACGGTCGACGCTTATGTGCGAGGTTTGGCATGAACTCTGTGACGCAACATTCTGAAACAGAAGAACTTGTTTCGGCTCCGTTCTTCCTGCGCGGCGAGGTGCTGCATGGCGCAGACGTGATCCAGAAATCGCGAGACCTCGGTGTGACTTTCGCGACGCCCAGGATACCTTTCGACCGCGCGGTGCCTCCACGCACCGAGGTGCCGCCGCTGCTCGGCGTCCGGTTGGCGGAGGTCATCGACTTCCTTGTCGAAACCGGCCAGCGTCTCGTCGCCTCCGACAACGATCACATGCAGGAGTGCATCGAGCGGATGTGCCGCACGCATATCCTGCCAAGAACGGTTGTCGAGAACACCGCGCGCCATGCTGCCGCCTATCTCGACAAGCGCGTGCTCATGGCGGAAGTCGAGCAGAACTTCCCCGATCCGCGTGCGCTCGATGAATGGGTGCCGAAGCAGGACTTCACCGGCCGCGAGAGCTTCGTGCGCGCTTTCGCGCCCCGCCTTATCCATGTGCTGCCGGGCAATTCGCCGGGCGTCGCGATAAAGTCGGTGGCCCAGGGCGCGATGGTGAAGGGCATAAACCTGTTCAAGATGAGCAGCGCCGACCCCTTCACTATGGTTGCGATCCTGCGGACCATGGCGGACATCGACGCGAACCACCCGATCGTCCGCTCGATGTCGGCCGTCTACTGGCGCGGCGGCGACGTTGCGATCGAGCGCGTGCTCTATCGCCCGCAGTATTTCGACAAGATCGTTGCCTGGGGCGGCGGTGATGCAATTGGCAATGTCATCAAATATTTGGGGCCGGGACTTCAGCTGGTTTCCTTCGACCCAAAGACCTCGATCTCGTTTGTAGGGCGTGAGGCGCTGGTGGACGAAGAGACCGTCGACCAAGTGGCGGACCTTTGCTCCAATGACGTCATGACGCTCAATCAGGAGGCCTGCGTTGCCAGTCGTTTCCAGTTCGTGGAAGGCAGCGAGGAGGACGTCGACCGCTTTTGTGCGCGGCTGCACCATCACATCGCCCGCCGCGCGGCCGAAAGCGGAGATGTGCGCCCGCTCGACCGCGACATGCGCGAGTCGGTCGATACCATGATGCTGATGGATCAAGACTACCGCGTATGGGGGCGGACCGACGGCAGGGGGCTGGTCATCCGGTCCGATGAGCCGGTCGATTTCCACCCCATCAACAAGACCGCCAATGTCGTGCGGGTGGATAGCCTCGACGATGCGGTGAAGTGGATCAACGTCGCCACCCAGACGGTGGGGTTCTATCCGTTCCACCGCATGGCGCAATTCCGCGACCGACTGGCCGCAGGCGGCGCGCAGCGGGTTGTCCATCTGGGCGAGGCGGGGCCTGCGACGATCGGCAATCCGCACGATGCGATGTATCCGCTCCATCGCTTCGTGCACTGGATGGTGCATGAGGATGGAACGGTGCCCGGCGGATCGACCCGCCGCGAGTAATGCAGGAGCGATACCCGTCAAATTGCTCGCAAATCCCGATAGGCGGCGGCGTTGTAGCTGCTAGTCCCAGGCTCGGGCGCCTTCTGTCTGGCAGCGGGCGTCGGGGTTTAGGGACAAGGAGTTACGCGGATGAAGATGGCACGGATTCTGGTCGGCGTAGGCGGGGCGGCGGCGCTGGCGGCCTGTGCTTCCGCCGTCGCGTCAAGCGAACCGCAGGCCGCTGCCGCGCCGGCAGCCGTCACGTCGCCGGACGATGCGCAGAAGGCGGCCATGGCGGCTGTGATGCGCAATGGCAGCTATCTGCCGCGCGGCACTGCGCCGAACAGCCTGCTGTTCAATCCTCCGCCGCCTGCGCCGGGATCGGCGGCGATGGCGCGCGACGAGGACGGCGCCCGTGCTGCGATTGCCATGCAGGGCACGGCGCGCTGGGAACAGGCGAAGATCGATGCCAACCTGTTCACGCCGAGCGTCACCGATACGTTCTCCTGCGCCGCGGGCTTCCGCATCGGCCCCGAGACGACGCCCAGGGTCCAGGCGCTGCTGCTCAAGTCGATGATGGACTTCGGGCTTGCCAGCTACCGCACCAAGAACCGCTACCAGCGGGCCCGGCCTTTCATGGAAAACGGCAAGGCGACCTGCACGCCGGATCAGGAGGCGGTGCTGCGCAAGGACGGTTCCTATCCTTCCGGGCACAGCGCGATTGGTTTCGGGATGGGGTTGATCCTTGCCGATCTCGTGCCGGACAGGGCAGGGGAACTCGTGGCGCGCGGGCGGGCCTTCGGGGAGAGCCGCCGGATCTGCAATGTCCACTGGTTGAGCGATATCGAGGAAGGCCGGGTGGTCGCCGCGACGGTGTTTGCGCGCCTGAATGCCGATCCCGCCTTTGCCGCCGACATGGCGGCAGCCCGTGCGGAACTGGCTGAAAAGCGCGCTTCTCTGGCCGCGCCGGACTGTGCGCGAGAAAACGCGGCGCTGGCGATGTAATCGTACCGGCGAAACCTGCATGTGCCCGCGCGCTCGGCCCTATGCCGGTGCGCGGGTGCGCGATAGGCAATGGTCAAAGACATCGCAAAGGATCGAGAAAAAACCATGGCCGTTGAAATCCTGCTCCCCAAGATCGGCTTCTCCATGCAGGAAGGGCAGATCGCGGAATGGCTTGCCAGTGATGGAGACCAGGTTGCCGAAGGTCAGCCGCTGTTCTCGCTCGAGGCTGACAAGTCGACCAACGAGGTGGAGGCTCCGGCGTCCGGCACGCTGAAGATCGTGGCTGCCATCGGCGAGACCTACGAAGTGGGAACGGTTCTCGGCTATATCGAGTAAGCTGCGGGAATAGCGCTGCGCAAGGCGGCCGGGGAAGGGGGCTGGACAGCCTCCCTCCCAAGGTCCAGATTGCGCGCCATGCGCAAGACTTTTCCCGCTCTCGCCGCCGCCATGGCTCTTGTTGTTTCCGCCGGCGCGGCCGATGCGGCGTTGCCCGTCGGTGCCAAGGCGCCGGTCTTCTCGACGCAGGGCGCCAAGGGGGGCAAGGTCATGTCCTTCGACCTCAAGGCGGCGCTGAAGAAGGGGCCGGTTGTCCTCTATTTCTACCCCAAGGCCTTCACGCAGGGCTGCACGCTGGAGGCGCACGCCTTCGCTGATGCAACCGACGATTTTGCCAAGCTGGGCGCTACCGTGGTGGGTATGTCGAACGACGACCTGCCCACGCTTCAGAAATTCTCGACGGAGGCCTGCCGGGACAAGTTCACGGTTGCCGTGGCCGCCCCGGCAGTCATCAAGGCCTATGATGTTGCGTTGAAGCGCGAAGGCGCACCCGCCGGCATGACCGACCGCACCAGCTATGTGATCGCGCAAAACGGGAAGATCGTCATGGTCCATTCCGATCTCGACTACCGCGACCATGTGAAGCTGACGCTTGCGGCGGTGAAGAAACTGAAGGACTGAGAAGTCCGTTCACGGCACTTGAACATTACCCCCCTCCGCGGGTAATAGCGCCGCTTTCCCGCGTCGTGCGCCGGTATCCGGCGGCTCGCGTGCTTTACTTATGTCGTCGGTCCGCTATGCGCGGCACCGGAGTCATGGGCGTTTCTTGGGAGTTTCAAGTCATGCGTGCCGAAGGGCAGGCCCACATTGCGCGTATCGAGAAGGCCCTCGCGCTGGTCCGCAAGTTCCTCGACTGGGACCGTGCCCTGCGCCGGTTCGACGAGCTGAATGCGCGCGTCGAAGATCCTACGCTGTGGGACAAGCCCAAGGAAGCCGAAGCGGTGATGAAGGAACGTCGCCGCCTTGAAGCCTCGATCGGCGCGGTGAACGAGATCAGCCGCGAGATGCAGGACGCCGTCGAGTTTGTCGAACTGGGCGAGATGGAAGGCGACGAAGATACCATCAATGAAGGTATCGCCGCGCTGGCCGCCCTTGCCGAACGCGCCGATCATGACAAGGTCACTGCGCTGCTTTCGGGCGAGGCCGACGGCAACGACACCTACCTTGAAGTCCATGCCGGTGCCGGCGGTACCGAGAGCCAGGACTGGGCCGAGATGCTCCAGCGCATGTATACGCGCTGGGCCGAGCGTCACGGCTACAAGGTGGAGCTGGTGGATTATCACGCCGGTGAAGCCGCGGGCATCAAGAGCTGCACCCTGCTGATCAAGGGCGAGAACGCCTATGGCTATGCCAAGACCGAGAGCGGCGTCCACCGCCTGGTCCGCATCAGCCCCTATGACAGCTCGGCGCGTCGCCACACCAGCTTCTCGTCGGTCTGGGTCTATCCGGTGATCGACGACAGCTTCGAGATCGAGATCAACCCGGCCGACCTGAAGATCGATACCTATCGCGCTTCCGGCGCGGGCGGTCAGCACGTCAACACCACGGACTCGGCGGTGCGTATCACCCATGGTCCCTCGGGCATCGTCGTGGCGAGCCAGATCGACCGTTCGCAGCACAAGAACCGCGAAATCGCGATGGGCATGCTGAAGGCGCGCATGTTCGAGGAAGAAATGCGCAAGCGCGAGGAAGCCGCCAGCGCGGAGCATGCCTCGAAGAGCGACATCGGCTGGGGCCACCAGATCCGTTCCTACGTTCTCCAGCCCTATCAGCAGGTGAAGGACCTGCGCACCGGTGTCGTTTCGACCGCGCCGGGTGACGTGCTCGACGGCGCGCTCGATCCGTTCATGGCCGCCGCGCTGTCCCAGCGCGTGACGGGTGAAAAGGTCGAGGTCGAAGACGTCGATTGATCCGTGGTGGCATCGGCCCGGCGCTTGCGGCAGAGTGTTTTGCCAAGCGCGGGCCGAACCGCTAAAGGGCCGCATGCGTTTGCCTCGTCCCCTTTCCGGTCGAACCGCTTTGCTGGCCTTTGTGCTGGCGCTTGCGGCATGCCAGCAGAAGGCGCCGGATGACGGGCGGCCGGAGACGGCGCGTGCCTTCCCGGTGGCGGACCGCCCGGTTTCCAAGGCCAGCGAGACCGATTTCGGGAGCGAAGTCCAGCGCGACTCCCTGCACGAGGCCGAAGTGGTCATGGACCTCGCCCGGATCGCACCGGGTATGACCGTGGCCGATATCGGCGCTGGCGAGGGCTATTACACTGTCCGGCTTGCAAAGCGGGTGGGGAGCCGTGGCCGGGTGCTCGCCGAAGACATCGATCGCGGCGCCAACGAACGGCTGGGCCAGCGCGTGCTGCGCGAACAGCTCGACAACGTTTCGATCAAGCTCGGGCGCAGTGATGATCCGAGCCTGCCCGAGAAGAGTTTCGACCGGGTATTCCTGGTCCATGTCTATCATGAAGTGAGCGAGCCTTACGCATTCCTGTGGCGGCTTCAGCCGGCGCTGCGCAAGGGTGGCAAGGTCGTGGTGGTCGAGGCTGACCGGGCCAGCGACAGCCATGGCATGTCGCCGCAACTGCTTTTCTGCGAATTTGGCGCCGTGGGGTTTCGTTTGACGGAATTTGTCCGTAAGCCGGAACTCCAAGGTTATTTCGCCCAGTTCGAAGCCACCGGGGAGCGGCCCGATCCGGCCAGTATCGTGCCGTGTCGACTATCCGGAAAATCGACGACGCAAAACAGGTGAGCGTCATTCACACAGGGCGTATAAGGCAGGTCTGATCGACCCGCCGCGCCGGGGGAAAGTTGAAAGAGAAGATGGGTTTCAAGGGTCTCAAGCCGATTGTCTATGGTGGACGCGAAGTCTGGCCGCTCGTCGAGGGTGGCAAGGGCGTTGCCGCGACCAATCACATGAGCTCGGGCGCCTGGGCGGCGGCCGGCGGCATCGGCACCGTCAGTGCCGTCAATGCGGACAGCTATGATGCGGAAGGCAAGATCGTCCCCCAGATCTACCGCGCGCTCACCCGCAAGGAACGTCACCAGGAACTGATCGACTATGCCATCGACGGCGCGGTCGAGCAGGTGCGCCGTGCCTACGAGATTTCGAACGGCAAGGGCGCGATCAACATCAACGTCCTGTGGGAAATGGGCGGCGCCCAGACGATTCTCGAAGGCGTCCTGGAAAAGACCAAGGGCATGGTTGCCGGCGTCACGTGCGGCGCGGGCATGCCCTACAAGCTGTCCGAGATCGCGGCGCGCTTCAACGTCAACTATCTGCCGATCGTCAGCTCCGCGCGTGCGTTCCGTGCGCTGTGGAAGCGTGCCTACCACAAGGTTTCCGACCTGCTGGGCGCGGTGGTTTATGAAGATCCCTGGCTTGCCGGTGGTCACAACGGCCTGTCGAACGCCGAAGATCCGCTGAAGCCGGAAGATCCGTACCCCCGCGTGAAGGCGCTGCGCGACACCATGCGCGCCGAGGGTATCGCGGATTCGGTGCCGATCGTCATGGCCGGCGGCGTCTGGTTCCTGCGCGACTGGGAAAACTGGATCGACAATCCCGAACTCGGCTCGATCGCCTTCCAGTACGGCACGCGTCCGCTGCTGACGCAGGAAAGCCCGATCCCGCAGGAGTGGAAGGACCACCTGCGCACGCTCGAACCCGGTGATGTGCTGCTCCACCGCTTCTCGCCCACCGGCTTCTACTCGTCGGCCGTGCGCAACCCGTTCCTGCGCAATCTGGAGGCCCGTTCGGAGCGTCAGATCCCCTATTCGAAGGTGGAAGCGGGCGAGCACACCGTGCGCCTTGATGTCGGCGTCAAGGGCAAGAACTTCTGGGTCGCCCCCAAGGATCTCGACCGCGCCCGCGCCTGGTCGGCCCAGGGCTTCACCGATGGCCTGCGCACTCCCGACGACACGATCATCTTCGTGAACCCGGCTGAACGCGATGAGATCCGCCAGGATCAGGCTGACTGCATGGGCTGCCTCTCGCACTGCGGTTTCTCGTCGTGGAAGGACCATGATGACTACACCACCGGTCGCCTCGCCGATCCGCGCAGCTTCTGCATCCAGAAGACCCTGCAGGACATCGCTCATGGCGGCCCGGTCGACCAGAACCTGATGTTTGCGGGGCATGCGGCTTACAAGTTCAAGCAGGATCCGTTCTATTCGAACGGCTACACGCCGACCGTGAAGGAACTCGTGGATCGTATCCTGACGGGCGACTGATCCCGCGCAGAGCGTCTGGCAAATAAGAAAAGGGCGGCCCCGTGGGGCCGCCCTTTTTCATCACGGGACCACGCCGCCTAGGCTTCGGCCCCGGTGTGTCCCGAGCGGCAGACACGGTCGCGGCCGCCGCGCTTGGCGTCGTAGAGGGCTTGGTCGGCAAGCTGGAGCGCTTCCTCGACATCTTCGCCGCGCCAGCGGCTGACCCCGGCGGAAAAGGTGATGGTGCGGCCGTCCACTTCGCCGATCGGCGTCTCGCGCATCTGCGCGGCGATCCGGCTCAGTATCCAGTCGGCCTCCTCTTCCGTGCTTTCGCGGAAAAGGATGGCGAATTCCTCGCCGCCCCAGCGGGCGACAAGGTCGACGCGGCGGATCTGGGCGGAAAGGCGGTCGGCAAAGGCGCAGAGCACCCGGTCTCCCTGGTCGTGACCGAGCCGGTCATTGACCTGCTTGAAGAAGTCGATGTCGACGATGGCCAGACAGCCGTGGCTTCGCTCCGGTGAGAGTGCGGCGACCTGTTCGAGAAAACCGCGGCGGTTGGCGATCCCGGTGAGCGGGTCTTCGAGTGCCGCGATGCTGAGGTCTTCCATCTGTGAGCGCGTGGCGGTGGCAGCGCGGTGTACGCCGGCGTAGAGCGTCTGGATCACGTCGCCGACTTGCGGGAGCGAGGGTGTTTCCTCGTCCGCGGCGTGAAGCGCCTTAGCTAGTGCGTGGATCGGATCGAGCAGGGCGCCGATGCCGAACAGCGCGATGACCGTGCCGATCACGGTCGCCAGCGTCAGCAAGGCGAACTCGATCAGCGCGATGCGACCCGTCGCCGCCCCCCAGATGCAGTAGCCGATCAGCGGCAGGTGCGTGGCGACGAAGCACACGGCGAACAGGCGCAGGCGCAAGGATCGCGGGAAGATGAAGGAGGTGGCGAGATAGAACTGCATAGGCACCCGATATTATTGTCTATTCGGGATAAATCGCCAGAACTTCGGCAGGTAGTCACAATTCGAGGAGTCGAAGCGATTTTGCCGACGAAGCGAGTGTCTACTGTGTTCGCCTGAGAATAAATGTCAGAATTTTTTAGGAAATTCGCGAAAGGCGTCCATCGCGCTGGCCGGGGACTTCTACGGGCTCCTTGCCCGCGCGGGCCCCCATGAGTTTCCCGAAAAAAACGGAGAAGGCCGGTCGCGACCTTCTCCGCTTGCGTGATCAGATTCGCGCTTCGTTTGCGGCGCTGAGGACGGCCCGCACCGAAGCTGTGGCCACGTCCTCGTCAATGCCGACACCCCAGATGGTGCGGCCGTCCGGTGTTACGCATTCGACGTAAGCGGCGGCGCGGGCGTCCGAGCTCTTGCCCATCGAATGCTCGGCATAGTCGCGCACTTCGAGGCTGACGCCGAAGCTTTCGGCGAGCGTCGCGGTGACCGAGGAGATCAGCCCGTTGCCGCGGCCCGAAACGGTCTGTTCCTTGCCGTCGACGCCGATCTTGCCGGCAAAGACACGGGTGCCGTCGGGGCGCTTGGCCTCCTCGTAGTCGATCAGCGCGAAGTGCTGCGGATCGTCGAGGCGGTAGGCCTGCTTGAACACGTCCCAGATGTCGGCAGCCTGCAGTTCACGGCCCAGTTCGTCGGCCAGGTTCTGCACGTGCTTGGAGAAGTGTGCCTGCATGCGCTTGGGCAGCTTGAGGCCCTGGTCCTGCTCGATCACCCAGGCGAAACCGCCCTTGCCGGACTGCGAGTTGACACGGATCACCGCTTCGTAGTCGCGGCCGAGATCGGCGGGGTCGATCGGCAGGTAGGGCACCGACCAGAGCTCGTCGTTGCGCTTTTCCTGCGCGGCGAAGCCCTTCTTGATGGCGTCCTGATGGCTGCCGGAGAAAGCGGTGAAAACCAGTTCGCCGCCATAGGGGTGGCGTTCCGCGACCTTCAGCTGGTTGCAGTATTCGACCGTCTGGATCACTTCGTCGATGTCCGAGAAGTCCAGTTCGGGGTCCACGCCCTGGGTGTACATGTTCAGCGCCACGGTGACGAGGCAGCAGTTGCCGGTGCGTTCGCCATTGCCGAACAGGCAGCCTTCGACGCGGTCGGCGCCGGCCATCAGGCCTAGTTCGGCGGCGGCGACGCCGGTGCCGCGGTCGTTATGGGTGTGCAGCGAGATCACCGCCGAATCGCGGTTCGGCAGGTTGCGGCAGAAATACTCGATCTGGTCGGCGTAGACGTTGGGCGTTGCCGCCTCGACCGTGGCCGGCAGGTTGAGGATGATGGGATTTTCCGGCGTCGGCTGCAGGATGTCCATCACCGCCTCGCAGACCTCGATCGAGAAATCGAGTTCGGCGGTCGAGAAGGTCTCGGGCGAGTATTCGAACTGCCACTTGGTCTGCGGATACTTCGCCGCCTGATCGCGCAGGATCTTGGCGCCGTTCTGGGCGATGCCCTTGATCTCGTGCGGCTCCATGCCGAACACCACGGTGCGCCACAGCGGCGAGACGGCGTTGTAGAGGTGGACGATCGCCGCGTGGACGCCTTCCAGGCTCTCGAACGAGCGGGTGATCAGGTCTTCGCGCGATTGGGTCAGCACCTGGACCAGGACGTCTTCGGGAATGCGCTCGTTCTTGACGAGGCCGCTGATGAAGTCGAACTCGGTCGCGCCGGCGCTGGGGAAGCCGACTTCGATTTCCTTGAGGCCCACCTTGACCAAGAGGTCGAAGAAGCGGTTCTTCTTCTCCGCGCCCATCGGGTCGATCAGCGCCTGGTTGCCGTCACGCAGGTCGGTCGAGAGCCAGCGCGGCGCCTTGGTGATGACCTGCGAGGGCCACTGGCGGTTCGGCAGGTCGATCTGCGGGAAGGGGCGGTACTTGACCGAGGGGTCTTTCAGCATGGTCATGGGTATTCTCGCTCGGATTTACGTCTTCGTCTGGAAAGGCCGCAATGTCGGCCCGGTCTGGCAGGGTCCCCTTGAGCGCCGAGCGCGCCGCAGGACCGACGCGTCAACTCACGCCCAAGGGCGTGTAAGTCGAAGGGTAAGGCCAAGACGAAGGTTCATGGCCGTGCCTATGCGCATTGACGGGATGCTTGTAAAGCGAAAAGGCGCATCCTGTTGCGATCCTTCGGCTCGCTCGCGCAACAAACTTGCCGTGTCAGGCGGGCGGATGGCGGTCGAGGAACAGACGGTCGAGGCCGCTCCACGGCAGCATCCAGAACACCGCCACCAGCGCGGCGCAGCCGACGCCGAGCCAGGGCGAGACGTAAGTGAGCGGCAGGCCGAACGCATAGACGAATGCCGCCGCCAGGCCCTTGCGGTGCGAGGCCTTGTGATAGCGCCGGCTTGCCGAGGTCTGCGCCCCGGTTGCGGCGATGCGGCCCTGCAGCAGGACATAGGCAAGGGCAGGGGCCAGCATCGTCAGCAGATAGAGCAGCGTCGCCTCGCGGCTGAAGTGATGCTCGCCGAGATAGGCGGTGGAGAAGGGGATCAGCGAGAGCGTGAACAGCAGCAGCATGTTCGCCCAAAGCAGGCCGCTCGTCACCACGCGGGCGTGGCTCAGCAGGCGGTGATGGTTCACCCAGTAGATGGCGACGTAGGCATAGCTCAGCACATAGGCGACAAAGATTGGCCAGAGCGGCCATAGCGCGGCGAGGCCCTCCGAGACCGGCGTCTTGAGTTCCAGCACCATGATGGTGATGATGATCGCCAGAACGCCATCGGAAAACGCCTCCACCCGCGTCAGGCTGTCTTCGCGTTCGATATCCGCGCCTTCGGTCATGTCTGTTCCTTGATGTACGGCCTGCGTGCTTGGATGACGCCATGGCTGTGATCAAGACGGGAACGGCGGAAAATCAGGTGCAGGTGAAGCCCTTGATCTTGCCATCCTCGCCGACCTGGACGTTGAGACGATCCGGGCGGAAGTCCATGGTCACGGCCTGGCCGGGGCGCAGCACACGCATCGGTTTGCCGCCGCGCCAGCCGGTGATCGCGGCGATCACCTCGTCGCTGGCGGGCTGGCCGATATAGGCGCCGAGTTGATCGGCGCCGCAATTGGGCTCCAGCGCTGGCGGGGCCGGCGGGCGCGGTGTCGTTTCGGCCACGGTGTCGCTCCCGGTGGCGGTGCAGGCGGAAAGGGCCAAGAGGCTGGCGGCAAGAGCGGTCATCGCGGCCGATTTGCGCAACATGTCATTCTCCCATGGGGATTTTACCGGGGGAGAGCATGCATGAAAATCCGCGGCGCGTCGATGACAGCTCCGGTCCTGGCGGCCCTTACTGCTTTTCGAAGGCGGCGTTGATCACCAGTACCGTCTCGTCCGAGACCAGCGGTACGTACTTGGCGACGCCGAAGTCGGAGCGTTTGATCTGGGCGCGGGCGAGAAAGCCGATCGAGTCCTTCTTGCTCATCGGGTTCTGCGCGGCGCCGAAGAAGCGGGCCATGATCGTCACCGGCTTGCTGACGCCGTGCAGCGTGAGGGTGCCCTCGATCGACGCGGCTTCCGGCCCGAGCGGGGTGACCTTGGTCGCGGTGAAGCTGGCGGTCGGGAACCGGGCTGCATCGAGCCAGTCGGCGCTGACGAGCTCTTCGGAGAGCTTGGAACTGGTCGTCTGCACCGAGGCGATGGGGATGGTGACGCTCAGCTTGGTGGCCGCGAGGTTTGCGGGATCGAGAGCCATGGTGCCGCTGGCGCCGGAAAACGTGCCGGCAAAGGGCGAGATGCCCATGTGCGAGACGCTGAAAGTGACCTGGGTGTGCGCCGGTTCGACCGCATAAGTGCCCGCCTTCACAGCGGCAGGCGTACCGAACCCGTGCAGCATTTCCATGTGCCCTGCGCCGCCTGGACCGGGCTGGGCGATGACGGGAGCGGCAAGAACGGCGGCGGCGAGGACAAGCGCGATAGGCGAACGACGCATGGGGCTGCTCCCGAAAGAAAAGAGGCGGCGCATTTCTGCGCCGCCTCCCGAATTTCGTCAAACGCGAAAGTGCGTATGGGAAATCAGTTCTTTGCCTTGTCGACCAGGGCGTTGGCGCCGATCCAGGGCATCATGGCGCGCAGCTTCGAGCCGGTTTCCTCGATCGGGTGACGCTTGGCGGCGATGCGCGAAGCCTTCAGTTCGGGCTGGCCGGCGCGGTTGTCGAGCACGAAGTCCTTCACGAAACGGCCCGACTGGATGTCTTCCAGAACGCGCTTCATTTCCTTCTTGGTCTCTTCGGTGATGATGCGCGGGCCGGTCTTGATGTCGCCGTATTCGGCGGTGTTCGAGATCGAGTAGCGCATGTTGGCGATGCCGCCTTCATACATCAGGTCGACGATCAGCTTCAGCTCGTGGAGGCATTCGAAGTAGGCCATTTCCGGTGCGTAACCGGCTTCGACCAGCGTTTCGAAACCGGCCTGGACCAGCGCGGTGGTGCCGCCGCAAAGCACGGCCTGCTCGCCGAACAGGTCGGTTTCGCATTCCTCGCGGAAGTTGGTTTCGATGATGCCCGAACGGCCGCCGCCGACGCCCGAGGCGTAAGCGAGCGCGACGTCCTGCGCGTTGCCGGTCACGTCCTGGTGGATCGCGACGAGGCAGGGCACGCCGCCGCCCTTGACGTATTCACCGCGCACGGTGTGGCCCGGGCCCTTCGGCGCGATCATGATCACGTCGATGTCGGCGCGCGGCTCGATCAGGCCGAAGTGGACGTTGAGGCCGTGGGCGAAGGCGAGCGCCGCGCCGGGCTTCAGGTTCTCATGGATGTCGGCGGCATAGATCGCGGCCTGATGCTCGTCGGGGGCGAGGATCATGAGCACGTCGGCCCAGGCCGCCGCTTCGGCGTTGGCAAGCACCTTGAAGCCGGCGCCTTCGGCCTTCTTGGCCGAGGGCGAACCGGGACGAAGCGCGATGGCGACTTCCTTGACGCCCGAATCGCGCAGGTTCTGTGCGTGGGCGTGACCCTGGCTGCCGTAGCCGAGGATCGCGACCTTCTTTTCGGTGATCAGGTTGATGTCGCAATCGGCGTCGTAATAGACCTTCATCGTACTATCCTTTCGAGGACCCGACCCCTCGATCGTTTGAGAGGCTGGGCCGGATTTGGGGTGCGCCTTGCAGCGCGTTGGTTCAATTCCAGCGCCAGGGAGCGAGGCGGCTGGAGAATGGTGGTGTCAGGCCCCCTCGGGCCCGCGGATCATGGCAACGATGCCGGTGCGGCCGACTTCGACAAGGCCGAGGTCGCGCATCAGCGCTACGAAGCTGTCGATCTTGTCCGGCGCGCCGGTCAGTTCGAAGATGAAGCTGCCGGTGGTGGTGTCCACCGGGCGGGCGCGGAACACGCCGGCGATGCGCAGGGCCTCGACCCGCTTCTCGCCAACACCCGTCACCTTGATGAGCGCCAGTTCGCGCTGCACGTAGGGGCCGACCTCGGTGAGGTCGGTCACCTTGTGGACCGGCACCAGGCGCTCGAGCTGGGCGTGGATCTGGTCGATCTGGCTCGGCGGGCCGTGCGTCACGATGGTGATGCGGCTCAGCGAGTGGTTCTCGGTGATGTCCGCCACGGTGAGGCTGTCGATGTTGTAGCCGCGCGCGGTGAACAGGCCCGCGATCTTGGCGAGAATGCCGGCCTCGTTGTCGACCGTAACGGTTAGGACGTGCCGTTCCTCGGCTTCGTGCTTGATGTGCATCATGATAGTTCTCTGATCTCTCGCAGTCTCAGACCAGCGCCTTGGCGGCATCGTCCATCGTCCCGGCGACGGTGTCGCCGTAGAGGATCATCTCGACATGCGATGCGCCCGAGGGGATCATCGGGAAGCAGTTCGATTCCTTGGCGACAAGGCAGTCGACGATGACGGGGCCGTCATAGTCGATCATGGCCTGGATGCCGGCATCGAGTTCGCTCTCGTTCTCGATGCGGATGCCCTTCCAGCCATAGGCCTCGGCCAGTTTCACGAAGTCCGGCAGGCTGTCCGAATAGGACTGCGAGTAGCGGCTCTCATAGGTGAGTTCCTGCCACTGGCGGACCATGCCCATCCACTCGTTGTTGAGGATGAAGATCTTCACCGGCAGGCGGTACTGGGTTGCGGTGCCCAGTTCCTGGATGTTCATCTGGATCGAGGCGTCACCGGCGATGTCGACGACGAGGCTGTCCGGGTTGCCGAGCTGCGCGCCGATCGCGGCGGGCAGGCCGTAGCCCATCGTGCCGAGACCGCCCGAGGTCAGCCACTTGTTGGGACCGAAGAAGTGGAAGTGCTGCGCCGCCCACATCTGGTGCTGGCCCACCTCGGTCGAGATGATCGGATCCTTGTCCTTGCTCAGTTCGAACAGGCGCTGGATCGCCAGTTGCGGCATGATCGCGTTGCGGTTCTCGGGGAACGAGAGGCTCTTCTTTTCGCGCCAGGTTTCGACGCGGGCCTTCCAAGGTGCCAGGTCCTGCGGCTTGCGGTCGCCCCAGACCGTCAGGATCTGTTCGAGCACGGTCGCGCAGTCGCCGATGATCGGCAGGTCGACGCGCACGGTCTTGTTGATCGAGGCGCGGTCGATGTCGATGTGGATCTTCTTCGAGTTCGGCGCAAAGGCGTCGAGGCGGCCGGTCACGCGGTCGTCGAAGCGGGCGCCAACGCAGATCACCAGATCGGCCTGGTTCATCGCCAGATTGGCTTCATAGGTGCCGTGCATGCCCAGCATGCCCAGCCAGTCGGCATGGTCGGCCGGGAAGGCGCCGAGGCCCATGAGCGTCGAGGTGACCGGCGCGCCGGTCTTTTCCTGAAGCTCGCGCAGCAATGCGGTGGCGCGGGGGCCCGAGTTGATGACGCCGCCGCCAGTGTAGAACACCGGTGCCTTGGCCTTGGCGATCATCTCGACCGCTTCGGCGATCTCATCGACCGAACCTGCGGTGCGCGGATCGTAGCGCTTGCGGCGCTGGATCGGACCTTCATGCCAGGGCGCCATGGCGATCTGGACATCCTTGGGGATGTCGATCAGCACGGGGCCGGGGCGGCCGGTGGTGGCGATCTCGAAGGCTTCGTCGATGATCGCGGCAAGATCCGCCGGATCCTTCACCAGATAGTTGTGCTTGGTGCAGTGGCGCGAGATGCCGACGGTGTCCGCTTCCTGGAAGGCGTCCGAACCGATCAGGGCAGTGGGGACCTGTCCGGTAATGACGACCAGCGGAATCGAATCCATGAAGGCATCGGCAATGCCGGTGATGGCATTGGTAGCGCCCGGACCGGACGTGACCAGAACGACGCCGGGCTTGCCGGTCGAACGCGCATAACCTTCAGCCGCGTGGGCGGCACCAGCCTCGTGACGCACGAGGATGTGCCTAAGTCGCTCGTCACCGAAGAGAGCATCGTAGATCGGTAGCACGGCACCGCCGGGATAGCCGAATACGAATTCGACCCCCTGCTTGACCAGGCTTTCGACCAGGATGTTCGCGCCGCTGCGCTCTTCAGTCACAATACTTTCCTTTACGACTCTCGGCAAACCCCAGGGCAGGGCGCCTTCGAATGTTGCGGCTCGATACGCTCTTTGCCGCATGACACAACACTTAGTCCGCCGTTTCGCGCACTATAATGAAACCGACCCGACACGACGGACGCCGTGCCGGGTCTCCCTCTCCTCCTGCATCACTTCCACGGCAGGACGATGCGGGCTCTAGGGGGACGAAAATGTTACGTCAACCCCATAACCTGAAATAATCTATCTTCAAGTGATTTTTGATCGAAATTTTCGTACTCAAGCCTGACCCATTCTTGCGGGGGTTGGTGGCGGAGCCAGGTGAACTGGCGCTTGGCGTAATTGCGGGTGGCCTGGGAGCCGCGGGCGATGGCGTGGTCCAGATCCCATTCGCCGCGCACGACTCCTGCCAGTTCGGGCACGCCGATGGCGCGCATGACGGGCAAGTCAGGATCGAGATTGCGGGCGAGCAGCGCGTCCACTTCGCCCAGCGCACCGCGTTCGATCATGCGGTCGAAGCGCAAGTCGCAGCGGCGATAGAGCGCCTGTCGTTCAGGTAGGAGCACGACGGGGAACAGGCTGACGGTGTGAGCAATCCCGCCGGTCAGTTCCGCCTGCCAGTGTGCAAGCGGCTTTCCGGTAGAGCGGACCACTTCAAGTGCGCGCGCAATACGGGCCGAGTCGGCAGGAGCAAGGCGGGCGGCGCGTTCAGGGTCTTCGATCCGGAGCGCGGCATAGGCTTCGGAAACGGGCAGGGCGCGCACGGCCTCCCGCACCGAAGTTTCGATTTCCGGCACTGGGGCGATGCCGTCCAGCAAGGTGCGGATATAGAGGCCGGTGCCGCCGACGAGAATCGGCACCGCGCCCTCGGCATGGATTGTGGCGATGGTTTCGCGCGCCGCCTTGGCCCAATCGGCGGCGGAACAACTGGTCGCACCGTCCCATGCGCCGAACAGGCGATGCTCGATCCCGCCCATCTCGTCCGGCAGGGGGCGGGCGCTCAGGACGGCCAGATCGGCATAGACCTGCGAGCTGTCGGCATTGACCACGACAGCGCGGCGGCCACGTCGCTCCAGTTCCTGTCCCAGCCTGACGGCACAATCGCTCTTGCCGCTGGCAGTCGGCCCTGCGATGAGCGCGAGCGGTGGTCTGCTGTCGTCAGCAGGCGCGCCAGTGGAATTTTCATACGCAGCTTCAAGGGAATTCGCAGTGCTCATTGCGCGGCTGATAGCAGAACCGGACCACCTCTCGGCAAGAATCGATGCGGCTCGTGCCGAAATGCACGAAAGCGGCGTGCGACTGGCCTCTGCGGCGATGCTCGACTTCTGCGACCAGACCATGCAGATCGCGTCTCCGGACAGCGATGCGGCGGCGCTGCGCAAGGCGCTGGACGATCACTTCGCGCCAACCGACGGCCTTGTCTGCGATCATGAGCCGATCGTGCCGGGCCTGTTCATCTCCGACATGGATTCGACCATGATCGGGCAGGAATGCATCGACGAACTGGGCGATTTCGCCGGGATCAAGGACCGGATCGCCGAGATCACCGAGCGGGCCATGCAGGGCGAACTCGATTTCGAGCAGGCACTGCGTGAGCGAGTCGGGTTGCTGAAGGGCCTTTCGGTCGATGCCATCGAGGAATGCCTGGCCAGCCGCATCCGCGCGGTGGACGGCGCGCGCACGCTGGTCGCCACGCTCAAGAAGTTCGGCTGCCGCACCGTGCTGGTGACCGGCGGCTTCCATCATTTCGCGGATCCGGTCGCGGCGCACCTTGGCTTCGACTATGTCGTCGGCAACCGGCTTGAGGTCGTCGATGGCAAGCTGACCGGCGGGCTCGACGGTCCGATCGTCGACAGCTCGGTCAAGAAGGCGACGCTGCTGGCCGAACTCGAGCTGCTGGGCGGCAATGTCACCACGCTGGCCACCGGCGACGGCGCCAACGACATTCCGATGCTGGAGGCGGCGCATTACGGCATTGCCTATCGGGCCAAGCCCAAGGCGCGTGCGGCCGCCAACGGCTGGATCGATCGGGGCGACCTGACCAGCGTGCTGCGCCTGCTCGGCATCGACGAGCAGGAATGGGTCCGGGTCTGATCCAGGGGAGCGAAATGCGATGGCTGGCGAGCGAGATCCCTTCCTGAGCCGGCTGTCGCATCCGCGCTACCTGCTGTTTCTGGGCGTGATGGCAGCAGCGGCCATGGCGCTGCTGTCGTTGCTCCCCGCCGTCGAAGCGGTGATCACCGCATTCGACCTTGGCGTGATCGCCTTCGTGACATCCTGCGTGCCGCTGTGGCGTAGCGGCAATGCCGAAGTCATGCGCCGGCAGGCCAAGCGCGACGATGCCGGGCAGCTCATGCTGCTGATGCTGACGGCGGTGATCACCTCGGTGATCCTGGCTGCGCTGGGCACGCTGGTTCTCGACAACAAGATCCTGAAGGCGGGCGAGATCGCCTTGCTGGTGGTCACGCTGCTGTCCTGCTGGACCTTCGTGAACCTGATCTATGCCTTCCACTACGCGCGGCTCTACTATTCCTCGCGCGCCGGAGGGGATCATGAGGGGCTGGACTTCCCGGGCGACTGCGTGCCGGACTTTTCCGACTTCGTGAACTTCGCTTTCGTGATCGGCATGACCTGCCAGACCGCCGATATCGCGATCACGCAAACGAGCGTCAGGCGTGTCTCGACGTTCCACGGCCTGTTCGCCTTTGCATTCAACCTCGGCATTCTGGCGCTGACGGTGAACGTGCTGGCATCGACGACGGGCGGAAGCTGAGCCTCAAACGAAAAGAGGGCGCCGATGCGGCGCCCTCTCTCCGGTTCCATACGCGGTTACGCGGTGGATCAGGCTTCCATCCAGTCGCGGAAGAAGGCCTCGTTGGCTTCCTTGAGCGCGGTGATCTCGTTGCCGGCCACCTGGGTGCCGCCAACCGTGCCGATCTTCACGGCGCCGGGCAGGGCGGTGCCGGCGGGGGCAGTGACGACATAGCGCGACTGGTCCTCGCCGAAAGCCTCGGCAGTGGTGAGCGCGCCATCGAGTTCGACGCCAAGGCCGCTGGCGAGTGCCATTTCGGCCAGCGCGACGAGCAGGCCGCCGTCGCTCACGTCATGCACCGCGGTGACCTTGCCTTCGGCGATCCAGCTGCGGACGGCAGCGCCGTTGGCGGCTTCGGCCTTGAGGTCGACCTTGGGGGCATCGCCCGCTTCCTGGCCGGCGATCTCGCGCAGCCAGATCGACTGGCCGAGGTGCGAGCCGCTTCCGCCGAGCACGAAGACCTCGTCACCGGCGTTCTTGAAGGCGATGGTCGCCATCTTGTCGTGGTCGCCCAGCAGGCCGACGCCGCCGATTGCCGGGGTCGGCAGGATCGCCGAGCCGCCGCCGGTGGCCTTCGATTCGTTGTAGAGCGAGACGTTGCCCGACACGATCGGATAGTCGAGCGCGCGGCAGGCATCGCCCATGCCGTTCAGGCAGCCGACGATCTGCGCCATGATTTCGGGGCGCTGCGGGTTCGCGAAGTTCAGGCAGTTGGTGATGGCGAGCGGAAGGCCGCCCACTGCGCTGATGTTGCGATAGGTCTCGGCGACCGCCTGCTTGCCGCCTTCATAGGGGTCGGCATAGCAGTAGCGGGGCGAGCAGTCGGTGCTGATCGCCAACGCCTTGCGCGTATCGTGGATGCGCACCACGGCGGCGTCGCCGCCGGACTTCTGCATGGTGTCGCCGCCGACCTGGCTGTCGTACTGCTCCCAGATCCACTTGCGGCTGGCGAGGTCGACCGTGCCCATGAGCTTGAGCAGGTCGGCGCCGACGTCAGCGCTCTCGGGAGCGCCTTCGATGGCGGGAACCTTGGCCCAGGCCTTGTATTCCTCGGGCGAGACGTAAGGACGCTCGTATTCCGGCGCATCGTCGGCAAGCGGGCCGAGCGGAATGTCGCAGACCACTTCGCCGTTGAATTCGAGCACCATGTGGCCGGTGTCGGTCACTTCGCCGATCACCGCGAAGTCGAGTTCCCACTTCTTGAAGATGGCTTCGGCCATGGCTTCCTTGCCGGGCTGAAGCACCATGAGCATGCGCTCCTGGCTCTCCGAGAGCATCATCTCGTAAGGCGTCATCGCCTCTTCGCGGCAGGGCACCTTGTTCATGTTGAGGCGAATGCCGGCGCCGCCCTTGCTGGCCATTTCGACCGACGAGGAGGTGAGGCCGGCCGCGCCCATGTCCTGGATCGCGACGATGGCGTCGGTGGCCATGAGTTCGAGGCAGGCCTCGATCAGCAGCTTTTCGGTGAAGGGATCGCCCACCTGCACGGTCGGGCGCTTCTCGTCCGAATGCTCGTCGAAGTCGGCCGAGGCCATCGTGGCGCCGTGGATGCCGTCGCGGCCGGTCTTCGAGCCGACGTAGACGATCGGGTTACCGAGGCCGGTGGCGGCGCAGTAGAAGATCTTGTCGGTCTCGGCGACGCCCACGGTCATCGCGTTGACGAGGATGTTGCCGTCGTAGGCCTTGTGGAAGTTGGTCTCGCCGCCCACGGTCGGCACGCCCACGCAGTTGCCATAGGAGCCGATGCCCTCGACGACGCCCTGCACCAGGTGCTTCATCTTGGGGTGATCGGGGCGGCCGAAGCGCAGCGCGTTCATGTTGGCGACCGGACGGGCGCCCATGGTGAAGACGTCGCGCAGGATGCCGCCGACGCCGGTGGCCGCGCCCTGGAAGGGTTCGATGTAGCTGGGGTGGTTGTGGCTTTCCATCTTGAAGATGGCGGCCTGGCCGTCGCCGATGTCGATCACGCCCGCGTTCTCGCCGGGGCCGCAGATGACCCAGGGCGCCTTGGTCGGCAGCTTCTTCAGGTGGAAGCGGCTCGACTTGTACGAGCAGTGCTCCGACCACATGACCGAGAAGATGCCGAGTTCGACAAGGTTCGGCTCTCGACCAAGGGCGTTCAGGACGCGCTCGTATTCTTCGGGATTGAGGCCGTGCGCCTCGACGACGTCAGGGGTGATTTCGCTCATGCGAGGCGCCTTAGCCATGTCCGTCGCGGAGCGCTAGACGGCATGGACCCTGACATGAACTTTCACTTTCGATGCCGGGGGTGATGTGCCAGATGCCGCTCAGCGACTTTCCGATTGAAACGGGGTATTTATGCGTAAGATTATCGCCGGGCTGATGCTCGCTCTGGGCACCATGACGAGCGGTGTGGCCCAGGCCCAGATGGTGACGGCCAAGTCACCCGCCAGCCTTGTCTCGGCCTTGCAGGACGCGGGCTACCGGGCGGAACTGACCAAGGATTCGGTTGGCGACCCGATGATCAAGAGCGCCTCTTCGGGCTCGAAGTTCACGATCACGTTTTACGGCTGCACCGACGGCGCCGATTGTTCCAGCATCCAGTTCTATGCCGGCTGGACCGAGGCGACGCATTGCAGCCTCGAGGCGATGAACACCTTTTCACAGAAGTATCGCTTCGTGACCCCGCAGGTCGACAGCGATGGCGACTGCGTGATCCAGTACGACCTCGACCTCGACGAGGGCGGCATGAGCAAGGCGCTGTTCCTCGATACCCTGGAGTTCTGGACCGACACGATGGCCACATTCCAGGACTACATCTACGAGAAATGACGGCGGGATTTTCGCCACTTGCCGCCGGTTCGCAGCCCGCCTGCCGGACCGGCGGCGCAATCCGGCAAATAGCGGCCGGCTCCCCTTGACCGGCCCGTGCGCTAGGGCCATTGCTTCGCCATGGTAGACGAGACTGAAACCATCGAAAGCCTCAGCTTCGAGGACGCCCTGCGGGACCTTGAGGGCATCGTGAGGCGACTGGAAAGCGGCGATGTCCCGCTCGAGGATTCGATCACGCTCTACGAGAAGGGCGAGAAGCTGCGGCAGCATTGCCAGAAGCGCCTCGATGCGGCGCAGGCGCGGATCGAGCGCATCGTCGCCGGTCCGGACGGCGCGGCTGCCGGTACGCAGCCTTTCGACGCGGAGCGCTGAGGGGATGAGCGAGGTCGTAATCAGCGACCCGCTGCTGGCGGAGGGGCTTGCAAGGATCTCTGAGGAGATCGACGGCGCATTCGATGCGCTGCTGCCGGTGCCTGACGATCAGCGCGCGCGCCTGGTGGAAGCCATGCGCTATGCGGCCATCGGCGGGGGCAAGCGGCTGCGCCCGCTGCTGCTGACGGCAGTTGCCGAGATGTTCGGCGTCGTGCGCGAGGCGGCGATCCGGGCGGCCATCGCCATCGAATCGATCCACGTCTATTCGCTGATCCACGACGATCTCCCTTGCATGGATGACGATGCCCTGCGTCACGGCAAGCCTACCGTGCATCTCGCCTATGACGAGGCGACGGCGGTGCTGGCGGGCGATTCGCTGCTGGCTTTTGCCTTCGAGGTTCTTGGCGACCCCGCCGTCAGCGCGGACCCCTTCACGCGGATCGAACTGGTGCAGGCGCTTGCTCACGCCAGCGGCGCGCAGGGCATGGCAGGTGGCCAGATGATGGACATCGTGGCCGAGAACAGCGAGTTCGACCTTCAGACGATTACTCGCTTGCAGCAACTCAAGACCGGCGCGCTGCTGGGTGCCGCGGTGGAGATGGGCGCGATTCTCGGGCGTATCCCGCCGGAAGGGCGCACGCATCTGCGCGGTTATGCGCGCGATATCGGGCTGGCGTTCCAGATCGCGGACGATCTCATCGACCACGAAGGCGATGTGCTGCTGGCCGGCAAGGCGGTCGGCAAGGATGCCGCGGCCGGCAAGCAGACCTTCGTGTCGCTGCTGGGCGCCGAACGGGCGCGCGAGCAGGCGCGGATGCTGGTCGAGCAGGCGATCGGCCATCTCGCCCAGCACGGCAAGGAAGCCGATCTGCTGCGCGCGGTGGCGCGTTACATCGTCGAGCGGAAGCATTGAGGCCGCAAGCCTGCCGAAATCTCGCAGGCGTCTGGCGGATCGCTGAAATTGCGTGCGCCGTTGCCGCGGCGCGTTCACGGGAATTGGGGAATAATCGGCCATGACTGAACGCATCGGGGTCTATCCCGGCACTTTCGATCCGATCACGCTGGGGCACGCCGACATCATCCGGCGCGGCGCCAAGCTGGTCGATCGGCTGATCATCGGGGTGACCACCAATCCCTCCAAGAACCCGCTGTTCACGCCGGATGAGCGTATGGCCATGGTTGAGCGCGAAGTGGCGTCGCTGGGTATCGAGAACGTCACTGTTGTCGGCTTCAACGCGCTGCTGATGAAGTTCGCGCAGAAGCAGGGGGCGAGCGTGATCGTGCGCGGCCTGCGGGCAGTCGCGGACTTCGAGTATGAATACCAGATGGCGGGCATGAACCAGCAGCTCAACCCGAACATCGAGACCGTGTTCCTGATGGCCGATGTCAGCCTTCAGCCGATCGCCTCCAAGCTGGTCAAGGAAATCGCCACGTTTGGCGGCGACATCTCGCGGTTCGTCAGTCCTGCGGTGCGGGCGGACGTGGTGGACCGTATTGCTGCCAAGGGCCTCCAGGGCGACTACTGAGAGCGCTTGCGACAAATTCATTCATTGTCACGTCAGGCCGCGCGCTCTATCGCCGCGAGCCTGAACGGCTTCCTTCAGTGAGTAATCGATGACGTTTCGCCTGACCCTTACCACGACGATGATCGGCCTCGCGCTGGTGGCAACGCCGGCAATGGCCAAGAAGAAGGAAGCACCGACCCCCGATGCCGCCGCTGCTCCGGTGGCGCCGCCGCTTTCGCCGGTGGTCGATGCCGATATCTTGCACGAGCCCGAAAACGTCCTGCTGCTCGACCTGTCGGACGGCGGCCGCGTGGCGATCCGTCTCATGCCGCAGTGGGCGCCGCACCATGTCGAGCGTATCAAGACGCTCGCCTCGCAGGGTTTCTACAACGGCCAGATCTTCCACCGCGTGATCGATGGCTTCATGGCGCAGACCGGCGATCCGACCGGGACCGGGCAGGGCGGTTCGCAGCTTCCCGACCTCGAGGCCGAGTTCAACTCGCTGCCACACTTGCGCGGCATGGTCTCGATGGCGCGTACCAACGAGCCGAACAGCGCGAACAGCCAGTTCTTCATTGTGTTCTACCCGCGCTTCTCGCTCGATCATAAGTACACGATCTTTGGTCGCGTGATTTCGGGCATGCAGTACGTCGATGCGATCCAGCGCGGCGAACCGCCGGCGAACCCGACCAAGATCGTGCAGGCCTCGCTGGCATCGGAAAACAAGGCGCCGCCGGTGGCCGCGCCCGCGCCGCTTGCAGCCCCCGCCAAGATCACGGCTGACCAGCTGAGCAATTCGAAGTCGAACTGAATTTCTCCGAAAGGGGATGACGAAGCGATGGCGCGCGCCTAGACGCGCGCCATGCGCGTTGACCTTTTCGACTTCGACCTTCCGCCCGAAAACATTGCCCTGAGGCCGGCCCGGCCGCGCGATTCGGCGCGCATGCTGCTGGTGGAAGGGGCCGAGAGCGGATCGCTCGTCGATCGCCACGTCCACGATCTGCCTGGCATCCTGCGCCCCGGCGATGTGCTGGTGTTCAACGACACGCGTGTCATTCCCGCCCAGCTCGAAGGACGACGCGGCGAGGCGAAGATCGGTGCGACGCTGCACAAGCGCATCGATCTGCGCCGCTGGCAGGCCTTTGTGCGCAATGCCAAGCGGCTGCGGCCCAGTGACCGCATCGAATTTCCTGCCGGTGTCACCGCGCTGGCCGAGGAGCGCCTGGACGACGGCAGCTGGGTGCTGTTCTTCGAAGGCGAGGAGCCGGTCGAAGTCCTGCTGGAGCGGGCAGGGCGCATGCCGCTTCCCCCGTATATCGCCGGCAAGCGCGAAACCGACGAGGCGGACCGCAGCGACTACCAGACGATGTTCGCCGAGAAGGATGGTGCGGTTGCCGCCCCGACTGCCTCGCTGCACTTCACGCCGGAATTGATGGCGCGCCTGGAGGCCGCAGGTGTGAAGCGGGAGACGCTGACGTTGCATGTCGGCGCGGGCACTTTCCTGCCGGTCAAGGCCGATGATACGCAGGACCACCGGATGCATGCCGAATGGGGCAGCATCGACGCGGCGACCGCCGATCGCCTCAATGCCGCGCGTGCGGCGGGAAATCGCGTTATCGCGGTAGGCACTACCAGCCTGCGCCTGCTGGAAAGCGCGACCGGCGAGGACAACGTGATCCGTCCGTTCGAAGGCGATACCGCGATCTTCATCACGCCGGGCTATCGCTTCAAGGCGATCGACGGACTGATGACCAATTTCCACCTTCCCAAGTCCACCCTGTTCATGCTCGTCTCTGCGCTGATGGGGCTGGAACGTATGCAGGCGGTCTATCGACACGCTATTTCAACGGGTTATCGTTTCTATAGCTATGGCGATTCCAGCCTGCTGATTCGGGAATAGGGGGAACTATCATGATCATTTCGAAGTGGCCGCTGGCGGCGGCTTCCGCTGTCGCACTCGCGGCGCTGCTGCCGGTGGGCGCAGCCGCGGCCGAGACGCCGACTTCGCCTGCCGCAACGGCGCCGTTGGCGCCGGACGTCGAACGCGACCTTGCCGGCAAGCTTGGTGAATGCTTCGCGATGAAGTCGACCGGGGAGGACCGGGTGACGTTTGCACGGTGGTTCCTGACCGCCATGGGCAGTGCGCCTCAGGTGGCCGACGTCGCCAAGATCGAACCGGCCGTGAAGGACAAGCTGGACCGCCAGGTGGCGGCGATTTTCACCCGCCTTATCACGGTGGACTGTGCCGGACAGGCCCGCCCGCTCTACCGCGCACACAGCAGCGCCGGGTTCCGCGCGGCGGGGGAAACGCTGGGCCGGATGGCGATGCAGGAACTCATGGGCAATCCGGAGACTGCCGCGAAGATGTTCGGCGGTTACGTGGGGTATATTCGTCAGGACGACTTCAAGAGCCTGGAACAGTAATCTTCCGCTTCGGCCGGCTGGCGGAAATTTCCCCGGCCGGCCCGATATTTCGGTCTTGGAACCGTCATCGCTTTCGCGCATCACGCGGGCCATGGATTCCATTCTTGAAATCAAGGGTCTGACCAAGACCTACGACAGCGGGTTCACGGCGCTTCACGGCGTGGACCTTTCGATCAAACGGGGCGAGATCTTTGCACTGCTGGGGCCCAATGGCGCCGGCAAGACGACGCTGATCGGTGCGGTCTGCGGACTGGTCCGGCCGACCGGTGGCAGCATGACCGCTTTCGGTGAGGACATGGGACGCCACTGGCGGCGCCTGCGTGCCCGTATCGGACTGGTTCCGCAGGAACTAGCGACCGACATGTTCGAGACGGTGATCCATTCGGTCAACTACTCGCGCGGGCTGTTCGGCCTTGCGCCCGACGCCGCCCGGGTCGAGGAAATCCTCAAGGCGCTGAGCCTGTGGGACAAGCGCAACGACCAGATTCGCGCGCTGTCCGGCGGCATGAAGCGCCGCGTGCTGATCGCCAAGGCGCTGGCGCACGAGCCTGAGTTGCTGTTCCTCGATGAACCCACGGCGGGCGTCGACGTCGAACTGCGCCGCGACATGTGGGCGCAGATCTCGCTGCTGCGCGATCGCGGCACGACGATCATCCTGACCACCCACTACATCGAGGAGGCCGAGGAAATGGCCGACCGGGTGGGCATCATCCAGGGCGGCCGCATCCGCATGGTCGAGGAAACCCGCGCGCTGATGAAGCGACTGGGGCGTACCGAAGCCCACTTCGCGCTTGGCGCGCCGCTGGCCGCCGTTCCCGAGGTGCTGTCCGGCCTGAACGTCAGCCTTTCCGAAGACGGGCTGGAACTGGTCTACCGCGGCGGTGATGGCTCCGGGCGGGGCAAGGCGGAAGTGGCGGAAGTCACCAAGCGACTGGCCGGCGCCGGCATCGACTACACCGCCATCGACATTCGCGAATCGAGCCTCGAAGACATCTTCGTCGACCTTCTGGAAGGAGCGGCGGCATGATCGCCTTCAACGCGCGCAGCACCTGGACCATCTACAAGCGCGAGGTCATGCGGGCCATGCGCACCGCGATGCAGTCGATCCTCGGACCGGTGCTGACGACGGTGCTCTATTTTGTCGTGTTCGGCGCCGCGATCGGCGGGCGGATGGATTCGGGGGTGACGGGCGTCAATTACGGCGCCTTCATCGTGCCGGGCCTGCTGCTGCTGACAATCCTGGGCGAAAGCGTCTCGAACGGCAGCTTCGGCATCTACATGCCGCGCTTCACCGGCGCGATCTACGAACTGCTTTCCGCCCCCGTCGGCGTGGCCGAGACGCTGATCGGCTTCGTCGGTGCGGCGGCGACCAAGTCTCTCATCCTTGCGGCGATCATCCTGGGCACCGCGACGTTCTTTGTCGACTACACGATCGTCCACCCGTTCTACGCGCTGGGCTTCATCCTGCTGGTTTCGGCGACGTTCTCGCTGTTCGGTTTCATCCTCGGCATCTGGGCCGACAGTTTCGAGAAGCTGGGCATCGTGCCGGTGCTGTTCGTGGTGCCGCTGACGTTCCTGGGCGGCACGTTCTATTCGATCCAGATGCTGCCCGAGCCATGGCGCTCGGTGGCGATGGTCAACCCGGTGGTCTACCTCGTCAACGGGCTGCGCTGGTGCTTCTATGGCAGGTCGGACTTCCCCATCGGCATCTCGCTGGTGATGACGCTGGCGTTCCTCGCGCTCTGCGTGGGTTTCATCGCCTGGATCTTCCGGACGGGGTGGCGCCTGCGCGCCTGAGCGGATAACTGTCTCTCATGTCGATGCGTTTGCTGGGTCTTCCGCTTGTGCTCGCCGCCGTGCCGGCGCAGGCGCAGACCCTTGTCCACCTTCCCCCGGCGCCGCAGCCGGTACCGTTCATCGTGCCAGTGGTGGCGGTGGCGCTGCCGGCGTATCCCTGGCCGATGCCATTCGTGGCTGCGGGACCGCCGCGGCTGCCGGAAAATGTGCGCGCCATGCTCGAATCGGCGATCCGTACCGGCGATTCGGCAACGGTTGCCGCGGTGGTGAAGGTCGCGCTTGACACCAAGCCTTACGACAAGGACGAGATCCGCGGGATGCAGAAGGCCTTTAACGACGAGGCCGCACGCCTCGCCGCTGCTAAGGCCAATGCGGAAACCCAGCGTATCCGGCAGTCGGACATCTTCCAGTTGTGGACCGGCAAGATCGAGGCCGGCGCGTTCCGGGCAACCGGCAACACCAACAATTTCGGGTTCAGCGGTGCGATCAATCTCGATCGCAAGGGTATCGACTGGCAGCACACGATCCAGCTCACTGCGGACTATCAGAAAGATACCGGCACGGTGACGCGCGAGCAGTACCTTGCCAGCTATCAGGCGCGCTACACCTTGCGCGACGGCCTGTTCACATATGGCCGCACGCAGTGGGAGCGGAACGCGATCCAGGGCTACGACGACCGCTACTCGCTGTCGGGCGGTCTCGGCTACCGTGTGATCAAGCGCAAGGATCTGGCGCTGTCGCTGGAAATCGGCCCGGCATTGCGCCGTACGCGCTACGTCACCGATCCTGCGGAGACGACCTGGTCGACCCTGACCTCGCTCGATTTCAGCTGGAATGTCGATGATGGGGTGAAGTTCACCCAGACCGCGTCCTGGTATATCGAAACCGGCAACAGCACCTTCACCACCAACACCGGCATCGAGGCCGGTGTGTCCAAGAAGCTGAAGGCCAAGCTCTCCTATTCGTTCGAGCATGAGACCTCGCCGCCCGCCGGGACGCTGAGGACCGACACGATTTCGCGCTTCTCGCTGGTCTACGGCTTCTGAATTCGATAACGGGCGGCTTATGAACCCCCGTTTCGAATTCTCCATCCACGCCACCGACGGCAAGGCCCGTACCGGCGTCATCAAGATGCGTCGCGGCGAGATCCGCACCCCGGCCTTCATGCCGGTGGGCACCGCCGCGACCGTCAAGGCCATGAAGCCGCAGGATGTGCGCGCCACCGGCGCCGACATCATCCTGGGTAATACCTACCACTTGATGCTCCGCCCCGGCGCCGAACGCGTGGCGCGGCTGGGCGGGCTGCACAAGTTCATGAACTGGGATCGCCCGATCCTGACGGACAGCGGTGGCTATCAGGTCATGAGCCTGTCGGACTTGCGCAAGATCACCGAGAACGGCGTGACCTTTGCCAGCCATCTCGACGGTTCGCGCCATCTGCTCACGCCCGAACGGTCGATGGAAATCCAGCGGCTGCTGGGTTCCGACATCGTCATGTGCTTTGACGAATGCCCCAAGATCGACCAGCCGCGCGACGTCATCGCGCGTTCGATGGAAATGTCGATGCGCTGGGCAAAGCGCAGCCGCGACGGCTTCGACAGCGGCGGCGAGCATGCGGCCAATGCGGCGCTGTTCGGCATCCAGCAGGGCGCGCTCGACGAAGGCCTGCGCAAGACTTCGGCAGATGCACTGATCGACATCGGTTTCGACGGCTACGCGATCGGCGGCCTGGCTGTCGGCGAGGGGCAGGAGGCGATGTTCGCGACGCTGGAGTTCGCGCCGCAGCAGCTTCCGGCCGATCGTCCGCGCTATCTCATGGGGGTCGGCAAGCCCGACGATCTGGTTGGCGCGGTGGAGCGCGGGGTCGACATGTTCGATTGCGTCCTGCCCAGCCGTTCAGGGCGTAACGGACAGGCCTTCACCTGGAACGGTCCGCTCAACTTGCGCAATGCCCGCCATGCCGAGGACAATGGTCCGCTTGACGAGCGCTGCAAGTGCCCGACATGCGCGACGTATAGCCGTGCCTACCTGCATCACCTCGTGCGCTCGGGCGAGATCCTGGGCTCGATGCTGATGACCGAGCACAACATCTCCTTCTATCAGCAGCTCATGCAGGGAATGCGCGACGCCATCGCAGAAGCGCGGTTCGCGGCTTTCGCGGCCGACTTCCGGCGTTCCTATTTCCGTTTGTAGGGGGCGGCGGCTGGGCGGCTCCGGGTTGTCCCGGAGCGCCTCCCGGCCCTCTTGAAGGGTGTAGCGACGGCTGTCAGGCCGAGACTTCGAGCCGCGTTCCGGGATAGGCGACGAAGCGGCCGCTGCGCAGATCGAGGAAACCGGCGCCGATCTGGCTGGCAAAACGCTGGGCCAGTTCGAGGGTGGCATACCATTTGCCGGTGCGGTGCGGAGTGATGAAGCGAAAGCGATTCATGATGCAGGTCCAATGCCGTCAAACGATGTCGGTTCCCTGACAAGTCCCTCGATTCGCCGAATTTTCATGCAATTCGTCGCGCAAAAGAAAAGGGCGGCTCCGTGGGGAGCCGCCCTTCCTATTCCTGGTCCGGAGACCCGAAACTTAGCGCGAGTAGAACTCGACGACCAGGTTCGGTTCCATCTTCACCGGGTAGGGCACTTCGTCGAGCGTCGGGACGCGGACGAAGGTCACCTTGTCGGTGCCGTCCTGAGCGACGTAGTCGGGGACTTCACGCTCGGGCAGGTTCTGGGCTTCGATGATCAGCGCCATTTCCTTGGCCTTGTTGCCCAGGCTGATGACGTCGCCGACCTTCACGCGACGCGAAGCGATGTTGCACTTCACGCCGTTGACGCGGATGTGACCGTGCGAAACGATCTGACGGGCCGCGAAGATGGTCGGAGCGAACTTCGAACGGTACACGACCATGTCCAGGCGCTGCTCGAGCAGGCCGATCAGGTTCTGGCCGGTGTCGCCCTTCATGCGCGAGGCTTCCTGGTAGGTCGCCTTGAACTGCTTCTCGGTCACGTCGCCGTAGTAGCCCTTGAGCTTCTGCTTGGCGCGGAGCTGCAGACCGTAGTCCGAGATCTTGCCCTTGCGGCGCTGGCCGTGCTGGCCCGGGCCGTAGCTGCGGCGGTTGACCGCGCTCTTGGGGCGACCCCAGATGTTCTCGCCCATGCGGCGGTCGAGTTTGTACTTGGCGCTTTTACGCTTCGACATAAGTCGTCTCCTTTTCTGCTGCCGCCTCCACCGTGGAAGCGGTCCATGTTGTCCCGGGGCGCACCATTCCGCCTATTTCGCGGAATGCGGCCGCCGCTTCACCGGGGTGCGGGGCCGAATGGACGGACCTGTCAAGAAGGCAGGCGCCATGTGAAGGGGTGCCCCATACGGGCTCGGGGGTGAAAGTCAAGCGGATAAGCCGAAAAACGGCTCAACTACGCGGGCGACGCTCGTTTCCGAGGGCAGAGAGCACACCGCGAAGGGTGCGCACTTCGAGGTGATTCCAGGCCGGCTTCGTGAGAAGGTTGCGCAAGGTCAGCCGGTTGGCTGCCGCGCGCGTTTCGGGCCAGAAATAGTTTTTGGGTTCGAGCAACTGCTCGAAATGGCCGATGAGGCCTTCCAATTCTTCCTGCGGGGCAGGGGGAAGCAGTTCCTCCTGCGTCGGCTGCGCGAGTTCGCCGGACGCGACTGCGCCTTTCGACCACTCGTAAGCGCACAGAATCACGGCCTGCGCCAGGTTAAGCGAGGCAAATTCGGGGTTGATCGGCACCGTCAGGATCGCGCGGGCGAGGGCGACGTCCTCGGTCTCGAGGCCTGAACGCTCGGGGCCGAACACGTAAGCCGAGCGGGCGCCGGTGGTACGGGCGGTCTCGTGCACTTCGCGGGCGGCCTCTTCGGGCGTGACGACCGGCTTGGTGACACCGCGCTTGCGCACGGTGGTGGCATAGACATTGGCGCAATCTGACACCGCTTCTGCCAGCGTATCGAAGACCTGCGCGTGTTCCAGTACCACGTCGGCCCCGGCGGCGGCCGGGCCGGCCGAGGGATTGGGCCAGCCGTCACGGGGGGCGACAAGGCGCATTTCGGCAAGGCCGAAGTTGAGCATGGCGCGGGCGGCCTTGCCGATATTCTCGCCCAGTTGCGGGCGGACCAGTACGATGACCGGCTTGCTTGCGTCAGCCATCATTCGGCGTCCTTTGTTACGCCCTTGGTCGCACCTTGCCCGGCGACATCGCGCACGGTGCCTGCAAAAGCTTCGAAATCGCGCGCTTCGTTGAAGGCGCGGTAGACAGAGGCGAAACGGATATAGGCAACCGAATCGAGCTGGCGCAGCCCTTCCATCACCATCTCGCCGATTTCGCGGGAGGGAACTTCGGATTCGCCCAGCGTCTCGACCTGGCGCTGTACGCCGGAGACGAGCTGGTCGATCTTCTCCCGCTCGATCCCGCGCTTGCGGCAGGCAAGGGTGACCGACTGTTCGATCTTGGCGCGGTCGAACGGCTCGCGCGCATCGTCACTTTTTACGACAGTGATGTCGCGAAGCTGGACACGTTCGAACGTGGTAAAACGCGCGCCGCAGCTGGAGCACTGGCGACGACGGCGGATTGCCGTGTTGTCCTCGGTCGGGCGGCTGTCCTTGACCTGGGAATCGTCATGGGCGCAAAAAGGACAGCGCATTCAGTTGGTTACTTTCGAATAATCAGGCAAGATAGAGCAGGCTTTCAGGGGCGCACGCGCTTGTAGAACTGGTATCCCGCGCCGACCGCAAGGCCGAGCGGGATCGACACGAACGGAAGCACGGCCGCCGCGACCGCCCCTGCCGCGCCCCAGATCAACACCGGCTTGGTCGACGGATGGTCTAGGCCATCCTGCAGCATTCCGGCCAGCTCGTGGCGGGCATCGGAAATGAAGTCGCCGGTGTCGTCGGGGCGGTCAGGGTCGGTCATGGCATTCAGCCTCCTGGATCAGTCCTCGTAGATCGGGAAACGGTCGCACAGCGCTTCGACGCGTGCACGCACGTTCTGCTCCACCTGAGCGTCGCCTGCTTCGCCGCACTTGGCAAGGCCGTCGAGGACGTCGGCGACCATGTTGCCGATTTCGCGGAACTCTTCCGGACCGAAGCCACGGGTGGTGCCGGCGGGCGAACCCACGCGGATGCCGCTGGTCTTCATCGGCGGCAGCGGATCGAAGGGGATGCCGTTCTTGTTGCAGGTGATGCCCGCACGTTCCAGCGCCTCGTCCGCATCCTTGCCGGTCACGCCGAGCGGCGAGAGGTCGATCAGCGCGAGGTGGGTGTCGGTGCCGCCCGAAACGATCGCGGCGCCGCGTTCCTTGAGGGTGTCGGCAAGGACCTTGGCGTTCTCGATCACGCGCGCGGCGTAGTCCTTGAACTCGGGGCGCAGCGCTTCACCGAAGGCGACGGCCTTGGCGGCGACGACGTGCATCAGCGGACCGCCCTGGAGGCCGGGGAACACCGCCGAATTGATCTTCTTGGCGAGAGCCTCGTCGTTGGTGAGGATCATGCCGCCGCGCGGGCCGCGCAGCGTCTTGTGCGTGGTGGTGGTGGCGATGTGCGCGTGCGGGAAGGGCGAGGGGTGCAGGCCCGCGGCCACCAGACCGGCGAAGTGGGCCATGTCGACCTGGAACAGTGCGCCCACGCTGTCGGCGATTTCGCGCATGCGCTTGAAGTCGATCACGCGCGGATAGGCGGAGCCGCCGGCGATGATCAGCTTGGGCTGGTGTTCCGTGGCGAGAGCCTGGACCTCATCGTAGTCGATCAGGTGGGTGTCCTTGGTCACGCCGTACTGTACGGCCTTGAACCACTTGCCCGAAAGCGCTGCGCGGGCGCCGTGGGTAAGGTGGCCGCCGGCATCGAGGCTCATGCCCATGATGGTGTCGCCGGGCTTGACGGTGGCGAGGAGCACGGCGCCGTTGGCCTGCGCGCCCGAGTGGGGCTGCACGTTGGCGAACTGGCAGTCGAACAGCTGCTTGGCGCGTTCGATGGCGAGCGTCTCGACTTCGTCCGAGGGCTCGCAGCCCTGGTAGTAGCGCTTGCCGGGGTAGCCTTCGGCGTACTTGTTGGTCAGCACCGAGCCCTGGGCTTCGAGGACGGCCTTGGAGACGATGTTCTCCGAGGCGATCAGTTCGATCTGCTTGCGCTCGCGCTTGAGTTCGTGGCCGATGGCCTTGGCAACAGCGGGGTCGCTCTGGGCAACGCCGTCAGAGAAGAAGCCGGCGGAACGGATGGCGGTTTCTACGGTCATGTTCGGGCTTCTCCGTTTCAGAAGACGGGGTTGGAAAGCTTTTCGACGCGGCCCGCGTGGCGTCCGCCACCGAACTCGGTCGAAAGGAATGCGTCGAGGCAAGCCTTGGCCATGTCTTCGCCAGTCAGGCGGGCACCCATGGCGATGACGTTGGCGTTGTTGTGCTCACGCGCGAGTGCGGCCGAGAGCGGCTCGGACACGAGCGCGCAGCGGCAGGCCGGATCACGGTTCACGGCAATCGAGATGCCGATGCCCGAGCCACAGAGCGCGACGCCGAACTGCGCGGTGCCGTCGGCGACGACCGAGGCCAGCTTGTAGCCGTAGTCGGGATAATCGACACGATCGGCGGTTTCGGGGCCGAGATCGGCGACTTCGTGGCCGAGTTCGATGAGGTATTCACGCAGAACCGTCTTGAGATCGACGGCGGCGTGGTCTGAAGCAATCGCAATGCGCATGGGATCGGGCTGCCTGTCCTGATGCGGGGATTCGTTTGCGCCTCCCCTTAGTCGCGACTTCGTCGCATTGCCACCTTTGTTGACATTCCGCCTGCGCATTTCCCGGATGTGCAAGGATCAAGCGGAATTACGGCCGGACCGTGCAGGAAATGGCTGCTCGCGAGCGTGAAAGGCGCAGAATTCCAAACCTGGCTGGATGCGATTGACACCCGGGCGGGCAGGCATGATTGTTTCGCGTTTGCGATGAAGGGGTTAGCGGTGAAGTCGGCGAAATTGCTTGTCCTTGCGCTGCTGATCGGGGTGGCCCTTGCCATCCTCGGCACGACGCCGCCTCGCCCGCTCGCAGCCGATGCGGCAGGGAAAGACTTCTCGGCAGGGCGCGCGATGATCGAGGTCGCGCGGATCGCGCGGGCTCCGCATCCGAGCGGTTCGGCCGAGCATGCTGCCTTGCGGGGCTATCTGATGGATCGGCTTGGTGCCCTCGGCCTGGTCCTGCATACGCAGGAAGCGCTGTTTCCGGACGATGCACGCGCAACGCTGAACCATCGCAGCGGGGAGAGCCGGGCGCAGATCCCGTTGGTCAACATCGTTGCGGTACTGCCGGGGCGGGATCGCACTCTGCCCGCCGTGGCGCTGATGGCGCATTACGACGGCGTCTGGGGCTCGCCTGCCGCTGCCGACGACGGCGCCGGCGTGGCTTCGATCCTCGAGACGATGCGTGCGCTGTCCGGCCAGCGCGATCGCCGCCGTGACGTGATCGTCATCCTGACGGACGGCGAGGAGGCGGGGCTCAACGGAGCAAAATTGTTCTTTGGGCAAGCGCCCGAGGCAAGCCGGATTGGCGCGCTGGTCAATCTCGAAACTCGTGGAGGAGGCGGCAAGGCGAACCTGTTCCAGACTTCCGCGATGAACGGGGACGCGGCGCGGCTCTGGGCTGCTACCGCCCCGCATCCGGCGGGCACCTCGCTGGCGACGTTCATCTACAGCGTCCTGCCCAACGACACCGATCTCACCGCCGCGCTGCCGCATGGCTATGCGGCGTGGAACTTTGCCTTCATCGGCCGTCCCGGGCTCTACCATTCCCCGCTGGCGACCCCTGCCAATCTCGATCAGGGGGCGCTCCAGC
Source organism: Novosphingobium clariflavum (assembly GCF_026420865.1). GTDB lineage: Bacteria > Pseudomonadota > Alphaproteobacteria > Sphingomonadales > Sphingomonadaceae > Novosphingobium > Novosphingobium clariflavum. The sequence continues at coordinate 72,472 of NZ_JAPCWC010000002.1, read as the reverse complement.
AGATGGGCGAGCAGACGCTTGCCCTGGCGCGGGCCATGGTGACGGCACCGGAACTGCCCGGCCAGTCGCCGGACATCGTGTTCTTCGATGTCTTTGGGCTTTTTGCGCTCCACTATGCCGCTTGGTGGGGATGGGTGATGCTGGCCCTGGGCTTTGCCGGGTATGGACTTGTGTCGCTCCGCAGGTTCGAGGTCAGGGCGCTGCTTGGCGGAGCGGTTCGGATGCTCGGGCTGGTCGCGGGGGCGGCGGGCGCCCTCTATCTCCTCAACCTGCTGTCCGGCGCCGACGGCCCGGTAAACTATTATGACCGCCTCGCCGCGATCCCGAGGCTGCAGATCATGGCATGCTGTGCAGGCGTGGCCACGGTCCTGCTGCTGGTTGGCGGCAAGCAGGATGGCGCGGTGCGGGAGGCGGGGATGGCGTTGCCGCTGCTGCTCGCCGGCGCCGCGTTTCAGGCTTTCGCGCCGACGGCAGCGTATGTGCTGGCCTTGCCGATGGCCCTTGGCGGCGCGGCGGCAGCGGTGCGTGCGTTACGGCCTGGCGGCCCGGCGTGGGCGATGACAGTGGCCGTCGCCGGTATCGTGACGGGCTACGCGTTCATGCTTGGCTATGCCTTGCTACAGGCGGTGGGGCCGACCATGCCGATGGTGGCCGTACTTCCGCTGATGATCGCCGTATGTGCGTTGGAGCCGCTGCTGCCACAAACGAAGCCGTCCTCGGGGCGCATGGCTGCAAGGCACGCGATGGCGGTCGTGCTGCTGGCAGGCGCCATCGGCGTGTCTCTGTGGGTCCGGCTGGACAGCCCGTCGGCGACCGTCGCGGCCTATTCGGACAGCAACAAGAACCACGGCACGACCTGAACCTTATTCGAAAAACTCCGGCGGTGGTTCGCGCAGGTTCCGCGCGCCGCGCATGCCTTGCTGCACGAGCTTGCCAACCACGACTGCGAGCGTCGCCACCGGGATGACCGCAAAAATGCCAAGGGCGCCGGCAGACGACGTCAGGTAGCCAACTGCAAGCACGCTCGCCAGCAGCGTTACCAGCATAAGGTAGCCGGCGCGTTCGCCCTTTTCCGCCGCGAAGCGCGCGGCACAGGTGAAGGAAACGGTGGGGATCAGGGCGAGCAGGGCAAGCAGCAGGGGCGGCAGCGCGAGCCAGGCCTCGATGCCGGCTACGCGCACCATCCAGAGCAGCGCCAGGAGCAGAAACGAGGCGAAGGTGATGCAGGCCCCGGCGGCGCAGCGGGTCGCTTCGCGCGCGCCCGATTCGCTGACGGCATCGCTATCCCCGTAAGCCATTGCTAGGCATCCTCCCCTAATGGGCCGCGCGAGGGGCGACCCAAAAAAGAACCCCGCCGAAGCGGGGCCCTTTCCATCTTCATGCAACCGTTACTGATCGAGGAACGAGCGCATCTTGCGGCTGCGGCTCGGATGCTTGAGCTTGCGCAGGGCCTTGGCTTCGATCTGACGGATACGCTCGCGGGTGACCGAGAACTGCTGGCCGACTTCCTCGAGCGTGTGGTCGGTGTTCATGCCGATGCCGAAGCGCATGCGCAGCACGCGTTCCTCGCGCGGGGTCAGCGAGGCAAGGACACGGGTGACCGTTTCCTTGAGGTTCGCCTGGATCGCGGCGTCGACCGGGATGATCGCGTTCTTGTCCTCGATGAAGTCGCCGAGGTGCGAATCCTCCTCGTCGCCGATCGGCGTTTCGAGGCTGATCGGCTCCTTGGCGATCTTCATCACCTTGCGCACCTTCTCGAGCGGCATCGACAGGCGCTCGGCCATTTCCTCCGGCGTGGGCTCGCGGCCCTGCTCGTGGAGGAACTGGCGGCTGGTGCGCACCAGCTTGTTGATCGTCTCGATCATGTGCACCGGGATGCGGATCGTGCGGGCCTGATCCGCGATCGAGCGCGTGATCGCCTGGCGGATCCACCAGGTGGCATAAGTCGAGAACTTGTAGCCGCGGCGGTACTCGAACTTGTCGACGGCCTTCATCAGGCCGATGTTGCCTTCCTGGATGAGATCCAGGAACTGAAGCCCACGGTTGGTGTACTTCTTGGCGATCGAGATCACCAGGCGCAGGTTCGCCTCGACCATTTCCTTCTTGGCGATGCGGGCTTCGCGCTCACCCTTCTGGACCATGTTGACGATGCGGCGGAACTCGGGAAGCGCCATGCCGGTGGCGGCGGCGATATCCGAGACTTCCGCGCGGATGCGCTCGACGGAGTCCTCTTCGTTTTCGGCGAAGGCGGCCCACTTCTTGTCCTTCTTCGCCATGTCGGTGAGCCAGGTGTCGTCCAGCTCGCGGCCCACGTAAGTCTCGAGGAAGTCGGCACGCTTGACCTTGTGGCGTTCGGCCAGGCGCAGCATCTGGCCGCCGAGCGTGGTGAGGCGGCGGTTGAAGGCGTAGAGGTTGTCGACGAGATATTCGATCTTCGTCGCGTGGAACTTCACCGATTCGACTTGCGCCGTCAGTTCCTCGCGCAGCGAATGGTACTGTTCTTCCTTGGCGGCAGGGAAGTCGATGCCCAGCGCCAGCGCTTCGAGGCGTTCCGACTGGAGGCGTTCGAAGGTCTGGAACAGCTCGGTGATGAGCAGGAACTTCTCCAGCGCCTCGGGCTTGAGGGCCGCTTCCATCTGGGCGAGGCTGAGGGTGTTGTCCTCTTCCTCTTCCTCGGCTTCGCGCTTGGGGACCGGGTTGCCGTCCTCGTCGACTTCCTCGGAGTTGTCTTCGTCGGAATCGTCCTCGTCCTTGAACGTGGGGCCGGCGGTGGCTTCGCTGATCTCCCCGTCCTCGTCGCCTTCGCCGTCTTCGCTCAGGCTTTCGGGCGCGGGTTCCTTGGCAAGCATGGCGTCGAGATCGAGGATCTCGCGCAGCTGCATTTCACCGTTGTTGAGGGATTCGGACCACTGGATGATCGCGTGGAAGGTGATCGGGCTCTCGCAGAGGCCCAGGATCATCATGTCGCGGCCGGCCTCGATGCGTTTGGCGATGGCGATTTCGCCTTCGCGGCTGAGCAGCTCGACCGCGCCCATCTCGCGCAGGTATATGCGGACGGGGTCGTCGGTCCGCTCGACCGTTTCCTTCTTCTTGGTCTCGACGACCATGCGCGGGCCGGCGTCGTCGCCATCCGCATCGTCGGTGTCGGTATCCCGGTCCGTATCGTTGTCTTCCTGACCGTCGGCATCCTCATCGCTCTCGACGATGTTGACGCCCATCTCGTTCAGGGCGGCGGTGATGTCCTCGATCTGGTCGGAAGACATGTCCTGCGGGAGCGCTTCGTTGAGCTCGTCGTAAGTAATGATGCCGCGGCGTTTGGCGCGGGCGATAAGCTTCTTGATGGAAGCTTCGTTGAGATCGATCAGCGGCGCATCGTCGTTCGGTTCGCCGGTGTTGTCGTTTTTGCTCATTCTTCGCCGTTATCCCCGTGCATCCGAACTGATTATACAATCAGGACGAAGCCGCTTGTCTTGTCGCCATTTGCCTGAGGCGACTGTCAAATTCCAGCTTTCTCTTGAGGAGGCGTTGCTGCTCGGCAAAAGCATCGTCGGACAGTTCGCTTTCGAACCGCGCCGTTGCCTGTGCCAATGCCGCCTCCAGAACCGGACGTTCCACCAAGAGATCGACCGCCTGCACAAGATCCTCTGCCGCCTGATCCGCGCCGGTATCGGGATTCAGGAACCCGAAGCGCAATCCGGAGTATTCGGCGGTGCCGGGGATCGCCAGGCCACTGTCGGCCAATATGGAGGCAAGCGCCGCGCTTTCAAGCGGTTCGTGCATGTGGCAGCAATCAAGCAGCAAGGAAAAGCGGGGGTCGAGCCCCGGTGTGCGGGCCAGCGCTTCCGCGTGACGGGTGATCTGGTCGGGCCAACGGATGAGCCCGGCCAGAACGGCGGCTGAAAGGGCGTCGCGCGCGCCGCCGGCAATCGCCTTGCGCAGGCGTTCGAGTGATTCGGGATCCGATTCGGGGATCGGGCTCCAGCGGCCTTTCTGGAAATTGCCCCGGCCGCCTCCGCGCGGCGGATTGGGCTTGAACGGTCCGCCCTGGCCGCCGCCGCCTTGCTGCCAGCGGCTTTCGCGCTTGGGAAAGGCAAATTCGGAATAGCGGTCCTGCAACTCGCGCCGGTAGAGGCTGGCGATGTCCGGGTGCTGGATCGCATCGACATGGGCCATCAGCCGCGCCTTGAGGCCGGCCTTGTCTTCGGGCGTGGTCAGCGGCTGGGCATCGCGCTCCACTTCCCAGAGCACTTCGATCAGGCTTTTGGCGGCGCCCAGCACGTCTTCCATGGCGCGCGCGCCCCTGGCCTTGATAAGGTCGTCGGGGTCAAGCCCTTCAGGCAGGCGGACGATCCGCAGGGAGTGGGCAGGGCGCAGCAGGGGCAGGGCACGGGATACCGCGCGCATCGCCGCGCGCTGGCCGGCGGCGTCGCCGTCGAAGCACAGGATCGGCATCTCTACGTGGCGCCAGAGCATCTCGATCTGCTGCTCGGTCAGCGCGGTGCCGAGCGGCGCGACGCATTCGCCAATACCCGCCGCCGCCATCGCGACCACGTCCATGTAGCCCTCGACCACGACCATCCGGCCAGACTGGCGCGCGGCCGGTGCGGCGCGGTGCAGGTTGTAAAGGGTGCGGCCCTTGTCGAAGAGGGGGGTGTCGGGAGAGTTCAGATACTTGGGCGCATCCGTCTTCTCCTTGGTGAGAATGCGGCCGCCGAAAGCGATGACCCGGCCGCGTGCATCCTCGATCGGCAGCATCAGGCGGCCGCGAAAGCGGTCGTAGGGATCGCGGCCTTCGACTTCGATCCGGAGGCCGGCCTCGATCAGCATGGCCTCGGGAAACTTGCCGAGCGCTTCCTTCATCGCCTGGCGGCCTTCCGGAGCGTAGCCGAAGCCGAATCGCTGGAGGGTGTGAGCGTCGAACCCGCGGGTGGCGAGGTAGGCGCGCGCCGATTCGCCGCCGGGGGCGGAGAGGTTCTGCACGAACCAGCCCTGTGCGGCGGCCATCACGTCATGAAGCGTATCGCGCTTCTCCGCCGCCTTGGCCGCGCGCGGATCGGGGGCAGGGACGTCCATCCCCGCTTCGGCCGCCAGTTCCTTGACCGCGTCCATGAAGGACAGGCCCTGGTGATCGGTCATCCAGCGGATCGCATCTCCATGTGCGCCGCAGCCAAAGCAGTGATAGAAGCCCTTTTCATCGTTGACGGTGAAGCTTGGAGACTTCTCGTTGTGGAACGGGCAGCAGGCCTTGAACTCGCGCCCCGCCTTTTGCAGGCGGGTCGAGCGACCGATCAGCGCGGACAGCGTGATCCGCGTGCGAAGCTGGTCGAGCCATTGAGGGGTAAGCACGGTCCTGCCGCCCGATCACGTGTCAGGTCAGGCCAGCGCCGCCTTCACCCAGCCCGAAGCCTTGCCCATGTCGAGCTGGGTGCCGTGGCGCGCCTTCAGCGCGGCGACGACCTTGCCCATGTCCTTCATGCTTTCGGCGCCGACTTCGGCCTTGATCGCCTCGATCAGGGCCTTGGTCTCTTCCTCGGAGAGCTGGGCGGGAAGGAAAGTCTCGATTACCTCCAGCTCGGCCTTTTCCTCGGCGGCCTTTTCGGGGCGGCCACCTTCCTCGAAGAGCTGGATCGATTCGCGGCGCTGCTTCACCATCTTCTGGAGAACGTCGATCACCATGGCATCGTCGTCGGGAAGAGAATCGGCGGTGCGCAGTTCGATGTCGCGGTCCTTGATCTTGGCAAGGATGAGGCGAACCGCGGCGAGGCGCGGCTTGTCGCCCGCCTTCATCGCGGTGATCTGGGCGGCCTTGATCGAATCACGAAGCATTGTTTTCCTGCTGTTCTGCTGGTTCTGGAAAGGGTGATGGCGCAAAACTAGCAAGCCGCGCGCCAAATTGCACCTGTCGCGCCTTGACGCGGTGCACAACCCTGTCTAGCGGGCGGGCCTTAGCACACATAGTCAGAAACGCCGAAAACGGAGCGACCCACCATGGCCGACGCCGCATATACGCTTGCGCCCAAACCTGAAGGGGCGACAGGCGTTCTCGTCCTGAGCGATGGACACGTGGTCTGGGGCCGCGGCTTTGGAGCCGTCGGCGAAGCAGTCGGTGAAGTCTGCTTCAACACCGCGATGACCGGGTATCAGGAAGTGATGACTGACCCGTCCTACGCGGGCCAGATCGTCACGTTCACTTTCCCCCACATCGGCAATGTCGGTGTCAACGACGAGGATCTCGAATCCCGGGTCGATGGCGCCGTCGGCTGCGTTGTCCGCGAGGACGTGACGCTGCCCTCGAACTTCCGCTCTGCGGGTGAGTTCGGTGACTGGCTTGCCGCCAAGGGCAAGGTCGGTCTCGCCGGGGTCGATACCCGCGCGCTGACCCGCCGCATCCGCCTGCAGGGCGCGCCCAACGCGGTGATCGCCCATGACCCTAATGGCGAGTTCGACATTCCCGCACTCATCAAGCGTGCGCAGGAATGGCCGGGCCTCGAAGGCATGGACCTTGCCAAGATCGTCAGCCGCGAGGTCCAGGAGGGCTGGGAAGGCTCGACCTGGGAGCTCGGCCAGGGCTTCGGCGCTGCCCAGGGCGATGTGCTGCCGCACGTCGTCGCCATCGACTACGGCGCCAAGGACAACATCTTCCGCAACCTGGTGAAGGCCGGGGCCCGCGTGACGGTGGTGCCCGCCGAAACCTCGCTCGAGGCCATCCTCGCGCTGGAGCCCAAGGGCGTGTTCCTCTCGAACGGCCCGGGTGACCCTGCTGCGACCGGCGAATATGCCGTGCCCGTCATCAAGTCGCTGCTCGACCGCGATGTGCCGGTCTTCGGCATCTGCCTCGGTCACCAGATGCTGGGCCTTGCGGCCGGCGCCAAGACCTCGAAGATGCACCAGGGCCATCGCGGCGCCAACCACCCGGTGAAGCGCCTGACCGACGGCGTCGTCGAGATCACCTCGATGAACCATGGCTTCGCGGTCGATAACCAGTCGCTGCCCGAAAACGTCGAGGAGACGCACGTCTCGCTGTTCGACGGTTCGAACTGCGGTATCGCGATCAAGGGCAAGAAGGCGTTCGGCGTGCAGTATCACCCGGAAGCCAGCCCCGGGCCGCAGGACAGCTTCTATCTCTTCGAGAAGTTCGTGGGGATGCTGGCCTGATGGGCGTAACGGGTCGGAACTTGATGGCGGCATTCGTGCCGCGCCCCGCATCGGCGATCATTGCCGGCGCGGACCAGCGAGTTTTCGACCCGGTATCGCACTTTGCCTATGCACGTGAAATTCCGGCCTCCGCGCCGGGAACCCGTGTTAAGCAAGGTGCCATGCCATGACCGACCTCATCGACCACATGCTCGCTTACTACATCGCCGGACAGGCTGCCGAACTCTCGGTTGCGCCGCGGTTCTACCCTTACGGGGAGCTGCAGCTCATCTTCGAGGACAAAGTCTCGGTGGCGGTTCGCAAGTTCGGCCCCAAGGTGCGCAAGCACGCGAAGGAAGCCGGCAAGGCGTTCATCGACCGGATGCTCGAGGCGGGCGCCTGGTCGACGACGCAGGGCGAGTACGGCGGCTCGATGCACCAGTTTCAGGCTGACCGGTTCAAGGCGGTGATCCGCATGGAACAGGAAAGCAACCCGATCATTCTCCAAGCCAAAGCCGAAGGCCCGGATTACTGGGACAAGGCGTTTGGCGAACTGGTGGCCTAGGCCGCCAGTCCGACATACAAGACACACAGGACACCCCAGGACAGCCCATGCCCAAGCGCACAGACATCTCCTCGATCCTCGTCATCGGCGCTGGCCCGATCATCATCGGCCAGGCTTGCGAATTCGATTATTCGGGGACGCAGGCGATCAAGGCGCTCAAGGAAGAGGGTTACCGGGTCATCCTGGTCAACTCGAACCCGGCCACGATCATGACCGACCCGGACATGGCCGACTCCACGTATGTCGAGCCGATCACCCCGGAAGTGGTCGCCAAGATCATCGAGAAGGAGCGCCCCGATGCGGTGCTCCCGACGATGGGCGGCCAGACCGCGCTGAACTGCGCGCTGGCGCTGTTCAACGACGGCACGCTGGAAAAGTTCGGCGTGCAGATGATCGGCGCCGACGCCGATGCCATCGACAAGGCCGAGGATCGCCAGCGCTTCCGCGACGCGATGGACAAGATCGGCCTCAATTCGGCGCGTTCGGGCGTGGCCCACACCATGGACGAGGCGTTCAAGGTGCTGGAAACCACCGGCCTGCCTTCGATCATCCGTCCCAGCTTCACGATGGGCGGCACCGGCGGCGGCATCGCCTACAACAAGGCCGAGTTCGAGACGATCGTGCGCTCGGGCCTCGACGCGTCGCCCACCACCGAAGTGCTGATCGAGGAATCGCTGCTCGGCTGGAAGGAGTATGAGATGGAGGTCGTGCGCGACAAGCACGACAACTGCATCATCATCTGCTCGATCGAGAACGTCGATCCGATGGGGGTCCACACCGGCGACTCGATCACCGTCGCTCCGGCGCTGACGCTGACCGACAAGGAATACCAGATCATGCGCAACGCCTCGATCGAGGTGCTGCGCGAGATCGGCGTCGAGACCGGCGGTTCCAACGTGCAGTTCGCGGTCAACCCGAAGGACGGCCGCCTGATCGTCATCGAGATGAACCCGCGCGTCTCGCGCTCGTCCGCGCTTGCCTCGAAGGCCACCGGTTTCCCGATCGCGCGCGTCGCGGCGAAGCTCGCCGTGGGCTACACGCTCGACGAGATCATGAACGAGATCACCGGCGCTACGCCGGCTGCGTTCGAACCGACCATCGACTACGTCGTCACCAAGATCCCGCGCTTCGCCTTCGAGAAGTTCAAGGGCGCCAAGAACGACCTCACCACCGCGATGAAGTCGGTCGGCGAAGTCATGGCGATCGGCCGTAACATCAAGGAATCGATGCAGAAGGCGCTGCGCGGCCTCGAAACCGGCCTCGACGGCTTCAACCGCGTGGTCGAGCTGGAAGGCGCGGGCCGTGACGTGATCACCGCGGCGCTGTCGAAGGCGACCCCGGAGCGTCTGCTGCACGTCGCGCAGGCCTTCCGCGAAGGCTTCACCGTCGACGAGATCCACGCGATCGCGCATTACGACAAGTGGTTCCTTCGCCACATCGAAGAGATCATCGCCGAAGAAGCCAACATCATGAAGCACGGCCTGCCGGCCGATGCACAGGGCATGCGCCGCCTCAAGGCGATGGGCTTCTCGGACAAGCGCCTTGCCACGCTCGCCGTGCGTTCGGTCGGCGTCGCGGGCGGCATGGGCGAAACCCAGGCCAAGCGCTCCGGCCTGCTCCACGATGCGCTGCTCGCCATGGCCGGCGCCACCAGCGAGGACGAAGTGCGCAAGCTGCGCGGCAAGCTGGGCGTCCACCCGGTGTTCAAGCGCATCGACTCCTGCGCGGCCGAGTTCGAGGCGGTGACGCCCTACATGTACTCGACCTATGAAGCCCCGATCTTCGGTGAACCCGAGAACGAGGCCAATCCATCGGAGCGCAGGAAGGTCGTCATCCTCGGCGGCGGTCCCAACCGCATCGGCCAGGGCATCGAGTTCGACTACTGCTGCGTCCACGCCTGCTTCGCGCTTGCCGAGGCCGGCTACGAGACCATCATGGTCAACTGCAACCCCGAGACCGTCTCGACCGACTATGACACTTCGGACCGCCTCTACTTCGAGCCGCTGACGGCCGAGGACGTGCTGGAAATCCTGCGCGTCGAACAGTCGAAGGGCGAACTCGTCGGCGTGATCGTGCAGTTTGGTGGGCAGACCCCGCTGAAGCTCGCGCAGGCGCTCGAGGATGCCGGGATCCCGATCCTCGGCACGTCGCCCGACGCCATCGACCTTGCGGAAGACCGCGAGCGTTTCTCGGCTCTGGTCGAGAAGCTGGGCCTCAGGCAGCCTGCCAACGGCATTGCCCGCAGCCGCGACGAGGCCGTCGCCGTCGCCAACCGCATCGGCTACCCCGTTCTCATGCGTCCCAGCTACGTGCTGGGTGGCCGTGCGATGGAAATCGTCGACAGCGAGCAGCAGCTTGACGACTACATCACCACTGCTGTCCAGGTCTCGGGCGACAGCCCGGTGCTGATCGACCAGTATCTGCGCGATGCCGTGGAATGCGACGTCGATGCGCTCTGCGACGGCGAGCAGGTTGTCGTGGCCGGCGTCATGCAGCACATCGAGGAAGCGGGTATTCACTCGGGCGACAGCGCCTGCACCTTGCCGCCCTACAGCCTGCCGGCCGAGATCATCGCGGAAATGGAGCGTCAGGCGGAAGCCCTGGCCTTCGGGCTCGGCGTGCGCGGCCTGATGAACATCCAGTTCGCGGTGAAGGACGGCGAGGTCTACCTCATCGAGGTCAACCCGCGTGCCTCGCGTACCGTGCCGTTCGTCGCCAAGGCGCTCGGCCAGCCGGTTGCCAAGATCGCCAGCCGCGTCATGGCGGGCGAGAAGCTGTCGGACTTCCCGCCGTTCAAGCGCGACCTGTCGTACATGGCGGTCAAGGAAGCGGTGTTCCCGTTTGCGCGCTTCCCCGGTGTCGACCCGGTGCTGAGCCCCGAAATGAAGTCGACCGGCGAAGTCATGGGCCTCGACGCCGACTTCCCGCGCGCCTTCCTCAAGGCCCAGCTCGGTGCCGGCATGCGCCTGCCCGACAGCGGCACGGTGTTCGTGTCGGTGAAGGACAGCGATAAGTCGGTGATCCTGCCCGGCGTGCAGACGCTGGTGAAGGAAGGTTTCAAGATCGTCGCCACGGCCGGTACCCACAAGTACCTGAGCGAAGCCGGCGTGCCGGTGGAGCTGGTCAACAAGGTCGCCGAAGGCCGTCCGCACATCGTCGACAAGATCGTCGACGGCGAGATCGCGCTGATCTTCAACACCACCGAGGGTTGGCAGAGCCTCAAGGATTCGCAGTCGATCCGCGCTTCGGCGCTGACCGGCAAGATTCCCTACTTCACCACTGCAACCGCCAGCGTCGCTGCTGCACAGGCAATTTCCGCCCTGCGCGGGACCCAGCTTGAAGTGCGATCGTTGCAGGATTATTATAACTGAAATCGATCTAGCCTCCCCACATCGCTGCGGATCGGCCCGCCCCCCGGAAAATTCCTGAGGGGCGGGGCAGGGAACTAGTCCCGTTCGACTGGTTTCGCGTGCGGGGAGGTTGCAGGAAGGAAGTGTTTGATGGCCAGTATCGAAAAGCTCCCCATGCTCGCCGAAGGGTATGAGAAGCTGACCGCAGAGATCAAGGCGCTCCGCGAGGAACGCCCGCGGATCGTCGATGCGATCGAGGAAGCGCGCGCGCACGGGGATCTCTCGGAAAATGCCGAGTATCATGCCGCCAAGGAACGCCAGGGCCAGGTTGAAGCCACGATCGCCGATCTGGAAGACAAGATCAGCCGTGCGCAGATCGTCGACCCGGCCACGCTGACCAGCGAGAAGATCATCTTCGGTGCCACCGTGACCTTGCTCGACGATGACGACAAGCCGGTGAAGTACCAGATCGTCGGTCCCTACGAGGCCGATGCCAAGGTTGGCCGCATCAGCTACAACTCACCGCTCGGCAAGGCGCTGATCGGTCGCCGGATCGAGGACGAAGTCGAAGTGACGGTTCCCTCGGGCGACAAGTTCTACCTGGTGCAGAAGATCGAGTTCATCTGAGCTGCGCTTCTGCTGCAGGCAAAAGAAAAGGCCGGCGAAAGCCGGCCTTTTTCGTGTCCGCTTGCCAGATGGAAGCGGGGGGCCTTGTCAGGCTTCCGGCTGGTCCGGCTGGAGCAGGCGGTGAAGGTGGACGATGACGTACTTCATTTCCGCATCGTCGACCGTGCGCTGCGCGGAAGAGCGCCATGCGTCTTCGGCCGAGGCATAGTCGGGGTAGACGCCGACGAGGTCGAGCTCGTTCAGATCGGCGAATTCGAGCGTGCGCGGATCTTTGACCCGGCCACCCATCACGAGGTGAAGTTTCTGCATGGAGAGGGACCGCTTTCCTGTGGGAGAGACGAAGGTCCCCATAGGTCGTGGCGGTCAGCAGGGCAAGAGCCGATCGCGCCTGCGATGCGGCTCTTTATTGCTCCTGTATATCAATATCGACAATGGATCAACGACTGATGCGCTGCGCGAAATCCTGAATGCGCCGAGCGAAACGTTGCGACGATTCCGAGGCAGTTTCGGCAGCTTCGTGGCCAAATTTGCCTGCCTTTTCGGCGGTGGTCCCGGCCTTTTCGGCCGCCGCTTTGCCAAATGCGCCAGCGGCGGCGAGGGCGGCCAGGCCGAAACGTTCGAGTCGCTCTGCGGCGGCGCCGCTGACCTTCTCGGCGCGATCGGCCAGGTGGCCTGCTTCGCGCTTTGCGCCGATGCCAAGGTCGTGAGCCTTGTCGGAGGCGTTACGCCCCAGCAGCGCTGCAGCGCCGCCTGCCGCTTCGGCCAATGCGACCGAGCGGTTCAGTGCCTTGCCGGCAACGCCGCGCGTCAGGCGCCTGGGGAGAAGCGCGCTGACAAGCACCCCCGCCGCAAGGCCGCCTGCAACGACCAGCACGGGATGCTCCTTGGCAAAAGCGATGATCTTGCGGGAGGGGCGCTCGTCTTGTGCCGGCTTTGCCCTGATCGGGACCACCGCTCCAAGATTGGCCTCGGTTGCGGACTGGGCCGGCGTTTTCGGTTCAGCTTCGCTCACCGTCGAACTCCTTTTCACTGTCGTTACCGTGCGATCCTTCGCCATGCAGTCGGCCGAACACGTCGGAGACCAGCGAAAGGATCGGATTTCGGAAGATCCAAAGCACCAGCGCCGTGAAGGTTCCCCCCACTGCGGCAGGGTGTTCCTCCGCCACGGCGACGGCTTCATCGAGGACGTCGATGGCCTTTTCGATCGCCTCATCGGCGAGGCGACCGCCGATGCCGCGTTGATCGATATCGGCCTTGATCGCGGCGTAATGGGCATCGAACGCGGCCTTGGCCGCGTCCCTTGTGGCGCGATGCTCGGCGAGGCGATTGGCGAGCGAGGACATCAGGAGTCTCCCGCCGAAAGAACGGTACGCATCCGCCGCATGCGTGCCCGCGCCAGCAGTAGTAGGGCAAGGGCGATGCCGCCGATGATCAAGGTTCCGGCCGCCATCGCTGCCCAGGGGCCCAGAACGCTGCCAAGCGCGATGACAAAGCCGACCACCAGCGCCATCAGTGCAAAGAACACGAAGACAGCGCCGAGCATGCCGAGCAAGGTGATCGCGCGCAATTCAGCACTGACATAGGCGGCGCGCGCTTTCTGGAAGGCCAGTTCGGCCTGGGCGAGTGCGCGCGCCTCCTCTGCCAGCAACCGAAGGTCCTGGGCGAACGAAAGGTCCTCGTCCTCGGCCTCAAGGCCGAGAGGCGGTGCGGGATCGAGCATTGTCGCGATCTGTCCCGACCTGCTCGATCAGTTGCTCTTCTTGAACAGGCGGCCGAGCAGGAAGCCGGCTGCAATGGCTGCGCCGATCGCCACGCCCGGGCTCTTGCGCACGAATTCGCGGGCTTCGTCGCCCAGTTCGTCGAGGCTTTTCTCGTCGAGCTTGGTCGCAGCGCCGGAAACGGACTTTGCCGCCGAGCGGGCGTAGTCGCCGTACTTGGGGCCGACCTTGTCGTCGATCAGGCCGACGTTGTCGTCGATCACCTTCGACAGGCTGATCATGGCCTGGCTGGTCCTGGCCTTGCCCTGGTTGGCAAGGTCGACTGCCTTGACCTTGGCATCGTCCGCGAAGGCGCTGGCTTTAACCTTCGCGTCTTCCGCGAAGGCACTGGCTTTCACCTTGGCATCTTCCGAGCGAGCCTTGGCTTCGCTCGACCATTCGGTCTTCGCTTCGTTCAGCTTGCCGAGGTAACCTTCCGCCGCGCTCTGGGCTTCCTTGCCCAGCGCAGCCGCTCCGGCACGGACTTCTTCCATGGCCTTGGTGAAGTGGCTCTTGGCATTTTCGGTTCCGTTTCCGGTGTCCGTCGTTGGATCGGCCATGGGGTTTCACTCCTCGTTGTCGGTTAACCCGGTCATTCGCCTATAGGCGATGCACATTAAGTGTAACACATCTTGCACTCTGTGCTGCAACGCAACTTGTAACCTGAGGTTCCCCTGCTAAGACCCCCTCAAGAGCGCCGAAGCCTCGTTCGAAGGCGCCTTTAAGGAGGAATTCCCAGCATGACCGCGATCATCGATATCCACGGCCGCGAAATTCTCGACAGTCGTGGCAATCCCACCGTCGAAGTCGACGTTCTCCTTGAAGACGGCAGCTTCGGCCGCGCCGCGGTGCCTTCGGGCGCTTCGACCGGTGCCCATGAGGCGGTGGAACTGCGTGACGGTGACAAGAGCCGTTACCTCGGCAAGGGCGTGCTCAAGGCCGTTGATTCGGTGAACACCGAAATCGCCGAGGAACTGGTGGGCATGGATGCCGAAGACCAGCGCGACCTCGATCTTGCCATGATCGAACTCGACGGCACCGAGAACAAGGGGCGTCTTGGCGCCAACGCGATCCTCGGCGTCAGCCTCGCTGCCGCCAAGGCGGCTGCCAATGCACGCGGCCTGCCGCTCTATTCCTACGTTGGCGGTGTTTCGGCGCATGTCCTGCCGGTGCCGATGATGAACATCATCAATGGCGGCGAGCATGCCGACAACCCGATCGATTTCCAGGAATTCATGATCATGCCGGTCGGCGCCGATTCGATTGCCGAAGCGGTGCGCTGGGGGGCGGAAATCTTCCACACCCTGAAGAAGGGCCTGCACGAGAAGGGTCTCGCGACTGCCGTGGGTGACGAAGGCGGTTTCGCCCCCAACATCGCCAGCACGCGGGCCGCGCTCGACTTCGTACTCGCCTCGATCGAGAAGGCCGGTTTCAAGCCCGGCGTGGACGTGCAGCTCGCGCTCGACTGTGCGGCCACCGAGTTCTTCAAGAACGGCAAGTACGAGATCAGCGGTGAGGGCCTTTCGCTCAGCCCGATCCAGTTCGCCGACTACCTTGTCGATCTCTGCGACGCCTATCCGATCATCTCGGTCGAAGACGGCATGGCCGAAGACGACTTCGAAGGCTGGACTGCGCTGACCGAAAAGCTTGGTCACAAGGTGCAGCTTGTTGGCGACGACCTGTTCGTGACCAACCCCAAGCGCCTCACCATGGGCATCGAGAAGGGCATGGCGAACTCGCTGCTGGTAAAGGTCAACCAGATCGGCACCCTGACCGAGACGCTGGAAGCCGTCACGATCGCCAATCGCGCCGGCTACACCGCCGTGATGTCGCACCGTTCGGGTGAAACCGAGGACGCCACCATCGCCGACCTCGCCGTCGCCACCAACTGCGGTCAGATCAAGACCGGCTCGCTCGCCCGTTCGGACCGGCTTGCCAAGTACAACCAGCTGATCCGCATCGAGGAAGAGCTTGGCAGGGCTGCGCGCTTTGCTGGAGCCTCGGCGTTCGCTCGCCTCGCGCGCTGAACCTTTCGGTAGCTCAAAACAAGGGCCTGGTTTCTTTCGGAAGCCGGGCCTTTTTTGCAGCCGGATGATTCCTGGAGCAGTTTCCGATCCGATTGCCCCGGATCCACGGCTCCAGGATTTTGGTTTTACGCGTTTCCCGAGTGATCGGGAGATTCCACCCGATTGGAAAACGCTCTAACGTGCAGCGGCCAGTTCCTGTCGGGGATCTTCAAGCAGGACTACCGAGCGCGATGCGGAGGAAAAATATTCCAGCATGGCGGCGTAGCCCCGCGCGCTTAGCTTGACGTAGACGCGGCGCGCATCTCCGGGGTCCGCCTCGCGCATCAGCAATCCCTGTTTTTCGAGGATCGTGATCCAGCGCAGCGCGGTTGTGGACGGGACGGCGGAGCCGATGCAGGCACTCGTTACCGAGACGCGGCGCCGTTCCTTGGCCGCGATGAACAGGTCGAGGAGGATGTCCCAGGCAGGCTCGCCGAAAAGTTCCTCCGAATCGAAGATCTTCGCGCGCCGCCGCCGGTCATCGTATGTCTGCCGGGCCAGTTCGACCCAGATGGGATGGTCCTGGCTGGCCGATGTCTTGCCGCTTTCCCGTTGAACCGAATTGGCGATTTCGGTGGCGATCGACTGCCCGATTTCGAGTTCGCGCGCCATGGCGAGAAGCTCGTTTGCAATTCCAATCAGGCGAATGGCCTTCGCCCGATTGCGCATCAACTGATCGGTCTTCTCCATACAACTGAGCCCACCAAGCCTTGTGGCTGCAATGATCCGTGTCGAGGGGGGCGCCGAGCACGAATACCAGTCGCAGCAATTGCTCCTGCAAGGCTGCAGTCCGCCGCGCCGATGTGTTTTCGCTTCAAATCGGCGAAACCGCATCGACGTGTCGTGCCGCACCTCGCAGGGTTTGTTGCATGCGCGAGCGACGGCGTCAGCGGTCGGTTAGTCCAGATCGGAGGGGTCTTGGTCCAGGTCCGAAGCGCGTCGCAGCGCGTCGATGGCGGCCTGCATGTGGGCCGCGGCGATTTCGGCGCCCAGGTTCTCGAGTTGGACGAGGTTGGCCGTCATGGCTTCGATCAGCGCACTGCGCTTCGCTTCGATGTTCACCTGCAGTACTCCTCCGTCGCGGGTGCGTACCCGGTCGGGCCCCGCTTCCCCGGGGCATGGGTTGCGACCCTCGTCCCGTGGGCGGGGTATTCTTGGTTAATGATGTGTCCGATTAAGATCGAATTCGGACACTTCTGTGTCTGGCTACAGTATCCGGGTAATTTGGAAACCGGACTTTTTGTGGTGTCCAAGTTGGATACATGCAACGAGAGGATGGATAACGAGCGCCGGATGGCTTCTGCTGGAACTATTTATCTGATGTTCGAGCGGAATTCCATGCAGAATAGGGGTATTTGCTTGGTTTTCACCGTGCGTCGATAGCGAGAAAGGCTTCCGCGGGAGGTCGCAAATCGCAGATCATGGCAAGCTCGCGTACTTGCTCCGGCGAAGTGGCGCTTGCAATGGGGGCGGCGACGCCTGCCCGCGTGTTGAGCCAGGCCAGTGCGGTTTGCGCGGGGGGTGGCGCCCAATTCATCGGCAATCCGGTTCAATGTGGCCAGTGTCTGCCAGCCATTGCCGGCGGCGGCCTCGTCGAGCGGCGTGGCTACGTGCCGACCCGGCCCATTGGCGTGCTTCCGTGTATTTTCCGGTCAGGAACCCGGCGGCAAGGCCGTAATAGGGGAGGGCAGCGATACCGCGCCTCAGGCAGAGATCCTGAAGTTCGCCTTCGAATTGCGTGCGGGCGACGAGGTTGTAGAGCGGTTGGAGCGCGGTGAAGGGGGGCAGGCCCCTTTCATCGGCTACCGTGAGAATGGCGGAAAGCCGGGCGGGGGAATAGTTCGATGCGCCCAGTTCGCGGGCGTGGCCCGAGCGGAACGCGCCGTCGTACACTTCGGCCACTTCGTCCAGCGGTGTCGTGCCGTCATCGCGGTGGGCGTAGTAGAGATCGACATAATCGGTGCACAACCGCTGCAGAGAAGCCTCAAGCGCCGTGCGGACAGTGCCGGGAGCCAGCATGCCGGGCGCGCCGCCCTGGCCGGTCTTGGTGGCGATGCGCATCTCGGAGCGGACCCCGCGCGTTTTGAGCCATTCGCCGATGATCGTTTCGGATTCGCCACCAACGTGGCCGGGGACCCAGTTGGAATAACCGTCGGCCGTGTCGATCATGCGGCCGCCGGCTTCGTAGAAGGCGTCGAGGACCGCAAGGCTGCGATCCCGGTCGATGGTCCATCCAAAGACGTTTCCGCCGAGCACCAGGCGGATGCCGCCAAGGCAGGGGTGCTCGCAGCGCGGGCTGTCCTTCAGGTCGGAGACCGGGATCGTGTCAGCCATTCATTACTCCGTCAGGCGAAGCGCTCCTTGAGGTCGTAGAGCGCGATGGCGGCCTTGGCGGCCTCGCCGCCCTTGTCCTTCTGTGCGGGATCGGCGCGGACCAGCGCCTGTTCCTCGTTCTCCACGGTAAGGATACCGTTGCCGATGGCAATGCTGTCCATGGTCAGTGCCATGATGCCGCGTGCCGATTCCCCGGCGACGATTTCGAAGTGGTAGGTCTCGCCGCGGATGACCACGCCGATGGCGACGTAGCCGTCATAGTCGCCGGTGGCTTCGGCCATCGAGATGGCGGCGGGGATTTCCAGCGCGCCGGGCACGGTGATCACTTCGGCCTTGTGGCCGGCGGCCTTGAGCGCGGCCTTGGCGCCGGCGATCAGCAGGTCATTGAGGTGGTCGTAGAAGCGGGCTTCGACGATGAGAAAACGGGCCATGTCAGTTCGCTCCTTCAGCGGCAGCATCTTCACAAGTGCTGGGAATGGGGCGCTCGTTCACGATGTTGAGGCCATACCCCTCCAGCGCGACAAGCGAATGGTGCGTGTTGGTGAGCAGGATCATGTCGTGGACACCAAGTTCCGCGAGAATCTGCGCCCCCACCCCATAGTCGCGAAGTTCTTCGATGTCAGGCGTTTCGCCCGCACGAATCTGCTGCTTGATGTCCATGACCTTGGACATCGAGCTGCCGATCTGGCGGTTGATGACGACGATCACGCCGCTGCCTTCTTCCGCGATCATTTCCATCGAGCGGTGCAGCAGGTTGCCGCGATCCGTGGATTCCTCGCCGAACACGTCGGTGAACATCGACAGGGTGTGCATGCGCACCAGCGTGGGCTTGGCGGGATCGATGCGGCCCTTGATCAGCGCCATCGTCTCGTCGCCGGTGGCCTTGTTGTAATAGCTGCGGGCCAGCCACTGGCCGCCGTGGCGGCTCTGGAAGGTGATCTCGTTCTTCTTCTCGACCATGCGGTCGTGCTTGCGGCGATAGGCGATGAGGTCGCGGATCGTGCCGATCTTGAGGTCGTGGATGCGAGCGAAGCCGATCAGGTCGTCCATGCGCGCCATGGTGCCGTCGTCCTTCATGATCTCGCAGATCACGCCCGAAGGGTTGAGGCCGGCAAGGCGCGAGATGTCGACGGCGGCTTCGGTGTGACCGGCACGGACCAGCACGCCGCCGTCACGCGCGCGCAGCGGGAAGACGTGGCCGGGGGTGACGATGTCGGCCTTGCTCTTGGTGCCGTCGATGGCGACCGAGATGGTGCGGGCGCGGTCGCCTGCCGAGATGCCGGTGGTCACGCCTTCGCGGGCCTCGATCGAGACGGTGAAGGCGGTTTCGTGGCGGGTGCCGTTGTGGCGGCTCATCAGGTCGAGGCCGAGTTCGTCGATGCGCTGGCTGGTCAGCGTCAGGCAGATCAGCCCGCGGCCATGGGTGGCCATGAAGTTGATCGCCGCCGGGGTCGCCATCTGCGCCGGGATCACGAGGTCGCCCTCGTTCTCGCGGTCCTCGTCATCGACGAGGATGAACATGCGGCCGTTGCGCGCCTCGTCGATGATCTCCTCGATGGGGACGAGCATCTGGCGGTCGTCGTTGGAGAACAGCACGCGCTCCAGCTTGACCAGGGTCTCGGCGGTGGGGTTCCAGTCCGGCTCGGTGCAGTCGCGCAGCGTGTTGGCGTGGAGCCCGGCTGCGCGGGCAAGGCCCGACTTGCTCATGCCGCCCTCGGCGACGAGCTTGCGGACCTGTTCGATCACATTGCCTGCCATTGGAGTATCTCGTTCTCACATTGTGGTGTGAGAGTGATATGAACTTATCACATCGAAATTCAAGACCCCTTGAATTCGGGTCGTCGCTTTTCGAGGAATGCCTCGACCGCCTCGGCGTGATCCTGCGTGGCGTGGGCGGCAGACTGCATGGCGGCGGCCATTTCCAGCAGGGTGGCGAGATCGGCGCGGCGGCCTTCCCACAGCAGGCGCTTGGTCATGCGCACGGCATGCGGCGGGTTGGCGGCGATGCGGCGGGCGAGGGCGCGGGCCTCGTCCATCAACTGATGATCGGGCACCACCTTCGATACGAGCCCGCAGGCCAGCGCCTCTGCGGCGTCGATCATGTCGCCGGTCAGGGCCATTTCGGCGGCCTTCGACCAGCCGACCACGCGGGGCAGCAGCCACGAGCCGCCGTCTCCGGCGATCAGGCCGATCTTCACGAAACTTTCGGCAAAGCGCGCGCTCTCCCCGGCAATGCGCAAGTCGCACATGCAGGTGAGGTCGCAGCCAGCCCCCGCCGCCGCGCCGTTGACGGCGGCAATCACCGGCACTTCGAGCGCGGCAAAAGCGAGCGGCAGGCGCTGGATGCCGCGCTTGTAATTGAGCCGGGTGCGGATCGGCTCGCCGCCGTTGACGTTGCCGCCGGGCTTCATCTCGTTGATGTTGCCGCCCGAGGAGAAGCCCTTGCCCGCGCCGGTGAGAATGGCGACGCGCGCGGCGGGATCGTTGTCGAGCCGTTCGACCGCGTCCAGCAGGGCCTCGATCACTTCGGGATCGGAGATCGGATTGCGCATTTCCGGCCGGTTGAGAGTGATCGTGACGATGCCTTCGGCGTCGATCTCGTACAGTACGGCGTCGGTCATGCTCTTGGTCCTGCTCCTTGTTCTTGCATCCGCCTTAGCAGGTTGACGCATAGGGAAAAGGGGCCGGATGCCTTTGCATCCGACCCCTTCGCGATTTCTCGGTAGCCGAGGATCAGGCGGGCTGCCTGGAGGCCGCGCTCATCATCTTGGTGATGTCCACTTGGCCGGTGGCGAGGCCGCCCATGAAGCCGCCGTCCACCGGCATGACGATGCCGTTCACCACGCCGGCAAGATCGCTGCAGATCAGCACCAGCGGGCCGGCCTGTTCGGCGGGCGTGGTGTAGCGGCCGAGCGGTTCGGCGGCGGCGTCGACCACTTCCTTGCCCGAAGTGGCGTGGAAGGTCGCCATCATCGGCGTCTGGGTGGGCGAGGGCAGCGAGCAGTTGATGCGGATGCCCTTCTTGATGAGCTGCGCGCCCATGAACTGGGTCCAGACGATCACCGCTTCCTTGGAGAAGGCATAGCCCTCGCTGACCTGCTCCACGTTGGCCTCGCACCAGGCGAGCCCGGCGTCGAAGCCCTTGGTGGCGAGCAGTTGCATGTGGACGGGGATGCGGCGGCTCCAGCCAAGTCCGCCGGTGGACGCGATCGAGACCACGGCGCCGCCCTGGCCCATCAGCGGCACGACCTGTTCGGTAAGGTGGCGGGTGCCCAGGAAGTTGACCTTCATCACGTCCATCGCCGGGAAACCGCCGCCGCCGGGCAGCCCCGCGCAGTTGAACAGTGCGTCGATCTTGCCGCCGACACCGGCAACCGCGGCTTCGAGGCTGGCCGGGTCGCGCAGATCGATCTGGGTGAACGAGGCCATCGGCACCGCGCTTTCCTTGAAGTCGAAGCCGTGGACTTCGGCCCCGAGGTCGACCAGCAGCTTGGCCGTCGCCTCGCCCATGCCCGAGAAGCAGCCGCTGACGATTACGCGCTTGCCCTTGTAGCCGAGAATATCGGTCATCCGGTTATCCTTCCTCTCTCGGGCGCGCACATGGGCTGACCCCGATCTCTTGTTGCCGGATAGCTAGTCGCACAGGGGCTGCGGCATCAACCGGGATGCGGGCTGATCGCCGGTACGATGCGCCCCGATGGCTCGCAAACCGGGACCCGTACTGCTAGGCGGGCGGGGATTGCAGCGGAGGAACGCGGTGTACGAGCAGGCGGCAGGCAAAACGGCGAACGCTGTTCCCGCAGTCTATCGCGAGCCCGAGCGGGCGGCGCGGATTGCCTTGATAGCCGGGAGCTTCGAGCGTCTCCTCGGGCGTTCTCTCGTGACCGGCAACGATCCGGTAGCGGCGCTCTGGCATGCGCCCTTTGCCGTGGTCGCGCATGGAACCGAGGCCGATCCGCTGTTCTTCTTCGGCAATGCGCAAGCTCTGGCGGCATTCGAGAGCGATCTTGCGGCGTTCGTCGGCATGCCCTCGCGCCACTCGGCCGAGGCGCCGCTGCGCGAAGAGCGGCAGGCCCTGCTCGACCGCGTGACCGCGCACGGCTTCATCGACGATTATGCCGGTGTGCGCATAAGCGCGAAAGGGCGGCGCTTCCGGATCGGGCCGGCGGTGGTCTGGAACCTCGTCGAAGGCGATGGGACCTGCCACGGGCAGGCGGCGACGTTTACGCTGTGACCGGTCTCGATCCCCACCTTGTTGATGCCCGCCTTGTTGATGCCCGCCTTGTTGGTGCCGTGATGGAGCAGGTGCACGGCGCGCTCTCCGGCTTTCGCCATCGTCCCGTCGTCATCGGCATTTGCGGCGCGCAAGGGTCCGGCAAGTCCACGCTGGCACAGGCGGTGCAGGCCCGGTGCGCGGCGGAGCGCATCGCGAGCGCGGTGCTGTCGCTGGACGACCTCTATCTCACCCATGCCGAGCGGCAGGCGCTGGCGCGGGACGTTCACCCCCTGCTCGCCACGCGCGGGGTGCCGGGCACGCATGACATCGCCCTCGGGCTGGACGTGCTCGACGGGCTGGAGGCGGGCGGTCCGGTGGCACTGCCGCGTTTCGACAAGGCCCGCGACGACCGGGTATCGGAGCATGACTGGCCCATCATCGGGCCCGGCTGCCAGGTGCTCGTGCTGGAGGGCTGGTGCCTTGGCGCCTTTCCGCAGCGGACGAGTGAACTGGCCGAGCCGGTCAATGCGCTGGAGGCGGGGGAGGACCCTGATGGCCATTGGCGGCGCTGGGTGAACGACATGCTCGGCGATTCGTACCAGCGGCTGTTTGCCCGGATCGACCGGCTGGTCCTGCTGGCCGCGCCCGGTTTCGAGGTCGTCCACCGCTGGCGCAGTCAGCAGGAGCGCGATCTCGCCGCGCGCGCCGGGCCGGATGACAGGGTGATGAGCGCGGCGCAAATCGCGCGCTTCATCGCCCATTACGAGCGGATCACCCGCGCCATCCTTGCCGAGATGCCCGCGCGGGCGGATCTGGTGGTGCGGCTGGATCAGGACCGCCGCCCGGAGGTGGTCGAAGGGCGTTAATCCGCCCTTTTGCGTGCCTTTTCGGCGCGGCGGCTGCGTTTGCGCTGGAGGTCCGCGAGCGAGGGCACCCGGTCGTCGATGACGTCGGCCAGCACGGCGCCGCGCTCACCGGGCGGTTTGGGTGGGCCTCTGGTGGTGTCGCAGAAGGTCTGCCGCTCGATTTCCGCATTGAGCAGGGCGCCGAGCAGGATGCCGTAGGCCGACAGGAACAGCCACATCAGGAACACGACGATGGCCGAAAGCGAGCCATACGTCGCGTTGTAGTCGCTGATATAGGCGACATAGAGCGAAAACCCGAAGGAGACGGCGATCCACAGCAGGGTCGCCAGCAAGGCACCGGGGGCGAGCCAGCGCCACTTGGCGGGGCGCCGGTCCGGGCCGTAGCGCATGATGAGCGCAAAGCCGAGGCTGCCGAGCATCACGGCGGCCAGCCACGTCAGCCAGTTGAACAGGGTCTGCGTCGCATCTCCGAGGTAGACGCTGGCATGGGTCTGCAGCCATGCGAAGACTCCGCCGGAGAGGATACCGGTCATCGCGATCAGCACGGCGGACAGCGTCAGCCCGCCGGCGCGGAAAGTGAGCGCGATGATGCCGCGGGTCTCGCGTTCCTCGTTGATGACGTTGAGCGCGCTGATCATGCCGCTCGCCGCGCGCATGCCTCCGTAGATCGCAAAGAACAGGGCGATCACCAGTGCAAAACCGGTGACGCCGCGGCTGGTCGTGACGATCTGGATCAGCTGCTGTTCGAGCATATGGGCCACTTCGGGAGGGACCACCCGGACGATGCTCTGCATCTGGCCGCGCACGGTGTCCACGTCGCCGACGAGGCCGTAAGTCATCACGGTGGCGGCGATCAGCGGCGTCAGCGCGAGAAAGCAGTAGAAGGCCAGCCCCGCCGCCAGCAGGCCGAGTTCGTGGAACCCGCTCATCACCCAGACGCGCCGCACCACCCGCCACCATGCGCGTGCCGGCAGGGCCAGCGGCGTTTCCGCATCCGAGCCGGGGGTGACCGGTGCGGGATCGATTGCCGCCGGAGCCGGCATCAGGGGTGGCGTATTCGCGCTGGAAACCGTATCCGGCTTGTCACGGTCGACGGTTCCTTCGTGTCCATTCATCAGCTTCCCCCTTGCCGCCGGGAACTTTCGCTGTTGCAATGCGATACGCTAAAGCACGAGGGCGTCCGTTGCCCAGATTCGAAGTGGCCATCGCGACCTGGCCACGGATCAAGCGGTTGATTATCGGGCCGGTCTGCGCAAGGCCGGACGCTACAGGGGGTATCCATAAGTCTGCTCATGCCAGGACCAAGCGATCACGCCGCCATCGGTTCCCGACTGGTGCGTGAAGGCGCCGGATTGGCGACGCTGGCATTCGTGCTGGCGCTCTCCGGTACGCCTGCGCGCGCGCAGCAAGCCGATCCCGCCAGCCCCGCGGCAAGCAGCAGCGATGCCGGGCGGTCTGATGCGAGAGGGGCGGATGCAGGAAAGCCCGACGAGAACGACACCCTGAAGGCCGGACAGCTTGCCGTGCCGGCGCCGCCTGCCGATGCGGTGATGCCCGATGTGAAGCCGGTCATTTCCGACGACGAATTCAACCGTTCGATCCCCAGGCTGGGCGCCGAAGACGATCCCGAACTCGGCAAGCCGCTGGAGACGATCGACGAATTCGAGAAGCGGCTGGCGGGCGATGGCAAGGCGGCGAATGCCTCGGCGTCTGCGGCGTCTGCGGCGTCTCCTGCTGCATCTGGGGCCGCATCTGGCACCGCTTCTGGGGCCGCCGTCCAGCAGGCGGCGGCGCCGACCGCCGAAACCGAGGCCATCGGCACCGCGCCGGTTCGGGACGCGGAACTGACCGCGCCCTTGCCGCCGATCGACCAGTTCGAAGTGACCCCGGTCCAGTTCGCCGAGGCCGAGGAAGAGGCCAAGGACACCGAAGTCACCTATGCGATGCGGATCGACGGGGTGGATGAGGCCGACAAGGCCGCGGACACCGATCTGCTGGCCGAGTTCAAGTCCCATTCCGCCCTGAAGAAA
This sequence comes from Novosphingobium clariflavum, assembly GCF_026420865.1. GTDB lineage: Bacteria > Pseudomonadota > Alphaproteobacteria > Sphingomonadales > Sphingomonadaceae > Novosphingobium > Novosphingobium clariflavum. Next base: position 47,527 of record NZ_JAPCWC010000002.1, on the reverse strand, counting down.
GGGGACGGCAAGGCCGCCAATATCGCGATGCTGCGCGCGCGTCTGGGTGAGGATGCGACGCTCATGCAGACCGTGCTCGCGTCCGAGGGCTGGTATTCGCCGGTCATCCGCACGCGGGTCGAGCGTGATCGCAGCGGCGAGGGCAAGGTTGCGCTGACCGCGGTGATGACGGTCTCGCCGGGCAAGCGCTACACGCTTTCCGACATCGTCGTGAAGGCCGACCCGACGGTGCCGCCGAACCTTATTGCCGACAATCTCGCGCTCAAGCGCGGCGAGCCGATCATCGCGCAGCGCGTGCAGGGCGCCGAGGCGCAAGTGGCGCTGGCGCTTCCCGAGAATGGCTATGCCTTTGCGCAAGTGGGGGACCGCGACATCCTGCTCGACCCGGATAGCGGCGAGGGTGTCTATACGCTGCCGGTCGATGTCGGCCCGCGCGGCCGCTTCGACGGGTTCACGACCTCGGGCGATCTGGCCTTCGATGCCAAGCACATCGGTGTGCTTGCGCGTTTCAAGAAGGGCGACCTTTACGACAGCCGCAAGGTCGACGACTTGCGCAAGGCGCTGATCGCGACCAGCCTGTTCTCGACAATTTCGGTCGAACCCCGCAAGACCGGGCAATCGGCGGGGAGCGACGGTACCGAATATGTCACCCTGCACGTCCAGCAGGATGCCGGGCCGCCGCGCACGATTGCCGGCACCATCGGTTATGCCACGGGTGAGGGCCTCAGCGCCCAGGCCAGCTGGACCCATCGCAACCTGTTCCCGCCCGAAGGCGCGCTGATCGTCAGCGCCATCGCGGGTACCAAGCAGCAAGGGCTGTCGACGACGTTCAGGCGCTCCAATTCGGGGCAGCGCGATCGCACGCTGGAACTGGTGACCGAGGCGTTCCACAACGACTACGACGCCTATAGCGCCTATACCGGGCGCATCGCCATCCGCATGGCGCGCGATTCCACGCCGCTCTGGCAGAAGAAGATCACGTATGCCGTCGGCGCCGAAACGCTGATCACCGGCGAGACCGACTACAACACGGCGACCGGTACGCGCGACCGCAAGCTCTACTACGTGGCCGGGGTGAACGGACAGCTCGGTTTCGACCAGACCGACAGCCTGCTCGACCCCACCAAGGGTTTTCGCCTGACCGCGCTGGTCCAGCCGGAAGCGACCGTGAAGGGCGGTTTCAATCCCTACATCCGCAGCCGGATCGACGGTTCCGGCTATTTCCCGGTCACCGACAGTCTTGTCCTGGCAGGGCGTGTCCGCCTCGGCACCATCAAGGGCGCCGGTCTGTTCGACATCGCTCCGTCGCGGCGGCTCTATGCCGGCGGCGGCGGCTCGGTGCGCGGCTACAGCTACCAGGCGCTGGGCGAGCAGGCCGCCGACGGCAAGGCGGTGGGCGGGCGCAGTCTCAACGAGGCATCGGTCGAGGCGCGTTACCGTTTTGGCAACTACGGTATCGTCGCCTTTGTCGATGCCGGGCAGGCCTATCGGCAGACCACGCCGCAGTTCAACGATTTGCGCTACGGCGTCGGCATCGGCGGGCGCTTCTACACGAATTTCGGACCGATGCGCCTCGATCTCGCCACGCCGATCGACCGCCGGCCGGGTGAATCGCGCCTCAATATCTACGTTTCGATCGGACAGGCCTTCTGATGAGCGGCGAAGAAGACAACCTGCCCCCGGCAGATAACGGAAACCTGCCGGAAGCGGACATGGCCGTGACCGGGGACGAGGCGAACACGCGGCCCAGGCTCACGCTTGGACGGCGCCTGCGCATCCGCGCCCTGAAAACGGTGGTCACCGTGGTGCTGGGCGCGGTGCTGCTGGCCGGGGCACTGATCTTCGGCATCGATACCGGCCCTGGCCACCGCTTCGTCGCCGAGCAGATCGCGGGGCTGCGCTTCGACAACGGCATGCGCATCAAGGTCGGGCGGATCGAGGGCTCGCTCTACGGCAGGATGACCCTGCACGACCTCTCGGTCAGCGACCCGCAGGGCGAGTTCCTGTTTTCGCCCGAGATCGATGTCGACTGGCGCCCCTTCGCCTATCTCGACAAGCACGTCGACGTGCGCAGCGCCGTGGCCGAGCGGATGGTCCTGCGCCGTTCGCCCCGGTTCAAGCCGACCCCGCCGAGCACCGAGCCGCTGCTGCCCGATCTCGACATCGACGTCGGCCGCCTGCGGATCGGCCAGTTCGTCGCCGAGGCGCCGGTGGCCGGGGTGCGCCGCATCCTCACCGTCGACGGGCGCGCGCATATCGCCGATGGCCGCGCGCAGGTCTTTGCCAAGGGCGGCACGGTCGCGATCAAGGGCGCCGTCAGGAACGGGGAGGGCGGAGACCGCTTCGATCTCGTGCTCGATGCCGTGCCGGCCAGAAACCGGCTGGCGCTCAAGGCCGACGTCGATGCTCCGGTGGGCGGCGTGATCGCCGCGCTCGGCGGGTTCAGGCAGCCGATGACGCTGCGGCTCGACGGCAAGGGCGACTGGAAGGCCTGGAACGGTACGTTCGATGCCGATCTTGGCGGCAGCGAGATGGCGCGACTGGCGCTGACGGCGCGCGAAGGCACCTTCGTCGTCAAGGGGCCGACCCGGATTGCCCGGCTCTTCACCGGACCGACCGCGGGTCTGCTGGGGCCGGTAACCAGCGTCGATCTCACGGCGGCACTGGACCAGCGCAAGGCCAGGCTGACGGGCCTGGTGTCGAGCGATGCCTTCACCTTGCGCCCCGACGGCGTGATCGATCTTTCCGCCAACAGCTTCGAGAACTTGCGCCTGCAGTTCGCGCTGCTCAGGCCCACGGTCATGGCGAAGAACCTCGGCGGATCGGGGCTTACCGCCTCGCTCGCGCTGGACGGTGCCTTCACCGCGCCCAGGGCCGCCTACAAGATCAACGCCGCGCGTCTGACGATGAACGACATGGGGCTCGAAGGGCTGAGCGCACAGGGCGCGGCGCGGGTCGATGCCGACAAGATCCTGATCCCCCTCGATGCCCGCGTGCGGCGCATCGTCGGGCTCGACACCGTGGCTGGCGGCACCCTGGCCAATGTCACCCTCAAGGGCGACCTTGCCATCGACGGGCCGCGTGTGCTGTCCGACAACATGCGCCTCAAGTCCGATCGCATCGACGCCGGGCTGATCCTGGTCGCCGATGTGAGCAAGGGCTTCTACACTGGCGCCATCGACGGCAAGATCGACAACTACCGCCTCGAGAGCGTCGGCCTGTTCGACATTCGCACGAACATGGACCTCAAGAGCGAGAACCAGGGCTTCGCGCTGGAAGGCACGGTCCACGCGCGTTCGCGCAAGCTGTTCAACGCCACCCTGCAAAGCTACCTCGGCGGCAATTTCGCGGCCTCTTCGCGGGTGCGCTACGGTTCGGACGGGATCGTGCGTTTTGCGGCGCTCAGGATGAACGCGCCGGATCTGCGGATCGTCGACGGGCAGGGCAGCTGGTCGCCCGAGGGCCGGATCGCGCTTACCGCGCGCGGCGCCTCGCAGCGTTACGGCGCGCTTGGCGTCAGGGTCACGGGCACGCTGACCAATCCTGACGCGCATCTCACCGCCGAGCATCCCGGCTTCGGGATCGGCCTCGCCAATCTCGATGCCCGCATCACCGGCGTGCGCGGCGGCTACCGCCTCGACGTCAGGAGCGACACCGACTACGGCCCGCTCAAGGCCGACGTGAACCTGCTGATGGGCCGCCAGATGGCGATCCGGATCAACAGCGGCAACTTGTCCGGCGTCGATTTTGCCGGGCAGATGACCCAGACCGCGGCCGGGCCGTTCACCGGTGAACTGACCGCCAAGGGCAACGGCATCGGCGGCGCGCTGCGGCTGGCGGCCGAGGGCAAGTTCCAGGCGGTCGACTTCAACCTGCGCGCCAAGGACGCGACGTTTGCAGGGCCTGCCAACCTGACCATCGGCTCGGCGCTGATCGACGGGCGCGCGGTGCTTTACGACAAGCCCACGGTCATCGCCGACGCCCAGCTTGCCGGCACCTCGATCGGCGCACTCGATCTGGCCGCCGCGCGCGTGCTGGTCGATTACCGCGATGGGCGCGGGCAGGCCAAGGGCCTGATCGAAGGGGTTAGCGGGGTGCCGTTCAAGCTCGGCGTCAATGCCGATCTGGCGCCCGAGTTGTGGCGCGTGGCCCTGTCCGGGCGGGTTCGCGGCCAGTCGCTGCGCACGCTCAGTCCGGCGCGGATCGTCCCCGGCAAGGACGGCTACGAACTGCTGCCGACCACGCTGTCGTTCGGCCGCGGCCAGGCGCGGGTGGCGGGCAAGTACGGCGAAGGCCTGCGTTTCGAGAGCCGGATGGAGAATTTCGACGTCGGCGTCATCAATGCCTTCGTGCCGGGCTACGGCCTTGGCGGCAGTGCCAGCGGCAGCTTCGATTTTGCCCAGGCGGGCACCGATGCCTTCCCGCAGGCCGATGCACGCCTGACCATCACCGACTTCACCCGCACCAGTTCCAGCACGATCAGCCAGCCGGTGGACATCAATTTCCTCGGCAAGCTGGTGAGCGACGGGGCCGAGGCCCATGCCGTGATCCGCAAGCGCGGCAGTGTCGTCGGGCGCATGGAGGCGACGCTGCGGCCGCTTCCGGCGGGTGGCGGCACCTGGTCGCAGCGGCTGCTGGAAGCGCCGCTGGGCGGCGGCATCCGTTACAACGGCCCGGCCGACACGCTGTTTTCGTTCGCCGGGCAGCCCGGGCAGACGCTGGTCGGCTCGGTCGGGCTGGCGGCGGACTTCTCGTGCAAGCTCACCGATCCTTGCGTGAACGGTCTGGTGAAGGGGCGTGACCTTACTTACGAATACCAGGCCTATGGCACCAAGCTGACCAACATGACGCTGGAAGGCCGCTTCAACGGCAACAACTTCGAACTGCAGTCGCTCAATGCCAATGCCGGCAGCGGCACCGTGAGCGCCAGCGGGCGGATGAGCCTGGCAGCGGCGGAAGGTTATCCCATGGATCTCGCCGTCAAGCTCGACAAGGCGCGGCTGGCGCGCAGCTCCTCGCTTTCGGCGAGCGCCACCGGCACCGTCAACCTGACCAAGCGGGCGGGCGAGAAGGCCCTCCTCTCGGGCGAGTTGCGGCTGCCGGAAACGCGCTACCAGATCGTGCGCGAAGGGGCGGTGGAAGTGCCGCACCTGACCGGCGTGCGGTTCAAGCCGCAGATCGGCCCGACCCGCGTGACCGGCGACGAGCAGGCCGAGGCCATGCTGACCGCGTTCTCGACGCTGCGGCTCGACCTGCACCTCAAGGCGCCGGAAAAGCTCTACGTCTCGGGCATGGGGCTCGATTCGGAATGGAGCGCCGACTTCACCGTGGGCGGCACCAGCGCCGCGCCGACGATGGCCGGCGACATCACGCTGATCCGCGGCAATCTCGACTTTGCCGGGCGCTCGTTCGACATCTCGTCGGGCAAGATCTCGTTCAACGGCGGCCAGACGATCGATCCTTCGGTGACGATCACCGCAACCGACACGATCGAGGATGTCGATGTGACCGTCGCCGTCAGCGGCAGGGCCTACAACCCGCAGATCACGTTCAGTTCGGACCCGAGCCTGCCTGACGACGAGATCCTCTCGAGGATCCTGTTCGGCAGCTCGATCGCCAACCTCTCGGCGATCCAGGCGGTGCAGCTGGCGACCTCGCTCAACTCGCTGCGGGCGAGCGGGGGCGGCCTCAATCCGCTGGGCAAGCTGCGTTCGGCAACCGGCATCGACCGGCTGCGCATCCTCAGTCCCGACCAGACCACCGGGCGCGGCACCGCGCTCGCCGCCGGGCAGTACCTGACCGACGACATCTACGTCGAACTGATCACCGACGCGCGCGGCTTCACCGCGACGCAGCTGGAAGTCAGCGTGACCAAGTGGCTGTCGGTGCTCAGCCAGGCGGGTGGTTCGGGGGTCAACTCGCTCAACGTGAAGATCAAGAAGGACTACTGATGCGGCGCGCTTCCATTTGCGTGGTCCTGCTGGTGCTCGTGGCGGCCTGCCACCGCGAGCCCAGCTTCGACGAGCGCTACAAGGCCGCGCAGGACAGCATCGGCGCCAAGGTCAAGGAGATCGACGCCCAGGCCTCAGGCAGCGCGCCCCCGCCGGCGGAAGACGCGGCAGCAGAGGGGGAGGGCGGCCGCTAGTGGATTGATTTTGACATTTGAGCCCGGCCTTTCCGATCGGGTCGCAAACGTCGGAACCGAACCATTGGCGAGATCGCGCCACTGCGGGGCGTATCCTGCTTAAACCCGGCCCCACCCAGGCCGAGCTTGTCGAAGCCCGCGCGCGGCGCGTGACCATTCGCTGAAGGGGCTTCAACAAGCCCGGCCTGAGCGGGGCTCGGAAGCTCGTGCCCCGGCGCTGCACAGATATTTTTAGCGGATTCCCTGCGTCGTTCACCAAGCTGCGTGCCTTCCGGCGAGACGCGGTGCCTGGCAGGGCCCGGCTTCGCCACATGGCTGACACGGCCATAACGAACATCGTTAAGTTCGGTTAAACGCGTTCCTTCAGGACGCTGCGTAGTACGGTTCTAACCATGGAGGCCCCAGACCTTGGGGGCCGCCGCCCGGCCCTGCACGCAGAGCAGGCCTGCGGCGGCGTTACCAAGGAAAGGGATAGTCTATGAACAGGACTGCACTCACGGTAGCCGCGCTCGGGATCGCGCTGGCAATTTCCGGTCCGGCACTCGCCGGCACCAAGGCGAGCGACCTTGCGGCAAGTGTCGCCAAGGCTGGCGCTGCGGGCAAGAAGGGTCTTCCCCCGGGCTTCTACACCTCGCAGGCCCACGCGAACGGACATTCGGCCGGCGCGCCGGGTCATGACTACGACCACCACACCAAGTCGCGCGGCTGCTGAGCTGACCTGACCTGAAAATGGGGAGAGGAGCCTGGGAGGCACCCGTCACGAGGTGCGATTCGCGCTCTGTCGCGAGGCAGGCTTCGATCGGAAGGAGAATGCGCTGAAAGGCGCGGTGGTGGACGCACTTGGGCTCGAACCAAGGACCCGCTGATTAAGAGTCAGCTGCTCTACCAACTGAGCTATGCGTCCACGCGCGTTGCCGCGTAAGTGATGAAATGGTGGACGCACTTGGGCTCGAACCAAGGACCCGCTGATTAAGAGTCAGCTGCTCTACCAACTGAGCTATGCGTCCACACGCGTTGCCGCGTAAGTGACGGAAATGGTGGACGCACTTGGGCTCGAACCAAGGACCCGCTGATTAAGAGTCAGCTGCTCTACCAACTGAGCTATGCGTCCACACACGTTTCCGTGCAAGGACAGGACTGGTGGACGCACTTGGGCTCGAACCAAGGACCCGCTGATTAAGAGTCAGCTGCTCTACCAACTGAGCTATGCGTCCACACTTTACCCTGTCCGGGCTGCCGTTTCAGAGCCTTGCGGGCTCCTCCTCGGCGGCGGAGAGGCCCCTATAACGGCAAAAATCCGGATGGGAAGGGGGGAGTTTGATTTTTTTTCAGGAAAGGCTGTTGGGGCGCGTATTCCAGCGGTTGATTGCCATCAGCGTGCCGATGCAGATCATGTTGGTCATCATCGAAGTGCCGCCGTGGCTCATGAAAGGCAGCGGAATGCCGACCACCGGGGCAAGCCCCATGACCATCATCAGGTTGATCGCGACGTAGAAGAAGATCGTCGCCGCCATGCCGGCTGCCAGCAGGCTGGAGAAGCGGTCCGGGGCATTGCGGGCGACCCGCAGGCCCCAGCTCAGCACCAGGGCAAAGACGAACAGCACGAAATAGCCGCCGACCATGCCCCATTCCTCCGACATCGTTGCAAACACGAAGTCGGTATGCGGTTCGGGCAGGTATTGCAGGTGGCTCTGCGAGCCGTTGCCGAAGCCCTTGCCGAAGATGCCGCCCGAACCGATCGCGATCTTGGACTGGGTGATGTGGTAGCCGGTGCCGAGCGGGTCGCTCTCGGGATCGAGGAAGGTCAGCACGCGGTTGCGCTGGTAGTCGTGCAGCACCGTGAAGAAGGCGATCGGGGCGCCGATCAGTGCGGTCACGCCGGCGCTGACGAACCACCACATCGGCAGACCGGCGAGGAACATCGTCACGCCGCCGCCAAAGCAGATGGCCAGCGCGGTGCCGAGGTCGGGCTGGATCGCCACGAAGGCGACCGGCAGCAGGATCAGCAGGCCGGCGGGGACGAGGCCGCGCCAGCTGGCGGTCATCGCGTGGGGCAGTGTCTCGTAGAACCGCGCCAGCACCAGCACGATGGCCGGTTTCATCAGTTCCGAGGGCTGCAGGGTCATGAAGCCGAGGTTGAGCCAGCGCTGGCTGCCGCCGCCGACCGCGCCGATCGCCTCGACCAGCACCAGCAGGATCACGATCGCGCCGTAGATCGGGTAGGCGGCCATGCGGAACATGTCGCGGTTGAACCGGGAAATGACGATGGCCATGCCGAGGAACACGAAGAAGCGCAGCACGTGGCTCAGGGCATAGGGCTGGAGACTGCCGCCTGCCGCCGAATAGAGCACCGCAGCGCCCAGCGTGACCAGCCCCATCAGCGGCACCAGCATGCCCCAGGGTTGGCGGGCGATGGTGTCGGGGACGATGGAGCGGCTGATCATTGCGGATTTCCGGGAGTTTGCGCAGGCGTCGCAGTCGGAGTGGGAGATGGCGGGGACGCAGGCGCCGGTGCGCCTGCTGCTGGCGCCGCCGGATTTGCGGCAGCGGGTTCGGGCGCGGGCGACTGGGCATCGCGCACGATCGGCTGCGGCGCCTCGGTCGGCGGATTGGCCTGGTCCGCCGCCTCGCTTTCCTGCTCCGGCGACACGGCCGGGGCGCCGACACCGTATTCGGCGGCATACTTGCGGTAACGCGCGTCGAGCCGCTGCTTGGGCGTGCCGCCCCAGCCTTGTTCCAGCTCGGTCAGGATATCCATGCCCTTCTGCTTGTCGAAGATGTAGGTCAGGATATCACGCGCGACCGGATAGGCGGCGGGAGAGCCGCCGCCGTGCTCGATCACCACGGAGCAGGCGTAGCGGGGGTTTTCCACCGGCGCGAAGCAGATGAAGTGGCCGTGGTCGCGGTGCTTCCACTGGCCGCCCTTGCCGTTGCCGATGTTGAGGCCGACGACCTGGGCAGTGCCGGTCTTGCCCGCCAGCTTGATGTCCGGGAAGGGCAGGCGCGCGTGCGGCGCCGAGCCCGGGCCGTTGGCGACGTCGGACATGGCCTGGTGGATATAGGCGAGGTGCTCCTCGGCAATGCCGAGCGACTTGGGCGCCTCGTAGTCGCTGCCGTGGATCAGGCGCGGCATGATGATCTTGCCGCTGGCAATCCGCGAGGCCTGGATGGCCTGCTGCAGCGGGTTCACCAGGAAGTAGCCCTGGCCGATGGTGGCGTTGACCGTGTCGAAGGTCTGCCATTCCTTGCCGTATTTCTTCAGCTTCCACGCCGGGTTGGGCACGGTGCCGTAGGACTGGCCGGAGACCGGCAGCGGGAAATCGTGGCCGAGGCCGAGGCGCCCCGCCATCGCCGCGATCGGGTCCATGCCGATACGCTGGGCGAAGTGGTAGAAATAGACGTCGCAGCTCTGGTAGATGCCCTTGGCCATGTTGACCTGGCCGTGGCCGCGGTGGTTCCAGCAGTGGAACACGCGGTTGCCGACGCGCAGGCCGCCGCCGCAGAACACCGATTCGTTCGGGTCGAGGCCGGCTTCCATGAACGAGAGCGCCACCATCGGCTTGACCGTGGAGCCCGGCGGATAGAGCCCGCGCAGCACCTTGTTGCGCAGCGGCACATGGTCGTCGTCCGACAGCATCTTCCATTCGAGGCGGCCGATGCCGTCGGAAAAGCTGTTGGGATCGAAGCTGGGCATCGAGCACATCGCGAGGATGTCGCCGGTCTGGCAGTCCATGACCACCGCCGCGCCCGATTCGATGCCGATGCGGCGCGCGGCATAGTCCTGGATGCCGGCGTCGATGGTCAGCTTAATGGTCTTGCCGGGGACGTCTTCGCGGGTGTCGAGATCGCGCACGATCCGGCCCGAGGCGGTCACTTCGACGCGGCGGGCGCCGGGTTTGCCGCGCAGGTCCTTCTCGTAGAACTTCTCGAGCGCGTCCTTGCCGACCTTGTAGCCCGGCGTGATGAGCACGGGATCGTGGTCCTTCTCGTACTCTTCGGCCGAGGCCGGACCGACGTAGCCGATCAGGTGCCCGACCGAGGGGCCGAGCGGATAGAACCGCGAGAAGCCGCGCTGGGTGACGACACCGGGAAGGTCGGGCAGGCGCACGCTGACCGAGGCGAATCGCTCGAAATCGAGGCCGCTGGCGACTTCGACCGGTGCGAAGCCGCGCGCCTTCTCGATCTTGTCCTCGAGGTCCTGCACGGCGATCGGCGTCATGTTGAGGAGCTGGCGCAAGGTGCCCAGCGTCTGCGCCTTGTCGCCCATGCGCTCGGGGATCACGTCGACCCGGAAGTCGGCGCGGTTCGAGGCCAGCGGGGTGCCGTTGCGGTCGAGCAGCCAGCCGCGGCGCGGCGGGATCAGCGAGAGGTTGACGCGGTTGCTCTCCGCCTCCAGCTCGTACTTCGCGTTCTGGCCGATGGCGAGCCAGGCCATGCGGCTTGCCAGCAGCACGCCGATGCCGCCCTGGACGCCGCCGACGATCAGGCTGCGGCGGTCGAAGCTGTTGCGCAGCGTGCCCGCGCTGACGTGGCGCGGCTCGATCAGGCGCCGGAAGTTGATCTTCATCGGCCGACCAGCAGCGGCTTCAGGCGGAAGCGATCGGCAAGGGCCACGAAACGGCCGACAAGCGGATAGGAAAGCACGGAAATCACGATCTGCGGTACGATCACACGAAGAGGGGCGTCGGCTCCGCCGAAATTGGCGAAGACGAGGCAGAGCAGGATGTAGGTAACGATCAGCCCGTTCGCCACCAGCCATTCGATGAGGAAGTGGCGCCAGGGAATGCGGGTCTCGACGATGTCGATCACGATCGAGGAGAGCGACCAGAGCAGCACCGCGCAGCCGAACGGCTGGCCGGAGAACAGGTCGTCGAACAGCCCGAGCGGCAGGCCGGCCCAGATCGGCATCAGGCCGGGGCGCAGCTGGTGCCAGGCAAGGAAGACCAGGTAGCCGAGCGGCGGCATCACCGGGGCCGAGGCGATCATCAGCCACGACGGCGCCAGCGATCCCAGCATGATCGTCAGCCAGGGGACCGAGTGGGCCAGAAGCGGCGAGGGGGCCCGGTTGATGCTGCGCCGGGGCTGGCTGTGGCCGTGGCCGGAGCGGAGCGCCATCAGGGCTTGCCCGGCTTCTTGGCGGCGGTGGTGGCGGCCGGAGGCGGCGGCGGCGGGGCCCAGGCGCGTTCGACCATGACGTAGTCGGTGTCCGAAGGGTTGCTCAGCACGCGGGCGATGGCGCCATCGCGCAGCAGTTCGGTGACGATCGCCATCGGCGTGCCCGGACGGTAGAGGCCGCCCGATCCCGAAGTGACCAGCACGTCGCCCTTTTTCAGGGGATTGAGGCCGAGGTTGATCAGGCGAATGCGCAAGGTGCCATCCGAGGCGCCCTGGGCGAAGGCGGGCACGCCGTCGCTGGCGCGGCGCACCGGCACGAGGCTCTCGCTGTCGGTGATCAGCAGCACGCGCGAACTGGAGGCTCCCACTTCGAGCACGCGGCCAACGAGCCCCATGGGCGAGCGGACCGGCATGCCGGTGACGACCCCCTTGTCGCGGCCGGCGCCCAGCGTCGCATAGCGGCGCGTGCTGGCCCCGGTCGAGGCGGTGAGGCGCGAGAAGGCGACCGGCTTCGCGTCATCGTCGCCAATGCCGAGCAGGCCCTTGAGGCGCTGGTTCTCCGCCTTGGTGGCTTCGGCCTCGACGAGGCGAACCTTGGCTTCGGCCAGTTCGCGGCGGATGCGCGCGTCTTCGCTGCCGGTATGGAAGAAACCGGTGACGTTGGCGACGACATCGTGCCCGAACGTGCGTCCGCTCGCCGCCGCCTGGCTGGCAGGCTCGGTCGCGTCGGCGGCAAGGCCGCGCAACGGGGAGAAGAAATCGGGGTTGACCAGCGAGACCACCACGAGCCCCAGACCCACGACGGCGCCCAACACGCCCGCGGAGTAGCTCAGGAAGGTGGTGTATTGCGCTCTGCGCGAATAGCTGGAGCGCCTGTTTGCGGGCGGCGCCATGCGCCATGCACTCCTGAAACAAGGGCGGACGGTCCGCCGGGATTACTCAGCCGGCAAAGGGGTGCCGGAATAGAAAACGGGCGGCGCGTGCCTCATGGCCGCGCCGCCCGCGCGAACGCTTATGCGGACATCAGGACGCCGCGATAGACCGGGTCTTCCATAGCGCGGCCGGTGCCGAGCGCGACGCAGGACAGCGGATCTTCGGCGACGCTGACCGGCAGGCCGGTCTCTTCGCGCAGATAGTCGTCCAGGCCCTGGATCAGTGCGCCGCCGCCGGTGAGCACGATGCCCTGGTCGACGATGTCGGCGGCGAGTTCCGGAGCGGTGTTCTCGAGCGCGATGCGCACGCCCTCGATGATCGCGCCGATCGGTTCCGCCAGCGCCTCGGCGACGTTCGCCTGGCTGATGGTGATTTCCTTCGGCACGCCGTTGACGAGGTCGCGGCCCTTGATGTGGATGGTTTCGCCGATGCCGTCAGCCGGGATAGTGGCGATGCCGTAGTCCTTCTTGATGCGTTCCGCCGTGGCGTCGCCGATCAGGAGGTTGTGGTGGCGGCGGACGTAGGAAACGATCGCTTCGTCCATCTTGTCGCCGCCGACGCGCACCGACGTGGTGTAGGCAAGGCCGCGCAGCGAGAGCACGGCGACTTCGGTGGTGCCGCCGCCGATGTCGACCACCATCGAGCCGACCGGTTCGGTGACCGGCATGTCGGCGCCGATCGCGGCGGCCATCGGTTCGAGGATCAGGTAGACCTGGCTGGCGCCGGCGTTCGAGGCGGCGTCACGGATCGCGCGGCGTTCGACCGAGGTCGAGCCCGAGGGCACGCAGATCACGATTTCCGGATAGCGGAACAGGTTCTTCTTGCCGTGCACCTTGCGGATGAAGTGCTTGATCATCTCTTCCGCGATTTCGATGTCGGCGATCACGCCGTCACGCAGCGGGCGGATGGCTTCGATGTTGTCGGGCGTCTTGCCCATCATCATCTTGGCGTCGTCGCCCACGGCCTTGACCTTCTTGACGCCGTTCAGCGTCTCGATGGCGACCACCGACGGTTCGTTCAGCACGATCCCACGATCCTGGACATAGACGAGCGTATTGGCGGTACCCAGGTCGATAGCCATGTTCTGGGAGCCGAGCTTGAAGAATCGCGAGAAGGGCGAGGCCATCAGTAATCCGTTGTCTTTCAGGCCGATTGCCGCCCTGTCGGGGGACGGCGTGGCCGGCTTGTTTGAAGGAGAGACAGCCCCTTAGCCCATCGATTTGCGAAACGCCAAAATTTTGTGTCATTTTCCGGGGGGAATCCACGGGGGCCCGTCTCGAATTCCTCGCGCTTCGTCGCTAGGGATGGGAACAGTTCGTGAATGTGGCTTTCCCCCGGTAAAAGCCGCGATGACCAGCGCGCTTCCTGGCGCCACCCAGCCCCGCCGTCACGGGCCGAACCAGAGACCTGAAAATGCCGACAATCCGCCGTCTTCCCGAGCATCTCGTCAACCGCATCGCCGCGGGCGAAGTGGTCGAGCGGCCCGCGGCGGCGCTCAAGGAACTGGTCGAGAACGCCATCGACGCGGGATCGACCGAGATCACCGTGCGGCTCGCTTCGGGCGGTCTCGACCTCATCGAGGTGACCGACGACGGCTGCGGCATGCGCCCCGACGAGATCGCGCTGGCGTTGGAGCGCCATGCCACCTCGAAGCTGCCCGACGAGGCGATCGAACTGGTGACCACGCTGGGGTTTCGGGGCGAGGCGCTGCCCTCGATCGGATCGGTTGCCCGGCTGACCATCGAAAGTCGGCCGCACGATTCGGCCGAAGGCTGGAAGCGGGTGGTCGACCATGGCCAGGTCACCGTCGATTCGCCCGCCGCCCTGCCGCCGGGAACGCGCATCCGGGTCGAGGACCTGTTCGGCAAGGTGCCCGCCCGGCGCAAGTTCCTGCGCTCGGCCCGCTCCGAATATGCCGCCTGCCAGGATGTCGTGCGCCGCCTCGCGATGGCGCGGCCAGATCTTGGCTTCGTGCTGGAGCATGAGGGGCGCCGGGTGCTGGCGGTGCAGCCGCGCGAGGAACTGGCCTCGCGCGTCGCCCGCCTCGTTGCGCGCGAACTCGCCGACGACGGCGTGCTGATCGATGCCGAGCGCGGTGCGGCGCGGCTGACCGGGGTTGCCGGCCTGCCGACCTACAACCGCGGCGTTGCCGATCACCAGTACCTGTTCGTCAATGGACGCCCGGTGAAGGACCGCCTGCTGGTCGGCGCCGTGCGCGGCGCCTATGCGGACATGCTGGCGCGCGACCGGCACGCGGTGCTGGCGCTGTTTCTCGAACTTCCGCCCGAGGACGTCGACGTCAACGTCCATCCGGCCAAGACCGAAGTGCGGTTCCGCGACCCGGCGTTCATTCGCGGCTTCCTTGTCGGCGCCTTGCGCCATGCGCTCGAATCGGCGGGGCAGAAGAGCGCGCAGCCGCCGCAGGCCGCGGCGATGAACATGTGGCAGGTCGAGCCGCTGGCGCCGCGCGCGCCGGAACCCGCTCCGGCACTGGGCTCACTGTTTGCGCGGCAATATTCCCCCGGCCCCCAATATTCCTCCCCGGGCGCGCGTCCGGCCGACCCGCGCGTGGCCGAGGCCGGTGCGGCCTGGCGCTCCTACGAGGCGCAGGTCATGGCCGAACCGTCCGGGCGGGCCGAGATGGTGCCCGAAGAGCCGCAGGAGGAGATCGGCTACCCGCTGGGTGTCGCGCGCGGGCAGGTGGCGAGCACATATATCGTCGCCGAGGCGCAAGACGGCCTTGTCATCGTCGACCAGCATGCAGCGCACGAACGCCTGGTTCTCGAACGGCTGAAGGCCGCCGGGGCGGAAGATGCGATGGTGCGCAGTCAGGCGCTGCTCCTGCCCGAAGTGGTCGAACTGGAAGAAACCGCCTGCGACGCGCTGGAGGACAAGATCGCGGACCTTGCGAAGTTCGGCCTTGCGCTCGAACGCTTCGGGCCTTGCGCGATGCTGGTGCGGGCGGTTCCCTCGGTGCTGGGCAAGAGCAATGTCCATGCGCTGGTGCAGGACGTGGCCGACGATCTGGCCAAGAACGGCGATGCCCTGCTGCTGGGTGAAAAGCTCGATCTGGTGCTGGCGACGATGGCCTGTCACGGTTCGGTGCGGGCCGGGCGCGCCCTCTCGGTCGCCGAGATGAACGCGCTGCTGCGCGAAATGGAACGCACGCCGCGTTCGGGCCAATGCAACCATGGACGCCCTACGTGGGTTAAACTCGCACATCAGGATATCGAGAAGCTGTTCGGACGAAAATGATGCGATCTGCGGTACTTGCCTTGGCGGCTTTGGGTGTTCTCTCAGCTTGCGGCAGGGAGGATCCGGCCCGCCAGAGAGCCGAGGATGCCCATGACGTCGCCATGGTCGAGCGGATGAGCAAGGAGCCGTTCCGCCCGATCCTGCCAAGGCCGATCACCCGCATCGATGTCGAGCGTTACGGTCTCGACAAGCCGGGCTGCCGGTTCGTCAGGCAGGGCGAGGGCGACCCGATTTTCATCGGCAATGCCGAGGAGGGGTTCATGCGGATCGAGGGTGACCTCAAGCGTTACGCCGCCAAGCTGGAAAGCGCGCAATTACCCGGGAATGCGCGGTCAACGTATGTCGGTCTCTCGACATGGGTGGATCTGGTCAGCCTGCCGGACCGGGCCGGGGGATCGGATACCACCCACTGGCCTGCCCGGCTGATCCTGCACGATGCGCAGGAGCGCGTGGCTTTCCGCGCGGACGGCGAGATGCGCTGCCGGGGCGAGGCGGCATTGCCCGGCGAGGCGACCCCCGCCGGCTGACCGGCCAGACTACCCCCGCAAGCTTGACCCGTTCCGCCGCATCGGCATTATGTCCGGTCATTGAACGGGGGATTTCATGAAGTTACGGTTTCTTGGCGTCGCGGCGGCGGCGCTGATTGTTGCGGCCGGCGTGCCGGTCAGGGCGGCGGATGCCCCGGTGCAGCTTCCCGCAGCGGTTGTCACCGCCGCCAAGTCGCTGCAGCCCCGGCATGGCAAGATCGCCATCGCCGAGGCCCATGCCACGCTCGATCTGGGCGATGCCTACGATTTCTACGGCCCCGAAGACGCGCGCAAGATCCTGGTCGATATCTGGGGCAATCCGTCGCAATCGGCCGACCGGGTGCTGGGCATGGTCATGCCCGCCGGTGCCTCGCCGCTCAGCGATGCCTGGGGCGCGGTGGTGACCTATGAAGAGACCGGCTTCGTCAGCGACGACGATGCCGGTAAGGTCGACTATGCCGAATTGCTCACGCAGATGCGCGAGGGCGAGGACGAGAACAACGAGAAGCGCAAGGCCGAAGGCTATCCGGCGATGCATCTCGCCGGTTGGGCCGAGCAGCCGACCTATGACGCGGGCACGCATTCGGTCGTCTGGGCGCAGGATATCGCCGTGGGCGATGCGGCCAGCCATACGCTGAACTACGATGTCCGCACGCTGGGCCGGCGCGGGGTGCTGAGCCTCAACCTGGTCTCGTCGATGGACCAGCTTTCGGATGTGCGGCGGGCGGCCACGGCCTTTGCCGACCATGCCGCCTTCGATCAGGGCGCGCGCTATCAGGACTACGATTCGTCCACCGACAAGACCGCCGAATACGGCATCGGCGGCCTGATCGCGGCGGGTGTCGGCGTCGCGGCTGCCAAGAAGCTAGGCATCCTGGCGATCCTGCTCAAGTTCCTGAAGCCCCTCGCCGTGGCCGCGATCGCCGCGTTTGCGGTCCTGCGCAACAAGATCGCGGGCCTGTTCGGCCGCCGCAAGCGCGAGGAGGACGATCCTTCGTTCGGGGAGGAACAGCCGGTCGCCGCTCCGGCCGAAGAACCTGCCGCCGAAGAATCTGGCGATGAGGCTGTTCCGGCCGCGGCCGAGCGCGCGGAAACGCCGGTCGCCTGATGGCCGGTGCGACGGCGGAGCAGCGCTGCTACTTCGCCGTCAGCACGCTGCGGAACGGCGCATCGCTGCCGTCGCCATCCGGCGCCTGCGGCAGCCCGACAAGGTCGCGCAGCAAGGGGGCGACGTCGACATTGTCGAACGCCGGCAGTCTGCCGGAGGCCTTGAATGCCGGTCCCGCCGCCACGAACAGTGCAGCCATTTCCGGCGCGGCATTGTCGTAGCCGTGCGAGCCGCCGCTTCGGGCGGTTCCGGGCGTGGTCGCGGCGATTTCCCAACCGGTCTCGGCCAGGCAGAAGTAGGGCGCGATGCGGGCATTGGTGCCGTATCGAAGGCGCGCCGGAATGTCCTGCCGACGCCAGCACTGCATGTGCGGATGGGGCTTGAGCAGGATTGCCGCGAGCTTGCCGTCCTTGCCGCTGGTCGGCGTAATCGCCGCGAAGGGGCCGGCATCGCCCAGCTTGAACAGCTTCGGGCTGGCGAGCCGGTCGAGCGCGATCGTGCGTTCGCTCGACGTGGCGGCCATTCCATGGTCGGCGACGACCACGAGGTTGGCCGGTTGCCCAAGGGCGCGCAGGCCCTCGATCAGCAGGCCTATATCGCGGTCGGCATCGGCAATCGCGGCATTGGTCTGCTCGGCATCGGGGCCGTAACGGTGCCCGGCGGTGTCGACCTGATCGAAGTAGACCGTCACGAACTTCGGGCGGGAGGCGGCAGGGCGGCGCAGCCAGTCGATCACCGCCGAAACGCGCTGGCCGGGAGAAACCGCCGGGTTGAACTGCTGCCAGTCGGACGGACGCGTGCCGCCCTGATCCTCGCTCCACGACGACTTCACGCGGTGGCCGCCCCAGGCGACGTTCGACCCCGGCCAGAACATCGTGGCGGTGCGGATGCCCGCCTTTTCCGCCGTCACCCAGATCGGTTCGGCGCCGTTCCACCAGAAGGGATCGTCGCTCGCCATCGTGAAGACTTCGCCCGGACGCGCGGGGTCCTCGAAGCGGTTGGCGACGATGCCGTGATGGTCCGGCACCTTGCCGGTCACCAGCGTCCAGTGGTTGGGAAAAGTCTTGCTGGGGAACGAGGGGCGCATCGCCGCGCTGATCCCGCCTGCGGCCAGGGCGGCGAGATGAGGGGTGATGCCGCGGTCCAGATAGTCCGCCCGGAACCCGTCGATCGAGACGAGGATCGTTACCGGCGCGCGCGCTTCATCGGGTGCCGTGGCTGTCAGCGGCGATGGCTGGGCAGTGGCAGTGGCAGGGGCGGCGCTGGCGGCAAGAAGGGCCAGCGAAAGGGCAAATCGCTTCATGGGGGCTGCTTGGCGGGGGGACTTTGCAGATTTATGCCAGAAGGGCGCGGAAAGTGATTTTCCGCGCCCTTCAGATGGTTGGAGTCTGTCTGGAAATTCGCGGAAGCGGGCCGCTAACGCTAACGCTAACGCTAACGCTAACGCTAACGCTAACGCTAACCGGAATGCCCCGCAGGGCATTCCCCAAACAGGCTTTTTAGACGTTGAACTTGAAGTGCATGACGTCGCCGTCGTGCACCAGGTATTCCTTGCCTTCCTGACGCAGCTTGCCGGCTTCCTTGGCGCCGGTTTCGCCGCCGAGCGCGACGTAGTCGTCAAAGGCGATGGTCTCGGCGCGGATGAAGCCGCGCTGCATGTCCGAGTGGATCTCGCCGGCGGCTTCGGGGGCCTTGGCGCCCTTGTGCACGGTCCAGGCGCGGGCTTCCTTGGGGCCGACGGTGAAGAAGGTCAGCAGGCCGAGCAGGTCGTAGCCGGCGCGGATGATGCGGGCGAGGCCGGTTTCGTGGAGGCCCATTTCCTCAAGGAACACCATGCGCTCCTCGATCTCCATGCCGACCAGTTCCGATTCGATGGCGGCCGACACGATGACGGCGGTGGCGCCTTCGGCCTTGGCCTTCTCGAACACCCGGGCCGAGAATTCGTTACCCTCGGCGGCAGCTTCTTCCTCGACGTTGCAGACGTAGAGCACCGGCTTGGCGGTCAGCAGCTGGGCCTGGGCGAAGACGCGGGCTTCATCCTCGTCCTTGGGCTGGGTCAGGCGCGCGGGCTTGCCGTCGCGCAGCAGTTCCAGCGTCTGGCCGAGGACCGAAGCGATGATCTTCGATTCCTTGTCGCCCTGGGCGGCCTTCTTTTGCGCCGCGGGGACGCGCTTTTCGAGGCTTTCGAGGTCGGAGAGCAGCAGTTCGGTCTCGACCGTCTCGGCATCGGCGATGGGGTCGACCTTGTTGTCGACGTGCTGGATGTCGTCGTTCTCGAAGCAGCGCAGCACGTGGACGACGGCGTCCACCTCGCGGATGTTGCCGAGGAACTGGTTGCCGAGGCCTTCACCCTTCGACGCGCCGCGCACGAGGCCGGCGATGTCGACGAAGGAGAGCTGGGTCGGGATGATCTTGGCCGAACCGGCGATCTCGGCCAGCTTGTCGAGGCGCGGATCGGGCACGCCGACCTGGCCGACGTTGGGCTCGATCGTGCAGAACGGATAGTTGGCCGCCTGCGCCGCCTGCGTCTCGGTGAGCGCATTGAACAAGGTCGACTTGCCGACATTCGGCAGGCCCACGATTCCGCAACGGAAACCCATGTGTAACTCCGGGAAGAAATGATTGGCCGCGCCTTAGCGTCAGTCGCGGGAAATGGCCAGCCAGCTTGCAGGCTCAGTCCTGCTGGCGCAGCGCGACATCGTTCATGAAGCGCACGTCATCGCCGGCGGAAAGGCGGTCGGCTTCGGCGGCAACGGCGCCCAGCATGCCGGCCAGCGGGTCCATCTCGGCCTTGGCATAGTTGCCCAGCACATAGCCGTGGACGCGGTCCTTGTGGCCGGGGTGGCCGATGCCGAGGCGGATGCGGCGGAAATCCGGGCCAAGGTGCTGGTCGATCGAGCGCAGGCCGTTGTGGCCGGCATGGCCGCCGCCCTGCTTCACCTTGACCTTGAAGGGCGCGAGGTCGAGCTCGTCGTGGAACACGGTGAGATCCGTGATCGCCAGCTTGTAGAAGCGCATGGCCTCGCCGACGGCGCGGCCGCTCTCGTTCATGAAGGTGGCGGGCTTGAGCAGCAGCACTTTCTCGGTGCCGATGCGGCCTTCCTGCAGCCAGCCCTGGAACTTCTTCTGGACCGGGCCGAAACGGTGGATTTCGGCAATCGCATCGACCGCCATGAAGCCGACGTTGTGGCGGTTCATCGCATATTGCGGTCCGGGATTACCGAGGCCGACCCAAAGCTGCATGATTTCACTGATCCCGAATAAGCGAAAGGCCCCTTCCGCGCGCCGGGCATGCCGGGGCGGAAGGGGCCAATCTCTAGGACTGTCCGATTACTCGGCGTCAGTCTTGGTCGTGTCGCCTTCCGAGCTCTTCAGAGCCGAAGGGGCAGCGATCGTCGCGATGGTGAAATCGCGGTCGGTGATCGCCGAAGCAACGCCCGAAGGCAGCTTCACGTGGTGGATGTGGATCGATTCGCCCACATCGAAGCCGGTCACGTCGATGGTGATCTCGTGCGGGATCTTGTCGGCATCGCAGACCAGTTCAAGGTCGTGACGCACGACGTTCAGCACGCCGCCGCGCTTGAGGCCCGGCGAAGCGTCTTCGTTGGCGAACACGACGGGCACGTTCACGTGCACGGTCGCGTTGGCGCCAAGGCGCAGGAAGTCGACGTGGAGCGGACGGTCGGTGACCGGGTGGAAGGCAACGTCCTTGGGCTGCGTGCGCAGCTTCTTGCCGCCAACTTCGACTTCGATGATCGAGTTGAAGAAGTGGCCGGTCATGAGCTGACGGGTCAGCTCCTTTTCCTCGACGTGGATCGCGATGGGTTCTTCGTTGCCACCGTAGACGACGGCGGGAACGCGGCCATCACGACGCAGCGCACGGGAGGCTCCCTTGCCAGCCCGTTCACGCGTCTCGGCCGGCAGGTTAAGCGTATCGCTCATGGGACTTGCCTTTCAAAACTGGATATAGATCGGCAGCGGATCGCTCATCGACCCGCGCCGTTCCCGCCACGCCTCCAGGGATGACCATGACGGGAAGCGCGCGCCCTTAATGCGAATTCGGCGGAAATGCAAGCGGAGCGGGCCCGCACTGCGCTCATGGCGCCTTGAGCGGACGCGTAGGCGGGCAGTGGATGCGCCGGGCCGGAACCGAGACCAGCTCCAGTTCGGGATAGCGCAGTGCCGTCAGCTTGCCGCCGAAGACACAGCCGGTGTCGATGCAGATCGTCCGTCCCGCCCATTCGGCCTCGCTTACCGGCGTGTGTCCGTAGACGACCATGGCCTTGCCTGCGTAACCCGCGGCCCAGTCACCGCGAACGGGCAGGCCGAATTCGTCGATCTCGCCGGTCGCCGCGCCATACATGCAAAAGGCGCGGACGGATTTGCCGGTACGGCCGAGCAGGCTTTCCTTGAAGCCGGCATGGGCCACGATCAGCTTGCCGTCGTCGAGCACGTGGTGGCTGGGCAGGGTGCCGAGCCATGCCTGCATCCCGGCCAGGAACGCCGGCGGCTCTTCGCGAAGTTGTTCGATTGTCTCTGCAAGGCCATGGGAAATAGTGACATTCCGTCCCGCAAGGTACCGCATGAGCTTGTCGTCATGGTTCCCCACGACTGCAAGGGCGTGGCCGTTCTCGACCATGT
Organism: Novosphingobium clariflavum; assembly: GCF_026420865.1. Classification (GTDB taxonomy): domain Bacteria; phylum Pseudomonadota; class Alphaproteobacteria; order Sphingomonadales; family Sphingomonadaceae; genus Novosphingobium; species Novosphingobium clariflavum. Next base: position 25,803 of record NZ_JAPCWC010000002.1, on the reverse strand, counting down.
GGCGGGCGATGCGCAGGGTGTCCGGTGAGCGCGGTCCGCGGTCGACCAGATCGCCGAGAAACACCGCTCGGCGGCCGGATGGCGGCGTGACCGTCACGGTCTTGCCGTTCCATTGCGTCCGGTAGCTGAGGTCGTCCAGCAGCTGTTCGAGTTCGTCGGCGCAGCCGTGCACGTCGCCGACGATGTCGAACGGTCCGCTGTCGGAGGTGCTGTCGTTCATGGTCATCACTCGACCCGCGTGACCTTGTAGCCGTTCGCCGCGAGCAGGGCGGGCAGGCCTTCCGGTCCGGCCATGTGTGCCGCGCCGACGGCGACGAAAGGCCGGTGGCCTTGCCTCATGGCGGCGGCGATCCTGCTCGTCCAGTCGCGGTTGCGGCCGGTGAAGAGGACCGCGCGCAGTTGCGGGTCGGTGAGCATGCCGCGGCGGGTTTCCCGTTCGATCGCGGTCATGTCGCCCTTGCGCCAGCTTTCCACAAGGCGGCTGTCGTCGTCGCCCTGCTGGTCGGTCACGACGGCGGTGAGCAGATCGCGCTGGTCGGCTTCGGCAAGGCAGTCGAACAGGCCGAGTTGGCGTTCGGCGCCTTCGAGTTCGACGACCGGTTTGTCGCCTGCCTGCGCCATCACGGCCCGGTCCACGCCATTGCGGCTGTCATCGTCGCTGGCGCCGATCCGGGCGAGGGTGAGGGCGGCGGCCCAGGTGTCCATCTGCGCGAAGTCGCCGTCGCTATAGCCGCCGCGCTTCAGCAGGGCCGCGAGGGCGGGGCGGTATTTCACGGAAATTCGTTGTGAAAGAATTGGTTGTCTATCACTCTTGGCAAGTCGCGCGAACGTGGCGGCCACCGCCTTCTCGTCGGCGAGGTTGCTCACCTCCACCATCACGCTGTCGGCGGCGGCCAGTGCCCCGCGCACCTTGGCGGTGTCCCATGCGAGCGGGCGTTTGACGCTGTGGATCGTGCCGAACAGCCAGGCCTGCTGGCCGCTGGCGCCTTCGACATGCCAGAGCGCGGGATTTGCCGGCTCGGGCGACTGCGAGCAGGCGGCAAGCAAGGTGCTCGCAACGAGTCCAAGAATGCGTCGCATCGTGTTGTTACTGAACCCGTTTTGCCTTTATTCCGACTTTTGCGAGCTGGTCTTGTACACTGCCTTCACCGGCAAGGTGCCCTGCGCCCACGGCGACGAAGACCGTGCCCGGCTCGGCCATGCGGGCCTGCAGCCACTGGGCCCATGCCTTGTTGCGGTTGGTGATGAAGGCCGCGCGCATGGCCTCGTCCGACTCGTCCTCGTTGAGCAGGCTGGCAAGTTCGTCGGCGCGGCCGGTCTTCCAGGCGGTGACCACTTTGGCGACGTCCTCGCGCAAGGTCGGCAACTGCTCCAGCACTTCGCCAAGGTAGCGGTTCTGGCTTTCGAGCGGCATGCCGTCGAACAGTTCGATTTGGTACTCCGGCGTTTCCAGTGCCTTGCGGGCCTTGTGCTTTTCGGCCGCGCGGGCCTCGATCAGCGTCTCGACGCCGTTGGCCTTGTCGTAGCCGGCGGCCTTGAGCGGCAGCAGGGACAGCAGCAGTCCGGCATACCATGGCTCGAAACGGTCGAAGGCTTCGGCCGGGATGCCCATGCCGGCCAGGGCCTTCTCGAAGGCCGCGCGCTCTTGCGCAGGAAGGCTGGCGCGCAGGGTCGTGCCGTCGCTGCGCAGGCCCTTTTCGATGAAGAGCTGCTGCAGCGATTCGGCGGAGCCGATCTCGGTTTCGGTGACCAGCAGGTCGGACGAATCGAAGGCCTTCTTCACGGGCCCTGCGAACCAGTGGGTATCTTCCGGCAGGATGTGGATCGTGCCGAAGAGGTAGATCGTGGTGTCCTTGTCCGCGATCTTCCACATGGCGGGGCGTGCGGGCGCCTCCTCCCGCGCCAGCGACGGCGTGGCGGCAAGAAGGCCAAGGGTGGCGGCTGCGGCAAGACGGACGTGGGATTTACGGAAGAATTTCATCGCCATTCCATGAAACGGTACAGGCAAACGTCCGATTAACGGCGCCTCGGGGCTTGCCTTAGCGGCATCGATTGCTCCGGGGTAGCGCTCTGTGTCACGATCACGTCGTTCAGCGCGGTTGATTTGCCGGTGTCGATCCGCCAAAGGCCGGCTGTTCAAGAGTTTTGACGGGATTTCGATGTCGACCGCCGTGCCATCCGCAGAAAGGCAGCCGCTCAGCTTTCAGGACATGATCCTGACGCTCCATGATTTCTGGAGCAAGCAGGGCTGCCTCATTCTCCAGCCTTACGACATGCGCATGGGGGCGGGTACGTTCCACCCCGCGACCACGCTGCGTGCGCTCGGCCCCGAACCGTGGAAGGCGGCCTATGTCCAGCCTTCGCGCCGTCCGACCGACGGTCGTTACGGCGAGAACCCGAACCGCCTCCAGCACTATTACCAGTATCAGGTGATCCTGAAGCCGAACCCCGAGAACCTCCAGGAGCTTTACCTGCAGAGCCTCGCGGCGATCGGCGTCGATCCGCTGGCGCATGACATCCGCTTCGTCGAGGACGACTGGGAAAGCCCGACGCTGGGCGCCTGGGGGCTGGGCTGGGAAGTCTGGTGCGACGGCATGGAAGTGACGCAGTTCACCTATTTCCAGCAGGTCGGCGGTTATGACTGCAAGCCGGTTGCCGGCGAGCTGACTTACGGCCTCGAACGCCTGGCGATGTATATCCAGGGCGTGGACTGGGTCTACGACCTCAAGTTCAACAACGAAGGCGTGACCTACGGCGACGTCTTCCTCGCCAACGAACAGCAGCAGTCGAAGTACAACTTCGAGATCGCCGACACCGACGCCCTGTTTGCCGGTTTCAAGGCTGCCGAGGCCGAGTGCATGCGCTGCATCGAGGCGGAAATCCCGCTCGCCGCCTATGACCAGGCGATCGAGGCCTCGCACCTCTTCAACCTGCTGCAGGCGCGCGGCGTGATCTCCGTGCAGGAGCGCGCCAGCTACATCGGCCGCGTGCGCGAACTCGCCAAGGGTTCGTGCAAGGCCTGGATCGACAAGAACAAGGACCAGTGGGAAGCCAAGTTCCCGGGGTGGAGCGCATGACCGATTTCCTTCTCGAACTGCGCTCGGAAGAAATCCCCGCGCGCATGCAGGCTGGCGCCCGTGCCGACCTTGAAAAGCTGTTCCGCAAGGAAATGGAAGCGGCCGGCGTTGCCGTGGGTGACGTCACCGTCTGGTCGACCCCGCGCCGCCTTGCGCTGATTGCCCATGGTCTGCCGCTGGCGACCGAAGCTGTCCATGAGGAAACCAAGGGCCCCGCCACCAGCGCGCCCGAGCAGGCGCTTGAAGGCTTCCTGCGCAAGACCGGCCTTTCCAAAGACCAGCTCGAAGTCCGCGACCTCAAGGGCAAGGACACGTATTTCGCGGTCGTCGAAAAGCCCGGCCGCGCCGTGAAGGACGTGCTGGCAGAGGCGATCCCCGCCATTGTCCGCGCGTTCCCCTGGCCCAAGTCGCAGCGCTGGGGCGCGGCTTCGCTCTCCACCGAATCGCTGCGCTGGGTGCGCCCGCTCTCGGGTATCGTCTCCATCCTTGGCGAAGATCTGGTCGCGTGCGAGGTTGGCGGGATTGCTTCGGGCTACGTGACCAAGGGGCACCGCTTCCACGCCCCCGGCGAGATCACCATCGGCGGCGCGCATGACTATGCGGACAAGCTCCGCCTTGCCCATGTCCTCGTGAACCATGAGGAACGGCAGGACATCGTGCGCACCAAGGCGCGCGAGGCGGCGTCCGCTGCCGGTATGGTGCTGGTCGAGGACGAGGGGCTTGTCGTCGAGAACGCCGGCCTCACCGAATGGCCGGTGCCGCTGCTCGGCCGGTTCGAGGAAGACTTCCTGGAAGTTCCGCCCGAAACCATCCAGCTTACGGCGCGCGTGAACCAGAAGTACTTCGTTTGTGAGGACGCTTCGGGTGCGCTCGCCAATGCCTTCGTCTGCACCGCGAACATCGTCGCGACCGATGGCGGTGTCGCCATTGTCGACGGCAACCGCAAGGTCCTGGCCGCGCGCCTGTCCGACGCGCGGTTCTTCTGGCAGCAGGATCGCAAGACCCCGCTTTCGGTACACGCCGAAAAGCTGGCGCGCATCACCTTCCACGAGAAGCTGGGCACCGTTGCCGACAAGGTCGAGCGCGTTGCGAAGCTTGCCGAATGGCTGGCGAGCGAAGGTGTGGTGCCGAACTGCGATCCGGCGCTGGCGCGTCAGGCGGCGGAACTGTCCAAGGCCGATCTCGTTACCGAGATGGTTGGTGAATTTCCGGAACTTCAAGGGCTTATGGGCGGTTATTACGCCCGCGCCGAAGGTCTGCCCGATGCCGTGGCCGATGCCATCCGCGACCACTACAAGCCGGTCGGGCAGGGCGATGAAGTCCCCACCGCCCCGGTGACGGTGGCCGTGGCGCTGGCGGACAAGCTGGATACGCTGCGCAGCTTCTTCGCGATCGACGAGAAGCCAACCGGCTCGAAGGACCCCTTCGCGCTGCGCCGTGCGGCGCTGGGTATCATTCGCCTGATTACCGACAACACCTTGCGCTTCGGTGTGGCCGAGGGCGATCTGCTCGACTTCTTCGTGGACCGCCTGAAGGTCCAGCAGAAGGAAGCGGGCGTGCGCCACGACCTGATCGACGCGGTGATCGCGCTGGGCGGCGAGGACGATCTCGTGCGCCTGCTCGCCCGCGTCCATGCGCTGCAGGCCTTCGTGCAGACCGATGACGGCGTGAACCTGCTTGCGGGTTACAAGCGCGCGGCGAATATCCTCAAGAAGGAAGACTTCTCCGTCGCCATTGCCCGCACCGGCGACGAGGATCCGCTCGAGAACGTCGACGATCCCGACATGAAGGACGTCTACGCCGCGCGCGGTTCGCTGCCTTATGCGGCCGAGCCTGCCGAGCAGGCGCTGCTCGATGCCGTGGCGGCGGCGGAACCGCAGGCCGCCAAGGCGGTCGAGGGTGAGGACTTCGCGGCGGCCATGACCGCGCTGGCCACGCTGCGGGCGCCGATCGACGCCTTCTTCGAAGGCGTCACGGTCAACGACGCCGATCCGGTCAAGCGCCGTTCGCGCCTCGCCTTGCTTGATCGCTTCCGCAGTGCAGTGCACAACGTGGCGGACTTCTCGAAGATCGAAGGATAAGGGTCTCTTCCCCCGACGGTTCTCGAAGGAGCATACGAACCAGGACAGGAAAGTCGGGGGATAGATGAACAGGCAGGTCTACACGTTCGGCGGCAACGCGGGGAACGATGTCAGGAATGACGATCCTCGCGGGCGCGACAAGGTCGTGGTTGGCGGCAAGGGCGCGAACCTTGCCGAAATGGCCGGCATCGGCCTGCCTGTTCCTCCCGGTTTCACCATTACCACCGAAGAATGCGTGAAGTACCTCGCCGAAGGCGGGGACTTCTCGGATGCGCTGCGCGCCGATGTTGCCGAGGCGCTGACGCATATCGAGAAGACCGTCGGCAAGGCTTTCGGCGATGCCGCCGACCCGCTGCTGGTCTCGGTCCGTTCGGGCGCGCGGGTGTCGATGCCGGGCATGATGGACACGGTCCTCAACCTCGGGCTCAACGATGCCACGGTCGAGGGGCTGACGCAGACGTCGGGTGACGAGCGTTTCGCCTGGGACAGCTATCGCCGCTTCATCCAGATGTATTCCGATGTGGTTCTCGGCCTCGATCATGGGCGTTTCGAGGAAGCGCTGGAGATCGCCAAGGAAGACAACGGCTACATGAACGACGTCGAGATGACGGCGTCGAACTGGAAGGCCGTGGTCAGGGAATACAAGGGCATCGTCGAGGAGCAACTCGGCCGCCCGTTCCCGCAGGACGTGCAAGAGCAGCTCTGGGGCGCGATCCGGGCGGTGTTCGATTCGTGGGATTCCGACCGCGCCAGGGTCTATCGCCGCCTCAACGACATTCCCGGTGACTGGGGCACGGCAGTCAACGTCCAGGCCATGGTCTTCGGCAACATGGGCGATACCTCGGCCACCGGCGTCGCCTTCACCCGCGACCCGGCGACCGGCGAAAAGGCCTATTACGGCGAGTGGCTGGTCAATGCGCAGGGCGAGGACGTCGTCGCCGGAATCCGTACGCCGCAGTATCTCACGAAGGCTGCGCGCGAGCGCGCCCGGGCCAAGCCGCTGTCGATGGAAGAGGCGATGCCCGAGGCCTACACCGAGCTTGCCGCGGTGTTCGAGCTGCTCGAAAAGCACTACCGCGACATGCAGGACATCGAGTTCACCGTCGAGCGCGGCAAGCTCTGGATGCTGCAGACCCGTTCGGGCAAGCGTACCGCCAAGGCGGCGCTCAAGATGGCGGTCGAGATGGTGGACGAGGGGCTGATCGACGAGGCGACTGCGATCGTGCGTGTCGATCCGATGGCGCTCGATCAGCTTCTGCACCCCACGCTCGATCCCAAGGCGCCGCGCGACATTCTCGGCAAGGGGCTTCCCGCATCGCCGGGGGCGGCTTCGGGGGCTATCGTGCTCGATGCCGACACCGCCGAAAAGCGCGCGGAAATGGGCGAGGCGGTCGTGCTTGTCCGGGTCGAGACCAGTCCTGAGGACATTCACGGCATGCATGCCGCCAGGGGCATCCTGACGGCGCGTGGCGGCATGACCAGCCATGCCGCCGTGGTGGCGCGGGGCATGGGCCGGCCTTGTGTCTCAGGCGCCTCGGGCCTGTCGATCGACATGAAGAGCCGCACCTTGCGCATGGGCAACCGGGCCCTGAAGGAAGGTGACGTCATTACGCTCGATGGGGCCACCGGTGACATCATGGCCGGAGAAGTGCCGACGATCGAGCCGGAACTGGCGGGCGATTTCGCCACGCTGATGGTCTGGGCCGACAAGCACCGCCGCATGAAAGTGCGCACCAATGCCGAAACCCCGGCGGATTGCCGGATGGCGCGCCAGTTCGGCGCCGAGGGTATCGGCCTGTGCCGGACCGAGCACATGTTCTTCGACGCGGGTCGCATATCGGCCGTGCGCCAGATGATCCTTGCCGAAGACGAAGGCGGCCGCCGCGCGGCGCTGACCAAGTTGCTGCCCGAACAGCGGGCCGATTTCATCGGGATCTTCGAGGTCATGGCGGGACTTCCGGTAACCATCCGCCTGCTTGACCCGCCGTTGCACGAGTTCCTGCCGCACGGCGACGGCGAGTTTGCGGAGCTTTCGGACGCGATCGGCATCGGTGTCGAGACGCTCAAGCGCCGTGCCGAGGAACTGCACGAATTCAACCCGATGCTGGGGCATCGTGGGTGCCGCCTGGGCATCACCTTCCCCGAAATCTACGAAATGCAGGCTCGCGCCATCTTCGAGGCGGCCTGCGACGTGGCCGCTGCATCGGGCGAGGCGATCGTGCCGGAAGTGATGATTCCGCTGGTCGCCACCCGGCGCGAGTTACAGATCCTCAAGAAGGTGGTCGACGAGACTGCCGTCAGGGTCTTTGCCGAAAAGGGGCACGTGCTCGATTACATGGTCGGCACCATGATCGAACTGCCGCGCGCGGCGCTGATGGCGGGCGAGATTGCCGAGGAGGCGCGGTTCTTCTCGTTCGGTACCAACGATCTCACGCAGACGACACTGGGCGTTTCACGCGATGATGCGGCGCGTTTCCTCAGCCCTTATGTCGAGAAGGGCATCTACCCGCGCGATCCCTTCGTCAGCCTCGATATCGAGGGTGTCGGCCAGCTTGTGCAGATGGGAGCCGAGCGTGGGCGCGCGGTCCGCTGCGATCTCAAGCTGGGCATTTGCGGTGAGCATGGCGGTGACCCGGCCTCGATCGCGTTCTGCGAGAAGGTGGGGCTCGATTACGTCAGCGCCTCGCCCTACCGGGTTCCCATCGCGCGCCTCGCAGCAGCGCAGGCGGCACTGGCGAAATAAGCGAAGGCAGGAGTGATGCTCCTGCCTTTTTCTTATTTTTTCCAGCCTGATAGGGTCAGGATCTCGAAAGTTTCGACGGTCTTTCCGTTGACTCCGGCGAGCTCGAACGCGGCCTTGGCACGCGCCAGCGCGGCCTTGCCGAGCGGCGGGCCCGGATCAGCCAGCACACTCGAATGAGCCTGGGCTCGCAAGTCGCCGATCAGGCGCTCGAAGCTGCGGAACGAGACCTGGAGCGGGCGCTGGTCGATCACCGGGTCGGCATAGAGCGTGCGCTGGAGGAGTTGCCCGCCCGCCCGCACGTCCACCATCGGATGGATGCGGGCGGCGGGGCGATCGGCGTCGGCGGCCAGCATGATCTCGCGCAGGCGCGGCAGGCTTCCCGAGGACAGGAAGCTGGCGATCAGCATGCCGCCCGGGGCCAGCGCCCGGCGGGCGTGGATCAGCGCGCCAGGCAGGTCGTTGACGGTATCCAGCGTGCCGAGGCTGGCGATGAGGTCGAAGCCGTCGAAGGGGTAGGGCGCCTCCTCGTCGAACCCGGAGGCGGGTTCCGCCTCGACCACCTCGACGCCGCGCAGTCGCAGGCCCCGGGCGAGCGAGCCGGTCCAGTCGCCGATCACCAGCGCGCGCCGCGGTTCGAAGCGCAGGAACGAGAGGCGTTCCTCGACATCCTCGATCATGTCGTCGAGCAGGTAGTGCGGCGCGTCGGGCAGGCGTTGCAGCGCCTCGGCGCGGCGGCGGGCGGCGATGCGGCGGGGGCGGGCGAAGATACGCGGCGGGGCGGGGGGAGTGCTTTCGGCCATCGCTTGGCTCCCTGCCGCGTCCGGCGGCTTCGCGCAACCTTGCAGACGGCTCCATCGATGAACAGCTTGTAGCTTGCCGCGGCGGCCGGGCCGCCTAGAGTCGCCGCGATGGAGATTGGCAAGGCGCTTGCGCCGCTGTTGGACCTTGTATTCCCGCCGCGCTGCCCGCTGTGCGGCACCGCGATCGTTGCCCAGAACGGGCTCTGTCCGGCCTGCTGGCAGCAACTGGTGCTGCCCGGCGATCCCGGCTGCCGCACGTGTGCGAGGCCCTTCACGCAGAGCATACCGCAAGACGCGATGTGCGCGCCTTGCATGGCCGATCCGCCCCGTCATGACGGCATTGCCGCGGCCACGCTCTACAACGATGCCTCGCGGCGCCTGGTGCTGGCGCTCAAGCACGGGAACCGCATCGCGCTTTCGCAGATGATGGGCGGGCTGATCGCGGGCCGCATGCATGATGTCGATGCGGACTGGCTGGTGGTTCCGGTGCCGCTGCATCGCTGGCGGCTCTGGCGGCGCGGCTACAATCAGGCGGCGGAACTGGCCCGCGTCCTCGCCCGGCAGCGCGGTGCGCGACTAGGCGTCGCCGTGCTGGAGCGCCGCAAGGCCACGCCCTCGCTCGGCGGCCTGGGGCGCGCGGCGCGCCAGCGGGTGCTGTCGGGGGCGATCGCGGTATCACGGCGCCATCGTTCCGTGGTGAAAGGTGCGCGGATCGTGCTGGTCGACGATGTACTGACCAGCGGTGCGACCAGCGATGCCTGCGTGGTGGCGCTCAAGCGTGCCGGCGCCCGCGAAGTGGTGATCGGTTGCTTTGCCCGGGTTCTGGATGAGGTACTTTGACCTCAGGCGAATGAGGGCGTGGTAAAAACGAAAACGCCCGGAGCCAAAAAGGCTCCGGGCGTTCTCGTGACGAAACTCGTGAACCCCGCTATGCGGTTCGGCGGCCCCCCTGCAGGCCGCCTGGTCCGATCCCTCAATTCTTCCCTGAACCGTGGTGCCTGTTTCCTGATATTGCCTTGGCATTTCTGCCGGTGAGACATCTATCAGTCAGCGACCTAAGGTCGGAAGCAGCCCCCCAGCTGCAAGGCGACATTCCCAGCAAACGCGGGGGTTGAAAAGGGGCTTGAGCGCGTTACGGGGATTTTGGTGATCGGCTGTGGTTATCGTGCAACAACCATTTGGCCGTGACGTATCTGGGGAATATATCTGAAATGTCCGATACCGGTTCCGAGATTTCCAAGGCCGAGCGCGAGCAAGGTTCTGCTTTTCTTCCCAAGTTCGACGCGCAGGGGCTGGTGATCGGCATCGCGGTGGACGCCTTGACCCGGGAAATCCTGATGGTGGCGTTCATGGATGCCGAGGCGCTGGCGCGCACGCGTGAGACGGGCCTTGCCCATTTCCATTCGCGCTCGCGCGGGAAGCTGTGGCTGAAGGGGGAGACTTCCGGCCATGTGCTGCGGGTCGAGGAGATTCGAGTCGATTGCGACCAGGACGCGATCGAACTGCGGGTCCGGCCGGAAGGCCCTGCCTGCCATACCGGAGCGCGCAGCTGCTTCTACCGCCGACTCACCGATGAAGGACTCGAATCGGTAGAAGGCTGAAGGACTTGCGGGCTCCCTCCGGGCCCGCAAGGCACGCCGCGCAAGAAATGCATATAGAACAGCCTGTTTCAGGCTTATCTGTTCAATTCAGCATGTTAGGCTGAAATCATGAGGGCCTTCGATTGGCCCGATCCGACGGACGTATCGTCGCAACACGCTCGCATGCTGCACTGCGAAAGGGAAGGCTCCCGATCGGCAGTGGTGATTGGCGCGCGATCCCTACTGCCCTGCGATAATTGCAAAAACTGCTTTTCGACTGTCCCGTGACCGGTGTCTTGCCCCTTCACCGGCCGAGGGGAGACGCGTGCCTGCTTTCCGGAACCGGGCGCGGGTCGACTTGGGGCAGCGAAGGAGAGGTCGTCGGCCTGGAAAGGTCGTTCGGGGCGCAAAGAAGGAAGGGAAAACCTCATGATGCAACGTATAACCATTGCCGCTGCCGCCGTGGGCCTGCTGGCAGTCGCGCCAACCGCAGCCATGGCGGGGGAGAAGGCCGCTCAATCGACGCTGAGCGCGTCGAAGTTCAAGCTGGCTGCGCTGACCGGGGATTTCGGCAGGAGCAAAGGCTGGCAGGGCAGCCAGCACGGCAACAAGTGGGGCAACAGCGGCGACCACCGCCATGACGGGGATCATCGTCCTCCTGTCGGTGGAAACAAGTCCAACGGCTGCTGACAGGCCATGAGACGGACCGTGGCTGCCTCGCGGGGCAGCCACGGCCTATATTCCGGCGTTCAGTCCAGAACTTCGTCGAACAGCGAAAGCATCGCGGCCCAACTTTGACGGTCGGCACTGGCATCGTACCCCAGGGCGGCCATGCCTCGTTCGTCGCTGCCGCGGTCGGTGAAGCCGTGGCGCACGCCGGAATAGGCGTGGAAGTGCCAGTTGGCCCCGGCCTTGTCCATTTCCTCCCAGAAACCGATGACCTGCTCGCGCGGGACCAGCGGATCGGCATCGCCGTGGCAGACCAGGATGCGCGGGCGGATCGTGCCGGGTTCGGCGGGACGCGGCGTCGAGAGCGTGCCGTGGAAGCTGACCGCGGCAAGCAGGTCCTGGCCGCTACGCGCGGCTTCGAGAACCGCCTGACCGCCCATGCAGTAGCCGAGGCCGAGCATCGGCAGGTCCGATGCGTCGGGCCCCAACGCTTCCGACCCCAACGCTTCCGACAGAGTGCGCAGTGCCGCGATGGCGGCGGCGATGCGGCCCCGGTAATGGTCGTTGTCGGCGCGCAGTTTTTCCGCCAGCGGGAACGAGGCCTCGAAGCTGGCCACGGGTTCTCCGTAGAAATCGGCAATTAGCGTCAGATAACCGAGTTCGGCCAGCATCTTCGCGCGCCGTTCCATCGGCGCGTTGAAGTTGGCGATCGTCGGGAAGAGGATGACCGCCGCGCGGACATCGCCCGAGGGGCGGGCCAACCAGCCGGTCAGCTCCTGACCGGCGTGGCTGTAGGCAATGGCTTCCATCCCGCTCATTCCGGCAGGAAGTCCGGCACCGAGAGGTAACGCTCGCCGGTGTCGTAGTTGAAGCCGAGCACGCGCGAGCCTTCCGGCAGCGAGGGCAGCTTCTGGGCGATGGCGGCCAGCGTTGCGCCCGAACTGATGCCGACCAGCATGCCTTCCTCGGTCGCGCAGCGGCGCGCCCATTCCTTGGCATCGGCCGGATCGACCTGGATGGCGCCGTCGATCGACTGGGTATGCAGGTTGCCGGGGATGAAGCCGGCGCCGATGCCCTGGATCGGGTGCGGGCCTGGCTGGCCGCCGGAAATCACCGGCGAAAGCGTCGGCTCGACGGCATAGGCCTTGAGTGCGGGCCAGGTAGCCTTGAGCGCCTCGGCGCAGCCCGTGAGATGACCGCCGGTGCCGACGCCGGTGATCAGCACGTCGACCGGGGTTTCGGCGAAGTCCGCGAGGATTTCCTGCGCGGTCGTCTTCACGTGAACGGCGACGTTGGCCGGGTTGTCGAACTGCTGCGGCATCCACGAGCCGGGGGTTTCGGCGATGAGCTCGCGCGCGCGCTCGATCGCGCCCTTCATGCCCTTTTCGCGCGGCGTCAGGTCGAAGCTGGCGCCATAGGCCAGCATCAGGCGGCGGCGCTCGATCGACATCGATTCGGGCATGACGAGGACCAGCTTGTAGCCCTTGACCGCCGCGACCATGGCAAGGCCGATGCCGGTGTTGCCCGAGGTCGGCTCGATGATGGTGCCGCCCGGCTTCAGGGTGCCGTCGGCCTCGGCAGCCTCGATCATGGCGAGGGCGATGCGGTCCTTGATCGAACCGCCCGGATTGCCGCGCTCCGCCTTGATCCAGACCTCATGGTCCGGGAACAGGCGCGAGAGGCGGATATGCGGGGTATTGCCGATGGTGGCGAGGATGCTGTCGGCCTTCATTGCTCTTGCTCCCAACGTGGTGCGAAGGTTCGGGCCCGGCGGATCTCGGGGAAGCCCCAGGCCCAGATTGCGGTGATGACTATGGCAGCGGTGCCGCCGAAGACAACTGCGCCGGTTGCACCCAGAAGTGCGGCGGCGACACCTGACTGCATCTCGCCAAGCTCGTTCGAGGCGGAGATGGCGAGCCCGGAAATGGCGGAAACGCGCCCGCGCTTGTCATCGGGCGTGCGCAGCTGGACCAGCGAACTGCGGATGAACACCGAGATCATGTCCGCCGCGCCGATCAGCGCAAGGAAGCCCAGCGAGACGACGAAGCTGCGCGACAGGCCGAAGCCCAGCGTCATCGCGCCGTAGGCGGCGACCGACACGAGCATCTTGACGCCGACGTTCCTTGCCAGCGGGCGGAACGAGAGCCAGAGCGCCACCACGGCGGCGCCGGCGGCCGTCGCCGCGCGCATCTGGCCAAGGCCTTCGGGGCCGACATGGAGGATGTCGCGCGCAAACACGGGCATCAGCGCGGTGGCCCCGCCCAGCAGCACCGCGAAGAGATCCAGCGTGATGCAGCCGAGCAGGAAACGCTCGCTCCAGATGAAGTGGAAGCCATCGACGATCTGGCGCAGCGGGTGCGCCTTGCGTGCGTCCACGGGCACCGGCGGAATGTTGCGGATCGCCAGGATGTTGAGAGCGGCCAGCGCCATGAGCGCGGCCGCGACCCAGTAGGGGGAGGCGTGGTGGCTGGCGAAGAGGAAGCCGAAGGCTGCAGGGCCGACGATCGTACCCGCCTGCATGGCGATCGAGTTGAAGCCGATCGCGCGGGGGATCAGGCTGCTCGGCACGATGTTGGGGGCAATCGCGCTCATCGAGGGGGCGACAAAGACGCGCACGGCGCCGTGTACCGCGGCAAAGATGTAGAGCGCGGGCAGGCTGCGCCAGTCGAGCGTGGTGGTGATGCCGAGGCCGAGCGCGACGAGGATGTCGATGCCCATGGCCAGGCCGGCCACCCGGCGCCGGTCGAACCGGTCGGCGATGACGCCGGAGATCGGGGTCAGCAGGAAGATCGGCAGGAACTGCGCGAAACCGAGCAGGCCGAGCTGGAACGAGGCCTGGGTGATCGACATGCCATAGTCGCTGCGGGCGACGTCATAGAGTTGATAGCCGATGATGACGACCATGCCGGTCGAGGCCAGTACCTGGAAGAACCGGGCAAGCCAGAACTTGCGATAATCGGCGATGCGCAGCGGGGATGTTGGAGATGATGGCGGCTGCGCTGGGGCGCCTGCAGGGGAAGAGGGCGTATTCACGTCGGGCTGCATGGCAGCATGACCGGCGCTTGCCAAGTCATGCTGCCATGGGGTGTCGATAGGTTATGTTTGGGATCAATAAGTAAACCGCGCGGTGAGGCGCACGTCGCGGCCGGCGATCGGCACGAAGTCGCGCGTTTCCGAGGCGGCGAGACGGCCGCTCGCGTCGAGCAGGTTGTCGGCGGCGAGGATCAGCGAGAGCGGGCCGTCCTGGCCCATCGGACGCCAGGTGGCGCTGAGGTTGACGAGCGTGAAGGCGCTGGTCGGGTTCTCGTTCTCGGTCACGCGGTCCTGCTTGGCGTTCCATTCCACTTCGCCGCGCAGGGTGACGGCCGGCGAATCGAATTCGAGGCCGCCGCGCGTGCGCAGCGGGGGAATGCGGGGCACCGGGCCCATGTTGACCAGCTTGGCATGGGTATAGTCGACCCCGCCGTCGGCCTTGAGCGCGTTGTCGCCCCAGCGTGCGAAAGTCAGCGCGCCTTCCGCCTCGATGCCGCGGAAGCGGGCGGGGGCCTGGAGGTACTGGTAGACCGGGAAGTCCTCGATCACTTCGCCGGTCGGAACGGCGGTGATGAAGTTGTCGAAGTTGGTGCCGAACAGGGTGACCGAGCCGACAAAGGCGCCGCCGTTGTAGCGCAGACCCGCCTCGACGGTGTTGCTCTTTTCGACCGTGAAGTTCGGGTTGCCGCGTTCGTAGGACTGGGTGGCGTCATGCAGGCCGTCGACGAAGAGTTCCTCGGCCGAAGGTGCGCGTTCGCCGTGCGAGAAGTTGGCCGAGAAGGTCAGCGTGTCGGTGGCGTGCCAGGCGACACCGGCAACGGCGGCATACTGGTCGAAATCGCGGTGCTCGGTGGCCGGGATCGTGCGGATCTGCGTGTTCTCGTAGCGCAGCGCGCCTTCGAGGTCGAAGCGGCCGACTTCCAGCTGCTGCAGCGTGAAGACCGCAAAGCGGTTGGTGTTGTTGTCCGGCAGCAGGGCCTCGTCGCCGCTGATGTCGAGGCGCGAGGACGAGTACTGGACGCCGGTCGAGCCGCTCCAGATGCCGCGCTTGGCCTGGTCGGCCTGGAGGCGGACTTCCACGGCCTGATTGTGGAACTGGGTGCCGATGTCGCCATCCTCGATCTCGGCGTGCTCGTAGTCGCCATAAGCGCCGCGCACTTCTAGGCGCTTGAGGAAGCCGGTGAGGTTGAGCCCGGCGCGCAAGTCGACGCGGGTCTGGCGCAGCGAGATGCTGGTGGCCTCGGGATCGGTCGAGGGACGCGGCGGGATGCCGTAGTCGGTGGCGAGGCGCTGCACCGAGACGCCGATGTCGCCGCCGTCGTCGATGAAGGCAAGGCCGCCGCCGTAGCTCCATCCCTCGGTGCCGCTGTTGGCGATCTTGCCCTTGGCGTTGGCCTGCTCGGTGAGCGTGGCGGCGCCGGTCAGGTCGCCCGCGGCGGCAAGGTCGCTCGCCTGGGTCAGCGTTTCGGCGCGCAGTTCGGGCGAGAGCACGTGGCCGCCGACGTGGAGGTCATCGCTGTGGTAGTAGGATGCGTCGAAGTGGGCGACGAGGCGGCTGGCAAGGCGCACGTTGGTGGCGATGCCGCCGTTCACCATGTCGGCGGCGGTGCCGAAGGACCCGAGCGCGTCGACGGTGAAGGCCTTGTCCGGCACGCTGCGCGGAATGCGCTTGTCCACCGCATTGACGGCGCCGCCCGAGGGATCGCTGGCGTAAAGCAGGACGCGGGGGCCGTGGAGCACTTCGACACGCTCGACATTGAGCGTGTCGAGCGAGACGGCGTGGTCGGCCGACACCGAGGAGGCATCGAGCGAGCCGATGCCGTCCAGCAGGACCTGCACGCGCGGACCGTCGAAACCGCGCAGGACCGGGCGCGACACACCCGGCGCGAAGCCGGTGCTGGAGACGCCAGGCAGGCTTGCCAGCATTTCACCGATCTGCGGCTTGATGTCGCGGGTCAGTGCCTCGCCGGTCAGCACCACGGGGGCGCTGATCGGATCGGCATTGCCCGAGATCACACGGCCGGTGACGATGATTTCCGGCCCGTTTTCCTGCGGATGGGCGCTGTCGGCAGTCGCGGCGGCGTCAGCAGCAAATGCGGCCCCCGGTGCGGCAAGCAGGGCGGTGGTGGCAAGGGCGCCGGCAGATGCCAGCAGGGCGATTCGGGCTTGGGGCGTCTTCATGGCGCCTGGGCTAGTGGTGATGTTATACTGTATCAAGAGGTAATCGCAGCATGACGTAAAATTCATGTTGCAGTGCGGTGAAGGTGCCACGCAAGAAAGCCGCCCGGAGCGGAACCGGGCGGCTTTCTTGTGCAATGCCAATGGCTGGAAGGTATTACCGGCGCGGGCGGAGGCGCGGATTGGGCTGCGTGGCGTCGACCAGCTTGAGGAAGTCATCGATGCGGATGATCCGCTCGAACTGGAAGCCGGAGCGGCCTTCGTGCGACCAGATCAGGTGGGCTTCGATCCGTCCCACCACGGGCAGGCGCATCACCAGCCGTTCCCCGCGATCAAGCGCAAGCTCGCCCTTGCACATGAAGCCCTGGGCGGAAAAGTTGACGATATGCAGGTGGACATCGCCCATTTGGCGATGCTCGGCGATCAGCTTGTGATCGACAGGGTGGCGGGTTGCCCGCCGCTTGTCGGTTACAGAGAGCTGGGCTCCTGCACTCATGGTCTTGTCCGCCTATTGGTTGTCGCCGTGAAACGGTACAGAGCATCAAAATGGCAAACAAACGGTAAACTTCCGGCAGGATTTTGCCGCCTGCCGGAAGTAATACATTGATGTGGCTCTTTCAGGCGCCGCGCAGGATCGCGTGCTTCTTCTTGCCGAGGCTCAGCTTTCGGGTTTCGCCGGAGGCCACTTCGATCAGGAAGCCGGGATCATCCATGGTGACATCGTCCAGTTTCACGGCGCCTTCACCGATCTTGCGCTTGGCCTCGCCGTTGGAGGCGGTGAAGCCGAGTTCGGTGAGCGCCGCGCCGAGGCGAACGCCTTCGCCGGTGACGTCGAGCGTCGGCAGGTCCTGACCGAGACCGCCGCCCGCGAACGTCGCTTTGGCGGTGGCTTCGGCGGCGACGGCAGCATCCTCGCCGCGGCACAGCCGGGTCACTTCGTTGGCCAGCATGACCTTGGCATCATTGATCGCGGCGCCTTCAAGCGCTTCGAGGCGGGCGATCTCGTCCAGCGGCAGGTCGGTGAACAGGCGCAGGAACTTGCCGACGTCGCGGTCGTCGCAGTTGCGCCAGTATTGCCAGAAGTCATAGCTCGGCAGCATCTCCTCGTTGAGCCAGACCGCGCCGGAGGCGCTCTTGCCCATCTTGGCGCCGTCCGCGGTGGTGAGCAGCGGCGTGGTCAGGCCGAACACTTCCTTGCCGTCCATGCGGCGGGTCAGTTCGATGCCGTTGACGATGTTGCCCCACTGGTCGGAGCCGCCCATCTGCAGGCGCACCTGCTTTTCCTTGCAGAGGTGACGGAAGTCGTAGCCCTGCAGGATCATGTAGTTGAATTCGAGGAAGGTCATCGGCTGCTCGCGCTCGAGGCGCAGCTTGACCGAATCGAACGAGAGCATGCGGTTGACCGTGAAGTGCGTGCCCACTTCCTGGAGCAGCTGGATGTAGCCGAGCTGGCCCAGCCAGTCCTGGTTGTTCACCATGACCGCGTCGGTCGGGCCGTCGCCGAACTTCAGGAGGCGCGAGAAGATCGAGAAGATGCCCTTGATGTTGGTCTCGATCGTCTCGTCGGACAGCATCTTGCGGCTTTCGTCGCGCCCGGTCGGGTCGCCGATGCGGGTGGTGCCGCCGCCCATCAGCACGATCGGCTTGTGACCGGTCTGCTGGAGACGGCGCAGCATCATGATCTGCACGAGACTGCCGATGTGCAGCGACGCGGCGGTCGCGTCGAAGCCGATATAGCCCGGCACGACCTGCTTCTCTGCGAGAGCGTCGAGGCCCTCGGCATCCGTCGTCTGGTGGATGTAGCCGCGTTCTTCGAGGACGCGGAGCAGGGAAGATTTGTAGGTCATGACCGTGCTTCTTGTTTATGGGAGCGGGGCGCCTAGCATGGGGGGCGCAGGATATGAAGCAATTGGTCGCGTTCGTGGTGATATCCGGCCGAAACCGGTCCGGTGGCAATTGCCAGCATGACCCGCGCGGCTCTACGCAGGGGCCATGTCCGACCTGATCTGCCACCCCGCCCATCCGCCCGTCCTTGTCCGTTCGATGGAGGCCCGCGTGATCGGCCTCGACCAAAGCTGGCTGCGTGTGCGCTGGCGGATCCTGGGCGCGGGCAAGCTGGTGGTTCCCGCCTTTGCGGGCAAGGGCCGGGCCGACGGGCTCTGGAACACCACCTGTTTCGAGCTTTTCCTCCAGCCCCCCGGTGGGCAGCCTTATGTCGAGATCAACCTCTCGCCGTCCGAGCGCTGGAATGCCTATGACTTTACCGCGCGCCGGGAGGGCATGAGCGAGCGGCCGATGCCGCGTGAACCCGAATGCACGATGCGCAAGGGCTCCGACATCGCCATCTTCGATGCCGCCATTCCCGCCGCCGGCCTGCCGGATCTGCCGCTCGCCATGGGCTTCACGGCCGTGATCGAGGAAGAGGGCGGCGTGCGCAGCTTCTGGGCGCTTTCCCACAGCGGCGAGGCGCCTGACTTCCACGATCCGGCTTGCTTCACGCTGGCGCTTGCGGCACCCACCGCGTCATGAAATTCGGTATCGATCGCCTGCTGGCGGACCCTGAACTGCGCAAGCCCCTCGAAGGTCGCCGCGTCGCGCTTGTCGCCCATCCCGCTTCGGTGACGGAAGACCTCGTCCATTCGCTTGACGCGCTGATCGCGGCCGGGGTGAACGTGACGAGCGCCTTCGGCCCCCAGCACGGCCTCAAGGGCGACAAGCAGGACAACATGGTCGAGACCATGGACGAGCTGGACCCGACCTATGGCATCCCCGTCTACAGCCTCTACGGCGAAGTGCGGCGTCCCAGCGCGGCGATGATGGACAGTGCCGACGTGTTCCTGTTCGACCTCCAGGACCTTGGCTGCCGCATCTACACGTTCGTCACCACGCTGCTTTATCTGCTGGAAGCGGCGCAGGAGCAGGGCAAGAGCGTCTGGGTGCTGGACCGTCCCAATCCCGCCGGTCGTCCGGTCGAAGGGCTGACGCTGCTGCCGGGGCAGGAGAGCTTTGTCGGTGCCGGACCGATGCCGATGCGCCACGGCCTGACGCTGGGCGAGATGGGGCACTGGTTCATCCGCCATTTCAAGCTCGACGTCGATTACCGGGTGATCGCGATGGACGGGTGGGAGCCGGAAGGCCCCGGATTCGGCTGGCCGCTTGACCGCGTGTGGATCAACCCCAGTCCCAATGCCGCCAATCTCAACATGGCCCGAGCCTATGCCGGGACGGTGATGATCGAGGGGGCGACGGTTTCCGAAGGACGCGGCACCACGCGTCCGCTCGAAGTGCTGTTCGGCGCCCCCGATCTCGACGCCAAGGCGGTTCTGGCCGAGATGCAGCGCTTTGCGCCCGAATGGCTGGCGGGCTGCGCCTTGCGCGAATGCTGGTTCGAACCGACGTTCCACAAGCATGCCAGGAGCTTGTGCAGTGGCCTGATGATCCATGCCGAGGGCCCGTTCTACGATCACCACGCCTTCCGGCCCTGGCGGCTTCAGGCACTGGCATTCAAGGCGATCCGGCGCCTCTACCCCGACTATCCGATCTGGCGCGACTTCCCTTACGAGTACGAGTTCACGCGGCTCGCGATCGACGTCATCAACGGCGGTCCGGGGCTGCGGGAGTGGGTCGACAATCCCGATGCGCTGCCTGGCGATCTGGAGGCGGCGGCCGGAGCGGACGAAGCCGCGTGGAAGGCCGAAGTCGCCGATCTGCTGCTCTATCGCTGAACAGGATGGCTCAGGGCTTCACCGAAGTGGCGAAGCCCTGAGGTTTCAGCGTAATTCGCGTTTCGCGAAATTCCAGACGGGCTCTTGGAGCAGTTTCCGATCTGACTGCATCGGACCAACTGCTCCAAGGTTTTGGTTTTACGCGTTTTCCGAGTCATCAGGTGATTCCACCTGATTAGAAAACGCTTTAGAAGCGGATGCCGCCGGTCAGCACGGCGTGGCGGCGCTGGAAGTTGATGCCTTCGAAGCTGCCGAGGTCGGCGTAGTTGATTTCCACGCCGACATAGGCCTTGCTCGACAGATTGTAGTCGAGACCGATGCCGCCCATGACGCCGTCGAGCGTTTCGGTGCCGGAATCGCCTTCATAGGTCGCCTTCAGCTTCATGCGGTCGTAGCCGAGCTTGCAGTAAAGCTGGAGGGCGGAGCCGAGGTTGATGCCGATGCGGCCGCCTGCGGCGAGGTTGCCGTCCGAACCCAGGCAATAGCCGCTCGCGCAGTCCTTCGAGCGGGCATAGTCGTAGTTCACGAAGGGCCCGACGGTGACCTTCGTGCTCACCGGAATGTCATAACCGATCTCGCCGCCAATCGAGACCGACTGCCCCAGTTTGTAGACGTCGTCGTCGCTGACGGTCGGGGTTTCCAGACCGACGCGGGCCTCGACGCGCAGCCCGGAAAGCCTGGCTTCGTCGGCGAGCGCCGGCTGGGCCAGAAGGGCTGCGGAGATGAGGCCGTACTTGATGAAACGCATAAATTCCCCCTGTTGGAGAAAGCGCACCCGCTTCTCCATGCATTTGATATCGTATTGGAATGATGTTGTTTTGCGTACCCGAGTGGGCGCTTAACGAAGGGGGTGAAAGTTCTCAATTGGCAAAGGCTATTACTTTTTTGAAATCGGTCGATACCGTCACTGCATTGTTTTGCGTTCGGGCCCGAGGCTGACCGTCACGCCTTCTTGCGCGACAGTTCCCGCATCGCCGCGTCGAGCCCGTCGAGCGTGAGCGGGAACATCGCCCCGCCCATCAGATCGCGGATCATGCGGGTGGAGCTGGAATAGCCCCACTGGCTTTCCGGCGTCGGGTTGAGCCACACGCTGGCTGGATAAGTCTGGGCAACGCGCTGCAGCCAGACCGCGCCGGCCTCCTCGTTCATGTGTTCGACCGAGCCGCCGGGATGGCTCACCTCGTAAGGGCTCATCGCCGCATCGCCCACGAAGATCACCTTGTAGTCGTGCCCGAACTTGTGGAGCAGGTCCCAGGTCGGGGTGCGCTGCGACCTGCGGCGGCGGTTGTCCTTCCACACGCCTTCGTAGAGACAGTTGTGGAAGTAGAAGAACTCCATGTTCTTGAACTCGGCGCTGGCGGCGCTGAACAGGTCCTCCATCATCGTGATGTAGGGATCCATCGAACCGCCGACGTCGAGGAAGAGCAGCACTTTCACCGCGTTGTGGCGCTCGGGACGCATGACCACGTCGAGCCAGCCCTGCTTGGCGGTGCCCCGGATCGTCTCGTCGAGATCGAGCTCGTCGGCCGCGCCTTCGCGGGCGAAGCGGCGCAGGCGCCGCAGCGCCACCTTGATGTTGCGCGTGCCCAGTTCGCGGGTGTTGTCGAGATTGGCGAACTCGCGCTTTTCCCAGACCTTGACCGCCCGCCCGTGCCGGCCTTCACCGCCGATGCGGATGCCCTCGGGGTTGTAGCCGGAATGCCCGAAGGGCGAGGTGCCGTTGGTGCCGATCCACTTGTTGCCGCCGGAATGGCGCTTTTCCTGTTCTTCGAGACGCTTCTTCAGCGTCTCCATGATCTCGTCCCAGGAACCCAGCGACCGGATCTGCTCCATCTCCTCCTGCGAGAAGTAGCGCTCTGCCACCTTGCGCAGCCAGTCCTCGGGAATGTCCACCGGCTGCTGGCCATAGTCGGTCAGCACGCCCTTGAAGACCTTCTGGAACACATGGTCGAAGCGGTCGAGCAGACCTTCGTCCTTCACGAAGGTTGCCCGGCTGAGGTAGTAGAACGCCTCGGGCGTGCGCTCGATCACCTCGCGGTCGAGCGCTTCGAGCAGCACCAGGTGTTCCTTGAGCGAGGCGCCGATGCCCGCGGCGCGCAGTTCCTCGACGAAGTTCAACAGCATGACGGTTCTCGCCGGTCAGCCGAACGACACAGGGAAGCAACGAGGCGGGCAGGGGCCGGGCAAGCGTTCATGCCCATCGCATAGCCTATCGCGCGGCGGGTGGGAAACGCCTGCCCGATGACCGGCGGGCGATTGAGAGGGCGCCGCGAAGCTTTATAGATCGCACCGTGCAACTTACCCCGAATCAGATCGCCCGCCTTCGTGAAGATGCCGTCCGCGCGCTGCAGCGCCGGGACGGCCCGGCCGCGCTTGCGGCGCTGGAGCCGCTGATGCAGCTTCCCGATCCGCCGCTGCTGTCGGCAGCGCAGGCCTATCTCTTCGCGGAAGACCCGCGCCAGGCGGATGCGGTGCTCGACAGGGTGCTGGCAGCCGACCCGCGCCATATCGGCGCCCTCCTGCTCAAGGGGGAGGCGCATGGCCAGATCGGCGACAGCCGGGCCGCCACGGCATTCTATCAGGCCGCTCTCGACACCGCCGCCCGGACGCCGAACGTGCCGCAGGGCCTGCAGGGTGCGCTTCAGCGTGCCAGAGAGGCTATTTCCGGCTTCGCTTCGCGTTACGAGGAAGAACTGCGCGGGCGGCTGGAGCAGGAAGGCATTCGCGGCGCGGCGATGAGCCCGAGGATCGCTGAGGCGCTCGACATCCTGACCGGGCGCAAGCAGGTCTTTGTCCAGCAGCCGCAGAGCTTCTACTTCCCCGGCCTGCCGCAGAACCAGTTTTACGAGCGCGAGGCATTTGACTGGGTTCCTGCGCTGGAAGCGCAAAGCGAGGTCATTCGCGCGGAACTGGAGGGCGTGCTGGGCGAGGACGATGCTTTCCGGCCTTATGTCGAATCCGAGCCGGGACGGCCTCCCAAGGCCAATGCCATGCTGGGCGATCCGCGCTGGGGCGCCCTGTATCTCTGGCGCGGCGGCGAGCCGGTGGCACGGCAGGCCGAGCGCTGCCCGCGCACGATGGCGGCGCTGGAAGCTGCGCCGATCCCGCGCATCGCCGGTCGTTCGCCGATGGCCCTGTTTTCGCGCCTCAAGCCCGGCATGCATATTCCTGCGCATACCGGTTTCCTCAATACCCGCCTGATCTGCCACTTGCCCTTGGTGGTGCCGCCGGGGTGCAGCCTGCGCGTGGGCAACGAGGTGCGTTCGTGGGAGCCCGGCAAGTTGCTGATCTTCGACGACAGCATCGAGCATGAGGCATGGAACCGCGGCGAGGACGACCGCGTCGTTCTGCTGTTCGAGATCTGGCGTCCGGAGATCAGCGAGCAGGATCGCGCCGCCCTGACGGTGATGTTCGAGTATATCTCGGCCTACGACGCCTGACCTGCATGGGTGTGGTGGCACCCGTCCGGCGCCCATTCGGCACTGGGCGACGCCAACCTTACCGGGGATCGGGCTTACCGGGGATCGACAGCAGGCGGCGGCGGGGGCTGGCGCGGCCACTGCTCCAGCGCGGGGTCGATCATGGCCCATTGCGGCGCATCCTCGGTCCAGATCGCGGCGTCGGGCTTGAGGCCGTGTCCGGCATCGAGCGCGCCGAGGCGCATGGTCTTGAGATGCGGGCGGGCCGAACTCTGCGCAAAGATCTGGGTGCCGCATCCGGGACAGAAGTGGAAGGTCAGTCTGTTGCCGCTGGCGGCCTGCCATGCCGAGGCGGCAAGATCGCCGCCGATGGCGACGTCCTCGGCCTTGAAGATCGCGTTGTTGGTGGGGCCGCCGGCGGCAAGCTGCTGGCATTGGCGGCACCAGCACTGGCGCGTGGCGACCGGTTCGCCCGCGATCGCGAGCGTGATGGCGCCGCAGACGCAGCCCCCGGTGTAAGGTGCGGTCATCGTGTCAGTTCCCCCGGCGCGCCATGAAGGCGAGCCTTTCGAACAGCATGACGTCCTGTTCGTTCTTGAGCAAGGCCCCGTGGAGCGGCGGGATCGCCTTGGTGGCATCCTGGTTCTGCAACACGTCGAGCGGCATGTCCTCGGCCAGCAGCAGCTTCAGCCAGTCGAGCAATTCGCTGGTGGAGGGCTTTTTCTTGAGCCCTGGCACTTCGCGCAGTTCGTAGAAGATCTCCATCGCGCGGGTGACCAGCGTCTTCTGGATGCCCGGGAAATGCACGTCGACGATGGCCTGCATCGTCTCGCGGTCGGGGAACTTAATGTAGTGGAAGAAGGAGCGGCGCAGGAAGGCGTCGGGCAGGTCCTTCTCGTTGTTCGAGGTGATGACGACGATCGGACGTTCGGCGGCGGCGACGTGCTCGCCGGTTTCGTAGACGTCGAAGGCCATGCGATCGAGTTCGGCAAGGAGGTCGTTGGGGAACTCGATGTCGGCCTTGTCGATCTCGTCGATCAGCAGCACCGGCAGGCGCGGGGAGGTGAAGGCTTCCCACAGCTTGCCCCGGCGGATGTAGTTGTTGATGTCATGGACCCGCGCATCGCCGAGCTGGCCGTCGCGCAGGCGGCCGACCGCGTCGTACTCGTAAAGGCCCTGATGTGCCTTGGTGGTGGACTTGACGTTCCAGGTGATCAGCGGGGCGCCGAGCGAGGCGGCGATCTGTTCGGCCAGCACGGTCTTGCCGGTGCCCGGCTCGCCTTTCACCAGCAGCGGACGGCGCAGCAGCACGGCCGCATTGACCGCGACCTTGAGGTCGTCCGTGGCGACGTAACTGCCGGTACCTTCGAAACGCTGCATCATCCATCCCTTAGCTGATCGCCTGATGGGTAGGTTTTGCCTCGCCGCATGGCAAGCGATCTGGCCCGGCTCTTATCGAAGGCATGGACTTCGCCGCCGGGGCGTTGCAAGCAGGCGCAAAATTGGGGCTGCTTATCTTGCGTGAAATGAACTGGCTGGGCGCGGGCCGGGTGCGGGGCTACCTGCGCCTGCTCGCCCTGCTCAATGCGGCGATGGTGATCTGGCTGCTGGCGACCGCGCACGGCGGGGTGGACGCCAATGGGTTCCTGCTCGGCAGCGACTTCATCAGTTTCTGGACCACGGGGCGGATGCTGATCTCCGGCGCCGACCCCTATGACGCGGCGGCGCATATTGCGGCGCAGCGGACCTTTTTTGCCTCGGCGAGCGGTTACACCGCGTTTTTCTATCCGCCCTCGTTCCTGGCGCTGTGCTGGCCGCTGGGCTGGCTGGGCTATTTCCCGGCATTGGCGGCATGGCTGCTGGCGACAGGCGCGCTCTATGTGGCGGCGGTGCGGGTGTGGTGGCGTGAACTGCCGGTCCTGGCGCGCCTCGGCATGCCGCTGTGGCTGCCGCTTCTGGCCTATCCGGCGATGGTGATCGTAGTGACCCATGGGCAGACCTCGTGGCTGGTCGCTGCCTTGCTGGGAACGGGGCTGCTTCTGGTCCGCCGCCAGCCCGTGCTGGCAGGCCTGTGCCTCGGTCTCGCGACGGTCAAACCGCAGTTCGGCCTGCTGGTGCCGCTGGCGCTCATCGCCTCGCGCGAATGGAAGGTGGTGCTGGTGGCCGCGATCACCGCGCTGCTGCTGGCGGGATTGTCGGCCTGGGCGTTCGGCCCACAGCTCTGGCTGGAGTGGTTGGCTGCGAGCGCGCGCGCTGAGGTCGCGATGGCTGACGGCGCCGTGGGTTTCGGCAAGATGACAAGCGTGTTTGCGGCGCTGCGCCTGCTTGGGGCGACGAACGTGGCCGCCTATGCCGTGCAGGCGCTGGTGGCAGCGATGGCCGCGACACTGGTCGTGATCCATGGCTGGCGCAGAGGGTGGCGGCCGGGGCTGGCGGCGCTGGTTCTGGCAGGAGCGCCGCTCGCAACGCCGTTCGTGCTCGACTACGACATGGTGCTG
>NZ_JAPCWC010000019.1 GCF_026420865.1 Novosphingobium clariflavum | reverse complement strand
CTCTACCAACCGGTCCGCCGGTCGCCCCGTCTTGCTGTTCGGCGCACTGTTGGCGCTGACGGCGCTCAACACGGCCGAATTGGGTCTCATGAAGTGGCTGGGAATCCCCAAGCCCTTCGGCATTCCCGACGTGCGGATGATGACGCTGCCGCTGGGACTGACCGCGATGCTCTGCGTGGTTTCCCTGCGCCACCTCGAACCCGCTCAAAGCGCGGGTTACGTCGCCCTGAACGCTCTCGCGAACGCATCTCTTGGCGTTTACGCCACGCACGTCCTTGTCATCAAGCTGCTGACACCGCTGGGGCTACCGGGCGAACTGGTCTACGTGGCAACCGTGATCATCACGATACCACTGGTACTCCTGCTCGCCCGCACTCCCCTCAAGCGCTTCGTTTGACCCGGCATTTCAGGCCAGGCAGATGACCGCCGCCTGCTTGCCGGCGCCATGGGGCAAGGGCCACTGCTCGTCCTCTGCCGACCGGCGTGAGGATAGGACATCACAGAAACCCGATCGCCGCCCCATCGCCACGGCGAACGAATAGCGTGCGTTGAAAACCTTGAAGCGGGCCAGCTCAAAGATCGCCCGCATGGCCGGGCGGGCTATCCACTTGGCCGCCGTCCACGTCGAGAAGCCATGCTTGCCAAGGACAAAGCCGAAGCCGCGCGCATAATGCGCCCCCTTGGCGATCACATCGGGCACATCCGGTGCGACCACGAACTCCTCGTGGTGCCCATAGATTTCCGGATGATAGATCTGACGGAACCCGGCCGCCATCGCCCGCAGGGACAGGTCCTGGACCTCACAGCTTCCCCAGGGCGTTCCAGCTCCAGGCCCAATGCGTTCGTCGAATCCGCCAATGGCCTGCAACATGCCCTTGCGGATCAGGAACACCCACTCGATCTGGGTCATCCATGCCGTCTTGCGGGTGACCCAGGCGGGCGCTTCCAGGAAACGGCCATTGATGCTGCGCCCCGAAATATCCGCCGCACGTCCGCTGACGATGTCCGCACCGGTAGATTCCTGGAGCGCACAGGCCTTCTCGACGAAGTCGCTCGGATACCAGCAATCATCATCCGGAAAGAACACCAGATCGGAAGAGGCCTGCGCCCACCCCCAGTTGCGGCTGGCATTGGCCCCCTGAAGATCGCGACGACGAAGCCACCGCACCGGCAGGTCCGGAAAATCATCGAGGACGGCCTTGAGATCCTCGTGCTCGTTCTGGTCGACGACCACAACTTCCGCGAGTTGCCTTGTCTGCGCCGCGAGACTGGCAAACAGAATGCGCAGTTCGTCGACACGGCCCTTCGTCGCGACGACGGCCGCCACGCTGATGGTCGGCGGCGTCATTGCCCGCCTCCGCACCAAGTCAGCAGTCGGCACCCTGTTACTCGCTCATAGACTTGACGCGGCTCAGCGCAGTGCCTGCGCCATAGCCAGCCGCTAGATTCCACCATTGTCGTACCCACACCTATACGTCACCCGCCGAGTGAATACCGAAAGCACAACTTTCGGTACGCCCTCCAATCGACGCGCTTTGAAATAGACATCCCGAATTACCGTGACACGACTTTTGGTCACGGCCCGCATGCCGCCACATGCTCCGCGACTGCGCCGCCGCCGCACCAGCCATCGACGCACACGCCTCGGCAGGCGTGCTCAGTCGAAACGCAAATGCGGCGCGCTGGACGCGCACTCGCAGGCAGGCTTTGCACTTTATGTTATGAAACGCCGTCTTGAAGGCAGCGGCGATGCCGTTATTGCCTTCATGGTCAGGATCAGCGCACGAACGGGAAAAAGCAGTACCCGTGAACCGCAATGGCCCCGCGCATGCTCACTCGCCTCACACGAACGTCGGATCCTGAACGCCCCTCCTACAGAGGAAGCCCGCACCTCGCTACAGCTAGCAGGTTCAATGAAATGTACATTGCACCTCCATTCGACACAGTTGTCGTAAAAGTAGTCATATAATCAATATAACAATAAAATCAGGAAAGAGAAACAGAAATGCTCTTTGCCTTGGGGTCTGGTGTGTCGATCTGAGACGCGGGACGGTTCCAGCGCTGACCACTTGCCCGACGGCCGCTCACCGAAATGCCCTGCAGGTCTCCTGCGGCCACCACCCCCGCACGCGCGCCGATGCCGAGTCCCTCGATGACGATGCCGCTGAACCGAACGTCCTGGGAGGAACAGTTGAGCGCGTCGCCGCCCAAGCGCTGCACCGAACAGGACTTGCGCCCCTCAATGTGCACCACGCCCTGATTGATGCCCTTGCGCGTCACGCAGTCGACCAGTTGCACACGTGCCGCCGAAATATGCGCATTCCCGAAGGTACCATAGCTCACTTCGGAATTCAGGTAGAGACCCGCGCAGGCCGAACGGACCACCTTCACATCCTCCACGGTCACATCGGCGCCGCCGACCACGGCAACACCGCGCGCATTGCCATCGATCACGGTGATGAAGCGGCCGCGGATATTGTTGCAGCGCCTGCCCTTCTGGTCCGATCGATCGTAACTGACCACGGCAAAGCCGTCGTCGCCAGTGCGGATCGCCTGATAATTGGCGACATCGATATACGAAGAGCCGTTGGTGATGTGCAGCCCGTCCGCCATCGTACCGCGCACGAGAATGTTGCGCAGCGTGCCGCGATGGGCGTCGTCCATGAGAATGCCGGCAGTGGCCGCCCCGTGCACCGCAATATTGGTGAGCGTGAAATCATGAGCATCCTGCACCAGCAGGCCTATGCCGGTATAGGCTTGGCTACGCTTGCTCGCCGGCGAGGCCAAGGTGAGGTCACGCAAGGCGACACCGGCACCGGTGATGCGCAGGCGACCATTTTCGGGCACGAGCGCCCTGAACGTGCCCTGCATCCCCGAAATCGTCCCGCCCCCCAGGTCGAGCCCGCTAGAGTGGCAGTAGATGCCGCCCTTCTCCAGGCGCAATACGCCCCTGGAATGCGAACACCAGTCCAGCGCAGCCTGCAAGGCCGCCTGCTGATCGCGCGATGGATCCGACACCGCTCCGAACTCCCGGATGTCGCGGGTCTGGACGGCGGCATGCAGGACCTGCGCATGCAACGCGGCGGCGAGCACCGGCACGCCGCCAAGGGCGGCCACGAAGCCGCGGCGCCCCACGAAAGTCTCGGCGACGCGTAACGGACGGATGTATGATGTCATCGGATCAATTTGCCTTTGCGGCCAATGGCGCGCCCCCATGAGCGCGCGTGCGAACCAGCACCAATTTCGAAACGACTATGCCAATCGTCAAGCTCAAGGCGACGTTTTGTGCGAGCACCGCGACCGCCACCGTCTGCGCCGCACCGAACAAGGGCGTCAGCGCCAGCGCGGCAACGAAGCACAGGACGCCCAGGAAGCCGCCGATCAACCACCACTTCTCGCTGTTGAGCGCGGCCACGGCCATGCCGAAAGGCGCCGCAACGCACGTCACGAAGGCGCTCACGAACAGCGGCATCGCGAGGTTGAACGAGACATCCGCGTGAATCCAGCCGAGCCGCCCGAGGACGAACACCGCCGCGACAGCCGCCGGCAGGTAGACTGCCGCGAATGCCACCGAAAGTTGGGTATTGCGCCAGATCGTATGGCGCACGCCCCCCCAGTCCCCATCGGCCGCCGCCTTGATGAGGCGCGGCGCGAAGGCGATCGCCAGCCCATGGAGGAACACCGAGACCGCCGAGGACAGCTTGCGCACCAATTCGAAGGTTGCCACCGCCTGCGGCACCCCAAGCGCGCTCAGCGCAAGCGTCGGGAAACTCTCGGTCGCGGACATGACAATGCCGCTGAGCAGGAACGTCCGGCTCTCGCTCCACAGCAGGCGCGCATCCTCGACCCGCAGCGGGCGAACCGTGAACGCCGCCATGCCGCGCCGCAAGGCGATCGATGCAAGCGACGGCGCCAGATAGGCGAGCGACATCGAAAAGGAGATCGTCTTCCAGTCAGGGTGCAGTGCGAGCGCCCAGAACAGCGCGAAAAACGCCGTCAACAGCAGCGGCGGAACCAGGTAGAACAAGCTGACCGCCAGCAACTGCCGCTCCAGCGCCACCTGGCGGACTTCCTCGATCCGGGCAAGGGTCAGGGAGGCGATCGCCACGAACACCGATACCAGCGCAGCCAGCGGCACTCCGGCCACCAGTCCCGCGACGGCCATGCCGACAAGGACCAGCGACAGGAACACGATCACGATATGCCAGGCCGAAATGTCCGGTCGTTCCGGCAGCAGGATCGAGCGCATGTAACCCTGCTTGGCATATTGCGCGACCGGCCCGATCAGCAACATGCCGACCGCGAAGGAACTGGCGCCAAGTCCGTATTGCAGCCCGTCCAACAGTGATGCGGCGACCAGTGGCGGCAGGAACCCCACCCCGCCGGCCATAAGCCGAGCCAGCAGCAACCATGACAACTTCACGCAGACACTCCCTGCGAAGGCGCGAGAAGTTCGTCCACCACCCGATCCCAGGTGCGCGGCACGCTCGGCACCGCCCGCGGCATCTCCAGCGCGGCGCGCATGGCCGCCACGATCGATTCTCGATCCCCCACCCGGTAGCCGATCCGCGTGGGCTTGCCCCCCTGCACGAAATCCGGACAGACCGCAGGAATGCCAGCCGCTTCGAACTGCAGCAATTTCATCGAGGTATCGATCAGGTAATCCGATGCCAGCGCGGTACGGTAAGGCGCGATGCCCACGGCTGCGTGGCGGATATAAGGCAGCGTATCACGGAACGCCATTTCCGGCAGCCATTCCAGATTGCCCCGGCTGATGCCGGCATGGCCCGATCCGATGATGGTGAAATGGACATCGGGAAACGCCTCGGCAGCAACCTCGAAAAATTCGGGATCGAACAGCATCGAGCCGACCGAAATCGCCGATCGGCGCCCGTCGTAGGGATCGGGACCGGGACTTTCAAAAAAGGCATCATCAAGCCCGTGAGGAATGATGCGATGTTCCGCTATGGCCCGGTGTTCGCCCGCCATCAGCGCCGATGGCAGCCGCGCATGCGAAATCTCCCCGCCTACCGCCGCCAGCTGATCGTCATAGTACTGCCCGAGACCGATGGTGCTGAGGCTGTCCGAAGCGTTGTAGATGATCCGCGCATCGGGGTTGAGCCGCCGAACCGCACGAAGGATACCGACCGCACTGCCGGATTCCACCACAATGGTCCTTGCCTTGCGGATCATGTCCTTCACGCTGCGCGGCATGGTCCTGCGGTAGATGGCGCTGGCCAGAGGATTCCAAATCCTTCCGGAATTCCCGTTGAGATTGATCGGGTGCATGAGCGAGTGCCACAGGCGACACTGGACACCGTTGGCCGTCACGCTGGTTTCGCCGAATTGCCGATACCGCCCGTCGCGACCGCTCAGCG
Source organism: Novosphingobium clariflavum (assembly GCF_026420865.1). Taxonomy (GTDB): domain Bacteria; phylum Pseudomonadota; class Alphaproteobacteria; order Sphingomonadales; family Sphingomonadaceae; genus Novosphingobium; species Novosphingobium clariflavum. The sequence goes on along the minus strand of NZ_JAPCWC010000019.1, from coordinate 66,907 downwards.
CCGAGAGCGCGCTGGAATGGGTGGCCAGAAACGCCGTCTCGCCCCGCTTTGCCAGCACATCCGTGATGAAATCGATGTTGGCGCGCTTCTTGGAACGATAATCATGAGCGGCGCTGATCACGAGGTAGGGCGGCGGGAACGCGCTCACGACACAAGGCCTCGCTGCAACTGCAGGAGATAGGCCGCATGGCGGGCGACGACGGCATCCCTTGCGCTTTCCGCGGCCTCCTGCCGTCGCAGGTCGACGTCTTCGGCCCGCGGCTCCTGCGCCAACTGACGGATCATCGCATCAGCCAGAGCGTCGGGATCGTTGGGCGGTGTCAGGATCCCCAATTCAGGACGGGTAATGAGATCCTCCGGTCCAAAATCGCACCGAGCCGCCACCACCGGCAAGCCGACACTCATGGCCTCGACGATCGACACCCCGAAGCCCTCCCAGCGAGAAGCCGTGACAAAGGCCCGCGCGGCCCCCAGTTCCGCCGATGGGTCGGACACCATGCCCTTCAGCGTGACATTGTCCCGCAGATCGAGGCGCTCGATCATGTCCTCCAGCTTTGCGCGCTCCGGCCCTTCCCCCACCAGTGTCAGGGTGGCATCGGGATAAGCGTCCACGACCTTGCGAAAAGCAGCGACGGCGATGTCGTGCCCTTTCTGATAGGCCAATCGCGCCACTGTCACGAAGTTGCGTCCTGCCAATGCCGCTTCGCTCACCCGAACACGGTCGCCGAGCTGGCGAACCGGATTGGGCATGAACAGCACCCGGCACTTGTCGCCCATCATCGCCTGTGCCCGCTTGGCCAAACCTGGCGAGACCGCAATGACACCGGCGAAATATGGCGCTGCAAGGCGCACAAACGAGAACAGAAGCCGCGACTTGGCGGAGACCACGCGCTCAACTTCGGGATTGCCGTGAAGATGCAGGACGATGTTCGTGCGCCGACCGGCCAGACGATCCCTCACGAGAGAGAGGAAAGCGTTCTCGAATTGCGGGATCACCACAAGATCGAAGTCCCGTTTGGCCAAGGCCTTTTGCAGGCCGCCGGGAATGTCACGGGTGCGTTGCGCCTCTTCACGAAGAACAGTGTACGCCGGATCCACGACTTCAGCGTAATCACGAAAATAGAGCACGCTGACATCGAAACGCGGATTGTCGTTACGCGCAAGCGCATTGGCCAGTTCGTCGGTCACCCTCTCGATGCCGGCAAACTGGTTCGACGGCGGCACCACATAGAGCACGCGGATAGGGGCAGCTTCCCCTTCGTTAAGACGGCTGGTCATCGCGTCCTTGCTGGAACTCAACATCCCCAAAATTCCTCCGATCACCGGTCATGGTCACAGCGGCAAACTGCACTTCTCTCCCCCAGGGAAGCACGGTCACGCGGCAGCCAACTCCCGATATAGCCCCAAGAGTTCCTCATTCATCCGGTCTGCGCGGAAACCGGCTTCATAAGCAGCACGCGCCGCAATTCCCATGCGCCGGAAATCCGCGATGCCATAACGCGACAGCGTGTCGACGAGGAATTGCGGATCGCCGTTGTCAATCAGCGCGCCAGTCTCCCCGTCCTGCACCAGATGGCGGAAGGCGCCGCCGTTGGTGGCGATGAGCGCCCGCCCCGCCCGCATGGTTTCCAGCGCCACCAGCGGCAACCCTTCCCACCGGCTCGGCATCACCACGGCATCGGCCTCGACGATGGCCTTGGCCACCTCCTCGCGCGGGAGCCAGCCTTTCATGTCGATCGCCAGCCCCTCGATCCCCGGTCGCACGCCGCCCCTCACGACGTCGCCCACCACGGTCACCTTGGCAAGCCCCTCCGGCAACCGCGCGATCGCCGGAAGCAGGAGGTCGAACCCCTTCTGATAATCCAGCCTGCCGATGAACAGCAGGTTCACTGGCCGCTCCTGCGGCTCGACCGGCGGCGGCGCCGGAAAGTCCCGAATGCCCGAAACGACAAGATCGAGCTTGGAGCGGGCAAAACCGCGATCGAGCAGGAAGCCCGCCTCGTGCGGCGAAATGTTGACGATGCTGTCCGTGAACCGGCTGAGCGAGCGCTCCATGGCCGCGATGAGGCCCCGTCCTCGCACCGGCTTGTCGGGGTCGATCATCCAGCCATGCGCGCAGTAGACGATCTTCGGGCGCCGACGCATGCCAAGCGTGACAGTGCGCCCAAGAGCACCGGCCAGCGTGCTGTGCAGATGCAGGACATCGGGCGCGAACTGCCGGACGGCGTGACGGATCTGCCTGGCGAGCCGAACCGTCGCCGAGGCGCTGCGGCTTTCCTGATCGTAGGAAAAGGTGACAAGACCGCCATCGGCGGGCAGCAGGCCAAGCTGGCTCTCAGGCGCCAGCACCGCAACCTTGCCCGCCCCCAGCTTCGCCAGCTGGGCAGGCAGCACTTCCTGCAGATAGCTGCCGGGCCCGCCCGGCAGACATTCGCAAACATGGAGCACCTTGAGCTCGGCTGCCGGCTTCATCGTGCCGCCTCCCGCGCCAATGCCACCATGGTGCGCGCCGAGCCTTCCCAGCTGTAGCACGCTGCCCGCTCGTACCCCTTGCGCACGAGTTCGGAGCGCAAGCCCTCCTCGTCCCGGATACGCAGGATCGATTCCAGCCACTTGGCCCCATCCCGCGGGTCGGCAAGCAGCGCGCCGTCACCAACCACTTCGGGCAGAGCCGAGGTATCCGAAACGATCACCGGACAGCCCATCTGCATGGCCTCCACCGGCGGCACCCCGAAGCCTTCGTAAAAGGACGGAAACAGGAAAGCGAGAGCACCGGCATAAAGCGTCTTGAGTTCGCCGTCGCTCACCCGGCCAAGATCGACAACCTTGCCGCCATAAGCGCCCTGTTCGCCGAAGATGCGGCTTGCTCCGCCCCCCGCCACGACAACGGAAATTCCCTGCCTCGCCAGTTCATCGGCGATCCCGACGATCAGGCCGATGTTCTTGTTGGCCGACTGGCTGCCCAGGCACAGGACATAGCTCTTGCGCACGTCGTCGGGCAGCGCGACCGGCTCCGGCTCGATCCGATCGAAATTGTCCGCCGCGTTGTAGGTCACCGCATCCGGGGCGCGCACCGCTATGCCCAGTTCCTGGAGCATGCGGCCAGAATACTCGGACACCGTCGTCCAGCGCGCGCTGCGCCGGATCACCCGGGGGATCATGAGATCGTACCAGGTACGGAAGGCGCGCGAAAAATTCTCCGGCATGAGCCAGGGGTGCGCGTCATGCACACAGGTGACTTGCGACCGCGCCGCCAGCGGGGCCATGTTGCACAAGTTGATCACAACGTCCCGGCCCGCGAAGCGCGGAAGCGTAACCTGCTCCCACAGGACGCCCTGCCCGGGGCCGACTTCGACCTCGGGAATGGCCGATGCGAAGCGCGGCGCTCCCGAACGCGGCCGGGCAATGACGAAATCCACGCCCTGGACCTGAGGATCCCCGACCTCGACCAGCCGGTCGATGACGCGCGCGATCTCACGCGCATAGCGCTCGACCCCCGTGGTTGGCTTGTCGAGGAAACGACCGTTAATGATTACCCGCATCGTTGCTCCCGATTTGGATGAGGCCCGCCTGGGCGCGCCGTACCGTGGCGGATGGCGACCGCCATCAGCGCACTGAGCCGCCCACCGATACGCGCGGAGACCGCTTGTACCAGATAAGAGCGACAATGATGAGACCGATCATCGCAGAAATCGCTCGCCCGTCGTAAATGTAACCGATACGCAGAATCTCAAGCAGGGAATAGAGAAAGATCGGATAGAAATAACGTCCCGCGCCGCGCCCAGAGCGGAAAGAAGCAAAGGCAAGTCCAGCCAGGGCACCATAAACAAATATCAGCGCCATGCCCAAAACCATCCCCCAGTCATAGGCAACAGTCAGGACACCGGTAGTATTGTTGTACTCTGGCGAGGCATAGATCGTCAGAAACTGCGAGAACCACACATCTTCGCCGCGCAAGCTCGAACTGGGCATAAGGCTGCCGATGATCGGGAAGCGATAGAGCCAGTTCAGGGTCCATTCGCCTCGGAAAGTCGGATTGGGCGAAAGTTGGATCAACGCACAGATGTTGTTGAGCGATGTAACGTAATAGAGCGCAAAGCGGTCAGCAATAAAATGCGGAAAGGTATCATAGATTGCCGCATAATAGTTAAGCCAGCTTCTCAGATACTCGAAAAGCGCAAAAAACAATGGCGCCACAGCATAAAGGAAAAAAGGAAAGAACTTCAACACAAAATCGACCGGCGTGGCCCCCGGCTTTCGGCTGGAAACGTAGATCGCAAAAAATGGCACCACCACTTCGATGATGGCAATTCGCTCCGAAAACGTGGCCGCACGAAACAGTCCAAGCCCCAGAATTACTGCCAGCATGATCGTGTAGCGACGCGGCAACTTTTCCCGGTCCTGAAAGACCTTGATGCCGTAGACCACGGCGTAGGCGATACCGAACTGGCTGAGCGTGGTCACACCGGAAATATTCTGGGCAGTGCTACGCACTTCGTACATGGCGCCTGTCGCGCCGGACAAAGTGGCCAGAATAAGGCCCGGATTGGAGGCCAGAAGCGGCCCGAACCAGATGGCATAGGCAAGAAAGGTGAACCAGAACAAGAAATCGAGGCTGGTATTCTCGAGACGCAGGACCTTCTTCGGCTGAACCGTTCCGGTGCAATGCGCACCAAGAGCCAGTCCGCCGAGCAGGAACAACGCCTTCAGCAGCAAGATCCCCGTCAGGTAGACCTGGTGCGATGCAAGCACCGGCGCATTCTCGATCACCGGCCGCGTCGCTGCGGCGATGAGCAGGAAGAAGGGAATGACAAAAAATACCACGAGCAATGCCGGTGAATGCCACCAGCGAATCCCGACCATCGAACTAGCCCCTGAGGACGGCATGCGGCATTCCTTGCATTAACTTGATCGGACGTCGCACGCACGACGCCCGGACATCGATATCGCCAAACCATGGAGCCCGCACGGGCCCCGCTCGTTTGCAACGGACACGATCAGTCGATTCTCACCCGATCGATCGTTCCCGCCCCCATGCCGGCATCGATGGTCAGCCACTGGCTGGCGCATCCGGCCGGCAGGGAGAAACTTGCTCCTTCTGGCGTCAGATCGAACTTGCCCAGCGTGTGGGCCGCGCCCTGTCCATCGAAGCAGGTCACCTCGAGTGCCGGACCGCGGCTCATCGACGATTTCACCGCATCCCCCGTCGCCGAGACCCTGCGCGCTCCAGGCGGCAGCATCGCGAAACGCCTGGCGATGGGCTGACGAATAGGCTCCGAGTTGGAGAACCTGAGAACCGGCCCACCAGCCCCCGCCTCGATTGCCTGCTCGACCCCCGGCCCGGGCAAGTAGTGCCAATCGAACGGTCCAGCCGCACTCTCGTCGTTGGACGTGAACACGAGATTGCCAAGACCACTGGCCGATGCGCCAGCCCGGCGCCTGCCACAAGCCTGCAGCCACAACGCCTCGACGGCAGCGCCGCGACCGAAGCGGATCGAATCGCTCGCACTGGCCGACAGCGACGGACAATCGAGTTGCGCCCCGTTCTTCCTCAGCGTGCCCGCCAGGACGCCGACCTTGTGAGCATCGAGGGCGGAGGCCGACCAAAGCAGCAACGCATTGCTCCAGCCAGCCTCGGCGCGCAGCTGCGCAGTGAAGGCCGTCAACCCCTCCTGGCGCGAGAGCACGGCACCGCTCAAGGCGCGCAGTTCATCGCTCTGCTCGCCCTTGCGCCACAGCGCCAGCAGGCGCTGCCCAGCAATGTCCCAGTCGCCCCCCTGGACAGCCAATTGGACGACGATCGCCTGGGTGAAACTGTCGCGCCAGCCGCGCTCGGCCGCCACCATGACAGCAGCGAGCGCGGGCTGTTCACGCCCTGCCGCCAATTCGCCCTGCGCCATCATCGCCAGCCCTTCGGCCGGTATCGGCCGGCGGGACACCATCTCGCGCGCCAGTTGAACGCCGGCAGCACTGTCACCGCGCGCCAGAGCGCCGCGCGCCAGCACTTCGAGCGCAAACCCGCGGAACGGAGCCGGGACACGCGCTGCCAGCGATGCATCATGCCTGGCCTCACGGTCCATTTCGAACCCCGCCGCAGCAACCGCAACGGCCGCCCACAGCGCGAACCAGACCGACTTGCCAACAACTGTCATGCGCACGCGACCGTCACTCAGTCCTCTGCCTGACCGTAAGTGTAGTAGCTATCGTAGTAGCTATAGTTGTCGCCCGCGTTCTTGGGATCGAACCGGTTGAGCACCACACCAAGGATCCTGGCATTGACGAGCTTGAGGCGGCGCAGCGCTGCCTTGACCGCGCCGCGGTGGAACACCGAGGCATCGATCACGAAAAGCACGCCGTCGGCATGGTTGGCCAGCAGAGCCGCGTCCGACAGGCCGAGCAGCGGCGGGCTGTCGATGATGACAAGGTCATACCGCGCGCGCGCTTCCGCGACAAAGCGGTGGACACCTTCACCGCCCAGCAGCAGCGCCGGATCCGGCGGCATCGGCAGAGCCGTCACGTAGTTGAGGTTCTCGACATCGGTCGGCGCGACAATCTCGTCAAAGGTCTTCTGATTGGTGAGATAGTCGGCCAGGCCCTTCTTGTTACGCTCGGCAAGGAACCCATGCAGCGTCGGACGACGAAGGTCGGCATCGACCAGCAGCACGCGCTTGCCGAGACGGGCCATGTTGCGTGCAATGGTGCGCGATGCGGTGGACTTGCCCTCACCCTCACGCGAACTGGTCACCATCAGCAACTCGGGCAGACCATTGGCTGTGGAGTAACGAAGGTTGGTGACAAGCGTGCTGAAGGCTTCGCCGACGTGCGAGCGACGATCTTCCAACAAATCGCCCACGTCGCGCTTGGCCTCGAGCGGAATGAGACCAAGCAGCGGCAAGCCGATCTTGGCCTCGACGTCTTCCGGCGAACGGATCGAACCATCGAAGATCTCGCGCAGCGCGACGGCAACGGCGGCCAACAGCAGGCCAGCAACGAAAGCCAGCAGGATGTTAAGCGCCAGCTTCGGCGACGACGGCTTGGTCGGCACTTCAGCGCGGTCAACGAGCGTGATGTTGTTGACCGCAGCACCTGCGGTGGCGTTGATCTGATTGTAGCGAGACAGCAGCGTGTCGTAGAGCGCGCGATTGGTGTCCGCGATGCGCTTGAGCACCGAATACTGCACGCCGCGATCCTGTTCGCTCAAAGCCTCCTCACGCAGCGATTCGACCTTGGCGACGAGCGACTGCTCGCGTTCGGTGGCAGCTTGATAATCGAGATAGGAAGAACGCTTGATGGATTCGGCAATCGCACCGATGCGGCGATCGAATTCGGCAAGCTGCGCCTTCTTCGCCTTAACCTGCGACGAATCGTCGACGTAACGCGAACGGGCATCGGCCAGTTCCGCCTCGACGCGCGCCTTCTCGCCCACCAGCGACTGCACGGCCTGGTTGCTGTTCACTTCGCTGATCGACAGCGGCGGCGCCGACGAAATCGCCTGCCAGCGATCCTGCGCGGCAATCCGGTCAGCCGTTGCGCGCGAAGCCGCATCGTTAAGCTGGACCAGCGTGCTGCCGGTCACCGAAAGCTCGGTATCCGGCTTTGTGCTATCCCCCTGGTTCGAAACGCGGATCAGGCCTGCAGCACGGGCATACCGGTTGAGGTCGCGCTCGGACTGCGTCACCTTGATGCGCGCTTCCTCGAGCTGGTCAGCCAGGAACTTGCGCGCGTAGGCGCTGCTTTCATATTTCTGGCGAAGATTGCCGTCGATGTAACGCTCGGCAAACAGATTGGCGAGGTTTGCAGAGTATTGCGGACTACGGCTCTTGATATTGATCGCAATGATGCGACTGTTCATCGGCAGCTTGACCGAAAGTGCATCAGTCAGCGCGTCGATCGCCACGTCCTTGCGCGCGTTCGCGTAGTCCTTTTTGGCGAAGCCCTCTTCCGCGAGCTTCTCATCGGTCGGCATGTCCTCGCCCATCGCGGCGTAGAAACCGGCGTCCTGATCGAGACGCCCCGCCTCTACGACGCTGCGCGCCAGCGAACGGCTCTGCAGGATGCCCAGCTGGGTCTGCAGGAAACGATCGGTATCCCAGGCAGCCCCCGCCTTCTGGAGTTCGCTGCCCTCGATGATCTGATCGGCCTGGTCTTCGACAAGAACCTGCGCCTGAGAATCGTACTTCGGCGTGATCAGCATCGTCACGATGATGCCGATCACGACCACGCTCACCACTGTTGCGGCGAACAGAATGGCATTTCGGCGAATTATGGAGATGAGATGCTTGAGATTGACCTCGAAACTGGATTCCGACCCCCAGTCGGCGACCTCAGCCTCATGCGATTGCTCAGCTGATCGTACGTCTTTCAAATTCAACCCCGCCATTCTTTCAAGCCCAATGACCCACCCCATCGCCACGGGAACACCATCCTGGCTCCGTTATCGGCAATCGGGCACGTCGAAATTCAAGGACAGCTAACCGACCTTGACCACATTCTTGTCACAAGGACCCAACAGCTTCCGCGCGTTGACCCGAACGGATCTTCGCCGAACCTGCATTGCCGGGACGGATAATCATGGCAACCATCAATCCTGCGACACACAGAATTGCCTGACTGCGCAATGGATAGTCTAGAACTGACTGCATAAAGAGCATCACAAAAACGGCCACAGGTGCCAAACCCGAGCCATTGCGACCTTGCAATGCCTTGAACGCCCCCAGGCCGAGCACCGCCAGCCAGCCGGCCAGCAGCGCGATACCCGCAACACCTGATTCAAGAGTCAGTTCCAGGAAATCGTTGTGCGCACGAGCCGCTCGACCAGGTGCCAGCGTTTCCAGGGATTCGTCCACCTGAAAAACCTCGTCGAACGTGCCGACGCCACTTCCCACCGGCCAGTAGCGCCCGATCGCCGAGCGCGTATCGCGCCAGATGGCAGGACGCTCATCGTTGAGATTCTCAAAACGCGCGAAGCTCTTCTGTACCTGGTCGACCTGAGACACCCCGAGCAGGGCGCCGGCGAAGGCGACGCACCCCAAGGCCATGACCAGCCCAAGCTGCTTGCGGCTGACGCGGCGCGCAATCCGCCAATAGATCCGGACCGCCAGACAACAGAAAGGCACCACGGCGATCAACATGCTCGACCGGGACCGCGTCAGGAACAGCCCGACCAGGAGCATCAGACCACAGGCCACAGCCGCAAGGACGATGCCCGGCCGCATATCCTCATCCGGAAGGGCACAAATAAGGGCAACCAAGGCAATGTCCAGGAACAGTCCGGTGGTGTTGTGATTTGCAAAGGTGCCCTGCAACTCACGCGACCCGGCCACCTCGGGGAACATCACGAAGAGGTTGTTGCCGGTAGCGAGTTGCGGCAACCCGATCAGCACGCTGAGCAGGCCGGCAAGCGCAATGAGCCACAGAAACAGCTGACGCTGCTTTGCCGAGGGACCGTGCGCAAGCACGATGATGGTCAAAGGCGGCAGCATCGCCAGGAAAGCCACGGCGGTCCGACGCATGTCGAGCGAGAACGGGAACCATTCATCCTGACGCCCGATCAGCGTCAGGGATTGCTCCACCATCTCGCGACCAGGCAGCGCCCGCCAGATCGACGGCGGCAGCGGTACGATCTGCAACAACGGCAGAAGCAAGGTCGCGGCCACCAGCACCACAAAATACCGTGGCGAACCGCGCAGAAAATCCACAAAAGCCGAAGCATTCACCGCGATCAACGCGATGGCAGCAAGCTGGACAAGGAGATTGTAAAGGCCTGCACCGCCGCCCCCGCCGCCAAAGATCACGCCCACCAGGACAAGCGCCATGGCCTGCGTTACGCGGCGCCCCTGCGCTTGCGACGACGCCCCCGCCAAGCCCGGAACGCGCCCGACAGCAGGACGGTTTTGCCTCCCACTAACAATTGGTGACCCGGACAGAGCTTCACCTCGAAAGTTGGAAAAATCGGCAGATCAGGGAGATCAGGTCGGAATCGCCACCATAACGGTTCCGACCTGATATCTCATCAACACGCGAAAGAAAAAATCTGGCTAAACCGAAGGAGCAAACAGGCAAGAGCCGAATGCACTTCAGAATAACGAAACACCCGATTCGCTCAGCAAATCCAAAGGCGTCATGTAAAAAGCCCTGCCCTCGAAAAATCGGGGGCAGGACCTTTCAAAAAGTCAAAGCGATCAGGCGCCGTTCGACTTGTTGTCGCTCTTGGTCGCCTCGACGATACCCCAGGTCGCAAGACCCACAGCAACCGCGCCGAGAACGAACACGCCCGGAGCAGCCTTCTGCTTGGCCTGAACCGGAGCCGAGCTACGCACGCCAACGCCCGAAAGGCTTGCAGCCTTGGGCAGCGCAGCCGAAGCAGCGGTACCGGCCTGAGCCGCGATCGGAGCAAAAAGGAGACCGGCAGCAGCCACTACCGGCATGACATTCTTGAGCTTCATGAAACCTCCATGACGTTACGTACTATAGACTAATAGCGTTTAATCCTATACCGCAGCGCACAATGCAACGCAATATAATACCGACATTATTCAAGACCTCAGCGACGTTGGTCGCATTCTTGGCGCTCTTCGTCGCACCGATCGCCGAGGCAGCCGAGTCCCACCCGTGGCCGGTCACGCTGCGCGAACAGATGGCTCGAATCGCCGATATCGGCTTTCGCCTCGACCTTGCGGCGGCCCCGCTATGTCACTCTACAATGTCGGGAATCGGCCTCACTCTCGACCATATCGGCGCTTATCAAAAGAGCGATCAAGTCGCCGTCGCACAATTGCTCGGAATGACCGATTCACCGCAGATTGCCGCCATCGCGAGCGGCAGCCCGGCGGATCTGGCCGGCCTGCGCGTCGGCGACGATCTTGTCGCTATCGATGGCGTGTCCACAGCGTCACTCTTCGCGGTCACGCCGAATCAATCTTTGTTTGCCGACGCCCTGGAAGAACGCCTCGGGGCCATGCCCCCCGGCCGCGCGATTCTTCTGCGCCTGCGCCGCGGCGGTCAGGAACGCGAGGCCACGGTACAGCCCATTCCGATCTGCAGCGCCCGCTTCCTGATAAAGACAAACAAGGGCATAGATGCCTTCAGCGACAGCAAGAACGTTGCCATTTCCAGTAGCCTGATAGAATTTGCACAAAACGACGACGAATTGGCCCTCGTTGCCGGGCATGAATTGGGACACGTCGTCAATCAGGATGGTGACGCAAAGGGACTGAGCGACCGCCGCCGCATGGAAGATCGTGCCGACCTGCTCGGCGCCGGACTGGCCCGCTGCGCGGGCTACAACCCCGCCCGCGGGGTCGAATTCTGGTTGCGCTACAATGCCCAGGACTGGCTGCGCCTGTTCCGATCCCCCAGTCATCGATCGCCGAAATCACGAGTGAAACTGATGCGCGAATATGCCCTGAACGGCCCCTGCCCTCCGACCGTCGGACTTGTCGGACAGGTCGCCGGTAACGGACGCTGACCGCTTGGCAGTCCTCGGCAAGATGTCTAGTCAGGGTATCCGACAAGTTCGGAAGCCGAATTGGACGCTCCCTCACACCTTTATCAACCGGGCACACCGTGGCAGCCCGGTTCCGAAAATCCGCTTACGGTCATGGAGACACCCGAAAGTGCACAGTTCACCCAAGTCCCTCGGCCTCGCCGTGCTGCTCGCCGGCACATTCCTGTCAGGCTGCACGTCAACAACACACAATGCGAACCTCCCCCGGGGCGCGGCGGCCTACGAGGTCATTCCGCCAACGCTCAGCCAGCCGACCACCTACAGCATCGTGCCGGCCGATACCCTGCAAGTGCGTGTTGTCGGCGAACCCGATCTTTCGGTCGAGAAGGCCCTGGTCGATGACGCCGGCTTCATCCACGTGCCCGTGGCCGGGGAAATCAAGGCAGCCGGACGAAGCGCCCCCGAAGTCGCCAACGACATCACCGAGCGACTGCGCCGCAAGTACTTGCGCGATCCGCAAGTCGCCGTTTCGGTCGATGAACTGGCACTGCGCTACGTCTCGGTGGAAGGCGAGGTCAACAAGCCCGGCGTCTATGAACTGTCGAAGAATGCCACATTGCTGTCGGCGATCGCACGAGCAGAAAGTCCGCTGGTCACCGCCAAGCTCGACGAAGTGGTGATTTTCCGCACGATCAACGGCCAGCGCATGGCCGCACGCTTCAACCTCAAGGACATCCGCACCGGCGTTGCGCCCGATCCCGTCATTCTGGATGGCGACGTCGTGATGATCGGCAACTCCGTCATCAAGGGCCTGTGGCAGGACTTCCTGAAGGCCGCGCCGGTGTTCAACGCCTTTGCGGTCATCAGCCGCAACTAAAGCCCTGTTCAAGCAGGTGCGATCACCTTGTGCTTCGGACAGCGTGCAAAGCCAGAGTCCCGAAGCCGTCGATCCGAGGACATGAGACCGTTGATCCGATGCGTTCGGATCAACGGTTTAGAGCGTTTTCCGATCTGATTGAATCAGATCGGGCTCTACAGATTCTTTGTTTTCCGCGTTTTTCCGAGTCACTGCGTGTTCCACTCCGTTCGAAAAACGCTCCAGCCTCCCTTACCCGGGCGGCGCCCCATTGCGCCGCAGGCGTTCGTCCTTCAGATGCCCGTGTAATCGCGATACCATGCCACGAACCGCGGCACTCCGATTTCGATGGGCGTTGACGGCGCATAGCCAGTGTCGTGCGTGAGCGCGGCAATGTCCGCAAATGTGGCATGAACGTCGCCCGGCTGCATCGGCAGCAGATCAAGCACGGCCTTCACGCCGCAGGCCTCCTCCAGCACTTCGATCAGCCGCATCAGATGCTCGCTGCGGTTGTTGCCGATGTTGTAAAGCGCATGCGGCTTGACGCTGCCGCCAGCCTTGGGCGCTCCATCATCGACGGGAGGCCGCTCCAGGCAGGCCAGCACGCCGGCCACGATGTCATCGATATAGGTGAAGTCCCGATACATCTCGCCGTTGTTGAAGATCTCGATCGGACGCGCGGACAGCATGCGCTCGGTAAACTTCCAAAGCGCCATGTCGGGCCGCCCCCAGGGGCCGTAGACCGTGAAGAAGCGAAGCCCCGTCAAGGGGATACGGAACAGGTGCGCATATGTCTCGCTCATCAGTTCATCGGCCTTCTTGGTGGCCGCATAGAGCGAAACCGGATGATCGGCCCGGTCCTCGACCGCAAAGGGCAGCTTTGCGTTGCCACCGTAGACCGAACTCGAACTGGCATAGACCATGTGCTCGACCTTTCGGGCGCGGGCGATCTCCAGCATATTGACATGGCCGGCCAGGTTCGACGCCACGTAGGCCTGCGGGTTTTCCAGCGAGTAGCGCACGCCCGCCTGCGCGCCGAGATGGACGATCCGGTCGAAGCGATGCGGCTCAAGCGCCCTTACCAGCGTGTCCATGTCGGCAAAATCGAGCGAGAGGAACGTGAACAGGTTGCCGTGACGGGCATGCAACCGGTCGCGCCGCGCTTCCTTGAGCGAGACCGCGTAGTAATCGTTCATCGAATCGATGCCGATCACCGGGATTCCCCGCGCCATCAGGGCATCGGCGACGGCCGCGCCGATAAAACCCGCAGCGCCGGTCACGATCGTCGGATAGTGGGACAAACTCGAATACTCCGGTCAGGTTCAGGCGTCGGCCGATCGCTTTTGCGCCAAGCGCCACCGGGCAGCAAGGCCATGCGACTGCGATACGCTATTGCGGCATACGACGGCAGAAATAGAAGCCGCCATTCGTGAATAAACGTTACGATTTCATGGCTATTGGCGCAGGCTTGAAGTATTTGACGCAGCGCAGCACGCTGGCATACCGCAAGGACAGGTACTCGTGGAAACCGGCGCGCGGACATCGGCCGCAAGATGCCGACAGGAGCGAACGGAGAAATATGAGCAGCAAGCTTCCCGTCCTCGTCACCGGTGGCGCCGGTTATATCGGCAGCCACGCGGTGCTCGCACTCAAGGACGCCGGCTGGCCGGTCACCGTCATCGACAATCTGGTCACCGGCTTCCGCTTCGCCGTGCCCGAAGGTGTCGCGCTCTACGAAGGCGATATCGAGGATGGCGCCCTTCTCGCGCGGATCTTCGCCGAACAGGGCATTCGCGCGATCATGCATTTCGCGGGCTCGGTCGTTGTCCCCGAATCGGTCGAGAACCCGCTGAAATATTATCACAACAATACGGCCAAGAGCCGCGCCCTGATCGAAGCGGCGGTCAAGGCCGGGGTGCCGCATTTCATCTTCAGCTCGACCGCGGCGACCTACGGCATACCCGAAGTCTCGCCGGTACAAGAGGACAGTCCCAGGCTTCCGATCAATCCCTACGGCATGTCCAAGCTGATGACCGAAATCATGCTGGGCGATGTCTCCCGCGCCCATCCGCTCAACTTCTGCGCACTGCGCTACTTCAACGTGGCCGGCGCCGATCCGCAGGCGCGCACCGGCCAGTCCACCGCTGGCGCCACGCATCTCATCAAGGTCGCCGTCGAGGCCGCGCTGGGCAAGCGCAGCCATGTCTCGGTGTTCGGCACCGATTTCGACACGCCCGACGGAACCGGCGTGCGTGACTACATTCATGTCTCCGACCTTGCCGCCGCGCATGTGCTGGCGCTTGAGGCCCTGATCGCCGAGCCAACCCAGTCACTGACGATGAATTGCGGCTACGGCCGCGGCTTCTCCGTGCTTGACGTGCTCGACGCGGTGGACCGGGTCACCAACCTCCAGATCGAGCGCCGCATCGAAGGCCGCCGCGCCGGCGATCCCGATGCGCTGATCTCTGACAACAGCCGGATCAAGGCCACCCTGCCCTGGCAGCCGCGCTACGCCGACCTCCCCACGATCGTCGAGCATGCTCTCGCGTGGGAGCGCAAGTTGAGCGAGATCCGCGCCGAGCCGGCCTGAGCAGGCACGCGCGCACCGGTAACCGAAAAGGCGTGGCGGGACCGAAGTCCGACCACGCCTTTTCTCTTGTTCGAACGTCCCCGGACGGCACCATGCCGTCCGAAGCACGCGATCAGAACGCGACGCTCAGCGAAGCACGCAGCGAGTAGGAGGTATTGGTGCTCGACTGCTCGGTCCGGGCCGCGATCTTCCACGTGAAGTCGTAGCCGCCCGCCAGCACCGCCGCTTCGCCGATCCATGCGCCCTTGAGGCTTTCCGGCGTGATCGTGAAGCTCTCACCCGCATCGTAGCTGTCGCCGCCGTTGAAATAGGCGGTCGTGCTGCCGAGGTTGCCGGCCAGGATCTCGCGGCGTCCAGCCTCGAACTGGAAGGTCAGCGGGTGCCAGTCGGGCGAGATCGAACCCAGCGAGTACGAGGCGGTCAGCGTCGGCGTGACAGTGGTCTCCTTGCTGGTCCGGCTCGCGACGGTCAGCGCCATGGCATCGCTGTCGGCGGTTTCGCTGTAGCCATTTTCCTTCAGCCAGTACTGCTCCAGTTCCAGCTTGGGCTTGAGGAACAGGCGGCGCGACATCTGGAACTTGTACGAAGCCCCGGCGAGGCCGGAGAGCAGCCAGCCATTCCACTTGCCGTCGGCATCATAGGTGAAATCGGTATCGTCGATGGTGCCAGTATAGGTGCGCGTCGAATCGATCGAGATGCGCGAGGCCCCAAGACGTGCCCAAGCCATCAGCGGGCCCGAGGCGGTGCGCCAGAACACGCCGAAATCATGCTGGCCGACGTCGAGATTGCCGGTGCCGCCGTTGTCCTTCACGTTGCCCTGAAGCCAGGCATAGGACACGCCGACATAGCCGATGCCGATATGGCGCTCGAACCCGGCCGAGATGCCCCAGCCGCTGCTCTTGTAGCCGGCAGTACTGCCCGCATCCTTGCTGTTGCGCCAGTAGAGCGGCTCCAGCCAGCCACCGACGTCTGAGATATCGAACATCGTCGTCTCGTCGGAAAGGTGGCGGGCGACAAGACGGTCGGCCGTGGTGACGGCGTCGAAGATCCCGCCAGCGTGGTCGGGCAGCAGCGCCGAGACCTGCTTCTGCAGGGTCGCCGAATCCTCCACCTGCAGCAGGCTTTCGGTGATCTCGTCGTCGTTCTGCGCGGTGGCGTAGATCGCGTTCCAGCCCGATGCCTCGCTCTTGGTGAGGCCGAGTTCGTCGGTCGTCTTGCGCTCGATGGTCAGGTAGATGTTGTTGGCGTCGCTGGTGACATCGCCGTTGTAGATGAACGGCAGGTCGGTGTCGGTCGAATCAAGCGAACCTTCCACGTTCAGGTTGTCGGCGGTCAGCACCGTGTAGGTTCCCTCGGCGGTGCCGAGATCGGACACCGTCGCGGTCACCTTTGCGCCGTCTTCCAGCGTGGCATTGGTGACGGTGAAGAGCGAACTCTTGCCGTCCTCCACATAGACGCCGAGCGATCCGCCGGACGCCACCGTCAGCGTGCCGAAGCTGCTGGTATCAGTATCGTCGGAGGTCAGTGTCGCACCGCTGTTGACGGTGACGGCGAGGTTGGCGGCATCCGAGAAGGTGCCCGAGTAGACCGACGAATCCGACAGCGTCAGCGTGCCGGTCTCGCCGGCAAAATCCATGTTGCCGGTGAAGGTCGACGTGCCGGACAGCGAAGCCGTGGCCGCGCCGCTGCCGAAATAGACGTCGCCGGTATAGGCGGCATTGCCCGACAAGGTGAGAGTGTCGTCACCCGCGCCGAAATAGGTATCGCCGACGATCGTGCCGGTCGAGGCGTTCAGCGTGTCGTTGCCCGAGCCCAGAAGGATGTTGCCCTTGATGCTGGCATAGACCGTCGGGTCGGTATCGGTGTCGTTGTCCTCGAGATATTCGGCGCTGGTCTCGGCATCGTCATCGTTGAGGTACTGATTGATCGTCACGCCAGTGGTGTTGGCGGACAGATCGAGGGCGGTCAGCGTGTCGGTGCTCGATCCGGTGGCCGAGATGTAGCCGGTGTTGTTGATCGTCGTCAGCGTGCCGGACAAGTCCTGGATCGCGGTCGCGACGCCTTCGCCGGGAGAGGAGATCACGGCAGCGATCGTGCCCGAGTTGTACAGGCTGGTGACCGAACTGCCCTCGTTGATGAGCAGCGCCGTGGCCTCCGAATCGTACGTGGTCGCGCTCAAGGTGCCGGTCACGCCGATGCCGTCCGTGAAAGTGACGTTGCCGCCCTGCCCGCCGATGACGACGCCGAAGGCATTCGTCTTCGAGTAGTAGGAATTGGCGCTTACGGTCCCGTCGATCGCCAGCGAATACGTACCCGAATTGCTGGAAACCCCGCCGATCGTGATGTCGCTGGTACCGCCGATCTGGATCGCGGGCGACGTGCCGTAGGACGTGATCGAGCCGGTGCCCGTGTCATCGTCATCATCGTCGGGATCGGGTGCGGTCACGTAGATGCCGCCGGCCACGTTGCCGTTGATCTCCACCGCAGCCGCGCCCGTTCGCAGCGCGGCGCGGGACAGCACGAGGGTGTCGCCGTCGTCATCGGTGAAGGACGTGGCCTGGGAAACGGCGCCCTCGATGATCACCGAGCCCGAGACATCGCCATTGACGACCAGGTCCTGCGCGCCTGCCCCCACCACGGTGACGGTGCCGTCGAGCGTGATGTCGCCGTCGACCGCCTGGGTGGAGATGCCGACCGAATTGTCACCGAGGACCTTGATCGTCCCGGTATTGGTGATGTCGCCGACATAGTCCGAATCGACGACGATGCCGCCCGAGTTCAACCCTTCGACCGTGATCACCCCGGCATTGCTGATGGAGCCGCTGGTCGTTGCCCCCGACAAGACGTGGATGCCGTAGCGGTTGCTGGCCGATGCGATAGAACCGTCCGCGTAGCCGTCGCTGTTGTCGTCGTCCGGGACGAAACTTTCCTTCACCGCGATCGTCGCGTCCTCGCCCACGGTCACGGTCGAGGTGGTGCCGGCATTGACGGCGATCCCGGTCGCGCCGTCGGCCCCTCCCAGCGCGAGGCCGCCTTCGACGTCCACGGCATTGTTGCTGTCGACGGTAATGGCACTGCCGCTCGACAGCGTGATCGTACCGGCATCGGTGACAGTGACGTCCCCTGCGGTCGAGGTCACCTGCGCGGTGGTCGTATCGGTCTTGACGGTGGTGGCAGCCAGGGTCGGGCTGGCGACAAGCGCCAGGACCAGCGCCCCGAGGCTGGTCGAGGAATGAAGCGAATTCATAGCGTCTATCGCACTCTTGCTGGAAAGGATCGGAAGGTCTGGAAACAGGCTCAGGTGGCGATGCCGATCAGCGCGCTGCCGGTGTATCCGGCCGATACGCTGCCGGTGAGGCTCGGGGTCATCTGGGAGAGCTGCGCCGAGGTGTTGTCGCCGAACACGTTATCGGACGAGAGCGAGATCGCGTTGTAGTTGGCGATGCTCGAGGTGTAGCGCGTATCGCCCGAATAGATCGCGGTGTTGACCGCTGCGGGCATCGCCAGCTGCGAGATCAGGCTCGCAGTCCGGCCGGTGCTGGTGCTGGCAAGCCCGTCGGTGAAGATCTCGAAGTGGATGTGCGGCCAGCGGCCCGAATAGCACCCGGGGTAGATCGTCGTGAACGTGACCTTGCCCTCGCTGTCGGTGATCTGCACGCCGCGAAGGTAGCTTTCGGTGGTTATACCGCTCGAATAGAGCGAATAGCGGCCATAGGCATCGCAGTGCCAGATGTAGATGGCCGCCCCTTCGATGGCCGAGCAGCCGTTGTTGACGTCGACCAGCTGCAGCGTGATGTCGAGCTGCACGCCGGTCGCCGTCGTGGTCGAATTGATGAAGCTGGAGCGGATGTCGGAGCGCTCGACACCGCTGACGGTCAGGACGTTCGAGGTCGAGCCGCTCGAAGAGTTGGTGCCATCGGCCGGATAGGGCCCATTGGTTTCGGAGGCGTCGGCGACACAGGAGGACGAGGTATCGCCTGAGGTCGACGAAGTGCTGCTCGTCGAACTGCCGGTGGTGGAGCCTGACGACGAGGAGGTCGACGTTGTCGATGAAGTGGAGCTCGAAGACCCGGAGCTCGAACCCGATGAATCGTCGCCGCCGCAGGCCGCCACCGTCACTGCCGTACCGGCGCTTGCCAGGAACGCCAGCGCGCGTCGCCGTCCCATCAGCCTTTCGCGAATTACGCCGAGATCGTGAACCAGTCCGCGGTCATGATCGTCAACGCCCTGCTCCCGGCCTTCCGGCCCCTGTCCGTGATGCACCAAGACAATCTCCCTCGCGTTCGCACCGCCCCGACCGGATTGGGTCGGGCCACGGGACACTCAGGAGCAGGACTGGAAGCCGGCCTTTGCGGCAAGATTTCACAAGAATTTCAACAGTATAACCAAATATTTCGGCCTACTGCCCATTCCCTCCGGGCACGACAGCAGGAATCACGGAAGGGACGAACAGATACCCTTCGTTGCGCACGGTGCGAATGATGTCGCCGCCGCCGTCGCCATCGGCGAGCTTGCGACGCAGGCGCGAGAGCTGGACATCGATCGCCCGGTCGTAAAGCTCGCTGTCCTCGCCGCGCGACCAGTCGAGCAATTGATCACGGGTCAGAACCCGGCGCGGATGCTCGGCAAACGCCCGCAGCAGGCGGAATTCGCCATCAGAAAGGGAAATGAGCTTGCCGGTCGGATCAAACAGCAGGCGCAGGCCCAGATCCATGCGCCAGCCGGCGAACCGCAAGACTTCTCCGGAATTCACGTCTTCGGCGACCGGGGCAAATTCGCTGCGGTCGGACACGATGGTGAGTACGGGAGCCGAAGCCCCCTGAACCGGGGCGCGGCGGCGCAGCACAGTGCGAATGCGCGCAAGAAGTTCCCTGGGGTTGCACGGCTTGGCCAGATAATCGTCCGCGCCCATCTCGAGCCCGACGATACGATCCACATCACTGCCCACCGCCGAAAGCATGATAACAGGCGGTGCATCAGGGCCGAGCTGGCGCAAGGCGGTCAGTCCATCCTCGCGCGGCATCATCACGTCGAGCACGATCAGGTCAAAGCGCTCCTGAGCGAGCAAGGCGCGCATGGCTTCGGGATCGGCCGCCGTTTCGGTTGCATATCCATGCTTGCCGAGAAACTCGCCGATCAGCGAACGAATGCCTTCATCGTCATCGACGATGAGAATGCGGGTCTGCAGGTCCATCGAGGGTTGTTCTAGGATCATTGCACCGCAATAGAAACCCCGTGTTCCAGCCGCATTTCAGCCGGACCGGCAAATTGCAACATGCTGCAACATGACTGCAACCACAGCGAAATCGCCGGGCAAACTCCAGCGGCGACCTAGTCCCCCATGAACTATCCAGTTCGCCAGGTCCTGGCCCTCGGGGCAGGCGGCCTCGGGTTACCGGCATCCCCCGCCGCCCCCGAACGCCACCAGCCTGCCTTTTGGGCAACCGGCAACGCCGTCCGTCACGCTACCGCCAAGGCGCCGGACGGTGCCGGGGCCACCGACGCCGCAGGTCACGTAGTCGCACCCGCCCTGCCCGTCGGTGGTCCCGGATTTTTCCGAGCCATATCGCACACGCTCGGTTCATCTTCATTGCTGCATGGGGGAAGCACGGTGGACGGTCCGCGAAATGTAACATCGCAGTGCTACGCGCCTCCGCAAGCCAGCCTTGGTCCGCGCGCCTGCCGATCGGACCGGGGCGCACAGTATTGCCTTCCAGCCTCGGATCAGGGGACACGATTGCTGGAATGGACCCGGGGTGACCGTCTCCGCCACGCGGCTTCATGCCGCTGGGCGGGGACGCGGAGCGGGTTCGAAAGGGACGTGTCCCTCTCTTTCGAGCCCGCTCCGCAACTTGCATCGCCAGCCCGCAATGACGCAGCCAGCGATGATATGGCTTCGGCTCGAATTCGCAGCCAATCCGTGGCAAAGGCGCAGCCATGACGCTGCCACGCCTCACCAACCGAATCGGCCTTCCGTTGGCGATCCAGATGATCGCCATTCTCGTCTGTGCGCTGATCGGCGCCCAGTTCGTGACTCTGGGCCTGACGGTGATCCTTCCGCCCAGTCCGACCGCACGCTGGAACATCGACGACGTTGCCCATGCTCTACGTGGCAGCGACGCCGATGGCGAGGTGCTCGATCGCCTCGAGCGCAAGACGATGATCGGCCCGCCGGACGTCAGCGGACAGGGCTGGCTGGTATCCGAATCCTCGCGCGAGGCATTGGCGAACCGGCTCAACCGGCGCAGTGAAGACGTGGTTCTCGCCTTCTACACCCAGTTGCCGGTGGGCGGGGTCGCCGTCCCTGCCAAGTCCCGCTCGCCGCTGGCCATCCGTGACAATCCCGCCTCACCTTCGGCGCTGTCGACGATGCTGGTGGGCAAGGCCGACGCCCAATCGATCCCGGGCGGCCCGCCGGCCGGCGGCATGCCTGGCCCGGCCGGCATGCCCGGGGGGCATTTCCCCGGAGGACAGTTCCCCGGCGGCCGTCCCGGCGGTCAAATGCCCGGCGCCCAGTTGCCCGGCGGGCGCCTGCCGAGCGGCAGGCTCCCGGGCAACCATGCCCCCGGTGGGCAAATCGGCGGCGAAAGGCCGTCCGGCCAACCCGCGCCCAGCCAGGCTGGCGGAACACCGGCCGGCTCGCCCGGTGGGAGCCCGGGCGTGCCGGGCGGAACCAATGGCGGTAGTTCCGGCAGTGGCGCCGCTCCTGTCGGCAACTTCCCCGGAAACGGGCAAGGCCAGGGCATCGGTCAGGAAGGCGTCCGTCCAGGCGGTTTCGGCGGCATCGGCAATCACGGCATTGGCGGCATCGGCACCGGCGGCATTGGCCGCATCGGTGGCCAGGTGCCAGTGCTGCCCGGCATAGGCGAACTGCCCCGGACCACACAGGCGAGCTCCGAGCCGGCAACGACCGCAACAGCCACACCTCGCGCGCTCAGCGACGCGCCGCGCACGCCCGTCCCGGTAATCCCGGTGGCGGCACCCTCGCCGTTTGCCCGCGAAACCCTTCAGGCGCCGACGACGCCCCGCGCCGACCAGCCCGCACCGGCAGTGCCCGGAACGCCCCAGCCGATCCCGTTCCGCCATGCCGCCGGCACCCTGTTCGACCTCACTTCGCCCCCCTTCATCGAGGGTGACTTCGTGGCCGCGCTGCGCCGTCCCGATGGCCAGTGGGTCGCGGTCGCTCCGCGTGCCGAGCCCTTCCCCAACGCCTGGCAGAAGCGCGTGATGCTGTGGTTCGCACTCAGCCTCGCCATCGTCAGCCCGCTCGCATGGCTGTTCGCCCGTCGCATCGTCCTGCCGCTGCGTGATTTCGCGCGCGCTGCCGAACTGCTCGGCCGTGACCCTTCGGCAACGATCCTGCCGCTGTCGGGCCCTGCCGAAATCGGCCGCGCCGCCAATGCCTTCAACCAGATGCGCAATCGCCTGCGCGCCTTCGTGGACGACCGTACCGCCATGGTCGGTGCGATCAGCCACGACTTGCGCACCCCGCTCACCCGGCTGCGCTTCCGCATCGAGGACGTGCCGGATGAGCAACGCGACGGGCTGCTCAAGGAAGTGACCGAGATGGAAGCGATGATCAGCCAGGTCATCGGCTTCATCCGCGATGCCTCGACACCGGGCGCGCGCGAACGCACCGACTTTGCCGAACTGATCTCAAGCAGCGTCGCCGATGCACAGTTGGTCGGCGGCGACGTCACCATCGAACACAATACCCATATCCCGGTCGACGTCGATCCGGTCGGCATTCGCCGCCTGCTCGACAACCTGCTCGAGAACGCGATCAAGTACGGCGAACGCGCCCGCGTGCGCGTGAGCCTGAATGAAGGCGAGGCCGTAGCCGAGATCGTCGATACCGGCCCCGGTATCCCCGAAGAGGAATACGACCGCGCCTTCGAACCGTTCTATCGGACCGATTCCGCGCGTAAATCGGGCCAGAAAGGCTCCGGCCTCGGCCTGGCCGTGTGCCGTTCGATCGCCCGCGCCCACGGCGGCGACGTCAGCTTCGCCCATTCCGGCGACGGGTTCGTCGTGCGTGTCGCGGTGCCTGCCGCCTACGATCCGAGCCTGAAAGCCGTAGCCTGATGTTCGCCAGACTGGTGTACCGCCCGATGCTGGCGGGGATTATCACGGTGTGTGCGCCCGGCGCGGTCTCTGCCCAGGAAACGAGCGTGCCGGCCGCGCCGCCATCCGAACCCGCGGCCGACGTTACCTCCGCATCAGCGACCGAAGCGAGCGCCCCGGCCAGCGCTGCCGGCACGGATGCCCAAGACGGAGACACCGTCCCTCCTGGCGATTCCAAGCCGTGGAGTTTCGCGCTCGCCGCCGGAGCCAGCAACCGCGACCAGGGCTCCGACGGATCCTGGCAATCGCTGGCGCTGACGCGCCAGATCGGCCGTGGCTACCTGCGCGGTGCGCTGATGCGCTATCACGGCACGCTCCTTCAGGCGAACACCGCGTTGCCCTCGGACTATCTTGTCGGCACCATCGGCGCCGGCGGCAATTTCGACAACTGGGTGGTCGACGGCTGGATCAGCTATGGCCATCAGGATTACGGGCGCATCACCAGCGACAATGGCAGCGCTTCCCGCGACAGCACCGGTGCCTCGGGCAGCCGCTACTATTCTGTCGGCGGCGATTTCGGAAAGGTCATCCCGCTCGCCGCGCGCTGGTTCGCAACCCCGACAGCAACGGTATCTTACGCCCACGGCCGGTTGCTGCACCCTGCGCCGGACGGCACCGGCCTGGTCGACCTGGAAACCGACGAGCCGACCTGGAGTTCGGCCGCGACCTTGCGCGTCGATCACGCCTTCGGCCAGAACGCCAATCAGTACGTCGGCCTTTCGGTCGCACGTGCCTGGACCAGCAATGCGCTGTCCGAAGTCGTCGTGCGCGACTATCACGACGTCGCCTATGCGGCACGCACCGGCCTCCTGCCGGCACGCCACACCGCCGACGGCTGGTGGGAAGTCGGCGTCACTGCCAACATGCGGATAACCGATAGCCTGGGCATCGACCTCTATGCCACGCGCAGCATCGGCGCGATCGCCGGCAATACGACTTCGGCCGGAATTTCGCTGCGGCGCTCGTTCTAAGCCGTAACCTTTCCTGTCCCGCAAAGAGACGGTGGCCAGGAAGGTCGCGAAAGTGGCTTGCGCGATCGTCGGCCAGGGCCGCTAGTCTCGGCGCCATGAACCGCCTTGCCCGAATCGCCGTCGTCGTCATCGCCTCTGCGGCCCTTCCGGCCCCGCTGCTGCAGGCAGAGGCTGTGCCGCCCGCCTCGTCCGGTCCCTCGGCCACAGCGCCCTACACCGTGGTCGAGACCGGGCGCAGCTACAGCCGCCTGCAGGACGCGGTGGACGCCATCGGCGACGCGCACGGGACCATCCGCTTCGCCTCCATGCGATTTGCCGACTGCGCGGTGCAGAGCAAGGGGGAGGTGACCTATCAGGCCGCGAACCCGGGCCAGTCGATCCTCGACGGTGTCGCCTGCGAGGACAAGGCCGCGCTGGTGCTGCGCGGGCGCAGTGCCCACGTCGACGGCATGGTCTTTGCCAATATCCACGTCGGCGACAAGAACGGCGCGGGCATCCGCCTCGAGCACGGCAATCTCACCGTCACGCAGTCCTGGTTCCGCGACAGCGAGCAGGGCCTGCTGACCGGCGACGATTCGCTGGGCACGATCATCATCGACAAGTCCACGTTCAGCCGCCTCGGCACCTGCGAGGGTTCGGGCTGCGCGCATTCGATCTACGTCGGCAACTACGGCACGCTCACCGTCACCCGCACCCGTTTCGAGGCGGGCACCGGCGGGCACTACCTCAAGAGCCGTGCCTCCGGGATCGCGGTGGCCGATTGCAGCTTTGACGATTCGGCCGGGCGCGGCACCAACTACATGATCGACCTGGCCGACGGCGCGACCGGGCGGATCGTCGGCAACTGGTTCGTACAGGGGCGCGACAAGGAGAACTACTCCGCCTTCATCGCCGTCGCTGCCGAACACCGAAACCACACCTCGCAGGGCCTGCTGGTGGAGGCGAACGACGCACGCTTTGCCCCCGGAATCGACCGCAAGAGCGCCTTCGTCGCCGACTGGTCCGACGATCCGGTGAAACTGGGCGCCAATGCCCTCGGCCCCGGGCTGGTCCGTTACGAAAAGCGATGACGCCGCGGGTGCCCGCACTGCAGCCATGGCGGAAACTGTCGCAAGGTTGAAACACCCCGGGCCCCATAGTGCGCATCTGGAGCGGCCGTGCGGTTGCCTTGATTTTCGCGCCTGACCTAGACTTCCGGGCGCGGTGTCACAGCCCCGTGCGGACGCGATATTCTGCTTCGTTTTCAACAAGACGCGGCGTGTCCGGCCTATCCATAAGAAGTCCGCGAGTCCCCCACTCCCGGAACGCAGCAAGGAGAGATCCGATGCAGACCATGCGCGCAGCCGTTGCCCGCGAATACGGCGCCCCCCTGACCATCGAGCAAGTGCCGATCCCGACCCCCGGTCCCGGCGAAGTGCTGGTGAAGGTTGTCGCCAGCGGTGTCTGCCACACCGACCTTCACGCCATCGACGGCGACTGGCCGGTCAAGGCGCCGCTGCCGCTGATCCCGGGCCATGAAGGCGTTGGCCACGTCGTCGCGCTCGGTGCAGGCGTCACCGATCTCAAGGAAGGCGATGCCGTGGGCGTGCCCTGGCTCCACCATGCCTGCCGCGAATGCGAATATTGCGAGACCGGCTGGGAAACGCTCTGCGAAAAGCAGGCCAACACCGGCTACTCGGTCAACGGCGGTTATGCCGAATACGTGATCGCCGCCGCCCCCTTCGTCGGCCGCCTGCCTGCCGACGTTGACTTCGTGTCGATGGCACCGATCCTCTGCGCCGGCGTCACGGTCTACAAGGGCCTCAAGGAGACCGAGGCGCGCCCCGGACAGTGGGTGGTCTGCTCGGGCGTCGGCGGCCTCGGCCACGTCGCAGTGCAATATGCCAAGGCCATGGGCCTCAACGTGATCGGCATCGACATCGGCGAATCGAAGCTCAAGCTTGCCCGTGAACTCGGCGCCGAACTCGCCTTCGACGCCACCGATCCCGATCTGGTCGCCAAGGTCCAGAAGGAGACCGGTGGCGGCGCGCATGGCGTGATCGTCACCGCCGTCTCGCGCGCCGCCTTCTCGCAGGCCATCGCCTGCGCCCGCCGCCGCGCGACCGTCAGCCTGATCGGCCTGCCCCCGGGCGACTTCCCGACCCCGATCTTCGACGTGGTGCTCAAGCGCATCACCATTCGCGGCTCGATTGTCGGCACCCGCTACGATCTCGACGAGGCCATCGCCTTTGCCGCCCAAGGCAAGGTCAAGGCCAAGGTCGCCGCACGGCCGCTCGAAGAGGTCAACGAAGTGCTCGACGACCTGCGCCATGGCCGCATCGACGGCCGCGTCGCCCTCACCCTCTGAGGTCAGCGTACTGAAAGATCGAAGGGCGCAGAGGCCGGTCCTTTGCCCCCTTCGACTTTCCTGAACCCGGCCCGCACCGTCCGCGCCGCTTGCACGCGCGTCCCCGAGCGCCTAGCTGCACCCCATGGGAACGCTGCTTTCCTCTTTCCTGCGCTTCCGCCTCTGGGCGATGCTCCTGCTGGCGGCCATCGCGCTGCAGGCGGGAGAGCCGATTCGCGCGCCGCTTGAACGCCAGCAAGGTTCGGCCTTCAGCGCCGCGACCATCGACCTTGCCCTTGCCGCGCAGCGCCGCACTGACGCTGCGACCGCGCAGGCCCTGCCGCTCCCCTCGCTGCCGCCCTCCCCCACGATCGCGCCGGCCATGCCCCGGCTCGCATCGCTGGCCCCGGCCAGAGCCCCGCGCCTCCGCCCGGAAGCCCGAGGGCCGCCGCCGCGCGTCCATCCCGCGCGGCTGCCGGACAGCACCGCGCCGCCTTTCGCCTGATCCGCCTCTCGCCGGGCGCGCACGCGTGCGCCTGCCAGAAATGCCGTTTCAGGAAACGATTTCCATGTCCGATACCAATGTTCCGGCCCGCGATCGCATCGCGGCGCTGCTGAAGACCTATCCCGCACTCGACGAGGCCGAACTGACCGAGCTCCACCACCTGTTCACGCGCAAGGCCACCGCGCTCGACCTCGGCCTGCTCGCCGGCGACGCCGACATCGCCGCCCAGTTCCGCAGCTACCGCGAGGAACACCACGACCGCTTCAAGCCGAAAGACCTTGTCAACGTGGCGCTGTTCGTGGGCGCGGTGGCAGCCGTGGTCGGCGCCATCCTGTTCGTGATCCCGCAATGAGGTCGGCCCGGGGCGCGAGCGGCATCACCGCTCCGCCCCGGCGCCCCTGAAAGCGCGCCTAGAGAATATGCCCCGTACGGTCCCGCTTGGTATCGAGATAGCGGGCATTGTGCGGGTTAGCCGGCAGCTTGTGCGGCACCCGCTCGGCCACCGTCACCCCCACGCCCTCGAGCGCGGCGACCTTGGCCGGGTTGTTGGTCATGAGCCGGATCGCGTGAACGCCAAGCAGGTCGAGCATGCGCGCCGCCACGGGAAAATCGCGCGCCTCGGTCGGCAGGCCGAGGCGATTGTTGGCATCGACCGTGTCGAAACCCTGATCCTGCAACTGATAGGCGCGCAGCTTGTTGACGAGGCCGATGCCGCGCCCTTCCTGCCGCAGATAGAGCAGAACCCCCCAACCGCCGGCCGCCGCCTCCCCGGCCATCGCCCTCAGCGCCGCATCGAGCTGCGGACCGCAATCGCACTTGAGGCTGCCGAGGATATCACCGGTCAGGCATTCCGAATGGAGCCGGACCAGCGGCGCGCGGCCGCCATCCTGCGTGCCGATGACCAGGGCCACATGTTCGCGAAGGTCGTCGAGCGCGCGAAAGGCGACGATCTCCGCATTCTCCGCCGCTGCGACCGGCAGCCGTGCACGCGAGGCAATGACGAGATTGGAGACGTCCTTCCACGCCGCCAGATCCTCGGGCGTGACCGGCTGCGCCTCGCCCGCCGCATCCGGCGCGACGAGGAAGGCAGGCAGGATGCCGGCCAGCCGCGCCAGCTCCATTGCCGTGCGCGCAGCCTCTGCGTCATCGATGGGTTCGGCCGCGAAAGGGCCCTTCATCGGGTGAACCAGATCGAGCGCGGGATCGGCAATCGCGCGTGCGGCGGCAAGATCAAAAGGCTCGGCCGCGCGAATCAGCACCGGTGCTTCCGGCACGGCCGCCTCGCGCTGGTTGGCCAGCTTGAGGGTCACCGCGCGCGCAGCGGAAATCAGCATGCGCGGTCCCGTCACACCCGGCGCAAAGCCGGTTTCGGCAGGCAACAGTACCGAATGCTGGCCAATCCGGATCGGCCAGCCATGGCGCAGCGCATCGAGCGCCAGCGCCACGCGGCGGGAAGAGCCCTGCCCGGTCAGAGTTCGAACTCGCTGATCAGCGGCACGTGGTCGCTCGGCTGGTCCCAGCGGCGGGTTTCCTCGACAAAGCAATGCGCCCGCGCCTGCTTCGCAAGGTCGGGCGAGGCCCACATGTGGTCGAGGCGGCGCCCCTGGTCCTTCTGGCGCCAATAGCTGCGATAGGACCACCAGGAATAATTGCGCTCCGGCGCGGGAATGAACTGGCGGCCGAGATCGACCCAGCCATGCGCGTCCTGGAAACGCCCCAGCGTCTCGACCTCGATCGGCGTATGGCTGACGACCTTGAGCAGTGCCTTGTGGTCGTAGACGTCGGAAGGGAGCGGGGCGATGTTGAAATCGCCGACGATCAGCGTGGGGCGGTCGATCTTGTCCGCCCAGCGCGTCATGCGCTCAAGAAAGTCGAGCTTCTGGCCGAACTTGGGATTGACCGCACGGTCGGCGATGTCGCCGCCCGCAGGGATATAGACGTTCTCGAGGATCAGCCCCTGCCCGGCCCCCTGCAGCTCCACGCCGACATGCCGGGCCTCGCCATTGTCCTGCCAGTCATGGCGGCTGAATTCGGCAAAAGGCACTTTCGAGACGGTGGCGACGCCGTGATAGCCCTTCTGGCCATGAATCGCGCGGTGCGTGTAGCCTAGGCGTTCGAACATCTCGTGCGGGAAGAGATGCTCGGCAACCTTGATCTCCTGAAGGCAGAGGACGTCGGGGGCCTGTTCGGTGAGGAAACGCTCGACCTGATCGAGACGCAGGCGGACCGAATTGATGTTCCAGGTGGCAATCTTCATGGCTCAGGCTTTAGGGACGCCCCCCGCGAATTGCCAGAGGGGGCGCATGACGCGCCGACGGTCGGGCGAAGAAAAAGGAAGCGCCTCCCCCCGCCTGCCTGCCCTCCTGGCAGTTCATCCTGAACGGTCGTTCTGCCGACCAGCCGAAGGGCGGGGGCAACGGTGTTTTGATTCGACCGATTCCTTGCAAAATGTACGGAATGGCCCGGCGCTTGTGTGGCTGTGGTTTGGTTCAGGCCGGAGCGAGAATAGTGCCGTTCGAGAACCGGAGCGGAGCGGCCTTTCTGGCCGTGAGCACCGGAAGCGCAGAACGGTGCTGTTCGCAGCCCGGCATGAGCCGAACCACAGCCACACAAACAAAAACCCTCGGTCCGGGGGCAGAGGACCGAGGGTTCCTGTAAGCGTTCGTCACGCTAAATCAGAAGGGCTCTTTTGAGAGGCGTGGGCAACAGGGGGGAAACCCGCCTCGAACCGTTCTGACCATTCCTATCTAGGTGCTCCTGGCTTGCTGCCAAGTGAACGGATGGAAGGATTCGGTCGCATTTTGTCGCAGACCTGGGGTAAATCGCGACCAAGCGTTTCCCCTCATCGACAGCCCGTAGTGGGTCGCCTCAGCGACGGTTACGCGGCCGCGGATCGTTGAACCGGAAGTCGTTGTCGCTGACCGGAACCCCGTAGCGGTGTTTCGACAGCGTGATGGTGGTGCGCTGATTCTGCGAATCGAGTGCCACCCAATACGTCAGCTCCAGCCCGCCCGGCGCCGAAGCCTTGCGCGTGAAGATCAGCGTGATCACGCCGTATTCCGGGTGCGAGCGATCCCGCACTTCCACCGAGATGACATTGGGATTGCCGGTCGGACGCACGGTACCGAACTTGGCGACGTCGCGCTTGGGATCGAGCAGCGCGCCCAGCGGGCTGTTGCCGATCGGCCAGCGCTGCACCTGGTTGACCGCATAGTCGACCATCGTCAGCGCCTTGCCGTCACCGACAATGAGCATGCGCGCGCTCTTCTCGTACTGGAAGCGAATGCGCCCCGGGCGGGCGAGCGTCAGCTGGCCGGAGACGGAACCGCCATTGCGGTCGGTCTGCAGGAAGTCGGCCTTGAGCGTGGAGATTCCGCGCAAGGCAGCCACGGCGGCCGCCAATTGCTGCTGCTCGGCAGGCGATGCCGCAAGGGCAGGCGTTGCCGGAAGGAGGGCAGGAACGGAAAACGCGGCAGTCCCGAGCAAAATCGGGGCAGCCGCGCCTACGCAAGAGCGAAAGATCTTGAAGGTGCGGGTCATAAGCCTCCCATTGGGTTCACAGCCTTGAACCGCACCTGAAGCACTTGGTTCCGATTCGCACCGGAACCCAAGCGATTACTTGATCTTGGCTTCCTTGAAATCGACGTGCTTGCGCACGACCGGATCGTACTTGCGGAAGGTCATCTTCTCGGTCGTGTTGCGCGGGTTCTTCTTGGTGACGTAGAAGAAGCCGGTGTCGGCGGTCGAGACAAGACGGATCTTGACGGTTGCGGGCTTCGCCATGGCGGTTTCCTGTATCTCTCGTTTCAGCCGCCCTGGCAGGCCGGCATGTTCCGTTGAAAAATTTCAGGGCGGCAATCGAGCGCCGCCCTTCAAGGTTGCGGCCCATGCGATAGCGAGGGCCGAAAGTCAAGCGCGAGAGCCGCGATCACTCCGTATCGAAGGGCTTGATCGGCTTCAGAACGCCGAATTTCTCTCCATAAGGGGCATGATCGAGCCTTGCCATGCGAATCGGCTGCGGATCCACCTTGGTGTCGGGCAACCGGTCCAGCAGATCCCGTACGAGCGTGAGCCGTCCGATTCGCTGATCGTTGAAGTCCACGACCGTCCACGGCGCATGCTTCTTGTGCGTCGCCTTGAGCATGACTTCCCGCGCCTTGGTATAGTCCTCGTACTTCTCGCGCGCGGCGACATCGATCGGCGAGAGCTTCCAGCGCTTGAGGGGATCGTCGAGCCGCTCGCGCAGGCGCTCCTCCTGGCGTTCCTGATCACAGGACAGCCAGTACTTGTAGAGCAGGATGCCGTCGTCGACGAGCATGCGCTCGAACACCGGCACCTGCTTGAGAAAGCGCTTCACTTCGGACGCGGTGGCAAAGCCCATGACCTTTTCCACCCCGGCGCGGTTGTACCAGCTGCGGTCGAACAGCACGATCTCGCCGCGCGAGGGCAGATGCTCGATATAGCGCTGGAAATACCACTGGCCCTGCTCGCGCTCGCTCGGTGCGGAGAGGGCCACGGTGCGGCACTGGCGCGGATTGAGCTGGCCGCCGACAGCCTTGATCGCCCCGCCCTTGCCTGCGGTGTCGCGCCCTTCGAACAGGACGACGATCCGCTGTCCGGTCGACGCGGCCCAGCGGGCCATGCCGACCAGTTCCTCGAGCATCGGCTCGAGCAGCTTTTCATAGTCCTTGCGGCCGAGTTTCCTGTCGTTCTTGTCCTCGGCCATAGTCGGTCAGCCTTTTGTTAGACCTTCGAAAGCAGGAACAGCGCCACTGCGCCGGCAACGATACGATACCAGGCAAAAGGCGCAAAGCCGGAACGGCTGACATAGGCCATGAAGGCCTTGATGACGACCAGCGCCACCACGAACGAGACCACGAAGCCGATGCCGATCTCACCCCAGCCGACCGGCCCGGTGCCCGCCATCAGTTCGTGACGCGCGCCCAGCAGTTCCAGCGTAGTAGCGCCGACCATCGTCGGCACCGCGAGGAAGAAGCTGAACTCGGCCGCCGTGCGGCGCTCGACGCCCATCGCCAGCGCGCCCATGATCGTCGCGCCCGAGCGGCTGACGCCCGGGACCATGGCCAGGCACTGCGCCACGCCGACGCCAAGGCACTTGGCGGCGGGGAGCTGGGCCACGCCGGTCAGCGGCCCCTGTTTTGCCACCTTCTCGATGCCGAGGATGGCGATGCCGCCGATGATCAGCGCCCAGGCCACCACGCTCGGCTGCCCCAGCAGTCCATCGATGTAGTGCTTGAGCAGGAGCCCCAGCACGGCCGAGGGCAGGAAGGCCAGCAGCACGTTGCGCACGAAGCGGATCGAGACCGGGTCCAGCTTCAGCAGCCCCGCGCCCACGGCCCAGAAAGTGCGCCAGAACTGGACGATCACGGCCAGGATCGCGCCGAGCTGAATGACGATGTTGAACGTCGCCCATTGCGAGGCGTCGTAGCCGAACAGCTCGGTTGCCAGGATGAGATGGCCGGTCGAGGAGACCGGCAGAAACTCGGTGAGGCCCTCGACGATGCCGAGGAGGATTGCGGTAAGAGTCAGGTCCATCGGCGCAAGGTCATGCCGCACCTGCGAAACAAGTCAACCCGAAGCGGTGCAGGCGAGCCTCTATAATCGCTGGAAAAACGCGGCTCGGCGTATTTTGACGAAATGTGGCCGGAGACCGACAGGTTGACACAGTTGACACGGTCCAGGACAGCAACTGCAGCCCCCTTTGCGAAGTTGTCACCTTGCCGCATGTCGGGCGAGTGGACCGCGCGTGTCGAAAGACCCTGCCGGAGCACGGCCATGCCGCCCAGGCTACACGCCCCGCGCGGGGTAGGAAAGCGGAGCTGGTGGCGGCATCTCTCCATCGGGAATCTCGGGGTTATTCCCGATGGCCTGCCGCCGGGAGCTTGGTAACCTTGCCGTCATTGGTCGGAACCGATCGCGGCAAACCGAGCTGATCGCGCCCGCATGACGCCGAAGGGGGAACCGGGCGAGCTCCCTTCCACATGCCCCGTCATCCCCCCACGCGGCCCGAAAAGGACAAGTCATGACCATCGGCAATGGGATTACCGCGATGCACATCTCGCGCCGCGCCGTCATCGGCGGAGCGCTGGCGGGAACAATGGCGCTGGCTCTTCCGGAAGGCGTGCTGGCCGCCTCCTCGGCCGCGGAAATCGAGGCCAAGTCCCGCGCCGCACTGCGCCAACTCTATACCTCCAATTCCAAGGCTGCCACGGTGGGCCAGCGCGCCAAGGGCGTCCTGCTTTTCCCGCACATCATCAAGGGCGGGCTGGTGATTGCCGGAGCCTCCGGGGACGGCACCCTGTTCGTCAGCGGCAAGGCCTCCAAGTTCTTCAACATCTCCAGTGCCTCGGTCGGCTTCCAGGCCGGCGCGCAGGGCTTCGCCTATGCCCTCTTCATCATGACCGACCACAAGCTTGCCGAAGTGAGCGCAGGCACGAACTGGGATGTCGGCTCGGACACCGGGATCGTGGTGGTCGACAAGGGTGCCGCCGCGACGCTCGATACCAAGAGCCTCAACAAGGCGATCTATGCCTTTGCCTTCGGCCAGAAGGGATTGATGGGCGGGATCAGCCTCAAGGGCAGCCGGATCAAGGAAATCCATCCGAAGTAGGACCGCCAAGGATCGCGGCCCTATACCAAGCTGCAGCGATGCTCACGCATCAGCCGCCTGGAACGCTGAGGCCCGCGCGGGCTTGACCGACCGGCGATACGTCAGGCTCAACGCAGGTCGGTATTACCCGGAATGGGAACGGCCCGACCCGGAAGATGACCGGATCGGGCCGCCCCAATCATTCAAGCCGGTTCAGGGAACCGGATCAGCCGCTGTGCCTCACCAGATACGCACGCGCTCGGCAGGTGCCTGATAGAGCTTGTCACCCGGCTTCACGTCGAAGGCCTTGTACCACTCGTCGAAGTTACGGACGAGGCCGTTGATGCGGTAGTGCGCGGGCGAATGCGGGTCGGTCTTGAGCTGCTGGCGCACCGCTTCCTCGCGGTACTTGCTGCGCCAGACCTGCGCCCAGGCCATGAAGAAGCGCTGGTCGCCGGTCAGCCCGTCGATCACCGGCGCTTCCTTGCCGCCCAGCGAGAGCTTGTAGGCGCGGTAGGCGAGGCTGAGGCCGCCGAGGTCGCCGATGTTCTCGCCCATGGTCAGCTTGCCGTTCACGCAGGTCTTGCCCTCGTCGAACGGGCAGAAGCCGTTGTACTGGGCCTCGAGGCGGTCCTGAAGCTTCTGGAAGTTGGCCTTGTCGGCCGCCGTCCACCAGTCGCGCAGGTTGCCCTGACCGTCGAACTTGGCACCCTGGTCGTCGAAGCCGTGACCCATTTCATGGCCGATCACCGCGCCGATCGCACCGTAGTTCACCGCCGGGTCTGCCGAAACGTTGAAGAACGGCGGCTGCAGGATCGCGGCCGGGAACACGATCTCGTTGAACGAGGGGTTGTAGTAGGCGTTGATCGTCTCGGGCAGCATGAACCATTCGGCGCGGTCCACCGGCTGGCCGAGCCGGCGCATCTGGTCGCCATTGGCCCAGGTTTCGGCGGCCATCATGTTGCCGAGCGGATCGCTGGCCGAGAACTTCAGGCCCTCGTATTCCTTGAAGGTAGCGGGCATGCCGATCTTGGGGGTGAAGGCATCCAGCTTGGCGACGGCGGCCTTGCGGGTTTCCGGGCCCATCCACGAGAGGTCCGAAAGGTTCGCGGCCATTGCCTTGCGCAGATTGCCGACCAGCGATTCCATCGCGGCCTTCGCCTCGGGCGGATAGTACTTCTCGGCGTAGATCTTGCCGAGCAGTTCGCCCGACATGCCCTCGACCGCCGCAATGCCGCGCTTCCAGCGGGCGCGCTGCTCGGGCTGGCCGCTCATGACCTTGCCGTAGAAGGCGAAGTTGGCGTCATCGATGTCGGTGGGCAGGACCGCGGCATGGCTGCGCAGGAACTGCGCGGCGAGCCAGGCCTGCCAGGTGGCGACCGGCACCGTCTCGATCAGCTTGGCGACTTCGGGCACGCCGCCGCCGAACCAGGCCCCGGCCTGCGCCGCGTCGATGCGGGCTTCCTTGAGCTCGTCGGCCGAAGGCGGCATCTCGTCGACCAGCACGTAGGTCGCCTTGCCGGCGCCCATGGTGTCGACGAAGGTCTTCATCAGGCCGGGAGCGGCGAGCCCCTCGAACTCGGCCAGCGAGAGCTTGTTGTAGACGAGGTCGGGATTGCGGCTGGCGGCGCGGTCCCAGTCGGCCTGCGCCAGACGGGTTTCGAGCGAAAGCACCGCCTTGGCCGAAGCGGCAGGATCGGTGTAGCCCGCCTTGCCGAGCAGGAAGGTCAGGTAATCGAGGTACTTGCCGCGGATCTCCTGCGAGCGCGCATCGCTCTTCAGGTAATAGTCGCGGTCAGGCAGTCCAAGCCCGCCGATGCTCACCTGGAAGGCGTTGACGTCGCTCGCCTTGGCATCGGGACCGACATAGGCGCCGAGCGGCGAGGCATAGCCGGGCGAGGCGAACAGCTTCATCAGGTCGGCGGGCGTGGTTGCCGCGTAGATGCGCTGGAGGAACGGCTGCGCCGGGGCAAGACCCGCCTTGTTGATCGCATCCACGTCCATGAAGGCGCCGTAGGCCGCAGCAACGCGCGCGGCATCGCTGCCCGGGGCCGGGTTCGAGGCCAGCAGGTCGTTCATGATGCCGTGAAGGCGCTGTTCGGAAAGATCACGCAGCGCGGTGAACGAGCCCCAGTTGGTGCGGTCGCTGGGCAGCACGACCGCGTCCGACCACTTGCCGCTGACGAAGCGGTCGAAGTCGTCGCCCGGCTTCACGCTCTTGTCCTGCCACTGGGTCTGGATGCCCGCGCCGCCCCACGAGACCTTGGCCGGGTCGACTTCCATCGGGTTGCTGGCGGCGGCAGCGGGTGCCGCCTGCTGCGCGAATGCGGGAAACGACAGAACCGTTGCAGAGACGAGCGCCGTAGTGGCGAGCGCCCTCAGGAGAGTGCGAGGCATGAGCGAGCCTTTCCGAAAGATGTAACACGCATGGAATACGCACGGATCAGAACGACCCGCCATGCAGCGCAACATAATTGCCCGTGCGGGCAACGCCAGCCCCTCGTTGCAGTTCGTCGGCGTCCGTCAGCCGTTCGTCGATTGCGGCAAAACGATCGAGGCCCGGATTATCCCGTCAGCCCTGTCGCCATATCGAACTGCAAGGCCGCCAACCGCGCGTAGAGGCCGCCGGAGCGCGTCAGGCTCTCGTGATTGCCTTCCTCGACGATGCGGCCGCCGTCCATGACGATGATCCGGTCCGCCTGCCGCACGGTGGCAAGGCGGTGCGCGATCACCAGCGTGGTGCGGCTCGCCATCAGGCGGTCGAGCGCGTCCTGCACCAGCCGTTCGCTTTCGGCGTCGAGCGCGCTGGTCGCCTCGTCGAGCAGCAGGATCGGCGCCTCGCGCAGCAGCGCGCGGGCAATGGCGAGGCGCTGGCGCTGGCCGCCGGAAAGGCGCGCACCGTCCTCGCCAAGGAACGTATCGAGCCCCTCGGGCAGCGCACGCAGGAACTGCTCGGCATTGGCGGCGCGGGCGGCTTCCCAGATTGCCTCGTCGCCGGCTCCGGGGTTGCCATAGCGCAAGTTGTCGCGCGCGGAGGCGGCAAACAGCACGCCTTCCTGCGGCACCAGCGCGATGCGGCGGCGCACTTCGGAGGGATCGGCAGACGTCAGCGGCACCCCGTCGATCTTCACGACGCCGCTCTGCGGATCGTAGAAGCGCTCGGCCAGCTGGAACAGCGTGGACTTGCCCGCGCCCGAGGGGCCGACGATGGCGACCGTCTCGCCCGGCTCCACGGTCAGGCTGAAATCATGGAGCGCGGCCGTGTCGGGCCGCGCCGGATAGCGGAAGGTCACGCGCTCAAAGGCGATCTTGCCGCGGGCCGGCTCGGGCAGGACCAGCGGACGGGCCGGCGCGGTGATGGCCGGACGCTCGCCCAGCAATTCGGCCAGACGGCTTGCGGCCCCGGCCCCGCGCACGAGGTCGCCGTAGACTTCAGTGAGCGAACCGAACGCGCCCGCGACGATACCCGCCGTCACCACGAAGGCGGCAATGGTGCCCCCGGTGATGGTGTGCTCGGCCACGCCGATGGCGCCGCGCCAGAGGATCACGGTGATCGCGCCGAAGATCAGGAACATGATCACCGCCGTCATCGCCGCGCGGATGACGATGCGGTTGCGCCCGGTCTCGAAGGTGCGCTCCACGGCGCCGGCAAAGCGCGTCATTTCATGGCCTTCCTGGTTGAAGGCCTGGACCACACGGAGGGCTCCGAAGACCTCGCCGGTGATGGCGCCAATGTCAGCGACGCGGTCCTGGCTCGACCGGGCGACCGCGCGCAGGCGGCGGCCGAACGCGGCGATCGGCAGGATCACCACGGGAATGGCGATGACGAGCCCCAGCGTGAGGTGCGGAGCCAGCATGAACAGGTAGGCGACGCCGCCCACCGCCATGATCGCGTTGCGCAGCGCGACCGAGACCGTGGTGCCCACCACCGTCTCGATGATCGCGGTATCCGCCGTCATGCGCGAGGCGATTTCCTTGGGGCTGTTTTCCTCGAAGAAACTGGGCGAGAGGGTGACAAGGTGGCGCTGGACGCGCAGGCGAATGTCGGCAACGACCCGCTCGCCCAGCCACGAGACCGAATAGAAGCGGATCGCCGTGGCGATGGAAAGCACGGTGACCACGCCCATCAGCATCACGAACCACCAGCGGATCGCCGAAGGATCGGCCCCTTGTGAAAAGCCCTGGTCGACGATCTGGCGGAAACCATAGGGAATCGCGAGGGTCGTGGTCGCCGTCGTCACCAGCGCCGCGCCGGCGATCGCCATGCGGCCGGGGTAGTGAAACAGCTCGCGCCAGACCATGCCGAGCGCGCCCAGGCTCCTGCGCCCGTCACCCTTGGCCGGCCTCCGGCTATCCTTCATCGCGGCGCCGATTTCCTGCGCCTCGCTCTGTTCCACATCGGCTTGCATGGCCTTGCGCATTATCCCTTTGCAGGCTCCGGGAAAAGACCCGGCAGGCAGGCGACTCGACGGATGTTCCACTTACAGTGATCGCCCAAGATCACCCTGGTGAAAGATGCCATTGGACTATTGCCGCATTGCGCAAATGGTCCGGCAGGCCCACATGGATGCCATAAAACCCCGACAAATGCGGTCCACAAGAGAGCTAATCAGAGACCGGGCGGGCATGTCGCGCAGGAGAAATTCACTTGCTTTACAACGCTTACGAACTGCAGCGCACCATGCTGAGCGGCGCCGCTGCCTGGGCATCGGTCGGCGCGGAGCTGCTGACGAATCCCTCGATGCCGTTCAGCCACTTCGGATTCGGTCCGGTCATGGCCTCGGCGCTCGACGTCTTTGCCCATGCCACGATGACCCGCGGCAAGCCCGAATTCGACATCCAGAGCGTGACCGTCGACGGCAAGACCTACCCGGTCACCGAAGCCATCGTCATGCACCGCCCTTACGGCAACCTGCTGCGCTTCGATCATCCGGGCCTGCCCAAGAATGCACCGAAGCTGCTGGTCGTCGCACCGATGAGCGGCCACTTCGCCACCCTGCTGCGCGGCACCGTGGCGCGCATGGTCGAGACCTGCGAGGTCTACATCACCGATTGGGCCGACGCCAAGATGGTGCCGCAGAGCGCGGGCCGCTTCGACCTTGACGACTATATCGACTACCTGATCGCCTTCCTCGAACACATCGGCCCGGGCACCCACATGCTCGCCGTGTGCCAGCCCTCGGTCCCGGCCTTTGCCGCCACCGCGATCATGGGCAAGCAGGAAAACCCCTGCCGCCCGGCCACGCTCACCGTGATGGGCGGTCCGATCGACACCCGCGAGGCGCCCACCAGCGTCAACGACGTGGCGATGAACCAGCCGCTGGCGTGGTTCGAGCAGAACGTCGTCACCACCGTGCCGCTGACCTACCCCGGCGGCGGCCGCAAGGTCTATCCCGGTTTCCTGCAGCTGGCCGGCTTCATGGCGATGAACCTGGGCAACCACATGATGAGCCACTACGGCATGTTCAAGCACCTCGTCGAAGGCGACGACGAGAGCGCGGCGGCGACCAAGGCCTTCTATGACGAATACCGCGCGGTCTGCGACATGACCGCCGAATACTACCTGCAGACCGTGGAGCACGTGTTCCAGAAGCATTCGCTGCCCAATGGCGAGTTCGTCCATCGCGGCGAGCGCATCGACCTTGGCGCGATCCGCGACACCGCCATCCTCGCCGTCGAGGGCGAACGGGACGACATCTCGGGCCTCGGCCAGACCAAGGCGGCGCTGCACCTTGCCGCCAACCTGCCCGAGGACCGCAAGAAGTACCTCCTGGCCGAAGGCGTCGGGCACTATGGCATCTTCAACGGCAGCAAATGGCGCGGCCGTATCGCCCCTGTCGTCGAGGCGTGGATTCGCCAGCACCAGAAAAAGCCGCTGAAGGCGGTGGCCTGAGGGCCGACCACCGGTTCTGCCGCGCATTGGAGCGCAGCACGGAACGACGTGAAACGATGACGATCCGAAACCGGCGTTGCGGATCAAAGGCTTGATCAACGGCTTGCTGCATTGCGGCAAGCCGTTTTCATCATGCGGCGAACCGACCGCCTTCCGGGAACCAGTGAGCAAGACCTTCTGGCGCTGTTAACCGAAATCGGTTAGTCTCAAGCCATGGAAAACACGTTGGGTCGACGTGCTGTCCTCATGGGCGGATTGGCGGCGGGGGCAAGCCTCGCGCTTCCCTCCCGGGTGCTGGCAGCCGAAATTTCTTCCGTTAACACGCCTTCCTCGGGCGGCATCAGCGCGGCGCCTTACAGCCGCACGCCCTATGAACGGCGCATCCTCGATGCGGCGGCCCGGCAGGTGCAGCGCGTGCAGTCGCACTTGTGGCGCACCGACGTTGTCGGCATTGCCGACTTCGCACAGCCCTCGTCCCAGCCGCGCCTGCATTTCGCCAACCTCGAAAACGGCACGGTACGCTCGTTCCTGCTGGCGCACGGTCGCGGTTCGGACCCGGCGCACAGCGGCTGGCTGCAGTCGTTCTCGAACATGTACGGTTCGGAAGCCACCTCGCGCGGGGCCTATCTCACGTGCGAGTGGTATCAGGGCAAGTACGGGACCTCGATCCGCCTCAAGGGCCTCGACGCCGACAATTCGGCCGCGCTCGAACGGGCCATCGTCATGCATCCGGCCTGGTACGTCGATGCCTCGATGATCTCCAAATGGGGCAAGATCGGCCGCAGCGAAGGCTGCTTCGCGATGGCGCCGACCGACTTCGGCGACGCCCTCATGCACCTGTCGGGCGGGCGCCTGCTGTTTGCGGACCGTATCGGCGAGGGCTGAGAGCGCCGACACAAGCGGGAAGCATACGCTGAAGGCGGGGCCAAGAACGCCTTCCCACTTTCATTTTTGTCACGACGTCGATGAATCCCATTCATCACTGGCGCGTTAGACAGTGCGACAACGTCCTGTTACGAAAACCGGCATGGACGGAAAACTCACCGGGTTCAGGAAGGACGCGCCCACCGACGCGCGGCAGGTCCGTTCGCGCAAGGCGCTGAACGCGACGATGCTCGCGCTGCTGGAGCAGCGCCCGTTCGACCAGATCACCATCCGCGCGATCGCCGGCCATGCCGGGATCGGTTATGCCACCTTTTTCCGCCATTATCCGACCAAGGAAGCCCTGCTCGGCGACGTCGCCTCGGATGAAATCGCCAATCTGCTGGCAATGACGATCCCGGTGCTGCGCGATGCCGACAGTTTCGAATCCACGCTGGCGCTGTGCCGCTACGTCGAGCAGCACCGCGCCTTGTGGTCGGCCCTGCTGGCCGGCGGCGCGGCGGCGATCGTGCGCAACGAGTTCATCCGCCAGGCACGCGGGCTGGTGGGCCAGGTCGAAACCCCGGTGACCTGGCTTCCCGCCGACCTCGGCGTCGTCCACGGCACCGGCGCCACGTTCGATCTCCTGGCCTGGTGGCTGGGCCACGCGCCGGAAATGGCACCCGACGCCGTCGCCCCCCTGCTCCACCGGCTGATCATCGCCCCGCTGATCGGGGACCGCTCCGCGGTCACGGCTAGTGCCCTTGCCGGCTGAGACGCCGGCTGACACGCCGGCTGAGACGCAGGCTGACACGCAGGCCGAGACGATCGGCGCGGACCTACCCGGCGAAATCGCGCATGCCGACTGGCCGCTGTTCGGCTGGATCGACGACATTCGCGCGCCCCTCGCCGCCGCGCGGGCCAGTGGCCGCGCTGGCGTGCTGGCAACGCTCTACCGCGTGGCCGGCAGCGCCCCGCGCGGCCCGGGCGCACAGATGCTATTCGCAGCCCGCGCCGATGGCACATTGGAAGCCAGCGGCTATTTCTCGGGCGATTGCATCGAAGGCGACGTCGCGCACCACGCCGCGCAAGTCCTCGCCGATGGCCAGCCGCGCTGGCTCCACTACGGACAGGGCAGCCCGTGGATCGACCTGCGCCTGCGCTGCGGCGGCGCGCTCCACGTGATGGTAGAGCGACTGGCGGCCGACTGCCCGGCCGCCGCCGACCTGCTGCGTCATGCCGAAGAGCGCCGCCCCTGCCGCTGGCACAGCGATGGACTGACCCGGCGCGTGACGCGCGACGACGGCCCCCTTCTCGCCTTTTGCGAAGCGCCGTTCACGCTCGCCCGCCGCCACGACCCACCACGCCGCCTGATCGTCTCCGGCGGCGATCCGGGCGCGCTGGCCGCCGCCCGGCTGGCCGCGATGACCGGGTTCGAGACGGTGCTGGTGCGTCCGGACGGCCCCCATTCGCCGCCGCCCTTCGCGGTCTCGCGCTACTTGCGCAGCGCGCCGGAACAGGCCGTTAGCGACCTCGGGATGGACCGCTGGACCGCCTATCTCGGCGCCACCCACGAGGACGGGCACGATCTCGGCGGCTGCCTCGCCGCCCTGCGCGGCCAGGCGGCCTGGGTCGGCATGATCGGCGCCAGATCGCGGGCCGATGGGCGGCTGGCAGCCCTCCGCGCCCTCGGGGCAAGCGAGGCGGAGTTGGTCCGCCTCAACCTCTCGCCCGGCGTCACCGGGCTTGGCAAATCCCCCTTCGAAGTGGCCACCGGCATCCTCGCACAGATCATGCAGGCGATGAACCCGGCGGCCGAGCGGGCATGACCCTCACCGCGCTGGTACTGGCGGCGGGGCACTCCAGCCGGTTCGGCAGCGACAAGCTCTCTGCCCTGCTCGATGGCGAGCCGCTGCTGTTTCATGCGATCCGCGCAGCGCGGGCCGCGCCGGTTTCCCGGGTGATCGTGGTGGCAAGGCCCGGGCTCGACCTCGGCGAATGGCCAGGCGAACCGCCGGTCGCTGCCTTGCGGATCGACAGCGCGGCATTGTCGCAGTCCCTGAAAGCCGGGATCGCGGCGGCAGCCGGAGCGGACGGTGTGTTTGTGTTCCTCGGCGACATGCCCCGGGTGCCGCATGGGGAAGCGGCAAGGCTGGCGGCGATCATCGGGAACAACATCGCCGCGCTGCCCCGTTACCGGGGAAGCCCCGGTCACCCCGCGCTACTCTGCGCACGTCTGTTCCCGCAGATCGCCGGGCTGGAGGGCGATGAAGGCGCAGGCCGATTGCTGCGTTCACGCGAAGAGGTGGTTTTCGACGAGGTGGATGATCCGGCGGTCCTGCTCGACGTGGACCGGGCCGAGGACTTGCAGGCGCTTCAGGCGCCCGACTTGTCCTGAGCCGCCCGTCAGGCCCGTCAGGCCCGACCGGTCTCGCTCGCCAGCAAGGCGGGATCGATGCCTTCCGCCCGCCATGTCGCGCCCCAGCGGGCATCGACCGGGGTTTCGAACAGGATCTCGGGATGCGGGTCGGCGGCGTACCAGCCGTGCTGGCGCATCTCGCTCTCGAGCTGGCCCGCCCCCCAGCCGGCATAACCCAGTGCCATCAGCCAGCGGCTCGGCCCGCGGCCTTCGGCGATGGCACGCAGCACGTCCATCGACGCGGTCAGCGCGCAGAGCGGCTGGACCTGCAAGGTGTCCGCGCCGCCCCAGTCGGTGGAATGGAGGATGAAGCCGCGCCCCGGCTCCACCGGCCCGCCTTCGTGCACGTGACAATTGGGGGTATCGCCGGGATCGATATCGAGTTCGTCGAGAATATCGTGGAAGCGAACACCTTCACGCAGCCGGCCGATGCCGATGCCCAGCGCGCCGTTCTCGTCATGCACGCACATCACGCTGACGGTGCGCTCGAAGCGGGGATCGAACATGCCCGGCATGGCCAGCAGCAGCCTTCCGGAGAGGTATTGTTTCTCGGTCACGGTGCGATTGTAGGCGCTTGGGCCATAACGGCAAGGCATCATGCCCGCCATCTAACGTCTTTTCGCACCGATCCGGGCACTCTATGCGAACGCGAAACCTCAGGAGATTTTCACCCGTGAGCCTGCTTTTCGAACTGCCCGCAACGCCATCGGTCGCCGTGATCGGCGAAACGGCGCGCTATCCGGTGCGGCGCGTGTTCTGCGTGGGCCGCAACTACGCAGCGCACGCCCGCGAACTGGGCAACGCGGTCGACCGCGAGGCGCCGATCTGGTTCAACAAGGCCCCCGCCGCGATCTGCAATTCCCCGGCGGCGATACCCTATCCGCCGGGCACGCAGGATTGCCATTACGAGATGGAACTGGTCGTCGCCATTGGCGCCGAAGGCTTCGAGGTCTCCATCGATGACGCGATGAGCCTCGTCTACGGCTATGCCTGCGGGATCGACCTCACCCGCCGCGATCTCCAGAACGCCGCGAAGGCCAAGGGCTATCCCTGGGACACCGCCAAGGACTTCGAGAACGCCGCTGTCATCGCCCCGATCACCCGCGCCGCCGCCTTCGGCGAACCTTCCGAGCAGCGCATTGCGCTGACGAAGAACGGTGAGACGAAACAGGACGCCCCGCTCAGCGACATGATCTGGTCGATCCCCGAACTGATCGCCGACCTTTCGCGCCTGTATCACCTCGCCCCCGGCGACCTGATCTACACCGGCACCCCGGCCGGCGTCGGCTCCGTTGCCTCGGGCGACAGGCTGGAAGGCCGCGTGGACGGCCTCGAACCGCTGGTGCTGGAAATCGCGGCGGCCTGATTCCATGCGCAAGACTCTGAAAATTGCCCTGCTGGCGAGTGTCTCCCTCGCCGCGCCCGCACTGGCGGACGAGCCTGCAAGTCCCATCATCGTCACCGGCCACGGCCTCGACGACGGTCCGGCGACGCCTGCCTACGATGTCGAGATCATAGGCCGCGACACGATCACCTCCAGCGCCTCGGGCCGGATCGAGGACGTGCTCTCTTCCGTCGCCGGCTTCTCGCAGTTCCGCCGTTCGGACAGCCGCTCGGCCAACCCATCGGCGCAAGGCGCGAACTTGCGCGCGCTCGGCGGCAACGCGGCCAGCCGCACCCTCGTGCTGCTCGACGGCGTGCCGGTGGCCAACCCGTTCTTCGGCTACATCCCCTACAGCGCCATCGCCCCCGAACGCATCGGTTCGGTGCGGGTGACACGCGGCGGCGGATCGGGCGCATTCGGATCGGGCGCGGTGGCGGGCACCATCGAGATGACGAGTGCCGGCCCCGACCAGATCGGCCTGCTGCAAGGCGAGGCACTGGTGAACGATCGGGGCGAGACGCAGGCCTCGCTCACCGCCGCGCCGAAGCTGGGCAGCGGCTTCCTCGTCGCCAGCGTCCAGTGGGACCGCGGTGACGGCTTCTGGACGACGCCGAAGGACCAGCGCGTCGCCGCCTCCGCCCGCGCCGCGTACGAGACACTTTCAGGAAGCCTGCGCGCCGTGGCGCCGATCTCGGGCGATGTCGAAGTGCAGGCCACCGTGCTGGCCTACGGCGATTCGCGCAGCTTGCGGTTCAAGGGCGCGGATTCGACGTCCGAGGGCCAGCAGGCCTCGCTGCGCGTGGTCGGCCGGGGCCAGTGGCAGTTCGACGTGCTCGGCTATGTGCAGGCGCAGGACTTCTCGAACGTGGTCATCAGTTCGACCAGCTACAGGAAAACGCTCGACCAGCAC
Source organism: Novosphingobium clariflavum (assembly GCF_026420865.1). Classification (GTDB taxonomy): domain Bacteria; phylum Pseudomonadota; class Alphaproteobacteria; order Sphingomonadales; family Sphingomonadaceae; genus Novosphingobium; species Novosphingobium clariflavum. The sequence continues at coordinate 22,012 of NZ_JAPCWC010000019.1, read as the reverse complement.
CGCACGCCGACCACGGCGATCGGCGGCAAGGCCGAACTGCGCCCGCCCGTGGGCGGGGGCCACGTGCTGCGCCTCGGCACCGATGTGAAGCTGGCCACCGGGCGCCTCCTCGAAATGCCCTATTCCGCCACGACCGGCCTTGCGACCGCCGTGCGCCGGGCGGGCGGCGACCAGTCCGACCTCGGCTTCTACCTTCAGGACGACTGGACCATCGGCAAGGTCGTGCTCACCGCCGGGGGCCGCGCCGATCGCTGGACGATCCGCAATGGCTTCTACCGCTCGGTCTCGCCCACCAGCGGCGCGGTGACACAGGACAGCGCTTATGCCGATCGCTCGGGCTGGGAGGGCAATGCGCGCGGCGGGATCGTGTGGAAGGCCGCCGAGGCGGTCAGCCTGCGCGCCGCCGCCTATACCGGCATGCGGCTGCCGACGCTGAACGAGCTGTACCGGCCCTACGTGGTGTTCCCGGTGACGACCAACGCCAATCCGAACCTCAAGCCCGAACGCCTGCGTGGGTATGAGGCCGGGATCGATGTCACGCCGATCACACCGCTGACGCTCTCGCTCACCGCTTTCGACAACCGGCTGAAGAACGCCATCGCCAACGTCACTGTCGCCACCAATACCCAGCAGCGCCAGAACGTTGATGCGATCCGGGCCAAGGGGATCGAGGCGAGCGCCGCGCTCGATCTCGGCACGGTCAGGCTCGACGGATCGCTTGCGTGGACCGATTCCAAGGTGAAAGCCGAAGGACTGGCGCTTGACGGCATGCGCCCGGCGCAAGTGCCCAGGCTCTCCGCCACCGCGACGCTGGCATGGATACCGCGCGAAGGCTGGCGCTTCGCCGCGACGGTCCGCCACACCGGCGCGCAGTTCGAGGACGATCGGGAGCAGTACGTGCTGCCCGCCGCCACGACGCTGGACGCCTATGTCCAGCTGCCCGTCGCGGGCCCGGTCTCGCTGGTGCTGCGCGCCGAGAACCTGACCGACGAGACCATCGTCACGCGCAACCAGGACGGATCGATGGACCTTGGCGTACCGCGCACGATCTGGGCGGGCATGAAAGTAATGCTCTGATATCGATGGATCCCGCACTGGAAACGCGCCGCCGCGATGGTTAAGGAATGCCGATGGCGCGCCTGACCCTCAACGACCACCCGGTCGAGATCCGCATGGATCCGCAGACACCGCTACTCTGGGGCTTGCGTGACGGTGCCAATCTCACCGGCACCAAGTACGGCTGCGGCACCGGTGACTGCGGAGCCTGCACGGTCATGGTCGACGGCGCCGCGCTGCGCTCCTGCCTCGTCACGCTGGGCGAGTGCGAGGGGCGCTTCGTGACCACCATCGAAGGACTCTCGCAGGACCGCTCGCATCCGGTGCAGCAGGCCATGGTGGCCGAACAGGCGATCCAGTGCGGCTTCTGCACGCCGGGCGTGGTCATCGCCGCTGCCGCGCTGCTGGCACGCAATGCCAACCCCAGCGAGGCCGAGATCGGCGCCGCCCTTCCCAATCTCTGCCGCTGCGGCGTCCACCCGCGCCTGCTCGCCGCCGTGCAGCGCGCGGGCCGCGTGCTCCGCCGCGAGGAAACCATCAGCGCCGCGCCCGCTCCCGGCATCGCGCCCGAGGACGCCGCCCGCGCGGTTCCGGCGCTGAACCCGACTTCATCCGAACACTGAAGGACAGCTTCCATGAAAGCCACGATCTGGCACAATCCCAAGTGCGGCACCTCGCGCAAGACGCTCGCCGTGCTGGAAGAGACCCCCGGCGTGGACGTGACGGTGATCGAATACCTCAAGACCCCGCCGAGCGCCGAAAAGCTGGCGCAGCTCTACAAGGACGCGGGCCTCACCCCGCAGCAGGGCCTGCGCCTGCGCGGTACCGACGCCCAGGAGCGCGGCCTTCCCGATGCCGACGATGCCGCGGTGCTTGCCGCGATGGCCGCAGAGCCGATCCTGATCGAACGCCCTCTGGTCGAGACCGACAGCGGCGTGCGGCTCTGCCGCCCCATGGAAAAGGTCCACGAGATTTTGTAATCGCCCTGCAACATAGCCACCCGGCTTGCTTGCAATGTGCCCCCCGATCTGCCACGCCTTCGCCCTCCGCAGGACGACAACAACGCGAGAGTTTTCGCCAGCATGACCAGTACCGAGCTTGCCCGAGAGGCGCTCCCCCAGCGAATCAAGCGAAAGATCAAGCACAGCCTCGGACCATGGGGCGTGTTCATCGAAGGATTTCTGCGCAATCCGGTGATGGTCGGCTCGATCGTCCCCTCGTCGCGCTTCGTGATCAATCGCATGCTGGCGCCCGTCGATTGGGCGAACACCAAGCTCTTTGTCGAGTATGGCCCCGGCGTCGGCACGTTCTGCCGCCCGGTGCTGGACCGCATGAGCCGCGATGCACAGCTGATCGTGATCGACACGAACCCGCTGTTCATCGACTATCTGCGCCGCACGATCACCGACAGCCGCTTCATCCCGGTGCTCGGCTCGGCGGCCGACGTCGAGGAGATCGTGCGCGCGCACGGCCATGAGAAAGCCGACTACGTGCTTTCGGGCCTGCCCTTCTCGACCCTGCCCGAAGGCGTCGGCCCGGCCATCGCCGCGGCCACCTACCGCGTGATCCGCAAGGGCGGCGCGTTCCTGGTCTACCAGTTCACGCCCAAGGCCAAGAGCTTCATGGCCCGCCACTTCAAGCGCATCGACGACAAGATCGAACCGATCAACGTCCCCCCCTGCTTCATGTGGTGGGGCTGGAAGGACGAGGACTGAAAAACCGGGGACCGGGACAGTCCCGCCATCGGCAAGACAAAAAAGGCCGGCGTTCCCGAACGCCGGCCTTTTTGCATGCAGGTGAAGGCAAGAGCGCTTTCCAGTCAGGTGCAATCACCGGATGAACGGAAGGCGCGGCCCGTCACTCGAACGGGCTTGTCAGCACCTCTGGCGATCCGCCGGAAAGCTGGCGGTGGATCTGGCCGATCACCGCCACGAAATAGGCCGCCATCAGCGCCGCGACGAGCGACTGGATGCCCGCGCCGACCGGCACCGCGATGTCCTTGGGCGCCAGCAGGCCGATCGGCAGCGTGACGATGCCCGAAACCAGCATCAGCACCATCATCGCCACGAACAGGAGCGCATAGAAGCCGAAGATCCGCGCCGTGTTGCCCTTGGTCAGCCGCCAGGAAACGATCAGCGCGGCGATCGGATTGCGCAGCTTGTCCACCGCGATCACCGGCGCCACCAGCGACAGCCGCACGCCGATCGGCACCACCAGCACAAAACCGATGGCAAGGCCGACGATCACGCCCACCTTGCCGCCCGCCGCCGCGAAGACCGTCGCCACGGCGAGGCCGATGCTCATCAATGCAAAGCCCATCACCAGCTGGGCCAGCAGGTAGGGCAACAGCGCCTTGAGGCCATTGCCGATCGCCTCGCCCACGGTCGGACGGCGATCGGTATCGAGCACGCCGAGCAGCGCCAGAGTGCCCAGCGCCTGGCAGAGGGCGACGGGAATCATCACCGGGAGAATCGAGGCGTAATACGCGCTCGCCGCATCCAGCACCTGCTGCTCGGTCCCGCCGCTCGCCATTTCCGGCGCCGGAAAGAAGATCGAGAAGATCAGCTGCGGCAACAGGAAAAAGACCCCCGCGATGGCCAGAACCACTTCCTTGTTGGCGGAAACCGCGCGGCTGGCCTCGTTCCAGGCCCGGTTGCTGTCGAACGTCATTGCTGCTCCTGCCGCCGCCAGGATAGGGCGGTCATCTCAAAGTGGCTTGATAACCGCAGGGAATGACGCCACGCAACGAAACATGACTTTCCCCACGACTTTGGCCGGTGATATCGAACTGCGCGTCAGCACCGAACAAGTGCCCTATCGCGCCGCCCTCGAGGAAATGACAGCCCGCAATGCCGCGATCGCGGCAGGCGAGGCGCGTGAACTGATCTGGCTGCTCGAACACCCCCCCGTCTACACCGCCGGCACCAGCGCCGACCGCACCGAACTGCTCGACCCGCGCTTCGAAGTGGTCGAGGCCGGGCGCGGCGGCCGCTACACCTACCACGGCCCCGGACAGCGCGTGGCCTATGTGCTGCTGGACCTGCGCAAGCGCGCCCGCGATGCGCGCGGCTTTGTCCACGGCCTCGAAGGCTGGGTGATCGAGACGCTCAAGGACTTCGGCGTCGAGAGCTTCCGCAGCGAAGGCCGCATCGGCATCTGGACCCGCGACGTCGACGGGCGTGAGGCCAAGATCGGCGCCATCGGCGTGCGCATCCGCAAGTGGGTGACGATGCACGGCTTCGCGGTGAACATTCACCCCGACCTTGCCCATTTCACCGGCATCGTGCCTTGCGGCATCGACGAGTTCGGTGTCACCAGCATGAAGCGGCTTGGCCACGACATCGACTTCAACCACTGGGACGCAGCATTGCTGTCCCATGCCGATGCCTTCCTCTCCGCGCTCGACCGCCCCTGCCCGCCCGCCGCCCCCGCTCCGGAGACGCCCGCATGAGCCTGACGTTCCGTTCCGCTGCCATTCTGGCAGCGCTCGCGCTGGCCGGCTGCAACAAGCAGGAGGCGGCCAGCGACAAGGCCGCTGCCGGTGCACAGTTGCAGCAGCGCTCGGTCACCGACGACATGCCGGCTTACGACACGGTGCGTTCGCAAAGTCCGCACATGGCGCCGGAGGCAAGCGGCTCGTCCGCACGCAGGCCGACAAGCGATGCCAGCGCCTCGACCGGCGACAGCAACGCCGATGCGGCGGCAGCCGCCGCCGCCGATGTCGAAGCGGCTGCTGCGGCAGACAGCACCGCTGCGATCAAGCCGGGCGGAGAATAGCCGCCCGGCGCAGTTCCTCGCCGACATCGACGACAAGATCCGCCTGCGCCAGCGTGTGACGGGCAAGCGCAAGATGCGCGCGGTCGACCATCCGGCCGCCCACCGCCATCGTGCCGAGATGCGGATTGGCGGCAAAGGCCGCAACGATCTCGCGCGCGGCGCCGAGTTCCTGCGGCCGCGGCGCGAAAGCCCGGTTGATGACGGCGACTTGCGCCGGATGCACCGCAAACATGCCTGAAAAACCGTCGGCGCGGGCCTGCAGCGCGGCGCGCTCCAACCCGGCCTCGTCCTCGAAGTCCTCGAACGGAGCCTCGAGCGCGCGCATCGCCCCGGCATGGGCAGTCAGCAGCACTTGTGCACGGACATGGGCCGCGACACCGCCCCAGCCACCCTGTCGGTCGCGGCCCTGGCCGACACCGAGCGCCATGCCGAGCGCACTGGCGCTCCAGGCCAGCCCGTCCAGCCGCTGGTGCGCGGAATCGAGATAACGCCCCACATGCAGCGCGGCCCGCGCGCTGGCACCAAGCACCGGCATGATGCGGGTGGCGCTGGCAGCGATGCCGTTGCGCTCCTCATGACCGTAGATTTCGCTGGCCAGTTCGCGCACCGCCTCGGGCCCGGCGGCCGCCGGCAGGATGATGCCTTCGGGCGCCGCGGGCATCACCGCAGCCAGATCCTCCCGCCAGAGCCCCGATTCGAAACTGTTGATGCGCACCCAGCGCGCCTGGTGACGTGCGCCTCCCGCGGCATGGCGGCCCGCCATGAGCCACTGCGCCGCCGAGCGATGCCCGATCTCTCGCCCTTCGCCCGGAACCGTATCCGCAAGGTCGACCACGATCACGTCCGCCCCCACGCCATGCGACAGCGCCAGACGCTTCTCGCTGTTTCCCGGAACGATCAGCCAGGATCTGTACTTCATCTGCGCGCCCCTGTTTCCCTATCGCAAATCCACTAGAAGGCCGCGATTAACACCAGGTTGCAGTGATGCTGACGCATCAGCCGCCTGGAACGCCCAGGCGCCGCGCGGGCTCAACGCAGGTGGGTACAAGAAAATGGATATGAGCCGCAAAGGCAGCGTCATGCGCCCAGCCACAAGAAAGGGCCCGCTGCGCACGCAGCGGGCCCTTTCTTGTGGCATGCCTGTAAAGGCAGCCCTTCATCCGGCCATCACAGCGCCTTTTCGTAAATCGCGTATTCGCGGTTCACCTTGCTGTCGATGGCCCCGGCAATGGCGACCATGCCCTGGTTGTCATCGAGCACCCAACCGATCTCCGCACGGCGCGCACCGAACTTGGCGGTGGCCGAACGGCGGATGTATTCGATCATCATGAAAGCCAGCTGGCTGGCAAGGCGCGAGGACTGCAGCTTCTTGCGCACGCCCATCAGCGGCACGCGCATGTCGGCCGGGTTGGGCTTGCGCAGCCACAGCAGCAGCTTGATCAGGCCGAAGATGCCCGGCTTGCCCTTGGGGCCGTTGAAGCGCTTCTGTGCCTGGTTGAGATCGGGCCAGGTCATCATGAAGGCCACCGGCTCGCCCTCGTATTCGGCGACGCGGATCAGTTCGGGATGGACCAGCGGCTTGAGCGCCTTGCCGGTATAGGCGATTTCCTTCTCGGTGAAAGGCACGAAGCCCCAGTTGTCCGACCAGGCGTCGTTGAGGATGTCGCAGATCAGCGCCGCTTCCTCGTCGAACCGCTTGGGATCGACTTCGCGGATGCGGATCTTGGCATTCTTCTCGCCCGAGGAAACGATGCGCTGGACCAGCGGCGGGAACGGCTTCGTCACGTCGAGATCGTAGGTGTAGAGCGTCTTCACCCGGTCGTAGCCGGCGCCCTCGATCCATGGCTGGTAGGCCGAATCGTGGTGTGCCATCATCACCATCGGCGGATGGTCGTGGCCCAGCACCTGGAGACCGGGCTCTTCCCAGACCGAGAGGTTCATCGGCGCCAGCACGCGGGTCATGCCCTCGGAGCGCAGCCAGTCCTCGGCCCGGGCGATGAGGGCCTTGGCAACCTCCTCGTCCTCGGCCTCGATCGCGCCCCAGTTGCCGGTGCCCGGGCCCATGCCCTGCTCCGCCGGCTGTTTCAGCGCCAGTTCATCGATATGCGCCGAAATGCGCCCGACCACCTCGCCGCCGCGCTTTGCCAGGAACAGCTGGCCGCGCGCATGGTCCCAGAACGGGTTCTTGCCGGGGGTGAACTTGGAGATTTCCTCCGAGCGCAGATTGGGGACCCAGTTTGGATCTGCCGCCCCATTTTGATCTGACGCATTGTGCCGATAAGCGTAATCGACAAAGGCAGCGCGGTCGGCCTTGCTGGAAACGGGTGTGATGACTAGTTCGGCTTTGGCCACGATCCTGCCTTTGTTCCGCATTATGGGGACTATCAGGATCGCGACCTGCGGCCGGTGCCCGCACCTTGTCAAGCATGAGCAAGGCACCGCCAGCCGCAAAAGTCCGTAACGGGCCGGCTTTTTGCCCGATGACTTTGGAATATGAACGTATGACTGCCCAGGAAGCCATCGACCTGTCTCCCAACGCGCCCACCGAGGCGGCAGAGCGCCTGCGCTCGTCGCAGATCCCGGACGACAAGGAGATGCTGCGCGCCGCCGTCGAACTGACGCGCGACATCGCCGCCGCGCGCCCCGAAATCTACTGGCCGGACATGCTGGCATCGACCCTGGTGGGCTACGGCGCGCTGGCCGGCGCGATCCTGGTGAGCAATCCCTGGGCAGCGCTGGCGCTGGGCCTGCTGGCCTCGCTGGCGCTCTACCGCGCGCTGCTGTTCATCCACGAACTGACCCACATCCACCGCGACGCCCTGCCCGGCTTCCGCTTCGTGTGGAACCTGATCGTCGGCATCCCGATGCTAATCCCCTCGTTCATGTACGAGGGCGTACACACGATCCACCACACCCGCACCCGCTACGGCACCATCGAGGACCCGGAATACCTCCCGCTGGCGTTGATGAAGCCGTGGAGCCTGCCGGTCTTCGCGCTCACCGCAATCCTGCTGCCGCCCGCGCTGCTGATCCGCTCGGCGGTGCTGACGCCGCTCGGCGTGGTGATCCCTCCCTTGCGCAAGCTGGTCTGGGGCCGTGCCTCGGCGCTGGCCATCAACCCGCGCTTCGACCGCCGCGCGCCCGAAGGGAAGTTCGCGCAGATGGTGTTCTGGCAGGAACTGGGCTGCTCGGTCTGGGCCATCGCCGTGCTCGCCGCTAGCTATGCCTATGGCTGGCGCCCACTGGTGATCGCGCTCTGCGTCATGTCGCTCACGGCCTTCCTCAACCAGGTCCGCACGCTGGTCGCGCACTTGTGGGAGAACGATGGCGAGGCGATGACCGTCACCGCGCAGTACCTCGATTCGGTGAACGTGCCGCCGCCGGCGAAGTTCTCCGAACTCTGGGCGCCGGTCGGCCTGCGCTATCACGCGCTGCACCACCTGCTGCCCTCGATGCCCTACCATTCGCTGGCCGAGGCGCATCGCCGTCTTGCCCGCCAGTTCGGCGCGGGCACGACTTATGCCAAAGCGAACTACCCCGGGCTGATGCCGCTGCTGGAACGCCTCGCCCGCAGCACCATGCGGGCGCATTGATCAACCCGCACGTTACGGACACAAAAAAAGGCCTCGCGAAATGCGGGGCCTTTTTTTGTGTGGGGAGAGGAGCAGAACAGGGCGGGTCGTCGCCCCATCCCCCTTGTCCTACTCTTCGGTGCGGATCAGCACCGTCTCGCCGATGAAGGCAAACAGCACGAAGGGCGCCCAGGCCGCGATGAGCGGCGGATAACCGCCGAAATTGCCCATAGCCAGAGCCGCGTTGTCGAGCACGAAGTAGGCAAAGCCCAGCGCCATGCCGATCACCGCGCGGATCAGCAACTGGCCGGAACGGGCCAGACCGAAGGCCGTGACGGCGCCCAGGAGCGGCATCAGCACCGATGAGAAGGGCCCCGAAAGCTTGTGCCACCAGGCCGCATCGAGTTCGCTGGTACGGCGTCCGGCAACCTTCATCGCCTCGATCGACCGGGTGAGTTCGAAGATGTCCTGCGAATCCGCATCGACCTTGGAGAGCATGATCTTGGCAGGGGTGATCCCCGGCGCCACGGTCACTGTAGCGACCCGGCTCGTCGTCGTCTTGGCGACATCGAAGCTGGTGGGGTTTTCGAAGCGCCAGCCGGGATTGGCAAACGTCGCCTTGTCGGCGCGCAGCGTGCGGGTGATGATGCCGTTTTCGTCACGGTTGTAGAACGTCACGCCGTTGAGGACCATGGCATTGCCGTCGCCCTCGATGCTGGAGGCCATCATCAGGTCCCGGCCATCGGCAAGGTAGAGATTGGCGCGGGCGCTCGCAGTCCTGGGGATCGGCCCGTACTTGGCGCCCTGCCAGGCGCTGAGCATCGCGGTAGAACGGGTGACGATGCGCTCGTTGAACGCCAGGCTGCCGACGGAAATCAGCAAGGCCGACAAGAGCAGCGGCGCCAGCACCTGATGGGCCGACAGTCCCGCCGCCTTCATCGAGATGACCTCGCTGTTCTGGTTCAGCGTGGCCAGGGTGATGATCGTGGCCAGCAGCACCGAATAGGGCAGGAACCGCGCGATCAGCTGCGGGATACGCAGCGTCACGTAGTAGAGCAGCTGCGATTCGCCGTTGCCCTTGTAGGCCAGGATGTCACCGCTCTCGCCCAGCAGGTCGAGCACCTGGAGCACCAGTACCAGCATCAGCAGCACGGCAAAGATGCGCACGACAAACAGCCGCGCGAGGTACCAGGTCAATGTGCGTGAAGGGAAGAATTCCATCTCGATCCCAGGTCAGGCCGCGTCTTCGGACGCGATTTCGGGCAATACGGGCCCATGGCGCCGCCGCTTGAGCAGCGACTTGAGCCACTTGACGACGATCTCCGAGCCCTTTTCAAGCCAGCCGAGCGGCTGCCCGCCGGGCACGTAGGCGACCCGCCAGTACATCCACACGATCAATGCCGCGAACAGGGCAAACGGCCCCCAGAGGCCGAGAATCGGGTTCATCTTGCCAAGCGCGGCAACGTCGGCGGCATATTGGTTGACCTTGTGATAGGCCACGACCAGCACGATCGACACGAACAGGCCAAGCGCCGATGTCGAACGCTTGGGCGGGATCGCCAGCGCCACCGCCAGCAGCGGCAGCAGCAGCATCATGATCACCTCGACCATGCGGTAGTTGAAGTTGGCCTGGCTGGAGACCCGCTCTTCCTCGGGCACGCCCTTGTTCCAGCCGAGGTGCATCAGTTCCGGCAGGAGGTACTCGCGGTCCTGGCCGCCACGCTTGCGGAACTTCTCGATCTGCGGAAGCTCGACCGGCAGGTCATGGCGGGTGAAGGTCAGCACGCGCGGGTCCTTGCCCGGCACGTCCTGGATGATCTGCCCGTTGTCGAGCCGCAGGATGATCGTGTCAGGCGCGCCCTTGAGCGCGAGGAACTGGCCTTCGCGCGCGGAGATAGACAGCACCTGGCCCTTGTCGTTGGCCACGCGCGCGAAGATGCCGATCAGGCGGCGGCCCTCGTCGCGGCTCTCGTCGATGCGCAAGGCCACGCGGTCCTTGAGCGTGGTGAACTCGCCGACCTTGATCGAGGCACCCAGTGCGCCCGACTTCAGCTCGTAGTTCAGCTCTTCATAGTAGTAGCGCGAAAGCGGCTGGAGATAGCCGACGATGGCGAAGTTCAGGCCCGCCAGCAGGATCGTCAGGATATAAGGCACCCTGAGCAGCCGCGTGTAGCTGAGGCCGACCGCACGCATGACGTCCAGCTCGCTCGACGTCGCGAGCTTGCGGAAGGCCAGCAGGATGCCCAGCATCAGCCCCAGCGGGATCGCGAGGCTTGCATATTCCGGCAGGAGATTCGCGAGCATCTTGAAGACGACGCCGATCGGCCCGCCTTCCGTCGCGACAAAATCGAAAAGCCGCAACATCTTGTCGAGCACCAGCAGCGAGGCTGCCAGCAGGAAGATGCCGAACATCGGCATCAGCACCAGGCGCAGGATGTAGCGGTCTATGGCGTTTAGGAATTTCACGCTGTGGGGTTCACCGGGACTTCGTCATAATACCGTGCTTCAAAGGCCCTTAAACGCTTGGCGCAGGTGGGCAAAGCGAATTGTCCACGGCCATGCGAAGAACGCCCCCGCGCAGGCCTCCCACGGCGCCGAAAAGGCCCGGGATCGCGACGGGTGGAGCGCCGGCGAGGTATTGGTCCGGCGCCGGGATTCGCTGCGTTTCACTGTTACATCCCCCCTTTTCACGATTGCCTACCCGTCCCCGACTGCGAAGAGCGCCAGCCCCCCCCGATAGGACAAGACTGCTCGCGCCATGCCCTCGCCTCGAACCGACCTGCTGCCGACCCATTTCGATACGCGCCGCTTCTTCCTGCACGAAAGCGGCCCATGCATGTCCGCAGCGCAGCGCCACAAGTTTGCCCGCGACCTCGAGCGGTTTGCCCGGCGCACCGAAGCGGCAGGCCGGCACGATGCCGCCGCCATGATCTTCGAAATGCTGGTGATCTTCGGCAAGGCAGGACGGGACATCGACGCCGCGCGCTGGACGGCTCTGGCGCTGGATGTCACCGCCCAGGTCCGCCGCGGCGACGTCGAAGGCGCAGCCGCCCGCCTGATGCCCCAAGGCGCCGACATCACCCACGAAAGCAGCGATGACGGGCACAGAATCGCGCAGCTGACGATCCGGGACGACAAGATCACCCTTGAGGCCGAAGCGGCCGCATGGTCGCCTGCCGCAGCCATGGTTGCGGTGCTGTTCCGCGCGCTGGCCTGCCATTTCGCGGAAACGCCGGATAGCCCGGCGGATGCCGCGGGACATGGTGACGCAGGCACCGATGCTTGCATGCTGAACGCGGTGATCGGCGAAAACGCCTGCTCTGCCGGGGGTAGTGGCGGGGCCTGACTGCGGCTCGAAGGACACACGTACGGTCCTTCCGAGCGCGATTGCCTGCCATTGAAGGCAAACGGCGCCCCGACGCGTTACGGCCTGTCGCTCAGGCCTTTTCGAGCGTGCATTGCAGCGGGTGCTGGTTCTGCCGCGCGAAATCCATCACCTGGTTCACCTTGGTTTCGGCGATCTCGTAAGGGAAAATCCCGCAGACGCCGACGCCCTTCTGGTGAACATGCAGCATCACCCGCGTCGCCTGCTCCAGATCCATATGGAAAAAGCGCTTGAGGACCATCACCACGAATTCCATCGGGGTGTAGTCATCATTGAGCATCAGCACCTTGAACTGGCTGGGCTTTTTCGGCTTGGCGCGGGTCTTGGTGGCGATGCCGACTTGTTCGCTGCCGTCGCTGTCGCCATTCTCCCCGTCCGGTCCGGATACGACAGGAGCCCCATCATGCACGGCTTCGGCAAGCGTCATGGCGGCGCGCGAAGACGCAGGAAGGCTCGAGCAGGAATCGGACATCGGGGAAATCATCGGGAGAGAATATCGTATCGCCCACCCGAGAAACAAGGCCTGCATCGCGGTTTGTCGCAAAGGCCGGCGCTGAAACGCCCCGAGACCGCCCTGAAACGCACCGACAGTGCCCAGAGCTTACCGCGGAGCGAGATTTACCGGATACAAAATGCCGGAAGCGGATCCGGACAGGTACTGCAGCGGCGCAGCCGCCCCCAAGCGGCGACCGGACGGAATTCCATCCGGCCGCTGGACCGACATGCGAAGAGCGCTCCGGAACGCCCCCTCTTTGCGACAGGCCGGCAACAGGCGCCGGCCAATTCGGCAGAGGGACGGTTCCGGAAGCAGCCCGGTCAACCCCGAGGGCAACCGGGCCGGATCGCCGGATCAGACCGCCGCGTGGCGGGCCTTTTCCATCGCGATGCTGACGCGGCCCGAAAGCGGGGCCATCACATCGCTCATCAGCTTCAGCATGGCTTCGCTGTTCTTCGAGCTGTAGGCGACCGCGCTGTCGAAGTTCTTGCGGGCGATGTCGCCCTGGAGCTTGAAGAAGTCAGTCGGCGACTTGACGGCGGCGAGTTCCTTGATGTCGCCGGTCATGGTGGCGAACGAGGTGCGGCCTTCGCTGACCAGTTCCGAACCCAGGCCCTGCAGGCCTTCGGCAAGGATCTTGCCCGATTCGACGACGGCTTCGAGGTTGCCCTTGGTGAAGTCACCCAGTTCGCCGAGCGCGCCGGTGCCCTTTTCGAATGCGGCCTTGGCCTTGGTCTGGGCGTCGGCAACCGCGTCCTGGAAAGCAGAGAGATTAGCGCTCATGTCCATCGTCGTATCCTCGAGCATGAAGTTGGAGATCAGTCCTGCGAAACTTGAAACGCCCGGCTTTGCCGGTGCGGGCTTGGTGGCCCCGGCCTTTGCCGGAGCTATCTTCGCCGGAGCCGGCCTAGCCGCCGCAGCGGCCTTGGGCGTTGCCGCGAGAGGCGTGGTAACCGCCGGCTTGGCGATGATCCTGGTCTTGCCTGCCTTCGGTGCGGCGGCAGGCTTGGTCGCCTTTGCGGCGACGGGCTTGGGCGCCAGCTTCGGCGCCGGAACCTTGGGAGCGGGAACCTTGGCAGCGGAAACCTTGACGGTCGGCTTGGCCGCGACCTTTACCTTCGCCGCCGGCTTTGCCTTCGCGATCGGTTTTGCCTTGGCTTCCGGTTTTGCGGGGGCCTTGGGGGCAGACGCCTCCTTGGGCGCGGCCGCGACAACCGGTGCCGGCGTGGCGGCAGCAGGCGGTGCCGGCGTGGCCGCCGCCACCGCGGGCCTGGCCGCTTCGACCGGCTTGTCCGCCGCTACAGCCGCCCCGGTGGCGGCCTTGGAATCTGTAGAGGAAGCATCCATCACGGGTTCTGCCTTCTTCACGTCAGGCACTTGTTCCGCCGCGGCTGCATAAGCCTTTTCGGCAAGTGCCTCATCCTTTGCATCGTCCTTCCCGGCCATCTGACTGTTCCTGCGCTCTTGCCGAAAAATCGTACCGATAGGTCTGGACGGAACCGCAGTCGCCCTGGGACCACATCAAGGACCGTGCCGCTCGCCATGAGGGACAAGCCGGGACATCCACGTGATCGAAGCGCCATGCCGGCCCGCGTTCACTGCAACTGAGTCAATTCCTGCGATTCGAAATCTTGTTTTGTTGCAATGCACAATATGGCCTCCACAGCGTGAAGTCAATCTCCCTATGTTGCAGTGCAGCATAAGCGAGTCCGGTCAAGAGCATGCACGGGATCGGCGACCGGCCAGCCGCGTGCCCGGCGCATTCCGCCATGCGAACGACTGCCGAGAGCATCCTGCTAAGCGCCTCATAACGCCGCGAATCTCGCACCGACAGCGCGACTGCAACGAAAATGGAGCAAGCCGCCGCGGCTGTGTCCGCAGCGGCGGGCTTCGCGGTGCAGCGAGAAGTGAACCGGCGTCAGGCGGCGTGAGGCGACCGCAGCCCGCGCCCGCGTGCGGCGCGCTGCGACACGGCGCGCCGCACGCGGGGCGAATCGTTGATGCGCATGGCGGCAGGATCAGGCTGGCCGCCTCAGGCCCTCATCTAATCGAACTCGCATCGAGCGCCCGTGCAGCGCCTGAGGTCAGCCGCCTAGCGCTGGGTGACGTAGCGCCCGGGCGCGTCCTCGATCACCTTGTCGCCGCGCCCGCCCGGACGGCGCTTGCCGCGCGCCGCCACTTGCACGGGATCGAGCGCCTGCAACCACGCCGCCCAGTGCGGCCACCAGCTGCCGGGATGCTCGCTCGCCCCTTCGACAAAGGCGTCGAGCGTCTCGGCACCGGCGTCGTTGGTCCAGTACTGGTACTTGCCCGCCGACGGCGGATTGACCACGCCGGCAATGTGCCCCGACCCCGCCAGCACGAATGTCGAGGGGCCCGCCAGATAGTGCGTCAGCTTCCAGACGCTGCGCGCCGGCGCGATGTGATCCTCGCGCCCGGCCTGGATATAGGTGGGCGTGGTGATGCGATGGAGGTCGATCGGCACCCCGCCGGCCTGCAGCGAATCCGCCACCACCAGCCGGTTGTCACGGTAGAGATCGCGCAAGTAGCTGCGGTGCCAGCGGGCCGGCAGGTTGGTGACGTCGCCGTTCCAGTGAAGCAGGTCGAAGGCCGGATAGTCCTCGCCCAGCAGGTAGTTCTTCTCGACCGTGCTCCAGATCAGGTCGTTGCCGCGCAGGATATTGAAGGTGGCGGCGAGATAGCGGCCGTCGAGATACCCTTCGGGCGAGAGCTTGCCGATCGTCTCGATCTGCTGGTCGTCGATGAAGTTGCGCAGGTCCCCCGCATCCTCGAAATCGACTTGCGCGGTGAAGAAGGTGGCGCTGGCGACCTTGTCCGCCTCGCCCTTGCGCGCCAGCACCGCCAGCGTCGCGGCCAGCGTGGTCCCGGCGACGCAGTAGCCGATGGTGTGGACCGAGGGCACGCCGAGCCGGCCGCGCACGGCGTCGATCGCCTCGATCTGGGCGGCGATATAGTCATCCCAGACCAGATCGGCCATCGAGGCATCGGCCGACTTCCACGAGACCATGAACACAGTCACGCCCTGCTCCACCGCCCAACGCACGAAGCTTTTCTTGGCGTTGAGATCGAGGATGTAGAAGCGGTTGATCCACGGCGGGAAGATCAGCAAGGGCGTCTTGAGCACCTTGTCCGTGGTCGGCGTGTACTGGATCAGCTGGTAGAGCGGCGTCTCGAACACGACCTTGCCCGGCGTCACCGCGATGTTCTCGCCCAGCACGAAGGCACCGGGGCGGACATGGGTGAGCTGGCCCTTGCGCATGTCGTCGAGCAGGTTCTCGAAACCGCGGATCAGGCTTTCCCCCTGCGAGCGGCGCGCGGCCTCCAGCGCGACCGGATTGGTCATCGGGAAGTTTGCGGGGCTCAGCGCATCGACGATCGCGCGGGTGGCGAAGAGCAGCTGGGCCTTGCGCGCCGGCTCCAGCCCTTCGGCCTTCTCGGCGAGGCCGACCAGCTGCTCGCTGAGCATGAGGTAGAGCTGGTGAATCACCGCGAAGAACGGCTGGCGGCGCCATTCGGGGTCGGCAAAGCGGCGGTCGGCACGCGGCAGCACCGGATCGGCGGAGGCACCTTCCCCCGCGTCCTGGCCCGCCCCCTGGCCTGCGCCCTGGCCTGCGGCTGCCGCCGCCGGGCCGAGGCCGTACTGGCCGAGCACCCCGTTGATGAGCTGCGCCGCCTCGTTCCACAGCCGCTGCTGCACGTCGGGATCGGCGAGCGGCAACTGGCGTACGACGGCCTCGGCGGTCGCCACCCACTTGACCGGATCGGACCAATGCCCGGTACCGTCCTTTGCCTTGCCGAGCTGCTCGACCTGGAAATCGGTCCAGATCGAATGCATGCGCCCGGCGATCTCGGCCCAGTGGACCGCGCTCTCCGCCTCGGGAGAACCCTCCTTGGGAACGAGGCCGCCGAAAAGGCCGGTCACCTGACTAGCATGATCCTGGAAAATTCGGGTCATCAGATCGGTGGCGTCGGTCGCCATGTGCGGTCGAACTCCGGCTGGGCGGGACCCGCTGCGAATCCCCTCTGCCTCATTCCTATCCACTGCATCGCCCGCCGCCAACCGGCCAAAACTTGCGCGATCCCCGGAATTCCGATCACACGATTGCGCAAGCACCATTTGCGCGGAGGGTTTATTCCCCTACAGGGGCCGGCACGGCACTTTTCGCCGTGTGTTTTATGGATTCTCAGAGGTCATGGAAGACGAGTTCTACCGCATCAAGCGCCTGCCGCCCTACGTTATCGCCGAAGTCAACGCGATGCGTCATGCGGCACGCCAGGCCGGTAGGGACATCATCGACCTCGGCATGGGCAACCCCGACCTGCCGCCGCCCGCCCACGTGATCGAGAAACTGTGCGAAGTCGCCCAGAAGGAAGACGCGCACGGCTATTCGGCCTCCTCGGGCATTCCCGGCATCCGCCGCGCCCAGGCCAACTACTACGGCCGCCGCTTCAACGTCGATCTCGATCCCGAGACCGAAGTGGTGATGACGATGGGTTCGAAGGAAGGCCTCGCCAGCCTCGCCACCGCGATCACCGCGCCGGGCGACGTGGTGCTCGCGCCCAACCCCAGCTACCCGATCCACACGTTCGGCTTCATCATCGCCGGGGCGACGATCCGCTCGGTGCCGACCACGCCGGACGAGCGCTACTGGGAATCGCTGAACCGCGCGATGGCCTTCACGGTGCCGCGCCCCTCGATCCTGATCGTCAACTACCCCTCGAACCCGACCGCCGAGACGGTGGACCTCGCCTTCTACGAGCGCCTGGTCGCCTGGGCGAAGGAGAACAAGGTCTGGATCCTCTCCGACCTTGCCTATTCCGAACTCTATTTCGACGGCAACCCCACGCGCTCGATCCTCGAAGTGCCCGGCGCCAAGGACGTGGCGGTGGAATTCACCTCGATGTCGAAGACCTTCTCGATGGCGGGCTGGCGCGTCGGCTTCGCGGTGGGCAACCCCAAGCTGATCGCGGCGCTCAAGCGCGTGAAGTCCTACCTCGACTACGGCGCCTTCACGCCGATCCAGGCCGCAGCCTGCGCTGCGCTCAACGGCCCGCAGGACATCGTCGAGAAGAACCGCAATCTCTACCAGAAGCGCCGCGACGTCATGGTCGAGGCGTTCGGCCGCGCCGGCTGGGACATCCCCAGCCCCAAGGCCTCGATGTTCGCCTGGGCGCCGCTGCCGCCCGCCCTCAAGGAAATGGGCAGCCTGGAATTCTCCAAGCAGCTGCTGACCCATGCCGAAGTCGCGGTGGCGCCGGGCGTGGGGTACGGCGAGGACGGCGAAGGCTTCGTGCGCATCGCCATGGTCGAGAACGAGCAGCGGCTGCGCCAGGCCGCGCGCAACATCAAGCGCTACCTCGTCTCGATGGGCGTCAACACCCCGGCAGCCTGATGGAACGCGGCACGGTTCGCCCGCCCGGCGAACCGTGCCGCCCCCCTCGCACACACGGTGCCGTCGCATCGAAACAGATAGCCGGGGGCAAAAGCCAAGTTACCGTTACAGGCACCTTGCCATTGTCCGGGTTTTGCCCGAACAGCCCTGCAATTTTGTACTACTGTAAAATAATAGGTATTGTTACCGGAGCGCCCCTCCCCCCAAAAAGCGCTCATCGGTTACATCTGCCATAGCGGGATTGGGGGGCCAATGACCTATCTGGGCAAGAGCGAATGTCACGCGCCACGCTTTCGCTGGCTGGCGAACAGGGCAATCCCGACGCAGCTTGACCTGCGTCGATGCGGCTGGATCCTGGAGCCCGAGATACAACCATCGCCGGACTGCATCGGCATGATCGACGCCTGCGGCATGGAAACCGGGCAATGGCTGCCCGTGCTGGAGACGCTTCGGCCGGACGTGCGGCGCACCGTGCTGGTATCCGGGGTCAGCGACCCTTCGGAGCGCACCGCGCTGCTGCATGTCGGCTTCGGCGATGTCCTCGCGGCAACGACCGACATTGACGAGCTGGAGGCCCGGGCCAATCGCCTGGCCCAGTTTGCGCAGTGCCTGCCGCGCCGCCGCCGGATCGGCCGCCTCACGCTCGACCTGCTGGCCCGCGAAGCCTTCGGCGACGGCGAGCCGCTGAACCTCAACCCGCGCGAATTCGCGCTGATCTGGCGTCTTGCGGATTCGCTGGGCGAGACGGTCAGCAAGGAATCGCTGATCTACGATGTCTGGCGGATGGGCTTTGTCCCGGAAACCAACAGCGTGGCCGTCCACATGTCGCGCCTGCGCCGCAAGCTGGCCTTTGTCGGCCTGTCCGGGATCATCGAAACGTCACCCAACGGCGGCTACCGCCTGAACGCGCCAGGGACCGAGACCGGCTTTCACGAAGCGCGGACATCGGCGCGCTCCGCCGCGTTCGCGGGCCTGTAAGCAGCGCCCAGCCGCCGCCCAGCAGCGCTCCGCCATGCGCCGGCCCCACCCCGGCGCATGGCTCATCCCTTGCGGGCGAGCGCGGCGAGATCCTCCGGCGTGTTGACGTTGGGGATCGCGATCCCCGCCTCGACCAGACGTGCACCGGCAAGATCGGCAAAGCGCCGCATCGAGTGACGGTCCTCGCTGTGCAGCAGGGCCTCCAGCACCGCCGTCGCCGAAGTCGGCCAGAGGCCGATGACCGGCTGCGCGGCAAGGCATGCGGGGGCCGGGCCCAGCCGCTCCAGCAGGTCGTCCGGCAGGAACGCAGCATCGACACTGCAACTCAGGACATGGTCATACCCCTCGTCCTGCGCATGACGCATGGCGGCGGCAAGCCCGCCCAGAGGCCCCATGTCCGCGCGCGGCCAGTCCGGCAGGGTCGGCGCCGGGGCGGTTTCCCGTCCGGTTACGACGACATGCTCGCACCACCCCGACAGGGCATCCACCGCCAGCGCCAGAAGACTGTGGCCGTCCAGTTCGGCCAACGCCTTGTCGCTGCCGAACCGGCTCGACCGGCCACCTGCAAGAACCGCTCCGAGAATCATGAAAAGATGCTCCGTGAAGGCAAGGACCAGCCCTCTCAAGACCATCTAGCGCGAACTTCGGGGCAGGCGGAAGTGCCGATTGCAACCGCCGGTGCGCTTCCCGCCGGCGATATTGATGCGGACGGCGACAAGGAAATCCACCGAACAAGCGAATCCCCGGTTGCGCCCGACGGATTCCGTTGTTAGGGGCGCACTCCTCCACACCGGATGGCCCGATGGCGGAGTGGTGACGCAGCGGACTGCAAATCCGTGCACGCCGGTTCGATTCCGGCTCGGGCCTCCAAGGTTTCCCTAGGGTTTCGACCCAAGGAAGCCAGAAGTTGAAAGGTGCGGGCAAATTCTGCGGGCAAATCGCTACCCGCACAGGCAGAATTTGACCCCAAAGCAATAGGCTCCGAAGCGTTCGCTTCAGGGGCCTTTTCGCTTTTCCACAGCTAACTTCCCGCCTCCGAAAGTTTCCTGTTGCCCCTTCGGGATCGGTGACACATAGACGCTCCACGATCTGAGACAGTCCACGTTTCAGAATAAAAGGCCACCATACCCTGAGACACCAAACGGGAGCTGCCACGATGCACACTCAAGCCCTTACGACCCTTACGACCCACGACACTCCGACCCTCATCGAAGCCCAGCGCCGCATTGAAACCCGTTCCTCGAAGGAAGGGTATGAGCGCTACATCAAGCAGCAGCAGTCCACCGCCGACAACCTTGGAGGCCAATCTACTGCGGAAGCGGTGAAGATGATCCGTGGGAGCATCCCGCTTGTGTCCGAACAGGTTTCGCTGTGGATCGCGGAGAATGATTACGAAGGACCCGGAAAGCGCCATGCGGCCCTTTCGGTCCTCAAGCGCTTTGACCCCGACCTTCTGGCGTTTATCGCCCTCAACGCCATCTTCTCGGGTATCACTGCCCAGCACCCTGCTGTGACCGTCCAGACGGCTCTCGGGGGGCAGATCGAAGCTGAAGTCATCGCCCTCGACATTGAGGAAGCTGCTGGTCGCAAGGCCACCAAGCGCATGAAGGCTGTGATCGAGAAGAACGGCAGCGCTCGTCAGCGTAAGAAAATCTTCAACAAGCTCGCCTCGGAGCATCTGCCTGAGCATGAGGCTTGGACGCAGGACGTAAAGGTCCGTGTTGGGGAGCCTCTCGTCAGTGCTGTGCTTCAGGCCATGCCCGACATGTTTGAGCTGATGACCCTCCCTCGGGGAGTCAACAAAAGTGAGACGGTCATTCGCCTTACGGACGAAGGGGTCGCCATGTTCGGTAGCCTCCGCGAGAGCATGGCTTGGATGCAGCCGATCCATCGCCCGATGGTCGTCCCTCCGCGCCCTTGGACCGACATGGACACTGGCGCCTACTACGAGGAACGCACTTCCCGCACCGTGAAGCTGGTCCGCACCTTCAACAAGGACCACAAGCGCCTGATCCGCGAGTCCATCGCCGCTGGCCGTATGGACTACGTGCTGAAGGCTGTGAACGTCGCACAGGAAACCTCGTGGGCGATCAACAAGCCCCTGCTCGACCTTGTGCATTGGGTCTTCGAGGAAGGCATCAATGACCTCGGCGTAGCCTCCAACCAGCTCCTGCCGATCCCTGCGAAGCTCGAAGCCTCCGAGTGGGACGCAATGACCCCTGAGCAGCGCAAGGGCCACCGTATGAGCCTTGCTGGTATCCATGAGCGTAACCGGGGCATCGTCTCCGATCAGGCCGTGCTGCTGCGAGACCTTGAGACGGCGAACGAGCTTTCGGGCTTCTACAGCTTCTGGCTCCCTCACAACCTCGATTTCCGGGGTCGTGTGTACCCTGTGCCGCACTTCAACCACCAGCGGGCAGACCACATCAAGTCCATGTTCCGCTTTGCCGAGGGTTGCCCTCTCGGTGAGTACGGCGCTGGCTGGCTGTCGGTCCACCTTGCGAACTGTGGTGACTTCATGACCCCTTCGGGCCGTAAGGCATCGAAGGCATCCTTCGACGACCGCATTCAGTGGGTCGAGGACAACGAGTTCATGATCCTCTCGGTCGGAAAGGACCCGAAGGCCACCGTCGATCTTTGGAAGGAAGCGGATAGCCCCTTCATGTTCGTCGCTGCCTGCATCGAATATTATCAGTGGGTCCAGTCAGGCCGCTCGGAGGCTTTCGTCTCCTACCTGCCTGTCGCTCTGGACGGCTCCAATTCAGGCCTTCAGCACTACTCGGCAGCTATGCGCTCGAAAGAGGAAGCGGCTTACGTCTCCCTTCTCACCAGCGACATTCCTGCGGACCTCTACCAGACCATCGCAGACAAGGCGGTGGCTGAAATCGAGAAGGACGCATCGGAAGGCAACAGCCTCGCCTACACCATCCTTCAGGCAGGCGTTGGCCGCTCGACCGTGAAGCGCAACGTGATGACCTTCGCCTACTCAAGTGAGCAGTTCGGCTTCCGCCAGCAGCTCATGGACGACCTGATGAAGCCCCTGAACGAAGCTGTCTTCCTCGGAAAGCTCGACCGCAACCCCTACGCAATCAACCGCGTCAACAAGGACACCGGAGAAGTCCTCGACGAACTGGACGGAGGCTTTTCGGCAGCAGGCTACCTCGCTGCGAAGGTCTGGCAGGCTGTCACTCAGACTGTCACCAAGGCAACCGAAGGCATGGAGTTCTTCAAGAAAGTGGCGGCTACCCTCGCTCACGAGAAGCTGCCTCTCGTCTGGACGACCCCTCTCGGCCTGCCTGTCGTCCACCGCTACAGCGTGTGGGAGACGAAGACC
>NZ_JAPCWC010000018.1 GCF_026420865.1 Novosphingobium clariflavum | reverse complement strand
CGTGATGGGATTCCTTGCAGCCCGGGCACCAAAATCGGAAGCCGCCGCCATCCATCGGGCGCAGGATAGCCGAGCTAGTCATGCGCAACTCGCCCGGTCGACATTGCCGACGCGCCAGGCGATCCAGCCCTTGAGGAAGATGCGCTGCGACGGGTTACGGTCGACGATCCACTCGTACCGGCGCTTCTGCTGGTCATCGAGCGCATCGAGGATCTGCACGCAGAACCGCTGCTTGCCGATGGCCGACTGGCAGTTCTCGTAGGCATTGATGGTCCGGCCGCCGACCTTGCCGTCAACTGCGATCTTCGCGGCGGGGCACACCTTGTTGATGCTGGCCTGAAGGAACTTCGACGCGATGCCTGGCCCCATGTTTACGCCGGTATCGCTCACTTCCGCCGCAACGCCCGGGTCCATCGTCAGCAGCGGCCGGAAGCCGGGCTTGTCGATGTAGGTTCCGACATAGATCTTGTCCCCGCAGACAGTGATCTTGTCGTAGCAGTGCTTCGGGAAGTCCCGCATATCGCCGAGATAGCCATGCTCGCGCGCAACCTTTTCGGTGACGCCGAGGTTCGTCGGCCCACCCCGGTCAGCCTTGTTGTTCACATAGCCACCCTCGGCCGCGTAGATCCCGCCAAGGATGATGGCGATTGCGCCAGCTGCGCTGGTGCCGCGCTTGATCAGGACCTTACCCATTGCGCTGTTCCTCGAGCTTCGGCTGCACGATGAGCCGTGCGATCAGGCCGCCGATGAGCAACGCGATCGAGATGCCCTGGGCGTAGGGCATGGCATTGCGCAGATCGGCCGGCATGGAGTTCCAGGTGTCGGTCGCGACCTGGCAGCCGGTCAGCAGCAACAGGCCAAGGCCGTTGAGGCGCACAGACCAGAAGCGGAAGAACAGGCGCCAGTCGGCGATCAGCCGGGCGCGGATGGCTTCGATGAGCTTCACTGCCCACGTCCTTTCATTGGCTTGAAGGTGAATTCTGCTTGGCCTCGCGATCGGCCAGCATGATATCCAGCTTGGTTTCGATGCGGGCGAGGCGGTCCGTGGTGGCCCCGTCCTTGCCCTTGAGCTCCGCGATCGCGGCCTCATGCATCTGCAGCTTCGACCAGACGACGCCGGCCGAGAACACGATCGAGCAGGCGCTGGCCAGGACAGAGAAGACCACGCCCCATTCGAGTTTCGTCATCGCGCTGCGGGTTTCCTCCTGAGGTGTCATGGCTCGACGTCTTCGTCAGGGATTTCGACGTCTTCAGCGGGGATCTCGACCGCGTAGCCAAGATCGATGGAGAGCCGATCAAGCGTAATGCCAAGCGCCTGCGCTACGTCTTCATTGCAGCCCAGGCATTCCGCGACGAACGGCAGCAGCGAGTGATAGTCTTCCACGACAGGGCGCGCCGCGGCGACCGCCGACAAGAGCGCGGCCGTGTCGCCCGGTTCGGCATCCCAGGTGCGCAGAGCCTCGCCTGAGGCCAGCCTGTCCCTGAAATGAAGGGTGCCCTCGGGAACGAGGACCAGAACGAACCCGTTTTCACTCACGGCCATTGGCTGGCTCCTTGCGATCTCTGGAAAATGGAGGGGGTGGCCATCAGCCGACCCCGGCGACCTGCATGCGCGCGTTGAGCGCGCCCAGCGGCGTGTAGGTAATGGTGACCCGCCCGGTGCCGGCATCGTAAGCAATGGCTTGCGAGGCGACGTTGGCGGAATTGAGCGACCCGTTGACGACCGTGAGCTTGTAGTAACCGGTGCCGATCGCCACGTAATCGACGCCAGCGGTCCCGCCAGGCGCCGAGTAGGTATAGCCCCCCGAGATCGTGACGTCCGCCAGCTTGGAATAGTCCGATTGCCGATTGGCCATCCACGTGTAGCGAATGTTGCGCCCTGGCTTGACGATGATGGCCAGCATTTCGTCCGCCGCGATCGTCGTCGCCTCGGCAGCGGATACGCCGGTCGATCCCTCCGCGTATCCGCCGCCCTCCAGATCGATCTGATAGGTCTTGACCGACTGGACGAGCGTGGGCGGCTCCGGCGCTTTCACACCATCCAGCAGGTTATTGCGGATGCGGCGCTGCCCCGGCGTCAGGTTCGTATAGTTGAAAGGCGCCGTGATGGTGACGCCGTGCTTCCACATGTGGACGCGCTCGATCTCAACCACTTCGAGAGCAGGCGCGGCGCTGTTGAACAGGAACACATTTTTTGCATCAGGATTATCGATGCACGGGGCATCGATAATCGCGTCGTTGATGCGCACATACCCCGCCAGCGCGGCCACCGTGGTGACGAACTGGCCGCCGATGTTCGTGAAGCGGCCGCCCTGGATATTGATGTTCTTGCCGCCCAAGGCAAAGGCGCGCGGGTGATAGGTGGAGCTGACACGAACGTCTTTCATGTCGACGTCGATCGCATCGAGGCCGTTCGTGTACTCGTCGAAAGTGATGCCGGCGCGGATGCCACCCGCGGCGCCGCGGATCTTCGGCGCCAACAGCACGATGTCCTCGACCGTGTTGGTCAGCACTTCGCCACTGGGCGTGGTGAGCGACCCCGAGCGGCCGTTGCAGTGGATCGCGCCCTGGGAGATGCCCGCGCGCGACACCGCGTTCTTGATGGTACCGCCGATCACGCCGCAATTGCGCACGCCAAAGGTGCCGTAGGAGCTTTCGGACGAGAAGTAGATGCCTGCGCATTCGGTCTCGTCGATGTCCGGCTGCATGAACCAGACATCGCGGCCGCCCACCACGGTCATGCCGCGCTGATTGCCCTGCCGCACACGGGCGCCGTAGACGCGGATATTCTCGCAAAGTTCGCTGCCGCCGTAGGTTACGACCGCGAAGCCGTCATCGCCCGGGCGGATGGCGGTGTGGCCATAAACCGAACCGTCGCGCGTCCCGTTGGTGCAGTGATAGGCATCGGCTTTGGTATCCATCACCAGCGTGCCGCGCGACTCGAAGCGCTGCACATTGTCGAGCAGGATCCCGGCGTTCCCGCCGCTGTCGATGATGATGTTTTCCAGCAGCAGGTCGGTGGCGTCGCGGACAAGCACGCCGATCGCATCATAGGCCGAGGTGCGGCCGGTGACGTTGAGCGAAGACTTGTGCAGGTTGCGCAGGATCGGGCGCGCGCCGGTCAGCAGGATTCGCGCCCGCGCTGGATTGATCGCCTGGAAATTGCAGCCCTGCCCGTCGAACTCAACCCCGTCGAACGCCAACATGTCGCCGTGCTTGTAGATCGAATGCGGCTCGGCCACGAGCTTGAGCATGTCCTCGCTGGCGATGGTCAGGGCGTTCATCAGCGCGGTCTGCTGGTCGGCCGTGCTGGCGTAGTTCACCCCCATCTGCTTGAGGGTACGTACCTTGCGCGGAATGGCGTCCTGCGCGGTGCTGCCGTCGGGCAGGCCGATCAGCATGGCGCCGCGCACGCTATCGGTCGCGGCCAGGTCCTGCCGCAGGCCCGCGTCGGCGCCGGTACCCTCGGAAACGCTCATGTTGCCGGACGCATCGAAAACCGGGAACAACCCGGCGCGCAGCCCTGCGGAAGGTAGGGAAATTCCCGGCTCGCCGATAGGCGATTTCAGGCCCCGATCGACATCGCGCTTGAGGACCTGATCTCGCAGCGCGGACCGGTCGTAGCCCTCGTTGACTGGCTCGGCGATCCATGCCGATCCGTTCTCGAACTGAAGTTCCTGCGTGAAATGCGGGTTGAGCACGGCATAAAGCTCGGGCCCGGTCGCGGGCGGGGTGTCAAAGACAACCGACCCACCGCCCCCGAGCGTGAGGGTCACGGTGTACCCCGTCGCCGCCACTTCGTTGCCGCCGCTGTCGCGCAGGATGACAGAAACCTCTGCCGCAGTGGGCGCGGTGAAGTCGAACGGAAACACGGTCGTGACCCCGTTCGGGTACATCGGCCCGGAATATGCGTTGGTGGTGCTGACTGCCATCGATCGCCTCGCCTTGATGGCAAGGGATTACGGGAGCCCCCACGGGGGTTGAATCGCAGGCCGCGGCAAATGCCGCAGCCTGTCGGGAAGTATGATCAGTAGCCTTGTTTCACTTCTTTCAAGAAGTCATTGACGGCTTTCTCATACCCGTCCGCAACAACCTGAGATGCATAATCAATGTCGCTGCCGGCAGCTTCTTTGACACACTTCAGATATCTCATGCCGTCATCCCGATAGCTGTCCATGGCATAACTATCTGACGTATAGGGACGCAGTGGCTTTCGGCATGAGCTGCCTGGTTTCCATTCCAGCTTATAGAACAGCGCGGAAAACTCGCCTTGCGGCCCGAAAATCGGTGCAGCACTCACGGCCCCGGCGCTTAGTATACCGGCGAAATAGACTGCAGCGTAACGTGTCAGGTGTTTGATGTTCATATGCCCCCGCATAATAGCAAACGGGATCTACTACTCTTCGATATGGCCTGTCGACAGTCCTTCCAGCACCTGCCTCGGGCCATCAGGATCTGCGTCGCCATTAGCCCAATCGACAAGGAACTGAGTGGCGCTTGCGATCTGACCGGGAACGAGGCCGGTAACGTAGCCGGTTGCCTCCAGGGCATTCTTCGTCGCGTGCTTCGTCTCTTCGCCGCGCGCAATACGCCCGACGTCGCCGAACACATTGGCCACGCTCTCATAGGCGCGCTGTACCGGCGTGATAGACGGGCTGGCAAAGCCTTGCCCTCGGGCCTTGTTCCAGGCTGGCTCGAACACGTCGCGGACCACGGGGATGGGGCCGAGAGCATTTGCCAGCGTCTTGCGCAGGAACCACTGTGCCCACCACTCATCATCGTCCGGCCCTGCGGAACCTCCTGCGACGCCGCGTAGGAACTCGGTCAACATCGGCTGAACGAGGAACAGCAGCGTCGCGCGCGCCAAAAGCCTCGGCGTGGCGCGGACGGTGCGCTCGTCGAGCCCCATCACATCGCGCGCCAACGAGCGCTCGCGCTGGTACTGCATAGACAGGAAGCTGTAGAACATTGTCAGCAGTTTACCCGCTTCGCCCAAAGCACCGGTACCGCGCTGCACGGCGGCAAGATCCTTTGGCCCTCCCGCTCCCTGTGACGCACGAACAGCTTTGTCGCCAGCATAGATTGCATCGTCTTCGCTTAACCCTGCCTCGATGGCGTTGTTGTAGCCGGCAAGCCAAGTCGGGATTGCAACGACGCGATCCATCAAACCGATGTAGTGGAAGGCGAATTGCTTCCCATGCGCTACCTTGGCTTCCAGCTTCGAAATGGGATTTGTCGCCGCCAGACGGTTCACTTCAGCGCGGATATCGCGGTCCATCGTATCCAGCCGCTGGCGTACGTCCGGCGACTTCTCGAGAACAAGCTTCCCAAGACGCACCGGGTCGCGGGCCACCTGCGCGATAGCCTTGGTGAGCGAACTGATGCCAACCACTTCCGCCGAGTTCGCATAACCAGAAATCTGCGAGATGATCGTGGTTGCCCGAAAGCCCATCCCGACCATGGTCGTATTTGCCCGCATTCGGCGGATGGCCTTTGCCCACCCTTCGTTTCCGGCTCGATCAGATACCCACGAATTCGCAACATGCTTGAGCCACGGCCGGAACGATTTGCTGGCTTCCGGACCAAGCGCCTCGTTAACAGCCCTGCGCACCTTTTCGCTCGACAGAAAACGGTGCGCCTGGATCACCGCCTCGCGGTGTGTGATATCGTGAATTACCTCGCCAAGGTGGCGGTTGATTGCGCCAAGATCGAGAAGGATCGGGCGCTTCACTTGTTCATCGCGGGCTTTGGTAGAGGAGGATCTGGTGGTGGCATTGGTATAGCCCGCGGCCCGCAGGTCGGATTCTTTTCCAGAGTTTTCTTCCGCTTTGAAGTCGCGAGTAGAATCATAGATGGCGGGGTAGTAGCCGCCCCGCATCTGGCCGTTCGTGCTGGTATCGAACTTGCGGGCGCGCACTTTATCGGGCGCCACGCCGTTCACGCGCTTCTCCATGGCGGAAATATCCGGCCACAGGGTGTCGATCGTATCCCACACCCCCTGGACGAACTGCCATTCCTCCTGCGTCAGCGTCTGATCGAGATAGCCGACCAGTGCACCGCCATTGACGCGGTATCCGTCTGCAAGGCGCTGAAGGTTGCCCTCGTTTCCGACATTCAAGGCCATGGCGATAAGCTGCTGTCGGTCAGCCACCATCAAGTTGCCGGTCTCGACATCGGTGAACGGCAGCACCATGCGGTCGTTCCAACGTGCAGCCTGCTCTGCCGGAAGCGCCTCGAACACTGCCTTGATCCGCCCATAGTAATCCTTGAGCATGTCTGTCTCTCGGATCTGGGCATCAGCAATCGGGCGGAAGGCAATGCGGTTGCCGTCGCGCTTCGGGTCCATGGCGGCCAGCGCGCGGAACAGCGGACTGGCATCGATGCGCTCCATCTCTTCGGCGCGCACGCCGCGGCGCGCTTCGCGATAGCGCTCGGTCTCGCGGCGGCGGATCGTCGACATGACGCGCTCCAGCAGCTTGGCATGGCTGGCCGCGCTCGCGTCCTGCGACCTCTGTTGGTAGGCGGCGAACTCAGCCGCGCTCATGCCAGCCTCGGCCGCATCCTTGAACAGGTTCTCGATGCCCTGCCGCTCGCGCGCCACATCGATCTCTGCATCGCTGGCGAGCATGCGGTCGAACACCTCGCGGATCTCCGGGGTGATGTCCGAACGCAGCTGGGCGACCGATCGGTAGATCGACAGCATCCACTGGCGCACGTTCTCGAAGATGCGGGTGAGGGCGGTCGTCGGCGCCTTGCCCTCCATGAAGTACCGCTCGATGCCACGGGCGAACAGCTCGTGGGCCTCGGTCGGGATCGTACCGTCTTCGGAGATGGCATGGCCGGAATGCGCGAACCAGCTGCGCACGGCGTCCCAGTCGGCGCGCAGCTGGTCTGGCGCGCTCTCCAGCGCGGCATCGGCGGCAAGCTCTTCCAGCCAGACATGCCCCAGTTCATGGATCGGCGTGGAGAGATCGCGGGAAGCGAACAGCTCGATGATACGGCCATTCTCGCCGAAGATCGCGCGGCCGCGCGCCTCCTGGAACAGCTGCCGTCCCTTGAAGTCCTGCGCCACATCACGTACAGTGCGTGTCGCTGCGGCCGCCGGCGCCATCGTGTCGAGGTCTTCTGACCGGAGCATGCCAGTCGGGGCCGCAGTCACCTCAAATCCCTCAACCTGATACTGACGCAGCGTGCCGTCGCCCACGTCCTTGAGCACGAGGCGGATCGAGATGTCGCGGCCGTTGAGCCGGACGTGCGCCGCCGCGTGCACGTAGGCGTGATCCGCCTGCGCGCCGGTCGTGGTGGTGGCGAAGGATGCTGCGTTCGCCACGATCTCCGGCAGGTGTGGGATGAGCTCGAAGCGCAGCGCCGGGTTGAAATGGTCGCTCTTCGAGAAGATCGCCTTGCGGGCCTGCGTGAAGACCACCTCTTCGCCGCTGACCATGCGCGCCTTGGCTGGCTTCACATCCGAAGCGAACGCGGACTTGGCTTCGTCGAATGACACCGGCTCCGAGGTGATGTCGGTCACCGGCAGGGTCACGTCGGCATTGCGAGTGATGGGGGTTGCCCGTTCTGCGCTCTTCGCCTGGTTGAAGCTGCGGTCGCCGTCCATGGCCACGTCGCGGGCCGTCGCGCTCTCGCGGGCCATGGCATCGACCACGTTGCGGATATCCTCGTCCGTCATGTTGGACGGGGCATAGCCGGCCTCTTCCAGCATCTGGCGCAGATCATCGGCATGGGCGCGAACGTCGTCAGTTCGCATCTCGGCATAGGCCGGGCGCCCAGCCAGTTCCTCGGCGATGGCATCGAGCAGGCGCTGGCTGTCGAGCGTGGAGGGGCCTTGCTCGTGCTCGACGCCAACCAGATCGGGGAAGTACCCAGCGGTGATTGCGGCCTGCAGCGTGTTGTCCAGGCCGAAATCGCCCATGCCGGACACCCCGCCCATCATGTCGCTCTGGCGCGGGTCATAGCCGGTCAGATATTGGGAAGGCACGCCCATGGAGGCGAGATCGCCTCCCACATCGTTCACGCCGCCGCGCTGGCGGATGAACTCCAGCAGCGTCGGACCCACGCCGTACTGCGCCGGGCCGCCCGCCCGAAGCGCGTTGATGACCAGGTCCAGCCGGTCGGCGCTCACCGCTTCGGCCACGCCCTCCGGAAGCACCTGCCGAATGGCAAGGTCTTGTAGATCCTGCGGGGTCAGTTCCATGCCCAGCCGCTGGGCGCGGGTCTGTGCGCGCTGCACGGCAATTTCCGCGTACTGGCGCGCTACCGAGGACGTGAAGCTCTGGCCGAACATCCCGGCAACGCGGTCTACCAGCTGGTCGCGGACCGAGCGTGCCTCGCGGTCGGCGCGCTCGGAGCGGGCGAGCTCATCGGCGGCATGGCCCACGATGTCATCCATCGCCTCTTCGAAGGTCTGGGCCTCGCGCGTCGACATGCCGCCCTGCGTCAGGCGCACGTCGTCCCGGATCGCCTCCCACGCGGGCGTGCCCACCACGTCCGTCAGGAAATCCTCGATCGGCATGACCACGTCGCCGCCGGTCGCGGCGGCCTCCTGCGCCTCGGGCCGGGCAAGCGGATCGTTCGCGGGATCGTAATGCTCGGACTGGTTGTAGGCGCGGATCGCCTCGCCCGGGATGAACACGGAAGGGGTGCCGGCTTCGGCCGCGTGCTCGCGCATCAGCGTTCGGAACGATTCGGGATCGCGCTGCTTCAGCTTCGAGGCGGCGGTGGCATCGGCCGCCTGATCCAGAAACGCCCGCTCGCGGCGCGCCTGGCGGGCGTCATTGACCCGACCTGCGACAGAAGCGGTCGCATCTGCTGCGCGCTGCACCGACCCAACGATCGTCGCGTTGCCAGCCACGCCGCCAATGGTCGCCAGCGTGGTGTCCAGCGCCGCCTGCGGGCGCGCCTTCAGGTAGTCGCCAACGGTCTTGTCTTTGTTCTCCGGCAGATAAGCCCAGTCTGCCAGATCCTGCACGATGGTCGCGAGGTTCTCGCCAGCGATCTCCTGGCTCAACTCGCGCATCACGGTCTTGCCGAACGGCGTCTTGCGGGCAATGAGATCGACCAGCGTGCCAGCCGGCATGCGCTCGGTGATGTATTCAGTGCCACCTTGGACGGCGGCATAGCGCGCCGCCTCCGGCGCGGTGAGACCCTTCTTACGGGCGTCGTAGTAGGCAGGACCACCGACGGACGTTGCCATTAGGCCGGTCGCCAGCGCGGGGCTTCGAGTAACGACACCAGCCGCGGCAGCGGTAAGAGACGGGGCGAGGGATTCGAGTCCCTGACCGACAATGGTTTGCTGGAGATAGCTGTTGTACCGCTGGCGGTGCGCTTCCGTCGTCGCTTCGGCATTGGCGACGCCCGCATCCCAGTAGCCTGCGCGGGCTGCATCACGAGCCTCGGTTTCGGCGACAGTCAAGCGGCCAGGCTGAGCGATCGATTCAAGTCCGGCGTAGGCGTCGCCGATAGCACCGTAGACGATGGAATTCAGCTTCGCGCCCTGCACCCCCATTGTGTCGAAGGACGTCCGAAGGGCGCCAGGCACCTTGGTGACCCAGTTCCACGCTTTCCCGAAAATGCTCAGGTTGTCGTAATCGTCGGCGGCCATTGCCATGCCGCGCGGATTGTTGCCCGCCCAGCGGGCGAGGGCAGGATTGTCCTGCATCAGATACAGAGCGCGCTTCGCCTGAAGGCCGCGCTGGGCGGCATCCTCGTTCCCCTGCACCTCGCCCACGCTGGAGCCGGTATCGCGCGCAAGCTTCTCGGTCCGGGCCACCGCATCGGGCGCGGGGGCCGAGAGGAGAACATCGCGGATCTGCTCGTCGCGCTGCCGCTCGATCTCGCGGTCAAGCCATGTCGGCGCCACCGCAGAGGCTGATGGCTGGCGGGGCTGGCGAGCCCCCGGGAGATAGGATTCCAGTTCCGGGAACGGTGTCGACATAGGCCCTCGCTTGACGAAAGGACACTATGGGCGGCATGCACCGCGTTGAATCGCAGGGGAGTTTGCAGATGAACAAGATGATGGTCGCTTTGACCGCTTCATTCGCACTGACCGCCTGCGCGAAAGATCCTAATCCAGATTGGGCGAAATGCCCGATCCTTGAGGTCCCGTCAAAGCAGATTGGAAACCGCGAGGCAGTTGCTCAAGCCTGCATGGACAGGAAGTCAGCAGCTCTCAGTAAAGGCCCCGACAGTGCTGATACGATCGCTGCTGCCGCTGCGACGATGTGCGAACCTTTCATCGGGAAAATCAGCGAAGACATCAAAGATCCGATGATGGCAGAAAAGGTCACAGCGCAAATCGTCCGCGACATGAAGGCGAAATCAGCGGCGATCGTTGTTCAGGTGCGGACTTGGAAGTGCCTCGAGAACCCGACGTACGCGAACAACGTCTCTACGTTTTAACTCGCGGGCGACCCCATAGTCTCCCAAGCCTTCACCACCTCTTCCTCGCTCGGATCGCGACCGTAGGCGCGGCGGAATCCGCGCACGATCAACGCCCGATAGTTGGGGGACAGCAGCTGCGAAGAGCGCTGCTTACCGGCATCAAAGCCAATGCCGTTCACGACATTGATTGCCCGCGTCGCGTCGCGGAAAAAGCGGGCATAATCGGCATCGTTCAGCGTGCGGCCAGCGCCCTCGTCGGCAGCGCGCTGCTCCATGTACCGGCGAACGCGGAAGCCCTCGGTCGCGTCCTTGTCGACGTCGACCCCCTCCCACTTCTTCGCGCGCGAAATCGCTCCATCGATCTGGGTGCGCGTGTCCTGCGCCTTGGGGTTGCGAAGGTCCTGCTGAGCCTTCACCTGCGCGGTTGCGATCTCATCGAACTCACTCGGCGTCATGTAGGCGCGATACTTCGCAAGGTTCAGACCCGCGAAGGCAGCCTGATCCTGCGGCCCGCCAGCCGCCATACGATGGAGCGCAACCACCGTTTCGCCGTTCGCGGCCGGGGCTTCGGCTTTGGTCAGCCGCTTTTCAATGTCTGTGAACTGGATCTGCTGGTCAGGGGAAAGCGCATTCCAGGTATCGCGCGGGATCATCGACGTGCGGAAGTTGTCGCCGGCACTGGCCAGAACGCCCGTAGCGGATTCGTCGGCGGCGCGGCGCTGGTCGGAGAGCAACCCTTCATCGCCAGAGATGCGCTGAAGCACGGTGCGTTGCGCTCGCTTGATGCGCTCAGGTGACCAGCCCTGCTCCTCGCCGAGGATGCGGGTTCGCTCGGAGGCCTCCGCCTTATCCCACTGCCGGGGCGCCGCGCTGTAAACACCAGCGCCACCGAGCCAACGGGACGCTTGGGCAGAATGCTGCTCCATCATCTTGCTCACATGGCTCGAAACTGTACCGTTTCCATCACTTGCGCCGTATCGGCCCGGTGTTCCGGCGTTGATGGTGGAATAGAGGTCGAGCACGCCCATGCCCCGCTTGAAGCCACGATCCTCCAGATAGTCGCCCACCGCCTGTGTCCACTTTTCTGGCGTCGAGCCCTTGTCGATCCCGTACTTCTTGCGCTCAGCTGGGCCGAACTGGATCAGGCCCATGTAGTTTCCGCCGGTGCCGCCCATAATCGTGGGTGAGAACGTGCCCCCGGTCTCGTAAGACATCACTGTCGCAACGTCCTTCGGGGAAATACCGAAGCGATTGGCGACGTCGATCGCCACCTTTTGCCACGGTCCAGCGTTTGCACTGACAGGAGCGGCGCCTTCGGTGGGCTTGAAGCGTGACATCGCGAGGTCGGCGTCGGCGTCCGCCATCCTCTCTTGCAACGGGCCCTGCAGGCGAGCGAGCGTCTGGGTGACGAGTTCGCTCGTCATCTCATCCTTGTACGCGTCGAGATAGGCAAAGATCTGGTCTGTGTTTGGATCTTTTGCGGCAAACTTCCGGTTGAGCACGCCATCGTGCATGCGGGACATCGCCGCCTTTTCCGCTACGGCATAGGCCTGCGGCATGGTCTTCTCGTCGAAGCCGTCGAATGCGAGCTGGCGCCGCACACTGTCGCGCAGCTGCAGGCCGGACGTGTCGCGGAATGCCGGGTTGTCGGAGGACACGGCCGCATCGATGATCGAGTCCTGCTCCACCTTGAAGCTGGTACTGGTTTCGGCCCGGCTTTCTTCGAAGGCGTGGCTTGCCCCCATGCGCCGCGCGGTGCCGTCGATGTCGATCAGCCCCTGTTCCATCATCCGTCGCATGCGCGGCGAGGTGGCGGAGCCGAGGACGCTCTCGCGGATCGCGTCGAGGCCCTTGTCGAAATCGGCCTGCCCGGACCGGGCCGCGCCCATTTTCAGCCCCTTGTACTGGTCGACGGCTGCGGAATACTGGTTGCGTGCCTGGGCGAGCGCGAGGCGCGATTGCGTCTCGTCGTTCTCCGCATTTATGCGGTCCTGCGTGTCCGCCATGCGGGCGAGGCCGGACAGTCCTTCGGCCAGAATGCCAGCCGCGCCGGGGCCGCTAGGCGCCTGAAAGCGCTCGCCGGTGGTGCGGACCGGCGCGACCTGGCCGGGCTCATACTGTGGGACGCGGGGCATCAGTAGAGCCCGTCATAACCGCGGCTGTAGGTCTGCGATCCGCCGCCCTTCAGCTTGCTGTACTGGTTGGCGCCGCCCAGCAGCGACGAGCCCATATCGAGGCCGCCCTTGATCAGCGCCGCCGTGCCGGCCTGCCGCGACGCGGAGGCCTGCCCTTCATAGTTCGATGCCGCGATGTCGTGGCCGCGAAGGTTCTCATAGCCCTGCTTGTAGATCCGCCCCACGTCCTCGCGGCCGAGCATCTCCGTATCGTCGACGACTTGCGCCGCCGTGCCGAAATCCACGCCGACACCAGCCGCGGCGGCGCGGGCGCGCTGCTGGCCCTTGAGCTGGCCGATCTTGCGATAGTGGTCGATCGCGGCCTGCCGGGTGTTCTCCAGCTCCTGCTGCCCTGCTTCGCGCTCCATGTCCGCATTCCGTTCGGAAATCTTCGCCTGGAAGCGCGCCTGGGCGTTCGCGGCCAGAGCGCCAACGCCGGCGCTGGCAGCCGCCATGCCAGCGGCGATGAGAGGAATGGCCGCCGGGCCGCACATACCTACTCCCCCTCGCGATTCAAACCGCCGGGGCGGCCACTATTGAATAGTGAATGATCACACGTAATGAATTGCATAGGCCAGACGGTAGCCCTGCAAAAAGCCACGTTGAATCGCCTCGGCGAATGGTGAAGGTCCAGAAAAACACGGAATGGAACCGTGTCCCGCCGCTATCTCGCTATGAAGTCGAAGTCGCAACCGGATGTTGGATCTGGCGTGGATGCATTCAGCCGCACGGGTATGGGCATATCCAGATCAACAAGGTGCGCTACCTTGCGCACCGGTATTTCTGGATGTGCATGAAAGGACCTATCCCAGAAGGAATGCTTCTCTGCCATCACTGCGACAACCGGCGCTGCGTAAACCCCAGCCACATTTTTGTCGGCACGGCCCTAGATAATGCCAGAGACATGGTGGCAAAGGACCGCGGGCGCAAAGGTCAGAGAACCAGCTGTGCGAAGCTTACCGACGCGGAAGTCAGCGCAATATTCATCGATTTACGGTGCGATCACGAGATAGCCGCCGATTACTCAGTGTCATCCAGCCTGATCGGCCAGATCCGGCGCGGCGCTATCTGGCGTCACGTGACCGAGAAAATCGGCGAAATTCCACCCCGCCGCAAGACAGGACCTCGGAAGAAACTTCAAAACCCCAGTGTTCCAGAAGGCGGATAGCCCGCCTGTTCTTCGCTGAAACACAGTTGCTCAAGGTTAAGCCAGCGCTCAGGCGAGACAGGAACACCGGCCCCCATGCCAGCAACTCACGGCCGTGCCGGTAAACTTCGTCGGTGCCCAGAAACCACGGCGTGCCGATCCCGCTGAGCAGATCCTCGACCACCACGCCGAACATCGCTTCGGGCTTGCCGTCGACCAGCGCGGTCCACGCCTTCGAGCTGGTGTCCAGCGCCAGCCGCAGCGAAGCCTTGCCGCTGCGGCCCATGGCCTCGCACTCCTCGCGATCGATCTCGCGCAGCCTGTTGGCGATCGTGTTGATGTGGCGGCGCTCGGCGGGAACAACCGCGATCCGGCTAGGCGCCATGCAGCACCACGTCGATGGCAACGCCGAGCACGGTCAGGGGCAGCGGGGCGGCGGAGCGAATGAGGCAACTGATGCCGTCGTTTGCCTTGTTCGCCGTGCTGACCACGTAGTTGCCGGTCATCAGATCGTCAGGAGCGCCATAGGCCTCGTCGACACGGTTCTTCACGAGGAACAGGTTGTTCTCGTCGATGCCCGCCATCACCGACCGCGAATCGCGCAGGGTCAGCACAACGTCGCCGGGCTGCTGGCTGCGCCCGACGTTCCATCCGCTGTTGGGCACATTCATGCGTAGCGGCAGCGTCTCGATGTCGGCGGTGAACGGAATGCCGAAGGTCACCTTGCTCGCCGTTGGCTTGATCTGGGGCAGGGTGACGGTCCCATTCTCGACAACCAGGTCGAACACGGCAACGCCGTCGGCCAGGCCGGAGATGGTGCGGCCCTCGAGGTGCCACAGCCCGGTGAACGCGGACTGCGGCTCATCGAACTCGGCCGACACGGCACAGTCGAGGAACACGCAGTCGGACACATTCCCCCACAGATGCGGGGCCAGCCGCTCGACAAAGCGCCGCGTCTCGCCCTGCACCTGGCGTTCTACGATGAAGTAGACGCGGTCCTCGCCATTCTCGGAGATCGCGATGCAGTCGAGGAATTTGCCGTCGGTCTCGCAAAGGGTCCAGCCCCAGACGTTCTGCTCCTGCTCCCAGGTGAAGCACAGCAGCGCGCCGTCATCGCGGCAAGCCCAGATCAGCGAGCGCGGCTCCTGGGCGTAACACCAGCTTACGATGCCGAAGCCTTCGAAAAAGTGGGGCGAGAAGATCGACACATCGTTGGATTTCTGGCCATCGACGTCGAAGGAATAGAAGATGGTCCGAACGCTGGAGCCAACCGACGGGGCGTAGAACACCACGTTGTCGACCACGATGGCGCCGATGCGCGCGGCGCCGCGCCCGATCTGGCGCTTGGGCGAGGGCGGCGAGTTGCCGACAAGGATGCCACCCTGGCCGTCGCCGTCGATCGTGAAGATCGAGTCCGACGAGAGCGACAGCAGGCCCGTTGTCGATACCAGCTGGTTGATCGAATTCACGCGCCCGGCGACGATGGTGAAGGTCAGGCTATCATTTTCGCGCAGCGGCTGCGACCGGTCCATGTTTTCCAGTTCGGCCGAGCGCGATGTCCAGACGCCGTTGGGGATGTTGCGGGTGCGGGCCCACATCGAGCGCTGCTCGAACAGCGTGACGGTCGACGGATTGTCCGCCGTCGTCGCGCCGAAGGGATTGTAGGCCTCGGGCGGCGCCTGATCGAGGGCAGGGCCGATATTGTCGTCGCGGAACGTCAGCCCGTCGGTCGTGCCGATGTACCCGAAGAACTGCGAGTTCTCGGCCTTGTAGACCTTGTACCGGTCCGCGCCGGTCACCGCGGCCCAGGTGATCGTGTTGTAGTTGCGCTTCAGGGTGAGGTCATTGGTTACCGTGTCCTCGTTGGAGGCACGGCTTTCCAGCCCGTTCTCGTCGATCGCCGTCACACAGTAGGTCGCGGGCTGCGGGAAGTAGTTCTCCCCATCGTTGGGATCGTCGACGTTGGGTGTGGTCGCCGCGGCGTTGCAGCCCGTCGGCGCCGCCAGCGTCGGCCCGAACGTGACGTTCACGAATTCCCACTGCGTGTG
Source organism: Novosphingobium clariflavum (assembly GCF_026420865.1). Lineage (GTDB taxonomy): Bacteria > Pseudomonadota > Alphaproteobacteria > Sphingomonadales > Sphingomonadaceae > Novosphingobium > Novosphingobium clariflavum. Next base: position 57,172 of record NZ_JAPCWC010000018.1, on the reverse strand, counting down.
CGCCTCGCGCAGCAGTTTGGCCGGAGCATGGTCGAGGTGGGCGAGATACATGGTGTCGGCGGTCTGCTCGAAGTCGAGCTCCGCCAGTTCCACGCCATTGTAGGACGAGCCCACGCGGTAGACGCGCGCGACGCCCATCAGGGAATCTGCACGTTGCTGCCCGGCCGCCACACGATCGGCGGATCGGGATCGGGGACAGGATCCGGCACCACCGGGTCGACCGGATCGGGCGTCGGGGCGATGGTACGCGTGATGCCGCCAGTAGCGCCGGTGAAGGCCGGCAGGCCGATCGTGTTGACGTCGATCGTGAAGTTGTTGTCGTCCACCGAGGCAACCACGGTGAAGGTGCGGTTATTGAGGTAGACGCCGAGTGCGCCGGCAACACCCTTCATGATGATGCGGTTTCCAGCCGAATATCCGTGGAGCGCCGCCGTCACCTGCGCGGTGGCCGCATTGGAGATCGCGGTGATTGCCAGTTCATCCTCGATCAGCCTGCCGCCCAGCGCACAGGGGCTCATGTAGCCCTGCCCGAATTCAAGGGCATACGTCTGCTCGAGCGAGAACTGGAACGGGAACAGGCGCGCCGGCGCGCTGGAATCAAGAACCTCGGCCACCAGGTGCGTGCCGGGGCGCTTGGTCATGCCGCCGTACTTGAGCACGATGACGTTCCGCCCCCGCTTCACCGCGGACTGGTAGGCGTCGACGTCGAAGCGGCCATGCAGGTGCGGGCCAAGCTCACCCTTGCTGAAATTCGGCTGAGCCGCGCGAAAGTTGCTCACCGCATGATCCCCATGCGGGCAAGCTCGGCTTCGGAGACATAGGTGGTCTGATACTGCGGCGCCTTGTTCTCTTCGTGGGCGATCGCATGAACGTCTCGCCGCCTTCGATCATGCGGCCTTCGGACGAGATGTAGAGCCGCTCGGCGGCCTGATAGGTCTTGGTGCCCATTACGCGCCTCCGATGGTGCGATTGGTCTGACGGCTCGCCACGACGCCGGCGGTGATTGCACCGGTGGTCGGCGCCGTGCCGACCACGGTGTAATTGAGGCGGACGTAGCGGGCCCGCGTGCCTTCGGGGAACTCCGCCGGAACGAAGAACTGGTAACCCGCAACAAGGCTGGCGAGCGGCACCGCCCGGCCGGACAGCACGTCCGTCCAGGTGGCATTATCGGGCGAGGTCTGCACCGTCACCTGCAGCGAAGTCAGGTTGTTGAACGCCTGCGTCACCGACACCGAGATGTCGACGCATTCCTCGCCGATGCCGATGTCGCGCGTGAGAGCAACGCTCGACCCGAACGGAGTGCCGGTCGCGCCCAGGTCGATGACATTGGTGGACGGTGCCGTCGCGGTGATCGCCTGCCCATCGCTGAGCAGGAGGGTCTTGTCGAAGATCATGGCTTTATCCTCCTTTCCGCGCTTGGCTTACGAAACCAGCGTTTCGGTGTTGAGCAGGGCATCCGTCTCGCGGATCGGCATGCCCATCCAGCTCTGAACTTCCTCGCCCGCGACTTCCATCGGGGTAAGGCGGACGAAGTTGTCGGTGCCGCGGGCATTGACGCTCTCGTTGGTGAGAGCTTCGATGATCGTGCGGTTCATGTAGATGGCGGTGCGGCCGGGGCTCATTTCGCCCTGCTTCTCCATCTTGTACGAGCGGCGACCCTGCATGCGGAAATACGCCGAGCGCATCAGCTTGTTGAGGTTCACCGAACCGGCGATCACGTCCGAAACGTCGATGTTCGGGATGCGAACGTTGTAGCGCCAGTCCTTCACGGCGATGCCCACGTGCTGCGTGAAGAGCTCTTCCTTCACGTAGTAGGGATTGCCGGCGCCATCGAGCACGCGCTGCTCGCCCTTGTCCTCGCGCTGCACGCCTGCCGCGATATTCTCGGGAGTGATGACCGAGGTCTGCCCGTCACCGTGGGTGACGAACCAGATCGACGTGTTGTCCGATCCGGTCCCGCCGCCGGGAATGACGTTCGGATTGGCCAGCGAATTGTAGCGCGGCGCCAGGCCGTGGAACTGCTTGCCATTGATCTTCACGTCCGAGTACCAGATCGCGCTCTCGATCGTCTGCGCGAAGGTCTCGAAGAAGCCGTGGGCCTCCATGAGCCGCAGCTTGGCTGCCTGCTCGGGCTTGAGATCGAGCAAGCGCTTGTCGACGCTCGACAGCCCCTCAAGGAAGCCAGTCGTGTCTTCGACCTGGGTGTAGTGGCCCTTGCTCTGCGGAATGCCCTGGTAGAGCGCACCCCACGCGGCCGCAGGCAGGCCGGTACGGATCGACGAAGCGTGCTTCGTGCCCTTGTTGCAGGTGAGGACGTTGGCGTCCTTCATGAAAGGCGTCAGCTGGGTCAGGGCCTCGACGACGTCGCCGATGCCATCGCCGCCCGCCTTGAGGACGTCGATCAGGTTCCAATAGGACAAGCCAAGTACGGCCATGGTGGTTCCCCTCAGTCGTTGGGATAGAGCCGCTTCTCGGGCGAGATTTGGCTTGCGGGTGTTGCGCCATCGCGCGGGAATCCGTCTTCGGAGACCATCTCGCCGACCCGGCGCATGATGCGGGCCATTTCGGGATGATTGCCGAAGCCGGTCTCGGTGAGCACCTTGCGGAAGTCCGACCCCTCGGGGTAACCGAGCGCGTCGAGCGCCTTCGCGCTGAGGTGCAACGTCTCTTCAAGTTTCGCGCCGCCGATATCGGGATCGACCTCGGTCGCGGAGCGCCAGTCGGCGCGCTGCTTGGCGCCGGCATCGACGATCGACTGCAGCGTTGCGTTCGCCACGGTGTCGCGGAACTTCGCGGCCGCGGGCATCAGCTTCTGCGCCTGGTCGTTCGACAGGCCCGCTTCCTTGAAGGCGGGGGTAGCCTCGTCGATCGCGGTCTTGTCGAGGTCCATGCCATCGACCGAAAGCTCGTAGGCCTCGGGAATGACATGCTCCGGCGCAGCAGGGGCGTTCGGATCGGTGCCAGCTTCAGCAGGCGGCGTCTTGCCGTCCTTGTTCGCTAGAGCGCCACCGAGAAGCGAGGTCTCGTCTTCGGCCGCGGCCGGTTCTCCCGCGGGCGCGGCCTGCGCGGCAGCGCCGGACGGATCAGCGGTTGGGGGGCTGGCTGGTGCGGGATCGGCTGCGGCTGGCGCGGGTGCAGGATCGGCAGCAGCTGTGCCTGCATCGTGATCCGGCGCGCGCAGCAGGCGCCCGTGGCGGCGCTCCATGGCAGTCGGGCGGATACCGGCGAAGCGGGCTGCATAGGGAAGGCTGCTAGCCATCGTCGCCGAGGTCGGCATACCGGTCGTACTTGCGTTCTTTGTCACGGGTCTTCTCCTTCGGATCGGGGTTCATCGCTTCGCGGATCACTGCGCTGAGGGTCACCAGTCCGCCGGGCTGGCGCAGGGCTTCCGGCTGGCCTTGGTCGACCATGTTCAGGATCTCGAACCCCAGGCTCCGGCGCCCCTCGGTAAAGCTGAGGTCACGCTGTATCGGCCCATGAGCAGGACCTTCTTGGCTCAGGATTCCGGCGCTTTGAATCGCGACGAAAAGAAAGCGGCGAAACTCGGGACGGCCGAGCAAATACTCGGCATCCTCGCGGGATAGATCGATCATCAGGACGTCGCGCCGGTGGCGGGATCGGTCGTGCCGTCGCCGTAACGCTGCGGCTGGGCGGACTTCTTCGACTTACCCTTCAGCACCTGGCCACCGATGACGCCCAGCGCCGCCGAGGCCAGCCCCTGCTTGCTGGTGGCGAGCCCGCCTAGGCCATTCAAACCGCACATGTACTATTGCCCCATCATCGCGGAGAGCGCCGAGCGGCCCCCGGCGTCGGTTTCGGAAAGAAGCTTGGCCGCGTCCGCGCCGTCGCGGACGGCCGGCATCATCGCGGCCGCCTGTTGGGCCTGCTCCTGTTGGGCACGGCTGGCGCGGATCTGCTCCACGGCGCTCTGGTCGCGCAGGATGCGGCCCAGCGCGTCGCCGTCGTCCGGAGATGCCAGGCCGCGCTTCTTCATGTCCTTCTTCCGCTCGAGCATGATGGAGACGTCATCGCCGCCGAAGCTGTAGAGCGGGCCGGTTAGGTCATCCTTCAGGCCCTGATCATCCGGGATCGCGCCGCCGTTCAGCCACTCGCGCATGTTGGTCCAGATCTCGGTGCGCTTGTTGAAGACGTTGGTAGCGCTGCCGTTAAACTGGGCCTGGCGCACCTTGGTGGAACCGAACCACACCTCATAAACCGGCGTGTCGGGTAGAAGCTGGCGCAAACGGTCGATGATGGCCGCGCCGATGTTGCCGGCATCGACGAAGATCGCGTCCGGGTGCCACCTCTGCGCTTCCAGCACAATGTCGCCCGCGACGAGCATGCTGTTCTGCTGATGCCAGCGCTTCCACGGGCGCGAGCGAGCGTCACGGCCGCAGCGAATGGCAAGGGTCGGCAAGCTGCGAACGTGACGCGCAAAGTTGGCCGCGATCGAGCGAAATGATCTTCCCGTTGACGTCGTAGGGCGTCGGCTTCCAGCAGGCCTTGGAGACGATCCAGAACCACGCACGGAAGCGCTCCGCATCTTTCAGCAGCGGATGGTCGAGCGCGCCTCGCTCCATGGCGACGAAGCCGCTCACAGCAAGATCTCCACCCGCCCGGGCTTCTCCGGTTCGCAGAACTCGAACGAAGGCAGGAAGCGCCTGTCGTTCACCTTCAGCGCATCTGCGAGCCCGTCGAAAATGGGCTTCATCCGGTTCGGGAAGTTGGTGCGGTCGCTGCGCCGATCAGGCGGGTAGAAGCGCACCACCAGGCGAATATCACCCTCTCCAGACACCTCCAGCTTGGCCGCCAGCGCCGCTGCGAACGCCCAGGCGCGCCATTTCTTGGTCACGCCGGCCTTGCGCCGCCAATGGCCCTTGGCGTGGCCTGAGAGCGCGGCTGGGGGAAATGGCAGGGTAATCACGGCCGCACCGCCTGTCTGCCGGATCTCTCTGCGGCATCGAACACGTAGGGATGGGCGCGGTACATCGCTTGCAGCAGGCGATTGCTGCTCCGCTGCATCTCCTCTTCATGAAGCTCGAAATCTTGCCGCGGAGGGCGCCGGTCGACCTGATGGCGGTGCCAACTCTCGCGGCAGCGCGCGCGATGGCACTCTCGGCAGCGGTGTCCGCCGCGCCCGTCCGGCATCAGATTGCCGCCCGCCGCTTCGTGGCCGCATGCGAATGTCTCTGTATCGTGTCCCATGGTGCCCTCAGAACATCATCAGCTGCGGGTCAGGGTTGTTCGCGATCCATGCGTCCCGGTCGGCCCGTGCCGCAGCAAGCGCGCCGGAAGCACGCAGCTTCTCAGCTTCGGCGCGAGCAATCTTCACGTCGGCGCGGCGGTCAGCCTGCTCACAGAGCCGCACGATCGTCTCCAGCCGCTCCAGGCTCGGATTCGTCGGCGGCATGCCGGGCACGTCGATGTCGGCGTTTCCCATGGCCCTACTCCCCGACGTAGTTCTGCAGGTTGGTGATGACCTCGCGGGCATCCTCCTTGGCGGCAGCCTCGTCGCGGTGGCACCACTCGCCGTCGGCCATCCGCTCAGTCACCTCGGCACTGAACCGGCTGGTTGCCGCCGCCGCCATAAGCGCCGTCGCGCTGGGCGACGCGTCCTTGGCGACCAGCCGGAATTGCGTCGCGCCGATCAGGTAGTCGGCATGGTGCCGCGGCAGTTCGTCCAGCAGTGCCACCAGCACGTGGCCGGGCAGGGTGGTGCCGCGTGCCCAGCGGCGCAGGTCGCGCAGCTCCTCGCCCACCTTGCGCGCCAGTGCGTGCAGGTTCTCGCCATCGCGCTCCATCTTGCGAAGCACTTCGGCCAGCCTATCCGCCAGATTTTGTTGGGAAGATGTGTTGCCAACCATGATTGTGTTGCACCTGCGAAGTAAAAGCGCTGCATGAGCGCGAATGAGAACAAGCACCTCCCCGTCGCCGGGATGCCGGCCAGCCGCCGGTCAGGACCGGAAGCGGCGCGCCACCAGGAGCAGGGCAGGGGCTATGAGATGGTCGATGATGATCCAGCCGATGATCGCGGCGCCGAGGGCGTGCTTCACGCTACCCCTCCGATCTTCACCAGCCCGGCGAATTCAAGGTCGCTGTGATGGCAGCACCGCTCCCCGCACCGCGCGCAGTGGACGTCGGCGCTGTCCTCTGGGAGGATCACCCCCGGAGAATCGGAGATCGTCGATGGCGCTTTCGGAATGGGATTACTTGCCGGATGGATCGGTGCAGCTTTTGCCGCTGGTCGATGCCCGCGTCGCAAAGACGCCTCTTCACGTCCTGCTACGCCTACAATTTGCACATCTTCCGGAAGGATCCGATCAGCCGGAAGTGCAAAGCCTTCAACTGGGGGCGACACCTGCCCAAGCTCAACAACTTGTTGAGGCCATACAGGAGGCAATCCGCCGCATTGATGATGAGGTACGGGGACAGGCATAGCCTCGGCTGCGGTCAGCGCCGCAATGCGGGCGCTGCTGGCCTGCATGTTCTCGCGCTTCATTCGTCTGGCCCTTCGAACTTGCAGCCGTATTGCGTCTCGCGGACGATGCGCCAGCCAGCGCTCCGCTCGATCGTGATCTGCCCCGACGCTTCCAGTCGCCTGAGCGCAGCGGCACCTGCGGCCGCGCCGCGCGCGCCGATGGCTGCGGCCAGCATGTCGTTCGTCGGGCACTGCCGCGACATGATGATGAGGCGCAGCGCTGCGGCATCGGTGCTATCCTGGGTACGGCTCCTCATGCCCGGGCCTCCCAGGCATATCCCTTGTTCGTCACGCCGCGGATCGGCAGCTTCTCGCCGAACAGACGGCGGAGCTGGCTGATATGGCCGGCCAGCGTCTGCGGGGTGATGTTGGGGAAATCGCGGTGCGTGACCGGACGGCCGTTTGCGAGGGCGATCGTGTAGAGCGTGCGCGAGAGATACCGGGGCATGGCAACCTGGTCGCCGTCGTAGAAGGTCGCGATCGGCGCCACCCACCACTTGCCGCGCGTGACCGGCGCGCCCTCGGCGATGTTGCCGCCGCAGTGTGGGCAACGGGCGCTCATGCGGCGACGTCCGTGCGAGGCCGGCTGGATGGACGGACGTGCGGCTCGATTTTCCGCAGCACCTCCATCGTCGGGTTCCAATCCGCGCGGTCGCAACTGAGCAGCGTGTTCCGATGAAGGCCGGTCAGCCGGGCCAGCTTCGCCTTGGAGTTACCGGGAAGTCCCAGCCATTCGCGAATGTCGATGATGAGGTCTTCGAGCATGCGCGCGACGAAAGCATACCGGAATATGCTTTGCAAGGATCAAGTGCATACCGCGATATGCTATCCAGTTGCTACGCGAGCAAGATGGCAAAGACACCGGATGAGAAGCGGGAAATCCTGAACAAATTCATTCAGGACAATAAGCTGAAGATCGCGCCTTGGGCGCGTTCGGCCGCTGTGGACAAAAACTCGATCTACAATTTCCTTAACGGCCACAGCCAGTCGCTCGACATGATGACGTATGCGAAGCTGGCGCGCGCGTCGAAAGTGCCTGCCTGGAAACTGACTGGCGAAACGCCAGAGCCGCCGTCTCCGACGTCAATCTGGGTTGTCGGTAAGGTGCAGGCAGGAGTGTTCGTGGACGCGGTGGAATGGGATTCGACGGACTGGTATGCTATCGATTTGCCTGTCGCTCCGCGCTTCCGCTCAAAGGCAAAGGCCCTGGAAGTATCGGGCGCATCGATGGACTTGGAGTACAAGGAAGGCGCGATTGTCGTCTGGGTCGACATGTTGGACTATCGCATGCCCCAGCATGGCGACCATGTAATTGCGTTCGCCTATGATCATCACGGCGATGTCGAGGCGACGGTGAAGGAACTGCGCGTCGACGACAAGGGTAAGCGTTGGCTCTGGCCTCGCAGCACCCAGCCGGAATTCCAGGCGCCGATTTGCATCGAGAGCCTTCCCAGTGAAATAGTGTCGGTGGAAATCAAAGGCATTGTGATCGGCGATTACCGGCCCCGGGTTTCCTGACGCCAAGCCTCAAGCGCTACGCATCCGTTCTCCAGAACTCATTGAGGGTCACTGGCCGAATCAACGCGGCCTTTTTAGAAAAGCATATTCTAATGTGCTTTTCCCTTGCGAAGCATATTCGGATATGCTTTTCATAATCCAACAGCCGAGCGGTGAGCCGAAAGCGCAGACCCGCCGGGAGCCTTGTTGGAGACCGTCATGGGCGACCCCGACTATTTCCGTATCACCGTTACCGGCTGGCGCCGTGTAGCCCTTAGTTGGGCAGCGTTCAGCGCCATCTACCCGCACATGCGCAATGCCGCGACGAAGGCGCCGGCATGATGGACTGCGCATCCAACATCACCGTAACGCGGGGCACGGGCGCTGGCTCGGAGACCATCGTGTTTACCGAGCGCACGCCGCGCGACGATCGCTCGGTGGCGGCCGCTGCCATCAGCGACCTGCTCGCCGCGCTGGACAGCGAAGGCATCCGCCACGGCTGGCCCGTGGAAGACGCGCGCATCCGCGCCGAACTGCTGCTGGAAGACTGGGGCTTTGACCGCTCCGGTGCCGCGCAGTGAAGGCGCGCCCGCTCCGCAGCCGCAACGGCCGCTTCCTGCGCAAGCTGGTGCCGACGCCCGAGGGCCAGGCCTGCTGGCTGATCTGGTCGCTCCGCTGGAAGATGTGGCACCGCCGGGGGTCGGCGGGTGGCTGCAGCGGCTACACGAAGGACATCTCCGAGGCGGGCCTGTTCCCGTTCTCGAAGGCGAGCGCCTATCACGATGGCATCCGTAACGAGGCGTTCCACGTCTCGGACAAGGTTGACCTGATCGCGATGCAGATCAGCGACGTTCGGCGGATGCTGAGCGCGCTCGAGCAGAAGGCCGAAGCCTTCCGGCAGGTGGCGGCATGAAACGCGCCGTCGCCATCGTCCTCGCCCTGGGCGCGGCCGCGCTGATCGGCCTTGACCGCTATTCGCTCAGCTATATGGGCACGCACCCAGCCGGGCGCGACTTCGTGTTGTCGAGCACGTTCGATGCCGTCCTGATGATCCTCGGCGGCCTGGCACTTTCCATGATCGCCTTCGGGGCGATTGCCCTTCTCCTGTTTCCCCGCCCGGCGGGTCGCACGGCGAGCGAGGCGGCTGAGTAATGGCCGCCCGCTCGCCCCTCCGCGAATTCACGCTGATCATGCTGCTGGCCGCCGCGCTGTGCGCCGTCGCCGCCATCGGTCCGGCTTCCATCTGGGGCGGCCTGTGATGCCTGCCTCCGCCACCACCCCATCCCAAAGCACCGGCCGGAGCAGCGCGCCCCCCGCCGTTCCGGAACTCTCCTCCCCGCCCGCGGCAACCGGTGCTGCCGCGGGTAACCTCCACCTTACGCCAGCCGAGCAGGAGGCGGTCGCCGCCTACCTCGCCCGAATCTGGCCCGGCGCCACCGGCCTCAACAAGGTTCCGGCGCCCGACACGCTCGCCGCCCTGGTCGAAACCACGCTCCGCAAGGCGCGTGAGCAGATCGCCGGGCGCGAGACGATCACCGACGCCGACCTCCCTTACTGATCCAACGAGGCACCCCGAACATGGGCATTACCATCGAGCGCAGCGTTCTCTCGCAGGCCATGAAGTCGGCCGCGACGATCATCAAGAGCGCCAATACTATCCCGATCCTCTCCAACGCCCGCTTGCAGGCAGCCGGCGACCGACTTGAAATCGTCACCAGCAACATTGACGTCGAGTACCGACAGCATGTGGCCCTGGCATCTGGCGGCAACCTGTTCACCACGGTCGACGCGCGCAAGTTGGCCGACCTCTCCGGCGCAACGGATGATGGCGCGCAGATCAATCTGGAACTCAAGGATGACCGCCTGATCGCCAAGGCGGGGCGCAGTCGGTGGGTGCTGCCCGTTCTGCCGCCGGACGATTTCCCGGCGCTGCCTTTCGAGAGCAATCGCCCGACCATCGAGGTTCCGGGCAAGCTGCTGGCAAGCATCATCGCGCGCACCGCCTGGTCGGCCAGCACCGAGCAGACGCGCTACTACCTCTGCGGCATCTTCATCGACCCGGAAGACGGCAAGATACGTTTCACGACGACGAACGGCCACACGATCGCCAGCCTCACCAGCGAGATCGCATGGCCAGCTACAACGACTTCGGCCATACCGATGACGATGCGCACTTCTTCGCGCAGATGGACTACCTCACCCCGGAACTGCTGCGCGCTCTTGCGCCCGGCCGGATCGCCTGCATTCACGTCAAGGACCGGATCATGTTCGGCAGCGTGACGGGGGAGGGCGTTCCCACGGTCAACCCGTTCCACGCCAAGTGCATCGATCACTATATGCGCCACGGCTTCCAGTACATGGGCATGATCCATGTCAACACCGACGTCGTGCGGGAGAACAACCAGACCTACCGGCTTTCCTACAGCGAGATGCTCAAGGACGGCACGAAGATGGGCGTCGGCTCGCCGGAATACGTGCTGATCATGCGCAAGCCGCAGAGCGACCGCAGCCGCGGCTATGCCGACACACCGGTGCGCAAGGCGGCGAAGACCGCCGTCGTCTTGGTCGACGGACGCCGCTTCGACATCGACCATCCAGAATTCGAGGAGGCTGCAATGGGAGCCTTCGGAGAGGTCGCCCGTGAGGAAGAGGGATACAGCCTGGCGAAGTGGCAGATCGACGCGCACGCCTTCTGGCGGTCGAGCGGCGAGCGCCTCGCCATGCCAGCCGAGATGCGCGAAGCGGCGGAGCATTTCGGCGACATGGAGGTCGGGCCGCTAGTGAAGGCCTTCATGGAGGGCACGCGCGGCATGATCTACGATTTCGCCACGCACGTTGCCATTGGCGAGAAGATCGAGGCGCGCGAAGCCAACGACGCTCGCGGCCATCTGCCGCGAACCTTCATGAGCCTCGCCCCCGGTGCGCATGATCCCGGCACGTGGGATGATGTGGTGCGCATGCGCACGCTCAACGCCGAGCAGGTGGCAAAGGGCCGCGAGAAGCACGTCTGCCCGCTCCAGTTCGACATCGTCGACCGCCTGATCGACCGGTTCAGCATGGCGGGAGATCTCGTCTACGATCCCTTCTGCGGCCTCGGCACCGTCCCTATGCGCGCGATTCTGAAGAAGCGGCGCGGCGCCGGCAGCGAACTCAACCCCGACTACTTCGCGCACAGCGTGCGCTATCTGCAGGAGGCAGAGAAGCTGGCGGCCGTGCCGACGCTCTTCAGCCTGCTTGGGCTGGAGGATGCGGCGTGACGGGGCTCTACATCCAGTTCAGCGATTGCGGGAAGCATATCCGCAAGTGGTCGCGCCAGCGCTTCGACGAGGCGAACGCTTACGCCTACCGCACCCAGCCGGACGGCATCCTGCCAGCCGACGAGGTGGAAGTCGCCGCACGGGCCGCCGCCCGGGCTCTTGGCTTCGATTTCGACGAGGTCTGCGGGCACGAGACCGAGGAAGAGGCATGCGACAGCTCGACCTGCATTGGCGGACTCAATGAGGAGCATCACCCGGCCGACTGCCGCGAGATGATGCGGAAGATCGCACGCGCCGTGATTCTCGCAGGGCCGAAGGCACGCGTTGACCGTGAGGCCTTCACGCGCCTGGTGGTCGCCAGCCGCATTGTCGCCTTCGAGGATCAGGGGGCGGAGGCAATCCGCGAACTCGATCAGGCCTCGGAAGCGTTCGCCGCCGGCATCCCGTGGGATGACGAACCCGATCAGGAGGACGGCGATGTGCTATTGTGAAGTGCCGTCCCTGTTCCTCCGATCATGGAAGACAGCACGTAAACCCCATCAGTGCTGCGAATGCCGAGAGATCATCCAGCCGGGCGATCGGCACGAGATCACCGAAGGCGTTTGGGACCATCGCTGGGATCGCCTGCGGACCTGCATCGAATGCGTGCAGTGTCGCGACTGGAACGACGCACAGCTTGATCGCGGTGACTGTCCTCCATGTCTCGGCCAGCTCTTCGAAGACATGCCGGAGGAGGAGCTTCCCGATCATGTCCTTGCGATAATCCACAGCGCCCGCAAGCAAAGGAAGGCGGCATGACCGACAAGAAGACCTCATTCTACATCGTCTGGTGCCCCAGCAGCCCGAGCCCTCCGAAGTATCGTCATGCCTACTTGCATGATGCGGAGCGCGAAGCGGCACGCTTGGCTGGATCGAACCCGCAGATGGAATTCTTCGTCATGGAGACGCGGCTGGTCGCGTGCGCCCGCCATCCGGTGGATATCGAGCTGTTCGAAACCGGCGACTCTGACGGGATTCCGTTCTGATGGCGATCGACCGAACCGACCGCGTCATAATGGCGCTGGGACGCCGCATCTCCGAACAGGGAGACATGCACATCCGTGTATCCCGGCACACCGTCAAGGTGCTGCTGCGCGCCCTCGGCATCGGGGATTGGGACGCAGGCTGCGACGACTTCCGCGAGGTCGATGCGCTGGCCCTCGATATGCTCCGCCACCTCGCATGGAGGAAACTGCCATGTCCGCTCACGCCATAGCCGACAAGTTCCGCCGCGCCCTGCGCAACGGGACCGGCGCCAACTTCACTCTCGCCCAGCTTCAGGAGCTCGCCGGCTATGGTGCGCTCGACCTCGTAACCAAGATCGAAACGAACGAATTATGTCACGTGAAACCAGCCCCTTCATCGTCGGAGACTATTGGCTCGACAAGCGCCGCGACGGTCGATCGCCAGACATCTGGCAGATTACCGGACGAGAAAAGGGAGCCCTTGTCTATCGGTCTACTAAGTGCCGGGATCTCGAGGCGGCCAAAGAGGAGTTGCGCGCCTTCGATGCGCGGTTGAGGTCGAAGAAGCGCCAGGACAACGAAGAGGCCGAGCTTGTGCCCCACCTGTTTCACTATCTCCGCGAGCATGGGCCTGACGTGCACCGGATCGATACGGTGGAATCGTCGTTCCGCGCTTGGATCGGTTTCCTGATGCAGGACGAACTTACCACCGGGGCCAAGGTCGCGGACATCACCAAGAGCTCGGTTGCCCGGTTTCGCCGGTGGCGGATGGGTCCGCATTCGTGGGCAGTCGAGTGGGACGGCCGGGCCTACAACCACAAGCATAACGGCGTGTCTGGCGAGGCGGTGCAGCGGAACATTGATGACCTGCGCGCCGCGCTGCGCCATGCCGAGGAAGAAAAGCGTATCGACAAGGCGCCGCGTATCCCCAGCGTCGATAAGACGCTTCGGTCCAAGCCGCGCAAGCTGGTGCTCACCCCGGCGCAGCTTGGGGCAATCGTTGCCTATGCGGACCACGAGCCCGACGTGCAGGCTTGGATATGGCTGCTGATCGGCACGGCCGTCCGTCCGGACGCGGGCCTGGCATTTGAGCCGGACAAGCAGTGGCACGGGCAGGTGGCGAATATGCACCCAGCCGGATGGCCGGAGACGAACAAGCGCAATCCCGTGGTGCCGGTGATCGAGCCGCTCAAGGTTCTGTTCAAGGCATGGCCGGACGGCAAGCCGGTGAAGTCGCGCAAGATCTGGTGGCGGACGATGCGCCGGCTTCTAGGGCTCCCTCAGAAGGTCATTCCCAAGACCATCCGCCACACCGTGTCATCGCACCTTCGTAACAGCGCGGTGCCTGGCGAACAGATCAGCGCGCTGCTCGGACACAAGGACGAGGACGACACTCTGGAGACGACCTCGGAGATCTATGCCCACGTCGATCCGACGAAAATGAAGGCCGCGATTCGGGCGCTGACCAAACTGTGGGAGCAGGTAGACCGCGAGGCCACCAAGTGGCGGCGTGTCCACACCGTGTCCATCACGGTTGATAACAACAAATCTATCGTGAGGAACGGATCCTAAAAAACCCCGGAAAGCCGTGAGTTTAAAATGGTGGGCGGTAACGGGCTCGAACCGCTGACCCTCTCGGTGTAAACGAGATGCTCTACCAACTGAGCTAACCGCCCCGGCGTGCCGGAAGCAGCGCCAATACGGGATTTTTGGCAGGCGTCAACCGGGGATCCGCCGGATGTCGGCCGATGATGGGCAAACAGCGTGAAAATCCGCCATTTCGCCGGGAGGGGCATTGCCGCCGGGAGGGGCATTGCAGCCGATGGAGTGCCGCCGATGGGGTGCCGCAGAGGGCCGCGGCGCTGGGCAGAGGCGTGCGCTTGCAAGGCGCTCGACGGGGCAGGACGGTCGTTGGTGCGGTCGGTGCTTTTCGGCGCGGGCGCGCCGAAGTATAGCGGGGCCAGACGATGGATAACCTTCAGCCCCTGCCTTCCGCCGCCACGGCCCCGGAAGGCCTGCCCGATCAGCCTGTTTCCGGCGCCGCTCCCGATTCGCGGGCGCCGCAGCCAAAGCGCCGCACGCGTCTGTGGTGGATCACGCGCGGGACCGCCGCGCTGCTGCTGGCCTTCTTCCTGCTGATCGCCTGGCTGGCGGTGACCGCGCCGCTGTCGAAATCGCTCCAGCCGATCTCGCCGCCGCAGATCACCCTCCTGGCCGCGGACGGCACGCCGATCGCGCGCAACGGGGCGATCGTGGATGCACCGGTCGAGATCAAGACGCTGCCGATCCATGTGCCGCAGGCCTTCATCGCCATCGAGGATCGCCGTTTCTATTCGCACTGGGGCATCGATCCGCGCGGCATTGCCCGGGCGATGTGGAGCAACGTTTCCGGCGGCAGCACCCAGGGCGGCAGCACGATCACCCAGCAGCTGGCGAAGTTCACCTTCCTCAGTTCGGAACGCAGCCTGACGCGCAAGGCGCGCGAGGTGCTGATCGCGTTCTGGCTGGAAGCCTGGCTGACCAAGGACGAGATCCTCGAACGTTATCTGTCCAACGCCTATTTTGGCGACAATTGCTACGGCCTGCGCGCCGCGGCGCTGCACTATTTCCACCGCAAGCCGGAAAACCTGACGCCCGCGCAGGCGGCGATGCTGGCCGGGCTGATGAAGGCGCCCTCGCGTCTTGCCCCCACGACAAATTACGAAGGCGCGGCCGAGCGCATGAAGCTGGTCGTCCAGTCGATGGTCGAGGCGAACTTCCTGACCCCTGCTCAGGCGCGGGCGATCCGCCCGCCCCGGCTTGACGTGCGAGTGCAGAACGAACTGCCCACCGGCACCTATTTTGCCGACTGGGCGCTGCCGCAGGCACGCATGATCGACGAGGCGAGCTATGCGCCGCAGACCTATCGCACCACGCTCGATTCGCGGCTTCAGGCCGCCGCGCGCCGGGCGATCGAGAATTCGGGGATCGGCTCGGCCCAGGTCGCGCTGGTGGCGATGCGCCGCAACGGCGAAGTCGTCGCCATGGTCGGCGGGCGGGACTATGCCGCCTCGCCGTTCAACCGGGTGACCCAGGCGCGCCGCCAGCCGGGTTCGACCTTCAAGCTGTTCGTCTATCTCGCCGCGCTCGACAAGGGCTGGAAGCCCAAGGACACGATCGAGAACACGCCGATCGAGACGGGGTACTACCGCCCGCAGAACGCCGGCGGCGCCTATTCGCAGACGATCACGCTGGAAGACGCCTTCGCGCGTTCCAGCAATGTCGCCGCCGTGCGCCTGTTCCAGAAAGTCGGCGATACCGCGGTGATCGACATGGCGCACCGGCTCGGCGTCACCTCGCCGATGCCGCAGGGCGATCCCAGCCTCGCTCTCGGCACCTCGACGATGTCGCTGATGGAGCTGACCGCCGCTTATGCCGGGGTCGCCGCCAACCGCTTCCCGGTCGAGCCGCGCGCCTTCCCGGTGCCGGAAGAGGGCTGGTTCGACTGGCTGCTGGACGGCCGCCATTCGCTCTCGAGCAGCGAGCATGAGGACATGGAGACGCTGCTGCGCGCGGTCGTCAACAAGGGGACCGGGCGCGGGGCGCGGCTGCGCGCGGCGAACTTCGGCAAGACCGGCACCAGCCAGGAGAACCGCGACGCGCTCTTCGTCGGCTATGCGGGCGACTATGTCGTCGGCGTCTGGGTCGGCAATGACGACAACACGCCGCTGAAGGGCGTGTCCGGCGGCTCGATCCCGGCGAAGATCTGGCGCGATTTCATGCGCCAGGCGCTGCGTGAAGGCGGCGGGGCGGCGCCCTCCTCGAAGCCGAGCCCGAACCCGAGCGGGCCGATCGAACCGCTCGACGTGCCCGACATCGGCGATATTCCCACCGCGCTGCCGGATGTCGTGCCGAGCGGGGCGACGCCGGACGTCAGCGTGGGCGACGTCAAGGTCGAGAACAATGCGGCGACGGTCAACGGCCAGATCAACGGGGTGCCGCTGGAACTGAAACTCGACCAGAAGGGCCTGCAGATCAATGGCCAGCGGCTGGGCGAGCAGGGACCGGCCGCAGGATCGCCGCCCAAGGGCAACTGAGCCGCAGGGGGGGCGGTAGCCAGGGCAGCAGGTCCGCGCCCGCCCCGCTCGGCCTGCCCCGCCCCGCTCGGCCTGTCCCACTCTGCCTCCATGGCGCGGATTGCCTCGCGGGCTTCCCGTCGCGCGCCTCACCGCGCTCGCTTCACGATCTCCTAATCGAATATCGGGAACTCTTCCTATGTCGCCGGGCGGCAAGCGTTTGCTTGTGCCTGCTAAATCCTGCGCGGAAGGGCCGTGTGCCATCGCCGGTTGCTCGGCCCCGGAACCGGTCGCCCTGGAACTGGTCGCTCTGGAACTGGTCGCCACCGGAACCGGTGGCCCCGGAACCAACGGCTCCGGCAACAACGGCCCCGGAATCAAATGCAAGGGTGTGCGATGCTCATTCTCGGAAATCTGCGTATTCGTACCGTCACCATGGCCGCCACCACGTTGATCGCGCTGGCGGCGCTGGCCTGTGGTTTCACGGCGCTGAAGTTCATCTCCTCGCTGGGGGATCGGATCACGTATGCGGCGGACAATACCGTGCCCAGCCTGGCGGCGCTCAACGACATCCGATCGCGGACAACTCTGGCGCGGATCACGCTGGCCCAGCACATTCTCGAGCCGACCACCGAGGGGACCCGACTCATCGACGCAAAGCTCGACAAGGCGCTGACCGACGCCGATGCCGCGATCGCCAGTTACGACAAGCTGGTTTCCGATGCGAAGGAGCGTGCCTTGTACGATACCCTGCGCAAGGCGTGGAGCGACTGGAAGGCCAATGCCGTGCCGGTGCGGCGCCTGTCGATCAACATGGAGACGGCGCAGGCAACGGTGCTCTATGGCCAGAAAGTGCGCCCTTGCGGGGAACGGCTGGAAACGGCTCTGGCGCACGAGGTCCAGTTCAATCTCGATATCAGCGAGAAGCTGGGACGCGAAGGCAAGGCCGACGTCACCACTTCCAATTCCTGGGTAGTGGCGCTGCTTGTGGCCATCGGCGTGGCGCTGCTCTTCGTGCTGCTGGTCCTGCGTAACCGTCTGGTTCGACCGCTCTCGGCGCTCACCGATGCGATGCAGGACATGGCCGGCGGCGATCTCGACCGTGCGGTGCCGGGGTGTGACCAGAGCGACGAGATCGGTCAGATCGCCAATGCCCTGCAGGCGATCAAACACGGCGTGGAGGCCCGCACCAGCGCCGCCGCCGAGGAACAGGCCGCCGTGCAGCGCCAGGTCGTCGCCGCGCTGGGCAAGGGGCTTGACCAGTTGAAGGCGGGGCGGCTCGACTGTGCCATCCAGCAGGCCTTCCCGCCGGAATACGAACGCCTGCGGGTCGACTTCAACGACGCCGTCGGTTCGCTGGGCGATGTCATGGGTGAGGTTTCCGGGGCCTCGGAAAGCGTGCGCGTGGGCTCTTCCGAAATTGCCAGCGCTGCCAGCGACCTCGCCGACCGGACGTCCTCGCAGGCCGCGGCGCTGGAAGAATCGGCGGCCTCGGTGCGCTCGATCAGCGATGCCATCACCGAGACCGCCAAGATCGCCGGCGATGCCCGCCAGAACGCCCAGCTGACCGAGCGCGAGGCGATCGAAGGCGGCGAAGTCATGCTGCGGGCGGTTGCCGCCATCGAGGAGATCCAGCGCTCCAGCCGCCAGATGGAGGAGATCGTCTCGCTGATCGACGGGATCGCCTTCCAGACCAACCTGCTGGCGCTCAACGCCGGGGTCGAGGCGGCGCGCGCGGGGGATGCGGGCAAGGGCTTTGCGGTGGTCGCCACCGAAGTGCGCTCGCTGGCGGAACGCTCGGCCGGGGCGGCCAAGGAAATCGCCGCGATCATCAAGGGCAGCGGCGCCGATGTCGCCAACGGCGTCGAGATGATGACCCGGACCAAGGGCGCGCTGGAGCAGATCGTCAGCCGCACCGGCACGCTGGCCAGCATGATCGATGCCATCGCGGTCTCCGCCGGCGATCAGGCGGCGGCCATCCAGCAGGTCAACACGGTGGTGGCGCAAATGGATACCAGCACGCAGCAGAACGCGGCGCTGGTGGAGCAGTCCACTGCCGCCTCGCGCAGCCTTGCCGAAGAGGCGGTGCGCATGGGTACGCTGGTCGGCCGGTTCACGATGGGCGGCGCATCGCGCTCCGGATCGATGCGGGCATCCTCCGCATCGGCCTATGCGCCTGCATCTGCACCGGTCCTGGCCATGCCGGGCCCGGCGGTGTCGGCGCCCTCGCACTCCGCCCCATCGTACTCCGCCCCATCGCCTTCCGCTCCCGCGCCGCGGATCTCGGTGGGCAATACGGCGGTGGCCGCGGCGCCGGACGACTGGTCTGAATTCTGACGGCGCTTGCCGCCCCCTTCGGTTCGCTTTGAGGGCAGGTGATCCGGCCGTGCCGGATCACCTGCTGCCCGCCGTAAGGATCGGCCGGTGCGGGGCATGAGGTCCCGTCCGGCCTTTCCGGCCGTTCCGGCCTTGTGCCAGGATCAGGCTTCGAACGTCACCCCGGCCAGGTCCTTGCTGCCGCGCCAGTCGGCCAGCATCTGGCGGAAGGCGTCCCAGCCGGCGAGATAGCCGCGGAACAGGGCCCACTTGGGGTTCTTCTCGCCCTCGTTGTTGAAGTAGCTGGGCGTGCACTCGTTCTGGAAGCCGGACATGTCGACCTCGTTCTCGCGGCAGTGCGCGCAGTAGCCTTCGACGCCCTGCTTCGTGGCCGAGATCGTGCTGGCGCCGCGCCGCAGCGTCTCGCCCACCATGAAGGCGATGTGCTCGGCCTGCCGCCCGAACTGCTCGGTGGTGGAGGAGTTCGTCGCGCCCTGGATGTAGCCCATGTAGAACATCGCCGGGAACTCGTCGGTGATGACGCCGTGGAACGTGCTCGCACCGTCCGGCCAGTGGTCGTAGATCGACGTGCCGCCGCGCCCTTCCACCGTGTCGATGCCCCAGCGGCGCTTGAGATCGCTGGTCACCTCGAAGCCCGAGGCGAAGATCATCAGGTCGACCTCGTGCTCCACGCCATCGGCGATGAAGCCCTTCTCGGTCATGCGTTCCACGCCCTGGGTCGCCGAAACGTCGATCAGCGTGACGTTGGGCTGGTTGAACGCGGGGTAGTATTCGTTGTTCGAAAGCGGCCGCTTGCACATGAAGCGGAACCAGGGCTTCAGCTTTTCCGCGGTGTCCTTGTCCTCGACGATGGAGTCCACGCGGCGGCGCAGGCGTTCCATCACCTGGAAGTCCACCACTTCGCGCCGGTCCATGAATTCCAGCGGATCGAGCGCGGGCCAGCCTTCCTCGGAGAGTTCGATGGCGAGGTTGCGGCTGATCTCGGTCCAGATGTCGCAGATCAGGTCCGGTTCGCCGGGCAGGAAGAAGGCTTGCGCGGCGCGGTGGAAGTTGGCCATGCGCTCCTGCTGCCAGCCGGGCTGGAGCGAGGCCGCCCAGTCCGCATCGGTCGGCGGATTGGGGCGCTCGTCGATGTTCGACGGGGTGCGCTGCAGCACGTAGAGGTGCTTGGCATATTTGGCGAGATAGGGCACCGCCTGGACCGCGGTCGCCCCGGTGCCGACAATGGCGACGCGCTTGTCGCGCAGCTTTTCGAGTTCCGGCCGTTCCCACGAACCGCCGGTATAGTCATGCTCCCAGCGGCTGGTGTGGAACATCTTGCCCTTGAACTCGTGGATGCCGGGGATGCCGGGCAGCTTGGGCATGTTCATCACGCCGCCCGCCATCACCACGAAGCGGGCGCGGATGTCGTCGCCGCGATTGGTGGTCACATGCCAGCGCTTCAGCCCCTCGTCCCAGCGGATGCCGGTGACCAGCGTGTGGAACAGCGCCTTGTCGGCAAGCTCGAAACGCTCGGCCATGTCCTGGCAGTACTGCTGGATTTCCCAACCATCCGAGAACTTCTTGCTGGGCATGAAGCCCGTCTCTTCGAGCAGCGGCAGGTAGCAGTAGGCATCGTTGTCGCACTGCACGCCGGGGTAGCGGTTCCAGTACCAGACGCCGCCGAAGCCGCCGGCATGGTCGATGTTGCGCACATTGGTGACGCCCGCCTCGCGCAAGTGATAGCCGGCCAGAATGCCCGAGAACCCGGCGCCGAGGATGGCGACGTCGATATCCTCCACCAGTGGCTCGCGCGCGGCCACCGGGGTGAAGGGATCGTGGGCGTAGTTGTCCGAAAAGTCGTCGGTCGGCCGCACGTACTGCTCGCCGCCCTCGCGCCGCATGCGCTTGTCGCGCTCCTGGCGATACCGGGCCTTCAGCGCCGGGATATCGAGTTCCTCGGGGGCAGGCACATCGGTCTTGAGGCAGGTCATTTCCATCGACGGGGCATCCTCCTGGCGGCGACTCTGCTCCGGTCGCCCGTTACCGCCGAAACTGGCGCAGCAGTCCGTTAGTTGTCAACAGTGTTGTTTATTAGCGAAAGGCGGGCGCGCCATCAGGCATCCGCTCCCGCAGTCGCCATCCTGAACGAATAGCCGATGTGATCGACATGCCCGTGCAGGCCGAAATCGTGCAGCTTCGCCTTGTCGTGGAAGGCGTCCGAAGCCGCCGCGACATCCTCGATGGTCCAGTGCGGCCGGTAAACGCCCTCGGTTTCCGCCACGAACATCCGCGCCACGCGGCCCGCCATCGAGGCGATCATCTCGCCGGTCACCGGGCAGCTTTCATGCGCCAGCCAGCCGACCACGGGGGCCACCAGTTCGGGCTCCATCGGCGGGTACTGCGAGATGTCGAGCCCCTCGGCCATGCGCGTCACCGCGCCGGGCACGATCACGTTGCACTTCACGTCGTGCGCCTCGCCCTCCAGCGCGGCGATGTTGGAAAGCCCCAGCATCGCCGACTTCGAGATGCCGTAGTTCACGCAATTCTCGTTGCCGTAGAGCCCGCCGACCGAGCTGGTCAGCACGATGCGCCCGTATCCGGCATCGCACATCGGTCCGAAGGCGGCCTGCACCACATGGAACGCGCCCAGCAGATGCACGTCGAGCACGGCGTGGAGGTCCGCGCCGGAAAGCGCGCGGATCGATCCGTAGCGCACGTTGCCGGCATTGTGGACCAGCACGTCGATCCGGCCCCACTGGTCGAGCGCGGCCTGGACGATGGCCTTGCCGCCTTCGGGCGTGGCGACCGAATCGGTGTTGGCGATCGCCTCGCCGCCGGCGGCCACGATCTCGTCCACCACGCTCTGCGCCACGCTGACGTCCGCGCCCGGCGCGTCGAGATCGCCCCGGATCGCGCCGCCCAGATCGTTGACCACCACTCTGGCCCCGCGCGCGGCCAGCAGCAGCGCATAGGCGCGGCCAAGCCCGCGTCCGGCCCCGGTGATGACCGCCACGCGGCCGTCGAAACGCATCTCTTCCATGGATCTCTCTCCGGTTGCCCGTGCTGGACCGGGCGGTCTCTTTTCGGTCTGATGGTCGAATATGCGCACGGGAGAGGGCGGGGCAATCGAACAAAGCCGTGCCAACGTCGCCGGGGCGATAGTGCGCATCCAAAGCCCGCCCGGCCGGGTCGCCGCGTTGCCTGGGCCGGACACGCTGGATAGGCTCCAGGCGCAAACAACGGCCGCAAGAGCGCCGGACGAGAGGACATTCCCGACGATGCTCGCACCCGCAGGACGCAACCACGGCGCCGTTTCCGCCCGTCCCGCCGAAGGCTGGACATTGCACCGCATGACGCCGCCGACGCGCCTCTACGGCGCCAATGGGCTGCGCACCGGGGCCGATGGGCGCATCTATGTCGCCCAAGTGGGCGGCAGCCAGATCAGCGCGGTCGATCCGGGCAGCGGGGCGGTGGAGGTGATCAGCCCGATGGGCGGCGGCATCACCGCGCCTGACGATCTGGCCTTCGACGAGGCGGGTAACCTCTATGCCACCGAGATCACCGAAGGCCGGGTATCGGTGCTGCGCCCGAACGGCACCAGCGCGGTCGTCTACGGCGACCTGCCCGTCGCCAACCCGATCACCTATTCGCAAGGCCGCCTGATCGCGGGCGGCTGCGAAATGGGCGCGCGCGTGCTCGAACTGGACCGCAACGGCGGGGCGCCGCGGGTGATCGCGGACAATGTGCCGATGCCCAACGCCTTCGAGGTGGGCCCGGACGGCAAGCTCTACATGCCGGTGATGGGCGCCAATGCGATCTGGCGCGTGAACATGGACGGCAGCGGCGAACCCGAAGTGGTCTGCGGCGATCTTGGCGTGCCCGATTCGGTGAAGTTCGATGCCGAGGGGATGATCGTCTCCACCCAGGTCGCCAGCGGCCAGGTGCTGCGCATCGATCCGCGCACCGGCGCCAGGACGGTGCTGGCCGATATCGGCGCCGGGCTGGACAACTGCACGTTCGTCGGCGAGCGGCTGTTCATCTCGCACATTCTGGGGTCCATCCACGAGATCACCACGCCCAAGGCCGCAGGCGGTGTGGTGAAGCCGCTGATCGAGAAGGGCCTGCAATGGCCGCTCGACGTCTCGATGGGCGCAGACGGCGTGCTGTGGATCGCCGATGGCGGCTTCCTCTTCTCGCTGCGCGCGGGGGAGGCGGTGAAGCTGGAAGGCATGCTGTTCAGCCCCGGCTTCCCCGGCTACTCGCGCGGCGTCGTCGCGGCGGGAGCGGGCGAGATGATCGTGACGACCGCCAATGGCGAAGTCGTGAAGTTCCATCCCGCCGGACCTTCCAGCGAGGTATTGGCGAGCGGCTACGACCAGTTGATGGGCGTTGCGCTGGCGCCTTCCGGCGCGGTGGTCTTCGCCGAATACGGCACCGGCAAGGTCCACTCGGTGCACAATGGCCAAGTCGAGGAACTGGCCTCCGGGCTGGACCGGCCCAAGGGCGTGGCGGTGGCCGGGGACGGTACCGTCCATGTCGCCGAAAGCGGCGCGGGCCGGGTGGTCAGGCTGGTGGGCGGACGGACCGAGACGATGCTGGACGATCTCGTTCGCCCCGAAGGTCTCGCGATCCGTAATGGCACCGTGACGGTGCTCGACGTGAAGCGCCGCGAAGCGATCCAGTGCGACCTGTCCGGCGGCGCGCGCGAAGTGATCGCGGCCGGCCTGCCGGTGGGGCCGCCCGAGGGCACCGATCCCAGGCCGCTTGGCGGTGTGGGCCACATGTGCGGGCCGATGGGCAACATGACCGGGCTCGACGTGGGGCCGGATGGCACGGTGTGGATCTGCGGCGATCTCGAAGGCAGCGTTCTCGCGCTCAGGAGCAGGTCTTCGTGAAGAAACGCGGTGCCGCTTCGATCCGGCGGCGCCGGATCGTCAGGGGAGGATAATCATGCTCAAGCAGCTGTGCTTCTTCAGGAAGCGGCCGGACATGACCATGGACGCGTTCATGGACTACTACGAGAACCAGCACTCGCAGCTGTCGAAGAAGATGGGGGCGCAGCCGGCCATCCCGGGGGCGGTTCGGTACGTGCGGCGCTATCTGGTGCCGGAAAAGAACCCGATCACCGGCGAAGTCCACGATCCCGGCTACGACTGCGTGATGGAGATATGGTGGAACAGCCGCGAGGATTTCGAACGCTCGCAGGCGATCATCAGCGATCCCGCGCGCCTGCCGATGACCAGGGCGGACGAGGAGAAGCTGTTCGCCAGCCACGCCAATCCGGTCTGCACCTGCATCGAGTACGATTCGCCGATGGGCCCGAGTGGCGAGGCGACGCGGGTCGGGATTTCCTACGGTGACTGAGGCTCTCACTGCGCGTGGGGAATGGTCGCGCTATGGGCTGGTGCCGGTGGCGGCCGGGCTCGGCTACGCGACCAGCGTGATCCATATCTACGGCATCGGGCCCTATATCGGCCCGGTGGCGGAGGCGATGGGGTGGAGCCGCACCGAAGTGACCTTCGGGCTGACCATCGCCACATTGGTGCAGGCTATCGGCGGCATCTTCATCGGTCTTGCGGTCGACCGCTTCGGCCCGCGCCGTTTCGGCGTGGTCGGCATTGCGCTGCTCACCCTGGCCTTCGCGCTGCTCGGCACGGTGGGGGGCAGCCTGTCGCAGTGGTATCTGCTCTGGGGCCTTGTCGCGCTGGTCTCGCTGCCGGTGCAGGCCTCGGTCTGGACCAGCGCGGTGGCCTCGCGCTTCGCGCGTTCGCGCGGGCTGGCGCTGGCGGTGACGCTCTGCGGCGCCTCGATCGCGGCGGGGCTGTTCCCGATCCTGGGGACATGGGCGATCAGGACTTTCGGCTTGCGCCTGGCCTTCGCGGTGCACGGCGGGCTGTGGTTCCTGGTCGCGGCGCCGGTGATTTTCCTGTTCTTCCGCGGTGCGCACGATCGCGGCAGGCGTAGCGACCCGGAGCCTGCCCGGCGCGATCTTGCTGGCGCCTCGCTGGGCGAAGGGCTGCGCTCAAGCGTCTACCATCGCCTGTTCGTGGCCAGCCTGCTGTTCACCTTCACGATCATCGCCCTGGTCGTGCACTTCGTCTCGATCCTGGGCGACCGGGGCGCGGATGCCATGACGGCGGCGGCGATCGCCTCGTTCGTCGGCTGGTTCTCGCTGGCCGGGCGATTGGGGACGGGCGTTCTGCTCGACCGCTTCCCCGCCTCGCTGGTCGGCGCGGCGGTGTTCCTGCTGCCGGTGATCGGCTGCCTGCTGCTGCTGGGATCGGGCACGTCGTTCGTGGCGCTCGTGCTCGCCTCCGGGCTGATCGGGCTGACGCTGGGGGCGGAGATCGACGTGGTGGTCTACCTGATCACCCGGCACTTCGGCCTCAGGAACTTCGGCGGGCTCTACGGCGGCGTGCTGGCGGCGCTCTCGATCGGCACCGCGCTGGGCCCGCTGGTGGCGGCGCTGATCCACGACCGGACGGGCAGCTACGCGATGTTCCTCTACCTTGCCATCGCCGCGATGGGCGCCAGCAGCCTCGCCATCGGCACCCTGCCGCGCACAGACCGCAAATACGCCCCGGCGATTGGCTTGGCGTGCGAATAATGGGATAATGGCCGCAAATCGGGATGGTGCGGAATTGGGAAGAAAGCGATGGGTGAAGAAGGCAGGATCGTGCAGTCGGCCGAGGACCTGACCGTGCCGCTGCGTGTCCCGGCCGAGGCCTATATCTCGCCGGACTACGCCAGGGCCGAGCGTGACAGGCTGTGGCGCAAGGTCTGGCTGCAGGCCGGGCGGCTGGAAGACATCCCGGAGGTCGGCGATTTTCTCACGTTCGACATCGTCGACGATTCGGTGATCGTGGTCCGCGCCTCCGAAACCGAAATCCACGCCTTCCACAACGTCTGCCCGCATCGCGGCCGCAAGCTGGTCGATACCCCGCCGGGAAAACGCAATGCGCGCGGGCATCGCCGAAGCTTCATCTGCGGCTATCACGGCTGGACCTTCGGACTCGACGGCGCGAACACGTATCTGGAGCACCAGGAGGACTGGCAGGGGCGTCTCTGTGCCGGCAGGGCCGACTTAGGGGTCGTTCAGGTCGATACCTGGGGCGGGTGGATTTGGATCAATCTCGCCCCCGATCCGATGCCGCTGGCCGACTATCTGCACCCGGCGGCAGGCATGCTCGATCCCTACGGCCTGCAGAACATGCGTCCGCGCTGGCGCAAGTGGGTGGTGTTCGAATGCAACTGGAAGGTCGCGATGGAGGCCTTCTGCGAGACCTATCACGTCTCCACCACGCATCCCGAATTCATGGAATTCGGCCAGTTTCGCGGCTGGGCGCGCAACCAGGGGCTCCATTCCAACATCGGCTACGATGCGCCCAAGGGGCAGGAAGAGGACTCCGGCAAGCTGCGCCTCGGCGCCGGTGAGGATCCGCGCCTGACCACTGCGGAAATGCAGAACTTCACCTGGGCCAACGCCAATACCAACACGACACGCAAGCTGGTGGACGTGGCCAATCGCCTGAAGGACGAACTGCCTGAAGGCACTCCGGCTGCAGAGGTCTCGGCCTACTGGATCGGCACCGCGCGCAAGGAAGACGCCGAGCGCGGCGTGATCTGGCCGACGGTGGACCCGCAGCATACGGCGCAGGCGGGCACCGCCTGGCAGATCTTCCCGAACTTCCAGATCGGCCACGCGGTCAACAACATGCTCTGCTACCAGGCGCGGCCCTATGGCAGTGACCCCGACAAGTGCATCTTCGAGGCCGCCGTCTACGAACTCTGGCCCGAGGGCGAGGCGCCGGAGACGGAATGGGAATACACTGCGCCTGCCGATTGGCCGCCGGTGCTCCAGCAGGACTTCGCCAACATGGCGGCAGTCCAGCAGGGCATGAAAAACGTCGGTTTCCGGGGCGCGCAGCCCAATCCCTACATGGAACGCTCGGTGGCGAGCCTGCACATGAACCTGGCGAAGTTCATGGGTACGGGGGCCCCGGAGGCCTATTGATTCGCATTGATTCGTAGCGTCCCAAGCGCGCGTGCGGAGCCGGATGATCGATCCGGTGCCTCCGCAGGGCCCTTGTCGAGGCGGGCGCGAAGGCTGACGTGGGTTCCTCGGCGCGCTACGACGCCAAGATGCAATCGATTCTCATATACATCGCTGCTGCACTGGCGGAAATTGCCGGGTGCTTCTCGTTCTGGGCAACGCTCCGCATGGAAAAATCGCCCTGGTGGCTGGTTCCGGGATGCGGTTCGCTGGTGCTGTTCGCCTGGCTACTGACGCTGGTGGACAGTTCACAGGCGGGACGTGCCTATGCCGCATACGGGGGCATCTATATCACGTTCGCGCTGCTGTGGCTGTGGTTGGCGGAAGGCGTTCGGCCTGATCGGTGGGATCTTGGCGGGGTGGCGCTATGCCTTGTCGGGACCGGGGTGATCCTGTTCGGCCCCCACCGCGCCTGAAGCCTGCTATGCCAGCGGCCATCCGGATGGTTCCGGAGGACCGCTGCACAAGACGCATTACCTGGCTTCGGCGATCAGCTTCTTCGCCTCGGCACTGGTCCAATCGTTGCCGCCCGAAAAGCGCCAGACTTCCTTGCCCTGGCTGTCGAACAGGATCGTTACCGGCAGGTTGCCGCCGTACTGGAAGCCGAGGTCGCCGTGTTCGTCCTGCCAGGGTTCGATATGGTCGAGCTTGCGGCGATGGAGGATCTCGACGACCTTGCCCATGTCGGCGGTGTCTTCCGAGATCGGCAGCACCTGCACCGGCGAATCGGGATCGGCGGCGAGTTCGTTCAGCGTCGGCATCTCGGCGATGCAGGGCGCGCACCAGGTCGCCCAGAGGTTCACCAGCAGCGGTTTGCCCTTGAGCGAGGGCAGGCTGAGGCTTTCGCCGGTATTGTCGACCAGGGTCACGTCGGGGATCGGCTCGCCCTTGTGCGAACGGTCCAGCTTGTCGGCGGGTTTTGGTGCCTGCGCGGCGGATTCGGTAGCCTGCGGTTGCGCCGGCTTGTCGCTTTGCTTATCGCAGCCCGCGATCATGAGGGCCGATGCCCCCGCCAGTGAACACAGGACAAGCGACTTGAGCGAAGTGGACGACAGCAAGGGGGCAGGCTCCAACCAGATGTGGGGCGGACGGTTCGCGGAAGGACCGTCGGCAATCATGCGCGAGATAAATGCCTCGATCCCCTTCGACAAGGCGCTGTGGCGGCAGGACATCGCGGCCAGCAAGGCGCACGTCGCGATGCTGGCGACCTGCGGCGTGGTGAGCGAGGCCGATGCGGCCTCGATCCGCGACGGCCTCGATACGGTCGCCGCCGAGTACGAAGCCCATGGCGTGCCCGAGAACTGGGACCTCGAGGACATCCACATGACCACCGAGGGCCGCCTTGCCGAACTGATCGGTCCGGCGGCGGGCCGCCTGCACACGGCGCGTTCGCGCAACGACCAGGTGGCCACCGATTTCCGCCTCTGGGTGCGGGACGCGATGGATCAGGCCGATGCCGGGCTGGAGGCGCTGCAGAAGGCGCTCGTCACCCGCGCCGGGGAACATGCCGATTCGATCATGCCCGGCTTCACCCACCTGCAGACCGCGCAGCCGGTGACGCTCGGCCATCACCTGATGGCTTACTACGAGATGATCGGGCGTGACCGTTCGCGCTTTGCCGATGCACGGCGGCGCATGAATAAGTCGCCGCTGGGCGCTGCGGCGCTGGCCGGCACCGGCTTCCCGATCGACCGCTTCATGACCGCAGAAGCGCTCGGCTTCGACGCGCCCACCGACAACAGCCTCGATTCGGTGTCGGACCGCGACTTCGCGCTCGATTACCTTATGGCGGCCAGCCAGTGCTCGCTGCACCTCTCGCGCCTCGCCGAGGAATTCATCATCTGGGCCAGCCAGCCCTTCGGCTTCGTGGCGCTGCCCGATTCGCTGTCGACCGGCAGTTCGATCATGCCGCAGAAGAAGAACCCCGACGCGGCCGAACTGGTGCGCGGCCACTCGGGCCGCATCGCCGGCTGCCTGACCAGCCTGATGATCACCATGAAGGGCCTGCCGCTCGCCTATTCGAAGGACATGCAGGACGACAAGCCGCCGGTCTTCGAGGCCGCGGGCCTGCTGGCGCTGTCCATCGCGGCGATGACCGGCATGGTCGCGGAAACCCGCTTCCGCACCGAGCGCATGCGCGCCGCCGCCGAACTGGGCTTCGCCACCGCCACCGACCTTGCCGACTGGCTGGTGCGCGAGGGCAACATTCCCTTCCGCGAAGCGCACCACATCACCGGTTCGGCGGTCAAGCTGGCCGAACAGCGCGGCGTCGCGCTCGATCAATTGCCGCTTGAAGACCTCAAGGCCATCGACAGCCGCATCGACGAGCGCGTATTCAAGGCGCTCTCGGTCGAGGCTTCGGTTGCCGCGCGCAAGTCGCACGGCGGCACCGCGCCCGATCAGGTACGCCTGCGCGTGGCCGAAGCCCGGCTTGCGCTCGGTCTGGAGTGAGCTTGATGCGCAAGACTGCCGCCCTGATCCTGATACCGGTTCTCGCCGCCATGCTGGCAGGCTGCGGGCAGCGCGCGTCGCTGGCGGTCAAACAGGGCGAGCAGTTGCCGCCGGCCCCTTATGGCCGCGGTGTGCAGCCCAAACCGGGTGAACTGCTCAATCCGCCGACGCTCGCCATTCCGGAACGCAGCGTCGAATTGCGCACCCGATCGGAAGCGCGCGAGGACGATCCCTACGATCTCCCGCCGCCTGAATGACCCTCTGAGCCCGAGAACCCCATGGACCATTTTGCCCTGAACAACGGCGAGCTTTTCGCCGAGAACGTGCCGCTGGCCGACATCGCCCGCGAAGTCGGCACGCCCGTCTACGTCTATTCGCGCGCGACGTTGAGCCGCCATGCCCGGGTGTTCCGCGAGGCGCTGTCGGCGCTGCCCAGCGTGCACATCGCGTTTGCGGTCAAGTCCAACCCCAACCTTGCGGTGCTGCGCCTGCTGGCAAGCGAGGGCTACGGCGCCGACGTCGTGTCCGAAGGTGAGATGAACCGCGCGCTGGCCGCTGGCATCCCGGCGGCGGACGTGGTGTTCTCGGGCGTCGGCAAGACCCGCCGCGAACTGACCGCGGCGGTCAAGGCGGGGATCGGCCAGTTCAATCTCGAGAGCGAGGAAGAGGGCGTCGAACTGGCCGCGATCGCCGCCGAACTGGGCCTTGTCGCCTCCTGCGCGCTTCGCGTGAACCCCGATGTCGACGCGCGCACCCACGCCAAGATCTCGACCGGCAAGGCCGAGAACAAGTTCGGCGTCTCCTACGATCGCGCCGCCGGCATCTATGCGCGCCTCTCGGCGCTGCCGGGCCTCGACATGCGCGGCCTTGCCGTCCACATCGGCAGCCAGATTTCCGACCTCGAACCCTCGCGCCAGGCTTTCCTCAAGATGGGCGCGCTGATGGAAGAGATCCGCGCGGGCGGCCTCAAGGTCACCCACATGGATCTCGGCGGCGGTCTCGGCGTGCCCTACAAGGCGGGCGATGCGCTGCCGACCCCGGAGGACTACGGCGCCGTGGTGGCCTCGGTCGCCAGGGACTGGGGCGTCACCCTGATGTTCGAGCCGGGCCGTGTCATCACCGGCAATTCCGGTGTGCTGGTCACGGAAGTCGTGCGCGTCAAGCAGGGCACGGCGAACCCCTTCGTGGTGGTCGATGCAGCGATGAACGACCTCGCCCGCCCCGCCATGTACGATGCCTGGCATGATTTCCTGGCGGTGAAGCCCAATGGCCGGACCTTCACGGCGAACATCGTTGGCCCCATCTGCGAAAGCTCCGACACGTTCGCGATGGGCCGCGAGATCGACGAAGTCGCTGCCGGTGACCTTGCGGTGTTCCGTACCGCCGGGGCCTATGGCGCGACGATGGCCAACACCTACAACAGCCGCGCGCTGGTGCCCGAGGTGATGGTCGATGGCGACAAGTGGGCGGTCGTGGCCGAGCGTATCGAGCCCGCGACGATCCTTGCTGCCGAGACCGTGCCGGACTGGCTGAAGTAAGGGACCGCTTCGACAAGCGCGAAGCGGTGCGATAGGGTCCGGGTATGATCGACAGCCTGCCCCTGTTCCACCGCCTCTCCGCTCGCCCCGTCATTGTCCTGGGCGAGGGGGAGGGCGCCGAGGCCAAGCGCCGCCTGGTCGAGCGGGCTGGCGGCGTGGTCTTTGCCGAACTGGAGAGCGGGATCGCCGCCGGCGCCCGGCTTGCCTTCATCGCCCACGAGGAGGATGCCCGCGCCGAGGCCGATGCGGCGCGGGCCCGTGCGGCGGGACTGCTGGTCAATGCCACGGATCGGCCCTCCTTGTGCGATTTTACGGTGCCCTCGGTGCTCGACCGATCGCCGCTGCTGGTCGCGATCGGCACCGGCGGTGCCTCGGCGGGGCTTGCCAAGCATGTCCGCTTGAGGCTCGAGGCCATTCTACCGCCCTCGCTCGGTCATCTGGCCCGAGCGCTTCATGCCGGGCGCGGGCGCTTGCGGGCCCGGTTTCCCGATGCCGCGCAGCGTCGCCGCGTGTTGGACGAGGCCTTGCGAGAAGGGGGCATGCTCGACCCGCTGGCGGCGGGCAGCGCCGATGCGGTTGACCGCTGGCTGTCGGAGGAAGCGGCAGTGCGGCAGGGGGAGTGCGTGACCATTCATCTGCGCAGCCAGGATCCCGATGACCTTACCCTGCGCGAGGCGCGCTGGCTGGGCGAGGCGGATGTGGTCTGGCATGATCCCGAAGTCGCGGCGGCGATACTGTGCCGGGCCAGGGCTGATGCGGCTCGCGCTCCGGTGCCGGAGGACGGGAATGCCGAGGTCAAGGCTGCGGCGGGACTTACGGTTGTTCTTCGTGGCCCTGCCGAATTTCACGGAGCCTGACTGAATTTACGCCGCGATCTGGCGATTGTTTTGTCGGCGATTAGTTCGTCTGCAGGGATGTAATATATTTCATTCCATTTGCGGTTTACAATTTCAAGGAATTAACTCACAAATTCAGTGGGTGTGCGGCACCTTTGACCAACAACGGCCGGGAGAATCGGCTGAAGGGGGACATCTTGCAGCATAATGAAGTGCTATCTTCGTTTCTTCCGCAGATCGACTTAGCCCGGATTCCTGAGCTTGATCTTGCCTCGGCTCTGTTCGGTGCGCGGGATGATGTGTCGGGCCTGCAATTGATTGACGACGACCGGGCGCATCTCCTCGCCTGTCTGTACGAGCTTCAAACGAGGGGCTGATCCATGGCATGGTCCGCCCGCTCCGACGGGCGCAGTGATCCGCAAATGCCCGGAATGACCGCGTTCGGAGCGGGCGCGGGCGACGATCTCTGGAACGAGGGGCAGCAGCATGTGTCCGTGCTGCTTTCCCGCTGGCGCGCCGCGCCCGCCGTAGCCCCCTTGCTGGAGGATCTGCACCGTTTCGGCAAAGGGCACGCGCTGGAGGCGCTGCCTGCGCTGGCCCGTGCGTTCCGGGAAACGCCGGGGGGCAAAGGCACCGATTTCGACGCGGCGGTTGGCGATCTGGTTCAGGCGCTGGTCGCCGGGCTTGCGGTCTGGCCGCTGGCGCAAGTGCCGCTGCGTCACAGCCATGCAGCCGCTGCCGGCTCGCTTGTTCTGGCATCCTCCGGACGGGCCAGTCTGGCGCTGGCGGTGTGGGACGGCGATGCCGGGCCTGACCCTGACTTTGGCTCTGACTTTGGCCCTGACTCTGGCAAGTTGCGTGCGGCCGAGTTCGCGCCGGTCGAAAGCTGGCTGAGGGTCCTGCGCGGCAGCGCGCGGGCGGAGCGGATCGTGCGGCGGGCGCAAGGCGTTGGCGGCGGTATCTTGTGCGAGCCACTGGTGCTCACGGCCGGCATGGTGCTGCCGCACTGCGGCTTGCGCGAGGCGGTTCACGTGCAGGGGCCGCTTGTTGCGCTGCGGTTGCAGCGGGCGCTTGTCGGCGATGAGCCGGTGCAGGTCCGGGCGGTCGGTGACGGCGGCACGGTTCGGCGCACTGCGCCATGTGCCGAACAGAGCCGCCTCGAACTGGCGATGGCGGCCATCACCGCGATGGAACGGCGCGATGCGATACCGGCCTTGTCGCGTATCGCCGGGGGCAACGGACCCAAGGCGCTGCGCTGGGCCGCCCTGAAGGCTGCGCTCGGGCTTGATACGCGGGCCGGGATGGTGCTGCTGGGCGTGCTGGCCTCCAGCGATGACGATGCGCTTTCGGTGCCCGCGCGGCGCCTTCATGGCCAGTTGCTGGGCGCATGGCCTGAACTCGAAAGGGTGGCGCAGTGGCGCGGGTAATGACCCGCCGCGATCCCGCCTCGGCAACGCTGGCCGAATGCGCGGAGGCGCTGGCGACCTGGGGGTTCGATCCGCGCGAGGAGGAAAGCCTCGCCCACGCGGCCAGTTGGATTCAGCGGCTGGGCAATGACCGGCAGTTCCTCGGCGATATGCTGATAGATATGCTGGATGGCCTCACTCCCGCTCCGGAAGGGGCGGATGCCCTGGTCGGCAGCGGGCCGCGCACGATCATGCTGGTTCCTCCCGGTCCCGGCCATTTCCTGATCCGCGCCCGGGTCTGGCTCCCGGCGCAGGACCGCATGTTCCAGCGCAGCGGCGCGGCGGCCTGCGGATATGGGCAGGCGCACGACTTTGCCGGGGATGTCCTTACCCTGGGTTATTTCGGGCCCGGCTATCTCAGCGAGGACTACGAATACGAGCAGGCCGTACCGGCGGGCTATCCGGGCGAGCGTGCGGCGCTGCGTTTTGTCGGCCGCGGATTGCTGGAGCAGGGGCGGCTGCTGCACTATCGCAGCCAGCGCGACGTGCAGTTACGCCATCCGCCCGAGGCTCTGTCGCTGTCTATCGATCTTGAGCATACCCATCCCGAGCAAAGCTGGCGCAGCCGGCACGATTTCGACCTCGTCCAGGACGAAACCGCTGGAAGGGTGCGCGGGGAAGTGACGGGGCTGTTCGGCCACGGCCCAAGCGAAAGCCTGCTGCGCATCGCCGTCGGCCTTGGTTCTCCAGGCGCACGGGATCTCGCGGCGCATTTCGGCAGGAGCCACGCGAGCGACCGCATGCGTCTGGTCGCCTGGCAGGCATTGGCCGCCCAGGCGACCGACGACGCCGCGCGCGATGCGGTCTGGCGCGAGGCGGAGCAATGCGGCAGCCGGCTGGTTTCGAGGATTTCCGGTAGCCGCCGTGCGGGCCTGGAAGAAGACTCTTTAGCCGGATAAGGCCTATGCGTCAGCGTGTCGCAGGAGCGGCCAGTTCTCCAGCCAGCCTTTGGATTTTATCCGTTCCTCGTACATGGGCCGCCGTTCGGCGTGGAAGTGGGCGGTAGGCCGCAAGGTGAGACCAAACAGATCGTCCAGTCCCAAGGGTGCCGCAATCTCGCACATATCTGCTTCGCCGCGCCGCGCGGCCACTGCCGTAGCGGTTTCCGGCCAGTAGCGCATGGCATCCGATGTGCATGTATAGGGCGCGTCGCCGTTGCGGTGGTGCATGCGGGCCTGATTCTTCACCGACCAGTGGATCGAAGGCTCCAACGTTTGCAAGCGCGCCTCGATCGTGCGGTCTTGCTCGGCTTCGGGGCAGGTCCGATCGTACCAGATCACATCGACGTCACCGCCGGGCGGTGCGGCAGGCTGCTGATGCAGGTGATCCCACACGGCGTTTCTGACGAATCCCGCGCCGATCCAGCAGTCAGGCAGGCCCAACGCCGCCACGACCCCGAGGAGATGCCAGCGAACCGGATCGGTGCGAAGGATTGCGCAGAGGCAGGATTGGTTGTTCACCAAGCCAAACGCGGCCCTAGAACATCCCGCCGGCCAGCGCGTCGATCGCACCTTGAAGGATGACGGCGGCGGCAGCGGAATCGATGCGGGTCGCGCGCTTGGCGCGGCTCATGTCCTGTTCGATCAGTCCGCGTTCGGCGCCGCTGGTCGACCAGCGTTCGTCCCACAGCAGGATCGGCAGGCCCAGCACGGCAAGATTGCGGGCATAGGCCCGGCTCGACTGCGCGCGGGGGCCCGAAGAGCCGTCCATGTTGAGTGGCAGGCCGATGACGATGCCCTTGATCGACCGTTCGCGGATCAGTTCCTCAAGCAGGGCCTTGTCGGCGCCGAACTTGCCGCGCTTGATCGTCTTGCCGGGCGAGGCGAAGCGCCAGCCGGGATCGCAGAACGCGGTGCCGATGGTCTGGGTGCCGAGGTCGAGCCCCAGCAGCGCGCCGCCGGTTTCCGGCAGCGCATCGCGGTATTCGAGCGCGCCGGTGGTGATCACGGTGTCCTGGGTCATCGCTTGGCCGCCTTTCCCTTACTTCCAGACCTTGGTCTCATCGACCGGCGGGCGCAGGCTGGTGAAGCTGCGGCCCTTGCGCAGCGCCTTCCACCAGGTCAGCGGGTTCCAGGTCTGGGTGCCGTCCAGCGAGAACGTGATGAACTCGGCGCGGCCGCCGATATCGGTGACCGGTACCGGCCCGCCGAGGCCGCCGCTGGGCTGGCCGAACATGTCGGTCTCGAACGGCGCGCGGCTGTCGGCCGAACGGTCGCGGTCGTCGCCCATCAGGAAGACGTGGCCGGCAGGCACGGTGATCTCGCGGTAGTTGTCGAGTTCCTGGTCGATGTAGTCGATGACGTCGAACTGGGCGCCGTTGGGCAGGGTCTCGCGGTAGGTCGGCAGCTCGTAGACTTCCTTGCCGCTGGGTAGGCGGGTGCGATAGCGCTCGAAGCCGTCGTAGCAGTGGCCGGGCTCGGGATCGCCCTCGCAGCGCAGGGCATCGTCGGCGGGAATGCGCACCGGCGGCTCCATCTCGCGCGGCACGAACCTGCCGTTGAGGCGGATGCGGCCGTCGATCACGGCGATACGGTCGCCGGGGCGGGCGACCACGCGCTTGATCAGGTCGGCCTTGCGGTTGCCCGGCACGACGATGACGATGTCGCCATATTCGGGGGTGTGCTCGAACAGGTGCCAGGTGCCGCGCGGCAACAGGTGAAAGCTGATCGAGGACCAGTTCCAGCCATAGGGATACTTCGATACCACCAGCCGGTCACCGACCAGCAGGTTCGGCATCATCGAGATCGAGGGGATGTAGAACGGCTTGGCGAAGAGCGAATGGAACGCCAGCACGCCCAGCAGCATCAGCGCGAGCCCGCGCAGCTCCTGGAACCAGTTGACCTTGTCCGGCTTGCGCCCGGCGGCGGCCGGATCGGCAGACGGCTTGGGAGCCGGGGGCTTGGGGATGTCGTCGGCCATGTCCAGGGCGCAAAACTCGTATCAGGAGGTAGGGAGGGGGCGTGCTTCGATGATCACGAAGGCCTGGGCCCATGGGTGGTCGTCGGTGAGCGTGAGGTGAATGAGGGCCTCGTGACCGGCGGGAATCATGGCATCGAGCCGTTCCTTCGCCCCGCCCGTCAGCGCCAGTGTCGGGGCGCCGGAAGGGGCGTTGACGACGCCGATGTCCTTCATGAACACGCCCGCCTTGAAGCCGGTGCCAACCGCCTTGGAGAACGCTTCCTTGGCTGCGAATCGCTTGGCCAGCGTGCCCGCCACGGTGTGCGGCCGGCGTGCCGCTTTGGCTTGCTCGGCCGCGGTGAAGACGCGCTGCAGGAAACGCTCGCCATAGCGGTCGAGCGAACTGCGGATCCGCTCGATGTTGCACAAGTCCGAGCCGAGCCCGATGATCATCGCACTTCGTCCATCAGCATGCGCATCTTCTTCACGCTCGCGTCGAGGCCGGTGAAAATCGCTTCGCCGATCAGGTAATGACCGATGTTGAGTTCGGCGAGTTGCGGGATCGCGGCGATCGGCTGGACGTTTTCGTAAGTGAGACCGTGGCCTGCATGCGGCTCGATGCCGTTCTTGGCGGCAAGCGCGGCCATGTCGACGATGCGGCGCAGTTCGGTCGCCACCTGTTCGCCCTGGGCATGGGCATATTCGCCGGTGTGGAACTCCACCACCGGGGCGCCGAGCTTCATCGCCGCCTCGATCTGGCGGGGCTCGGGGGCGATGAACAGACTGACGCGGATGCCCGCGTCCGCGAGCCGGGCGACGATCGGGGCGAGGCGGTTGTGCTGCCCCGCCGCATCGAGTCCGCCCTCGGTCGTGCGTTCCTCGCGGCGCTCGGGCACGATGCAGGCCGCGTGCGGGCGGTGCCGCAGCGCGATGGCCAGCATCTCGTCGGTCGCCGCCATCTCAAGGTTGATCGGCAGCCCGGTGGCCGAGGCCACGCGTTCGAGATCCTCGTCGCGGATATGGCGGCGGTCCTCGCGCAAGTGCACGGTGATGCCGTCACCCCCCGCCTGCGCCACGATCTGTGCAGCGCGGGCCGGATCGGGATGCTCGCCGCCGCGCGCGTTGCGGATGGTGGCGACGTGGTCGATATTGACGCCGAGGCGCAGGCGGGAAGGTGTCAGGACGTTCATTCGCTTATCCGAGCTATCTGTCCGAATCCGGGGCCCCAGGGGCAAGGCGTCAGGGCTTCGCGCGGCTACCCGGCTTGACGGCAGGGGTCGCGGCCAGTTCCGGCGGCAGTTCGTCGGCCGCGTAAGTCGGGAAGTTGAGCGCGACGAGCGGGAAGAACGGCACGCCGAGATCGACCGAGCCGCCCGAACGGTCGACCAGCGAGGCGGCCGCGATCACTTCGCCGCCGGCTTCCTCGATCGCCTTGATGGCTTCGCGGCTGGAGAGGCCGGTGGTGACCACGTCTTCGACCATCAGCACCTTGTCGCCCGGCTCGAGGCTGAAGCCGCGGCGCAGTTCGAAAGTGCCGGTCGGGCGCTCGACAAACATCGCGTCGACTTGCAGCGCGCGGCCCATTTCCTGACCGATGATGACGCCGCCCATGGCCGGCGAGACCACCTTGTCGATGCTCTTGCGAATATCGTGGGGGAGTTTTGCAGCGATCGCCACGGCGAGTCGGCCTGCCCGGTCGGGGTTCATCAGCACGCGCGCGCACTGCAGGTAGTGTGCGCTGTGACGGCCCGAGGAAAGCAGGAAATGCCCTTCAAGCAAGGCCTTGCTGGCGCGGAACTCGGCGAGGACTTCTTCTTCCTGCATCGGGGTGTAATCCTTTGGTGCAATTTGCAATGTTCGGGCACGTTATCGCGCCGGCATGGAGCGAAAATCCCCTAGAGGCGCTTGAGACAAGCGGCAAGGCCGCGTATAGCCCCATGAGAAGGGGGGCAAAAGCCTCCGCGACAGGGGTGCGCGTTTGGGAGGCGACTCACTGAGACGTGTCTCTTGCGCGAATAAGAAAACGGGAAAGCGCTATATCCATGACAGTGGGCAAGACCGTTCGTAATTGGGGTGAGGCTGCAAAGGCCTTTGGATGGACAGTTTCCGCATTTGCCGCCGTTTTCGGCGGCTCTGCGGCCGCGCGTGCTGCCGAGGCGGCATCCGCGGGCACGGCGGCGGCTGGCTATACGCCGATGAAGCCGACACCCGGCATCGGCATGCCGGTGCCCGGTGCCATGGGGCTTCAGCAGCAGTTTTCGCCCACCGGCGAATACGGCGCCTGGATCCATCATGGTTTGCTCTGGGTGATGGGCCTGATCTGCCTGTTCGTGCTGATCCTGCTGCTGGTCATCGTCGTGCGCTTTAATCGCCGTGCCAATCCGGTGCCATCGAAGACCAGCCACAACACCATCCTCGAGGTGGTGTGGACGCTGCTGCCGGTGCTGATCCTGGTGGGCATCGCAATTCCCTCGATCGACCTCATCGCCAAGCAGTACAAGCCCGCGCCCAAGACCGCGCTGACCATCAAGGTCACTGGCAACCAGTGGTTCTGGACTTATGGCTACCCGGACAACGGCGATTTCGAAGTCGTCTCGAACATGCTGAACATTCCCGGCCAGCCGGTGATCAACAACGGCGTGCGCGAGGTCGGCTCGAAGCCCTGGGACGGCCCCTCGCACCTCGAGGTCGACAACCGCATGGTCGTGCCGGTGGGCGAGCCGATCCGCCTGCAGATTACTGCGGCCGACGTGATCCACTCGTTCGCCGTGCCCTCGCTGTGGTTCAAGCTTGACGCCGTACCCGGTCGGATCAACGAGAAGGTCCTCGTGGTCGAGAAGCCGGGCGTCTATTACGGGCAGTGTTCCGAACTGTGCGGCGCCAAGCACGGCTACATGCCGATTGCGGTCGAGGCGCTGCCCCGCCCGCAGTACGATGCCTGGGTCCTGACCCACGCCGGCGGCGTGATCGACAGCCGGGTCAAGGCCGCACCGGCGGCGCCGGCTCCGGCCGCCGCTGCCGAGCCGGCCCCGGCCGCCACGGCGGAAGCATCGCAAGCCGCAGCCGGCGATGCCACCGCAGCTGCCGAATAAGCGCGAATTGAAGGACAGGGCCTAGACCATGGCAACCACAGCAGACCACTTCCAGGCGCACGGCGACGGGCACGGGCACGCCGATCACGATCACAAGCCAAGCTTTTTCGCGCGTTGGTTCATGTCGACCAACCACAAGGACATCGGCACGATGTACCTGATCTTCGCGATCTTCGCGGGGATTGTCGGCGGCGCCGTATCGGGCGTGATGCGCGCCGAACTGGCCGAACCGGGTATCCAGTACCTCGGCTTCTTCGCCAGGCTGGTGGGCGACAACCCGGATGACTTCAATGCCACCCTGCACATGTGGAACGTGCTGATCACCGCTCACGGCCTGATCATGGTGTTCTTCATGGTCATGCCCGCGATCATCGGCGGTTTCGGCAACTGGTTCGTCCCGATCATGATCGGCGCGCCGGACATGGCCTTCCCGCGCATGAACAATATCTCGTTCTGGCTGACGGTGGCGGGCTTCTGTTCGCTGATGGCCTCGGCCTTCGTGCCGGGCGGAACCGGCATGGGCGCGGGAACCGGCTGGACCGTCTATGCGCCGCTTTCCACTTCGGGCTCGGTCGGCCCGGCGGTCGACTTCGGCATCTTCTCGCTCCACCTGGCCGGTGCCGGCTCGATCATGGGCGCGATCAACTTCATCACCACCATCTTCAACATGCGCGCGCCTGGCATGACCATGCACAAGATGCCGCTGTTCGTCTGGTCGGTGCTGGTCACCGCCTTCCTGCTGCTGCTCTCGCTGCCGGTCCTGGCCGCGGCGATCACCATGCTGCTGACCGACCGCAATTTCGGCACGACCTTCTTCGATCCGGCGGGCGGCGGTGATCCGGTGCTCTACCAGCACCTGTTCTGGTTCTTCGGCCACCCCGAAGTCTACATCATGATCCTGCCCGGCTTCGGCATCATCTCGCAGATCATCTCGACCTTCTCGAAGAAGCCGGTGTTCGGCTACCTCGGCATGGCCTATGCGATGGTGGCGATCGGCGTTGTTGGATTCATCGTCTGGGCACACCACATGTATGCCACCGGCATGTCGGTGAACACCAAGATGTACTTCACTGCCGCCACCATGGTCATCGCGGTGCCCACCGGCATCAAGATCTTCTCGTGGATCGCGACGATGTGGGGCGGTTCGGTCGAGTTCAAGAGCCCGATGGTCTGGGCGATCGGCTTCATCTTCCTGTTCACCGTGGGCGGCGTCACCGGCGTGTACCTGGCCAACGGCGGCGTCGATGATGTCGTGCACGACACGTATTACGTGGTCGCGCATTTCCACTACGTGCTCTCGCTTGGCGCGGTGACGGCCCTGTTTGCGGGCTTCTACTACTGGTTCCCGAAGATGAGCGGGCGGATGCATTCCGAATTCCTCGCCCACGTCCATTTCTGGATCTTCTTCGTCGGCGTGAACATGATCTTCTTCCCGATGCACTTCCTCGGGCTGCAGGGCATGCCGCGTCGTTACCCCGACTATGCCGAGGCCTATGCCCATTGGAACTATGTCGCCACGATCGGCTACATGGTCATGGCGGTCAGCATCGGCATCTGGCTGCTGAACATCCTCTACGCGTTTGTTGCCGGCAAGAAGGCCGAAGACAACTACTGGGGTGAAGGCGCCACCACGCTGGAGTGGACGCTGACCAGCCCGCCGCCGTTCCACCAGTTCGAGACGCTGCCCGTCATCGGCGAGACGGCGCACCACTAAGCCGCATTCGCGGTGCCGCTCCGAAGCGATTTCGGAGCGGCTCCCGAAGCCGGCTTTACGCTCTGGTTTACGCAGGCCTCGCTTTTTGGAGGCCTGCGGGTGTATGGGCCCGGAACCATGACCACCACGAGTCCCTCTTCGACGGCCGCGACTGCGCTTCCGGCCGACTGGCGCGACCTGATCGCGCTGACCAAGCCGCGCGTCATCAGCCTTGTGATCTTCACCGGACTGTGCGGCCTGCTGGCCGCGCCCGGCGCCATTCATCCGGTGCTTGGCTTCACCGCGATCCTGTGCATCGCCATGGGGGCGGGCGGCGCTGCCGCACTCAACCAGTGGTGGGAAGCCGATCTCGACGCGGGCATGAAGCGCACCGCCAATCGGCCGCTGCCGCAGGGCCGGCTCGATCGCACCACCGCGCGGGATTTCGCCGGCGTGCTCTGCGCCGTGTCGGTGTTCCTGATGGGCTTTGCGGTGGGCTGGCTGCCGGCGGCGATCCTGGCAGTCTCGATCTTCTATTATTCGGTCGTCTACACGATCTGGCTCAAGCCGCGCACGCCGCAGAACATCGTGATCGGCGGCGGCGCCGGCGCGTTTCCGCCGCTGATCGGCTGGGTTGCGGTGACCGGTCACGTCACCCTGATGCCGGTGCTGCTTTTCGCGATCATCTTCTTCTGGACGCCGCCGCACTTCTGGGCGCTGGCGCTGTTCGTGAAGAGCGATTACGCCAAGGTCGGCATTCCGATGATGCCGGTCGTCGCCGGTGAGAAGTCCACGCGCCGCCAGATCCTGGCCTATGCCGTACTGCTGCTGCCGCTGACGGCGGCGCCTTGGTGGATCGGTGGGACCGGCGCTTTTTACGGCATTTCCGCGCTGGTGCTGTCCGGCCTGTTCCTGCTTCTGTCGATCCGCGTGGGGCTGCGTGAACGCACCGGCCCCGAGGACAGGATGAAGCCGGAGAAGCAGCTTTTCGCTTATTCGATTCTCTACCTCTTCGTGCTGTTCGCGGCGCTGGTGGCGGATCGCTTCATCATGCTTTGAGGAGAGGACATGACGGAAACCAGCAAGACGGAGCCTGTCCAGGCCGATCCGCGCACGCCTGAACAGATCCGCCGCAGCCGCAACAAGGTGCTCGGCCTCAGTCTTGCGGCCTTCGTGGTGCTGGTGTTCCTGATCTCCATCGCGAAGATGGGCTGATGCGCGGGGCGGCGACCCGTCGGGGCGAGACACGCAGCAACCGGCGCGTCGCGTTCATCGCCCTGTCGATGGCTGTGGCGATGCTGGGGCTGGGGTTCGCCTCGGTGCCGCTCTACCGGATCTTCTGCCAGGTCACCGGTTACGGCGGCACCACCCGCCGGGTCGACGAGGCGCAGGCCGCCGCCGTCCAGGGCGTCGGCAAGACGATGTCGATCCGTTTCGACGCCAATGTCGAGCGCGGCATGCCCTGGCAGTTCAAGCCGCTCCAGCGCACCGACACGGTGACCATCGGCGAGCGTGACATGGCGCTGTTCTGGGCGAAGAACGATTCCGGCAAAGTCGTCACCGGCACCGCCAGCTTCAATGTGGAACCCGAGCAGGCGGCGCGCTACTTCAACAAGATCCAGTGCTTCTGCTTCACCTCGCAGACCCTGCAGCCGGGGGAGGCGGTGAAGATGCCGGTGATCTATTACGTCGATCCGGCCATCCTCAGCGATCCCGACAACAAGGACGTCCAGCAGATCACGCTGAGCTACACCTTCCACGTCACCGGCATCGCCGATGCGACGGCGGGCGATGCGAAGGCACTGGACCGCAAGCAAACGGGCGGTTAAGGCTTTGCCCAAGAAATAAATCACGGGGGAACCAAGCTCCCTCGCAAAGATTCGAACAGGCAGATTCGAGCAACGGGGACGAAGGCGCCATGGCCGGTACCAAGAACCACGACTATCACATCCTTCCGCCGGACATCGCGCCGCTGGCGACCACGATCGGCGCACTGACGT
This sequence comes from Novosphingobium clariflavum, assembly GCF_026420865.1. GTDB lineage: Bacteria > Pseudomonadota > Alphaproteobacteria > Sphingomonadales > Sphingomonadaceae > Novosphingobium > Novosphingobium clariflavum. The sequence continues at coordinate 14,535 of NZ_JAPCWC010000018.1, read as the reverse complement.
TCACCACCGGCATGGTGCTGTTCATGCACAAGATGCCGGGCGGGGCCTTCGTGCCATGGCTCGGTCTGGCGATCCTGCTGGCCTCGATGTTCATGTGGTTCTCGAAGATCGTGGGTGAGGCTCATGCCGGCGATCACACGCCGGTGGTGCAGTTGCACCAGCGTTACGGCATGATCCTGTTCATCGCCTCCGAAGTGATGTTCTTCGTCGGCTGGTTCTGGGCCTTCTTCGATTTCTCGCTGTTCCCCTCGACCATCGCCGAGGTGGTGGGGGGGCAGTGGCCGCCCAAGGCGATCGAGGCGGTCATGGATCCCTTCGCGCTGCCGCTGCTCAACACGCTGATCCTGCTGTGCTCGGGCACCACGGTCACCTGGGCGCATCATTCGCTGATCCACGGCGATCGCGATGGCCTGAAGAAAGGCCTCTGGGCGACGATCCTGCTTGGCCTGCTGTTCTCCACCATCCAGGCCTACGAGTATATCCACGCCCCGTTCCCCTTCGGCCAGAACACTTATGGTTCGGCCTTCTACATGGCGACGGGTTTCCATGGCTTCCACGTGATCGTCGGCACCATCATGCTGATTGTCTGCCTGAAGCGCGCCTACAACGGCGATTTCACGCCGCGCCAGCACTTCGGGTTCGAGGCGGCGGCGTGGTACTGGCACTTCGTCGACGTCGTGTGGCTGTTCCTGTTTGTCGCCGTCTATGTCTGGGGCGGCTGGGGTTACCCGACACACTGATTCCGCCCCGCGGGTCTAGTTCATTTCCCCGAGAGGCAGCCGGACCTGTGTCGGCTGCCTTTTCGGTTTCGTGAAGGGGAGCAGCGATGCCTCAACTGCCGATCAAGCGTCTCCCCATTGTGCCCACGGTCCTGGTTCTGCTGGCTGTCGGCGTGATGATCTGGCTCGGTTTCTGGCAGTTGCACCGGCTGGGCGAGAAGGAGGCCCTGCTGGACCATTATGCGGCGGCGCAGAACAGCAGCGGTGAAGTCGTCTGGCCCAAAGGGGAGGCGGCGGAAAAGGCCCTGCTTTATCGCCATGCCCGGATCGAATGCAGCGCGGTGACCGGGCGTTCCAGCATGGCGGGGCGCAATGCCGCCGGCGAATCGGGCATGGCGCAAACTGCCCAGTGTGTGCTGGCCGATGGCTCGAAGGCGCTGGTTGTGCTTGGCTGGTCGCGTCTGCCGCTGGCGGAAGGCAACTGGACGGGTGGCACGCTCCACGGCGTGATCGCGCCGGGGCCGCGCCTGGTGGCGGTGCCTCCGGTGGATGGACTGGAGGCCAATGCCGTTCCCGACCCTTCCGAAATTCCCAACAACCACCTCGCTTACGCCATCCAGTGGTTCCTTTTTGCCGCCACGGCGCTGGTGATTTACGGGCTGGCTTTGCTAAAGCGCGGGCGCAAGCAATGAAGGAAGATCGGGAATTCTCCTGGTCCCATCATGCCGGCGTCACCGCAGGGGCCGGATGACGGACGCCGGGAGCGGGGGGCAAGGGGCTGGCTTCGATCCCGTCCCGGGCCGGGGGGAAGCCCGCAGCGATTCCTTTTCCCGGCGGCCCGCCTTCTTCCCCCTTTAGGAATTGTTCGCGCGCCAGCCTAATGACAGGCTTTTCATTTCGCGTCCCTGCGGCTAACCGCGCGGGCATGGACTATATCAGCACCCGCGGCAGCGCACCGGCGCTCGACTTCGAAGGCGCCACGCTCGCCGGTCTCGCATCCGACGGTGGCCTTTATGTGCCGCGGGAGTGGCCGCGCTTTTCGGCCGACGAGATCGCTGCGATGGCGGGGCTGCCCTATGCCGAGCTGGCTGCCAAGATCATGTTCCCCTTCGTCGAGGGCAGCCTGACTTATGACCGCCTGCTGGAACTGACCCGCCAGGCCTACGGCCGCTTCGCGCACAAGGCGGTGACGCCGCTCAAGCAATTGGACGAGCAGCAGTGGGTGCTGGAACTGTTCCACGGCCCGACGCTCGCGTTCAAGGACGTCGCTCTGCAATTGCTTGGCCTGCTGTTCGAGGAATTCCTCGGTCGTTCGGAGCGTAACCTGACCATCGTCGGCGCGACCTCGGGCGATACCGGCTCGGCGGCGATCGACGCGGTGGCGGGCCGCGCCAAGGTCGACATCTTCATGCTGCACCCCAAGGGCCGCGTGTCCGACGTGCAGCGCCGCCAGATGACCACGGTGCTGGCACCCAACGTCCACAACATCGCCATCGACGGTTCGTTCGACGACGCGCAGGCCACTGTGAAGCGCATGTTCAACGATCATGCGATGACCGACCGCTTTGCCATCGGCGCGGTGAACTCGATCAACTGGGCGCGCCTGATGGCGCAGGTGGTCTATTACTTCGCCGCCGGCCTCCAGCTGGGCGCGCCGCACCGCAAGGTCGCCTTCTCGGTGCCGACCGGCAACTTCGGCGACGTCTTTGCCGGTTATGTCGCCGCGCAGATGGGCCTGCCGGTCGAGAAGCTGATCGTTGCCACCAACGTCAACGACATCCTTCACCGCGCGCTGGCCGAGGGCGACTACTCGCAGGGCACCGTCACGCCGACTGCGGCGCCTTCGATGGACATCCAGGTCTCGTCGAATTTCGAACGCCTGCTGTTCGACCTCGGCGGCCGTGACGGCAAGGCGCTGGCCGAGCAGATGGCCGGGTTCGAGGCGACCAAGGCCATGCAACTGACCAATGCGCAGCGGGAAGGCGCCGCCGCGCTGTTCTCGTCGGCCCGCACCGACGCCGACGAAATGGCCCAGGCCATCCGCTGGGCCTGGGAGAACTGCGGCGAACTGATCGATCCGCACACGGCTTGCGGTCTGTTTGCAGCCCGCACTGCAGGTATCGACGCCAGCATCCCGGTCGTGACGCTGGCGACTGCGCATCCGGCCAAGTTCCCCGATGCGGTCGAGCGTGCGACCGGGCAGCGCTCGGGTCTGCCCGCCCGCGTCGGCGACCTGTTCGAGCGCGAGGAAAAGTGCGTGGAACTGACCGGCGACTACGAATCGATTGCCGATTTCGTGGCCCAGCACGCGAGCCCGAAGATCTGATGGCGCGCCTCGAAACCCAACCCGTCATCCTCGCCGGAGAGGGCTGGGACGATTACGGCCTTGTCGATTCGGGCCACGGCCGCAAGCTGGAGCGCTATGGCGACTACCGCTTCGTGCGCCCCGAACCACAGGCGATGTGGACCCCGCGCCTCGAAAACTGGGATGCGCACGGAGAATTCGTGCCGGGCTCGGACGAGGACGGCGGCGGCAGGTGGCAGTTCGACAGGCCGGTTCCGCGCGAAGGCTGGCCGCTTGCGTGGAACGAAGTCCGCTTTACCGCGCAGTGCACGCCGTTCCGCCATCTCGGCTTCTTCCCGGACATGGCGCCGGTGTGGGACTGGATGCGCGAGATGCTTGCGGGCATGAGCGACGCCAACACGCTGAACCTGTTCGGCTATACCGGGGTCGGCACCATGGCGCTTTCGGCGCATGGCCCGGTGACGCACGTCGATGCCTCGAAGAAGTCGGTCGGTCAGGCGCGCGAGAACGCGGCGTTGGCCGGGCTTGAGGATCGTCCGGTCCGCTGGCTGATCGACGATGCCGCCAAGTTCGCCGCGCGCGAAGTGCGCCGGGGCAAGCGGTATGACGGCATCATCCTCGATCCGCCCAAGTTCGGTCGTGGCCCTACGGGTGAGACATGGCGCCTCGAAGAGAACCTTCCGGGCCTGCTCGCCGATTGCCGCCAGTTGCTCGACGCCGACAGCAAGTTCCTGTTCCTCACCGTCTATGCCGTGCGCATGTCGTCGCTGGCGCTGGCCGGGCTGATGGAGGAACTGTTCCGAGAGCTGCCCGGAACCATCGAGCATGGTGACCTGTCCGTGCGCGAGGACGTCCTTCGGCAGGGTCAGGATGAGCGGGAAGGCCGCTTGCTGCCGACGGCAATCTTCGCACGCTGGCGCAATAACGGCTAAGGGCCTGAGCCATGACCGCCATCACCGATTCGCTTATCCTCGAAGTCGCCGATTTCGAACACGACGTTCTCACCGGGATCTACTCGGAAGAGACCGGTAAGCCGCAGCCGCTGCGCTTCACCATCCAGGTCTCGATGAAGCCGGTCGACCGCTACACGCCCGATACCCCGCTGACCGAGAGCAAGAATTACATGGATCTCAAGTTCGCGGCGAGCGATGCGCTGCCTGCCGGGGTCCATTTCAAGCTGATCGAGGCGGTGGCCGATCACGTCTGCGAGACTCTGTTCCTGCAGGACGCGCGGATCACCGCGGTGACGGTGAAGATCGTCAAGCTCGCCATTGCCGAAGCGGGCGAGAAGATCGGCATCACGCTCACCCGGCAGCGCCGCTGAGCCATGATCCTGCGCGTAGGGCCCCTGGCGGTGAATCCGCTCGATGCCGCCGCGCAGTTCCATGCCGAGGTCCTGCCTGCCGCCCGCGCTGCCTTGCAGGGCGGTGAGGAACTGACGCTGGTGTTCGCGCCTGCCGACCATACCCACCGGGGCTGGCGCCTCGCCGTCGTGCAGGAACTGGCCCGCGATCATGCCCCTCTCAGGGTCAATGCGCTGTGCGGCGGGGACGAGCAGGCCATCGTCGCGGCGGCAGATTGGTTGGGCCGGGCGCCGGGCGTTACCGGGCAATACCTTCCGCTTGATGCGAAGGGCGCGGGGGCCTTAGTATAGCCGCAGCCATGAGCCTCGCATCGCCCCTCGTCGACCAGTTCCGACGCCGCATCACCTATTTGCGGCTTTCGGTGACCGATCGCTGCGACCTGCGCTGCTCCTACTGCATGCCCGAGCGCATGACCTTCCTGCCGAGGAAGGACGTGCTCAGCCTTGAGGAACTGCACAAGCTCTCGCTCGGCTTCATCGCTCGGGGCGTGACCAGGCTCCGGCTCACCGGCGGCGAGCCGCTGGTGCGGCGCGACGTCATCGACCTGATCGCCGCGCTCGGCCGCAAGATCGGCGACGGTCTGGAGGAACTGACCCTTACCACCAACGGCACCCGCTTGGCCGAATTTGCCGACGATCTTGCCGCGGCCGGCGTGCGGCGGATCAACGTCTCACTCGACACGCTGGACCGCGCGACGTTCGCGCGCATCACCCGCCGGGATTCACTGCCGCAGGTGCTTGAGGGGCTGGCGGCCGCCAAGGCGGCGGGGATCGCCGTGAAGCTGAATACAGTCGCTCTCAAGGGGCTGAACGAACAGCATATCCCTGAAATCGTCGGCTGGGCGCACGGGCAGGGTTTCGACGCCACGCTGATCGAGGTCATGCCGCTGGGCGAGGTCGAGGAAGACCGCATCGACCATTACCTGCCGCTGCCGGCAGTGCGCGAGGCGCTCGAGCAACGCTGGACGCTGACGCCGAGTGGCCACCGCACCGGCGGACCGGCGCGCTATTTCGATGTGGCGCAAACCGGTGGCCGGATCGGTTTCATCACGCCGCTCACCGGGAACTTCTGCGAAAGCTGCAACCGCATTCGCGTCACTGCGACCGGGCAGCTCTATGCTTGCCTTGGCGGCAGCGAGCGGGTGGATCTGCGTGCCGCGCTGCGCAGCGCGGATCCCGACACTGCGCTTGGTGCCGCGTTTGACTCGGCAATGCGGATCAAGCCGGAACGCCACCACTTCGCCATCGACAGGCGCGGCGCCGCCCCGGCGCTGGCGCGCCACATGTCGATGACGGGAGGCTGAGAATGCAGGCAAGACTGGTGTTCCTCGGCCGTCTCGAGGACCTTGCGGGCTGCGCAGATCATGATCTGGCCGCCAGCGCGCCGCTGGACTGGTATGACGTGCTCGGCTGGCTGGGCGATCATTTCGTGCCGGAACTGGCCGATACCGTCGCTGGCGATAAAGTCCGGGTGGCGGTGAACGGTGCGCTGCTGGGCGACAAGCACGCGCTGGTGCTGGCCGATGGCGACGAACTCGCGTTCCTGCCGCCGGTCTCGGGAGGCTGAGATGGACAGCCAAGTCCGCCTGCTGACCGCGCCGTTCGATCCCGCCGCCCTGCTGGCCGCGTTCACGGCCGGCCTGCCCCATGCCGGCGGGGTCGTCAGTTTCCTCGGCCAGGTACGCGCGGGCGAGGGGGTGGAGGCACTCGAACTGCGGCATTACGAACCGCTGACGCTTCCGGCCATGCGTGACCTTGCGGTGCGCGTGCGCGGGCGCTGGGATATTGACGGCTTGCTGATCGTCCATCGTAGCGGCGAGATGGGCCCGGCCGAGCCGATCGTGCTGGTCGCCGCCGCCGCGCGCCATCGCCGCGATGCTTTTGCCGCTGTGGACTTCGCGATGGATCACCTCAAGAGCGAATCGTGGTTCTGGAAGCGCGAGAAGCGCGGCGGGATCTGGCACTGGATCGAGCCGCGCGAGCAGGATTTCGAGGACATCGCCCGCTGGGGGTGAAGCGGCGCGCGCGAATGGCGACTGCGTTTGATTCGCATCAATGAAGCCCGGCTTCTCCTGCTGCATTGCCGTGGCAGGAGATCATCGCCATGACCCAGCGGCTCAGTCAGCAACAGGTTCGAGACCTCATCGTCGATGCGCCGAGGCGTGTTGTCGGCGCGCGCGCAAGTGCAGCGCCTGGCCCCGTCCATGTCGCGGCTGCCGCCGTCTATCTTGCCTTCGTCGGGCTTGTGGCCGGCCTGTTCCTGCGTCTGGACCTGGCCCTGCCGATGCTGACGTTTGCCGGCCTGCTTGTCGCGGGCCTCGGTTTTGCCGCTGCCTGGACAAGACGGCAGGTGGCCAGCCGGGGCAGTAATGCCGCCTGGGCAGCGCTGGGCATGACGGGAATGGAACTCTGAGTGCAAGGGTGGCGACAGGCGGGACGACCATCTGCGGTCCTCTTCTTTCCTGTGCTGATCCTGGGATGAGGGCAGGCCGTCTGCCCTGATCGTCGCCTGATCGAATCGTGGCCCCGGCCGGGGGGCTTCTAGGAGCTGCGAACCGATCGCGCTTGGATGACCCCTCCCCCATCACGGGGGAGGGGTCTTTTTTCGTGTTCAGTTGCCGAGACGGCCATCGAGCCGGGCGATTGCGTCGTCCTGTGCGGCAACCAGCGTCTGCACCTGTTCGCGGGCGGCGCCAATGCTCCTGGCGCTGGGCGATTCCTCGACCGGCGCGGCATCGCGGGCATCGGCATACATCGTGTCGAGTTCGCCGAGCGCGGCGATCGCCGGATCGCGGCTTGCCTGCAAGGCGGAGACCGCAGCCTGCGCGGTCAGCCAGGCATCGCCGCTGCGGGCCGAGCCGGCGGCGGACACTGCCCGCTCGGCGGCCGCGCGCCGTGCGGCGAACTGGCCATCGGCCTGGCGGGCAGCCGCCAGCAGGCCATCGATTCGCGTCGTGAGGTCGGCGCTGGCGGGCGGCAGCGGGGCAGGGGGCGCATCGGCATCGGGAGTGACGGGCGTAGCCCGTTCGACCGGCCGGACGGCGAGCGAGGGATAGTGGCCGGCGGAGGAGCAGGCGGCGAGGCCTGCGCCAAGGAAGAGCGGCAGCAAGCGGACTTTTGCGCGGATCATGAATGTGCCATAGCACGCGCAGGGACAATCGCGAGTGGCAATTGCGCGGGATGGGTGTCGGCGGTGGTCGGCGCACCGTGCGATCCCCGGCGGCGAGAGAGTCTCATTAGAGTCGTATTTCCGGGCTTTCCCGGCCAAGTCCTTGGTTGACACGAATCGGCGGTTGCCCTAACGGCACCACTCTTTCCGGGACCTCGTTCATGAACGGGGCTCGGCGCGTCGCCCGCAAGGCTCCACGGTTCCTCGTCGGACCTGAGCGGCCGGGGCAAGTTTGTTTCGGCCCATCACGGGCACACATAGAGATTAGGTAAGGGCACCATGTTCGCAGTTGTGCGCACGGGCGGCAAGCAGTACCGGGTTGCCGCCGGAGACAAGATCGCGGTTGAAAAGCTGGCTGGTGAAGCCGGTGAGACCATCACGCTGGGCGACGTTCTGCTCGCTGGCAACGACGGCGAAGTCCTCGACGCCGCGAAGGTTTCGGTTTCGGCCGAAATCATCGCTCAGGCCAAGAGCGAAAAGGTCGTGGTGTTCAAGAAGCGCCGCCGCCACAACTATCGTCGCAAGAACGGCCACCGCCAGCAGCTGACGCTGCTGCGCATCGTGTCGGTCGCCTGAGCCCAAGATCGGAAGGACTGAACAATGGCACATAAGAAAGCTGGCGGTTCGTCGCGTAACGGTCGCGACTCTGCAGGCCGCCGTCTTGGCGTGAAGAAGTTCGGCGGTCAGGAAGTGATCGGCGGCAACATCATCATTCGTCAGCGCGGCACCCGCGTGTACCCGGGCGTGAACGTCGGCATGGGCAAGGATCACACCCTGTTCGCCACCGCCGAAGGTCGCGTGCGCTTCCACGACGGCAAACTCGGCCGCAAGTACGTCTCGGTAGACGTGATGGCTGAAGCCGCCGAATAATCGGATGGTCGATAAAAGGGCCATCCCGACGGGATGGTCCCGCCGATCCGCTCGGATCGGCTGAACGAGGGAGAGGGGCCAGCCCGTCTCCCTCTTTTCGTGTCTCCCTCTCGCACAGTCCGCGTTCGAGCCGGCTCGAATCTCGCCCATTTTTCCGCAAAATGTGCCTGATTTCCGCCAATTGGCCGTCCGCGTAATCGCAATGTCACGCGTCCTGTCTATGAAGGATGCGGGGCTGATGAGTGGAGATACGTTATGTTCATTCGCAGCGAACGCCTGTTCCTGCGGCCTGGCTGGCCCGAGGACAGCGCCGAGCTTCTGGCATTGATCGCCGACAAGTCGGTCGTGCGCAACCTTGCTCGCGCACCCTGGCCTTATACCGCCGACGATGCGCGCCGTTTCCTTGAGGCACCGCAGGACCGCCTGCTGCCGCGTTTCCTGATCACCCAGCCCGGTGCCGAGGGCGCGCGGTTGCTCGGCTGCGTGGGTCTGGCCGAAATCGACGGCGAGGTCAGCCTCGGTTACTGGATCGCACGCGACCAGTGGGGGCAGGGCTTTGCCAGCGAGGCGGTGGGCGCGGTGCTTGCGCTGGCGCGCTCGATCGGTCATCGCCGCATCGTCGCCAGCCACTTCGTCGACAACCCGGGTTCGGGCCGCGTGCTCGAAAAGGCCGGTTTCGAGCGCACCGGCCGAATCGTCGAGCGGTTCAGCGCGGGCCGCGGCATGGCCTTTCCCGCGCGCGAATATGCGCTGGAGTTCGGTGAGCCCTGCGACTGCGACGACGGTGGCAATGGGGACGGTGACGGCAAGGCGGGCATTTCGGCTTCGCGAATGGCACTGCCGGGCATGAGTGCGCGCCGACGCGCAGCCTGAGTCTTCGCAACATTCCGCTTTCCTGACAGGGCCCTGCCCGGGACATCCCGGGCAGGGCCCTTTCGTTTTGGGTACTAGAGCGTTTTCTAATCAGGTGGACTCACCTGATGACTCGGAATGCGCGTAAAACCAAAATATTAGAGCAGTTGATCCGATGCAATCGGATTGGAAACTGCTCTAATGGGAACAGCCCGGAGACCCTCTGGAGCCGAATCTTAATCCGTGCTCCCCAACTTCCTCGGTGTCGATTCCGTGGCACGTCCTGGCCGGAACGACGCAAAGTGCGTGCATGGACCCGTCCGCTCATGCATGATGGCATCCGCGAGACCAGAAATACGGAGAACCGTGTCATGTTCGTCCGCACGGAGAGGCTTTTCCTGAGGCCGGGCTGGCCTGAGGATCTAGATGAACTTGTCACTGCGATTTCGGAAGCGATCTCGCGGGAGAGGGCGGAAAACCGAATCGGCGACGCGACCCTGCCGCGTACGGCCAAGGCGATCCGCGATTACCTGATGCGTGCCCGGGATCCGCGGCTGCCGCACTTCTTTGTCTACTTGCGCGCGCCGGACGGGGCGAAGCTGGTCGGCGGGATCGGCCTTGGCCGGTTCGATGGCGAAGTGGAGATGGGATACTGGATCGCGCCGCCTTTCCGCGGCCAGGGGTATGCGCGCGAAGCGGTGCGCGCACTGCTCGATCAGGCACGGGCTCTGGGGCACCGGCGGGTCATGGCCAGCTATTTCGAGGGCGACGAGCCAGGCTCTGCGAACAGCGGCGCCATTTCGGCTGCTCGCAGCGTGCTGGAGGCCACCGGCTTTTGCGACAGCGGCGAGGTGCGGGAGCGGTTCAGCCCGGTGCAGGGTTCGCCGATGCTGGCGCGGATCTTCGTGGCCGAACTGGGCGGCAACGCCAGCCTACGACTGGTCGCCTCGCGGCGAACGGGGCTCGCCGCGGGCTTGCCGGGCGCGCGTTTGCTCAACTGAACGCGGGGCTCATTCCTCGTCGGTGGCGAGCGGCAGCCAATGGGGGGCAAGCGCTGGGTCGATGTCCTCCACCCGCAGGTGGTCCACCGCGAAGCCGAATTCGGGATAGGCGGCGCGGCGGCGCTTCTCATCCGAGCGGGCCAGCGGCACCACGATCAGGCGGCGGTTGACCTTCTGGCGCCAGTTCATTCGCGCGGTGTTTTCCTGGCCGACGTAGCAGCCCTTGGTGAAGCTGACGCCGTTCAGTTCGGCGGCATTGCATTCGAGCCAGAGCGTCTCGCCCTCGCCCAGTTCGGCGCGCCCTTCGGGCACGCCGATGTGCAGCCTATGCAGCCGCCAGGCCGCATCCGCGCCGGCTTCGTGTTCGGCCGGGTCCATCTCGTCGATCCGGCCGACCCAGCGTTCGCCCAGCGCGGCAAGCCGCGGATCGGGCGCGGCGCCGTCGCCCAGGTGCGGGCGCCAGTGGACCGAGAGGCGTTCGTCGCGGGCGATGTCGATGGCTCGGCGCAGGCGGTACATCGACAGGCGCTTGACCAGCGTGTCGGCATGTTCGGCCTCGCAGTCGATCAGCAGGTCATTGCCCGAGGGCCAGACGATGAAATCGAACAGCGCCTTGCCTTGCGGGGTGAGCAGTGCCGCCCAGGTGGGAAGATGCGCCTTCACGTCGGCGGTTACCAGCCCCTGAAGGAAGTCGGCGACGTCTTCCTGCGAATCGGCACGGGGGGAAAGCCGGATCACGGCACGGTCGAACAGGCGGCTGGCGGTCATGCGCGATAAGTGGGGGAGCGGCTGCGGATCCGCAAGGCGCCGGTTCCGGCAAATCGAAGGCAATCGAAATTTGGCGGGCAAAGGGCGCGATCGGTCAAGACGAAGGCGGGGAAGCAGGGCAAGCAAGGCAAGATGACTGTTCCAGATAATGGAATAGTTCCGTCGAAATTATCATGATTTCCTGATGGCCGATCACCGGCTATCTCTTCATCCAAGAATTCCACCTCTCTCCCAAGGATACCCGAGATGACCGGACGCATTGCCAACCCCAAGGTCGAGAAGCTGATCGTCGATCGCTGGTCGCCGCGCGCCTTCGATGGCAGCGAGATCCCGCAGGAAGACCTCGACGTGATCTTCGAAGCCGGCGGCTGGGCGCCTTCGGCCTACAACGTGCAGCCCTGGACCTTCCTTTATGCGAAGAAGGGCGATGCCAACTGGGACCTGTTCCTCGCGCAACTGATCGAGTTCAACCAGGGCTGGGCCAAGGATGCCTCGGCGCTCGTGTTTGTCGTGTCGGACAGCCAGATGCGTTCGGACAAGGGTAACTCGAACAACCACAGTCACAGCTTCGATGCCGGTGCGGCATGGGCGCTGGCGGCGCTGCAGGCGCAGGCACTCGGCTACCACACCCATGGCATGACCGGCCTGAAGTTCGGTGAAGCCGAAGCGGCGCTGGCCATCCCGGCCGACCACCGGCTCGAGGCCGCCTTTGCCATCGGCAAGATCGGCGACAAGTCGAGCCTGCCCGAATTCCTGCAGGAGCGTGAAGTGGCCAGCAACCGCAAGCCGGTGGCCGAGATTGCCAAGGCCGGCACTTTTGCCTGAATGAGATCGGCCTGATTTCCCCCCGATCAGGTTGACGGCGCCTCCTCCTCCTCCTTCGCGCGGGGCGCCTTGTGAGCCCGGTCCGTTTCCCCGTCATCGATCGGGGCGGACCGGGCTTCTTCGTTCGGGAGGATCAGAAGCCCATCTTGAGGTTGAACATGACCCGGTTGCTGACGACCCCGCCGGGCATCGCAACCGAACTCATGTCGACGCCGGCCATGGTTCCCGGCGCGATCTGCCGTTCCGCGCGTCCAAGACCCTCCGTCACGACATAAGTGTCGGGCAGCGGCCGAAGCCGGTCGGCCTCGGGATTCGGGGCACAGACGACGATTTCCCCCGGCTTGCCTACCGGGCATCGGCGCGGAACGACGATCAGCACGGTGCTCTCCTCTGCGCGCAGCGTCGCAAGGTCGAAGGAATCAAGCGATTGTTCGGCGGCCAGGGGTGGCGGCACGGCGGGTTGGTCGGCGGGGGGCATGGGGCGCACACTCCTGCTGGCGGGTCCCGGTCAGGACGCAGCATGCAACCATCTGATCGTGGCGGATTTGCGGCAACTGCACAGTCCCGCTTGTGACCGAGAAACGAACTCTTCCATGGTCAGGCGAGCGGGATTGGACCATAGGCGCCGCTTGCGGCCTCTTGCATGGGGCAGGACAAGGATCACGCGGGCCATGGCGCAAGGCAGCATCATCACCAGCCCCACGGGCGGAAAACGCAGGCTCGGCCCTTACCGCGGTGCCCTGGGGGCACTTTTCGGCATCGCCGCCGCCGGGGCGCTGACGCGGCTGCTGGAAAGTGGCTACGACCCGGCGCTGCCGTTCCTGGTTGCGCCGCTCGGCGCCTCTGCGGTGCTGGTGTTTGCGGTGCCGGCCAGTCCGCTGGCACAGCCCTGGCCGGTGCTGGGCGGAAACCTGATCTCGGCCATGGTCGGATTGGCCTTGGGGCACCTCCTCGGCGATCCGTGGCTGGCCGGTAGCCTGGCCGTTGCCAGCGCGATCGCGGTGATGACGCTGACCCGCAGCCTGCATCCGCCCGGCGGCGCCTGCGCGCTGCTCTGCGCGCTGGGGGCGAGCGGCACGCCGGCCTGGGGCTGGGCCCATCTGCTTCCCATCGCGCTCAATGTCGTGACGCTCTGCGTGATCGGCTGGATCTACAACAATGCGACCGACCATCCCTGGCCGCATCGCGCCCAGCCCGTCGCCCATCAACCCGGCGAGCCCTATCGGCGCGAGGACATCGACACGCTTCTGGCCGAGTGGGAGGAAACCCTCGACGTCGACGCCGACGATCTCGATGCCTTCGTGCAGGAACTGCTGAAGCGGGGGCGCGCCTCGGGCTGATCGGTCAGGCGGCTGCGGCCGACCGGCGGCGCCGCAGCAGGTCCCAGCAGAAGATCGCGATGGCGGTCCAGATGAACAGGAAGCACAGCAACTGCGAGGACTGGAATGGCTCGTGGAATGCGATCAGGCCCATCAGGAACACGCCGGTGGGCGTGATGAACTGGATGAAGCCCAACAGCGAGAAGTCCAGCTTGCGCGCGGCCGAGGCGAACAGCAGCAGCGGGACGCCGGTGATCGGGCCGGCGCAGGCCAGCAGCAGATCGATGCGCAGCGATGAGCCCATGGCAAGGCCCGCCCCGCTTGTGACCTGCCAGGCGAGCACGCCGATGGCCGGGATCAGCAGGACCAGCGTCTCCACGGTCAGGCCGGGCAGGGCCGTGACGGGGGCCAGCTTGCGAGTGAGGCCGTAGCCCGCGAAGCTGAGCGCCAGGCTCAGGCTGATCCACAAGGTGTCGAGGGCCCCCTTCGCCAGCATCGCGACGCCGATCGCCGCCAGCGCCATCGCCAGCCACTGCAGGCGCGACAGCTTCTCGCGCAGGAAGACGGTGGCGGCCAGCACGTTGACCAGCGGATTGATGTAGTAGCCGAGGCTGGCTGCCAGAATGTGGCCGCTGGCAACCGCGATCACGTAGATCGACCAGTTGATGCCAATCAGCAGGCCGCTCAGCGCCAGCGCGCCGAGGATGCGCGGGGTGGTGAGTGCAGCGCGCAGTTCCGCGCCCTGCTTCAAGGCCGCGATCGTCAGCAGGCAGAACGGCAGCGTGAAGAGGATGCGCCAGGCCACCACCTCGAACGCCGAAACCTCGTGCAGCGCCGCGAAATAGAGCGGGAAAAGGCACCAGACGAAGTAGGCGCCCAGCGCCTGCGCAAGACCGCCGGAGCGGCGGGGGAGGGGATTCGGCATGAATACGGGGCCCCGGGGCAGGATTGCCGGGCTGCGATAGGGGCGCTCACGGAGGCGGGCAAGCGGTTCGTCGCATCAGGGGCCTCGCCTCGTCGATATCGCCGATTCTGACAGCCGCGTAGCACTGCGTTCAGGTTGGTTGGCTTAAAGATGAATGTATGCAGCGGAACACGGGTAGCGACTGCCCGCCGCCGGACTGAAGGAGAATGACAATGCGCGTACTGACCAAGGCCACTGCCCTTGCCGTCGCGACCGTCTCGCTGGCGGGTGCGATGCCGGCTCTCGCGGCTCCGACGTTTCATGCGAACACCGAATTCGCAGCGCCGGGGCGGGAAACCAACGCTCACAGCCGCGACCGTTACGGGCGCGGGGACTACCGCCGCGGTTACGGCTATCACAGCTCGTACCGTGATGGCTAC
>NZ_JAPCWC010000017.1 GCF_026420865.1 Novosphingobium clariflavum | reverse complement strand
CCTTCCCGATGCTCTGGCTCACGGGAGAGGGGCTGCGGCGCGGGTTCCTGCCTTACGAAAAGCTGGTCCTGCTGCTCGCCTTCGTGGCCACGGCCTTTGCCAGGCCCCTGGCATTGAACCTGTCTGCTCCGATCATGCCGCTGGTGTTGCTGGCCTTTTTTGCCATAGTCTGGCGCCGGGCAACCTTGCGCCCCGCCGCGCATTGCGAGGAACAGCCCCAACCGGAAGGAGCCTGAAGTGCCAGCAGCCAAGCCGCGCGCCGCGCGCAACATCGCGCTGTTGATCGATGCCGACAATGCCTCGCCCGCCAATCTGGAAGCGGCGCTGACCATTCTCGGCGATCTGGGTTCGGTCAATGTCCGGCGGGTCTACGGCAACTGGAGCAAGGTCTCGCTGAAAGGCTGGTCGAAGCTGGTGCTGCGCCATGCGCTGGAGCCGCAGCAGCAGTTCGACGTGACCAAGGGCAAGAACGCCACCGACATGAAGATGACCATCGATGCGATGGACCTGCTTTACGGCGGCCACATCGACGGTTTCGGCCTGATGACCAGCGACAGCGATTTCATGCCGCTTGCCATCCGGATCCGCCAGAACGGCACGCCGGTCTACGGTTTCGGCACAAGCCGCACGCCCGAGGCGTTCCGCGAGGCCTGCACGCGCTTCATCGACCTCGATACGCTGCCCGGCGCGGATGCCGACGACAGCGCGGCGCCGCCTTCGGCCCTGCCGCCCCTCGATGCCGATCTCGTGAAACTGATCGGCGAGGCGTGGAAGGCCAGCAAGCGTGACGAGGGCGGGTTTGCCAGCCTGTCCGAAGTCGGCCAGCGGGTGGCCAACCGATCGAGCTTCGATGCGCGCAGCTACGGGTTCTCGCGGCTCTCGGAACTGGTGCAAACGCTGCCCAACTTCGCCACGGAGAAGCGCGAGAGCGGGCTGTTTCTTAAGCGGATGCGCTAGGAACTGGTCGAGACCGCCGCTGCCCGGTCAACCTAGGCGGCGTGGACAAATTCAGCGGGGAGCGGAGCGACCGAGTTGGGTGGGAAGCGGAAGTGGACGCTGCCCCAACCACCCCGCTCATGCTGAGCTTGTCGAAGCATGGGGGCTCAGCGCCCCGCTTCGGGGCCTTCGACAAGCTCAGGCTGAGCGGGTGGAGATGTCTGCTTAGGGTGGGAAGTGGTGTTTGTGGGCCAGAGCATTTTGCCCGTATGACCGCGACATGAGCCCATTGACCCGTTTCTACATCGCCACCTTCGGTTGGATACTTTTCGTCCCCCTGACCATCTTAGTTGGCAGTTTCAGTGATCGAATCGGCCAGCCTTTGTTGCTGGGAACGTTCGCTCTTTGCGTGGTGTCGAGCATCTATGCGCGCTTTTTCGCTCGGTGCCCGACATGTAGGTGGCGCATCGCGACTTTCGGCAAACCGTTCGTTCGCTCTCTCCCACCACAACATTGTCCTCGCTGCGGCACAGACCTAACTCAGGTAGTGTGAAGTCCAGAATGGGGCGTAAACGGCCGCTCGAATTTGTCCACGCGCCCTAGTCCAGGGGGCGGTCAAACCGCGCTCCATGGGCAGTTTTCAAGCCGGTTCCAAACCCGCGAGTAACCGTTGCTGTCATGATTTTAACTTTTCGAACAGCGTATTGGGGTTTGACAGCGGTTGCCGGGGAATTCTAATCCCGCCCTTGAGGTTTTCTTGCCTCACGGGGGAAATTAGCATGAAATTGAAGTATGCTGCGGGCTTCTGCCTGCTGGTGTCGGTTGCTGCTGCGGGTCAGGCACAGCAACAGGGTGCAGCCGTGACGCCGGCGGTGGCACCGGCGGTGGCTCCGGCCGAAAAGCAGGTTGCCGTGCCGGTCGCGCAGCCGCAGGACAACATTCTGCGCGCAGGCCTTGAGGTTCCGCTCCTCACGCGTGAGGAACTGACGACCAAGGGCAAGAAGCTGAAGGTCGGCCAGCGCTTCCAGATGGAAGTTGCCGCCAACATCGAACGCAATGGCATGGTCGTGATCCCGGCAGGCACGCCCGCAATCGGCGAGATCACCGAAGTGCGCAACAAGGGGATGTGGGGCAAGTCGGGCTATATCGGCGCGCGTGTTGTGTCGATCCGTCTCGGCGATCGCAATATCCGCGTGACCGGCACGTTTGACGACAAGGGTGTCACCGGCACGGGCGGCGTTGTTGCGGCCATCGCCTTCGTGCCGATCGCCGGGTTCCTGACCACCGGCACCAGCGCGTTCATCGCGACGGGCTCCCCGGTCAAGGGCTTCCTCGACGAGGATGTGACTTTCGCTGCGACTTCCGCTCCCGCGCCGATCCCGGTGGCGGCTACGCCCGTAGCGTCTTCCGGCGCCCAGTAAGGCGTACAGGTATCACATCGGACTGATCGGCGCCTCAGGCGTCGATCAGTTCCGGATCGATCTCGCCCGCGCGGTTCTGGATGAACTGGAAGCGGTGTTCGGGGTTGCGACCCATCAGGCGGTCGACAAGGTCCTTAACCGCCGCGCGGCCTTCGTATTCGGGCGGCAGGGTAATGCGGATCAGCGAGCGACTGGCCGGGGCCATCGTCGTCTCGCGCAGTTGCTGGGGGTTCATCTCGCCCAGACCCTTGAAGCGGCCGACTTCGACCTTCTTGCCCTTGAACATCGTCTGTTCCAGTTCGGCGCGGTGCTCGTCGTCGCGGGCATAGGCGGATGTCGAGCCTGAGGTCAGGCGGTAGAGCGGCGGCTGGGCAAGGTAGAGGTGCCCGCGCCGTACGATTTCCGGCATTTCCTGGAAGAAGAACGTCATCAGCAGCGTGGCGATATGCGCGCCGTCGACGTCGGCATCGGTCATGATGACCACGCGGTCATAGCGCAGGTCGTCGGCGTTGCAGTCCTTGCGGGTACCGCAGCCCAGCGCGAGGCCGAGGTCGGCGATTTCCTGGTTGGCGCGGATCTTGTCGGCCGTGGCGCTGGCGACGTTGAGGATCTTGCCGCGGATCGGCAGGATCGCCTGTGTCTTGCGGTCACGCGCCTGCTTGGCCGAACCGCCCGCCGAATCGCCCTCGACGATGAAGAGTTCGGTCTCGGCGTCCGTTTCGCCCGAGCAATCGGTAAGCTTGCCGGGCAGGCGCAGTTTCTTGGCGTTGGTGGCGGTCTTGCGCTTGACCTCGCGCTCCGCCTTGCGGCGCAGGCGCTCGTCCATGCGCTCCATGACCGCGCCCAGCAGCGCCTTGCCGCGCTCCATGTTGTCGGTCAGGAAGTGGTCGAAGTGATCGCGCACGGCCGCTTCCACCATGCGCGCGGCTTCCGGACTGGTCAGGCGGTCCTTGGTCTGGCTCTGGAACTGCGGGTCGCGGATGAAGACCGAGAGCATGACTTCGCTGCCGGTCACCATGTCGTCCGGGGTGATGTCCTTGGCCTTCTTGGCCTGCCCGACAAGCTCGGCAAAAGCGCGGATGCCCTTGGTCAGCGCACCGCGCAGGCCCTGTTCGTGGGTGCCGCCGTCGGGCGTGGGAATGGTGTTGCAGTACCAGGAATAGGAGCCGTCCGAGTAGAGCGGCCAGGCGATTGCCCATTCGACGCGGCCCTGTTCGGAGCCGTCCTCGCCGCGCGGGAATTCCTGGCTGCCGGAGAAGAACTGCGTGGTCACGCATTCGCGGCTGCCGATCTGTTCGGCAAGGTGGTCGGCCAGGCCGCCGGGGAACTGGAAGGTCGCCTCAGCGGGAATGCCGTCCACCGCGAGCGCGGGTGCGCACTTCCAGCGGATCTCGACGCCGGCGAAGAGGTAGGCTTTCGAGCGCACCAGCTTGAACAGGCGCGCGGGCTTGAACTTCTGGTCGCCGAAGATCTCGGTATCGGGGGTGAAAGTGACGGCGGTGCCCCGGCGGTTGGGCGCCGCGCCGACTTTCTGGAGCGGGCCGAGCGTCACCCCGCGAGAGAACTCCTGCGCGAAGAGTTCCTTGTTGCGGGCAACCTCGACGCGGGTCTTCACGGACAGCGCGTTGACCACCGAGATGCCGACACCGTGCAGGCCGCCCGAGGTGGCATAGGCCTTGCCGGAGAACTTGCCGCCCGAGTGCAGGGTGGAAAGGATCACCTCGAGCGCCGACTTGCCCGGATACTTGGGATGCTCGTCAACCGGGATGCCGCGCCCGTTGTCGGTGATGGTAAGGCGTCCGGCGGTGCCCGGTTCCTCTTCCAGCGTCACCTCGATGCGGTTGGCGTGGCCCGCGACGGCTTCGTCCATCGCGTTGTCGAGCACTTCGGCGGCGAGGTGGTGCAGCGCGCGCTCGTCCGTGCCGCCGATGTACATGCCCGGACGGCGGCGGACGGGCTCAAGCCCCTCCAGCACTTCGATGGCCGAACCGTCGTAGGTTTCACCGCCCGCGGAGGGGAGCTTTTCGAAGAGGTCGTCGGACATGGGTGCGACTATAGGCAGGCGGAAAATCCGCGATCAAGCGCATGCGTCCGATTTTTCGCAGCGATTGGGGAAAAGTGGAAGAAAAAGAGAACAAAAGGGGTGGGGCGCCGCTGCGGACGCCCCTTTGCGTCCCGTTATTTGCCGGTGGCGAAGCCGGTCGGCGCGGCGTCGATCACTTTCACCGCGCCGGCAGAGACGGTGCGCACTTCCAGCGCGCGCTCTATCAGGCCGCTACGGTTGAAGCGGAAAGCGCCGTCGACACCGAGGAAGCCGTCCTGCGCGAACATCGCCGCCGTCGGGAAGGCGGCGCCCTGCTTCCAGTCACGCGCGACGCGCAAGGTGAGCAGAACCGCGTCGTAGCCGAGCGTGGCGATGCGGAAGGGCTGCACGCCGAAGCGGGCGCGATAGCTCTTGGAGAACTGGCCGAAGCGCGCATCCGAAACGGTGGAGAACCAGGCGCCGTTCAGCGACGGCGAGGCCGCCAGCTCCTTTTCGCCGCTCCACAGCTCGGTGCCGAGCAGGCGGACCGAAGTGGTGCCGCCACCGGCGCGATAGGCCGTCGCCGCACGGGCCGAAAGGCTGCCGCTGTCGGCGATCAGCAGGGCGCCGAAGCCGCCCTTGGCCTTGATGCGGGTGGCTGCTGCGCTGATCGAGGCGGCGGTGCGGTCATAGGGCTCCATGGCCAGCACGGTGCCGCCGCCGGCGCGCACGGTCGAAAGCAGCGAAGCACTGACGCGCTGGCCGTAGTCGCCGCGCGGGACGAGGGCGGCGAAGCTCGAGACGCCCTGCTGGCGGGCATAGGCCACGGTGCGCGCGACCGACTGGCCGGGCAGATTGCCGATCACGAACACGTCGGCTCCGGCCGCTTCCTCGTCGTTCGAGAACGAGATGAGCGGCACCCTGGCAGGCTTGGCGACGGCACGGACCGAAGCGATGTCGTCGGCCAGCAGCGGGCCGAGGATCAGCTTGTTGCCGTCCGCCACCGCCTTGCGTGCGGCCTCGCCAGGATTGGCGCCGGTGTCGTACGTGGTGATGCGCAGGTTCTTGGCGCCGGTATCGAGCAGCGCCATGTTCGCGGCATTGGCCAGCGACTGCCCCACGCCCGCGTTCGGGCCGGTGACCGGAACCAGCAGCGCGATGCGGTGGCGGTCGGTGTCGGAGGCGACGACATTGTTCTCGCTCGGCGTCGGCGTCGGCGCCGGTCCTGGGGCAGGGGCCTTGGGAACGACCGCGCAGCCGGCGAGCAGGGCCATGGCGGCTCCGGCGAGGAAGTTGCGCCGATGGGTACGCCCGATGAGGGTCGTGTCGAACATTGCTTGCCGCTCCCGTGGTCCTTGGGCCATTAGGCCGATGATGGAAAACAGTCTTTCACCGGGCCTCTACATAGTCGCAACCCCGATTGGCAACCTCGGGGACATAACCTTGCGGGCCGTCGAGACGCTGCGGGGCGTCAGCGCGGTTGCCTGCGAGGATACCCGGGTGACCGGCAAGCTCCTGCATCATCTCGGCATCAAGCAGCGGATGATTCGCTACGACGATCATGCCGGCAAGGGGGACCGCGAGCGCCTGCTGGCGCTGATGGAGAGCGAGCCGGTGGCATTGGTCAGCGATGCCGGAACCCCGCTGATTTCGGACCCCGGATACCGCCTCGTGCGCACCGCGCGGGAGCGCGGGATCGCCGTCACCAGCCTGCCCGGAGCCAATGCCGCGGTCATGGCGATGACGCTCTCGGGCCTGCCCAACGACCGCTTCCTGTTTGCCGGGTTCCTCCCCAACAAGGCGAGGGCACGCGAGGGTGTGCTGGCGGATCTGGCCGAGGTTCCCGCGACGCTGATCTTCTACGAGACCGCGCCGAGGCTGGAGGATTCGCTGCTCGCCATCGATTCGGTGCTGCCGGGGCGCGAAGTGGCCGTGGCGCGCGAACTGACGAAGAAGTTCGAGGAATGCCGCAGCGGCACCCCGCAGGACCTGATCGCGCATTACGCCGCGCATCCGCCCAAGGGCGAGATCGTGCTGCTGGTGGCGCCGCCGGGAGACGAACCGCTGGGCGAGGTCGATGTGGATGCCCTGCTGCGCAGCGCGCTGGAGCAGGCCAAGCCCTCGCAGGCCGCGGCCAGCGTGGCCAAGGCGACCGGGCTCGATCGCAAGATGCTCTATGCGCGGGCGCTCGAACTGAAGTGAGCGATCGGCGCGCCCATGCGGAGCGCCAGGGGCGGCGGGGCGAGACGCTTGCCTTGTGGTACTTGCGGCTAAGCGGCTGGCGGGTTCTGGCACGGCGCGCAAAAACAGTGCGGGGCGAGGTCGACCTGGTGATCCGGCGCGGGCGGACACTCTGCTTCGTGGAAGTGAAGTGGCGTTCGCGGGCCGAGGATCTGGGTCATGCGATCGACGCCTACCGCCTGCGCCGGGTGGCGGCGGCGGCGCAAGTGCTGGCGGCGCGATACCAGAAACCCGGCGACAACCTCAGGATTGATGTCCTGTTGCTGGCGCCGGGGTGCTGGCCCCGCCGGATCACCAATGCCTGGCAGCCCGGCGGATGACAGCGGGGGGTCTGGTCAGGCCGCCCAGGCTCAGCCGTGCGGCTTGGGGTGTTCGCTGGGCGCCGGGGTGGGGTGCTCGCCCGGATGCGTGGTGGGGTGCGAGGTCGGGTGGTCAGTGGGATGGCCGGCGGGATGCGGCTCCGGGTTGGCGGCGGCGACCACGCTGCCGAAAACCAGCATCGTCGCCCCTGCCGCAAGAACTACGGCCAGTTTGAACGGGTTGCCTTGCATCAAGGGGGAATTTTGCATGAAGACCGTCCTGTTTCGGGTTCTCGCGGGGGCTTTCCCGCGACGGATGCGAAACTAGTCGCGCAGGCCGCCGATTCCGATTAACCGGCAGTTCCGCAATCCCCCCAAGGAACAGTGATTCATGACCCTGCGCATCGCCGTCCAGATGGACCCGCTCGAGACGATCAACATCGCGGGCGATTCGTCCTTCGCCCTCATGCTTGCCGCACAGGCGCGCGGCTACACGCTGTTCCATTATGACGTCCGCACGCTGGCCTACGACGCGTCCTACGGCGCGGCCGGGAGGCTTACCTGCTGGGGCGCGCCGGTGACGGTGCAGCGCGTCGAGGGCGCGCACTTCACCCGCGGCGAGTACCGGCTGATCGACCTTGTCGCCGATGTCGACGTGGTGCTGATGCGGCAGGATCCGCCGTTCGACCTTGGCTACATCACCGCGACTCACTTGCTGGAACGGCTTGCCGGGCAGACGCTGGTCGCCAACGATCCCGCCTCGGTGCGCAATGCGCCGGAAAAGGTCTTCGTGCTCGATTTCGCCCGCTTCATGCCGCCCACGCTGATCGCCCGCCGGATCGAGGACGTGCGCGCCTTCCAGGAACGGCAGGTGGCTGCCGGCCTCGGCGGCGATCTGGTCGTCAAGCCGTTGCACGGCAACGGCGGCAAGGCGGTGTTCCGCGTGCCTGCCGACGGCAGCAATCTCGGCGCGCTGGTCGAGATGTTCCAGAACGCCTGGATCGAACCGTTCATGGTCCAGCCGTTCCTTCCCGACGTGGCCGAGGGCGACAAGCGCATCGTGCTGGTCGACGGCGTGGTGGCGGGGGCGATCAACCGCAAGCCGGGCGCGGGCGAGTTCCGCTCGAATCTCGCCGTCGGCGGTTCTGCCGAGGCGACCGAACTCACTTCGACCGAATTGGCGATCTGCGCGGCGATGGGGCCGGAACTGAAGGCGCGCGGGCTGGTTTTCGTCGGCATCGACGTGATTGGCGGAAAATGGCTGACGGAAATCAATGTGACTTCGCCCACCGGCATCGTCGCCATCGACCGTTTCAACGGCACCGATACCTGCGCGATGATCTGGGATGCCATCGCGGTGCGCCACGCCGCCCTGTAACGGCGGCTTGCCGTGTAATTCCTTGGAATTTCCGACATGGATGATTGGGTCATCCGCCTGATCGAGGGCGGCGGCTACTGGGGCATCGCATTGCTGATGGTGCTGGAAAACCTGGTGCCGCCGATCCCGTCCGAGCTCATCATGGGTGTGGCCGGGGTCGCCCTGGCGCGGGGCACGATGAGCTTTGCGCCGGTGCTGCTGGCGGGCACCGCGGGCTGCACGCTGGGCAACTACATCCTGTTCCTGATTGCCGATCGCCTCGGCTACGAGCGCATGGAGCCCTTGGTGGACCGCTGGGGGCGCTGGCTGACGATGGAGTGGCACGATGTCGAGCGGGCCGGGCGGTTTTTCCGCCGCCATGGCCACTGGATCGTGTTCGTCATGCGCTTCATGCCGATGTTCCGGACGCTGATCTCGGTTCCGGCGGGGCTTTCGCACATGCGGCACGTGCCGTTCCTGCTCTATACGGCAGCGGGGGCAGCGGTGTGGAACACGCTTTTGCTGATGGGCGGGCAGTGGCTGGGGCACCGCTTCACCGAAGCGGGGCAGTGGATCGGCTGGGCAACCCTCGCACTCGCAGCAATCACGATGGCCTGGTACTTCTGGCGCGTGCTCACGTGGAAGTCGACGCGCTAGATTTACTTCGATCCAGAAAATCGAGCAACGCTATCGCCTTAGAATAAATCTCGCCTATTCAGTCTACGCATAGTGACGTAGTCTTACCCCGCAACCACAGGGGAGCAGACGTCATGTCCAAGCGATTGGCCGCTGAATTTTTCGGTACGTTCTGGCTTGTTTTCGGAGGCTGCGGTGCAGCCGTTCTTGCAGCGGGTTTTCCTGAACTGGGTATCGGCTTTGCCGGCGTGGCGCTGGCCTTTGGCCTCACGGTCGTGACCATGGCCTATGCGGTGGGCTCGATTTCCGGCGGGCATTTCAATCCGGCGGTGTCGCTGGGCATGGCGGTGGGCGGCCGGCTCGACTGGAAGGACCTCCTCCCCTACTGGATCGCCCAAGTGATCGGCGCGATCGTCGCGGCGGCGGCGCTCTTTGCCATCGCGTCCGGCAAGGCGGGCTGGGAACCCGGCGGCTTTGCCACCAACGGATATGGCGCACTTTCTCCCGGCGGCTATTCGCTGCATGCGGCGCTGCTGATCGAAATGATCCTGACCGCCGGGTTCATCGTGGTGATTCTCGGCTCGACCGCGAAGGGCGCGCCGGCCGGTTTCGGCCCGCTCGCCATCGGCCTGTGCCTGACGCTGATCCACCTGGTGTCGATCCCGGTCACCAACACTTCGGTGAACCCCGCGCGCTCGACCGGCGTGGCGCTGTTCGCCGAGACGGCGGCGCTTCCCCAGCTCTGGGCCTTCTGGGTGGCACCGCTGATCGGCGCGGCCATCGGTGCCGCGATCTGGCGCTTCCTGCTGGCGGGCGACGAAGGCGCGGTCTGACTTGGGCCGGCCACGTTCCGGGGAGCGGATCGGCTCCCCGGGGCCTTATTCCGGCTCGCGCGAACCTGGCTGCTCACGCGGGTGCGCGTGGCGGTAGACGTCCAGCAACGTTGCCGCATCCACTTTGGTGTAGATCTGCGTCGAGCCGAGGCTGGCGTGGCCAAGCAGTTCCTGCAAGCTGCGCAGGTCCGCCCCGGCGCCGAGGAGGTGGGTGGCAAAACTGTGCCTGAGCGCATGCGGGGTCGCCGTCGACGGCAGGCCGAGCGCGATGCGCGCGCGCGCCATGGCCTTCTGCACCATGCCCTGCGAAAGCGCTCCGCCCTTGGCGCCGCGGAACAGCGCGCCGCCTCGCTCCAGTGGCCAGGGGCACTTGCGAATGTAATCGGCGACCGCGTCCCGCACGATCGGCAGCAGCGGCACGACCCGCTGCTTGTTGCCCTTGCCGGTGACGGTGATCGTCTCGGCCAATGGCAGCACCGCACCGGTCAGCGCCAGGGCTTCGGCGATACGCATGCCCGCGCCGTAGAGCAGGAGCAGCACCGCCCGGTCGCGCGCGCCGATCCATTCCTCGCGGGCGTCTTGCTCCACCGTTGCGGCGAGGTTCACGGCTTCATCAGGCGTGACAGGGCGCGGAATGCCTTTCTTGACGCGCGGCCCACGCACCCGCGGGCCGGCGCGTTCCGGCACGCCTGCCTGCTGCCGGGCAAAGGCAAGGAAGCTCTTGATCGCCGAAAGCTCACGCGCGGCAGAGACGTTGCCGATGCCGTCCTCGCGCCGCTCGGCAAGGTGCTGGCGCAGCGATCCGGGATCGAGGGCGGCAAGCGCGTCCCAGTCGGTTGCGCCAAGGCCGTCGATCAGCCGAGCTGCGGCAGCGATATAGGCGCGGCTGGTATGCGGACTGCGCCGCCGGGCATGGGTGAGGTGATTGCCCCAGGCTTCGAGCAGGTCCGCCTTGGTCATGTCTCGACGAGATCGGCGGGGACCAGCTCGGCCAGCAGCCCGTCGAGCAGCGCCATGCCCTGATCGGTCACGCCAAGGCGGCTGCCCTGGCGCCAGACCAGACCTTGCGTTTCATAGAAAGCCGCCTTGCCGCCGACGCAGAGCTGGTCTGGGGTGAGGCCGAAGCGATCGGCCAGCGCCGCGAGATCGACGCCTTCGCCAAGCCGCAGGCCCATCAGCATGGCCTCGCTGGCCTGCTCGCGGCGGCCGAGCTCGCGTGTTTCGTTGATTCCATGGCCGTTGCGGTCGATGGCGTCGAGCCAGTTTTCCGGCTTGCGATGGCGCGTTGTCGCCACGCCGCCGCGGCGGCCGTGGGCCCCTGGGCCGATGCCGCAATAGTCCTGATAGCGCCAGTAGGTGAGATTGTGGCGACTTTCCTCGCCGGGGCGGGCGTGATTGCTGATTTCGTAGGCCGGGAGGCCGGCGCCTGCGGTCATTTCGCGGGTGAGCGCGAACATGTCGGCGCAGGCATCCTCGTCCAGCGGGGCGAACTCGTGCTGGCGTACCATGGTGGCGAACTTGGTGCCCGGCTCGATGGTCAGCTGGTAGAGCGAGAGGTGTCCGGTGCCGTAGGACAGGGCATGGGCCAGCTCGCGCTGCCAGGCCTCGAGGCTCTGGCCCGGGCGGGCGTAGATCAGGTCGAAACTGACGCGTGAGAACCGCTTCTGTGCCACCTCAAGCGCTTTCAACCCCTCTGAAGCGTCATGAAGTCGGCCAAGGAAGCGCAGCGTTTCGTTGTCGAGCGCCTGCAGGCCCAGCGACACGCGGTTGACGCCGGCGTCGGCCAGTGCGGCATAATTGGCCGCCTCCACGGAAGAGGGATTGCCCTCCAGCGTGATCTCGATGTCCTCGGCGAAACCCCAGAGTTTCTGCGCTTCATCGAGCAGCCGTGCGACAAGGGCAGGGGGCATCAGCGACGGCGTGCCGCCGCCGAAAAAGATCGACGACAGCGGTTCGCCGCCTGCCACTTCGTGTTCGCGGCGCATGTCCGCCAGCAGGCCGGCCTGCCAGCGATCATGCTCGACCCGCTCGCGGACATGGCTGTTGAAGTCGCAATAGGGGCACTTTGCGAGGCAGAACGGCCAGTGAATGTAGAGTGCGCGGGCCATGGGGCAGATTAGCCTGCGAACTGCTCCGCGACCAGCTTGGCGAAGGCGTCGGCGCGGTGGCTGATCTTGTGCTTTTCCTCGGGATCGAGCTGGGCGAAAGTCACGTCGCGGCCCTGGGGCACGAAGACGGGGTCGTAGCCGAAGCCCATCTTGCCGCGCGGCGGCCACGAGAATGCTCCGTTGACGCGGCCTTCGTAGACGGCTTCCTCGCCGTCCGGCCAGGCGATGGCGAGGACGCAGGAGAACCAGCAGGACCGGTCCACGTCC
Source organism: Novosphingobium clariflavum (assembly GCF_026420865.1). Classification (GTDB taxonomy): domain Bacteria; phylum Pseudomonadota; class Alphaproteobacteria; order Sphingomonadales; family Sphingomonadaceae; genus Novosphingobium; species Novosphingobium clariflavum. Next base: position 63,080 of record NZ_JAPCWC010000017.1, on the reverse strand, counting down.
TCGCCCTGTTCGCACAGCAGGCCTTCGACCTTGCCCATCGCCATGAACCAGTCACGGCCTTTGGCGCCCTCGAACCATTGCCGCTCGGCCCAGTCCGCCGTGTAGACACCGGGGCGTCCGTCCAGCGCGACTACCGAAAGGCCGCTGTCGTCGGCCAGGGCCGGCAGGTTGGCGGCCCTGGCGGCGGCATGGGCCTTGAGCAGGGCGTTCTCGACAAAGGTCGTGCCGGTCTCTTCGGGCTCGGGCAGGCCAAGTTCGCCGGCCGACACGCAGTCGATGCCGAACGGGGCCAGCAGGGCCGAGATTTCCTTCAGCTTGCCCGCATTGTGCGTGGCGATGACGAGGCGGGTGTTACCAAGCTTGCGGGTCATGCGGTTGCTTTTCGAATGGAGCATGCCGCCCCCGCCATGGCGAGGACGGCACCGGGAGGCTTGCGAAAGGGCCTTAGCGGCCGACCGCCTTGGCCTGTTCGGCGAAGATGCGCTCGCAGCCGATACGGGCGAGGCGCAGCAGGCGCAGCAGGCCTTCCTCGTCGTAGGTCGCGCCTTCGGCAGTGGCCTGCGCTTCGGCGATCTTGCCGCCTTCGATCAGCACGAAGTTGGCATCGGCATCGGCCGAGCTGTCTTCGATATAGTCGAGGTCGAGCACCGGGGTGCCTTCGCAGATGCCGCAGGAGATCGCAGCGACGCGGCCGGTGATCGGGTCTTCCTTGATCTTGCCTTCCGCCATCAGCTTGTCGACGGCAAGGCGCAGGGCAACCCATGCGCCCGAGATCGAGGCGGTGCGGGTGCCGCCATCGGCCTGAAGCACGTCGCAGTCGAGCACGATCTGGCGCTCGCCGAGCTTCTTCATGTCGACCACGGTACGCAGCGAGCGGCCGATCAGGCGCTGGATTTCCTGCGTGCGGCCGGACTGCTTGCCCTTGGCCGCTTCACGGCTGCCGCGGGTGTGGGTGGCGCGGGGCAGCATCGAGTATTCAGCCGTTACCCAGCCTTCGCCCTTGCCGCGAAGGAACGGCGGGACCTTTTCCTCTACCGAGGCGGTGACCAGCACACGCGTATCACCGAAGGAAATCAGCACCGAACCTTCGGCGTGCTTGGTGAAACCGGTCTGGATGTCGATGGCGCGCATCTCGTCGGGCGTACGGCCGGAAGGTCGCATGGGAATTCCTCTGGTCAAAGTCTGGTCGTTGATTACCGGCGCCCCCTAGAGCATTTTCGCACGCAGGGGAAACACCTCCGGCGCATGAAAATGCGGCAATCGGACAATCCTGTTCGCATTTGGCTTGAGGCCGCTCCGCGATCGCCTAAATTGACGGTGTGATGCCAGGCCCGCCGATCTCCGAACTGACCACCCGTGCGCGGGACATCTTCCGTCTGGTGGTGGAGGGATATCTGGCCACCGGCACTCCGGTCGGCTCGAAGGCGCTGGCTGGCGGGATGAACCTGTCCTCGGCCTCGATCCGGTCGGTCCTTGCCGATCTCGAATCGCTGGGGCTGCTGGCGGCGCCGCACACCAGTGCCGGGCGGCTGCCCACCGAGGCCGGCCTGCGCCTGTTCGTGGACGGCATCATGCAGGTTGCCGAACCGACCGTGGAAGAGCGGCTGGCCATCGAAAGCCGTATTTCCGCGCCCGGACCGATCGAGGCGGCGCTGGAGGCGACAAGCTCGCTGCTTTCCAGCCTCACATCGGGGGCGGGAGTGGTCATGGTGCCGCGCCGCGAGCCCCGGCTCATGCACCTGCAACTGGTGCCGCTGGGGCCGGGCAGGGCGCTCGCCGTACTGGTCGGCGAGGATGGCGCGGTGGAGAACCGGGTGGTCGAACTGCCCGCGATCCTGCCGCCCGGCGCGCTGGAAGAGGCTTCCAACTACATTTCTGCGCATCTTTCGGGGCGCACGCTGGCCGAAGCTGCACGCGCGATGCGCGGCGATATCGTCAGCGGCAAGTCCGCGCTCGATGCCGCCAGCCGCGAACTGGTGGAACGGGGGCTTGCGGTCTGGAGCGAGGATGCGGCCGCGCGCCCGGTACTGATCGTGCGCGGGCAAGCCAACCTGCTCGACGAGAGCGCGCTTGCCGATCTCGAACGGGTCCGCTCGCTGCTCGACGATCTCGAGAACAAGCAGTCGGTCGCCGACCTGCTCGATCTTGCCCGCGAGGCCGAATCGACGCGCATCTTCATCGGTTCGGAGAACCGCCTGTTTGCGCTCTCCGGCTCATCCGTCATCGCCTCGCCCTATCGCGACCGCGACGGGCGGGTGGTCGGCGTAGTGGGGGTTATCGGTCCGACGCGGTTGAATTATGCGCGCGTTGTCCCCATGGTGGACTTCACTGCCCAGAGCCTGGGCAAGCTCATCGGATAGCTGGAACCTAAGAATAATGACCGAAGATAAGACGCAGTCGGCAGATGAAGCGGCAAAGGCCGAAGAACTGAAGGGTGTGCCCGAGGATATGATCGAATCCCCCGAACTCGCCAAACTGCGCGAGGAACTGGAAACGGCGAAGCAGGAAGCGCTCTATGCGCGTGCCGAAACGCAGAACGTGCGTCGCCGTCTCGAAAAGGACATCGCCGACACCCGCGCCTATGCCGCGACCGGCTTTGCCCGCGACATCCTCTCGGTGGCCGACAATCTTTCGCGCGCGCTTTCGGCGATTCCCGCTGACCTGCGCGAGGACGAAAAGCTGAAGAGCATCGTTGCCGGCATCGAGGCCACGGGCCGCGAGATCGAGAAGGTCTTCGGCAACCACGGCATCACCCGCGTGGCCGCCGTGGGCCTGCCGCTTGATCCCAACCAGCATCAGGCGATGATCGAAGTGCCCTCGGCGGATGCCGAACCGGGCACCGTCGTGCAGGAACTGCAGTCGGGCTACATGATCAAGGACCGCCTGCTGCGTCCGGCCATGGTGGCCGTGGCGAAGAAGCCGGACTGACGCTCTTTTTCGGCGACACGCCTTGTCGTTCGATGCGGGCGTGTCGCGGAAAGATCCGGAACTTCATGGCATTGGCTCCCGTTGCTCAGGCATGTGACCTGAACAACGGGAGAAATGTCATGCGCAAGTTCACGATTCCCATCCTTGCTGCAAGCGCGCTCGCCATGGCGGGCTGTGCGAGCAATTATGCTGGCGAGGGCGCGCTGGCGGGCGGCGCGCTGGGCGCTGGTGTCGGCGCGGTGACCGGAGGCGATGTCGGCACGGGCGCTGCGGTCGGCGCCGCCGCAGGCGCTGCGGTTGGCTCCACCCAGAAGAAGAAGGACGGCTGCTATCGTTACGACCGCGATGGTCGGCGCTACTGGGATCGCCGCTGCTGACGGTCGATCAGAACGGCAGGATCGCGCGGTAGCTGTCCAACGAGACGGCGCCGGGCACGCGCCATCCGCGCTTGAGCAGAAAGGCGTGGCGGACAATTTCCGCCTGCTGCTCGATGCCGTAGCGGCCGAGCGGCCAGCCCGGCTTCAGAGTGTAGTCATATCGGCATAGCGGATGGCGCATCAGCGGCAGGTACCAGCGGCCCTTGGTCTGGGCCTGCCAGACGTGCACCATCTCGTGGATGAACAATCCTTGCAGCAGCGGCGAGGCCGACGCAAAGTCGTCGTGATAGAGCGGCGAGCGCGGATGGAAGTGCAAGTGGCCGCACGGGGCCATCACGACATTGGCGGGCTGGAACGGAAACCAGCGCCGCCGCCGGATGCGCACCGAGGCGCAGTCGATGACAGCGCCGAATACGTCCGCGACGAGTATGCATTCGCCCTGGGTCAGTGGCCGTTCGCCGCCCACCAGGCAGGCGGCGGCGGGTCCCCCGGGGGTCAGTGATCCATCCCGGGCATCGAGGCCATGGCATCGCTCTTCGCGGCATCGTGCCCGCCGTGGTCCTGGCTGCCATGATCGTGCGCACTTGCCCCAGTGACGGCGTTGCTGGGGGTGCTGGTGGAGGGGCTGCTGGGGTTGGGCATCGGCCCCATGCCTTCCATGTCGTCGCCGTTGCCGCCGATGCTGTCGATCATGACCGGCATCTTGATCGTTTCGCCGTTGGCGAAAGTCAGGGTCAGGTCGGTCGACTGACCCGCCTTCAGTGTGGGGGAAAGGTCGAAGACCATGACATGAAGCCCGCCCGGGGCAAACTCGATCTCGGCGCCGGGCGCGATCGGCAGCGAATTGACCGCCTTCATCGAGCCGCCGCTGGTCTCGTGCATCTGGGCCTTGCCGGCCCCGGCGATGGCGACGCCGGTGAGCGCGGCTGCGATGCCGCTGTCGTTGCGCACCGTGAAGTAGGCCGCACCCGGGCGTCCGGCCACGGCAGGCAGCAGCAGCTTGCCGTCGCGCGCGGAAATTCCGGCGCCCGCTTCGGAAGCGGCGGTGCTGGCGCTGTCCGTTGTCGCCGGTGCCTCCTGCTTGCAGCCTGACAGCGAAACGATCAGGGCGGCGGCGATGAGGCTGAGCGAGCGGCTTTTGTCCACGGGGAGGTATCCTTCTCGAAATCCGAGCTTCTGGCTGGTCCGACATGGTTTTGCCGGGCCATGAAAATTTCGCGTGCCTAATGCCATCGCAACGCTCTTGTTCCAAGATAAACCGCACCTATATGGCGCATCGACGACTTTGAACGTCATCGAGCCGTGCAAGCCGCCTTGCCTCTTTCGAGGGAGGCCATCCGCGCGGTGTCATCCACTGACGTGAGGAATGGGGATAATGGCAAAAGTAATTGGTATCGACCTCGGCACCACCAACAGCTGCGTCGCCGTGATGGACGGCGGCAAGCCGAAGGTCATCGAGAATTCCGAAGGTGCGCGCACCACGCCCTCGATCGTCGCTTTCACCAAGGATGGTGAGCGCCTGATCGGGCAGCCTGCGAAGCGCCAGGCCGTGACCAACGGCGACAACACGATTTTCGCGGTGAAGCGCCTCATCGGCCGCCGCTTCGACGACCCGGTGACCAAGAAGGACACCGAGCTGGTTCCGTACCACATCGTCAAGGGCAAGAACGGCGACGCCTGGGTCCAGGCCGGCGGCGAAGACTACAGCCCGTCGCAGATCTCTGCCTTCACGCTGCAGAAGATGAAGGAAACCGCCGAATCGTACCTCGGCGAGACCGTGACGCAGGCCGTCATCACCGTGCCCGCCTACTTCAACGACGCGCAGCGCCAGGCGACCAAGGACGCCGGCCAGATCGCCGGTCTTGAAGTGCTGCGCATCATCAACGAGCCGACCGCGGCCGCGCTCGCCTATGGCCTCGACAAGCAGGACGGCAAGACCATCGCCGTCTACGACCTTGGCGGCGGTACCTTCGACGTCTCGATCCTCGAGATCGGCGACGGCGTGTTCGAAGTGAAGTCGACCAACGGCGACACCTTCCTCGGCGGTGAAGACTTCGACACCAAGGTCGTCGAATGGCTGGCCGACAAGTTCAAGGCCAAGGAAGGCATGGACCTGCGGACCGACAAGCTCGCTCTGCAGCGCCTGAAGGAAGCGGCCGAGAAGGCGAAGATCGAACTCTCGTCCACCGCGACGACCGAGGTCAACCTGCCCTTCATCACCGCACGCATGGAAGGCGGCGCCACCACCCCGCTGCACCTCGTGGAAACGATCACCCGTTCGGACCTCGAGAAGATGGTTGCGGACCTGATCCAGCGTACGCTCGAACCCTGCCGCAAGGCGCTGGCCGATGCCGGCATCTCGGCCAAGGAAATCGACGACGTCGTGCTCGTGGGCGGCATGACCCGCATGCCCAAGGTGCGTGACGTGGTGAAGGACTTCTTCGGCAAGGAGCCCCACACCGGCGTGAACCCGGATGAAGTCGTCGCCATGGGCGCGGCGATCCAGGCCGGCGTTCTCCAGGGCGACGTCAAGGACGTGCTGCTGCTCGACGTGACCCCGCTGTCGCTGGGCATCGAGACGCTGGGCGGCATCATGACCAAGATGATCGACCGCAACACGACGATCCCGACCAAGAAGAGCCAGGTCTACTCGACCGCCGAGGACAACCAGCAGGCGGTGACCATCCGCGTGTTCCAGGGCGAGCGCGAGATGGCGCAGGACAACAAACTGCTTGGCCAGTTCGACCTCGTCGGCATTCCGCCGGCACGTCGCGGCGTGCCGCAGATCGAAGTCACCTTCGACATCGATGCCAACGGCCTTGTCAACGTCTCGGCCAAGGACAAGGGCACCGGCAAGGAGCAGCAGATCCGCATCCAGGCGTCGGGTGGCCTGTCGGATTCCGACATCGACCAGATGGTCAAGGATGCCGAGAAGTTCGCCGAAGAGGACAAGAAGCGTCGTGAGGCCGCCGAGGCCAAGAACAACGCCGACAGCCTCGTCCACGCGACCGAGCAGCAGATCGCCGAGCATGGCGACAAGATCGACGCCGGCCTGAAGTCGGAAGTCGAGGCGGCCATCGCCGCAACCAAGGCAGCGATCGAAGGCGGTGAACCCGCCGACATCACCGCCAAGGCGCAGGCGCTGACCGAAGTCGCCATGAAGATGGGCCAGGCCATCTACGAGAAGGAGCAGGCCTCGGCCGCTTCGCCGGACGCTGCTCCGGCCGGTGACGACGACGTCGTCGATGCCGAGTTCTCGGAAGTCGACGAAAACAAGGGCTGATCGGTCCTCATGACTAGCGTGGCCGTCATCGTTGCCAGGGGCGACGGTGGCGGCCAGGTTGCACGCGGGGAATAACGAGACGTGTCAGCTACCGAAATCGACTATTACGAACTGCTCGAGTGCGAGCGCACCGCCGACGACAAGGTGCTGAAGTCGGCCTATCGCCGCCTTGCCATGCGTTATCACCCGGACAAGAACCCCGGCGATAACGAAGCCGAAGCGCGCTTCAAGCAGATCAACGAGGCCTATGACTGCCTCAAGGACCCGCAGAAGCGGGCGGCCTACGATCGCTATGGCCATGCCGCGTTCCAGCAAGGGATGGGCGGTGGCGGCGGCCCCGGCATGGGCGCCGAGTTCGGCGACATCGGCGACATCTTCGAATCCATCTTCGGCAGCGCCTTCGGTGGCGGCGGTGGCGGTCGCCAGCAGGCGCGCCGCGGTGCCGACTTGCGCTACGACATGGAGGTCAGCCTCGACGAGGCGTTCCACGGCAAGTCGACCGAGATCACCATCGAGGTCTCGCAGGGATGCGAGCCCTGCAAGGGCACCGGCGCCGAACCCGGTACGGGCAAGCGCACCTGCAACATGTGCGCCGGCCACGGCAAGGTGCGCGCGCAGCAGGGCTTCTTCGTGGTGGAACGCACCTGCCCGACCTGTCACGGCCGGGGTGAGGTCATCGAGAAGCCGTGCCGCGCCTGCGGCGGCGAGGGCCGGGTGGATCGTCCGCAGACGCTGGAAGTGGAAATCCCGCCGGGCGTGGATTCGGGCACGCGCATCCGCCTTGCCGGCAAGGGTGAGGCCGGGCCGTTCGGAGCGCCTCCGGGCGACCTCTATATCTTCCTCCACGTCAAGCGCCACAAGGTGTTCGAACGGGACGGCACCTCGCTGCTGACCCAGGTTCCGATCACCTTCACCACCGCGGCGCTGGGCGGCTCGATCGAAATCCCGGGCATCGACGGCGAGACGATCTCGCTGGACATTCCCGCGGGGATCCAGTCAGGCAAGCAACTGCGCAAGCGCGGTGCGGGCATGCCCGTGCTGCAAGGGCGCGGGCGGGGCGATCTCGTCATCGAGATCACCGTGGAGACGCCGACCAAGCTCTCCGCGCGCCAGAAGGAAATCCTGCGCGAACTCCAGTCGACCGAGACTGGCGAGGAATGCCCCGGTTCCAAGGGCTTCTTCGATCGCATCAAGGAAGCATGGAACGACCTGACCGAGTAACCCTGTAAGGTTTCCGAGCTGGAATTCAGATCACTCCGCCCGCGCGCAAGCGAGGGCGGAGTGATTGTTTTTGGGCTTCAGACGCGCCGCAGGACTTCGCTGCGAAGGCTTCCGACAAGGCCGGGATCGGCGTTGAGCCGCCCCTGCTCCTCATCCAGCACGGCGAGAAACGCCGCCTTGCGGAACTGGTCCAGTTCCCGCTCGTCCAGCGCATGTTCGCCTTCCAGGGCGGAGGCGATCAGTTCGATCATGCGCTCGGCCCCGTGCAGCCGGCCCCACAGATAGTCGTTCTCGCGGTAGGCGCGGCTGAAGAAGGCGCCGAAGTTGTAGAATTCGCTTCCGCGCAGCATCGGTCCCTGCCGGATCGCATGGCAATCTTCGGGCGAGATCCGGTCGACCCGAATGGGGTCGAATTCGTCCAGGCCTTCGCCGCGCAGCAGGGGTAGCGTCACCGTGTCGTAGAAGGGGTAACCGAGGTAGGCGAGCAGCAGTCGTTTGCGCAGCCCGCTCGGCATCGACGAGAGCATCTCGGCAAGGATCTGGTCGACCTGCGTGTCAATCTGCAGCAAGCCGCGCCGGTTGGCGATGTGATCGAGCAGGGCGCCGGGATCTTCGAAGACGCCTTGCGCCAGTTCGGTGAAGTCCGGCCCGAGGAACGAGACCGCCTCCGCCTCGATGTAGAGTGCAAGCGCGCCGTAGATCGCTTCGCGCGCGGCGTCGCGCTGGCTTTCGTCGACATCGCCGTCGAGGCGCCACTCCTGCGTCACGCGCCGCGCCAGCAGGCGCAGGCGGCGGATGCGGAAAGTGATGTCATGAAGGCGAAAAAACGCCGCCATTCCCGGCGAAGTTCCGCCGCGCAGGGGCTGCATGCGGTCGATGCCGTGATCGGAAAGGTGGCTGTAGAGGCGCTCCATGATCGGTGCCGCGGAGCTGACGCCAAGGCTCGGCGCGGCTTCGTGGACAAGCCTTGCCAGCATCGTGACAACGCCGGTGAACTTCACCTGCACATAGCCGTGATAGGCAAACCCGGCCTGATCGAACGCCGCTTGCTGCGCGCGGGCGCGCCATGCGGCGAGGCGTTTGGGATTGGGGCGGTCGAGGAACAGGGTATGGCCGAACAGACTGCTGACCGTCTCCTCGATTTCCGGGCGCAGGGCCAGCACGATGGCGCGCAAGGTCGCCATCTCGCGCGACTCCTCTTCCAGCGCTTCGAGGTTGTCGCGGATCGGCTGCTCGCGCGGGATCGAGGAGAGCGAGCCGAAGATGGTCGTGAAGAAGCCCGGCGGGCGCTTGTCGCGCCTGAGATCGGCGCCGACGCGATCGGGGGCCGGATCGATATAGACGAAACGCCGATCGATCTCCCGCGTCGCGGGACGGCTGCGAAGCACCCGCATGGCGTCGGCAAACGGGGCGTTCACCAGCACCGACCCATCGATCAGCGAGACCGAATCGAGATCGCCGCGGGCCACGTGCTCGGGCATGATCCGCTTCAGGAACGCGTCGCGCCCCGGCCACTCGATGGCGTTTTCCGAAACGAGGAGGTCTATCTCCTCGAGTTGGAGCGGCGGGAATGCGCCGGGAAAGCTGGCGGTGGAACGCGCCGCCATGACCAGTTCGGGGAGCGCCGCCAGTTCGGCCGCTCCGCTGCGGGCACGGAACCCGAAGGTCAGCCGGTGCTCGCTTTCGAGGACCAGTTCGGGTGAATGCAGGCGCAGGGTTTCCAGGTGTCCCTTGAAGTCGGTCGCCGTCACGAAAAGGTCGATGGGGTGGCGCTGCGGCAACAGGCCGGGGCCGCTCGTTTCCGCCATCGATGACAGTGCGCGGTACAACAACCGGGAGAAGCCGATGCCGCTGAAGGGCGGCTCGAACCAGCGCGAGCGGATCAGGCGTGACAGCTTCTCGCGGACTTCCTGGCGCGTTTCCGGGGCCACGCTGGCGCTGACGGCATTGCCTGGGCGCCTGAGCAGATAGGACACCAGCGGCTGCGCCCAGAACTTGGTGTGCGCAGACCAGGGCCGGGCCTCAGGATCGAGCAGTTCGTCGACGTCGGCTACCTCCAGCCAGAGCTGGGTCAGCGGCTCCAGCGACTGGCCGGAATGGATCGCCTGTGCCAGGAAGATCGAATTGATCCCGCCTGCGCTGGCACCGGCGACAATGTCGCACAGTACCCGCAGGCGCAGGTTCCCGGCCTGCTCCAGGCGGCGCAGCAGCTTGAGGTAGACCGCCGTGGTGCCCCCGGGCGCGCTGTCGCCAGCCCAGAACGTACGGCTGGCCTGAAGCGTCTTCCACAGTTCCTTGGTGACGCCGTGCATGTAGACGGCAAGGCTGACACCGCCGTAGCAGACGAGCGCGATCCGCAGTTCCTTCTGGTGCATGGGCTTAGCTTGGTACGAGACGCGGCGAAAGGCAATTGCGTTCTCATTCCGTTCCAGATAATCGATGCGCCATGGCAAAGCCCAAACGTCGATATGTCTGTTCGTCCTGCGGAGGGGTTACAACCCGCTGGCAGGGTCAATGCGCCGATTGCGGGGAGTGGAACACGCTGAGCGAGGAAGCGCCGCAGACGGTGTTTTCGACCAAGCACGATCTGTCTTCCGGCGGCCGTCCGATCCGCTTCACGCCGCTCGATGCGCCGGGCGAGGTTCCCAAGCGCCGCGCCAGCGGCCTGGCCGAGTTCGACCGCGCCCTGGGTGGCGGTCTCGTCCCGGGCTCGGCGATCCTGCTGGGCGGCGATCCCGGCATCGGCAAGTCGACGCTGCTGCTTCAGGCTGCCGCGCATATCGCCAATTCGGGCAGTTCCGCCGTCTATGTCAGCGGCGAGGAAGCGGCAGGGCAGGTGCGCCTGCGGGCTGAGCGTCTCGGCCTGTCGAAAGCGCCGATCCAGCTCGCCTCGGCAACCTCGGTTCGCGATATCCTGACGACGCTGGGCATGATGGATGCGCCGACGCTGCTGGTGATCGATTCGATCCAGACCATGCATTCGGACACCATCGAAGGCGCACCGGGCACCGTCAGCCAGGTGCGTGGCTGTGCCTTCGAACTGATCCGTTATGCCAAGGAAAACGACGTCACACTGATCCTTGTCGGCCACGTGACCAAGGACGGAAATATCGCAGGGCCTCGTGTGCTGGAGCACATGGTGGACGTGGTGATGAGCTTCGAGGGCGAGCGTAGCCACCAGTACCGTATCCTGCGCAGCCTCAAGAACCGTTTCGGTCCGGTCGATGAGATCGGCGTCTTTGCGATGGAGGGGGCGGGCCTTGCCGAAGTCGGCAATCCCTCGATGCTGTTCCTGTCGGGGCGCGAGGAGGCGATGGCGGGCAGTGCGGTCTTTGCGGCGATGGAAGGCACCCGCCCGGTGCTGATCGAGATCCAGGCGCTGATCGTGCGGTTGCAGAGCGGCGCAACCCCGCGCCGCGCGGTCGTCGGTTGGGATTCGGGCCGCATGGCCATGTTGCTGGCCGTGCTGGAAGCGCGCTGCGGGCTCAATTTCTCCAGCGCGGAAGTCTATCTGAACGTGGCGGGCGGTTATCGCCTCGCCGACCCGGCCGCCGATCTTGCGGTCGCGGCGGCGCTGGTGTCGGCATTGGGGGATCGTCCTTTGCCCAAGAACACCGTCTGGTTCGGCGAAGTCTCGCTTGCCGGCGAGATTCGCCCTGTCGCCCATTCGTCGATCAGGCAGCGCGAATCGGCGAAACTGGGCTTCGGCCGCGCTTATGGCCCCGTTGCGACGACCAAGCCCGAGAAGGGGCTGGAGTTCACCGGAATGTCGATGCTGCCCAACCTCGTTGACCGTATTCTGGGAGATGCCTAGAGCCTGCCGCATGACCGGTTTCGATATTGCAGTTCTCGTCATCGTCGGCCTTGGTGCGGCCATGGGGTTCATGCGCGGTTTTGTGCAGGAAATCCTGGCGCTCGGTGCCTGGGTCTTTGCGGTTATCGCCATACGAACGATGCACACGCCGCTGGCGCACTGGCTGGAGCCGCATACCGGCTCCGGTTCGGCAACGCCCGTGCTGGCCTTCGCGATCCTCCTGATCGTGCCCTTCGCGGCCGTGAAGCTGGTGGCAGGCTGGGCCGGGCGGGCTAGTCGCGCCTCGTTGCTTGGGCCGATCGACCGGGTGCTGGGTTTCGGCTTCGGCGCCGTAAAGGGCGTTCTGATCGCGGTGCTGGGTTTTTCGGTGCTTGTGCTCGGCTACGACACGATCTGGGGCGCGGAAGGCCGGCCCGACTGGATCCGGCAGGCGCGGACTTATTCGTTCATCAATGCCAGCAGCGAAGCGCTGGTGAAGATGCTGGGCGAACGCCGCCGGGAGGCGCGTGCGGCTGAAACCCGCGAAGACGCCGACGGCCAGTCCTGAGCAGCGGAGCGGCATAGTCCGGTGTCCGCAACCGTCCTCTACACCCCCGAAGTGCTGGGGCTGGCCGTCAGGCTTGCTGCACATGGCTGGGATGATGGCCTGCCCTTCCAGGCCGAGGCGCGCTCGCCAAGCTGCGGCAGCACCATCACGCTCGGCCTTGCCCTTGATGCACGCGGGCGGGTGGAGCGCATCGGGATTCGCAGCCATGCCTGCGCCATCGGGCAGGCGGCAGCGGCGATATTTGCCGATGGCGTACAAGGACGCGGCCGGGCCGATATTGCCGAGGCGAGCGAAGCGATCGCAAGCTGGCTCGGCGGGCAGGGCTCGTTCCCGGATTGGCCGGGACTATCGCAGATCGCCGCCGCGCGCGACTATCCGGCCCGTCACGGGGCGGTGACGTTGCCATGGAAGGCTGCGCTCGCAGCGCTTCCAGAGTCAGCCCGGAACGACTAACATGACCAGCGATCGGGCCGGTGGGGGCCAGGTCGCAGAGGGGGGTGAATGGCCGAAACGCCGCGCAATTCGCATGGGACCGAGCCCAGCGCGTCCGACATGAGGCTGGTGATCGCGGCCTCGTCGATGGGGACCGTGTTCGAATGGTACGACTTCTTCATCTACGGCACTTTGGCGGCTGTGATCGGCAATACCTTTTTCCCCTCGGGGAACGAGACGCTGGAAACCCTGCTGGTCTGGGCGGGCTTTGCGGTCGGCTTCTGCTTCCGGCCGCTGGGCGCGATCCTGTTCGGCTTTCTGGGGGACCGACTGGGGCGCAAGTACACGTTCCTGGTCACCGTCACGCTCATGGGCGTCGCGACAGCCGGGGTCGGCTTCACGCCCTCATCCGCAAGCATCGGCCTCGCCGCGCCCGTCATCGTGCTGCTGCTGCGGGTGGTGCAGGGGTTGGCGCTGGGCGGTGAATACGGCGGTGCGGCGATCTATGTCTCCGAACACTCGCCGCAGCACCGGCGCGGCTTCCACACCGGGTTCATCCAGGCCAGCGTGGTCGGCGGCTTTGTGCTCAGCCTGATCGTCGTGCTTTCCTGCAAGGCGATGATGAGCCCTGCAACATGGGAAGCCTGGGGCTGGCGCCTGCCGTTCGTCCTGTCGCTCGCGCTGCTGGCGCTGTCACTCTACATGCGCCTCAAGCTCTCGGAGAGCCCGGTGTTCCGCGCGATGCGCGAGGAGGGTAAGCTTTCCGGCAATCCGTTCAAGGAAAGCTTCACCTATCCCGGCAATCGCCGCCGTATCTTCATCGCCCTGTTCGGCATTTCCGCTGGCCTGACCGTGATCTGGTACACCGCGATGTTCTCGGCGCTGAGCTTCCTCAAGGGGGCTATGCGCATGGCCGATACTAGTGCGGAAATCATCGTCGGCGTGTCTGCTGCGGTGGGGATGGCCTTTTTCGTGATCTTTGGCAGCCTGTCCGACAAGGTCGGGCGCCGGCAACCGATCATCCTCGGCTACATGCTGACACTGCTGCTGCTGTTTCCGGCTTTCTGGCTGATCGGCAACAATGCCAATCCGGCTCTTTCCCGCGCGGCCGAGCAGGCTCCGGTGCTGGTGGCAGGGCCCGACTGCAAGTTCAATCCGTTCCGCAACGAACAGGACACCGACTGCGGAAAGCTCCTGGGCGACCTTACCGGGGCGGGCATTGCCTACCGCGTCGTCGACGCCAAGCAACTCTTGCTGAAAGTCGGCAGCAGGCCGCTGCCGATGGCGGAGTACCCCTGGGCCGACAAGGCCGCCCGCGGGCAGATGCTGCAAGGCTGGCTGGCGCAGGCGGGCTATAACTTCACCAAGGATCGGCCGACCTTGAGCGGGGCGATCACCATCGTCGGGGTGCTGGTTGCGCTCATGGCGCTGGCCGGGGCGACCTATGGGCCGGCGGCAGCCTTGCTGTCCGAGATGTTCCCGCCGCGAATCCGCTACAGTTCGATGTCGATCCCCTATCATCTCGGCACCGGCTACTTTGGCGGTTTCCTTCCTTTGATTTCCAGCTACATGGTCGCCAGCAGCGGCAATCCGTACCAGGGTCTCTGGTACACCTGGATCGTCGTTGCCATCGCACTTGCCGTCTCGCTGTGGGGACTGCGAGGTGGCCCCCCGCGTGAATATGGTGATCCTTCTGTCTGATCGATCCGGGCTTTCCGAAGTCCCTGCTTCTGCCCTGCGTCTCGATGTCGATGGTGCTGCACTGGCCTCTAACTGGCGCGCGCTCGACACACTTTCCGGAACGGCGCGGGCAGGGGCGGCGGTAAAGGCCAACGCTTACGGCCTTGGCGCAAGGCGCGTCGTACCTTTGCTGCACGAGGCGGGGTGCCGAGACTTCTTTGTCGCCCATTGGCGCGAGGCGGCGGAATTGCTCGACCTTGTCGATCCGCGCCGCCTCGCCGTCCTGCATGGCCCGATGAACGATGCTGAAGCTGCTTTCGCACAGGCCAGCGGCGTGGTGCCCGTCATCAACTCGGTGGAGCAGGCCCGGCGCTGGGTCGCGGCAGGAGGCGGGGCTTGCCACCTGATGGTGGATACCGGGATGAACCGCCTTGGCGTCGCGGTGGCGGAACTGGGCGATGGTGCCGTGCAGGCGCTCGAGATCGACGCCCTGCTTTCGCACCTTGTCGCTGCCGAAGAGGACACCCCGCTCAACGAATTGCAACGCGAGCGCTGGATGGCCGCGCGCGGCCTCGTGCGTCACGCGCGCGGCAGTCTTGCCAACAGCGGCGGCATAGCTCTGGGTGCGGCATACCACGGTGATCTGACCCGTCCCGGAATCGCGCTTTATGGCGGGGTCCCGCGCGCCGAGATGGGGCCCTTGCTGCGCCAGGTCGCGCGCCCGCAGGCGGCTGTGCTGCAGGTGCGCGAAATCGCTGCCGGAGACAGCCTCGGCTACAACGCGACCTTTGTCGCGCCGCGCGCCATGCGGGTGGGAACGGTCGCAATGGGTTACGCCGACGGCTACTTGCGCTGCTGGTCGGGCAAGGGGGCTTTCCGTCCGGCCGGCGGTGATACCGGCGTACGGCTGCCGGTTGTTGGCCGGGTCAGTATGGATCTGACCATTCTCGATCTTTCCGCTTTGCCAACGCTGGGCGAAGGAGACTGGGTGACGGCCGATTACGATCTGCCAGAGGCCGCCGCCGTTTCCGGTCTGTCGCAGTATGAACTGCTGACCTTGCTCGGTCGGCGCTTCACGCGCTGACAGCCGGGGCGGTGTGTTTTGCTGCGCAGCAAATTGTGTTGCGTTGCACCAAGCGCAAGTGGTATCGTTGCCCCCTAAACCATGGGGGTGGACCTCTAGCTAGGGGATAGGCAATGCCAGAAACGGGATCGCACGAAGACGACACCGTCATAATCAAAAAATACGCGAACCGGCGTCTCTACAATACCCGCTCATCGAGCTACATCACGCTCGAACATCTTGCGCAGATGACCCGCGAGGGTGTGAACTACAAGGTTCTCGATGCCAAGACCGGGACCGACATCACGCACACGATTCTCACCCAGATCATCATGGAGGAGGAGTCGAACGGCGAGCAGATGCTGCCGGTCAATTTCCTGCGCGAACTGATCAGCATGTACGGCAACTCGATGCAATCGCTGGTGCCGCACTACCTCGAAGCGTCGATGGACAATTTCCGCGCCAACCAGACCAAGCTGCGCAAGGCGTTCGAGGACAGCCTTGGCAACAATCCGCTGGCGCGCCTGGCCGAACAGAACATGGCGATGTTCAAGGCCGCCGCCTCTGCCTTCATGCCCGGTGCCGAGAAGCCGGAGCCCAAGGCACCGCCGGCTGAGGACGCTGGCGACCTCTCCGCGCTGCGCGAGCAGATGGCCGAAATCCAGAAGAGGCTTGACGCGCTGGGCAAATAAGGGTCTGCGCAAGGGCCCCTCGCGACGGACACGTTCCGGATCGAAGGGCCCGAATGCGGCGGATGGTCCGCCCGCATCGATGCAAGCAGGAAGAAGCCCCAGTGTCCGCCATTCGCCACGCCCTCTCCGTCAAGCGCGAGGACGATTTCGCCCAGTGGTACCAGGAAGTGATCTCCGAAGCCGAAATGGCCGAGGAATCCGGTGTTCGCGGGTGCATGGTCATCAAGCCGTGGGGCTATGGCATCTGGGAGCGCATCCAGCGCCTGATGGATGACCGCATCAAGGCCGCAGGCGTCACCAACTGCTACTTCCCGCTGTTCATTCCGCTTTCGTACTTCTCCAAGGAAGCCGAACACGTCGAAGGCTTCGCCAAGGAAATGGCGGTGGTCACCCATCACCGCCTGATCGGTGACGGCAAGGGTGGCCTTGTGCCTGATCCCGAGGCCAAGCTCGAAGAGCCGCTGATCGTGCGCCCGACGTCGGAAACGGTGATCGGCGCGGCCATGGCGCGCTGGGTCCAGTCCTGGCGTGACCTGCCGCTCATGGTCAACCAGTGGGCCAACGTGGTGCGCTGGGAAATGCGCACCCGCATGTTCCTGCGCACCAGCGAGTTCCTCTGGCAGGAAGGCCACACCGCGCACGCCAACCGCGACGACGCGATGGAAGAGACGCTGCGCGCGCTCGAAATGTACCGCGACTTTGCTGAAAACGAGCTCGCCATGCCGGTGATCGCCGGTGAGAAGCCGGAGAACGAACGCTTCCCCGGCGCGGTCGGCACTTATTCTATCGAAGCGATGATGCAGGACGGCAAGGCGCTGCAGGCCGGCACCTCGCACTACCTCGGCACCGGCTTCGCGCATGCTGCGGGCATCCAGTACCAGGACAAGGAAGGTACCCAGCAGTACGCCCACACCACCAGCTGGGGCGTCTCGACGCGCCTGGTCGGCGGCATGATCATGGTCCACGGCGACGATGACGGTCTGCGCGTGCCGCCGATGGTGGCGCCGCACCAGATCGTGATCCTGCCGATGCTGCGTGACAATGACGAGGACGAGGCGCTGCTCGCCTACTGCGAGGAGCTGCGCAAGGCACTGGTCGGGCAGACCGCGCTGGGCGAGACCGTTCGCGTCCTGCTCGACAAGCGCCCGGGCAAGGCCACGCAGAAGCGCTGGGCGTGGGTCAAGAAGGGCGTGCCGTTGATCCTCGAAATCGGCGGCCGTGATGCGGCAGGCGGGCAGGTATCGATGCTGCGCCGTGACAAGCTGTGGACCGAGGCGGGCAAGGCCAATTTCGTCGGCATGGCCAAGGAGGACTTCGTGGCCCGCGCCTCTGCCGAGATCGAGGATTTCCAGGCCTCGCTCCACGCCGAGGCCCTGGCTCGCCGTGATGCCAATATCACGCAGCTTTCCAGCTTCGACAAGCTTTCCGCCTTCTTCTCGGACGACAAGCGTTATCCGGGCTGGGTCGAGGTCGAATGGTCGCGCCCGACCGGGGCTGAACTCGACGCCGTCGTGCAGAAGCTGAAGGCGCTGAAGCTGACCATGCGCAACACGCCGATGGATGCTCCGGCCGCTACCGGCACTTGCGTCTTCACCGGCAAGCCGGCAGCCGAACGCATCTACGTGGCGCGTTCGTACTGATGAACTGAAAGGAAGAGGGCGTGCTGGGATCGATCAGGTATAACCTTGCGATCCTGCTGAACTTCAAAGGGCGCGATGCGCGGCAGACCTTTTGGTTCTACGTCTTCTTCCTTGTCATCCTCCAATATGCCGCCGGCATGCTCATTTCGCTGCCGATGATGGGCGGAATGATGAAAGGCACGTTCAGTGCCGCGATGACCAGCGCACCGGCGGGGGAGATGGCATCCGCCCTCGCGATCCAGTCCAGGGTGATCGGGGCCTCGGCAATGAGCTGGGCAGCCATTCTGATCGTGATCATCTGCGGCGTCCTGCCTTCGACCACTGGCCCCAATCGCTATGGGGACGCACCCGTCCGGTTCTGATCCTGCCGCCCTCTTGCAATCTCGGGAGCCAGGCCCGACAAGCGCGGTCATGCAATACAAGATCCTGGTCGCCGCCACGCTTTCCTCCAGTTTCCTGAGCCCAGTCGCTGCCGGCGCCGCCGATGCGCCGGTTGCCGACGTTTCGGAAGCGCGAATGCATGCGGATGTCGAGAAGCTGGTTTCCTTCGGCACCCGGCATACGCTGTCTTCGGATTCCGATCCCCGGCGCGGTATCGGTGCCGCGCGGCGCTGGGCGGCCGACGAATTTCGCAAGACCTCGAAGGCCTGCGGTGGCTGTCTTGAAGTCGTGATGCCAGAAAGCATGGTGAACGGGACTCGCATCCCGGTGCCGGTGAAGATGGTCGATGTCGTCGCCATCCAGCGCGGCACCGAGCGCCCCGATGAAGTCGTGATCGTTGAAGCGCATATCGACAGCCGCGTGACCGACGTGATGGACGTCAGGAGCGATGCGCCGGGAGCCAACGACGACGGCTCGGGCACCGCGCTCGTTCTGGAGGCCGCGCGCGTACTATCCAGGCACAAGTTCCCCACCACCATCGTCTATGCCGCGCTCTCGGGCGAGGAGCAGGGGCTTTATGGCGGCAAGCTGCTGGCGGACTACGCAAAGAAGCAGGGCTGGACGGTCAAGGCCGTGCTCAACAACGACATCGTCGGCGGAACCCACGGATCCGACGGACTGGTCGACGATACCCATGTCCGCCTGTTTTCCGAAGGTCCGCGTGCGGACGCGAGCGACAAGACCCGCGCCGACGCACGCCGGTTCGGCGGCGAGAACGACAGCCCTTCGCGCAACATCTCGCGCTTCATCGCGGCGCTTTCGGGCGGTGTACAGGACAAGCTGGAAGTTCGGCAGGTCTGGCGCGCCGACCGCATGGGCCGCGGCGGCGACCAGTTGCCGTTCCTTGAGCAAGGCAATCCGGCGGTGCGTTTCTCGGTTGCCATCGAGGACTACGAGCACCAGCATCAGGACCTGCGCACAGAGAACGGCGTCAAGTTCGGCGACACGATCGACGAGATGGACTTTCCCTATCTCGCCCGCGTCACCCGCCTGAACATTGCCGCGCTCGCCGCGCTGGCCAAGGCGCCGATGCCGCCGGCTCCCACCGCCGATGCTGCGGTGAAGACGTGGACCGACGTATCGTGGAAGCCGATCGACGGCGCGGTCGCCTATTCGCTGTGGCGCCGCCGTACCGACCAGGGTGAGTGGGAGGCGCAACCGATGATTGCGAAAACCACGCAGACCCGCGTGAAACTCGATGGCCTCCGCGGTGACGACTGGATCCTCGGTGTCAGTTCGATCGCTGCCGACGGCAGCCAGAGCCCGGTCGCGGCAGCGGTTCCGGGTGGCGGCTTCCTGCCGCTCGGCACGCCGTGACAGGCATCGAATGATCCAACAGGGGTGCTTGCCAAGCGCCGCGGTATGACTAGAGAGGCAACGCAACAGGGATCTGCGCGGGAAGCGGAGCCGGGCATGGCTCGCCAACACTCCCGTGCCTGCCGTCCGATGCCGCAAGGATCGGACTCCCGGCACGCGTTGTGGAGAGTGAATTCGCTATGACCCATGCCTTCGACACGATGCACGCGGTTGCCGGCCTGATGGTCGGCATACTCGTGGGCCTCACCGGTGTCGGCGGCGGCTCGTTGATGACGCCGCTGCTGGTACTGATGTTCGGGGTCAATCCGCAGACCGCGGTCGGCACCGACCTGCTGTTTGCCGCGCTGACCAAGATCGGCGGCTCGGTTGTCCACGGCAAGCGCGAGACGGTCGACTGGACCATCGTGCGTCGCCTGGCATCCGGCAGCGTGCCGGCGGCTCTCGTCACGCTGGGAACGCTTGCCTATATCGGCAAGGTCGGCAAATCGACCGAGAACATGATCCTGTTTTCCCTCGCGATCCTGCTGTTCCTGACGGCGATCGCGGTGGCGTCGCGCAAGTGGCTGACCCGCTTCGCGCATGAACATGAAGCCGTTGCACCTCCGGCGCGGGTTGCCGGGCTTACCGTCCTGCTCGGCGCGGTCATCGGCCTCGCCGTATCGATCTCGTCGGTCGGTGCGGGAGCGATCGGCGTCACGGTGCTGCTAGTGCTCTACCCCCGGCTGCAGGTCTCGCGTCTGGTGGGTTCGGATATTGCCCACGCCGTCCCACTGGCCCTCATCGCCGGGACCGGCCACTGGATCATCGGCGACGTCAGCTTCACGTTGCTCGGAAACCTGCTGATCGGCTCCATTCCCGGTGTGGTGATCGGAAGCTATCTGTCATCCCACGCGCCGGACAAGGTCTTGCAGCCGCTGCTTGCCTGCGTGCTGCTGGTGTCTTCGTGGCAGCTCATGGTCAAGTCGCGCATGCCGGACAAGGCGATGAAGCCTGTCCACGCGGTGGTGCAGGAAACGGCCTCCTCGCATTGATCGCATGCCCCCGATGACAAGCGGCGGATTGTAATTTCCGCCGTTTACCGGCAAGTGCGATGCCATGCCTCGCCCAAAGAACAGCACGCCCAGGTCCTCCCTCAAGTCCTCCAGGCCCCGGCACGAGCCCGGGCTTCCCACGCGCCAGCAGGTGCTGGACTTCATCCAGAACGCCACCGAGCCGGCGGGCAAGCGCGAGATCGCCCGCGCCTTCGGCCTCAAGGGGCAGGAGAAGATCCAGCTCAAGGCGCTGCTCAAGGACATGGCCGAAGAGGGCCTGATCGACGGCAAGCGTACCGCGTTCCACCGCATGGGTGGGCTGCCCAAGGTCACCGTCCTGCGCATCGTTGACGTGGATGAAGGCGAGCCCATCGCCATCCCCGACACCTGGACGCCCGACGATGCCACCCCGCCGCCGCGCATTCGCCTGATCGAGAAGGGGCGCTCGGCGCTCAAGAAGGGTGACCGCGTGCTGTCGCGCACGGAAGAGACGCCCACCGGATGGCGCGCCTATCCGATGAAGAAGCTGATGCTGCGTTCCGAGCAGATGCTGGGCGTTGTCGAGATCGATGGTGCGGGCAAGCCCTGGCTGGCCCCGGTAGACAAGCGCATCCGCAATTCCTCGCCGATTTCCGATCTTGGCGGCGCCGAGAAGGGCGAACTGGTGCTGGCCGAGCCGATCGGCCGCTCCGCGCGCCCCTCGGTGAAGGTCACCGAAGTGCTGGGTGAACCGCTTGCGTCCAAGGCCTTCAGCCTGATCGCGATCCACAAGCACGGCATCCCCAACCACTTCGACGGCGACACCATCGCCGAAGCAGAGCGCTCCGCCAGGATGCCGCTCAGCCACGAGCAGCGCGAGGACCTGCGGCACCTGCCGATCGTCGCCATCGATCCCTCCGATGCGCGCGACCACGATGACGCGATCTGGGCCGCACCGAACGAGGAGGGTGGTTTCGACGCGCTGGTCGCGATTGCCGACGTCTCGTTCTACGTTCGCCCCGGCGGTCACATCGACCGCGAGGCGCGGCGCCGCGGCAACTCGGTCTATTTCCCGGACCGGGTCGTGCCGATGCTCCCCGAGGTGCTGAGCGCCGACGTCTGCTCGCTGCGTTCGGGCGAAGACCGCGCGGCGATGGCCTGTCACATGAAGATCGACGGGCAGGGCAAGGTGACCGAATGGCGCTTCACCCGTGCCATTGTCCGTATCGACGAAGTCATCGCCTACGAAGAGGCGCAGGCCCGCATCGACGAGGATCGCGCGCCGGAGCAACTGAAGAACCTCTGGGCTTGCTGGAAGCTGCTGGCGAAGGCCCGAGAAGCCCGCGATCCGCTTGAACTCGAACTGCCCGAACGCCGCGTAAAGCTCGACGATCAGGGGCGCATTGCCGAAATCGCCATTCGTGAACGGCTTGACGCGCACCGCGTGGTCGAGGACTTCATGATCGCCGCCAACGTCGCAGCGGCCAAGGCACTGGAGGCCAAGGTGGCGCCGGTGGTCTACCGCATCCACGAGACGCCGAGCCGCGAGAAGCTGACCGCGCTCAAGGACTACCTGGCGACTTTCGGCCGCAAGCTGGCCATGGGGCAGGTCATCACGCCGGGCCTGTTCAACCGCATGCTCAAGGACATCGCCGACGAAAGCGAGAAGGCGCTTATCATGGAAGCGGTGCTGCGCAGCCAGACCCAGGCCTATTACGGCCCGCGTAACGAAGGGCACTTCGGCCTGGCTCTGGGCTCGTACGCGCATTTCACCTCGCCGATTCGCCGTTACGCTGACCTTCTGGTCCACCGCGCGCTGGTCGATGCCTATGGGCTGGAACAACCCCGGCCCGAGGGCGAAATCCCTGCGCTGTCGGGGCTTTCCGAGCGTGATCGCAGCGATCTGGGCCGCGTCAGCGAGGCGATCAGCACGGCCGAGCGCCGCGCGATGGAGGCCGAGCGCGAAACCATCGATCGTTATGTCGCCGCATGGCTTTCGGGCCGCGTCGGCCAGGTTTTCGACACGCGTATCACCGGGGTGCAGAAGTTCGGGTTCTTTGCGACGATCCTCAGTCTGGGCGGTGATGGACTGGTGCCGGTTTCGACGCTGGGTGACGAGCGTTTTGCCTATGACGAGAAGGCCCAGGTGCTCGAAGGCGAAAGCACTGGCACCAGCTATGCCGTGGGGCAGATCCTGCGCCTGCGTCTGGCGGAGGCGAATCCGCTGACCGGGGCGCTCAAGTTCGAGCTCGAGGAGGGCGGCGGCCGCATCGAGCAGCGCGGCAAGCCGCAGCCGCTCAAGAAAAAGGGCAAGCACTTCGTCGGCCAGCGTGGCCGGCCGAACAACATCCGCCATCAGGGGCGCAAGAAGAAGTGAGGCAGTCGGCTCCTGCCCGGAGCCGATAACGCCCCCGGTTCAGCTCAGGCGCTCGATCGCATCGGCATCGAGCGTCCCGGGGATCACGAAAACCGGGCAGGGCATGTGACCAAGTCCGGCCCCGGTGAAGTGAGCTACCAGCGGACCGGGGCCACCCTCCTTGGCCGCGCCCAGAACCAGCGCGGAAACTTCCGGGTGTTCCTTCAGGTACTGGCGCACGATCTTGATGTCCTCGCCCATGCGTACCGCGATGACCGGCATCTTGGCGCCCTGCGACAAGAGATTGCCGGCCGCCGCCGTCACCAGCGTTTCGGCGCGGGCGCGGGCTTCTTCCTCGATCGTGGCCTGAACACCCCCGAAGGCGTTGAACGGCTGGGGCGGAACGAGCGCCAGCAGGTGCAGTGCGCCGTCGGTCTTTGCCGCGCGGCGAGCCGCGAATTGCAGGGCGACCAGCGCCTCTTCGGTTTCGTCTATGATAACCAGATAGACGCGCATGATTTTTAGCCTTGATCCCCTTGGACAGCGCTTATCGGGCCATTCAGGTCTCTGTGCAAGAGATCACGAATGGCAAAAGGATTGCGAAGGCGCTTGTATGCTGCGCGCAACTTGTCCAAGGAAAGGCCAACCCCGCACACCTCCCCAGGATAACAAGGGACACACAAGCTTCCATGCCCATCGAGATCAAGATGCCCGCCCTGTCCCCCACGATGGAAGAGGGGAAACTGGCGAAATGGCTGGTTAAGGAAGGCGACACCGTCAACTCCGGCGACATCATGGCCGAAATCGAGACCGACAAGGCCACCATGGAATTCGAAGCCGTGGACGAAGGCGTCGTCGGCAAGATCCTGGTGCCCGAAGGCACCGAAGGCGTGAAGGTCGGCACCGTGATCGCCGTGATCGCCGGTGAAGGCGAAGACGTCAGCGCCGTTGCCGCCGCTCCCAAGGCCGCTGCCGCTCCGGCCGCTGCGCCTGCTGCCGCTCCGGTTGCTGCCTCGGCGCCCGCTGCCTCGGCGCCCGCTGCTTCGGCACCTGCGGCCGCTCCCGCCAGCAAGGACGGCCGCGTGGTCGCTTCGCCGCTCGCCAAGCGCGTGGCCACGGCCAAGGGCGTTGACCTTGCCGCCGTCACCGGCACCGGCCCCAAGGGCCGCATCGTCAAGGCCGACGTCGAAGCTGCTCAGCCCGGCACCGCCGCACCCAAGGCGGCCGCTCCGGCTCCGGCCCCCGTTGCTGCTCCTGCTGGCGAAGCCAAGCCCGCTTCGGTCGAAATGGCTGCCGAAACCCGCGCCCTGCTTGACGACCGCATCCCGCACACCGTCGAAAAGCTGTCGGGCATGCGCAAGACCATCGCGCGTCGCCTGACCCAGTCGATGCAGGAAGCGCCGCACATCTACCTCACCGTGGACGTGCGTCTCGACAAGCTGATGGCCCTGCGTGCCGAGATCAACTCCATGCTCGAAAAGCAGGGCATCAAGGTTTCGGTCAACGACATGCTGATCAAGGCGCTCGGCCGCGCGCTGGTCGACGTGCCGGAATGCAACGTGACCTTCGCCGGCAACGAGCTGATCAAGTACGCGCGCGCCGACGTCTCGGTCGCCGTCTCGATCCCCAACGGCCTGATCACCCCGATCGTCCAGAACGCCAACGGCAAGTCGTTCTCCGAAATCGCCAAGGCGACCAAGGACCTCGGCAAGCGCGCCAAGGAAGGCAAGCTGCAGCCGCTCGAGTATCAGGGCGGCACCGCCTCGATCTCGAACATGGGCATGATGGGCATCAAGCAGTTCACGGCCGTGATCAACCCGCCGCAGGCGACGATCCTCGCGGTTGGCGCTGGCGACAAGCGCCCGTGGGTCATGCCCGACGATTCGCTGGGCGTCGCCACCGTCATGAGCGCGACCGGCAGCTTCGACCACCGCGCGGTGGACGGTGCCGACGGTGCCCGCCTGATGGCCGCCTTCCGCGAATACATCGAAACGCCGCTGGGCATGGTCGCCTGAGATGATCGACGAGACCAGGGGCTGCCCTCGTGACCCGGTGATCCGGGTCACGGCGATGCCCGCCGATGCCAACGCCTATGGCGATATCTTCGGTGGCTGGCTGATGAGCCAGATGGACATGGGCGCCGGTTTGATCGCCGCCCGCCGTTCGCGCGGCCGTGCGGTCACCGTTGCCATGGATGGCACCCAGTTCCACCTGCCCGTGAAGGTGGGGGACGAGGTTTCCGTCTATGGCGAGATCAAGCGCGTCGGCCGCACCTCGATGACGATCGCCATCGAGGCGTGGCGCCGCCATCGGCATGAAGAAGAAGAAGTGAAGGTGACGCAGGCCGTGTTCACCTTCGTCGCGGTGAACGAATTCGGCAAACCGCGCGTCATCGATCAGGAGAAGTAAGACAGTGGCTGATACCTATGACGTCATCGTCCTCGGCTCGGGCCCGGGCGGCTATGTCGCGGCGATCCGTTCCGCGCAGCTGGGCCTGAAGACCGCCATCGTCGAGCGTGAACTGCTCGGCGGCATCTGCCTCAACTGGGGCTGCATCCCGACCAAGGCGCTCTTGCGCTCGGCCGAGGTGTTCCACCAGATGAAGCACGCCAAGAACTACGGCCTCGCCGCCGAGAACATCACGGCGGACCTGAACGCGGTGGTCCAGCGTTCGCGCGGCGTTGCCAAGCAACTCAATCAGGGCGTCACGCACCTGATGAAGAAGAACAAGATTGCCGTGCACATGGGCACTGGCAAGCTTGTCGCGCCGGGCAAGCTGGAAGTGACCGGCGAGAAGGGCACCGAGACCCTTTCGGCCAAGCACATCATCATCGCCACGGGCGCCCGTGCCCGCGATCTGCCCAACGCCAAGGCCGACGGCGAGCGCGTGTGGACCTATCGCCACGCGATGACGCCGAAGGAAATGCCCAGCAAGCTGCTGGTCATCGGTTCGGGCGCGATCGGCATCGAATTCGCCAGCTTCTACAACGACATGGGCGTTGACGTCACGGTCGTCGAGATGATGGACCGGATCGTGCCGGTGGAAGATGCCGACGTGTCGTCCTTCCTCGAGAAGGCGCTGACCAAGCAGGGCATGAAGATCATGACCGGCGCCAAGACCAGCGATCTGGCCGTTGGCAAGGACAGCGTGAAGGTGACCATCACCGACAAGGCCGGCAAGGCCGCGGCGCATGAATTCAGCCACATGATCGTTGCCATCGGCATCGTGCCGAACGTCGAGAACATCGGTCTGGAAGACCTCGGCATCGAGCCGGACAAGCGCTTCCACATCAAGACGGATGACTACGGCCGGACCAACGTCAAGGGCATCTGGGCCATCGGCGACTGCGTCGACGGCCCCTGGCTGGCGCACAAGGCGAGCCACGAAGGCGTTACCGCTGCCGAAGCCATCGCGCAGGAACTCGGCAACAAGGACGTGCACCCGCACGCCCTCGACCGTCGCAACATTCCGGGCTGCACCTACTGCCATCCGCAGATCGCCTCGGTCGGCATGACCGAAGCGAAGGCGAAGGAAGCGGGCTACGAGGTGAAGGCCGGCACCTTCCCGTTCATCGGCAACGGCAAGGCCATCGCACTGGGCGAGCCGGAAGGCTTCGTGAAGACGGTGTTCGACGCCAAGACCGGCGAGCTGCTGGGCGCCCACATGATCGGCGCGGAAGTGACCGAGATGATCCAGGGCTACGTCGTCGGCAAGACGCTGGAGACCACCGAGGCCGAACTGATGCAGACCGTGTTCCCGCATCCGACGATCTCGGAAGCGATGCACGAATCGGTGCTGGCCGCTTACGGGCGCGCGCTGCACATCTGATCGGACATTCAGGTTTCGAAACGCGAAAGGCGGGCCTGCGAGGGCCCGCCTTTTTCGTTTGCGCGTCAGACCGAGGATTAGCTGCCGGCCGTGCGGGCGATGTGCTCGAAAACAGCCGGGTGGAGTGGTTCGGCAAATTCGCAGCCGACCATGTTGTCACGGCTCCAGCAGACCCGCGCAGTGAGCAAGTGCAGGCCTGGAATACGGATACGCAGCGGCAGATCTTCCCGCACCTCGGGAAGCCACGCGATTCGGAACCCGCCGGGGGCAAGATCGTCGAGGCGCGCGGCTTTCCAGGGGCGGGATCCTTGGCGCACTTCGCACAGCATAGTGACGCTTACCCGTTCGGCCCGCTCGGACTGGTCCTGGGTGGGCGGGTCGGTAACGAGACGCGGAAAGAACGACAAGGCGGGTCTCCATCGATGGAAACCCGCCTTGAACCCGATGATTTTACCAGCACCTTACTGCGGCGCGGCAAAAGGATCCGGATTGGAGAATTTTAACGGAAGGCTTTCGACAGCACGACAAGCGTCGGGTCTCCGTCGAATGGCTCGGGGGTAAAGCCCTTGTCACGCTCGACTTCGATCGCAGCACTGTTTTCCCGACTTTCGATCGACATCACGCGGCGGCAGCCCTGCGCCTCGGCCTGCTTGCCGAGGAAGTCGAGCATGGCCCAGCCGATGCCCTTGCCCTTGTAGGCACCCGCCACCGAAATGGCGACTTCGGCGGTGTCGCGGTCAGCATCGCTGGCAAGCACGCCCGAGGAGACGATCTCTCCGCTGGCCTTGTCGAAACCGATCCACGATTCGGTGCGGAACTGGTCGGCATGGACCAGCGGCGCGATCTGCTGGGCACTGACCTTGTCCGCCGCGGCGAAGAAGCGGAAGCGGCGGTCCTCGTCCTCGACACGCTCGAAGAAGGCGGTCAGCGCGGCCTCGTCGTCTTCCCGTGCAGGACGCACTTCGAGTTCGATGCCGGAACGGGTGGGGAGGGTGATGACGTCATTCAGAGACATGGACGAGACTCCACTCGAGAAGTGTGGGTTCCTTATACCGCCGCAAGGGCCCGCACCTTGATCGAGATCAGGATACGGGCCTTTTGACGGCGGATCAGGCGTCTATGTTCCGCCGGAAGGTTTCCGGAAGGAACAGCAGGCCGATCACCACCGTGGCCGCGGCGATGACGACCGGATACCACAGGCCGTAATAGATGTCGCCGGTGGCGGCCACCATGGCAAAGGCGGTGGTGGGCAGGAAGCCGCCGAACCAGCCGTTGCCGAGGTGATAGGGCAGCGACATCGAGGTGTAGCGGATCCGGCTCGGGAACAGTTCCACCAGCATCGCTGCGATCGGACCGTAGACCATGGTCACGAGCACCACGAGATAGAACAGCACGGCGACGACGGTGACCTTGTCCATCGCCTCGGGATCGGCCTTCGCCGGGTAGCCCGCCTCGGTAAGGGCTGCCTTCACTTCGTCCTGGTAGGCGGTGATGGCGGCGGCACGATCCTTGTCCGACACCAGTGCAGGGTTGGGGGCGGCCAGCGTCCTGCCGCCGACCGAGACCGAGGCGATCGTGCCTGCCGGCACTTCGACATTGCTGTAGTTGATGCCGCTCTTGGCGAGGAAGGCCTTGGCGATGTCGCAGCTCGACGCGTCGAACTTGTTCTTGCCCACGGGGTCGAACTGGAACGAGCATTCGCCGGGATTGGCGTGGACGATGACCGGGAAGGTCGCGGTAGCCCGGGCAAGTGCGGGGTTGGCGGCGTCCGAAAGCGCGTGGAAAGCGGGGAAATAGGTCACTGCCGCCAGCGCGCAGCCGCCGAGGATGATGTACTTGCGGCCGATGCGGTCGGACAGCCAGCCGAAGAACACGAAGAACGGCGTGCCCAGCGCCAGGGCAATGGCGATCAGCGTATTGGTCGTGGCGCCGTCCACCTTGAGGATCTTCTCGAGATAGAACATCGCGTAGAACTGGCCCGCGTACCAGACCACCGCCTGCCCGGCGACGGCACCGAACAGGGCGATCAGCACGAACTTGAGGTTGCTCCACTGGCCGAAGGCTTCGGTCAGCGGGGCCTTCGAGGTTGTGCCTTCGTCCTTCATCTTCTGGTAGACAGGGCTCTCGTTGAGCTGGAGGCGGATCCACATCGAGACGCCCAGCAGGATCGACGAGACGAGGAACGGCAGGCGCCAGCCCCAGCCAGAGAAGGTGTCCTCGCCCATCGCGGTGCGGAAGCCGAGTACAACCAGCAGCGCCGCAAAGAGCCCGAAAGTCGCGGTGATCTGGATGAAGCTGGTGTAGAGCCCGCGCTTGTTGTTGGGCGCATGTTCGGCAACGTAAGTCGCCGCACCGCCATATTCACCGCCGAGGGCAAGTCCCTGGACGATGCGCAGGCCCACCAGGATGATCGGCGAGGCGACGCCGATCGTCTCGTACCCGGGCAGCAGGCCGACCGCGAAAGTGGAGGCGCCCATCAGGCCCATGGTGACAAGAAAGGTGTTCTTGCGCCCGACCAGATCACCGATGCGTCCGAACACCAGTGCGCCGAACGGTCGCACCGCGAAGCCCGCGGCAAAGGCGCCGAGCGCGAGGATGAAGCCGGTCGTCTCGTTCACGCCCGCAAAGAAGACCTTCGAAATGAATGTCGCCAGCAGGCCGTAAAGGTAGAAATCGTACCACTCGAAAACGGTGCCGAGCGATGAGGCGGTGATGACGAGCTTTTCGCTCTGCGTCGCCTGATGATGCTTCGGCAAGGCGTCATATGTCGATGCCATTGCACTCTCCCTTATTGTGCCCCCAGAGTGTTGTACTTCCGCGGGATTTTTCTTCAGAAACTATACTTAGCGGCAAATTCGAGACGGTCGAGATTGCCGTTGTCGCCGTCGACCAGATCGCGCTCACCGTGGCGGTACTCGATGCCGAGATCGATGTTGCGGTAGGGCGAGTAGAACAGGTTGACCGCCCCGCTCCATGCCTGACGGTTGAAGGTGGCGATATCGGCATAGGCAAGGTCGCGGGAGTAGTAGACCCGCTGCCAGCTGCCCATCACGTTGGCGCGCCAGTTGGTGCCGAGTGCGATGTGCAGCGCGGCAAAGGCGGCCATGGCGTCCACGCTTTCGAGCGAGTTGGTCGCAGGCGAATAGACCGCGTCCGGCGCGAAATTGAGGCCGAGGTAGCGGCTTATGTTGTGCCCGTATGTGACCATGGCGCGAAGGTCACTGGTCTTGCTGCGGTTGAGCCAGAGCTTGCCGGCAGCACTGACGCCAAGTCCAGTGGTGCTCGCGTCCCTTCCGCCGTTCTGCACGCGAACCTGCCGGGCGAGGCCCGCCAGCGAAAGCTCGCCGATCCCGCCCTTCAAGGCTAGACGGGCGACAAAGTCGGGAATGCGCTCGTCACCGTTCTCGATGATCGTCGGCGAGCCGGTGTCGACCGTACCCGTTTCCGGCTGCTCCATCGCCAGATGCAGCGTGGCCTGCTTGCCGATCGGCAGGCTGTAGCGGATCAGCGGCTGGCGCGCGAACACGGTGCCTTCGGTAACGCCTACGAAGTCGGTCGATTCGGGCAGGGCCGGCACGTACTGGAAGGTCGTCCACTCCTGTCCGATCAGCCAGCGGTCGAACTGCATGTAGGCGCGGCGCAGGGTGAAGTTATAGCCGTTGGTCGTGCGCTTGGAGGCCTGAATGCCGGGCGAGGTCTGGAAGTCCGCCTCGACATAGGCCTTGAGCGCATGGTCGCCCAGCCGGGTGTTGACGTCGACCCAGAGGCGCGACTGCTTGGCGTTGAAGTCGGTGGCGTCGGTGCTCTGGCCGCTGCCGGTCGGGATCGCCTGGGGCAGGTAGAAGTCGCGCCCGAAGGTGTTGGTGGCGACCTTGCCGTCGCTGAAGTGGCTCGAAGTGGCAACCAGCTTGATGTAGCCGCCGATGTTGATCGCGGAATTCCCCGAGCGGAACCCGTCGGCGGGTGGCGCGGCCGGAACGGTCGCTGCTGCCGTTGCCGGGCCTGACGCCTTGGCCTCGACTGCCGCGATCCGGGTGGCGGCAGCCTCGCTGCGGGCATTGGCGGCGGCGATCGCGCCTTGCGCGGCAGCAGCATCGCGGACCTGCTGCTGGCGGGCCTGGGTGAGGTCTGAACGAAGCTGTGCCATTTCCGTCTCCAGCTTTTCCAGGCGCGCCTCGAGTTGCTCCTCGCGTGCGGTGGCTGCGTGGGCCGCCTGCGGTGCGATCGGGCAGCTTGCCGCCATCAGCGCACACGCCAGCGATCGGATTCGCTCGTGCATCGTTGTCCCTCTCCATTCCGGACCGGCGGCGCCTCGCATGGGATCCGTCTCGGTACCGGGACACCATCCGCCAGCAGGCATGCACGGGCCATCCAGACCAAGGTGGAAGAGCTTCGACCATTGTCTAATGTCGATGCGGACAGGCCCACGTGCTAAGGGCTGGTGCAAAGCCGGGATTGCCGGATACAGTCCCGTGGAGAGGAGAAGGAATCATGGCCGAGGCCATCTATCCCGTGCCTGCAGAATGGGCCCAGAACGCCCTGATCGACGAGGCCCGCTACCAGCAGATGTACGAGCGTTCGATCGCCGATCCCGATGGGTTCTGGCGTGAGGAAGGGCAGCGGATCGACTGGATCAAGCCGTTCAGCGTGGTCAAGCAGACCAGCTTCCATGAGGCGGATTTCGGCATCTCGTGGTTCACCGACGGCACGCTCAATCTCTCCGCCAATTGCCTCGATCGCCATCTGGCCGAGCGCGGCGATGCCATCGCCATCCTGTGGGAACCGGATGATCCGAAGAACCCGGAACGCCGGATCACCTATCGCGAACTGCACGAGGCGGTCTGCCGCTTCGCCAATCTTCTGAAGGCCCGCGGCGTCAAGCGGGGCGAGCGTGTCACCATCTATCTGCCGATGGTACCCGAAGCCGCGGTCGCCATGCTGGCCTGTGCGCGCATCGGTGCGATCCATTCGATCGTCTTTGCCGGCTTCTCACCCGACGCGCTGGCCGGCCGCATCCAGGACTGCGACAGCCGGATTGTCCTCACCAGCGACGAAGGTCTGCGCGGCGGCAAGAAGGTGCCGCTCAAGGCCAATGTCGACGAGGCGCTCAAGGCTTGCCCGGGCGTCGACAGCGTGATCGTGCTCAGCCACACCGGCGCCGGCGTGCCGATGGCGGAAGGCCGCGACATCGACTGGGCTTCGGCCGTCGCCGCCCAGCCTGCCGATTGCCCGCCCGAGGAAATGCGTGCGGAAGACCCGCTGTTCATCCTCTATACCTCGGGCTCCACCGGCAAGCCCAAGGGCGTGCTCCACACCACCGGCGGCTATGCGGTATGGGCCTCGATGACGCACGAATACGTCTTCGACTATCGCCCCGGCCAGATCTACTGGTGCGCTGCCGATATCGGCTGGGTGACCGGACATTCCTACGTTGTCTACGGCCCGCTGATGAACGGGGCGACCACGGTGATGTTTGAGGGGGTGCCCAACTTCCCCGACGCCAGCCGCTTCTGGCAGGTGGTCGACAAGTTCCAGGTCGAGATCTTCTACGGCGCGCCCACGGCCCTGCGCGCGCTGATGCGCGAAGGCGACGATTTCGTGAAGAAGACCAGCCGCAAGAGCCTGCGCCTCCTGGGGTCGGTCGGTGAGCCGATCAATCCCGAAGCCTGGTCCTGGTATCACGAGGTCGTCGGCGAAGGGCGCTGCCCGATCGTCGACACGTGGTGGCAGACCGAGACCGGCGGCGCCATGATCACCCCGCTGCCCGGTGCCACGGCGCTCAAGCCCGGATCGGCCAGCAAGCCGATGTTTGGCGTGAAGCCGATGCTGCTCGACAACGAGGGCGGCGTGCTTGAAGGGGCAACCGACGGCTGCCTGGTGATCGCGGACAGCTGGCCGGGACAGATGCGGACCGTCTGGGGCGATCACGAACGCTTCTTCCAGACCTATTTCTCGACCTTCGCGGGGTACTACTTCACTGGCGACGGCTGTCGCCGCGACGAGGATGGGTACTACTGGATCACCGGCCGCATCGATGACGTCATCAACGTCTCGGGTCACCGCATGGGTACGGCCGAGATCGAATCCGCGCTGGTCGCCCATCATGCCGTGGCCGAGGCCGCCGTCGTCGGCATGCCGCACGAGATCAAGGGGCAGGGCATCTACGCCTTTGTCACCTGCAACGCCGAGATCGAACCGGACGAAGCCCTGCGCAAGGAACTGGTCCAGTGGGTTCGCCACGAGATCGGCCCGATCGCGACGCCCGACGTCATCCAGTTCGCGCCGGGCCTGCCCAAGACCCGTTCGGGCAAGATCATGCGCCGGATCCTGCGCAAGATCGGCGAGAACGACTTCTCCAACCTTGGCGATACGTCGACCCTGGCCGATCCTTCGGTGGTCGACAACCTGATCGCCAATCGTCCCCAGCCTGCAACGGCGTGAGCCGTGCGGGCTGGCGCCCTTCGAAAGCCGTGATATTGCGGTGACATGACCCGCACCGTACTCATCGCCGACGATCATCCGCTCTACCGCCAGGCCCTTGCTCTGGCGGTGGGGCAGGTGGCGCCCGATGCCATGGTGGTGGAAGCCGGGACCCTTGCAGAAGCGGCCCGCCTGGCGTCGGAGCGAGAGGGGCTGGCGCTAGTGTTGCTCGACCTCAAGATGCCGGGGGCCGTGGGCTTTTCCGGCATTGCCCTTATCCATGCCGAGCGCCCCGAGGTGCCGATTCTGGTCGTATCCAGCGCCGAGGGGGCCTCCGCCGCTGACGAAGCGCGCGCGTTCGGCGCCATCGGTTTCCTGCGCAAGGACAGTGATCTTTCGGCCATCGAAGCCGCCGTCGCCACCGCGCTGGGTGGGCGATCGCCCACGGCGCCGAAGACGGCAGACGCCGAACTCGATCCGATCCGGCACGAGGTTGCCAATCTGACGCCGATGCAGCTCAAGGTCCTGCTGGCCGTGCTCGACGGGCAGCTCAACAAGCAGATCGCCTATACGCTCGGCATCAGCGAGGCGACCGTGAAGGCGCACATGACGGCGGTGATGAAAAAGCTGGATGTGCGAAATCGCACGCAGGCAGCGCTTGTTGCCCGCTCACTGGGCCTTCATCTCCAGCACTGACCCCGGGGTGATGCCCGCCAGGAAGGCTTCGATCCGTGCCGGGTCGACGGGCTTGGCATAGACCGGCACGCCCAGGGCATCGGCCTTCATCCTCAGTTCCGGGAATGTCTCTGCCGTCAGGATGGCCGCAGGGAGGTCCGGCCGATGGCTGCGCAGGCGGGCGATCAGCGTGAGGCCGTCTTCCCCGCGATCGAGCCGGTAGTCTGCCAGCACGACATCGATCCGCTCCGCCACGGCCTGTGCGTCGGCGATGTTCGATGCGCCGAAAGCCGCGTGCCCGAGATGCGCTACCAGCGCCGAGGTCGCCTCGACGATCAGCGGTTCGTTGTCGACGATGAGCACCGAAAGCCGATGGGCGGGAATGATACTCGCTGCATGTTGCACTTCGAATGTGGGGTTTGCCACTGGCGCGCTGGCCATGGCAGGCAGAAGAAGGCTGAAGCGGCTGCCGCGCCCTTCATGAGAGGCGACCTCGATCTGTGCTCCAAGCAGGCGCACGATCCTGTCCACCAGAGCAAGTCCCAGGCCGTGCCCTTCCGTATCCACCGTGCCCAAGCGGGTGAATTCGCTGAACACGGCATCGCGCTGGGCCTCGGGTATGCCAACGCCGGTGTCGATCACGTCAATGCGCAGCCAGTCCCCCCGTCGCCGCACGCCGACCAGCACGCCGCCATGCCGGGTGTAGCGCAGCGCGTTCGAAAGGAAGTTCTGCATAACCGAGCGCAGCAGCCCGGGGTCGGTCTCGACATGGCCGGAAAGCGGACCGATCTTCAGATGCAGCCCCTTGGCGTCCGCCATTGGACGAAAACTCTCGGCCATGTCGGTAAGAAACGCGCTCAGGTCGACGGGTTCGGGGCTAGGCGTGACACCGCCTGCATCAAGGCGTGAGATGTCCAGTAGTGCGCGCAGCAGTTCCTCGGCGGCAATGATGGCATTGTCCACCCGCATCACCAGAGGCTTCTCCCCCTCCTGCGCCGAGCGGCCGAGTGCAGCGGTGAACAGCCGGGCGGCGTGGAGGGGCTGCAGAAGGTCGTGGCTGGCAGCGGCAAGAAATCGCGTCTTGTCCTGCGTCGCGCGGGCGAGCAGGCGGTTTGCTTCGGTCAGTTCGCGGGTGCGATCCTCGACCCGATGTTCCAGGTCCTCCAGCGTGCGTTCGAGTTCATCTCGCACCCGCGCTTCCTCGGTCATGTCGGTGAAAGACATGACATAGCCGCCGCCCGGCATCGGCCCGCCCACGGTCTTGATGACACGGCCGTCGTTGCGGCGCCGTTCGAAGCTGTGGATGCTGCCCGCCCGCAGGTGATCCAGACGGCGTGCGATCTTCATCTCGATATCCTCGGTGCCGAAATCACCTCGCTGGGCATTGTGGCGGATCAAGGCCTCGATCGGGGCGCCGACGCGCAGGAGGTCGGCGGGATAATCGAAGAACTCCTCGTAGCGGGCGTTCCAGGCGATCAGGTTCAGTTCGGCATCGACTACGCTGATCCCTGCGTCGATGTTCTCGAACGTCGATGCGAGGAGCTGGCGGGAAAACCGCAGAGATCGGCCGCCCTGATCGAGCAAGCGGGTAACATCGTCGAGCGCCATATGCCCGCTCGCCAGGGCCGATGCCATGAGCGCGCGGGCGGACGAGGCCCCGACAACCCCGGCGATCAGGTCTTGGGCTTGCCGCGCAGCACTCTGGGTCACCGGCGCTGCGTGCAGTGTCTGCGGGAACTCCCTCAGCGCGCGATCCTCGCCCACGAAGCCGGCGACCAGTTGGGAGAGTTCGCCAAGGTTGGAAACCCGGCGCTGCACGGCAAAGAGGCGTGGCAGCGCCGGCCCCGGCATCTTGCGTGCGGCAATGGCTGCGTGGACCAGCAAATTGGCGCCAAGGCTCCATGTCACGCCGTGGACCAATGGGCTGGCCTGCCCGAGCCCGAACAGGCGCATGGGATCAAGCACGGTCCCTTGCAGCATTGCTAGCCACTCGGGCGGGAGGATCGGGGGCAGGGCGAGGGTGTAGCACCAGAACGTCAGGCCGGTGACAAGGCTGGCGCGGGCGGCCAGCGGGTCGCGGCCCCGTCCGGTCGTGGCCAGCAGCAAGTGCGGAGTGAACTGGGCCATGGCGGCAAAGGCGACGAGCCCCATCGACGCCAGCGACTGCTCTCGGCCGATCAGCAGGGCAAAGGCGAGCGCGAGCAGCATGATCCCGGCGATCGAGAGGCGGCGCAGCACCAGCATGCGCTCGCCGATCGCGCCCGCGGCTGCCGAAGGATGGCGCAGCACGGCTCCGGCAAACAGGTCGTTGGAGACCATTGTCGCCAGTGCCGTGCTGTCGACTACCGCCATCGAAGCGGCGGCGCCGATGCCGCCGAGCAGGGCGGCTGCGAGCACCAGCTGCGAACCGGCCACGGCGGGCAGTTGCAGCACGAACAGGTCCGGTCGCGTCGCTGGCGGCAGGAGCGAAAGGCCTGCCAGCGCAATGGGCAAGGCCATCAGTGCCATGACCAGGATATAGGCGGCCAATCCGAACCTGGCGCGCACGAGATCGTCGGATTTTTGCGCTTCGACCAGCCCCATGTAGAACTGGCGCGGGAGCGCGACGACGGCAAAGATCGAGATAAGCAGGATGACCGCGAATTCGAGATCGATCCCGCGCGGAGAGAATGCTGCGCCAAACCGTACCAGGCCCAGCGTCATCCATTCCGGCGGCGCTGAAAAGACCAACCATGCCGCCATTCCCGCGACAAGCAGGAGGGCGCCCAGCTTGATCACGGAATCGACGCCGATCGCGTAGAGCAGCCCTTCGCTTCGCCCCGCAAGTTCGAAGCGCCTCGCCCCGAACAAGACGGCAAATAGCACGAGAAGCGCCGCACCTGTCACCATGGCCGGCGTCATGACGTCATGACCGGAGACGATCGAAAGGGCGCTGCCGATGGAGCGGAGTTGCAAGGCTAGATAGGGAATCGACCCGAGCAAAGCGATCAACGTGACCAGTCGCGCCACCCCGCTGTCGTGACCGAAGCGCGCCGCGATGAAGTCGGATACCGTGGTCGCGCGCTCCTCGGCTACCGCTGCGGCAAGACGTTTGAGGAACCGAGGCGCAAAAAGCAGCAGGAGCAAGGGACCGAGATAGATGGGCAAATAGCCCCATCCGCCCCGCACCGCGCTACCGACGGCGCCATAGAACGTCCAACTGGTGCAATAGACACCCAGAGCCAGCGTATAGGCACCGTGGCGCAAGGCGGGCCATCGCCGAACAGCACCGCCGCGCCGTTCGACAAAGGCGGCAACCGTAAAGAGCAGCACGATCAGTGCCAGGGCAATCGATATGCAGGCAATGAGACTCATGAAAGGGAGGCCAGCAAGGTCACGCCACGTACGCCTTCCGACAACTGCCAGAGGTTCCCTGTCACTCGGGCATCCTCCCCCTCATGTTTCCCCAACTGGACGGTAGCAGCCTTGATGGCGGAGCGGTACCTGTATCGTCAGGAATTCAAGCTGGAACAGGTCCTGACAGAGGAGGGGACCAAGGCGGAAGATTTCGGACAATACCGACCAGGGCAGGCCAGTGCACGAGCATGGCCTTTACCAGCGTGCTGGACCGGGAGGAAATCGCTATCAAAAAGGACGGCCGGGGCGCCTGGCGCGACAATGTCGTCATGGAGCGGTTGTGGCATTCGGTGAAGTACGATGAGGTTTACCTCCACGCCTACACCGCGGTCAGCGAAGCCCGCGCATCGATCGGTCGATACCTGGCCTTTTACAATGCGAAGAGGCCGCATTCGAGCCTCGGCGCCAAGACCCCGGACAAGGCATATTTTGACAACCTGCCTATGACGCTGGCAGCATGAACTCGGCCGCCGATATTGGGCCTCACTCCAGTCGGGCTACGCCCTCCCTGTGTGACGCCCAATATCGGCTATTCAATGAGCAGGCCGTTTTGAGTTGGGTGATGCCTGGGCTCCATCGGGGCCGACGACGTTATGTCGATCAGCTATGGTCCGGCTCATCCCGGTTGCAGTGGTCCCCAGATGTGGCACCAATTGCCGTCGCGCAGCGCGCGCATAGCGGAACGAGGCACAGCAGCACGGCCAGCAGCGTGAAGGCAGCAGGAAGCCCTACGGCATGTGCGACGAACCCGACCCCGGCGGGGCCGGCGAGGATACCGGCATAGCCGATGGTGCTGACCGCAGCCACGGCGAGGCTCGCCGGCATCGCGGTCTGCGCGCCGGCCTGTCGGAAGAGGACTGGCACGATATTGGACGCGCCGAGTCCGATCAGCAGGAAGCCGAGCATGGCGATGATTGCGTCGGGGGCGACCAGGAGAACACCGAAGCCGACCACCGCGAGCAGCCCGCCCAGCATCATCGTGCGGCGATCACCGAGACGTGCCACGATGGCATCGCCGGTCAGGCGGCCGGTCGTCATCGCGATCGCGAAGACCATGTAGCCGACGCCACCCTTGGCCGCGGCGACCAGACCGGCGTCGGTCAGCAGGAGGGCGCTCCAATCGAGGATCGCGCCCTCGACCAGAAAGGTGATCGCGGTCAGCAGCGACAGCAGCGCCACGATCCCGCGCGGGATGACGAATAGCGGCGTGTCGTCTTCCTTCGTGGTGGCGATGAACGACGGCGCGGCGATAATCAGCGCTACAATCATCAGGACGGTCGCTACCAGCGTGCCGACAAGCGCCGGGACGGAGGCCGACAATGCCGTAGTCATCAGCCCGGCGCCGGCAAATCCGCCGATCGAGAACAAGGCATGGAAGCCCGACATCAGCGGTCGACCCGCGCGCTTCTCGACCTCGACCGCATGGATGTTCATTGCGACCTCGATCACGCCCAGAAAAGCGCCGAAGGCGAGCAATGTCGCACCCATCGTTGCCACGGTTGGCGCGATAGACAGCAACGGCAGCGTGGCCGCCATACCGATACCGCCCACGAGGATGACGAGGCGGGAGCCGAACCGCGACGTGAGGACGCCGGTGAATTGCATCGCCGTTACCGAGCCGAGACCGATGCACAGGAGGAGGAGGCCGAGCGCACCATCGTCGACGGCAAGGCGTGTCTTGGCGAACGGGACAAGCGGCGCCCAGCAGGCAAGGCCGAAGCCGGCGACAAGGAAGGACAGGCGGGTGGCGAGGCGCGACCGCGCGTCGACACGGGTAGATGGTGACACGATATTGTCCAAACAGAGTTGATGGTCAGGGGGCGGGCGCGGCGCGGAGGAGGGCGGCGCCATGCGCGGTCAGTTCCGACGCGGGGCCATCCGGTGCGTCATGCTCGATGACAAGCTGATCGATCCGGTCAGTGGGCAGGATGCGGTGCGGCGCGGACGTTCCAAGCTTCTCGTTGGTGGCGAGGACAATCACCCGCTGACTGGAGTCCGCGAGCGCGCGCTTGAAGGTCGCGTCGGCGATCTCGAAGGCACTGACGCCGCCTTCAGTCGACACGGAGCAGGCACCAAGAAAGCAGCGGTCGATGTTCATCATCGCGACCGCCTGCACCGCGCCTGCATCGACGCAGCCACCTACCAGCGGATCGACCGCCCCGCCCACCATCAGCAGGCCGATATCGGGACGGCGTGCGAGCGCCGACGCGATCGCGAGGGAGTTGGTCGCGATCGTCAGCTCGATCTCATCGGGGAGCGCATCGACGATCAGGAGATTGGTGCTGCCATTGTCCAGGAAGACGAACTCACCCGGCTCGATCAGCTCGGCCCCTCTGCGCGCCAAAGCGAACTTGCGGTCGCGGTCCTCACCCGAGCGTTGGTCGAACGGGATCGAGCCAATCTGGAGTGGCAGCGCGCCACCATAGACGCGGCGGCATAGTCCCTGCGCCGCCAGGAGGCGCAGGTCACGGCGGATCGCATCCTCGGACATGCCGAACTCGGCGGCGAGAGTCGCTGAAGAAACGGATTGCCCATCGGCGAGGCGAGCCGCGATCTGATCGCGGCGGGCAAGGGGGGGATCGTTAGACATGCGCCTCCATATTGCACGATTGTTCACGTTTCAAGGAAAACGTGCAGAGACTTTTGTGCTTGATTCAACATGTTTGGGCTTGCGCCTCCCGCGTATTGCGGCAAGACCGTGAAAAATCGCGCAATTTCGAGGCGGGCGTTTCAGGGGTAGGGCAATTCGGACTATGGTAGATAAAAAAGGGGCTGACGGTTTGCCGACGCCAGATCACACCGCGAGCGGGAAGGAGCATTTCGAGACCCTCGACGGGCTGCGCGGTTCGGCGGCGCTGCTGGTCGTTTTGTTTCACATTCAGGGCATCACGGTCGGGTTCGCGCAGGGCAAGTTGCTGCTGTCGCACGCCTATCTCGCGGTGGACTTTTTCTTCGCGCTGTCGGGCTTCGTCATCGGCTATGCCTATGACGACCGTTGGTCGCGCATGACCATCAAGCGCTTCTTCGGTATTCGCCTCGTTCGGCTTCATCCTCTCGTGGTGCTGGGCGTGCTGCTCGGCCTGCTAAGCTACCTGTTCGATCCGTTCGCTGCCGATCGCCAGAATGCCGCGCTGCCGCTGCTCGCGCTCGCCACGGCCATGAACCTGCTACTGCTCCCCACGGTGACGCTGCCGGGTCGGTGGACCGACACCCATCCGCTCAACGGACCGTCGTGGACGCTGTTTCAGGAATATATCGCCAACATCGCTTATGCGCTGCTGCTCCGCCGCCTCTCCACCCGCACGCTCGGCGTGCTGGCGGTGATCGCGGGGGGCGTGCTGCTTGCCTGCGCGCTGTCGATCGGCACGCTCGATCGCGGCTATGCCTGGGAGAACCTATGGATGGCGCCGGTGCGCCTTGCCTTCCCGTTCATCACCGGCCTGTGGCTCTACCGCGTCAAGGATCGCCTGCCGCGCTGGCGACTTGGCTTTCTGCCACTCAGCATCGTCCTCACGGTCGCGTTCGCGCTGTCGACATGGCCAGCTCTCGGCGGCTTCAAGATGAATGGCCTTTACGAAGCACTGGTGGTACTGCTGCTCTTCCCGGCAATCGTGGTCGCCGGCGCGCATTCGAGTGGCGGGCGGAGCATGATGCGGCTCTGCAAGGTCAGCGGCGACCTGTCCTACCCGCTTTACATCACCCATTTCCCGCTGATGTTCGTGTGGACCAACTATCTGATGAGCTACAAGGCAGAGCCGGCGTCGGCGCTGCCGATCGCGGTGGCGCTAGTACCGGTCACGCTCGCGCTGGCCTGGGCGGCATTCACATTTTGGGACGTGCCGATCCGTCGCACGCTGACCTCACGACTGCGCCGATAAGAGTTGCGCAAGCTGTCGGTGACAATTCGGTCGCAAGTTGCTAAGAGGATCGATGTGCGCCGCCTGATGTCCCTCCTGCTCATGCTGATTGCGTCATCGCTGGTGATGACGGTGACCGTGCACGCGCAGGAATTGCCGGGGCTGACGCTGATCGAGTGCAACGGCACGGTGCATAGCGAGGGCGATGCCGATCAGTCGCAAGGCGATAGCGACAAGGCCGTTCCGCATCATCATGGCACCTGCCACAGCTCTGCGATGCAGATGCCGGCCAGCGACGAGCTGCCGCCTTCGCTGATGGGCGCTCGAATGACCCCGCTTGCGGGCGCGGACCAGGTTCTCGCCTCCAGCTCGATCGGGCCCGGATTGAGGCCGCCGAACGCCTGACGGACGCCGCTGGCCGGATTTCCGGCCTGATGCTGTTTGTCAGGATGCTCAAAAATGGAAAAATTGCTCGCGGCCCTGTTGGCCGCGGCGTCGTGCGCCACGGTTGCGCACGCGCAAACGGGGCTGCCGGTGCCGAGTGCGCCGACAGGCCCGATCTACACGCTCGACGAAGCCGTGCTGGCGGCGGGTGGTTCAGCGCCGGCGTCGGAAGCGGCGACCGCCGCGATCGATGCAACGCGTGAGGGCCGCACCGTGGCGGGGCTTCGCCCCAACCCACAGGTCCAGGGGCAGATCGAGAATATCACCGGCACAGGGGGCTATAGCGGCCTCAGGAGCGCGGAAACGACGGTCGGGGTCGCGTTCCCGATCGAGTTGGGCGGCAAGCGTGGCGCCCGCGTAGCGGTCGCCGATGCGCAGCTCAGCCGGGCCGAGCTTCAGGCCGCGATCGTCGCGGCCGATGTGCGGGTGCAAGTCACGCAGCTCTACGTCGAGGCGATCGCGGCCGAGCGGCGGCTTGTCACGGCGCGCGATCAGGTCCGCATCGCTGCCGAGGCATTGCGGGCCGCGTCGGTGCGGGTCCAGGCCGGCCGGGCGTCGCCGCTCGAAGAGCAGCGCGCGAATGTTGCCAAGGTCAACGCGGACGCCAATGCCGAACGATCCGCCCGGCTTGCCGAGACGGCCCGCGCGAACCTTGCGCGCAGGATCGGACGACCGATCGATGGCAGCCTCGACATAGGCTTGCTCGATCGGTTGCCTCAGGCGATGGTCGGCCCGACCGCCTCCGCGCGCGCGATCGGCACGCTGGCGCTGGCAGCGGCCGATGCGGACCTCGCGATTGCGGATGCGGGCGTCAGGCTCGCACGCGCCAACCGTGTGCCGGACCTTAACGTCGGGCCGGCGCTGCGCCGATTGGAGGCGACCAACGACACTGCGGCGGTCTTCACCATCTCCATCCCCATTCCGATCTTCGACAATGGGCGCGCTGCGGTGGCTCAGGCGCGCGCGCAGCGCACCCAGGCCGAAGCGCTGCGCCGCGTCACCGCGCTCGATGTCGAGCAGGCGATCAGCGAAGCCGAGACGGAAGCCGCGAACGCGGCGACCACCGCGCGGACCGCTGCCGGTCCTGCACTGGCAGCGGCACAGGAAGCCGCCCGCATCGCGCGGATCGGCTACCGCGAGGGCAAGTTCGGGCAACTCGACTTGCTCGATGCCGAACGCACGCTCGCCGATACGCGGCTCGCGGCGATCGATGCGCTCGCCAATTATCAAAATGCACAAGCACGGCTCGGACGGCTGACCGCCCCGGTGCCAACACCCACAACGGGGGGAAATCGTTGATGAAGACAATCCATCTTGCGGGCGCGGCGTCGCTCGCGCTGCTACTGGCCGCCTGTGGCGGCGGAACCGAAGCCGGCAACGAAGCGCCGGCGAATGGCACGGCCGGTGCCGAAGACGGCCATGCCGAAGGCGAGGCCCATGCCGACGAAGGCGTGGTAACGCTGACGGCGGAGCAGATTGCAGCCGCTGGCGTCCAGCTCGGCCGCCCGATCGTCGGCGGCGCCGGCATGATCGATCTTCCGGCGACGATCGAGGGCGACCCGCAAGGGACGCAGGTCGTCTCGGCCGCCATCGCTGGCCGTGTGGTCGCGCTGACACGCAACCTTGGTCAGTCGGTCGGACGCGGGCAGACGATCGCGATCATCGAAAGCCGCGAGGCCGCGCAGCTCAAGGGTGATGTCGAGGCCGCGCGCGCGCGCCTCCATCTCGCCAATTCCAATCTGGCGCGCGAGCAGCGGCTGTTTTCGCAGCGAGTCTCGCCTGAGCAGGATCTGATCGCAGCACGGACGGCGGCGACCGAAGCCCGGATCGCGCTCCGCCAAGCACAGAGCCAGGTATCGGCGGCGGGTGTAAGCGGGGGCGGACTCAACCGCCTCGGCATCGTCGCCCCGATCGGCGGCCAGGTGATCGCCCGGCCGGTGACGCTGGGACAGACCGTCGCGGCCGACGCGGAACTTTACCGCATCGCCAACCTCGATCAGGTGTCGTTGTCGCTCAACCTTCAGCCTGCCGACGCAAGCCGGGTGCGGCCCGGGAACAGCGTGATGGTCACGGCGTCGGGCCGGCAGGCGACGGCGCGCGTCACCTTCGTGTCGCCCGCGCTCGATCCACAAACGCGGCTCGTGCCGGTCATCGCGACGCTCGACAATCGCGGCGGAACATGGCGTGTCGGCGAGCCAGTCACGGCGGCGGTCCAGTTGACCGGTAGCGGCGGAGCATCGTCGATCCGCGTGCCCACCACGGCGATCCAGACCAACGAGGGCAAGTCGGTCGTCTTCGTGCGGACCCCCAAGGGGTTCCAGGCCATGCCGGTCGTCCTCGGCGATGCGTCGGGCGATACCGTCATCGTGCGCTCGGGTCTGAAGGGCACCGAACAGATCGCCACCACTGGCAGCTTCACGCTCAAGGCCGAACTCGGCAAGGGCGAAGCTAGCCATGAGGACTAAGCCATGATCGCCCGCATCGTCACATGGGCGGTCGAGAAGCGCTGGCTCGTCCTGCTCCTCACCGCCATCGCCGCCGTCATCGGCGCCTATTCGCTCTACCGGCTCCCGATCGACGCGGTGCCGGACATCACCAACAACCAGGTCCAGATCAACGTCCGTGCCCCTGCGCTATCGCCCGAACTGGTCGAGAAACAGGTCTCTTTCCCGATCGAAACCGCGCTCGCGGGCGTTCCGGGCCTCGAATACACCCGGTCCCTGAGCCGCAATGGATTCGCTCAGGTGACGGCGGTCTTTTCGGATTCCACCGACATCTTCTTCGCCCGCCAACAGGTCGGTGAGCGCCTGCAGGGGGTGCAAGAGAACCTGCCCGACGGCGTGAACCCCGAAATGGGCCCGATCGCGACCGGGCTGGGCGAAGTGTATATGTATACCGTCCACCTCCAGCATCGCGCCGATGACAAGCATCGGCCGGGGGAGCCGGGACAACAGCCTGACGGCAGCTACATCACGCCGGAAGGCGAACGGCTGACGAGTGAGGAGGACAAGGCGACCTACCTGCGCACGACGCAAGACTGGATCGTCACCCCGCTGCTGAAGAACACGCCGGGTCTCGCCGGCATCGATTCGATCGGCGGCTATGTGAAGCAATTCCTGG
Source organism: Novosphingobium clariflavum (assembly GCF_026420865.1). Lineage (GTDB taxonomy): Bacteria > Pseudomonadota > Alphaproteobacteria > Sphingomonadales > Sphingomonadaceae > Novosphingobium > Novosphingobium clariflavum. The sequence goes on along the minus strand of NZ_JAPCWC010000017.1, from coordinate 18,538 downwards.
TCGTCCCTGACGTCCAGAAGCTCGCATCGCTCGGCATTACCCTGACTGACCTCGGGACGGCGCTGGAACGCAATAACACCAGCGTCGGCGGCGGGTTCGTCAATCGCAACGGCGAGGGCCTGGCGGTCCGCTCGGACGCGCTGATCCGCAACGCGGCAGAGCTGGGGCGCACCGTGGTCGCGACCCGTGAGGGCGTACCGATCACGCTCGATCAGGTCGCGAAGGTCCAGACGGGTCAGGCGATCCGGATGGGCTCGGCGTCGGAGAATGGCACCGAAGTCGTCGTCGGCACCGCGATCATGCGGATCGGCGAGAACAGCCGCACCGTCGCGACCGCGGTCGCTGAGCGACTGAAGGAGATCAACGCCTCGCTGCCGCCCGACGTGGTGATCCAGCCCGTGCTGAACCGCACCGAGCTGGTCAACTCGACGATCAGGACGGTGGCGAAGAACCTCGGCGAAGGCGCGCTCCTCGTCATCGTCGTGCTGTTCCTGCTGCTCGGCAACTTCCGGGCGGCGCTGATCGCGGCGCTGGTGATCCCCATCACCATGATGCTGACCGGGTTCGGGATGCTCCGCGCCGGGGTCTCGGCCAATCTGATGAGCCTCGGCGCACTGGACTTCGGTCTGATCGTCGACGGCGCGGTGATCATCGTCGAAAATGCGCTCCGGCGCATTGCCGAGTTCCAGCATCATGAAGGTCGGCTGCTGACGGTCAAGGAACGGCTGCGCGTGGTCGCATCGGCGGCACGCGAGATGATCCGTCCCTCGGTTTATGGGCAGGCGATCATCATCCTCGTCTATGTGCCGCTGCTCACGCTGACGGGCGTGGAAGGCAAGACGTTCGTGCCGATGGCGCTCACCGTCATCATCGCGCTCGCCTTCGCCTTCGTGCTGTCGCTCACCTTCGTGCCGGCGCTGATCGCGATCTGGCTGTCGAAGACGGTCGAGGAGAAGGACGGTCGCATCATCACCTGGCTGAAGAAGCGCTACGAACCCAGCCTCGACAAGGCGATGGCACGCCCGACGATCACGATCGGGGCGGGTGTGGCAAGCCTCGGGGTGGCAGCGCTTGCCTTCACGACGCTCGGTTCGGTGTTCCTGCCGCAGCTCGATGAGGGCGACTTGCTCATCCAGGCGCTGCGCATCCCCGCCACCTCGGTTCAGCAGAGCCAGGCGATGCAGGTGCCGATCGAGCGGATGATGTCGAAGCAACCGGAGGTGCAGTTCGTCTTTTCCAAGACGGGCACGGCCGAGCTGGCCTCGGATCCGATGCCGCCCAACGCGACCGACATGTTCGTCATTCTGAAGCCGCGTGACGCATGGCCCGACCCGAAGCTGGCAAAGGAGGATCTGGTCAGCCGGATCGAAGCGAACCTCGCGAAGATCCCGGGTAATGCCTACGAGATCACGCAGCCGATCCAGATGCGCTTCAACGAGCTGATCGCCGGCGTGCGCGGCGACATCGCGGTGAAGGTGTTCGGCGACGACTTTACGACGATGAACCGGACGGCGGAGCAGATCGCCGCGATCCTGCGCAGGACGGAAGGCGCGGCGGACGTGAAGGTCGAGCAGACCACGGGTCTTCCGATGCTCGACATTCGCGTCAACCGGGATGCGATGGCGCGCCTGGGCGTCACCGCGCAGGACGTACAGGACACGATCACCGCCACGCTCGGCGGCCGTGAGTCCGGCAGGATTTTCGAGGGCGACCGGCGCTTCCCGGTCGTCATCCGCCTGTCGGAAGCGCAGCGCGCCGACCTGAACCTGTTGCAACAGGTCCAGGTACCGGTGGCGGGGGGCGGTTTTGTGCCGCTTGCCAGCGTCGCCGACGTCGGCGTGACGGACGGACCGAACCAGATCAGCCGCGAGAACGGCAAGCGGCGCGTCGTCGTCCAGGCCAATGTGCGCGGCCGGGATGTCGGGTCGGTCGTAGCTGACGCGCAAGCGACGATCGGCAGTCAGGTCCGCTTGCCGGCGGGTGCCTATCTCGAATGGGGCGGCCAGTTCGAGAACCTGCAATCGGCAAGCGAGCGGCTGAAGCTGGTCATCCCGGCCTGCTTCGTCCTGATCCTGCTACTGCTCTACGGGGCGCTTGGATCGGTGCGCGATGCCGCAATCGTGTTCACCGGCGTGCCGTTCGCGCTGGTCGGCGGCGTGCTGCTGCTGTTCGTGCGGGGCATGGACTTCTCGATCTCGGCGGCGGTGGGCTTCATCGCCCTGTCGGGCATCGCGGTTCTCAACGGCCTCGTCATGGTCAGCTCGATCCAGGATTTGATCCGATCGGGCATGAGTCGTGAGGAAGCCTCGCATGTCGGCGCGATGCAGCGGTTGCGTCCGGTTGTGATGACGGCGCTGGTCGCATCGCTCGGCTTCGTGCCGATGGCGTTTGCGAGCGGTGCCGGCGCGGAAGTGCAGAAGCCGCTCGCGACCGTCGTCATCGGCGGGCTCATTTCGGCGACGCTGCTGACCCTGTTCGTGCTGCCGACCCTCTATGCCCGGTTCGGGCAGAAGGTGATCGGGCAGCCCGAGCATTACAACGAGGAGCATGAGGGGGACGATTGCCGTCACCCGCAAGGCGAACCGGCCTGACCGGCCCCGGGGCGGTCTCGGCCGCCCCGGCTGGCGCGAGGAATGATCCATGCCTCAGACACGCAAAACGGGGTTGCTGCACGGGACGCCGCTTCGCGTCTGGTCGGCGCTGGTCGTTCGCGATCAGCGCCGAGCCTGGGGGCCACTGATCGCGCTGGATTCCACGGATCGGCTCGGGAAAACCGAGTGTTCGTTCGCCGTCAATGGCTGGTCGCGGCCGATCAGGACGCCGGCGACCATCGGCCGGATCGACAAGCCCGACAGTCTCGCCTGGTCGTGCGGTCTCCGGTTCATATTCAAGCTGGCGTCGGGCGGCTGCGGTGATCGCGCCGAGCCTGGCCCTCCGACCGAGCAGGAGATCCATGCCGGCGACAGCGGCGCCACCCTGACCGTCCAGCGCGGCGACGACGTTCAGCTTCAACGACTTCATTTCCAATGGCGGCATCATCGTCGCCGGCCGGCTGGTCATGTGGCTCGGCAGCAATTGGCCCGATCTCGTGGTGGGGCTCGCGCCCGCCCTCATCGCGATCAAGGGCCGCATCGAAATCCTGCGCGACGCGCGTGCCGAAACCAAGACTGACAAGGACGACGCCAATGACCGATAAGCTCGAACTCGACATTCCCGTGTTGCTGCCTGAGGTGCCTGACGCAGCGGATGCGTGCGTCGGACGGCTCGTCTCGACGCTCAGCGCCAAGCCCGGCGTCGACCGCGCGCATGTCGTGGCGGGGGAGGGGGACACCCCGGCCAAGCTGTGCATTCACTTCGATCCGCAAGCGCTGCCGCTCCCGCGCGTGCGCGAGATGGTCCGCGCTGCCGGCGCCGCGATCAGCGGGCGCTACGGCCATGCCGTGTGGCAAGGGAAGGGCATCCATCACGAACGTCGGGCGCGGACCGTTGGCGAAACACTCTGCACGCTGCCCGGTGTCCTTCAGGCCGATGCCAGCGCCTCGGGCACGGTCCGGGTCGAGTTTGATCGCGAGCGCGTCAGCGAGGCTGCGATCCTTGAAGCTCTGGGCGATCTCGGCCTCAAGCAATCGCGCCAGGTCGCGGCAGACGACCATGCCGGTCACGATCATGGCCGGGGCGATGGACACGACCATTCCCATGCCGACTTCCTCGGCCCCAATACCGAGCTGATCTTCGCGCTTGCCTGTGGTGCGATGCTCGGGATCGGCTTCGCCGTCGAGAAGCTGATCGCCGGCGTGTCGGAATGGGTGCCGATCGCCTCCTATATCGCCGCCTACTTCTTCGGCGGCTGCTTCACACTGCGCGAGGCGATCGACAACCTGCGCCTCAGAAAGTTTGAGATCGACACCCTGATGCTGGTCGCCGCGGCGGGTGCGGCGGCGCTGGGGGCGTGGGCGGAAGGCGCACTGCTGCTGTTCCTCTTCAGCCTCGGCCATGCGCTTGAACACTATGCGATGGGCCGCGCCAAGAAGGCGATCGAGGCGCTGGCGAAGCTCGCGCCCGAGACCGCGACCGTGCGTCGCGACGGACAGACGAGCGAGATCCCGGTCGAGCAACTGGTGGTTGGCGATGTCGCGATCGTCCGCCCCGACGAGCGGCTGCCCGCCGACGGCTTCGTCATCAAGGGCAACAGCGCGATCAACCAGGCGCCCGTTACCGGCGAGAGCATCCCGGTCGACAAGGTGCCGGTGGCAGACGCTGCTGCGGCGCGCGCCAGGCCCGATGCGGTCGAGACGGAAAGCCGGGTGTTCGCCGGCACCATCAACGGCGGCGGCGCGATCGAGATCGAGGTGACGCGCCGCTCGAATGAGAGTGCGCTTGCCAAGGTCGTCAAGATGGTGAGCGAGGCCGAGACGCAGAAGTCACCGACGCAGCGGTTCACCGACCGCTTCGAGCGCATTTTCGTGCCGACTGTCCTGATCCTGTCGCTGCTGTTGCTGTTCGCATGGGTCGTCGTCGACGAGCCTTTCCGCGACAGCTTCTACCGCGCGATGGCGGTCCTGGTGGCGGCAAGCCCATGCGCGCTCGCCATCGCGACGCCGAGCGCGGTGCTGTCGGGCGTGGCCCGTGCAGCGCGCGGTGGTGTGCTGGTGAAGGGCGGCGCACCGCTGGAAAATCTCGGCTCGCTGAAGGCGATCGCTTTCGACAAGACGGGAACCCTGACCGAAGGACGGCCGCGTATCACTGATGTCGTGCCCGTCGACGGCACGGAGGAGGGAGAGCTGCTTGCGCTCGCCGTCGCCGTGGAAGCGCTCAGCGATCATCCGCTCGCACAAGCGATCGTCAGGGATGGCCGGGAGCGCTTGCAGGGCCGTGCGCTCCCCGATGCCGGCGACATGAAGAGCCTGACCGGACGCGGCGTCACCGCCACGGTGGACGGACAGACGGTGTGGATCGGCAAGGCCGAGATGTTCGGCACCGATGGCGTGCCCGCGCTGGGGCAGGGCGCGACCGATGCGATCGCCAGCCTGCGCGAGGGCGGCCGCACCACCATGGTCGTGCGCATGGGCGACCGCGACCTGGGGGCAATCGGCCTGATGGACACCCCGCGAGAGGCCGCCAAAACCGCGCTGGGTCGCCTGCACGACATGGGTGTGTCGCGGATGATTATGATCTCTGGCGACCATCAGAAGGTGGCTGAGGCGATCGCCAGCGACGTCGGCATCGACGAGGCCTGGGGGGATCTGATGCCTGAGGACAAGGTCGCGGCGATCAAGAAGCTTGCCGGGGAGGACAAGGTCGCGATGGTGGGTGACGGGGTGAACGACGCGCCCGCGATGGCGAGCGCCACGGTCGGCATCGCAATGGGGGCGGCGGGCTCGGACGTGGCGCTGGAGACGGCCGACGTCGCCTTGATGGCCGACGATCTGTCGCATCTGCCGTTTGCGGTGGGCCTCAGCCGTCACACGCGGGGTATCATCCGGCAGAACGTCTTCGTAAGCCTCGGCGTCGTCGCCTTCCTCGTGCCGGCGACGATTCTGGGCCTCGGCATCGGACCGGCGGTCGCGCTCCATGAGGGATCAACTCTCCTGGTAGTCATCAACGCGCTGCGGCTGCTCGCCTACCGCGATTCGGCGGGAGAGGCCGTCTGATTTGGATCGCGGATCAGCTTCGTTTGAGGTGTCGGACATAATGTCTGAGTTACACACTCATCCGCTGCAAATAGTCTACCAGCGTCCATCCGTTCGCCGTTTTCTCGCGCAACGCCAAATCGCCGTGTCGATCTGCGCGACGGCGTTGCTGCTCACGCTCCTCCTGCCGACTGGCTACATGGTGGCGACGTCCATAGTCCTATAGGCATCGAGCCCATGTAACGGACCGCTTCCGTCGATTCCCGACATTAGGTCGTAAACTCATAAACGGCACCATCGAGGTTTGATGCAAAATGGCTCAGCGACAGGAGGGAAGGCGCTGGAATATGTCTATATTTCAAGGCTTCCCGACGCAGCGCTGGGCCATTTTGGTCAAACCCCGTAGAGGCGCCCAAATGGCTTCCATCTCGAACCGAAGCTGCCTTGGACGGGCAACCAGCCCGCCCGGCGGCAACTTCGGCCCGATCTGTTCGCCATTTGGGCGCCTCGATGGTGCCGTTTATGAGTTTACGACCTAGCGTTTCGTAGGTCGAACACCAGGTGTGGGCGCGTGCTGGCGGAACGCGAACGCCGCGTCGTGGGACAAAATCACCGTTCCCAGGATAGCCGTTCAAAGGCAGGATTTGACATAGGCGGACGCGCCTCGTTTCCGAGAGGGAGCCTGCCAACCGAGCATCCCGGCCCGCTAAGCCCCTCCTAATTGCGGGCAGTCCGCTTCGCGTAGGCCCAACCGTCAACTTACATACTGGAATGGCGGTTCTAGGTGATTGTTATCGTGCAGCTTTTGGGCGAAATGCCTCGCGTCCAGCTGGCGAAACGACAGTTCGTGGCCAGGTTCGCTGCGTTTCGATGAGGGCTTTGACATCATGGAATTCGGGGCGTTGAGAGTTTCTCGCCGATAGCTGGCGCTGCTGCTCCTGATCGCGGCCTATTGCGTAGCGAGTCCGATTGAGGGGGTCATTTACAAGCCGATTGCGTCCGCGCTGGGCCTGCACATGATCGTGCGTGGCGAGATGGTGCTCGCGCCCTACGCGATATTGATGACCGTGCTGTTGATAGTGAATTTGTTGATCGTCGCTGCGATCCTTGCGATCCTCGATATCCGCCCTGCTCTCTCGCCGCTGCGGTCGCAGAATATCCGCGCGCTTCTATGCGCTGGTTTTCTGACCGGCTTTCTCGTCATGTCGGCGGTCCTGCTCGCGATCGTCGGGACGGGCAGTGCGGCGTTGACAGGATCGGGTCAGTCCGTGACGCAGGCCGTGAGCCACTGCCTTGGCTGGCTTCCGTTCGACTTCCTGGGCGCAACCGGCGAAGAACTTTTCGGACGGGTCGCTTTGCTGGTCGTTGCTGAGAGGTTCGTTGGAAAACCGGGGGCAGCCCTTGCATCGGGCGGGCTATTTTTTGTCGATCATCTGGGCAACCCCGGAGCGAGCGCCGTCTGGCTGTTCCGCTTGTTCATTCAAGGTGTGCTGCTGTCCTATGCTGTTTTCCGCACACGCTCTGTTTGGTGGTCGGCGGGCTATCATACGGGTTGGAATTGGGCGAGCGCGCCCGTCTTCGGGGCGGTGGGCAGCGGCTATCTTAACTACGGGCATGCGCTCAATTTTGTTCCAACCGGTTCCGTTTTGATCACCGGTGGCGCTGTCGGCCCGGAAGGAAGCCTCTTCTCATTCGTAGCCATGTTCGTCGCGTTTTTAATGCTACGACGCTTCACGCGAGATGACATCGTGTCGACCGATGTTGGGACGTACCGCTTACCGCTTGCATGACCGCTCGTGGGGCGGCTGTCGAACGACCGTTTGCGTCAGATCCGGACGTTCGCGCCGCCCGAGGCGATCTTCGTATTCTGGTCACGAGTTGCCTGCGCTTGAGCGGCAGCTAGCCCCGTTCCCGGGCTCCAAACCCGACAATCGCCTGCCGGCCCGTCTTGGGTATCCAGAAGAGGAGAGCTGACGGACCGCACATGGGGCTGGCTACTGAAGGACGGGTAAGGGGCGTGGCCCGCTACTGACCCAAGTCGAGATAGTAGCGGGTGGATTTCAGCGTGCCGGTCTGCCCTCAACGCCGGAGCGCAAGCTCGGCTATGGATATGGTGCCTCGAGTAGAACGCTTATTCTGCGGAAAGGTAAGCGATCAGTGCCCGCTCATCACGGCTAAGCCACTTGGCGCGCCGCGGTAGCGGGTAGCCGAGCAGCCCCAGGGGATCGGTGCGTGCTTGCTCGACGAAGCGGGGATGTATGTACGCCTTTCGCGCCACGGCGGGCGTATTGCACAAATGCGCTGAGACATGGGAGAGCATGGCCTTCAGCGTCCGCGCGCTGCCGTGGTCTTCGCGCAGCCACGCAAAAGCCAGTACATTCGCGCGCCAGGTCCGGAAGTCCTTGGCCGTGAATTGCTCCCCTGCAATCGCATGGATGTAGTCGTTAACATGGGAAGACGTCATCGCGTGGTATTCACCGTCCTCGCCTTCGAACTGGAACAGTGTTTGCCCTGGCAGGTCCAGTACCTGTTTGACGAAGCGCAGCAGCCCACGGTCGCTGACAGTCATCTCGCAGATCTTGCCTGATTTCGCCTTGAACCGCAGGTGCAGGGCATCCTGCTTCAGGCGAACATGACGACGGCGCAGGGTCGTTGCGCCAAAGCTGCCGTTCTTGCGAGCGTAGCAGTCGTTTCCGACGCGCACGCGCCCAGTATCAAGGAGCCGGATGATCGACGCCAGCGCGCGCGACTGCGTGAGTTTGCGCCCCCGCAGTTCCCGCTCCACCTCTGAACGGATAGCTGGCAATGCCAATCCGAAGGCGGCGCAATTGGCAAACTTGCGCTCGTCGCGGTGGGCGGAGAAGCTAGGATGGTAGCGGTACTGCCGGCGGCCGGCTGCATCTGTTCCGGTTGCCAGGATGTGGGCGTTTGGATCGGGGGCATACCAGGCATCATCATAGGCGGGGGGCAGAGCGATCGCATCGAGCCGCGCCACGATCTCCGGGTCGCGAATTCGCTTCCCGTCGCAGTCGAGGTAGGCAAAGCCGCGCTTGAGAGCGCGCCTCGAAAAGCCGGGCTGCGATGGGTCGATGTGGACGAGCGCCTGAAGCCGGGATGTCTCCTTCGCTTTCAACCGGTCATCGGCATTGGCGAGCATTGCGGGCCTTCCATTCTTGCAGTGGGGAAGGCCCTTTGCCGACCCATTGGAACAATCCCTCGAGACAGGCGCGGGTTCCCGATCGGCCATCCGCGTCCGCCGAAGGCTCTATGCTTGAAGGTGTGCGGATAGCGAGCAGGGCCGCGCATTGTAGCGCTCATCTGTCGGCCCCGTACGGCGAAAGGGAACCCTACAGCAAACCGCGGGTTTCATTCGGCGAAAGGAGTTTTGCCATGATCGGAAAAATTGCCGCAGCCGCCATCGGCAGCAAGATTGCACAAGATACACCGCACCTCAGCCGGCCAGGCGGCGCGCTGCTTGGCATCGTTACGACATCGGTACTTCGCCGCATGGGTCCGCTCGCAGTGGCGGCAATGGCGGGCGGATGGCTCTTGTCGCGTGAACGCGACAAGCGTTCACGTCAAGGCGCCTCGGCGCGCAGCGACTGAGGTCATGCGCTGGATCTCCCATCACATGCACGCCGGAGCGTAAGGTACCAGACGCCCTGGTAACAATCCACGGAGCCAAGACCAATGGCAGGCAAGTTGCAGAGCAGTTCTCACCCTCCCTCAAAGGCCAAGGCCAAGGCGGTCGCCAAGGCCAAGGCGGTCGCCAAGGCCAAGGCCATTGCCCCAGATGTGCCTGCGCGCATTGGCCAGACGCCGGAAACCGATCTTCGCGGCTTGCCCGACGTATTCGGCCGCCTCGTCGAGGATCATGATCGTCACCGAGCGCTCCTGGCGATGATCGAGGCGACTGACGGTCCGAGCGACGAACGCCATGCACTGTTCGAGGAATTGGTGCGGGAATTGAAATCCCATGCGGCGGCCGAGGAACAGGCGCTCTGGTCGGCAGTGCTGCGTAATCCCCAAACCACCGAATTCGCACGTCACGCGGTTGCCGAGCATAAGGACATCGACAAAATGCTCGATGACCTGGCCGCCCGCGACATGGGCAAGCCCAAGTGGATGGAACGGTTCGCGGATCTCAAGGAGGAATACCTTCACCATATCCGCGAGGAAGAGCAGGAGCAGTTCACCCAAAGCGCAGCGATACTCTCCGATGCCGATCGCAGGCACATGCGCAGCGTGTTCGAGCGGCGAAAGAAGGAAGAAAAGGCATCGGCCGCTTTGACGCCGAAGCTGAAGATCAAGTCAATCGCGTGACGGCCGGATGGCGCGCGAGCAGGGCCGGCACTGGGCATTGATGAACGGCTTTCACCATAGCATGCCATTTCTCGCGCTGCCGGAATGCCGTGCAATGCGTTATCGTCGCCAGGGGGAGAACTTTCTCGTCCCGGTGCGACAAGGATGGGTCATGAGCGAAACGCCCAGCGAAGCCTCGAATGAAACGGGGCATCTTGAGATATCCAGGCGCGGCGTTCTGGCCGGCGGCGCGGCCAGCGTCGGCATTTCCGCCATACCGTCCGTCGCGGAAGGAGCCGCACCCATGGCACAGCAGCCCCCGACAATGGCAGTTTCTCTCGAGGTCAACGGCGAGCCGCAGGCACTCATGCTTGATACGCGCACGACGCTGCTCGATGCGCTGCGCGATCATATCGGCCTGATGGGCACCAAGAAGGGCTGCGATCATGGTCAGTGCGGCGCCTGCACGGTGCTGGTGAACGGCATCCGCATCAATTCCTGCCTCAGCCTTGCCGTCATGCACGAGGGCGATGCGGTGACGACGATCGAAGGGCTTGGTACGCCGCAAGAACTGCACCCTATGCAGGCGGCGTTCGTCAAGCATGACGGCTTCCAGTGCGGCTATTGCACGCCGGGACAGATCTGCTCGGCCGTGGCGGTGCTGGACGAGATCAAGGCGGGCATTCCCAGCCATGTTCAGGGCGACATCGGCGGCGCCCCCGATATGACGGTGCTCGAAATGCGCGAGCGGATGAGCGGCAATCTTTGCCGCTGCGGGGCCTACTCGAATATCGCCGAAGCTATGGCGGAAGTTGCCGGCGTCCGGATCGCGGAAACCCATGACGCGGAGGTTCGGGTATGAAGGCCTTCACTTATGAGCGCGCGAAGACCCCGGCCGCGGCCGCCGCGGCCGTCGCCGCGAACAAGGGCGCCAAGTTCATCGCGGGCGGTACCAATCTGCTCGACCTGATGAAGCTGGAGATCGAGACGCCGACGCACCTTGTCGATGTTCAGGATCTTGGGTTGGACCGGATCGAGGAGACACGGCAGGGCGGCCTGCGTATCGGCACACTTGTCAGCAATACGGCGCTGGCGGCAGACGCTCGGGTTCGCAAGGACTACGGTGTGCTTACCCGGGCCATCGTCGCGGGTGCCTCGGGGCAATTGCGCAACAAGGCGACGACCGGCGGCAACCTGCTCCAGCGTACCCGCTGCCCCTATTTCTATGACACCAACCAGGCCTGCAATAAGCGCAAGCCCGGTTCCGGCTGTGCGGCGATCGGCGGGTTCAGCCGACCGCTCGGGGTGATCGGTACCAGCGACGCCTGTATCGCCACCCATCCCAGCGACATGGCGATCGCGCTGCGCGTGCTGGATGCCGAGGTCGAGACCGTCGATGCTTCCGGCCAGACCCGCAGTGTGCCGATCGGAGAGTTCCACCGCCTGCCGGGCGATACGCCGCATCTGGAAAACCTGCTCCGGCCCGGAGAACTGATTACCGCCGTGACGCTGCCCAGGCCGGTCGGGGGACGGCATTTCTATCACAAGGTCCGCGACCGGGCTTCGTACGCCTTCGCGCTTGTCTCGGTGGCGGCAGTACTGAATGGAGACGGCAGCGGGAAGGTCGCTTTCGGCGGTGTCGCGCCGAGACCCTGGCGGGTCGAGGCAGCCGATGCCCAGCTTCGAGACGGCGCCCGGGCGGCGGTGAAAACGGCTTTTGCCGAAGCTCGCCCTACACCCGACAACGCCTTCAAGGTAACGCTTGCCGAACGCGCGCTGGCGGCGCTTCTCGCGGAGAACCGCGCATGAAATTCGAGACGCCCGCGGGCACCAATCCCATCGACGCCATGAAGGTCATCGGCCAGGCAGTCGACCGCGTGGACGGCAAGCTCAAGACCACCGGGCAGGCGCCATACGCCTATGAGCACAGCGAGATTCCGGCAAAGCCCGCCTTCGGCTACGTGATCGGGGCCGGGATTGCCAAGGGGAGGATCGCCTCGTTCAATGCCGAGGAAGCGCGGCGGATGCCGGGCGTGCTGGCGATCGTCTCGGCCAAGAACGCACAGCCGCTCGGCAAGGGGAGCATGAACACCGCCAAGCTGCTCGGTGGGCCGAACGTCGATCACTATCACCAGGCCCTTGCCGTGGTGGTCGCAGAAAGCTTCGAGCAGGCACGCAGCGCCGCCAATGCCGTGCGGATCACCTATGACCGCGCACAGGGGCGTTTCGATCTTGTCGCGCAGAAGCCGGGTGCACAGCCGCTTACCGGCAATGATGCCGACACGCATACGGGCGACTTCGAAGGGGCTTTCGCCTCTGCTCCGGTCCAGGTGGACCAGACTTACACCACGCCCGACCAGAACCATGCGATGATGGAGCCGTTCGCCACCATCGCATGGTGGGAGGGGGACGCGCTGTCGGTCTGGACCTCGAACCAGATGATCGCCTGGAACAAGCGCGAACTGGCCAAGACCTTCCAGATGCCGCCGGACAAAGTTCATGTCCGCTCGCCTTTCATCGGCGGCGGATTCGGGGGCAAGCTGTTCCTGCGCGCCGACGCGGTGATGGCGGCGCTGGGGGCGAAGGCCTGCGGCAGGCCGGTCAAGATAGCGATGCCGCGTCCGCTTATGCTCAACAATGCGACGCACCGGCCGGCGACGATCCAGCGCATTCGCCTCGGTTCGACGAGGGACGGCAAGCTCACTGCAATCGGCCACGAAAGCTGGTCGGGCGACTTGCCCGGCGGCGGCCCGGAAACGGCGACGCAGCAGACCAGGCTGCTTTATGCCGCCGCCAATCGCTTGACGGCGCTGCGCCTGGCCGAGCTCGACTTGCCCGAAGCCAATGCCATGCGCGCGCCGGGCGAGGCGCCGGGGCTGATGGCTCTGGAGATCGCCATCGATGAGATGGCCGAAAAGCTGGCGATGGATCCGGTGAAATTCCGCGTGCTCAACGATACGCAGGTCGATCCCGAGCATCCCCAGCGTCCGTTCTCGCAGCGCAATCTGGTCCGCTGCCTTGAAGACGGAGCGGCACGGTTCGGCTGGAGCCGGCGCAGCGCCAGGCCCGCGCAAATGCGCGAGGGGCGCTGGCTGATCGGCATGGGCGTCGCGGCGGGGTTCCGCAACAACATCAACATGACCTCGGCGGCGCGGGTGAGGCTGGCAGGCGACGGCACGGTCACGGTGGAGACCGACATGACCGATATCGGCACCGGCTCCTATACGATCATTGCCCAGACGGCAGCGGAGATGATGGGACTGCCGCTAGAGAAAGTGCGGGTAAAGCTGGGCGATTCGTCATTCCCGGTTTCAGCAGGTTCTGGCGGCCAGTGGGGAGCGAACAGTTCTACCTCGGGCGTTTACGCAGCCTGTGCCAAGCTGCGCGACTTGGCCGCGCAAAGCCTCGGCATGGATCCTGCGAGTGTGCAGTTCGCCGACGGGGAGGTTCGTGCCGGCAATCGTTCCGCCCCATTGGCCGACGCAGCGAAGTCAGGCGAACTGGTTGCCGAAGAGACGATGCAGTGGGGCGATCTCGGAAGGAAGTTCCAGCAATCGACGTTCGGTGCGCATTTCGTCGAGGTCGCGGTGGATTTCTATACGGGCGAGACGCGGGTGCGGCGCATGCTGGCGGTATGCGCCGCCGGGCGCATCCTCAACCCCAAGACCGCGCGAAGCCAGGTGATCGGGGCGATGACCATGGGCGTCGGCGGGGCTCTGATGGAGGAACTCGCGGTCGACAAGCGCTTCGGCTTCTTCGTCAACCATGACCTTGCCGGGTACGAGGTACCGGTCCATGCCGATATCCCGCACCAGGATGTGGTGTTCCTCGACGAAGAGGACGACAAGGTTTCGCCGATGAAGGCCAAGGGGGTGGGCGAACTGGGCCTCTGCGGTGTGGGTGCGGCGGTGGCCAATGCGGTCTATAACGCCACCGGCGTGCGGGTACGGGATTATCCGATCACTCTCGACAAGTATCTCGCCGATCTGCCCGAACCGGTCTGAACATCAGGGATGAGGCAATGGTGAGGACCCTTGTTCGGTCCATGCTGACGACAGGGACGATCTTTCTTGCCTCTCCCTGCTTGGCGCAAGCAACCACGCGTATGTGCGATGTGTCAGAGCAAGCCGGAACGCCATGCCTGTCGTCCCACAAGCACTTGCCGAAACTGCCCGCAGGCCCGCTGTACTGGCATCTTGATGAGTTCAGGAGCAAAGCGGATGCCGAAAGGTCCGCCGTCCAGACCAGTTCTGTGGTAGAGTCATTCGGATCGATCTGGCTCTTCACGCTCGAGCGGGCTGCATGGAGGCCCAGGGCTGGCAGGCATGTTTCAACCATCGGTCCCCTTCCGGTAAAGGCGGCCAGGACTTATTCGGCCGAGTACCTGCGATCCGTGTTCCTGCCCGGAGCCACCGCGCCGCTTCATGTCCACTCGGGACCCGAAGCATTTTATGCGCTTGGCGGCGATACCTGTCTTGAAACACCGGCAGGCGTGCAGATCGGCCGGGGAAACGGGAACAGCCTGGTGATCCAGGCCGGGCCTCCCATGCTCTTGATGGCAATAGGCCGCTCGGAGCGGAGAGGCTTCGCGCTTATCCTTCATGATGCCGAGCAACCTCCCACGACCTTGACGCAGGCATGGCAGCCATCGGGTCTTTGTGCACGGGAACTGGCGAATGACCAGGCCAAAGCGGCGCCCGGTAAATGACGCGGGAGGGTTGACACTGCACGCCGATCTTGTGCCTCGCCGTGCGCGAGGTCGCCCCAGGCACGAGGACAACTTTGCATGGCCTCGGCGTTCGGTACCTCCGGCGGGAACCTAGGTGGCTCCGATTTGCTTCTCTCTGTGCGAGAAAGGAGCTTCACATGCCCGCACGCGCTTATTGGAAGGGCCAGATCCGCCTGGCGCTCGTTTCAATTCCGATCGAGGTCTATCCGGCCACGAAATCCGGTGCGGCCATTTCGTTTCACCAGATCCACGAACCCAGCGGGAAGCGGATCCGGTACGAGAAGGTTGCTCCGGGTGTCGGCCCGGTCGACCGGGACGAGATCATCAAGGGTTTCGAGATATCCCGGGGCAATTATGTCCTGCTGGACGAGCAAGAAATCGAGGCCGTCAAGATCGAAAGCCGCAGGACGCTCGAGCTCGTCCAATTCGTTGAAGCCGACGAAATCGATGTGCTCTATTACGAAAAGCCCTATTTCGTCGTGCCGGCCGACGATCTCGCCGAAGAAGCCTACACCGTTCTGCGCGAGGCCTTGCGCAAGGCGCGCAAGGTCGGGATCGGACAACTGGCAGTGCGGGGGCGCGAGCAGCTCGTTTCGGTCAAGCCTTGTGGGCGGGGGCTCGTCATGGAAGTGCTGCGCTATGCCGACGAGGTGCAGAAGGCGCAGGGTTACTTTCGGGACATAGAAGATAGCAAACCCGATGCCGATCTTCTCGACCTCGCAACCGCGCTGATCGACAAGAAAACCGCGCCCTTCAAGCCGGCCGAATTTCATGACCGCTATGTCGATGCGCTTCACCGGCTGATCGACAAGAAGGCGAAATCCAGAAGCAGCAAGCGCATCCTGGAAGACGTGGGCGAGCCCATTCGGGGCAAGGGGAACGTCATCGACCTGATGGCCGCGCTGAAAAAATCGGTGGGCAGCACAACGCAGTCGTCATCGCGCAAGGCGGCGGCAAAGGAGAAACCGCCTGCGTCAAGAAGCACGGGGCGCAGGAAGCGGGCCTGAGCCATGGAGCTGAACCCGTCCGTGCCCGTATTGGCCGTAGATGCGGAGCTCCTTTGGCGCCTTGGCGTTGCGGTCATCCTTGGGCCGCTGTTGGGACTTGATCGCGAGATACGCGGTCATGCCGCTGGACTTAGGACCCACGGACTGATTTGCGTATCGGCATCTGCAATGACCATCGCGGTCATTGCGCTGTACCTGCAGTTTGGTCACGGCGGCGCAATGCGTATGGACCCTCTGCGCATTTTCGAGGCTACCGGTGCGTTTGTCGGTTTTCTTGGCGCAGGGCTGATCATTTTTGCACGCGGCAAACTGCACAACCTGACCACTGCTGCGCACTTGTGGCTGACGGCTGTCATCGGTGTGGCTTGCGGGGCCGGATTATGGCCGCTGGTTGCGGTCTGCGCTGCAGCCAGCGTCACGATGCTTACGGCTCTTGCCTGGATTGAGGGAAGCTGGAGCCGCGATCGCAGGATCGGTGAGCAGCACAGGGATGCACCGTGAGCAAGGTTCCGCCCGCAACCAATCTTCTCGCAGAGTACAACCGCAAGCGCGACTTTGCGAAAACCGCCGAACCGGCCGGCACGCCGGGCCCAAGGGGCGGTAACAGCTTTGTGGTCCAGAAGCATGCGGCGACGCGCCTGCACTGGGATTTTCGGCTCGAAGTAGGCGGCGTGCTGAAATCCTGGGCGGTGACGAAAGGGCCCAGTGCCGATCCCGAAGACAAGCGCCTCGCCGTGCGGACGGAAGATCATCCGCTCGCCTATGGCGTGTTCGAAGGCGGCATTCCCAAAGGCGAATACGGCGGCGGGACAGTGATGCTCTGGGACCGTGGCACTTGGGCCCCAATTGCAGGCAAGAGCGCCAAGGATATCGACGATGGCCACCTTCATTTCATTCTCGACGGGGAGCGTATGAAGGGGGAATGGTTGCTGGTACGCATGAAGCCCAGGCCCGGCGAGAAGCGCGAAAGCTGGCTCCTGCGCAAGGTCATGGACGCTTATGCCCAGAAAGGAGAGGGTCTTGTCGAACAGGCGCTCACCAGCGTTCTGACGGGCCGTACGATGGCACAGATCGCGGCGGACTGGGGCGGGAGCCACTCGCTGAGCGGACAAAGCGGAAAAGCCTTCACGCAGATCATGGAGGCGGCAGCGAAGCGCAACGCGCGCAAGGTTCTGCCGCAAGGCAAGGCCCTGGGGCGTCCGCCGAAGTTCCGACCGGTTCAGCTTGCCACGTTGGTTGACGCCGTGCCGCCGGGGAACCTGTGGATGCACGAGATCAAGTTCGATGGTTACCGCGCACTCGTCGCCGCGGCCGGCGGGCAGGTGGTTGTCCATACAAGAAGCGGTCTCGACTGGACGGACAAGTTCGCGCCGCTGGCGGCGCATATCGCGGCGCTCGGCTTGCCGGCCTGTCTGATCGACGGTGAGATAATCGCGCGCGGAAAGGACGGGAATCCGGATTTTTCCGGGCTTCAGGCTGTCCTGAGGCGCGGCAAGGGCGGCCAGTCCGACCAGGACGAGCTTGAATTCCACGCCTTCGACCTGATCGAGGTTTCCGGCGAGAACTTGGCGAATTTGCCTAACATTGAACGCAAGGAGCGGCTCGAAGCGTTGCTGAGCGAGGCGCAGGCGCCGATCTTTATCGCCGACCACATTATCGGGGCCGGTGAAAAGCTGTTCGAGGCCCTGTGTGCGGCGGGACAGGAAGGGGTCATCGCCAAGCGTGTCGATGCGCCGTACCGGGGGCGGCGTTCGAAGAACTGGGTCAAGGTGAAGTGTACGCGCCGCCAGGAGTTCGTGGTCGTTGGCTGGACGAAGTCCAGCGCCAGAGGCAGATCGTTTTCATCGCTCCTGCTAGGCCAGTATGCCGGCAAGGCACTTGTCTATCGCGGAAAGGTGGGGACCGGGTTCGATGCGGCCAGTCAGGCGGACCTGGCAACAAGGCTGGAGAAGACAGGCCGAAAATCCCCGCCCCTTGCGATGAGCGACGCTGACGCACGCGGCGTGCATTGGGTCACTCCGAAACTGGTGGTCGAAGTGGCTTTTGCCGAACTCACCAGGGAAGGCCGGGTGCGTCATGGCAGTTTCCTCGGGGTGAGGTCCGACAAACCGGCAGCAACTGTCGTGGCCGAGAAAGCGCGGGCTGCGCCGCCGCAGGAGAGTCTCGTGAAGATCAGCAACAGGGACCGTGTGCTCTTTCCCGAGAGCGGCGAAACCAAGGGAGACCTGGCAGACTACTATCTCGGTGTCGCACCGTTGATACTGCCGTTTGCAGCCCGTCGCCCGCTCAGCCTTGTGCGCTGTCCGCAAGGACGCGCCAAGAAGTGCTTTTTCCAGAAGCATGACAGCGGTACTTTCGGAGACCATGTCCATCATGTCCCGATCCGTGAGAAGGACGGGGGGCTCGAAGACTATCTTTACATCGACGATGCCGAGGGGCTGATCTCCTGCGTGCAGATGGGCACCATCGAGTTCCATGGCTGGGGCGCGCGCGCAGATGCCGTGGATCTGCCGGACCGACTGGTCTTCGACCTCGATCCGGATGAAGGACTGGACTTCAGGCAGTGCGTTCGCGCCGCCGGCGATATTCGGACACAGCTGGCGGATCTCGGGCTCGTCACGTTTGCGATGCTGTCGGGCGGCAAGGGTATCCATGTCGTTGTCCCACTCCGGCGAGGGCACAGCTGGGAGGCGCACAAGAATTTTGCCCATCGCTTCGCCGAGGCGATGAGCCTTTCGCAGCCCGAGCGCTATGTGGCGACCATGAGCAAGGCAAAACGCAAGGGGCGCATCTTCATCGATTGGCTGCGCAACCAACGCGGTGCGACGGCAGTGCTCCCATATTCGGTTCGTGCCCGCGAAGGGGCGCCG
>NZ_JAPCWC010000016.1 GCF_026420865.1 Novosphingobium clariflavum | reverse complement strand
GGAATGGCTGGGCAGGATCGGTGTGAAGACGCTCTACATCACCCCCGGCAGTCCGTGGGAAAATGGCTACTGCGAGTCCTTCAACGGCTCGATGCGTGACGAGCTACTCAACGGTGAGATCTTCTACACCCTGGCCGAGGCTAAGATCCTGATCGAGGCCTGGCGGCGGCACTACAACACCGTCAGGCCGCACAGCTCGCTGGGCTACCGGCCGCCGGCCCCGGAAGCAGCGACGCCGCCATGGCCGCCCTCCGGTTCCGCTTCGCTCCACCTGCGGCCGGCCATGGCGCCGGAGGCAATCTTACACTAACAAATAACCCGGACCACTCGGTGGGGGCCGATCAGCCGTGCGCGGTCTGCATGGTCACATGCCATGCGGCTGTCGAAATTATGTCGTATACTATCGACAATGCTCCCCAGATCGGCATCATCGGTTGCCGCGGATCATGCCGATCCGACGAACCCTCTCTCTGAGCGGCCAACTGGCCAAGGAGTACCGATGATCCCCCGCACCTCCCGTTTTTCGCGCAAGGCGCTGCGCTTGTCGGCACTTGGAGGCCTTTGCGCAGCTTCGGCAATGGCGATTGCCGCTGCGCCGGTGGCTGCTCCCCAGTTCGACATCGCGCGAGTGTCCAATGACATCAAGACGCTGTCGAGCGATGCTTTTGAAGGTCGTGGCCCGGCCACCCGCGCCGAGGTCAAGACCATCGATTACATCGCCGCGCAGATGAAAGCCGCCGGGCTCAAGCCTGCCGGGGACAACGGCACCTGGTTCCAGAACGTGCCGCTGCGCCAGTCGGACATTGTTGGTACGCCCTCGCTCTCGATGAGCATCGGCGGCACCGTCACGCCGCTTACGCAGGGGAGCGAGATTGCCGTGCGCGCCGCCGAGACCGGCCAGTCGGCGGTCGCCTTCAAGGACCTGCCGCTGGTCTTCGTCGGCTACGGTGTGAAGGCCCCTGAGCGCGGTTGGGACGACTTCAAGGGCGTCGACCTCAAGGGCAAGATCATGGTCGTGCTCATCAACGATCCCGACTTCGAGGGCGGTGAGGGCGATTTCGGCGGCAAACTGATGACCTACTATGGTCGCTGGACCTACAAGTACGAGGAAGCCGCGCGCCAGGGCGCGGCCGGCGTGCTGGTCGTCCATGAGAGTGAGCCGGCGTCCTATGGCTGGGCCACGGTCAAGAACTCCAACACCAACACGATGTTCGACATCGTCCGCGCCGATCCCAAGTCGGCCCATACGCAGATGGAAGGCTGGATCCAGAAGGACCTCGCCGCGCAGCTGCTCAAGGCCTCGGGTATCGATTTTGAGGCGGCCAAGGCTGCCGCGCGCAAGAAGGATTTCCAGCCCATCCCGCTCAAGGCGACGATGAGCGCCGACTATGCGGTGAAGTCGCAGGTCATCACCTCGCACAACGTCGCGGGTATCCTGCCCGGTTCGAAGTACCCCGATGAGACGGTGATCTATTCGGCGCACTGGGATCACCTCGGTATCGGTCTGCCGGACGCAAGGGGCGACCGCATCTACAACGGGGCGCGCGACAATGCGTCGGGCACCGCGGCGCTGCTCGAACTGGCGCGTGCTTTCGCCAAGGGGCCCAAGCCCGAGCGTTCGGTGCTGTTCCTGGCGGTAACGGCGGAAGAGAAGGGCCTGCTCGGCTCCGAATACTATGCCGACAATCCGCTGCGCCCGCTGGCGACTACGGCCGGCGTCATCAACATGGACGGTCCGCTCTCGATCTCGAAGACCACCAACTTCAGCATCTCCGGCGCGGCCAAGCTCGACCTGCTGACCATGCTGACCGAGGAGGGCCAGAAGCTGGGCCGCCACTACACCCCCGATGCACGCCCCGAGGCGGGCAGCTTCTACCGTTCGGACCACTTCTCGATGGCCAAGCGCGGGGTTCCGGCGATCTCGTTCAGCCCCGGGCGCGAACTGGCCGAGGGCGGCGAGGCCCGCGGCAAGGAACTGTCCGATGCCTATACCCGCGACAAGTACCATCAGCCCGCCGACGAATATGATCCGAACTGGGATACCAGCGGTTGGGTCAGCGACCTGACGCTGCTGTACAATACCGGCGTGCGCCTGGCAGGCAGCCATGTCTGGCCGAACTGGTCGCAGGACAGCGAGTTCCATGCCGTCCGCGAAGCCACCGGCGCCCAGCGCAAGCCATGATCGCGGCTTGAAGTCATCGCCCGGCCTCTCGCGCACGAGCATGGGAAGCCGGGCGGCGATGTGCAGTTTTCTTGACTCTGCGCAGGGTAGCCCCTAGTGGGCAGGGTTTACCGATCCAGCGAATTTATTCACGGAGTGCCCATGGCGCGCGTTACTGTCGAAGACTGCGTCGACAAGATCCCCAACCGGTTCGATCTCGTCCTGCTTGCCGCGCAGCGTGCGCGCGAGATTTCGGGCGGTGCCGAACTCACGCTCGAGCGTGACCGCGACAAGAATCCGGTCGTTGCCCTGCGCGAAATCGCCGAGCAGAACATCAAGCCGAACGAACTCAAGGAATCGCTCGTCACCTCGATGCAGCGCGTTCTTCCGGACGACGACGACGAGATGGACGAAATCGGTTCGCTCAGCCAGTCGGCCGAGGCCCTGCGCATCACTGCTTCGGCGCCGACGCGCAACACCTCGATCGGTGGCGATTACGACGGTTGATCTTTCCCTCGCGATGCCTTGTTGAGCCTCACGGCTTGACTATCGGGGCATCGCGGGCAACCATCGGCAGGTGGTTGCAGGAAAGTACAAATTGCCCCGCATAGCCGGGAGCGGCGGGTCGGCCCTGAAAAGGGTACGGCCCGTTGTCGCGTCTGGGGAAGAGGCTTCCGCTGTGAAGGCCGGGGCAGGCAAGGCGGGCGGCGATCAGGCCGCAGCAGCGCCGCGCAGTGCCACCATCGCCATCTACAGCGTCAAGGGCGGGGTCGGTAAGACGACCTTTGCCGCCAACCTTGCCTGGTGCTCCGCGCAGCTCGGGCAGCGCACGCTGCTCTGGGATCTCGATGCGGCGGGGGGATCGGGTTTCCTCTATGGGCTGGAGCCGCGCGGCACCCGGCTTGCCGAGGAAGTCTTCACCAAGGATCGCCCGGCCACCAAGCTGATCCAGCCCACCGGCAATCCGCTGGTCGATGTGCTGCCTGCGGACGAGAGCATCCGTGCGCTCGATGCCCAGTTGATGCGCATCGGCAAGCGCAGGCGTCTCGCCAAGCTGGCCGAGGAACTGTCGGCGGATTATCCGCGCATCGTGCTCGATTGCCCGCCGGTGCTGAACGAGCTTTCCGCGCAAGTCGCGCGTGCGGCCGATCTGGTGATCGTGCCGCTGCCGCCTTCGCCGCTGTCGGCCCGTGCGCTCGACCTCGTGGTGCGCGAGATCGCCGATACCACCAAGCGCCATCCGCCGATCCTGCCGGTGCTCTCGATGCTCGACATGCGGCGCACGCTGCACCGTCAGGTCCGCGAGGCGCAGCCGGACTGGCCGGCGGTGCCTTATGCCAGTGTCGTCGAACAATGCGCGGTGCGGCACCAGCCGGTCGGCGAGATCGCCCCGGCCAGCCCGGCCGCGAAAGCCTTCGCCATGCTGTGGCGGGCGATCGAGGCAAAGCTGGCTGAACGCAGGGCCTAGAGCGTTTTCCGATCCGATTGCATCGGATCAACTGCTCTACGATTTTGGTTTTACGCGTTTTCCGAGTCATCAGGTGATTTCACCTGATTAGAAAACGCTCTAGCGTCGGGCCCGGACAAACGCGGCGATGTCGGGCACGATCTGCGGTGCCAGCGGCAGGCCGGGGTCGGCATACGTCGCGAGGTTCGCGGCCCGATCGTCCGTGGTCACGACTTTCAGCACATGGTTGGTATCGGGCAGCAGGCGCAGCTCCGCCTTGGGCTGGGCCTGGGCCAGCAGGGCGGCGTCTTGCGGGCTCACCTGAATGTCGCGCTCGCCCTGAAGGATCTGCACCGGGCCGCGATAGGCGGCGACCAGCTTGGCCGGATCGAGCGCCATGGCGCTGATCAGGAAGCCTTGCACATTCGCCCGGAACAGCGGGGCAAGGGCGGGATGGAGCGTGGATGCATCGATGCGGCGCCCGGCTTCCAGTTCGGTGATCGCGTGATCCGCCTGATCGAGCAGCGGCGCGTTCGCGGGGTTTGCATGCAGTTGTTCGCGCAGCACCGTGCCCAGCGGGCGCCCCGGCGCCGAGACGAGAATGAGGCCGCAGATGCCCTCAGGCGCGCGCGAAGCTGCAAGCGCGACCAGCCCGCCCTCGCTATGCCCCAGCAGCCACACGCATTGCGCGCCGGTGCGGGCGCGGATGCTGGAGACCCAGGCATGGACGTCGGTGGCATAGTCGTCCATCGTCACGGCATTGGCATCGGGCACGGCGGCGGCACTGGCGAAAAGGCCGCGCTTGTCGACGCGCACGCTGGCGATGCCCTGCGCGGCCAGTCCTTCGGCGATCAGGCGCAGCGAGGCGGCCTTGACGCCGAGCGGGTTGTTGCCGTCGCGGTCGGTCGGGCCGGAGCCGGGGATCATCAGCACCACCGGCGCTACGGCACCCGGCGGCGCGAGCATGGTGCCCTTGAGCGGACCATTGGGTCCGGCAGCCTCCACGAAGGTTTCCGCAGGCGGCGGCGATGCGCCCATCAGGGCGGTAGCGGCGAGCAGGGCTGCGAGGGTCCGCATCGGTTCAGTCCTCCTTGCCCGAACGCCACTTCCACCCGCCCCGGGTGCGGCGCGCGGTGATGACGAGGAACAGGCCCGTCGCCAGCAGGAACAGCACGAAAGCGGCGGTCCGGCTTCCGCCCGTGCCCATCTGGTTCAGCAGGCCGATCCCGGCGAGCGTCGCCACATAAGCCGCGATCACCAGCCAGCCCTGCCAGGCGATGGGAAGGCCGGATCCGTAGCCGTAACGCTTGGGCGCGAACCATGCCCCATCTTCGGTAGACTTGTGCATCATGCTTCATCCTCCTGTCTGGGCGGGCGGCCGCGTTTCACCGGTTCGCTCGCCGCCACTCTCACGCCGCGCCGGGCCAGGGCCTCGCGCAGCAGGACTTCGACCTCGGCATTCACAGAGCGCAAGTCGGCCGCCGCGCAGCGTTCGAGCGCGGCGTAGAGCGCCGGATCGATCCGCAGCGGAAAGGCCTTCTTGCCGGGGCTAGCCATGGTACCTGGACACCGCTTCGTTTCCCGGCTGCGTTACGGGTAGAGCGTGCCGGCGTTCACAACGGGCTGGGTGTCCCGCTCGCCGCACAGCACGACCATGAGGTTGGAGACCATCGCCGCACGGCGTTCGTCGTCCAGTTCCACCACGTTCTTTTCGGAAAGCTGCGTCAGCGCCATCTCGACCATCGAGACCGCGCCTTCCACCAGCTTGCGCCGCGCACCGATCACCGCTTCGGCCTGCTGGCGCCGCAGCATGGCCCCGGCGATCTCGGGTGCATAGGCCAGGTGGGTGAGACCGCATTCGTCCACAGTGATGCCCGCCACGCGCAGCCGCTCGATCAGTTCGGCGCGCAGTTCGCCGTTCACTTCCTCGTGGCTGCCGCGCAGGGTGATCTCGGCATGCTCGACATCGTCATAAGGATAGCGCGAGCCGATCGAGCGCACCGCGGCCTCGATCTGCACTTCGACGAAGGCCTTGTAGTCGTCCACGTCGTAGAGCGCCTGCGCAGTGTCGGCCACGCGCCACACGACGTTGGTGGCGATCTCGATCGGATTGCCGCGCAGGTCGTTCACCTTGAGCTTTTCCGAGACGACATTGTTGGCGCGTACCGAGATCTTGCGCTTGGCCATCCATGGCCAGGTCCAGCGCAGCCCCGCCTCGCGGTCGGTGCCGCGATAGGAGCCGAACAGCGTCACCGCCACCGCCTGATTGGGCTGGATCATGTAGAAGCCCGAGGCGATCAGGATCTGGCAGACTACGGCGGGAACGATGAAGGCGAGGAAGGCCAGTATCGTTGCAGGTGCAGGATCACCGCTTGCCAGCGTGACCACGCCGAAGACGATGGCAGCCAGAACGCCGAGGAAAACCAGCAGCATGAGGTATCCGCTCATGCTCGAGGCGGCGCGTTCGCGGCTGGAGTTGATGGGAAGATGCGACTCGGTCATCGGCGGCGACCTCCATTAAATCTGATATCACTTTAATATCGAAATGGCGCCTGGCGTCAAATGAATCCGCATCCGGGGTTGAAATCGGATCGATTCGCTCATATTGGACCCATGCGGGCCGGGCCCCTCTGGCGCGGCGCCTCATAGCAGGCGCGGCGTGATGTCGGACCGCATCGGGTTGATCCCCGGTGCAGGTTTCCGAGTGCCCCTTCCAAGGCTCCGCAAGCTCGGCAATCCAAATGTGCCGTCGGGATCGTCCGATCGAACCAACCTCTGTTCGATAGGGATGCTGTTATGACCGACCGTATGTTCCGCCTGCTCGAGCGCTTCCAGATGCTCGACGCCCAGTTGCGCCGTGCGCAGGGCTCGACGCGCCGCAATCTGCTCAAGATCGCGGAGCTGGAGCGAAGGAAATTGAGAATAAGGGCCAGGCTGGCCCGGCTGTTCGTCCCCCCGACGGCCGTAGTGTAAGCCTGTTACCCTCGCGCCGGCGCGCTGCCCCCCATGTACGCGCCGGCGCTTCCTTCCTCCCGCAGGACATGACCCGTGGAATTTCTCTTTGCTGACTGGCTGGGCACCCCGGCCTGGTTCTGGCTGGCTTTCGTCGGCCTTGTGCTAGTACTCACCGCCTTCGACCTCGGCTTCCTGCACAAGGACGACCGGGAGATGGGCATTGCCGAATCGCTGAAGCTGTCGGTCTTCTACATCGCCATCGCCGTGCTGTTCGGCGGCTGGGTCTGGTGGAGCAAGGGATCGGCCGACGGCATTGCCTGGTATACTGGCTATTTCCTTGAAAAGGCGCTGTCGATCGACAACGTCTTTGTGATCTCGATGATCTTCGGGTTCTTCGCGATTGCGCCCAGGTACCAGTACCGCGCGCTGCTCTGGGGCATCATCGCGGTGATCGTGCTGCGCGGGTTGATGATCGCGGGCGGCGTGGCGCTGGTCTCGCAGGCGCACTGGGTGATGTACATCTTTGCCGCGTTCCTCGTCTTCACCGGCGTGAAGATGCTGTTCACCGGCGATCATGAACCCGATGTCGCGCACAATCCGGTGGTCCGCTGGATCTCGCGCCACATGCGCGTGACCAAGCAGCACCACGGCCACCACTTCTTCGTCCGGGAGGCGGACGGGGCTGGCCGTCTGGTATGGGCCGCGACGCCGCTGTTCCTGGCGCTGGTGGTGATCAATCTGGCCGACCTTGTGTTCGCGGTGGACTCGGTGCCGGCGATCTTCTCGATCACCACCGACACCTTCATCGTCTACACCTCGAACATCATGGCAATCCTGGGCCTGCGCGCGCTCTACTTCGCGCTGGCAGCGATGGTGCATCGCTTCCATTACCTGAAGTACGCGCTGGCCATGGTGCTGGTGTTCATCGGCGGCAAGATCCTGGTCGCCGAGCTGCTGCTGGACGGCGCGAAGTTCCCGCCCTTGCTCAGCCTTGGCGTGACCCTGGGCCTGATTGGCGGCGGGGTCGGCTGGTCCTTGTGGAAGACGCGGGGGCAGGCGGCGGAAAACGGCCACGCTTGATCGGGGGAGGCGCGCTGCTAGGGAGAAGGGCATGGCGCGCCTTATCCTCTTCAACAAGCCCTTCGACGTCCTGCCGCAGTTCACCGACGCGCGCTCGCCCAGCCCGCGCGCGACGCTTTCGGACTTTATCAAGGTGCCCGGCGTCTACCCCGCCGGTCGGCTCGACCGCGACAGCGAGGGGCTGATGCTGCTGACCGACGATGGCCGCCTGCAGGCGCGCATCGCCGACCCGCGCTTCAAGACGGCGAAGACCTATCTGGTGCAAGTCGAGGGCGAACCCGACGAGGCGGCTCTGGCCGCCTTGCGCAAGGGCGTGACGCTGAACGACGGGCCGACGCGTCCGGCCGAAGCAAGGCGGATCGACCCGCCTGAACTCTGGCCGCGTAATCCGCCGGTGCGTTTCCGCAAGACGGTGCCGGATTGCTGGATCGAACTGACCATCCGCGAAGGCCGCAACCGGCAGGTCCGCCGCATGACCGCGGCGGTGGGGCATCCGACCTTGCGGCTGGTGCGCTGGGCGATCGGCGGCTGGTCGCTCGAGGGCATTGCCCAGGGCGAATGGCGCGAACTTTCGGTCTGAGCGGCGCGATCAGGCATCTGCGCCGCTCAGGCCGGGAAGACGGCGTGCTCTATCAGAACGGGAACAGCGCGTCGTAGATCTGCTGGCCCCAGCGGGCCTGCTGCGCGTCGGTGAGCTGGCCGCGGCCACCATAGCTGATGCGGGCATCGGCGATCTGGGAATGGCGGATCGAATTGTCGCGGGCGATGTCCTCGGGGCGGATCACGCCGGTGACGATCAGTTCGCGCAACTCGTAGTTCACCCGCACCTCCTGGCGGCCCCGGATCTGCAGGTTGCCATTGGGCAGCACGCCGATCACCGAGGCGGCCATCGTCATGTTGATCTGTTCGCTGCGGGCGGTGTTGCCCACGCCCACCGCGCTCGACGAGGAACTGGTGTCGGCCAGCGAGGACGGGTCGGAGCCGGTCAGCTTGCCGATGTGCTTTTCAAGGCCGAGCAGTGCGGCCACGCCGGCGCTTTCGCTGCCGTTGCGGGTGCGCGTGGTGGTATTGGCGACCGTCGCATTGTCGGCGATGTTGATGCGGATGGTGACGATGTCGCCCACGCGGGAGGCGCGCTGGTCGTGGAAGAAGGCGCCGGCGCCGGTGCGGAACAGCGAGGCGCCGCGGGCGCCGTCTTCCGGCTTGGGATCATCCACCGCGCCCCGCGCGGCCATGCCCTGGTTGCCGATCGAGGGCTCCACGCGGGGCGCGACCGGGGTTTCCGCCTGGTCCAGCTTCGGGGCCTTGCCGACGTTCTTGAGGCGGCCGACGGCACCGCAGCCGGACAGCAGAGTGGCAGCCATCAACAGCGGGATGAGACCGGCACGGGTCGCTTTCATGATCGGGAAATCCTTGTTCGCGGCTTACTGGACGGGAATGCTGACCTGGCCCGGCGCTTCGGCGACGGCGTCGAGCGTGCGGCTGGTGGCCAGATTGAGCACCCGCACCGGCTCGCCCTTGGCGGCGTCGCTGAGTGCGCGTCCGGCCGAAGTGATGCGCATGGTGCCCGAGGCGACCGAGATCGTCACTGCCTCGCCGCGCCGGACGAGGCGCGGCGGCACGACGTCGGCGGCGCGCACCGGGGCACCGGCACTCAGGCGGCGGCTGGCCTCCTGCCCGGCGGCTTGGGCCGGGGTGAGCGTGCCGCGCGCGGTGACGGCGGGCAGCGCGGCCTTGGAGAAGTCGCTGGCCGAAAGGCGTTCGCCGCGCTCGACCGTGCGGTCGAGCACGGCAGTGACGACCGTGTCCGGGGCAGCGGCGGGAGCCGCTGCCGCAAGAGCAAGCACGAGTGCGGCGAACATGACCTCAGCCCGCCTGCGTCGAGGTCTGGAGCATTTCGTCGGCGGTCTTGAGCACGCGGCTGTTCATCTCGTAGGCGCGCTGCGCGGTGATCAGTGAGGTGATTTCCGAGACCGGGTTGACGTTCGAGGCTTCGACGAAACCCTGGCTCAGCGAACCGAAGCCGGGCTCGGTCGGGGTCGAGACGGTCGGCTGGCCCGAGGCGCTGGTCTCCAGATAGAGGTTCGAGCCGACCGCTTCGAGACCGGCTTCGTTGACGAAAGTCGCCAGTTCGAGCTGCCCGACGGTCTGAAGGTCGGTCTGGCCGTCGATCTTGACCTGCACTTCGCCGGTCTTCGACACGGTGACGCTGGTGGCGCCCTGCGGGATGGTGATGTTCGGCTGCACGAGGTAGCCGTCGGTGGTGACGAGTTCACCCTGGTCGGAGAGCTGGAACGAACCGGCGCGGGTATAGGCAAGGTCGCCCGAGGGCAGCTGCACCTGGAAATAGCCCTGGCCGTCGATGGCAAGGTCGTAGGTGTTGCCGGTGTTGGTCAGCGCGCCCTGTTCGGTGATGCGGTAGATGCCGCCGGTCTTCACGCCCGCGCCGAGCTGGATGCCGGTGGGAACCTTAGTGCCGCTGTCGCTGGTGTTGGCGCCGGGACGGGCGACCTGCTGGTAGAGCAGGTCCTGGAATTCCGCGCGCTGGCGCTTGAACGCGGTGGTGTTCATGTTGGCGATGTTGTTCGAGATGACGTCGACGTTGGTCTGCTGTGCAAGCATGCCGGTGGATGCGATGGAGAGCGAACGCATGATGGCTCCTTCGTGGTAATGGGGATGGGCGGGCGCGAAACGGTGATCGGGGTCAGCCGACCCTGCTGAGGCGGCCGATGGCATTCTTGCGCATGTCGGCGAGATCGGCCGAAAGGCGCTGGCTGGTCTGGTAGGAGCGCAGGATCTCGACCATGTGGGTGGTCTCGACGATCGGCTCGACGTTGGAGGCTTCGACGCCCCCGGTCTTGAGCCTGGTGCGCGCCGCGGTCAGGAACTGGCCGCCGGTGCCGGTAAGCAGGCCGTCGCCGCGCGGATCGACGAGGCTCTCGTTGCCGAAATCGGTGACCGCGAGGCGCCCCACCGGGGCATCGCCTGCCATTACCGTGCCATCCTCGGCAATGGTGATGCGGCTCAGCTGGTCGGCGGGGATGGCGATCGGACGGCCGTTCTCGTCCAGCAGGCGCTGGCCGCCGGACGTGACCAGTTCGCCGTTCTCGCTGACCTTGATATAGCCCGCGCGCGTATAGGCGACGCCGCCGTCCGGGTTCTCGACATTGAGGTAGCCGGCGCCGTCGATCATCACGTCGAGCGGGTTGCCGGTCGCCTGGAACGAGCCCTGCGCGGTGTCGTGCACGGTGCCGAAGTCGAGCACGAACGAGGTCTTGCGGGCATCCTCGACCGGGGCTTCCTGCGCGGTCTCGACATATTCGTGGAACAGCGCCTGTTCGCGCTTGAAACCGACCGTGCTGGAGTTCGCCATATTGTTGGCGACGATGTCGAGCTGGCGCCTCAGCGCCTGTTCGTGGCTCAGCAGAACGAAGGAGGAAACGTCCATTTCCAGCACCTTGAGAAAAAGTTGGCAGTTTTCGGCACTCGGCAGAATTTGCCGCTTGGTCCTCCTATAATAGAGGCGAAAACGCGATTGCGGTCGGATCGGAAGTTTTCGATTTTTCCGCCGCAGGCGCGGCAGCCAAGGGGGTCCACAGTGTCCAGCGAAGAGATCATCGACGTCGCACCCGTCGATGCGGACGAAACCAAGCCGTCGCGCAAGCGGCTGATCGTGATCGGCGTCGCGGTGGCGGTGCTCTTGATCGGCGGCGGCGCAGGCTATTACGGCTATACCCAGTTCGCCGGTAGCGGCAGCGACAGCGAAAGCGGCGCGCCGGACGAGGAGGGCGGGTCGGAATCGGCCAAGGCCGGAAAGTCTTCCTATGTGGAAGTGCCGCCGATGGTGGTGAACCTGCGCGGCAGCGATGCCTCGGCGCGGTTCCTCAAGCTGCGCTTCATTATCGTCGCGGCCGACGATTCCAAGGCGGACAAGATCAAGGAGAAGCTGCCGGTCGTGCTAGACGCGCTGCAGCCGTTCCTGCGCGAACTGCGTCCCGACGACCTCGATGGATCGGCGGCGGTGTTCCGGATCAAGGAAGAGATGATGCGCCGGGCTACCCAGGCGCTCGGCCCCGGCATGGTCAGCGACGTGCTCATTCAGGACCTGATCCAGCAATGACCGACGATTTCGACGACTTCCTGCTGCCCGATCCGCCCAAGATGGACGATCTGGTCGGCGATACCTTCGACCAGGCGGGCATCGACGCGCTGTTCGGCTTCGACGGCGATGTCCCCGCGCAGACCAAGAGCGGTCTCAAGGCGGTCATCGAATCCAATGTCATCAGCCATGAGCGGCTGCCGATGCTGGAAGTGGTCTGCGAACGCATGGTGCGCACGTTTGCCACCAGCATGCGCAACCTCACGTCTGATGCCATCGACGTCAGCCTTGAGGAGATCACCTCGACCCGCTTCGGCGAGTTCATGAACCGCGTGGCATTGCCGGCGATGTTTGGCGTGTTCCAGGTGACCGAATGGGAAAACTACGGTGTCGTCACCGTGGAATCGAGCCTGATCTATGCGGTCGTCGATGCCCTGCTGGGCGGACGCAAGGGCAGCAAGCCGATGCGGGTCGAGGGCCGGGCCTTCACCACCATCGAGACGGTGCTGGTCTCGCGCATGGTCCAGCTGGCGCTCGACGACCTCTCGCAGTCGTTCGAGGCGATCGAGCCGGTGACGATGCAGGTCGAACGCATGGAATCGAGCCCGCGCTTCGCCGCCATTGCCGGACCCAGCAACATTGCCGCGGTCGCCACCTTCCGGGTCGACATGGAAGGGCGCGGCGGCAAGTTCAGCGTGCTGCTGCCCTATGCGACGATCGAGCCGGTGCGCAACAAGCTGCTCCAGCGCTTCATGGGTGAAAAGCTCGGCCGCGACCGCATGTGGGCGGCGCACATGGCCAGCGAACTGTCGCAGACCAAGGTCACCGTCGATGTCGTCCTTGGCGAGAAGCAGATGGCGCTGCGCGAGGTCATGAATCTCAAGGTCGGTCAGACGATCGCTTTCAGTCAGAGCCCGAACGATGCGCTCCAGGTCCAGTGCGGCGGCGTCCCGCTGGGGATCGCGCATATCGGGCAGCGTTCCAGAAACATCGCCGTGCGCATGGCGAATGACATCTCAAGGGGGTATCCGAAGTGAACACCGCGACCATGATCAATTTCACGCTGGTTCCCATCTGCACCGCCGTGATGGTGCAGGGCTGGCGTATCGACCGCCGCATGAAGGCGTTTCGCAACGCGCCGCTGACCGAGGGCGTCGCCAGCCTCGAGCGCGCCACCGCGCAGGCCCGCGCGGTGCTCGGCGAACTCAAGCGGGTGCTCGCCACCGACGGCGTCGCCCAGGCTCGGACGATCGCCGATGCCGAAGCGATGCGCGATGAGCTCGCCGACATGGTGGGCATCGGCAATGCCGTCGCCGACCGCATCGTGGCCGCCACCGAGCTTTCGGCGGCCACCAGGAAGCCCGCGCGCAAACCCGCTGCCAAGGCCGATACGGCCGACGACGCAGCCGGCGAGGAAAAGGTCGCCGCCAAGCGCACCACCACGCGCCGCAAGCCCGTGCGCAAGGCCGCCACGCGCACCGCAAAGCCTAAGGTCGCCGCGCCCAAGGTCGTCGCTGCGACGATGGACGACGGCGTCGAGGCCGCCATCGCTGCGGCCGTGGCCGAGGCCAAGGAACTCTCGGCCGAGATCGTCATGCACCCGGCTGCCCGCGCCAATCGCAAGCGCGCCGCGGCATGACCGGTGCGACCGCCAACCTGCCCGCCCGGATCACCGGCGGGGGCAGGCTGATCAACGCGCTGCGCGCCATGGCCCAGCCCTCGCGGCTGATGATCGGCGTGGCCGGGGCCGCGGTGATCGCCAATGTCATGGCGGTGGCAGCGCCGGGGCCCAACGAGGTAGCGGGCGAGGTCTCGTCGGGGCGGCTCGGCGCGTCGCTCCAGGATTCGCTGGGCAAGCGCGACCGCGATGCGGCGGCGGAGCGGCGCAAGCTGGAAATGCGCGAGCAGGCCGTGAGGGCCGGGGAAACCCGGCTGGCCGGGCAATTGCAGGGCCAGCAGCAGGCGCAGGCGGCTGCGGCTGCCGCGCCGGGGCGTCCCGGTCAGCCCGGTCAGGATCAGCCCGAGGTGCCTTACGATACGCTGGCGCAGATCTACCAGCGGATGAAGCCGCAGCGTGCGGCGCCGATCTTCGAGAAGCTCGATCTCGAAGTGCAGACGCAAGTCGCGCGGCGCATGCGCGATTCCGTCACGGCGCAGATCATGTCGTTCATGTCGCCGGGTTCGGCGGTGGAACTGTCGATGGCGCTGGCGGGGCGCAAGGTCATTCGCCAGCGCGGCACGCCGCCGGCGCCAAGGCAGGCATCGGCAGCGCCAGGCCGCACGCCCCCAAGCGCACGTTGATTGGCCGCAGGTCCTGCGAAAGCGGACCGAAGAAAAATGGGCCTGCTTCCCTGGGGAAGCAGGCCCATTTTTGTCCGACCGGTGAAAATGCGACGAACCGCACCGCCACGCGCGGGGTTTCTCTTTCATCGCAAGGGCGCGGGGCCTAGTGGCTCGCACCGAGCGGAAGGGAATCGCCTTCCGACGGGTCGTGAAATTTCAGATGTGAACCGAGGCGTGCGGATCTGCGGCGCGTCAGCTGCGCAGGGCGCTGGCCCGAACGATGAGGACGCGGGCAATGCCTGGATCGACGCGCCGCAGCGCGGGGGTCAGGGTGTGCTGGAGCCGCTCGACATCGACCGCGGCGAAAGGCGAGGCGCGCAGGCGTGCGAACTCGATCGCCGCCGCGAGCGAGGCAGCGCGCAGCTCCGGCATGCGCTTGGCCAGCGCGCTGGCGGTGTCGGGCGAGCGGGTCTCGACGACGAGGGTGAGGTGGAGCACGCCGCCGAGCCTTCCGGCGTCGACGATCGGCACGTCGATCTGGTCGAGCTTGACCAGCGTCGCCGGATCGAACGTGGGGGGCGCATTGGCCGGAACGGCCGGTGCGGCCAGGGCCGCTTCGGGCGCCACGCCGGCAACCGTCGCGCAAGTGGCCACGGGGGCGGCCACCAGGGCTGCGGTGGCGTGAAGGGCGGAACGGGACATGCGGAACTCCGGTTGCACTGGGCGGCGGCGGAAAAATTGTGAAATCCGCATGGCTTACCGCTCTTCTATAATAGGATGAAGTTGTTATCATAGGATCAAGTCGCAGGGGGCAAATTCAGTGAGCAACAATTCAGGCCCGGCCAAAGTCCGCGTCCTCTCGTCGGGAACGCCGGAATGGAATCCGGCACGTCGACGCGGCGACCTGCCGAATGCCGAAACGAATGCGGTTCAGGGCGCTGCGGGGGGCGGTGCGGCTGGGGGCAAGGACGCAGGGCTGGCCCTGCCGCTGGGCAGCGGCGATGTCCTGCAAGGACAGAAGGGCAATGCCAACGGCAGCCTGTTATGGATGGCCGGAGCGATCCTGCTTTTCGTGATCGGCAGTGCAATTGGCGGGCTGTTCGTGACCATTTCGGTACTGTTCCCCGGACTGCTCTGAAAACCGGCCTATAATAGGCCTGTGATGAGTTCTTCGCCAACCCGTTTCGTCATGCGCCGGCCCGTGATGCGCCGCTTGGCGCTTCTGTCCGCCAGCGTGGCCCTGTTTCCCGGTGCGGCACCGATTGCCGCCCCGGCGGCGGGGCCGATTACCGCCTCTGCGGCGGGGCCCGTTGCCGGGCTCAGCACCGGCGCCAATGGCACAAAGGTGGCGGCGCTTTCCCCGCAGCCGGTGCTGCCGGCTGGACCGCGCCTTCCCGGGTTCGCGGCGGATCTTGCCCAGCAGCCGATGATCGAGGGTCCGGCCGCCTGGGGGGCGCTGTCGCAGCACGATGCCTGGGCGCGGATCGCGCGGGTGCCGCAGTCGGCGCTGCAGCAGGCGCGCTGGGACTATGCCCGCAGTCTGGTCGGCAGCGAGCGTGGGGGCGAAGCCTTCGGCGTGCTCGAGGTCATGGTGCAGGACGATCCGGATCTGGCCATGGTCGACAGTTACCGCCTGGCGCGCGGGGCGGCGCTGACGCTGCTGGGCCGTTATGACGAGGCGGTCGCGGCGCTCGCCAGCAGCGGGCTCTCCGCCAGTCCCGAGGCCTGTGCCTGGCGCCTTCGTGCCCTCTCGCAGGGGCATCTGGCCGAACAGGCGCTTGAACAGGTCGATTGCGCGCGCCCGGCGCTGCGCGTGGCGCGGCCCAAGGCCTTCGTGCTCGCCGCCGCGCAGGCTGCCGTCGAGGGCGGACAACCGGCCAAGGCGGTCGAATGGCTCCATCCGCTCCCCGATGGCGATCCCGCCGCCAATCTGCTGCGTGGCCGCGCCGAACTTCTGCAGGGGCACGGCGACGAGGCGCGGCTGCGTTTTGCCCGGGTCGAGCGTTCGGGCACGATCGCGCAGCGCACCGATGCCCAGCTTTCCGAGATCGAGGCGCGGGTCGCGGCGCATACCATCGGTTTCGACGAGGCGCTGCGCAAGCTCGATGCAATCCGCTATTCCTGGCGCGGCGACGTGATCGAGCAGCGCGCGCTGCGGCTCGGTTTCCGCCTGCGCGATGCGCGCGGCGACATCGCCGGCGCGCTCGACAATGGCGCCACGCTGATGCGCCACTTCGGCCTCTCCGGCGCGGACGCGGCGATCCTGCCGATCCTGCGCGACAAGCTGACCCAGGCGCTCGATCCCGCGCGCAAGCTGCCGCTGGACAAGGCTGCCGGGCTCTACTGGGACTACCGCGACATTGCGCCGGGCGGCGCGGAAGGCGACCTGCTCGCCAGCCGGCTGGCCGAGCGGCTCCAGTCCGCCGGGCTCTACGAGCGGGCGGCGGACCTGCTCGACTACCAGCTCTTCGTGCGGGCCGGCGATCTTGCCCGCGGGCCGCTTTCGGCCCGGGTGGCGAGCCTCTACATCCTGGCCGGGCGCCCCGACCGCGCGCTGGATACCCTGCGCAAGTCCGAGGACGAGAGCCTGCCCGATGCGATGATTGCCCAGCGCAACCGTGTCGAAGCGGTCGCGCTCAGCCAGATCGGCCGCACCGAGGAGGCGCTCGCGGTGCTCGAGACGGTGCCGGGCAGCGCTGCGCTGCAGGGCGAGATCCTGTGGAAGCACCGGGAGTGGCAGCGCTATGCCGATGCCACCGCCGCCAGCCTGCCGGCGCCGCGCGCGCTCGATCCGATCGGGCAGGCGGTGGTGCTGCGCCATGCGATCTCGCTGGCCATGCTGGGCCGTGAGGATGCGCTGGCCGCGCTCCATGGGCGTTATGGCCCGGCCTTTGCCGGCCTGCCCACCGCGCCGGTCTTCGCGATGCTGACGGCGAGCCCGATGCAGGCCGATCCCGCGGCACTCGGCCGGGCGATGGCCGCCTTGCCCTCGGCCAGCCCGGCGGGCGACCTCGCCGATCTGCTGGAGCGTGCGCCCGACGTGGCGCCGGTGCCGACCAGAGGGGCAAAACCCGGATCGGGCTGAGCCTGGCCGACCCGCTTCGGGCGGGCCTTTGCCGTGCGCCGAACACGAAAAAGGGGCAGAGGGTTTTCACCTTCTGCCCCTTTCCTTTGACGCCTGTGGGGCCAGGCGCCACAGCGGAGTGGTTTTCTGCGTCAGCGCAGGTAATTGGCCAGCGACATGCTCGAAAGCTGGGCAAAGACCGAATAGCTGGCTTCCAGCACCGTCTGGCGCTGCGAGATGTCGATGGCGACCTGGCCAAGGTCGGCATCTTCGACGTTGCCGATCACTTCCGAGAGCAGGTCCTCGCGCTCCGAGGCGCGGCTGGTCAGCGATTCCACCTGGTTCTGGCGGCGGCCATTGGCGGCGTTGACATTGCGAACCCCGGAAAGCCCGGTGTCGAGCTGGTCCAGCGCGGTGCGGATCGCGGTCTTCTGGTCTTCGGTCAGCGTCTCGCCGAAGGGGCCGGCTTCGGCGAGCGTGCGGAACGCCGGGATCAGGTTGGTGCCGACCTCGCTGGCGGTGATGCCGTATTCGACATCGACGCCGTCGCCGATGCGGGCGCTCTGGTGGACATCGTCGTTGGCAAAGGCATCGGCGGCGTCGAGGCCGACGGTGTCGCTGAGCGTTTCAGGCAGGAACGGCGCGTCCGCGGTCTGCGAGCCGGCAAACAGCGGCACCCCGGCCGATGTCGCGTTGAGCGAGGCGCGCACGTCCGAAAAGGCGCCTTCCACGATCGACTGGAGCCCCGGGGAATCGCCGGTGCCCAGCGCGCTCATCAGCTGCGTGCGCAAGTCCGAGAGCGATGAATCCATCTGGTTGAGATTGGCATCGTAGAGCGACAGGGTGGTCGAGACGGTGCTCGCCACCGTCTGGTAGGTCTTCTGCTGCTCCAGCATCGAGCGCGCGGACAGCGTCCGCACGGCATCGAGGCCGAGGCCGGCATAGTCGGTGGCCTTCTTGCCGGTCGCCAGTTGCATCTGGCTGGTGGCGAGACTCTGCTGCGAGCGCGACAGGGCGCTTGCCAGCGTGGTCTGCATCGGGATGGTGGCTACGCGGGTCATTTCTGGGTTCCTTATCCGAGCATGCCGATGAGGGTGTCGTACATTTCCGAGGCGGTGGTCATCACCCGCGCGGCGGCACTGTAGCTGTTCTGGAGCACGACCATCTGGGCGAGCTCCTCGTCGACGTTGACGCCGGCGTAGCTGTCGCGCCGGTC
Organism: Novosphingobium clariflavum; assembly: GCF_026420865.1. Lineage (GTDB taxonomy): Bacteria > Pseudomonadota > Alphaproteobacteria > Sphingomonadales > Sphingomonadaceae > Novosphingobium > Novosphingobium clariflavum. The sequence goes on along the minus strand of NZ_JAPCWC010000016.1, from coordinate 57,028 downwards.
CACCGCGTCGGTCATGCGCGCGGCGGCGTCCTGCGAGGCGCCGGAGGCCAGCGAAGCGGCCGAGCCGATGCCGCCAAGCAGGGCATTGGCAAAGTTGCCGACCGTCTTGACGCCGTCCTTGCCGAAATCGGTGGTGGCGGTCAGCGCGTCGACAAAGGCGGTGGCGTTGCGGTAGTCGGCGCCGCCGATCGCCTTGTCGCCAATGGCGGCATCGAGCTGGAGCTGGGCAAGCGGCACCTTGGAGGTGTCCGCCAGCATTGCCGAGGTCACTTCCGCGTTCTTGAGGCCGCTGGCCGAGCCAGTGAGGCCCGAGAGCGCGGAGAACGAAAGGCCGGTGCCGCTGCGGTTGGTCGAATCCGAGGGGATCGAGATCGTCGAGCCCGCCGAGGTGGCGTTGGGCGTAAATGCCACGCGGCCATCGCCGTCCAGCGCGAAGCTGCCGTAGGCGGCGAGCGGGCTGGCGTTGAGGTTGGTGATCACGTCGCCCCAGCTGTCGCTGCCGGTGCTGCTGTAGGTGTACTGGCCGAGCACTTTGCCGCTGGGATCGCGCAGCACCATCTGCGCGGTCTCGCCGGAGGCAAAGCCGGTCGGGTCCGATGCCGTGAAGCCGGAGGGCGTCAGCGCGCTGCTGTCCGAGCGGATGATGTTGTTGAGCCCGAAGAACTGCGAGAAGCCGGCGCCCGCGCGGTCGCTCGGGCTGTCGGGATCCTGGGCGATGGCGATGCCGTTGGAGCTCGACGAAGCGGTGATCGACATGACGCCCTTGGCATCGATGCTGGCGGTGGCATCGGGCGAGAGCCCGGCATTGATCGCCGCGATCGCATCGCTCACCGTGGCGCCCGTGCCGAGCGCGTCGAAGTCGACCGTCACCTTGTTGACCAGGGTGCCGTCGCTGCCGAGCACGGCAAACGTCGCCTTGCCGGTGAAGCCGAGGCGGTCGCTGCCGCTCAGGCCATTGGCCTCGCCGGTCAGGCTGCTTGGCGGGGGCAGGGTGGTGCCCTCGTTGGAGACCTTGTTCAGCGTCTGCGCGAGGCCGGTGAAGAGCTGGCCGAGCTGTTCGGAGAACTGCGGCAGCGTCTTGTCGCGCATTTCGAGGAGGCCGCCGAGCTTGCCGCCAACCGAGGTGGAATCGATCTTCTCGCCGGTCGAGGCGCCCATCACCCCGTTGTCGGAGGCGAACTTGATGTCGATCGCGGGATAGGTCGCCTGCGATGCGGCGGCGCCGGAATTGTAGGAGAGCTGGCGCAGGCGCTTGTCGAGCAGGGTCTGGCCCGAGGCGGTGTCGATAAAGACGCGGCCATCGCTCTGTTCGCGCACGTTCACGCTCATCAGCCCGCTCAGTTCCTGCAGCGCGGACATGCGCTCGTCGGCGGGGCCGGAGGTGCTCTGGCCAAGGCCCTGGAGGCGCGAGACCTCGCTGTTGAGGTCGTTGATCTTCTGGAGCAGCACGTTGACGCGGCTCACCGTGTCGCCGACTTCGCTTTCGACATCGGATTGCAGGCTCGAAACGTCGTTCTGCAGGCCGGTCAGGGTATCGAGCGTGTCGTCGATGCTGCCGGTGAACAGCGCGATCGACGAAGACGAGCCGTTGAGGCCGGAAATCTGCGATACCGTACTGGAAATCGAGTTGAGGCGCGCGGCGAGGCCCGACGTGGAATCGGTGGCGCCCAGCATCGACTGCAGGCGATCGAGATAGCTGGAGACCGCATCGGTGCGTCCCGCGGTGCCGGCGCGCTGGTAGACGGCGTTTTCAAGGAACTTGTCGGCCACGCGCGAAGGTTCGCCGACGACCACGCCGCTGACCTGTCCGCCCGATACCGCGGTCGCCAGCGACACCTTCTGCCGGGCGTAGCCGGAGGTGTTGACGTTGGCGATGTTGTTGGAAACCGTTTGCATCCCCGCCTGCGAGGCCGAGAGGCCCGACATGGCGGAACTGAGGATCTGGCTGAGGGACACGTTTCGGGTTCCTGCAAGTCTCGTGGTGGGGAGGGAAAATGGGCCGCTGCGGCCGGGGCAGGTGGGCCGGGAACGCCCGCATGGACATTCCCGGCCCGAACCTTGCCGCTGCAGGGCTTACCGCTTCAGGTTGCTGACTTCCTGAAGCATGTCGTCGACCGTGGTGATGATCTTCGACGAGGCGCTGTAGGCGCGCTGGTAGAGGATCATGTTCGAGAACTCGGAGGCGAGATCGACGTTCGAGGCTTCGAGCACGCCGGCCGAAAGCGAACCGCCGCCGAGCGAACCCGGCTCGTTGATCGAGGCATTGCCCGAGCTTTGCGAGGCGACATAGGCGTTGCCGCTGACGCGGGTGAGGCCGTCCGGATTGGCGAACGTCGCCAGCGGCAGCTGGTAGATCGCGCGCGAGGTGCCATCGTCGAACACGGCGCTGACGATGCCGTTTTCCGAGATCTCGACCGAGGCCACGGTGCCGAGCATGCCGCCGTTGGCGCTCGAGGAGAGCAGGGCGGAATCGCTGGCGAACTGGGTCAGGCCGTCAAGGCCGTCGTCGCTGCCGAGCGCGAGGCTGATCGGGGTCGAGCCGGCGCCATTGGCCCAGCTGACGCCGAGGTCGGCAAACAGCGCCGAGGACGAGCCGGCAAGATCGAGGCTGCCGTCGGCGTTGAAGGCGATGGTGCCGCTGGCCAGCACGCCGGTGCCGCCTGCCGGCAGGACATCGGCCGGATCGGCGGTGATTTCGGCGGCCCACTCGTTGGTTGCGGTCTTGACGAAGTTGAAGGTCACCGTGTGCGAGCTACCTTGCGCGTCGTAGACTTCGACCGAGCGGGTGAACTGCGGGGTGACGGTGCCCGAGGCCATGTCGCCGGCCGTATAGGCGGTGACGGCGGTGGCGGTGGAATCGAGGTTGGCGCGCATCGAGACCGAGGTGGTCGGGGTTGCGGCGCCGGTCAGCGCGTTGGGCTTGATCGCCTCGAGCGAGGTCATCGAGCCGTTGTTGACATAGTTGCCGTCGGAATCGAGCGGCCAGCCGGTCAGGTAGTACCCGGCAGTGTTGACGAGGTAGCCGTCGCTGTCGGTGGTGAACGAACCGGCGCGGGTATAGGCGATCGAACCGCTGGTGTCCGAGCTCGAACGCACGACAAAGAAGCCGGCCCCGTCGATGCCGATGTCGGTCAGGCTGCTCGAGGCCTGGAGCAGGCCCTGCTTCGAGATCAGCGCCTTGGGCGAGGCGGTGACGCCGCCGGCCGAGTAGCTGCTCTTGATCTTGCCGTCGGTGACCAGGGTCTGGAACTGGGCCGAGACGCCCTTGTAGCCGACGGTGTTGACGTTGGTGATGTTGTCCGCGACGGTGGCCATCGCGCTCGCCTGAGCGCCGAGGCCTGACACGCCCGCGTAAAGAGCGGAATAAAGGCTCATGTCATTCTCCTGTGCGTCCGGGCCGGGAATTGGCGGGCCGGCTGTCGGACCAGAGCCATTGTAGGATGAAATTTGCGACCAACTGTTCGGAGCGGCAGGAAAAAAGCCGTCGGATCGTCACCGCACTGACTCATCTCATCCTATAAATCTGGAAACGTGTCTCAGGGGCTGCACACATGACTCTTCGCATTTCGCTCAAGAAGGGCGAGCCGGTGATCGTCAACGGCGCGGTGCTGCGTGCGCAGGGCCGGACCGATCTCGTCGTCGAGAATACCGCGACGATCCTGCGCGGCCGCGAGGTGATGAAGCCCGAGGAGGCGGTGACGCCCGCCCGCGCGCTCTATTTTGCCTGCATGATGGCCTATATCGACGAGGCCGAACTGGCGCGCCACCAGCAGTCGGTGCTGGAGCGGCTGGAGACGCTGATGGCCGCGCTGGAATCGCATGAGGCCAAGGCGGTCTGCATCCGCTTCGCCCAGAAGGTCGCCACCGGCAAGTTCTATGCCGCGCTGGTGGATTGCCGCTGGCTGATCGCCTACGAGGCCGATGCGCTTGCCCGGTTCGCGCCTTCGGAAGGCTCCGTGCCTTCCGAAGGCGAGACCGCGGCCTGACGGAAGCGCGCCGATGGCCAGTCTTGCCGCCGCTGCCGCAGGCCTGCGCCTGCTGACGCCGGACCAGCGCCATGGGCGGGTGGTTGCGGTGCGCGGTGCGTTGATCGAGGTCGAGGGCCTGGCCGGAGCCGCGCAGATCGGTTCGCGGGTCAGCCTGCGCTCGCCAAACGGCACCGTCGAGGCGGAAGTGACCGGGCTCGATCGCGGGATCGCCCATTGCCTGCCTTTCAGCGATCCCCAGGGCATCGCCTCGGGCGCGCGGGCCGACCTTTCGGCCAGCCAGTTCGCGCTGCGTCCTTCGGAGGGCTGGCTCGGCCGCATGATCGACGGTCTTGGCCGTCCGGTCGACGGCAAGGGCGCGCTGCCGCAGGGCGAGATGCTGCGCAAGATCAAGGCCTCGCCGCCGCCGGCCTCGTCGCGGGCACGGGTGGGCACCTGCGTGTCCACCGGCGTGCGCGCACTCGATATCTTTGCGCCGCTCTGCAAGGGGCAGCGGCTGGGCCTGTTCGCGGGGTCGGGCGTCGGCAAGTCGGTGTTGCTCTCGATGCTGGCACGCTGGACGGACTGCGATGTCGCGGTGATCGGCCTGATCGGCGAGCGCGGCCGCGAGGTGCAGGAATTCGTGCAGGACGACCTCGGTGCCGAGGGGCTGGCGCGCAGCGTCGTGGTCGTTGCCACCTCGGACGAGCCGGCGCTGATGCGCCGTCAGGCGGCCTGGACCACGCTCAGCGTTGCCGAGCATTTCCGTGACCAGGGGCTCAACGTGCTGTGCCTGATGGACTCGGTCACCCGCTTCGCGATGGCGCAGCGCGAGATCGGCCTTGCCAGCGGCGAGCCGCCCGCGACCAAGGGCTATACCCCCACCGTCTTTGCCGAACTGCCGCGCCTGCTGGAGCGTGCCGGGCCGGGATTGCCGGGGCAGGGCACGATCACCGGGCTGTTCACGGTGCTGGTCGACGGCGACGATCACAACGAGCCGGTGGCCGACGCGGTGCGCGGCATTCTCGATGGTCACGTGGTCATCACCCGCAAGATCGCCGAGCGCGGCCGCTACCCGGCGATCGATGTGCTGAAGTCGGTCTCGCGTACTTTGCCGCATGCGCTTGGCGAGAACGAGAACCGCCTGCGGCTTGCCGCGCGGCGCGAGCTTTCGACATATGCCGACATGGAGGAAATGGTCCGCCTCGGCGCCTATCGCGCCGGGTCGAGCGAGCAGGTGGACCGCGCTGTCGCATTGTCGCCCCGCATCGAGGAACTGCTCAAGCAGGGCAAGAACGAGCGCGGCCATGCCGACGAGAGCTTCGCGGCGCTGGCCGGGATCCTCGACCTTCCCGAATTGACGCCTGACGCCGAGGTGGCCCCATGAAGACGCCCTATGATGCCGCGCTGCGCGTGCAGCGCCGCGAGATCGACGAGATGAGCGTTGCCATCAGCCGCGAGGCGGGGGTGCTTGCCGCCGTCGAACAGGCCCATGCCGATACCCGCGATGCCATGCGCCGCGAGGCCGACCTCGCCGGCAAGGATGTGACCGAAAGCCTCGTCATCGCCTCGCACGGCTACTTCGCGCGCAAGCGTGACGAGCGGCGGCAACTCACCGGCTTGCAGGCGGAACTCAGCCGCAAGCTGGAAGCCCTGCGTGCCGAGGCGGTGGAGGCCTTTGGCACGTTCCGCACGATCGAAAGCGCCGCCGATGCCTTCCGCCAGGAAGCCGAGCGCGTCCAGGCCAATGCCGAGCAGGCCGGGATCGACGATCTTGCCGCCGTCGCCTTCCTCAAGGCGCGCCGGGCCGCCCGTCGCGGGGATGAGGCGTGAGCGATCCTGTCGCCGTCCCTGCTGCCAGCGGCGGACATGCCGCTGCCGGCACGCAGATGCGCGGGTTGGACCCGGCGCAGAAGGCGAAGCTGATCTATGCGCAGGCCCGCAGCGAGATGTCCGACCGGCTCTGGCGCGCGGCGCTGGGCGGCGATGGGCCGGATGGAGACAATTCCCGCCCTTCCGAAAAGCGCGGACTGCCGATGAGCCTCGAAGCCCTGCTGGGGTTGCTGGAAGGCGACGGCAAGACGCCGTCCTCCGCGCTTCCCGCCATGGTCGCGGCGATGCAGCGCGGCGAGGCGCCGGTCGGCGACGGCAGTGGTGGCAGGCGGGAACGCGGCGCCAGGGATGGCGGTGGCGATGCCGATGCCAATGCCGGCAGGGGCGGGCAGGGCGGTGATCTCGCGCTGGGTCATGGCCCCAATGCCCGCTATGCCCCGATGCTGGGCGCCGCCGCGAGCCGCACCGGGTTGCCGGCTGCCGCCTTGGCGACGATCGTCCATGCCGAGGCGGCCAAGGACGGCGACGGGCGCTGGCTACCCTATTCGCGCAACCCCCGTTCCAGCGCCGCCGGGCTCGGGCAGTTCCTGTCGAGCACCTGGGAAGGTGAGGCCGAGCGCGCGGGCACCTGGCTCAATGCCACGGCGCGCGCCAACGGCTGGCTCAACGAGCGTGGCCATGTGCGCGGCGATGCCCGCGCCGAACTGCTGTCGCTGCGCTACGATCCGCAGGCGGCGATCGAAACCACGGCGGACTACGCGCGCGCCAATCTCGACGGCTTGCGCAAGGCCGGGGTGACGGTCGGCAGCGGCGTCGAGGAACTCGCGCGCACGGCCTATATCGGCCACCATCTCGGCCGCGGCGATGCGGTGCGGTTTCTCACCGGCAGTCTCGATCCGGCGCGGGCGCGGCGGTTGCTCGATGCGCAGATCGGCGAGGCGCAGGCCAGCCGGCGGATCGAGCAGGCGGGAAGTGCTGTCGCGGCTCATCGTTCATGGCTGTTAGATTTCGTTGGACGAAATATTAAACCGGCAAATTTTGCCGCCTGAAGACTTTATTAACCCTTTCGGGCGAATTTGTCCGGTGATCTGCGCGTCATTGCCAGCAGTTTGGAAATTTCTTCGAAATATAGGAGAAAAGACTGCTTGTTATAGGATAGCTTACGCGATAAGGCATCAAGCACAGACTGACTGGTTGAAGGACGGTAGCCGCAGGGGTGCACACCGTCCCGTGCTTGGGGGCTCAACATGTCGAAGATCACGATTGCTCTAGAATCCGCGGTTGCGCGCGTTAAAGCCAGTTCCCCACCGGAAGGGGAGGCATCGACCGCCCGGCAACGGGCCGAAGTCGACCGCGCATTTGCCCATATCCTCCGACTGATCGCGCCGCGTATCCGTCATTTCATTCGCCAGTACGGCCTCGCGGCGCACTGGGACGATGCCGAACAGGCATGCTCGATCGCGGTTCATCGTGCCATTCAGGCCTATGATTCCGAAAAGGCGCAGTTCACTACATTTGTTAACTGGCAGATCCGCGGCGAACTTCAGAGCTTGCGCTTTCGCCTGATGACCGACCAGCGCCCGTCCGCCCGCAAGGTCGAGGCGGTGACCGTCTCGCTCGACGCGATCGGCAGCGGCGAGGATGGCGAGGATATCTCGATCGTCGCCTCGATCGAGGACGAGGAAGCGCTGGATCGCACCGAGGCCGCCGCCTCCGACTATCTTGCCCGCGCGGCGATGGTTTCGCTGGCCGACACGTACGTCGAGCACTTGCGCAAGACCGGCATGGAGCGCCTGCGGCGCCAGGCCCGCTCGCGCAAGGGGCGCCGTGCCGAAGTGGAAGGCCACGAAGGCGTCGATGGCGACGATCGCCAGCGCCGCCGGGTCTGGCGTGCGGAAAGTTCGGCCATCGATCCTGCCGACCTTGCCGAACTCGAGGAGCGCCTGCAGCACAACCGCAAGGTCGTCGAGCACCGCCTGTTCGAACTGCTCCCCGGCGAACCTTTTGATGACGATTCCGGCGTCATGCGGGAACGTGCCCGCCAGATCGCCAAGCGCGCCGCGCGCACGATGTGTGAACTGGCCGGGCTCGACCCGCGTTTCGCGATGATGGCCGAATACGGTCAGGCGCTTTCCGCACACTGACGGCGCCGCCCTGCGCCTCTCCCCATAGCAGTTACCCCATGGCCGGGAGGATGTGCATGCGCATGTCCTCCCGGTTTGCGTGTCTTGGGCATGACGGCCAGCGGGCCCTCCTGCAGGCATCGCGGTGCGCGGGAATTGTGGAACGGGGGTATTGTGGAACGGGGGAATTGCGGCGGTTCGCCGTGATCGGCGCTTGCAGTCGATGTTTGCGCTTCCCCGCCGATCATGTGTGGCGGTTGGGCCGCAGGCTTCGATTATTTCTCGGCCGGCATGCGGATGTTTCTGAAACGCTCCTAGATTACCGATAAGTCCGCCTCGGCAGCGTGACCGGAAGGCAGGGCGCTTAGGGAGCATTTGCGTAGTCATGAAAAGGGAAACGGCCATGCGGGCCATCGCCCAAGGGACAACCCCGGCGATCATCCATGGTGCGAACCGGCGGGCAGTCGGCGTTGCTGGCCGCGTTTCCGGCCGCGTGGCCGGCCGGGTGGGCGTCGTGATCGGTGCAGTGGCCCTGCTTGGCGGCACCGCCGGCGTTGCCCACGCCAGGGAGGGCCTGCTGGAGCAGGCGATCGGCGCGCCCGAGGGTCTGACCATCACCGGCGGCGTGCGTGCGCGGGTGGAGGGCATCGATGGCCAGTTCCGCCCCGGCAAGGCCGAGGACGACCTGATGTTCTCGCTCAAGACCACGCTCCAGGTCGAGTACGACGGCGGCCCGTTCCGCGTCGGCGGGGAATTGTGGGATGCACGTGCCTACAACGAGCATGCCAATTCCTCGGCGGGAACCACCGAGGTCAATGCCATGGAGATGGTCCAGGCCTATCTCGGGCTGGACTTCAAGACCGGCGCCAGGAGCGAGGCGCGGCTGACGGCCGGGCGCTTCACCATGAACCTGGGGTCGCGGCGCCTGATCGCGCGTCAGGCGTTCCGCAATTCGACCAATGCCTTCACCGGCGTCAACTTCGCCTGGAAGGACAGCCGCGGCGACCAGATCACCGCGCTCTGGGCAATGCCGCAGCAGCGCCTGCCCGACGATGCCAACGGCATTCACGACAACGCCGTACACTGGGACCGGGAAAGCACCGACCTGCAGGTATGGGGCGCGCACCTGACCAAGGGCCGTGTGCTGGGCGGTGTTGCCGAGGTCTACGGTTTCGGGCTGGACGAGCGTGACAGTCCTGAGGTGCAGACGCGCAATCGCCACCTCTTTACCGCCGGCGCGCGGCTTTACCGCAAGCCCAAGGCGGGCCGCTTCGACTATGATCTCGAGGGCGCCTACCAGTTCGGCCGGACCCGGCTCACCACCTCACCCAGCGATAGGACCGACCTCGACGTCTCTGCCTATTTCATCCATGCCGAAGCGGGCCGGACGTTCGCCGGTGGCTGGCAGCCGCGTCTCTCGCTTGATTTCGACCTCGACAGCGGCGCGCGCCAGGGCAGCAAGAGCTACAACCGCTTCGACACGCTGTTCGGCGCCCGCCGTTTCGACTTCGGCCCGACCGGGCTCTACGGCGCCGTCGGGCGTTTCAACGTGCTTTCGGGCGGTGTACGCGGCGAAGTGAAACCGGACGCGAAGTCCGATGTGATGGTCATGTACCGCGCGCTGTGGCTGGCCTCGCGCACCGACAGCTTCGGTTCGACCGGCGTGCGTGACGCCAGTGGGCAGAGCGGCCGGTTCGCCGGTAACCAGATCGAGGCGCGCTATCGCCGCACGCTGGTGCCGGATATGCTGCACGTCGATACCGGGGTGGCCTATCTCGCCAAGGGGCGCTTCCTCAAGCAGGCTCCCAATGCGCCGCAGACGGGGGATACCAAGTACGGGTACTTCGACCTCTATTTCGATTTCTGAAAGCAGCAGGGGCGGTGGCGAGCAGCGATCCGCCACCGCCGCTGCGTTCAATCGGCCGGCAGCAGTCCGGCGGCAAAGGCGATGCGAAGGGCTTCGGACAGGCTGCGCACGCCGAGCTTTTCCATCAGTTTGGCGCGATAGATCTCGACCGTGCGCGGGCTGATGTCGAGGTCGTGGGCGATCACCTTGTTCGACTGGCCCTCGATCAGGCCCTTCAGCACATCGCGTTCGCGCGGGGAGAGCAGTTCGAGCATGGCGATGGCCTGCTCCTTGCGCTGCGCCGCCGCGCGCGTGGCGGCCTGATGCGAGAACGCGGCATCCAGCGCGGCGATCAGCTTGAGGTGATCGCACGGCTTCTCGATGAAATCGGCCGCGCCCAGCTTCATCGCCTGAACGGCGACCGAGACGTCGCCTTCGCCGGTAAGGACGATCGGCACGAAGCGGTCGGGAATGTCACCGATCGCGGCCAGCACGCCAAGGCCGGGGGTGCCGGGCATGTGCAGGTCGAGCAGCATGCAGCCCGGTTCGAGGCGCGGAGCGGCTTCGAGAAAGGCATCGCCGGACTCGAAGCAGGTGATGCGGCTGTCCGCGACCAGCGAGAGCAGGTACTCCAGCGAGGTTCTTACCGCGTAGTCGTCGTCGACGATATAGATCCGGCGCACGCTCATCCGGCCTTCAACTCCAGTTCGCTATAAGTCGGCAGGGTGAATTCGACGGCGGCACCGCCACCCTCGATGTTGCGCAGCGCCAGCGAACCGCCATGCGCCTCGACGATGCGGCGGCAGATCGACAGACCCAGCCCCATGCCGTTGGACTTGGTGGAGCTGAACGCCTCGAACGGGCGGCTGATGACCTGATCGGGCAGGCCCGGCCCATTGTCTACCACGCGGATCATGATCTGCCCCTCGGCGAGCGCAAGCGTGGTGATGGTGACCGCAGGATTGGCGACGTCATGCGCCTCTATCGCGTCGAAGGCATTGTTGATGAGATTGACCAGCACCTGCTGGATATGGATGCGGTCGGCCAGGATCACCGGCGCGGCGGCGTTGGCATGGTATTGCAGGCGCACGCCCGGCGCCTGGCTGCGCGAACGGGCCAGCTGGAGCGTGTCGGCGATCATCTCGTCGAGCGGCTCGGCGCGGATGTCGAGTTCGCCCTTGGAGACGAAGGCGCGCATGCGGCGGATGATGTCGCCGGCCCGCAGCACTTCCTGGCTGGCGAGACGCAGCAGCCGGCGCAGTTGATCCTGTCGCCATTCGCGCTGCAGTTGCAGTTCGATGGCGCCGAGGAAGTTGGCGGTTGCCGTGAGCGGCTGGTTCAACTCGTGCGCGAGACCTGCGCTCATCTCGCCCATGGCACTGACGCGCGAGGCGTGCAGGAACTGTTCGCGCAGTTCGTGGATGCGCGCATCGGTCTGCAACTGTTCGCGCAAGTCGCGCACGAAGGCGATCGAGATCTGCTCGTTGCCGATGTTGGCCTCGCCCACGGCGAGTTCGACCGGCACTTCGTTGCCCTGACGGTCGCGTCCGGCGGTCAGGCGGGTCATGCGATCCTGGACGCTGGAGCCTCCGGCATTCGCGGGCTCGGCGGAGCGGGAAGCAGCCACGTGGTGAGGATGATGGTGATGGCGGTGGTGATACTGCGGCAGCACCAGCCGGACGTCGCGGCCGAGCACGTCCTGCGCGGCATAGCCGAACAGGGCCTCGGCCGTGGCGGAGAAGCTGCGGACGAGGCCCTGTCCGTCGATGGTGATCATCGCTTCGGGCACGGTTTCGAGGATCGAGCGCAGCTCGGATTCCCGCGATTCAAGCATCTCGGCCCGGCGTTCGCGTTCGGTCGCGTCCATGACGATGCCGATCAGGTCCAGGCTGCCGTTGGCGGGATCGCGGTGGACCAGAACGGTACCCTCGATGACCGCGGGCTGGTCGGGGCGCTGCGACTGCAGGCGGAAGCCGTAGCGCCCCGGGCCCCAGGCCTCTGGCGAGGATATCTCGCGACCGAACACGCAGGCGATGTGCGCCAGCCATGCGGCTATGCCGCCTTCGAAGCTGCCTGTCTCAAGCCCGAACAGCGCTTCGGCGCGGCCGTGAAAGCGGAAGGAATCGTCCACGCTCGACCATTCGAAGATTCCGAGGCCATGCAGATCTACGGCAAGGGCGAGCCGCGCCTCGCTGGCCAGCATGGCCTGCTCGGCCTGCTGGCGCGCGGTCGCATCGGTCATCGACAGCACGATCATCGGCGCCTGGTCACTGCGTGGCTGGACGATCTGCCGGGTCTCGAAAACGCGCAGCAAGCTGCCGTCGGCGCGCATCTCGGTAAGTTCGGTTTCCTGCGCGGCCACGGCGTGGGCAGGCGGATAATCGCGTCCCGGGATCCGGGAGGCACCGGTCAGTTCGTGTTTGTTGAGGCCGAGTGCCTGCTCGGCGCTCCAGCCGTAAAGCCGTGCGCAGCCGTCCGACCAGCGCAGGATGCGCCCCTCGATGTCGGTGATCGCAATCGGCGCCGAATCCAGCGCCGCGCTGATCGCCCAGCGGGCGCTGCTCTCGCGGCTGATCCGTAGCCAGGCCCATGCGATCAGGATGCAGGAGGCCGTGACCTGGACGACGGCGAGGAAGATCACCATTGCCTCGGTCGAGAGCTGGGTGTCACGCTGCGCCCAGAACAGCGTGATGGCCGACAGCACCGGCAGGGCCACCGAAAACAGCAGGGTCCATTGCAGCGTCGCGGCGCCGAAGCCGCATTGCGGCTTGCGCGGCCATGCGTATTCCCGCCGCAGCAGGATCAGCGCCAGTGCCAGCGCGCAGACGCAGATCGCGGTCGGCACCGACATCAGCGCGCGGCGGGTCTCGAAATCAGGAATGCTCAGTCCGGCGGGGACCAGGCTGCCGGAAATGGCGGCCATGGCGATGGCGACGCAGGTCAGGGTGATCGTGAGGCGGCGCAGCTTGCGCCGGCGCGAGGCCACCGCATGGGTCGCCAGGCCCAGCAGGACGATGGCCAGCGAGGGCAGCACGCCCGGACGGCCGCTGGCGGGGCGGTGCTGGTGCGCCAGGACATCGGCAAACAGCAGGGTGTCGATACCGAGGCTGCGACCCGTCGCTTCCTCGAACAGCGCGGCAAGCGCAATGCCCATCGGCAGTGCGATCAGCACCCGCGCAAGGCGCAAGCGCTGCTTCGCCGTCGCCCAGACGGCAAGGCCCAGCAGCATGCAGCAGACCGCGGTGAGCGGCTGCATGTGCATTCCGGTGGCAGGCAACCCCGCCAGCTGCAGGTTCGCACTGAACCAGCCGGTGAGGACAACAATACCGATCAGTTGTACGACCACGATCAGGGCAGGAATGGCCGGTGCCATGCAGGCAGGAGGCGACCCGTCCGAGCGCGGCGGCGAGGGGTTCAATTCCTGCATCCGGGTCCGCTGCTTGCGCCTGGAAGCTCAGGCTCGAAGGCTGACCTCGCCTTATCGCCTCGAGCGCGATTGTAAATAGAGGCGAGGTCGGGCGGTCCCGGCATGACCCCTGGTTTGAGGATAACCGGTTGATATTCGGTTTCTAAAATTTAATCCGGAATGGAGGTATTCCGTCAGCCCGCGAGCTGCTGCTGACCGACCTTGCCGTTCTCGTTCGACAGCCCTTCGATGATCGCGCGGTTGACGTCGATCAGGTCGTCGATGGTGCCGCTGCCGGTCATCACGCTCGAGGTATACTTGGTGACCCACAGGCCGATCGAGATGATGGTCGCCCGCAGTTCGTCAGGGAGCCGGTTTCCCGAGGTTGCGCAGATACTTGCGAAGGTGCCCCAGACCTGCCTGTTGCGGTGGAGCGGGGCCATCAGGGCGGCGCCCTTGAGGCCGGAATCGCGCGCCGCGATCATCTCTCCGGTGACCTGGCTCATCAGCCGGTACTCGGTGCCGCGCGGCGAGGCGATCACCTTCTGGACGCGACGATAGGCATTGATTGACATGGTGGCTCCCGCGAACTCGTCAGCGCCGATGGGCGCGCCATCTTTATAGGACGAAATTGCCGGCGGCGGACGCGCAGCGCGCATGGACTGCGTTCGGGCGACCACTCTCTGCAAAAAGCGCTGCCGTGAATCCGGGGCATGCGATCTTCGTCCTATAATCACGGCAAGGGCTCCGTGGCTGTCACCACGCCGCCACAAACCGTTACGCCATCCACCATTCGCGGACCCAGTCATGCTCAATGCCATAGGCCTCATCGTCATCCTGCTGTGCGTCTTCGGCAGCTTCCTGATGTCGGGCGGCAACATCATGGTCATCTTCCATGCCCTGCCGCATGAAATGCTGGCCATTGCGGGGGCCGCCGTCGGCGCCTTCATCCTCGGCAACTCGATGCAGACGGTGAAGAAGACCTGGAAGGGCGTGGTCCGCGTGTTCAAGGGCTCGCGCTGGAACGAGGGCGACTTCCGCGATCTTCTGGCGCTGCTGTTCACGCTGCTGGCGACCTTCCGCAAGAGCGGCGCCAATGCGCTCGAGCCGCACCTCGACAAGCCCGAGGAAAGCGAGCTGTTCCAGCGCTATCCGCGCCTGCTGGAAGACCACGACCTGATCGAGTTCACCTGCGACTACTTGCGCATGATGACCGTCAACTTCGAGGATCCGCACCAGCTGGCCGAAGCGATGGAAGGCGATATCGAACGCCACCATTCCGAGGAACTGGCCCCGCAGCACTCGCTGCAGATGATGGCCGACGGCCTGCCGGCGCTCGGCATCGTCGCCGCCGTGCTGGGCGTCATCAAGACGATGAGCTCGATCGATCAGCCGACCGAGATTCTGGGGGCGATGATCGGCGGCGCGCTGGTCGGCACCTTCCTCGGCGTTCTGCTCGCCTACTGCCTGGTCGGTCCGATCGCGCAGAAGCTGCAGCAGATCATCGATTCCGATTTCAAGCCCTACCTGATCGTGAAGACCGCGATCATCGGCCACGCCCAGGGCCAGCCCACCGAAGTCGCCATCGAACTGGCGCGCCGCATGACCCCGTCGCCCTATGCGCCCTCGTTCTCGCAGCTCGAGACCGCGCTCGACGAAGTGAAGGACCAGCTTAATGCCAAGCCTGCCTGAAGGCGCGAGCGGCGAAGGTCCGCTCGTCCTGCCCACACATGCCTCCACCGTCACTGCCGAGGACTTGCGCGACCGGCTGGTCGCGGCGGTCGGCGCCATCGAGATCGATGCCGGCGAAGTGGAATCGGTCGGGCAGGCGGTGCTCCAACTGCTGCTTGCCGCCCGTAACGAGGCGGCGTCGAGCGACCGCCCGTTCGCCATCGTCAATCCCAGCAGGGCCTTCGTCGACCGCGTCCGCGCCTGCGGGCTGGCGGCGTCGCTGGGGCTCGTTGAAGAGGAATTTACCGCGTGAGCAAACTGATCCTGACTGTCGATGATTCCGCCACGATCCGCATGCTGCTCAAGGCATCGCTGACCGCGCAGGGCTTCCGCATCGAGAGCGCCAACGATGGCGAGCATGGGCTGGAGCGCATGCACGAAGTGAAGCCCGACTTGCTGATCACCGACATCAACATGCCCAAGATGGACGGCTTCGAGCTGATCGAGGCGGTCCGCAAGACCGCCGAGTTCAAGGGGACGCCGATCCTGGTGCTGTCGACGGAGTTTTCGGACGAGAAGAAGACCCGCGCCCGTGAGGCCGGGGCGACCGGCTGGATCACCAAGCCGTTCGACGCCGATCGCCTGGGGGCGGCCATCCGCCGCGTGTGCCCGTGAGCGACGAACTCGACGAAATCCAGGCGATCTTCTTCGAGGAGTGCGTCGAGGGTCTGGCGGTGGCCGAGGAAGGCCTGTCCGCCATGGCCGCGGGCGACACTTCGGCAAGCGTGATCGCCGGCGTGTTCCGCGCCGTCCACTCGATCAAGGGCGGCTCGGGGGCCTTCGGCCACACCGCGCTGCTCGGCTTCTCGCACCGTTTCGAGAACGTGCTCGACGAAGTGCGCGCCGAACGCATCGCGCCCACGCCCGAAGTGACGCAGTGCCTGCTGGGGGCCTTCGACATTCTTTCGGACCACGTGTCCGCCGCGCAGCACGGGGCGGATGCGCCGGACGACGGCCACATGCTGGAGCAGCTCGACGCGATTCTCGCAGGTGGCGGCGCCCCGGCTGCGGCACCGGAGCCTGAGCCGGTCGCGGCCGCGCCCGTGGAGGCGGATGAATTCGGCTTCACCCCGGTCGCGGTTGTCGACCTCGACTTCGGCGGCGATGCCGATCCCTTCGGTTTCGAGCCGGTTGCCGTGGCCCTCGACGATTTCGATGCGGGCGAGCCTGCCGGTTGGACGGTGCGTTTCGGTCCCTCGCGCGGGGCCATGGCCAATGGTGCCGAGCCGCTGCTGGTGATCCGCGAACTGGAATCGATGGGCGGCGAAGTGACCGCCGTCGATACCGAGGCGCTGCCGCCGCTGGCCGAGCTCGACCCCGAGGACAGCTACTTCGTCTGGACGGTGGCGCTGCCCGCCAGTGTCGATGAGCGCGACATCCGCGACTGCTTCGACTTCGTGGCACCGGATTCGCTGATCGAGGTCACGCAGGCGCAAGTCGCGGCGCCGGCACCGGTCGAGACGGTTGCTGCCGCTGCTGCCGAGCCGGAGGAAATTCCCTTCGAGCCGATCGCGGTGGTGTTTGACGACGTGGTCGTGCCGCTGCCGGTCGAACCGGCACCGGCTGCTGTGGCGCCTGCGCCCCAGAAGGCCGATGCGGCCAAGCCCGAAGCGAGCAAGCCCGAGGCGGCCAAGCCCGAGGCGGCCAAGCCCGAGGCCAAGCATGCCGTCGAGGTCGCCCAGACGATCCGCGTCGACCTTGGCAAGCTGGACCAGCTGCTCAACCTCGTCGGCGAACTCGTGATCCGCGGCTCGATCCTGTCGGACCGCCTGTCGCCCGCCGACCAGGAGCGTGTCGAACTGCCGGAGCTGTCGCGCCTCACGCGCCAGATCCAGGACAACGTGATGTCGCTGCGCGCGCAGCCGATCAAGCAGGCGTTCTCGCGCGTGCCCCGCATGCTGCGCGACCTTTCGGCCGAGACCGGCAAGAAGGTGATCCTCGAGACCACCGGCGAGATGACCGAAGTCGACAAGGGCGTGATCGAGAAAATCGGCGACCCGCTGACGCACATGATCCGCAATGCGGTCGACCACGGTATCGAGAGCCCCGAGGACCGCATTGCCGCGGGCAAGTCGCCCGAGGGCACGATCTATCTTTCCGCCGAGCAGAAGGGCGGCCGGATCCTGGTGAAGGTGCGCGACGACGGGCGCGGCATCAACCGCGAGCGCGTGCGCGCCATTGCG
This sequence comes from Novosphingobium clariflavum, assembly GCF_026420865.1. GTDB lineage: Bacteria > Pseudomonadota > Alphaproteobacteria > Sphingomonadales > Sphingomonadaceae > Novosphingobium > Novosphingobium clariflavum. Next base: position 39,941 of record NZ_JAPCWC010000016.1, on the reverse strand, counting down.
GTGACGCGCGGCATCATCGCCGCCGATGCCCAGCTTTCCGACGAGGAGATCGACAGCCTGATCTGCGCGCCGGGCTTCTCGACCGCCGAGACGATCTCGAACATTTCCGGCCGCGGCGTCGGCATGGACGTGGTCCGCTCCAACGTCGAGGCGCTGGGCGGGCGACTGGAAATCGTCTCGGTGCCGGGTGAGGGCACGACCTTCTCGATGGCGCTGCCGCTCACGCTCGCCATTCTCGACGGCATGATCGTGCGTCTGGGCGACCAGCGCTTTGTGGTGCCGCTCGCCAACGTGATCGAGACCGTCCAGCCCGAGCCGGGCCAGGTCCAGGCGACGTCGCCGACCTCCGAGGTGATCGAACTGCGCGGCCAGTACCTGCCGGTACGCCGGGTGGGCGAGATGTTCGGCATGCGCTCCGAGCGCCCGGCCGAGGATTCGCTGGTGATCATCGTCGAGAGCGAGACGGCGGGCCATGTCGGCCTGATGGTCGACACCATCGATAACCGCCGCGAGGTCGTCCTCAAGAGCCTGGAGGACAACCTCCACCCGATCCGGGGCCTGGGCGGCGCGACGATCCTGGGTGACGGCGCCATCGCGCTGATCTTCGACGTGGACGCGCTGGTCGCGACCGGCGGCGCTTCCAAATTTGCACTGAAAGGACTGGCGGCATGAGCACTGAAGCGATTGCTAACGACGAACGCAAGATCGTGACCTTCACGCTGGGCAACCAGCTGTTCGGCATCGAGATGGCCTCGCTCATCGAGATCCGTGAATGGGAAGCGCCGACGCCGCTTCCCAGCGTGCCCTCCTACGTGCTGGGCGTTGCCAACTTGCGCGGTTCGGTGATCCCGATCGTCGGCCTGTCCGAGCGGCTGGGCTGGGAGCCGAGCGTGCTCCATGCCCGCTCCTGCGTGCTGGTGGTCACCATCGGCGGCCGCAACGCCGGTTTCCTGGTCGACGAGGTGCAGGACATCGTCTCGATCAAGGGCAGCGAGATCCAGCCGGCGCCGGATACCGAAGTCAACGACCAGAGCGCCATCGCGGGCCTCGTCAAGATCGAGCGCCGCACTTCTGACGCTTCGAACCAGGAGGCCATGTGCCTGCTGCTGGACCTCGATGCGCTCAGCCTGACGCGCCATATCCCGGAACTGGCTGCGTGAGCACTTCGGCCGCCTCTGCCGGCACGCTCGCGGCGAATGCGGAACTGCGCCCGGCGCAGTTCCAGGAGATCGCCGCGATCATGCAGCGCGAGGCACGCATCCATCTGGTCGAAGCCAAGACGACGCTGGTGCATTCCCGCCTCAGCCGCCGTCTGCGCGAACACGGGCTCACCAGCTTTGCCGACTACGTGTCGCTGGTGCAGCGCGACGCGCAGGAGCGCCACGCCATGGTCGTGGCGCTGACCACCAACCACACGCACTTCTTCCGCGAGGCGCATCACTTCGATCATCTGCGCAGCCATGTCCTGCCGCAGCTGCAGGAGCGGGCGCGCCGGGGCGAGAAAGTGCGCATCTGGTCGGCCGGCTGCTCCAGCGGCGAGGAAGTCTATACCATCGCCATGTGCCTGGCGGGCGAAAGCCCGGCGAGCGCGGCCTGGCTCGACAAGGGCGACGTGCGCCTGCTGGCGACCGACATCTCGCCCCCGGTGGTCCAGGCGGTGTCGCAGGCGACTTATCCCGACAGCGCGGTGGAACCGATCCCGGCGGGCTACCGCCAGCGTTGGCTCAAGCCGGCGGGGACGGGATACCACGTGATCGCCGAACCGCTGCGCAAGCTGGTGGCCGCGCGGGTGCTCAACCTCTTCGACCAATGGCCGATGCGCCAGAAGTATGATGTGATTTTCTGCCGTAACGTGATGATCTATTTCGACGATACCGCCAAGGCCGAGCTGGAGGCGCGTCTCGTCGACATGCTCCAGCCCGGCGGCACGCTTTACATCGGCCATTCGGAGCGCCTGATCGGCCCCGCTGCCACCCGCATGAAGCCGGTCGCCCAGACCGCCTATGCACGGATCGACGGGGCAGGTGCGGCATGACCGATCCTGCAAACGAGAAGGTCCGCGTCGTCGTCGTCGATGACAGCGCGGCGATGCGGGCGCTGCTGACCAAGCTGCTCAACCACGATCCGCTGATCGAGGTGGTCGGCCAGGCACCGGAACCCCATGCCGCGCGCGAGATGATCAAGGCGCTCAATCCCGATGTCGTGACGCTCGACGTCGAGATGCCGGGCATGGACGGGTTGTCGTTCCTGGAGCGCATCATGCGGCTTCGTCCGATGCCGGTGGTCATGTGCTCGACGCTGACCGCGCGCGGCACCGAGGCGACCATCGAGGCGCTGCGCCTCGGCGCGGTGGACTGCATCGCCAAGCCCTCCGGCAATCCGCTGGAGATCGCCCAGGACGGTGCCCTGCTGCGCAAGATGGTGCGCACCGCGGCGCGTTCCTCGGTGCGCGCGGCGGCGGTTCGTCCGGCGGCGCCGCATTCCGGACACGGTGCGGCCACGCCCGCACCCTCGGCAGGTCCGCTGCGCGACGTCGTCATTGCCATCGGCGCCTCCACCGGCGGCGTCGAGGCCCTGTTTTCGATCATCGGCGCGCTGCCGGTCGATTGTCCGCCGGTGCTGGTGGTCCAGCACATGCCGGCGATCTTCACCGGCGGCTTTGCCGCGCGGCTCGACCGCGAGGCGCGTGTCACCGTGGTCGAGGCTAAGGACGGCATGACCCTCAAGCGGGGCACGGTCTACCTCGCCCCCGGCGGCAGCCATCACATGGAACTGGTCGGCGGTACCAGCGGCCATGTGCGGCTGATCGAGGGCGAGCCGGTGTCCGGCCATCGTCCTTCGGTGGACGTGCTGTTCCGTTCGGTTTCCGCGCTCGGCTCGCGCGCGGTGGGGGTGATCCTCACCGGCATGGGGTCGGACGGGGCGGAAGGCCTGCTGCAGATGCGCGCCGCCGGTGCGCGGACGATGGGGCAGAGCCGGGACACCTGCGTGGTCTATGGAATGCCGCGTGCCGCTTTCGAGCGGGGCGCGGTCGAAAAGGAAGTGAATTTGTCGGCACTCCCCGAGGCGATCCTCGGGGCCTGTCGGCGGTAATTTGGAGCGGGTCTCATGCCGGCAGCGGCTGCAATCAAGGTAATGGTGGTCGACGACCAGACGAGCATGCGCGCGATGATCCGTCGCGCTCTGCAGGATCTGGGTTTCAAGGACATTCGCGACAAGGGCTCGGCAACCGAAGCGCTTGCCGCGGTCAAGTCGGACCGGGTGCATCTGATCATCTCGGACTACAACATGCCCGAGATGGACGGCCTCGAGTTTCTCGAGGCGGTGCGCAAGGATGACGTGATCGGCAAGACCGTGTTCATCATGCTCACCGGTTCGGCCGACAAGGAAGTCGTCCAGAAGGCGGCGGCGCTCGGCGTCAACAACTACGTGGTCAAGCCGTTTGCCCCGGCCGCGCTCAAGGAAAAGATCGAGCGCGTCTTCGGGGAGCTGGTCTGACCGCCATGCGCCGCGTTCCCATCGTCCAGGGCGAATATCATGTCGCCGTGCAGGGCGGGGTGGTGATTTCCACCCTGCTGGGCTCGTGCGTGGCCGCCTGCATCCAGGATCCGGTGGCGCGCGTGGGCGGGATGAACCATTTCCTGCTGGGTGAACCGGGTAGCGACAGCCCGGTCACGCCGGCGGAAATGCAGCGTTACGGCGTCCACGCGATGGAACTGCTGATCAACGCGCTGATGCAGCGCGGGGCCCAGCGCTCCCGCCTGCGGGGACACCTTTACGGCGGCGCGAACATCGTCGCCGGGCTTGGCGGCATCGGCACCAAGAACGGCGAGTTCGCCCGCAATTTCCTGCGCACCGAGGGCATTCCCGTCGATCACTGCGATCTCGGCGGCACCCAGGCGCGCAAGGTGGAATTCATGCCTTTCGAAGGGCGTGTGCGGTCGATGCTGGTCAAGGACCAGCCCCTGCCGCCGATCGTCCGGCCGGCGCCGGTCGCCGCGCCGCAGCATACCGGCGAACTCGAACTGTTCTGACCGTCGAGGTCAGGGGCGGTGCGAGCCATAATGAACACAGGGGAAGCGACACAGTGACGATACAATTGGATAGCGGTGGCACCATGGAAAGCTACGGGGCCGCGCTGTGCCAGGCGATCGCCGGGGAAATGCGCGTCGCCCGCGAATTGCTGGAGCAACTCGCCGGCGTGCTGGTTTCCGACGAACGCTTCGTGGCCGATTACCTCGACCAGCTCCAGGCCTTCGACCTCATTGTCCAGCACGTCGACGAGACCGCGGACCTGCTCGACCGGATGGCGGGCGGTTCGGCGATCGGCGAGGCACTGGGGCAGGTTCGGCTCAACGTCATGCAGGCGCGCCTGCGCGCCGCGCTCGACTGAGGAGAGCTTCGGTGGCGGGCAACGGCGATGCGACGATCATCATCCGCAAGGTCAGGAAGAAGGCGCACGGCGCGCACCACGGCGGTGCGTGGAAGGTGGCCTATGCCGACTTCGTGACTGCGATGATGGCCTTCTTCATGCTGCTCTGGCTGCTCGCCAACCCGGACAAGCAGCAGCTCAAGGGGCTGGCCGAATACTTCTCGCCAGCGGCCGACCGCGATGCGGTGCCGACCGCGCTGACCCAGACCCCCGGTCCGCAGCCGGGCCTTGGCGGCCATACCCGCAAGGCCCAGGCCGAGGACGTGAAGGCGGTGGGCGAGCCTTCCGCCGAATCCGGCGTCAAGGGCGCGGCGCGCGGCGGCACCGCCGATGTGCCCGAAGCGGCGCTCAGGATCATGGCGCAGCAATTGCAGCTGCAGATCGAACCGCCGATCGACACCGCCCAGGGCAAGCGCAACCTCGATGTCGAGGAAACCCGCGAGGGACTGCGCATCCACCTCGTCGACAGTGCCGAGCGCTCGATGTTCAAGGGCGGGACCGCCCAGCTCAATCCCTATGCGCGGGATCTCCTCGCCAGGGTCGCGCGCAAGCTTGCCGGCACCGGCGCGCAAGTGGCGATCGAGGGACACACCGATTCCACCGGCGGCCAGAGCGATGCTAACTGGATGCTCTCGGCCCAGCGCGCGCTGGCGGCGCGTGCGGCGATGGTCGAGGCGGGGCTGCCGACCGACCGGTTTGCCGAAGTGGTGGCCAAGGCCGCGACCGAGCCGGTCTATCCCGACCGGCCCGACCGGCCCGAGAACCGCCGCATCACCATCGTCGTCATGGCGCAGCCCTCGGCGCTGCCGCAAGACGCCAGCTTCCGCTTCTGACCGGGGCGGGCTTTCCAATGATGTCATCCATGAATTTGCCAATCGGGAGCATAACGTGATCCGAAAGATCATGATCGGCGTCGCCGCGCTTGTCGGCGGCTGCGCGATCGGCGGGGGCGGAGCCTATGCCGTCGTCACGTATGCGCCGCAGTTCCTGCCGCACGCGCCCAAGCGCCCGGCAGAGACCGAATTCGTGCCCACCGGCACGATCCTGGCGCCGCTGACGTTCGCGGACGGGCGGTTGTCGGGCTATGTCTCGTTCGAATGCCAGCTGGAAGTGCCCAAGGGCAGCGCGGCGCAAGTGACCGCGCAGCTGCCGGTCCTGCTCAACGCGGTCAACATGCGCAGCTACCGCCAGCCGCTCGCCAGCGGGCGCGATGGCATGATCCCCAATCTGGAAACGTTCCGCCGCCTGGTGATGGACGCCGCGCGCGAGGTCTACGGGCCCGATTACGTGCAGCGCGCGGTGATCACCCAGGCCGCGCCGATCTGATACCAAGCCCCCGCAAGGACCACCTGCCCATGTCGTTGCCGCCATCGTCGCGCTCCGAACGCGCCCTCGACGCTTTCCTCGACGATTCCGAATTTGCTGCCGAGGGAGGCGCGGACGAACCCTTGCGCGGACTGCAGCCGCGTGCGCCGCGCGTCACCACGATCCTGCTGATCGGCAAGCTCGCCGCGCAGGACCGCGAGACGCTGTGCCGCGTGCGCAACATCTCGGCGACCGGGATGATGGCCGAAGTCCACGGCAGCTTCCTCGTCGAGGAGGCGGTCGAAGTCACGCTCAAGGCTGGCGATACCCTGAACGGTACCGTGCGCTGGAACCGCGCAGGGCGCATCGGCGTCGCCTTCGACCACCCGGTCGATGTGCCCGAACTGCTGGCCCATGCGGCGATGCGCAGCGGCGCCGAGGGGGTGGCGCGCGGTCCCCGCTTCACCGCCGATTGTCCGGCGGCGCTGCTGGTGACCGGCTATCGCCATCCCGCGCGTCTGGTCGACATCTCGCAGGGCGGCGCGCGGCTTACCGTGGCCAATGCGATGCCGCGCGACCAGTTGCTCGGCATTTCGATCCCCGGCCTTGGCGAGCGCGAGGCCGCCGTGCGCTGGGTGGGCAACAATGCCTGCGGGCTGGTGTTCCTCGAGCCGATCGCCTTTGCCGATCTGGGGCCATGGCTGCTCGACGCGCGGGCGCGTTTTGCCAACCAGGTCTGAGGCCCCGAGGGTCCGGCTCACCCCGGCCCTCCGAAACTCTTGACCAGCGATCCCGCCACCAGGGCCCAGCCGTCGACCAGCACGAAGAAGATGATCTTCATCGGCAGCGAGACGGTCGCAGGCGGCAGCATCATCATGCCCATCGCCATCAGCACGGCGGCCACGGCAAGGTCGATGACCAGGAACGGCAGCAGCAGCAGGAAGCCGATCTCGAAGGCGCGGCGCAGTTCCGAGATCATGAAGGCGGGCATCAGCGTCGACATCGGGATCGCCTCGCGCGAGGCGGGAACCTTGCCGGAGAGCGAGACGAACAGCTTCACGTCCTCGTCGCGCACTTGCTTGAGCATGAAAGCGTGAAACGGCTTCGATGCGGCATCGAGCGCCTGGGTCTCGTTGATCCGGCCCTGGTTGTAGGGGACCATGGCTTCCTTCCAGGCGGTGTCGAAGGTCGGCGCCATGACAAAGAAGCTGAGGAACAGCGCGAGGCTGATGACCACCGGGTTGGGCGGCACGCCCTGCACGCCGAGCCCCGAACGCAGCAGCGAGAGCGCGCAGACGATACGGGTGAACGAGGTGATCGTCATCAGGATGCCGGGCGCAAGGCTGAGCACCGTCATCATCAGCACGAGCTGGATCACGCGGCCGGATACCGCGCCGCCGCCTGCGCTGCCAAGGCCGCCGAGCGCGTCGGGCGCGGCCGCCGCCGCCTTGGCCATGGCGAGATCGGGGGCGAGCGCCAGCAGCGCCGCTCCGCCCAGCGCTGCGGCAAGCGCGAGGCGCCTGGTGTTGACGGGGCTCATTCTGCGGTGTCCTTGATGAGGGCGGGGGGCGCGGCGATGGGGGCGCTGTCCAGCAGGACCACGCCTTCGGGCGCGATCAGCAGGCTGATGTCCTTGTTGTCGCTGCGGATCATCACGACCGAGCGGCGCGGGTCGATGGCCAGCCGCTCGACCAGTTCGAGGCGGCGCACCGCGGTGCGATCGCCCAGCCGGTCGCCCAGCCGGGCCAGCCATTTCTGCGGCATGCGCAAGTCGTAGCGGCGCACCACCCAGAGCGCGCCGACCAGCAGACCGAGCACCACGGCCAGCGCACCCAGGGTGCGCAGCACGGCGAGGAACTCCATCGCTCAGCTCTCGCCGCGCTGCACGACCTTGGTGATCTCGAGCGACATGTGCTCGCCGTTCACCAGGATCTTGCCTTCGGCCACCAATTCGTCGTTCACGTAGACGCGGGTTGGATCGTTGTGCCCGCAATCGAGCGGGATCATCGCGCCGCGGCTCATGTTGAGCACCTGGCGGATGGGAATGCTGGTCGAACCCAGCACGATCGACAGGTCGATGGGAATGCCTTCGAGGACGGACATCGGGAGTTTCCTTTCGCCCTCGTTATAGGAAATAAAATATAGGAGTGATCCGAACTAGGCAAAAAATGCCTATAAGGAACCTGTCTGCTGCATCGAGCAGAGGGGGAACCTACCTTTATGGAATTGGATAATTCGATCGCGGTTTCGGCATCGGGCCTGCGTGCGCAGTCGCTGCGCATGCGCGTGATCGCGGAGAACCTTGCCAACTCGGATTCCGTGGCGACCACGGCAGGCGGCGATCCCTACCGCCGCCGCGTCTCGACTTTCGCGGCGGAAGTCGACCGCGCGACCGGCGCGACCAAGGTGTCGGTCAAGTCGATCGACGGCGACCAGAGCCAGTTCACCCGCGTCTACCAGCCGGGCAGTCCGGCTGCCGATGCACAGGGCTATATCGAGCAGCCCAACGTCAATCCGCTGATCGAGGCGGCCGACATGAAGGCCGCGCAGCGTTCCTACGAAGCCAACCTCAATGCCATCGAATCCGCGCGCGGCATGACCATGCGCACGATCGACCTGCTCAAGTAAGGATCTGACCCATGGCTATCGGAGCCCTCGACGCCGCGTCCGCCTATGGCCGCGCGCTCAAGACCACTGCGCCTTCGTTCGGCACCGCCGACGATGCTTCGTCGCCTGTCGCCGGTAACGGTTCCAGCTTCGGTTCGATGATCGAATCGATGGTCGGCGACGCCGCCACCGCGCTCCACACGGCCGAAAGCGAAAGCGCCAAGCAGGTGGCCGGCAAGGGTGACCTGATCGACGTCGTCACCGCCATCGGCGCTGCCGAGACCGCGCTCGACACCGTGGTTTCGGTGCGCGACCGCGTGGTCAGCGCCTATTCCGAAATCATGCGGATGCAGATCTAGTGGAGTGATTCCGACATTTGCCCCCCCCGCCGCCCGCGCGCGGATGGGATGGGCCTGCCGATGTCAGAATCGAACCACTGGTCCGGGCCGTCACGCGCAAAGGATAGAGTGTCATGGACTCCGCTTCCGCCATCGAGCTGGCGCGTTCGGCGCTGGTGCTGGTCCTGACGATCGTCGGGCCGATGCTGATCGCCTCGCTGATCGTCGGCGTGCTGGTCGGCCTGCTTCAGGCCCTGACGCAAGTGCAGGAAATGACGCTCACTTTCGTGCCCAAGCTGCTGGTGCTGGGGGTCGTCCTGCTGCTCTCGCTGCCGATGATCGGCCATGCGCTGTCCAATTTCATGGAGCGCATTTCCGACATCATCATCGCCGGTTAGGCGCGGGTTCGATGGACACCGCGATCCTGGCCGCGCTGCCGGTCGATGCGGCGACGTTCCTGGTGCTGTTCACCCGGATCGGCGCGGTGATCATGCTGCTGCCCGCCTTTTCCGAGGAATCGGTGCCGGCGCAGATCCGGCTGATGATGGCGCTGGGCATGACGGTGGGCCTTTACGGCCTGCTCGCCCCGCGCGTCGCCCCGCTGGTGCAGGGCGGTGACCTGGCGATGATGACGTTCACCGAGATGCTGGTCGGCCTCGCCTTCGGGACGATCATCAAGATCCTGTTCAGCGCGGTCGCCATTGCCGGGTCGATGGTGACGCAGCAGATCGGCCTGTCCTCGGCGCTGGTAGCCGACCCCTCGTTGGGCGGCCAGTCGCCGCTGCTGGCCCGTCTGTTCGGGATCGCGGCGGTGATCGTCTGCATGGCGCTGGGGGTGCATCACTTGTGGATCGCCGGCATGGTCCAGTCCTACACGATCTTCCCGGTCGGCGGCATGCCGCCGGTGGCCGACTTCGCGCAGCTGGCGGTGCACGTGACCGGGCAGGCGCTGGCGCTGGGGGTGAGCCTTGCGGCGCCGCTGATCCTCTACGGCGCGCTGTTCAATCTCGGGCTGGGGCTGGCCGCGCGCGTGGCGCCGCAGATCCAGGTCTTTTTCATCACCCAGCCGCTCAACCTCATGCTTGGCCTGGCCGTGGTGAGCGTGGTCATGGGCAGCATCCTCACCGCCTTTGCCGCCGCCATGACCAGCTTCATGCAGTCCGGCTGGAGTTTCTGATCCCATGGCCGAGACCGACAAGGACCAGAAGACCGAACAGCCCACTTCCAAGCGTCTCGAGGACGCGGCGAACAAGGGGCAGGTCGCCAGTTCGAGCGAGATGCGCCACGCCGCGATGCTCTCGGGCGCGCTGATCGTGACCGGCGGGCTGGGCGCCAGCGCCTTTGCCGCGCTCTCGCCGATGCTGGTGCGGCTCTGGGGCAACGCCGAGGATTTCCGCCTCGATCCGCGCGGCACCCAGAACCTGATGACCGGCCTTGCCGAGCATTTCGTGCTGTCGCTGCTGCCGGTCTTCGGCGTGCTGATCGCCTGCGCCCTGGCCATCGGCTTCCTGCAGGGCCGCTTTGTCATCAGCTGGACCCGGCTGGCGCCCAAGTGGTCCAAGTTCAATCCCGTCGCCGGGCTGGGCCGGATCTACGGCAAGCGCGCGTTCGTCGAGTTTGCCAAGACGCTGGCCAAGTTCCTCGGCATCGCGACGGTCGTATTTACCGTGCTGAGGCCGCGCATGGTCGGGCTCGACCTGCTGGTCGGCTATGCCCCCGGCGCGCTGGCCCATGCGGCCGGGTCGCTGGTGTTCGAGGCGGTGCGCGCGGCGGCGATGTCGGTCGGGGTGCTGGCGCTGGCCGACTATTTCTATCAGCACCGCGCTTTCATGCAGCGCATGCGCATGAGCCGCCAGGAAGTGAAGGACGAGTACAAGCAGAGCGAGGGTGACCCCAAGATCAAGGGGAAGATCCGCCAGATCCAGATGCAGCGTGCGCGCAGCCGGATGATGGCGGCCGTGCCCACCGCCAGCGTGATCGTCACCAATCCGACCCACTACGCGGTCGCGCTCAAGTACGACCATGGCCAGATGGCGGCACCGCTGGTGGTAGCCAAGGGCGTCGATGCCATCGCGCTCAGGATCCGCGAGATCGCAGCCGAGGCCAACGTGCCGATCGTCGAGAGCCCGCCGCTGGCGCGCGCGCTGTTCGCCTCGGCCGAGATCGACCGGCCGATCCCCATCGAACACTACGCCGCCGTCGCCGAGATCATCGGCTACGTCATGCGCCTCGCCCGCCGCAAGGGTAGCGCAGGGGGTGGCGCGGGCGGCGGCGCGCGGATCGCGATACCATGATTGCCCGGCAAAAAGGCTGCCGGCCGTCCCCTTCGGTCCCCTCCATTTTCCTATAAGGACTGTGATGAAGATGTCCCTGAAATCGAGGAAGCGCCCCTCGCTTGCCGCCCTGACGATGGCGGCGGCGAGCGTGCTTGCGCTCACCGTGCCGGGCACCGCCTTCGCGGACCCGCAACCACGCATCAAGGACATCGTCGATGTCGAGAACGTGCGTCCGAACCAGCTCGTGGGCTACGGCCTCGTCGTCGGCCTCCAGGGCACCGGCGACCGCATCCGCAATGTGCCGTTCACCGAAGAGACGCTCCAGGCGATGCTGGAACGCATGGGCGTGAACATTCGCGGCGACCAGATGCTGACGCAGAACGTCGCGGCCGTCTCGGTGACCGCGACGATGCCGCCATTCGCGCGCGCGGGGTCGACCATCGACGTGCAGGTCTCGGCCATGGGCGATGCCTCCAGCCTTCAGGGCGGCATCCTGCTGGTCTCCTCGCTGCGCGCGCTCGACGGCGAGATCTATGCGGTGGCGCAAGGGCCGGTGGCGGTCTCGGGCTTCAAGGCGCAGGGCGCGGCGGCAAGGATCAGCCGCGGGGTGATGACCACCGCGCGGATCGCGGGCGGCGGCATCATCGAACGCGAAGTGCCTTATGACTTGCGCTCGGCCCAGAACCTCAAGCTGGCGCTCAAGAATCCCGACTTCACGACCGCGCAGCGGATTGCCGCGCGGATCAACGGCGAAGGCACCGGCATGGCCGAAGTGCTCGACCCGGCGACCGTGCAGATCACCCCGCGCGGCGGCAACGTGATCGAGATGGTCACCCGGATCGAGAACCTCACCGTCCCGGTCGACCAGCCCGCGCGCATCGTCATCAACGAGGCCGCAGGAACCGTGGTCATGGGCGCGGACGTGCGGGTCAGCCCGGTGGCGATCGCCCAGGGCGGCCTGACCATCAGCGTGACCGAAACGCCGGTCGTCTCGCAGCCGGGGCCGCTCTCGAACGGGCAGACCACCACGGTGCCGCGCACGCGGATCCAGGCGGATGACGGCAGCGGCGCGTCGCTGGCGCTGCTGACGCAGGGCACCTCGCTGCAGACGCTGGTGTCCGGGCTCAACGCGCTCGGCGTCAGCCCGCGCGATCTCATCACCATTCTCCAGGCGCTCAAGAGCGCCGGGGCGCTTCAGGCGGAAATCACGGTTCAGTAAGGAGCGGCAGGATGACCGACACGACGATTGCGGCTTCGATCGCGTCTACTCCGGCGCGGCAGATCCAGACGACGCCGGACAAGTCGCCCGCCGGCGTTGCGCGCCAGTTCGAGGCGGTATTCGCCGGGCAGGTCGCCAAGATCATGCTGGAGACCGTCGAAGTCGACGACCAGTTCGGCGGCGGCCACGGCGAGGAAATGTTCCGCGGCATGATGGCCGAGCAGATCGGCAACCGGATCGCCCAGGGCAAGGGCCTGGGCATCGCGTCTGCCGTCGAGGCGCAGATCATCCGCATGCAGGGCGGAACCGCGGCGGCTTCGAAGGCGTCGGCGGTGGGCACAGGCCCGCAAGGCAATGTTCAAAGTGGTGCGACACAGGCTGCGGCCGCCCTGGCGGCCAGCGAGCAAGGGGATACGGGCAGTGCCGAATGAGATGATCGAGATCATGACCTCGCTTTCGCTGGTCATGCGGGAAGAGACCGAGCGGCTGGAGCGGCGTGAGCGCGTGCTAGATCTCGCCTCGCTGGCCTCGGCCAAGGCGCGGCTGGTGGCGCAGCTGGAAGAGACGCTGGCCCGCCGCAACCGCCGCGAGCCCGCGTGGACCGAGCGGATGGACGCGGAAACCCGCGAGCGGCTCGCCGATTGCCTGGGTGAACTGCGCGTGGCCTCGCTGGCCAATGCGGCCGTGCTGGAGCGCCAGATCGAACTCTCGATGGAGATGATGACGGCGATTGCCGACGAGGCCAAGCGGCTGACCGGCAAGCGTTCCTACACGTACGGCGCCAGCGGCGACATGGCCAGGATCGATGCGGCGACGCCGATCTCGTTCAACGGCGAATACTGACGCGGCTGTCCGTGAGGGCGGAAGGCATGAAAAAGGGTGGGGCGCCGGCAGGCGCTCCACCCTTTTTCATGTCTCCGGCGGGGCAAGGACTATCGCGGCGCGCCGAGGCCCCCGCCGAGACCTGCGCCGAGGCCTGCGATGCGGGCCGCTTCCCGGGCCGGGGCGGGACGGCCGAACAGGAAGCCCTGTGCGTAGGCGCAGCCGCGTTCGATCAGGAACTGCGCCTGCTGCTCGGTCTCGACGCCCTCCGCGGTTACCGGCATGCCAAGGCTGCGGCCAAGGTCGATCACGGTGTTGACCAGCTTGCGCCCGGCATCGCGGTCGATCGCCTGGATCAGCGTGCGGTCGATCTTCAGGGTGTCGAGCGTCAGTTCGCACAGCCGGGCAAGGCTGCCGTAGCCGGTTCCGAAATCGTCGAGCGCGACATGGACCCCGGCGCCGCGCAGGGTCTCGATGGTGGCGCGGGCATCGGCCAGGCTGTGCACCATGGCGTCCTCGGTGATCTCGACGGTCAGGCGTTCGGGCGGAAAGGCGCTGGCGAAGGCGATCTGCAGGAGGTGGTCGGCCAGGGCCGGGTCGCAGACCTGGCGGGGCGACATGTTGATCGCCAGGCCTATGCTGTCGGGCCAATCACGGGCGTCGCGGCAGGCCTGGCGCAGCAGGGAGAACATCAGGTCGTCGATCAGATGGAGGTCTTCGCTGACCGGCAGGAACTGGTCCGGCCCCAGCAGGCCGCGCTGCGGGTGCTGCCAGCGTGCCAGCAGTTCGAAGCGGGCGATGGTGCGGGAGGGGAGCGCGACGATAGGCTGGTAGTAGGGCACCAGTTCGCCGCGCAGCAGGCTCGAGCGCAGGGCTTCTTCCAGTGCCGCACGGTCGGTGAGGCGGGCCAGCATCTCGGGCATGAAGCGCCGCACCGTGGCGCCGCCCGCCGCCTTGGCGCGCGACACCGCGATCGAGGCGGCGCGCAGCAGTTGCTCGGCCGGGACATCGCCGCAAGGGTCGATGGCAATGCCGATCGCGGCTGTCAGGTGGATCATGTGCCGGCCCAGCACGATGGGGGCGGCCAGGATGTCCTGAAGGTCGCTGGCCACCGCCTCGGCGCGGCACTCGTCGCTGGCCCCGCCATCGCTGACGAGCGGCACCAGGCAGGCGAATTCGTCGCCGCCGATGTGGGCGAGCGCGCCTCCGGACTTCGCCGCGGCGCGGGCATAGCGATCCGAAACGATGGAAAGGACCAGGTCGCCGGCGTGGTGGCCGCACAAGTCGTTGACCAGCTTGAAGCGGTCCAGGTCCAGCAGCAGAAGGGCCAATGCCGGAGATTGGGCGGGAGACTGTGGCGGAGACTGGGCGGAAGACTGGGCGGGGGGGCGCTCCGTGCGTTCGCGCAGGGCGCGGATCAGCCGGTCTACCGCGCGCAGGGGCGGGGTGCGGGCTTCCAGTTCGATAGGCGGGGGCTGGCGATGACCGGGGCTGCGCAGCCTGCCGGTACGTTTCGATTTCGAATGGGGCGGGCCCGCCTTGTGCATTTTCGAACCGTTGCTCTCCTTCTTCCATTATATGGGAGAAGGACGCCGATCCGATAAAAATGTAGAAAAATTAGATGCCTACTCGAATATTGCGGAAAGCACGGAGGCCACGCGAGCGGGGTCGACGGCATCCAGCGCCACTTCGATGTCGGGATTGAGGCTGAATCCGAGCGTCTGTCCCTGGCGGTCGAAGGTGATGGCGATGACCCGCAGGCCCTCGTCCTGTTCGATGACGGCGAGGCCGCCGGCGGATGGAAAGCGATCGGGGTCCACCACCAGGATGGCGCGGCCGGGCAGGCCGGGGCCGAGTGTCGAGCGACCGATACGCAGGCCGTAGGTGCGCGGTCCGGCGCCGCGCGGCGCTTCGACCAGCGCGTCGGTGGGCGTGCGGGCGAGCAGGCCATCGGGCAGCGCCAAGCCGTAGACCGGCACCAGCCGCACGGTCGTGGAATGCCCTTTGGGCGGGGGTGCCTCGGCGGCAGGCAAAGCGGCCGGGGCGGCGGCGTCCAGCACCGGCACCGGGCCTTCCAGTACGGGGGTTTCGATGGGCTCGCGGGAAGGGGCAGGCACGATGCGCGGCGCCGGCGGGGCGGCAGGGCGCGGGCTCGCGGTATCGGCGCCGGTTTCCGCGCCAGAATCGCCGGTGGCGGCCAGTTCCTTGCGCAGGGCGGCGATCCGCGCGCGGGTCTTGGCGATGCGCGAGCGGGGGTTGGCGACCAGCGGCAGCATATCGTCGAGCTTGCCGTCGGCGTGAAGCGCGCCAACCTCGGCGATCAGGGCGCTGTCATCCTTGGCTCCGAGCAGGCGGCGCAGCGCTTTGCGGACATCGTCGTTCCAGCGGTCGAACGGCTTGTGGGCGTTCTCGATCCGCGAGAGGATCACCGGCGCGATCCCGTATTCCTCTTCCAGCACGGAAATGGTGAGGGCATCGTCGGCGGCGCGGCGGGCGCGCACGGCGGCGGCGATGAGCACGGCGATGCGGTCGCTCTCGGGGTCGACATGGTCGCTGCCGACAATCGGTTCGGCCCAGTTGCCGATATCGAAGGCGGGCTTGTCGATGTCGATCAGCAGGTCGGCCGGGGCGACGTGCAGTGCGGCGGCAATGGCGCGCAGTTCTGCGGTGCGCGCAAAGACTTCGCCGCGTTCGATCTTGGAGAGGCGAATATAGGTCAGGTCCGGGATCTGTTCGGCCAGTTCGAGCAGCGAGCCTATATTGCGCTGCTTGCGGAATTTCCTGATCTCATTCGGAAACACGAGATTACGCCAGGCGTCGATCTCGATTTTCCGGGGGGCAGCTGCCACCGGCTTCCGGGACCGCCTGCCAGATCGAACGGATTTTTCGGTCATTGAAGCTCGAGTTTCATTGCAATGCCCAAGATGTTTCATGAAGCACTAAGGTGGTCAATATCATACTTGGGACGATGACCCAAAATGGGCCGGATCAGAGTCCGCGAGGAAAACTGCCAAGCGTTGATTCTTTGTAAGGTGAATAAACGTAGGCCGGACCCAATTACAGGTTTTTAACAGTTAAATTGTTCCTGACATGTTCCGGTAAAGTCCCCTGCGAATAGGCGCGTTCATCACGGAAACGCCGCCAATTCTATTCCATTGTAAATATTTCCGACAATCCGGGCCTGTGCAGGGCGCGTGACGTGAAAAGGTCGCGGATGCTGCCGCCGAGGCTTTTCGATCGCGCCGGGTCGACCTGGATTATGGAAAACTCCCCTTCAATCCGGCAACGCCTGAAAGAGCCGGTTTGTTCCTGTAAATTATTGTTTCAGGATAAAAATTTCCAGATTGTCGCAGGTCTCGCCGGGCGGTTTGTGCAAAGTCGGTCAGCGCGAACGCTTCGGCCCTGTCTGCCCCGGTGCCTTGCCGGGCAGGGCCCGCGCAACCGGCAGGAACGGCGGGGACATGCGGAAGGCGGTGAGACTGGACGTACTATCCCGTCGAAAAAAAAGAAGGCGTGCTCCCGATGGGAGCGCGCCCAGGTTGTTCCCGCCCGGTTTATATCTGGGGATGCTTCGGGCGGGAGTGAACGATTTCAGAGGAGCGGCCGGGCGATGGGCTCTGGCCGCGCCATTCTGGTGCGAACAGTCATCGTCCGATCGCCAGCTTCATCAGATTCATCTGCTTCTTGTAGATGTTGGTCATCGCCGTGTAGTCCGCCTGGACCTGGCCCAGCGTGAGCAGCTGGTCTTCCAGGGTCACGTTGTTGCCGTCGGGCTTGGTCTCGCTGGTATCGCTGTCGAGCACGATGCCGCCGCCGCCTTGCGGGGGGCGGGCGCCGAGCGCGGTCATCGCGGCGGAGAGTTCGATCCGCGGGCGGGCGACATGGGGCGTCCCCGTCGCTTCGCCATACTGGGCGACGAGCGAGGAGAAGTCCGGTGCCGTCACCGTGCGCGCCTTGTAGCCGGGGGTCTCGCTGTTGGCGATGTTCTCGGAAATGACGCGCTGGTGTTCGGCCATGGCCTTGAGCGAGGCGGCCATGCCGTCGAGCAGCGGGGGAAGCGTGGACATCGGGTATTCCTTTAACGGGGCCGCAGGATCACGACGAGCCGGTCAGGCGGGACAGCGCGGCCTGGTAATTGGCCAGCTGCGCCTTCTGGTAGGCCGATCCGCCGTTGGACGAGACGGTGCCGTCGACCAGGTTGGCCTTGGTCGAATCCCAGTAGAGCGAACGATAGGCGCTCTGCGTCATCGAGATCGCCGACTTGACCTTGGTGAGGGCATTGGCCGCCGCATCGGCGGTGGTCAGGTTGAGCGCGCTGGTCAGCGACAGGCTGTAGGCGCCGCCCGGCGTGACGGCGGGGTCCTTCTTGCTCTTGGTCTTGGGCGTGCTGAGCTTGACCGGCGAGAGGCCGAGCTTGGCCAGCGCATCCTTGCCATCGCTGCCTTCGCCCAGCACCAGCGTATGACCGGAGGCCACCGAGATCTTGAGCGTGGTCTGGCCGTCGACCAGCGAGGTGGTGACGGTCGCGTCGGTGCCGGTGATCTTCTTGATCTTGGCCGCCAGCGTGGTCATCGTCTCGTTCTTGGCGATGGTGATCGTCTTGGCGTCCTCGCCGTCGACCGAGATCGTGAACTCGTCGCCGGTGCGCAGGCTGGTCTGGGTGACCAGCGTGGCCGAGGTGGTCGGATTGAGCAACCCGCTGTGCAGCCCGAGCGCGCCCAGGGCATTGTCGCCGCCCGAAAGCGTGGTGATGCGCACCGGCTCGACCTTGGAGGCGACGAGGCCCCACTGCGAGACTTTCTGCACTTCGCCGGTATCGCCGTCGACCCGGGCGATGAAGCCGTCGGTCGAGCCCGCCTTGGTGCCCGAAAGCGTGCCGGCGGTCCGGCCGCCGACGTAGAGCGTGCCGTTCAGCCAGGTGACGCTGTCGGCCTGGTCGTCCTCCGAAGTGCCGATATAGGTCGTGCTGGCGGTGGTGAGACCGGCGTCGATACGCGTGACGAACGCATCGCGGGCGCCGGTGATGGTATTGACCTGGTCGCCTTCGAGGGCCGTGCTGGTGGCGCCGACCACGGCGATCTCGCCGGTGTCGGAGACGGCGATGGCGCGGGCCTCGACGGTGCCGAGCGTGACCGAGGAAAGGTCGGTCGAGAGCGAATTCGCGTCGATCTGGCGCAGCGAGGCGACGCCGTTTTCGTTGGTCAGCGCCAGCAGGTTGCCCGAGGCGTCGATGGCGAGGGCGTTGACCATGTCGTTGCCGCCGCTGTCGATCGTGCGGCGTTCGACGAAAGTGCCGGTGGCATCGAGCTTGACGATCACCGCGTCGCCGCCGCCGGTCGAGGCCCGTCCGGCCACGTAGATGCTGCCGTCGTTGCCGACGGTGACGGCATTGGCGGTTTCGCTGCCGGTCTGGCGGATTGCGGTGGCGGAGAGTTCCTCGCCGCTGGTGCTGTAGCGGGCGACGAGGAGGTCGGTCTGGCTGGAATCGCTGTTGTTGAATTCGCCGCTGACCGAGCCGGCGACCACGAGGTCGCCGTTCGGCGCAAAGCTGATCGCCGAGCCGGAGGCCGAACCGGCCCCGCCGAGATTGCGCTGCCAGACGACATTGCCTTCGGAATCGACCTTGGTGAGGAACAGGTCGTTCGAGCCGTCCGTCACCGCGCTGCCGACGTCGCCATCGGTGGTGCCGACGATATAGCTGAACCCGTCGCTGTCGGTGACCATCGCGCGCGCGGCGGTATCGGCATGGACGGTGTAGTCGGTATCCTCGTCGTCATCCTCGCTGGCGGCGGCTTCGGCCTGGGCGGTGGCGGCGCTGTCGACGGCGCTGACCGTGCCGAGGCGTTCCCAGGTCAGGTCGCCGTCGATGTCCGAGAAGCGATAGACTTCGGCATCGGTGATGGAATTGTCGACGGTCTTGCCATTGGCGTCGGTGGTGGTGCTCTTGCGGGTCTCGCCGCTGGCGACCATGATGGAGTCGCCGGCACCGACTTGTTCGAGCGAGACTTTCTCGACGCCCGAGGGGTTGAAGACGAGGCCCCATTTCTCGGCATCGGAATCGTACTTGACGGTGAAGTTCGACTTCCACTGGCTGACCGGGTTGCCATCGGCATCGAGCACGGGGTCGCCGTTGGCGTCGAGCTGCGGTGTCGCGCCGATCGCGGCATTGAGCGCGGCGGCAACGGAATCGAGTGTCGGCGGCTGGGTCGATTGCGACAGGTCGACGCTGACCGTCTGGGTGGTCGTGCCCTTGGTGAGCGTGACCTCGAACACTTCGGAGCCGGTGAGGCCGGTGATCGCGTCGCCTTCCTTGGTGGACACCGCAGTGCCCGCAATCGCGCCGGTGACGTCGGGCTTGTTCACCGCGATCGTCTGCGCGCGGCTGGCCGAAGTGCCGAAGTTGAGCGTCAGCAGGTCGGTATCGGCACTGCCGATATAGGTCTGGAGGTCGGAGAGGCCTTTGGCGAAGGCCTTTTCCAGCGCCGCGCGCTCGGTCTTCGAGGTGCCGGACTTGGCCGCGCTTTCGGCCAGGACCTGGAGGCTGGTCAGCGCCTTGTAGATCGTGAAGGTGGTGCGCACGTCGGGCAGGTCGTCGAGCGAACTGTCACGGCTATAGGAATCGTCGATGATCGAGCGCAGCTTCTTGATCGCGGCGGCCTGCTTGGTGATCGAGGAGGTGTCCGCCGCGTCGGTCTTCCACGGCGGCGTGGTGGCCGCCAGCGTGAAGGCCTTCTTGGCCGCGAGCACCTTGGCGCTTTCGGTCGAGGTCGCGGCAGAGAGCGCGCTGGTATAGGCGCTGGTTCCGCCGAGAATCGAAAGGCCGGTGAGCCCGCTGCTGTACTTTATCGTCAATTCTGCCTCCCGGACTTCGCACCCGTCCGCTATCATCCTATAAGATAGACGGTCGCAGGTGCCGACAGGTCGGCTTCGCGGACTTTTTTGGGGATGAAAGACGTGACGATGATGGCCGCGGTGGGCGAACCGCCCGAGCTCAAGAAATTTTCGGGAATGCAGCGCGCTGCCGCGCTGATGCTCTCGCTCGGCCACGAGCAGGGCGGCCCGATCTGGGATCAGTTGACGACCGAGGAGATCAAGGAACTGTCCTCGACGATCTCGCAGCTTGGCCGGGTGCCGGCGGTGGTCGTCGAATATCTGCTGGTGCAGTTCTCGGGCGAAGTGTCGAGCATGTCGACGCTGCATGGTTCCTACGAGACCACCGAGCGCCTGCTGGAAGGCATCATGCCGACCGACAAGGTCAAGGAGATCATGGAGGACATCCGCGGTCCTTCCGGTCGCACGATGTGGGACAAGCTGTCCAACGTCAGCGAGGCGGTGCTCGCGGGCTATCTCAAGAACGAATATCCGCAGACGGTGGCGGTGATCCTGCACAAGCTGCGGCCCGATCACGCGGCGAGGGTCCTGTCGGAACTCCCGCGCGAGTTCGCCACCGACGTCGTCATGCGCATGCTGCGCATGGACACGGTGCAGAAGGACGTGCTGGTCCAGGTCGAGCAGACGCTCAAGAGCGAGTTCATGACCAACCTCTCGCGCGCGCAGCGGCGCGATCCGCACGAGACGATGGCCGAGATGTTCAACGCGCTCGACCGCTCGACCGAGGAAGCCATGCTCGAGGCGCTCGACGACAAGGCGCCGGAATCGGCCGAGCGCATCCGTGCGCTGATGTTCACGTTCGAGGATCTCGCCAACCTGCTGCCCGGCGCGATCCAGACGATCGTGCGCAATTGCAACAAGCGCGAACTGGCCTTGGCGCTCAAGGGTTCGCCGGAGGACATGAAGAAGGTCTTCTTCAACGCCATGACCGAACGCGCCGCCAAGCTGATGCGCGACGACATGGCCGCGATGGGGCCGGTCCGCGCGCGCGAATGCGAGGAAGCGCAGACCGCGCTGGTGCGGCTGGCAAAGTCGCTGGGCGACCGCGGCGAGATCATGCTGGTCGATCCCAAGAGCGACGATGCAATGATCTATTGATGCTTGATTCTTATCGATTTATTTGAATTAATCAGGTCAGGAACGACAGGTGCGGCTGGATACATCGCGAATGGAGAAAGCCATGAGCATTGAGCCCTTCGGTTTCGACAGGGTCTTCCGCTTTACGTCCGCGGAGGCCGAGGAAAAGGACAACGGCAAGGCCGCCTACGAGGAGCTTGCCGCGCTTGAGGCGCGCATGGAGCGCATGCGCGAGGAGCATGCCGCCGAACTGGTGCGCGCCCGTTCGGACGGCTTCGAGGCCGGGCTCGAGCAGGCCCGGCACGAGCGGGACACCGCGCTGCTGGCCGCGACCGATGCCTTGCATGCCGGGCTCGACGACGTCACCCGGCGTTTCGACGAGGTGACCGGGCAGGTCGGGCGCGAGGCGGCATCGGTGGCGCTGCTGGCCGCCGAGATGCTGGCCGGCCATGCGGTGGCGCTGGAGCCGGCCCGCGCCATCGACGAGGCGCTCACCCGCGCGCTCGACCAGGTGGCGCGCGGCACGCGCATCACCGTGCGCGTCCATCCCTCGCTGCGCGCGCATCTGGAGCAGGTGGTCGCCGCCCGCCAGGCCAGCGAGCGGCGGGAACTGTCGATCCTGGTGATCGACGATCCTGCCGTGGCGCCCAGCGATGCGCGGATCGGCTGGGTCGAGGGCGGT
Source organism: Novosphingobium clariflavum (assembly GCF_026420865.1). Classification (GTDB taxonomy): domain Bacteria; phylum Pseudomonadota; class Alphaproteobacteria; order Sphingomonadales; family Sphingomonadaceae; genus Novosphingobium; species Novosphingobium clariflavum. Next base: position 18,292 of record NZ_JAPCWC010000016.1, on the reverse strand, counting down.
CTCGGTGTCGATGCGGCCGCGCGCCGCGAGGCGGTGCTGGCCGAACTTGCCGGCCTGCTGGAACCGGCTGCCGCGCAAGTGGCTGAAAGCGCACCGCAAGCTGTCGAAGCTGCGGTTTCGCGGGATGGCGAGCCTGCAGAATCGCCCGATCAGGCCGGGCTCGGCGCCGCCGCATAAACTTTTCCGGCAACCGGCAAGAGTTGCCTAGTCTCTTATCCTATAATGTTTGTGAGCGAGGCCAGGGGGGCCTCGCCGGGAATAAGAGGCGATCTTGAACGCGTTGCGCAACTTTATCGAGCAGATCGGCATGCGCCGTGCCCTGCTGATGGGCGGTGTCGCTCTCGCGATGCTCGGCGGCCTTGCCTGGGTGGGGCTGCGCAGCCCCGCCGCGGAGATGGGCTACCTCTACTCCGATCTCGATCCGGCCGCGGCCCAGTCGATCACCGAGAAGCTCAAGGCGCAGAACGTGCCGTTCCAGCTGTCGGCCGACGGCAGCGCGGTGATGGCCCCGGTCGACAAGCTGGCCGAGCTGCGCATGTCGCTGGCCGGTGAGCAGCTCGGCGGCAAGATCGGGTACGAAGTGCTCGACGCGGAAGAGCCTTTCGGCGTTTCCTCCTCGCGCGCGCGGCTCAACGAGACCCGTGCGATCGAGGGCGAGCTGTCCCGCTCGATCGAGACGCTGGAGAAAGTCAGCAAGGCGCGTGTCCATATCGTCATGCCCGAGCGGGCGATGTTCGAGACCCAGCCGCGCAAGGCCAGCGCCGCCGTCACCGTGAAGACCGCCGGGCGCCTGCCCGGCGAGACGGTCCAGGCGATCCGCTACCTGGTGTCCTCGGCGGTGCCCGACCTCAATCCGGAAGCGGTGTCGATCGTCGACCAGACCGGCGCGCTGCTGGCGCGGGCAGGGGACGCCGGTGCCGGTGGTTCGGGCGATCTCGAGGAGCGCCAGTCGGCGATCGAGGCGCGCCTGCGCGATGAGATCGAGGCGATGATCGAGCCGATCGTCGGCCAGGGCAAGGTGCGCGCCGAAGTGGCCGCCGTGCTCGAACGCGATCAGGTGCGCGAGGAATCGGAAGTCTACGATCCCGACAAGCAGGTCGTGGCCCACCAGACCACGGTGGAATCCAGCGACCAGAACGACGAGAACGCCGCCGGTGCGCGCGGCGTCACGGTCGCCACCCAGCTTCCCGACAACACCACCAACGTCAACGGCAACGGCGGCGACAGCCGGCGTTCTGCCCGCAACGAGACCTCGGAAGATACCACCTACCAGAACAGCCGCACCCAGAAGGTCGCGGTGCGCAATCCCGGCCAGCTTTCGCGCCTGACCGTGGCGGTCATGGTCGACGGCGGTCCGCAGGGGCTGCCCGCCGCCCAGGTCCAGCGCCTGCAGCGCCTGGTCGAGAATGCGGTCGGCTTCGATGCCGGGCGCGGCGACAGCGTGGTGGTCGAGAACATGGCGTTCAACACCCCGGCCGATGTCGACGGCGTTTCGGGTGGATTGCCGTTCGGCCTCACCTGGGACCGGTTGTTCGACGTGCTCAAGATCGTGCTGGTCGGCGGTATCGCCCTCATCGCGCTGCGCATGCTCAAGCCCAAGCTGCTGCCGCCGGTGCAGCCGCCGCTGCTCGAAGGCGTGGTGGAGCAGCGCGATGCGATCGACGGCGAGATGCTCTCGCTGGGCGAGCGCGCCGCCGACGGCGACGAGGAGGCAATGCGCCGGCTGGAAGAACTGCGCGGCGCGCAGGGCGAGCCGCTGCTCGATCAGGAAATCGCGCTGGCCCAGGTCGATGGCCGCATCAAGCTGTCGGCCCTGCGCCGCATCGGTGATGCCATCTCCGCCAGCCCCGCCGAATCCGCTTCGGTGATCCGCCAATGGATGAACAGTTGAAAGGCCCTCTCATGAGCGACGACTTCGAGCCGCGGCAGCTTGCGCCCGCTTTCCTCAACGACGACGAGTCCGCGGACGGGCCGGTCGAGGCGATGGGCGGCTGGAACACCAAGCCCGGCACCCCGCCCACGCCCGACGATCTCCAGGCGGTGTTCGACGTTCCGGTCAAGGTCCAGGCCGTGCTGGGACGCTCGCGCATGGACATCGGCGAACTGCTGCGGCTGAAGCCGGGCATGGTGGTCGAACTCGACCGCCGCGTCGGCGAGCCGGTCGACATCTTTGTCAACAACCGCCTGATCGCGCGCGGCGAAGTCGTGCTGATCGACAGCACGCTGGGTGTCACGCTCACCGAAATTGTGAGGCAGGAGGGATGAACCCCGGCCGCGCCCTTGAAACCGGCCCGGAGACGGAGCTCGACAGCCTGCCGGAAGAGCCGGTCGGCGACGTCGTCCGCGGCGAGGCGGACAGCGCCACCACGCGGCTCATGCTGGTCGGTGAACTCGGCCCGACGATGGGGCTGGCGGTGGAAATGGTGCGCGGATCGGCCGCGAGCATCTCGGTCGGCACTCCGGGCATGGCGATCCGCGAGAGCTGGCGCGGCGGCGGCGACGTCACCGTGGTCGAGCTTGCGGTGGACATGGCCGATGTGGTGGCGCGGCTGCGCGGGGAGCGCGCCGGCAAGCCGCCGTTCCGCCGCGCGGTCAGCGGGCTGGTCGGCCACAGTGTCGACCATGTCGAGCGCGAGCTGATCCTGCAGACACTCGAACGCTGCGCAGGCAACCGCACCAGCGCGGCCTCGATGCTGGGCATCTCGGTGCGCACGATGCGCAACAAGCTGCGCACGTTCCTGGCCGACGGGCAGGCGCTGCCGCCTGCGCTCGTGCGGCACTGACCGCCGGCGAAATTCGCTGCCTGACAGGCGGCCGGGCCGAACCGCGGCCCGCGTTCCCTTCCTTCTCCCAAGCATGGTGATGCGATGAATGCCGTTGGCCGCTCCGGTCTTCCTGCCAAGCTCGAGCAATTCCTGAACCGCCTGGGGCCGAGCCGCGACCTGGCGCTGGCGATCGGCGTCACCGCGATCATCGCCATGCTCATCCTGCCGATGCCCGGCTGGATGCTCGACATGGGTCTGGCGCTCTCGATCACCGCCTCGGTGCTGATCCTGATGACGGCGCTGTTCATCGAGAAGCCGCTCCAGCTGTCGAGCTTCCCGACGATCCTGCTGATCGTGACGATGATGCGCCTCGGCCTGAACCTGGCCTCGACCCGCCTGATCCTCGGCCACGGGCATGAGGGCCATCATGCGGCGGGCGGGGTGATCGCGGCCTTCGGCGAGTTCCTGATGGGCGGCGAGACGGTGATCGGCCTCACCATCTTCGCGATCCTCATCGTCATCAACTTCGTGGTCATCACCAAGGGTGCGGGCCGCATTGCCGAAGTGGCGGCGCGCTTCAGCCTCGATGCCATGCCCGGCAAGCAGATGGCGATCGACGCCGACCTCAATGCCGGCACCATCACCGAAGCCCAGGCGCGCGACCGCCGCGCCGAGATCGAGGCCGAGAGCGGCTTCTACGGCGCGATGGACGGTGCCTCGAAGTTCGTGAAGGGCGATGCCGTCGCGGGCCTGCTGATCACCGGCATCAACGTGGTTGTCGGCCTGATCATCGGTGTCGCCATTCACGGCGTGCCGTTTGCCGAAGCCTTCAAGACCTACACGATCCTGACCGTCGGCGACGGCCTGGTCAGCCAGATCCCGGCGCTGATCGTCTCCACCGCGGCGGGCCTGCTGGTCTCCAAGGGCGGCGTCACCGGCAAGACCGGCGCGGCGCTGGGTGAGCAGCTTGGCCGTTATCCCAAGGCCTTCGGCATCGTCGCGGTGCTGATGGGGGCGCTGTCGCTGGTTCCCGGCCTGCCGTTCTTCCCCTTCGCCTCGCTCGCCGGCCTGTGCGGCTGGGCGGCCTGGACGATGACCAAAAAGGCCGAGGCGGAGACCATCCGCGAGAACATGGAAGCCGCCCAGGCCAGGCAGCGCGAGGCCGCTGCCGCCGAGGAACCCATCGCCCGCACGCTCGCCATCGACGCGCTGCGCATCGAACTCGGCTACGGGCTGCTGCCGCTGATCAACGATGCCACCGCCGAGCCGCGCCTCGACGATCAGGTCAAGGCGCTGCGCCGCCAGATGGCGACCGACTACGGCTTCGTGCTGCCCTCGGTGCGCATTCTCGACAACATGGCGCTGCAGCCCAACGAATACATCGTCTTCGTCAAGGAGACCGAGATCGCGCGCGGCGAACTGCGCATCGGCAAGCTCCTGCTGATCAACGCCTCGGGCCAGGAAACCGGCCTGCGCGGCGAGCCGACCAAGGAGCCGGTGTTCCAGCTTCCGGCGCTGTGGATCGACCGCGAGATGCGCGACGAGGCCGGTTTCCGGGGGCTCACCGTGGTCGACTGCGGCACCGTCGTCACCACGCACCTCACCGAGATCGTCAAGGACAACATCGCCGACCTGCTCTCCTATACCGAGACGCAGAAGCTGCTCAACGAGGTACACAAGGACACCGAGAAGCTGATCGCCGACCTGATCCCGGCCAAGATCTCGATCTCGGGCGTGCAGCGCATCCTGCAGAACCTGCTGTCCGAAGGCGTCTCGATCCGCGACGTGCCGACGATCCTCGAGGGCATTGCCGAGGCGACGGCGATGACCAGCAACCTCACGCAAGTGACCGAGCATGTGCGTGCGCGCCTCGCCCGCCAGATTTCCGCCCAGCAGACCCTCGACGGCACGATCCCGATCGTCACGCTGGGCGGCGAATGGGACGAGGCCTTCAGCGAGGCGATCGTCGGCCAGGGCGACGAACGCCACCTGGCGATGGCGCCCTCGCACCTCCAGGCCTTCATCGCCGCCGTGCGCGAGGCCTACGACCGGTTTGCCGCGCAGGGCGAGATCCCCTGCCTGCTGACCAGCCCGCCGCTGCGCCCCTTCGTGCGCTCGATCATCGAGCGGGTGCGACCGGCCACGGTGGTGCTCTCGCAGAACGAGATCCATCCCCGCGCGCGCCTGCGCACGCTCGGGACGATTGGCTGAACCGGCAGTTTGCACAGGCTTGCGGGACCGGGAGGGCTGCAATCCCTCTATGATGAGATCTGGGCCGGACGATACCGGCAAGGGTAGCGACAGATGACGATTTCCATGAATGCGGTGTTTCCGATGACGGCTCCGGCGGCGGCGGCATCTGCTGCCCCGGCTGCCAGCGCGCCCGGCACGGTGCGCACCGCGGAGGCCTCGACCACGGGAGCCGGCAAGGCGGGCACTGCGGGCAAGGCGGGCACTGCGGGTGCTGCCGGGACCAAGGCATCGGGAAAGACGAATTCCACTGCGGGCGCGGCGAATAGCGACGCAAGGACGGCGGACGAAAGCTCCACCCCGACGTTCGGGGCACTGCTGGAGGAAGCCACTGCCGGCACGAATGGCGAAGCCGCGCCGCTCGATCCCGGTGCCGAAGCGATCGTTCCGCCCGCCGAAGGCGATGGGACGGTGGCCGACCCGGCGATTTCGATCGCCGCGGCCACTTTCGCCGCCGCTTTCCCGGAGGCGGCTGCAACCGCGCAGGGAGCGCCCGTCGTCAAGCCGGTCGACCTCGCGGCGCACAAGCCCGCGGCCGTGCAGCCTGCCGGGGCCGAACAGGACGCACTGCCGCAAGTTGCCGTTGCCACAGTGCAGGATGGCGAGGGCAATGCCGCCAAGGGCGCCGCCAAAACGAAAGATGCGCAAGGCGCCAAGAGCAGCGGTGAAACCGATGCTCGCATCGCGGATGCCGCGCTTGCCGATGCGGCGCAGCAAGCGCTTCCGGTCGTCGCTCAGTCGGCCGCACCAGCCGACCCTGCTTCGCCGACGGCAGCCGCGCAGGCGCTGCTGGCCACCGCCGCGCAAGCTGGCGGTGATGGTTCCGCCGCGTCCGAACCCGCTGAAGAGGGGGGCAAGGCAGATACCGTTTCCACCCCGGCGCTTGCGGCGAGCGGGAAGGGCGAGACTGCAAGGCACACCGCATTTTCCCCCGCCGCCACGGCCTCCACGGCCTCGACGCAAGGCAAGGATGCGGGCGAGGCTACAACGGCGCACACCACCGGCAATGCCTCGCACGAGGCAGGCACCGCGCTTGCCGATGCGGGTTCCGCGCGCGGCGAGACGGCCGCGCTCTCCAGCCCCGTGCTCACCCAGACTTTCGCCCCGGTCGCCAGCCGCCCGGCGGCGCTGCCTTATCCGGCCAGCACGACGGCGAGCCCGCAGAGCGCTTCGGTCACCGTGCAGGAAGGCCAGTTCGGCACCGACATGGGCGTGCAGATCGCGCGTGCGCTCGATGCCGGCGGCAACGACCTGCTGATCAAGCTCGATCCGCGCCACATGGGCCGTATCGACGTGCGCCTGTCGTTCGACCACGACGGCGTGCTGCGCGCGGTGATGTCGGCGGACAGTTCCACCGCGGCCGAGATGCTCCGCCGTGAAAGCACCGATCTCAACCGGGCGCTGGCCGATGCCGGCATCCGCGCGGACGGCCAGTCTCTGCGCTTCGATACGCGTGCGGGTGGCGGCCAGGATGGCGGCCAGAACGGCAACTCGCGCTGGCAGGGCGGACAAGGCGCGCAGGGGCAGGCTGCCTCCGGCTTCGCCGATAGTTTTGGCGGGGGCGACGACCCGGTCTACCGGTCGCTCAGGAGCAGCGGCCACGTCGATCTCATGGCATAGGACATCCATAGAACATGACCACAGTCTCCAGCACTTCGTCGTCGTCGAGCGACAGCACCACGGCGGCGAGCACCAGCCTGCTTTCGGACTACAACCTGTTCCTGAAGCTGCTGACCACGCAGATGACCAACCAGGATCCGCTCAACCCGACGGACACCTCGGAATATACCCAGCAGCTGGTGCAGTATTCGCAGGTCGAGCAGCAGATCCAGCAGAACGGCACGCTGACCGACATCCTCTCGCAGCTGACCTCCTCGCAGATGGCGCAGTATTCGAGCTTCATCGGCAAGGATGCGCGCTTCGATTCCGCGGTGGCCGGCCTCGGCGACGATCCCGCCCACTGGACCTACTACGTCAATGGCACGCCGGCTTCGGTGACCGCCACGATTTCCGATGCCAATGGCAAGGTCGTGCAGACGGTGACGCTCGATCCCACCGCGCAGGGCGAGTACCAGTGGGACGGGACCAAGGCGGACGGCACCACGGCCGCCAGCGGCGCCTATACGCTGGCCGTCACCGCGACCGACGCGGCCGGCAACACGCTCGATACCACGATCAATTCGGTGGCCCGGGTTTCCGACGTGGTGACCGACGGCTCGACGATCATGCTCGGCGTCAACGGCATCCGCATGTCGGTGGACGGCCTCGTCGCGCTGGCCGCGACCAGCAGCGACATCTGATTGCGGCGAGGGGCCTGATCGCCCGGGAAATGCCCCTCGAGGGTATTTTTCGGGCCGGTCTCGCCCCATCGCGCGGCACGTCTCGAAGCGGCCTGCGAGCGGGCGAGATCCTCCTGCGCCGAGAGCGCGGAGGTGGCGGCGCAGGCACGCAGATTTTCATCAGTCCGGCAAGGTTGGTCCGGTGGTGCCGCCGCGCCGGTCTGGCCAGTCAGGGGCGGGGCGGGCGGGTCCTGCCCCTGAGTGTGCGGATTCATGCGGCGCAGGGGCGCGCTCGGGGAGCGCCGCGAGCGGGCGGCGGTCGTCGGCCAGCCGGTCCCGCTTAGAGCAGTTTCCGATCCGACCGCATCGGATAAACTGCGCTAAGATTTTGGTTTTACGCGTTTTCCGAGTCATCAGGTGATTCCACCTGATTGGAAGACGCTCTAATGGCGCGGGGCCTGCCAGGGCGGCACATCGCTGCACAGGTCCGCGTCGAGGCGGGTGCAGCCGGGTACCTGGTCGGGCAAGGCCAGAACCATCAGGCAATCCATGATCGAGGGATCGTCGACGGGACCGATCATGTCGCTCACATCGTCCTCGCAAATGCCGGGCAGGGTCCGGCACCGCGCTGCCGCGGCGTTCCAGAGTTGATTGGGCGAATCCACCCTCAGCTTTAATGAAAACCGATATTCAATTTGCGACATTGCATTGTTTTCAGTGTTTTCCGTGCGCCCCGAAGGAAAATTCTCTGTCATCAATCTCTCAAGAATTGTTCCAGTGACGTCTTCCGGTCACGAGGAGCCCGATCTTCGGCCTGCCCGGTGAGGGGCATCGGGATTTTCGGGAGTTCCTGGCGACTTGGGCGTATGCGACCTTTTGCCCTCCAACCCATGGCTTTCGTATACTGTACGACCAACTAAGGGATTTCCCGTATGGGCATTCCTGAGTGCCGAAATCCCCGTAAAACTGCGAAAAATTAGATGGTTAACTTGGAGTATGGGGGTTTTCCCCATGGCGGTTTTCAGGCTTTTGCGGGGCAGGGTGGACCCGGCCAGAAACGACCTGTCGGGCGGTGTGAACCGGGCATGCGGCTGAGCGGGTGCAGGGCGCGCGCAGGAGCGGAGGCGGTGCCGCTGGGGAGCGCGGCGATCGGGCCAGGGGAGCAATGACGGGCGACGACCATGTAAGGGCGCCGACAGGCCGCGGCCATGCCCGTTCACCGCTGCGCGGGAGACACGAAATTACAGGGGAAATCCACCGGAGCGTGCTGCGCTGATGACAGGCTGCAAGGCCGCATCGTTTCGCATGATGCCGGATGGGATGTCCGGCGCGCGAAAATGGAGGCCCGAGCCGGAATCGAACCGGCGTGCACGGATTTGCAGTCTCGCTGGGGAGACACTCCGTATCATCGGGATTGACCCTATTGCACGGGTTTGAAGGCGCTCCCCTCTGTTCAGGGTGCGGGCAATCTGAGGTTTATGCGCGACTCGATTCGAGCTTGCGCTGGCTATGGAAATTGAGGGCGGAAAGCCCTGCGGTCTTCACGGTGTCGTCGTCAACGTGAGCATACCTGAGGGTCGTTTGGATTGCGGAGTGACCCATGATCTTCTGCAACACTCGGATATTCACGCCAGCCTGCACAGCCCTCGTAGCGTAGGAATGTCTACAAGTGTGGAATACGAAGCTGCTGTCCGAGGACAGTCCCATCTTCGCCCGCGCCTTGTCCCATTCGTTCCTGAGCTGCCAGTAGTCAGGCATGTTCCCGTCCTCGGAGACGAGAGGCATCAATAGGTCGTAAAGCTCCTTGTTGATTGGGACGCTTCGAGACTTCCCGCTCTTGGTTCCTGTGCCCCACAGGTAGACCCATTCGGGCGTCACCTGTTCCTCCGTCAGCTCGATCAGCTCAGAGACTCGAAGCCCTGTCCGAATCGCGATGTAGACCATCGTGTCGTATGGCTTCGGGAGCAGCTCCAAGAGAGTGTCTTCCTCGTCATACGTCAGCCAGCGGATGCGGCCTTCGTCCTCGTCTCGCCACTCAAGCTCGGGAAGAACCTTCTGCCTCAGGTCCCTGCGCTTGCAGAACTTGAGGAAGGCACTCACGGTCGAGAGGTAGCGGTTGAGAGTGGCTTCACTCATGGCCCCCTTCCGGCGACCCTTACGACCTTCGGAGCGTAGGGTGGCGATCAGGTCGTCCACCTTGTTGCTGTCGATGGCATCCACCGCCATGTCGTCTCCCCATACGGAGATAATACGATCCAGCTTTCGGAAGCTCTCAAGCTCGGTGGACTGTCCGAACCATAGGATTCCCTCAGCTCTCTTGCGGGCTTCCGCCAGCGTGGGGAGCTTTGGAGCTTCAGGTTTCGGGGAGGGGCATTTGGGAGGCGGGGAGTTGCTCAGTTGAGCAGTCAGTTCATTCTGGAAGCGTCTGGCTTCGGACAGGCTGGTGGCGTTCTTTCGTCGTCGCTGTCCGTTGACCGTCACTTCGACGCGGTAGCGACCCGTGGGGACGCCGCCGCGCTTTTCTTCGTAGATAGACACTTCATCCTCCTTGCTCATCGTTGTGGTCGGGGGCGGTGGTAGGAGCGGGGACCTTGGAGAGTTTCTTCACCAACGCCCGTCCCTGCGGAGACAGTGCGTACATGTTCTTCCGCAGCTCCATAGGGTCCGTATCGCGGCTTATCAGGCCGAAGCCCTCACCGCCTGCGCGGGTCTTCTCGGACATGTCGAGCAGGTAGCGGCTCGCCGTGGACTTCTTGAGCGAAGCAAGCTCGGAAAGCTCCGAGAGGCTAAGACCCTCGTTCATGGATACGATCATGAACATGTGCGCCTGAGCTACAGGCATGGTAGGGCTTATGGCTCTAAAGGCTTCCAAGGCATCACAAATGAGGCGCAAAGGCGTTCGGTCGTAAGAGGCGGTCGGGACGGTATTCACGGGGGTTCTCCATCATGTTTCCCACTTCAAGGAACGTCCCGGAAAGTGGAAGGTGCTAGATCGTATATACGCACCTAACGGTTACTGCAACAGTGATATACCTCTAGAAAAACACAGATCGCCGCCTGTCTCACTGAGGGACTTTGGACGATCTGTGGTTTTTTACTTCTGGCCTAGGCCGAACTTGTTGACGAGAGCGCGGATGCCAAAAGAAGCCGCGATGGCAGCGAGGAATGACACCTTGTACCAGTCAGGGGCGAGACTAATGGCGACGAATCCGTCACTTACAACTCGTCTACCCCACTCACCAAAGAACGCAAGGATCATTGGCAGCGAAAGCAGCAGAGTGAGATACTCGTCTTTCCACGAGTGTTCCATCTGTGAAGCGGCTTCTCGATCCCAGTCAATCTCAGCGTCTATGGACTTATTGAGGCGAGCGACTTCCGCTTCGGCTTGAGCCACAGCGATCTTCGTTTTGCCTTCCAGCTCGATTTCCTTGAGCTTCTGACGTTTCTCTAGGGCGTTGCCGCCGATCCCGAGGATGGTGGTGATAATGTCGAGCAGCATAAGCTCTTTTAGCCTCCGACGAAGATTTGCAGGAGGCGCGGAGCAGCGATGCCACTTGCGGCGGCGAGCAGTGTACCCATGCCGAGCAGCTTGGCTCCCGACTTCTCAAGGGCACGAATGCGGCTCTCATGGTCATCCATGCGCGTGTGCGAATGAGCGACCCGATCAAGGAAGTTGTCGATCTTTTCCTCAACGCGGGTGAGGCGCTCGATAATGGTTGCGTCGTTATTGGACACGTAGGGTTCCTTAGGGCCGATAGTTCGCTCGGCGCGGGATATGGGGGATAGGTTTGATAAGGGGGATGAAGGCTTTCACCTGCATCACGGTAACGCCGGGAGCTGCTTTCAGAGGGACGAAGGCTTTGGCCTGCGAAACCGTAACGCCGGGAGCCGCCTTCAGTGGCATAAAGGCTTTCGCCTGCGTTACGGTTAGGGTCATGCGGCGCTCTCGAAGCCCATTTCAAAGCCGGTGGCGTTGAAGGCGGAGTAGGTGATCCGGTAGGGGATGGGTCTGCCAGAGATACCTTCCGTGAGCATGATGGTATCACCTACCGTCTCGGACCCGCCGCTGATTACGATAGGCTTGAGGCCCATAGGTCCGGTGGTTTCCATTTTGCCTCGGAGGCCGAACCAGACGCGATTAATGTCGATAAGTCCTACAGGAATCGCGGGGGCATTGGCGACACCGAAGGTCAGTCGCTCACCCTCCGTTCCAGACGCCGCACCATCGGAATCGTTGAGTGCGGTGTCGTCGATTGCCGTGTAGTCACCATTATCGAAGGTGTTGTAAGTGCCTGCGGCATCGGGACCACGATAGGCTACCTTCGATCCGATGGTGTTAATGCCTACAGTCGCGAGGACTTGCGAGAAGGCGTAGCCGTTGTTCGACCCTGAGTTGCCATGCACCACGACCGCATCCACGCGGGTCAGTGCCGACATGGAGAAGGGTGTTTCGGGAATAACCAGAATCTGCTCCTGCCAGAGCGTGAAGGTGTGGTTCCCGTCCTCCCCGATCTTCAGGCGGCAAGCCATCTCACCGTGGGCATAAGGCACAGTCACAACTACGTTCGAGATATTCGTCCAGACAGGCGCGGCGAACGTTCCGCTATTGTACTGAGCGTATACGGTCTGGCCGTTGATCGCGTTGTAGAAGCGTACCAGCGGGCGGTCCTGATCGTCCACGAACTCGCAAATAGAGGCGGTGCCCCAATCGTTGTTTCGACCCCAATCCATGCGGAGCCACAGCGTTTCACCCGCCACGGCGGCGTCCGACTCCCCTGTGTCTTCATTGAGGAAATCGAAGTAGCAGTACGCAGTGGCTCCGCTAATGTCGATGTAGGTGTCGGTGTAGGCGGTATCCCGCCAACTTCCGGTGTTATCCGTAGCGCCAGCAGCGCGACAGAATGCGGCCTTAGCGCCCACGTAGAGTACGCGGTTTGCCATTAGGATCGGGTTCCTTTGATGGAGGCAGCGAAGTCCTCGATAGCGGCGTCAGTGTCGGAAGGTGCCTGAATGACCAGAAGGTCGCCGGGAGCGAAAGACAGTGCGACACCTGAGGTCGAGAAGGACACTACGCCTGCGGTGGAGATTGTGATGGTGCCTACGTCCTTGCCGTTCTTGAGGATGCGGAGGACGAAGGTGGTTTCAGGTGGGTTGCCGACGCGGCCATATGCGGCGTTCGCGAAGTTGGCAGGGAAGGTCACATTCTCAGCAAATGCCGAGAGCATGAGCTTTTCCTCGAAGGAAGGTGCCACCGTGAAGTAGATGGGGAGCGTGTAGGCGGTAGAGCCTGCGGGACCCGTAGGACCGGCAGGACCCGCAGGACCCTCGGGGCCGGGACCACCTTCGGGGCCGGTGGGACCTTCAGGGCCGATAGGACCCTGCGGACCCGTCAGGCCGGTGAGGCCCTGCGGCCCCTGTGGGCCTTGAGCGCCGGTAGGACCTTGAGGCCCCGGTTCGCCCGGAGCGCCCTGCGGACCCGGAGCGCCCTGAAGCGTCTCGACAAGCGAGGCGTAGCCGTCAACCGCGTGAAACGAGGTAACGGGGAGAAGTGTGTCTGCTGCCATGTGGCTTTAGTCCTGGGGGTATCGGTAGGCAGGCTGAATGCGCATCGGGCCTGAGAAGTCTTCCTGCTGCTGCTGGTCACTCAGTTCTTGGATGCAGACGCCGTATCGCTGCGCGAAGCGCTGAAGGCGCTCGTCCTCGTAATGGTCGGCAGCGTACTCTGCGGCTCCGTAGATCAGCGCATCGGCGCAGGCGGTCGCCCACACGTTCGTCTGAGCATCGTTCTGAAGCTGGGCATCCATCCCATAATAGCGGAGGTAGATCGTCTCATCAGGCTTCGGGTACGGGCGCATCCGAATGTCGTGGCCGGTCTGGATGAAGCACTCAGGAACGCCTAGGGTCTTAGGGCGCTTGAGCCAGTAGGACGTATCGACCCTTTCGAGCTGGCCGTGATCCGTGAACAGCTCGATCATTTCGAGGTAGTCAGGTGGGACGCGGAAGCCGCCCTTCTGAGCCTCGGCAATCGAGAAGGTCACATACTTCTGCATGAAAGAGAGGCGCAGCTCCCGCTCAAGGCGAACCTGTGCGTCTCGGATGAACTGAGCCGCGAGGTCGTCAGTCATGTCGCTGCGGTTGATTAGGCCCCGCAGGCGGGCCTTGAGCTGGGAGAAATTCACTTAGGATTAAATCTTGCGGTTGGTAGCGATCAGACCCTCCATGTCCTCACGGTGGAGGCGCTTGAGGATTTCGGGGATCGTGATGTTCTTGTCGAAAATGTCGAAGCCTTCGAGACGCCACTTCTCGACCAGTGCCTCGGGGATGCTGGCGACATGGTGGAAGTTGCCCATCGGGGCGCTCATGGAGGCGTCACGCTTCTCGCGGAGGTTCTTGAGGAAGGAGTCGGGCAGAGCCTGTGTGAGCTTGCGGACTACCTGAGAGCCTTCGACGCGGAAGTTGGCTTGAGCGTCGATAAGGCTCGGCGCGGGTTCAGAAATGTTCATTTAGGCTGGGGCAGGAGGGATTTAGGGGAGGCAAAAAACAAGGCCCCACGCTCCCGGTTAGGGAACGCAGGGCCTCGTTGGCTGCGATTACAGCAGGCCGGTGATGAGCGGCGACGACTTGAAGTTGGTGTTCTTCAGGCCGAACTCGCCAACCAGCATCTGCCGGTTGCTGTCGCCGGTCTTGGCGAGCGGAGTGCGCGACCAGCCACGCAGGGTCACGTTCTTCCACATGCTCGGGTCGAGCAGCCACGCAACGCTCGAAAGCTGGTAGCGGTTCAGGATGACCTTGTACTCCCCGAACGGCGAGACGTAGAGGTCAACCACGTTGACGATCTTGCGGCTGTCACCGTCAATGTCGCGGGTACGACCAGCGGCGTTGGTGAAGCCTGCGACCACGAGGGCGTCGGTCGGCTTAATCATCAGGTAGGTCGGCTCCGCGCCTTCCGTGTAACCCTTCTGGCCCGCTTCGAGCAGATGGGCTTCGGTGAATGCGGCACCGCCTGCATTAACGGTTACGTCCGCGTCCACCATCTTCGTAGCCGAGGCCGTGCGGCGGGCAACGTCGCTGGTCGAGAGGACGCCAGCCTGATCGCGACCGATGTAAGCGTACTCAAGGTCGCGCTTCAGCTCCTTGCCAGCCTTCACGGTCTGGTAGGCGGTTTCGCGGGCGCGACCGTGCTGATCGACCGCATCCTCAGTTTCCGAGATTTTGAAGGTCTTTTCGAGAATCTGCGTGTAGTTCTCGCGCATTTCGGGCGGCGACAGGGTGGCGTCCGAAGCCTCGAAGCCTTCGACCTGTGCGTTGTCCTTCGGGTCAGCGAGCGAGTCTTCGAGCCACTCGAACTTGCGGCTCTTGGTCGTGTCCGAGCCGATCAGCGAAAGGAACGGGGTCTTGGTCGGCGTCAGGTTGCTGATCGTGTTGGAAACATCTTCCTTGATGCCAACGGTGTCGTAGGTGGTGTAGGTAGGCATGGGGTATTACTTCTGTGGTATTCTGAGAGAGATTGGGGTTTGTTGAGGGGTTGGGTTAGGCGTCAGTCGTTGCTGTCTTCCCAGCCTGCGAGCAGGGCAGCGACGGCATCTTCCGTCGAGCCGGACTTGCGCAGGCGGGCCTGAGCTTCCGTGGCCTTGTCCTTGGAGCCGAGGGCACCCGTGGTGCGGACGGCAGGCTTCACGACACGCGAAGGGGCAGCTTTGGGCGTGGTACGCTTCGCAGCGGCCTTGTCCTTGAGCTGGCGGTACTTCATCGCGTCATACATCAGCTTGATAGCGGCAGGATCAACCACACCGTTGACCATGTTGGCGTCCATACCGATCTTTACGGCGTGGGCACGTACCTGATCGTAGACTTCCCGGTTCCAGCCCGGAATGTCCCGCTCAAGGATCGCAATGGTTTCCTTGGCGGCGGCGGTGTTCTGCGTCTGGCGCTCCTGTACGAGCTGACCCACAACATCGTCGGCCTCCTGTCGGAGATACGAGAGGTCTTCGTGGGCCTCGCGGGCTTCCTCACGGAGAGCGGCGAACTCAGCCGGATTGAGGCGCTGCTGGGCAACCATCCAGTCGATCTTGGCGAACGGCGCATAGCGCTGCTCGGCACGGTTGATCTGGCGCTGCATCGCAACGATATAGCGCTCGCCTTCGCTGTCTGCGGCCTTTCGGGCGGCAGCAACTTCCTGCGACTTACGGGTCAGGGATGCTTCCTGACCGAACAGGCGCTTCAGTTCCTTGACGGTGACATGCTTCGTTTCGCCGTCAACCGTAATGGAGACACGGTGATCGTCACCGGCCTCGGGGGAACCTTCGCCTTCCTGCTCAGTGTGGGAGGAATCTTCCTCGCCGCGTTCTTCGTCTTCCAGCAGCGCGAGTGCAGCCGCGTCGTCATCATCGCTACCTTCGACCACAGGAGCCTCGTGGGAGACTTCATGTTCGATGGTGCTGGAAGTTTCCCCTTCGCCCTTGTCGTCGGATGGCGTCTCTGCGTCCTGCCACTGGCTCATGAGGTTGTTGATAGCTTCGTCTTCCGAGAAGCTGGGTGCATTGACGGCCTCAGTCGTGAGGGTGGTCATTGGTCAGTGTTACCTTGGATAAAAATAGGGCCTTCGACCTCGTGCTGGTCACGGTCGTTAAGTGCGGCGTCGAGGGAGATAATTGCCTCGTCCTTTGCTTGGACGCGGGCGTTCAATTCGGCCTCGATAGCCTGTAGGCCACGGTAGAGATTGTAGGTGTCTTCACGCCCATCACGGTCGGACGGCTTGCTTTCGGTGAACGTAGCGAAGCATTCGACTGCGAGGGACTGAATGACGGATTGGAATGTGGGGTCCGAAAGGAGACTAGCGGCTGCTAGTCCCCTCTCGATTGTGGCTTCGTTGCTCACTGGCCTGCACCACCCATTGCTCGCGCAATGTAATCGTACAGCCCGCCAAGCATACCACCGGAGGCAGGAGCCTGCTGCTGCTGCTGCTGTGGGGTCGGCTGGTTGGGCTGACCCTGAGGGCCTCCGGTCGAAGCGGAGCCGGTGGGCTTATTGGTCTGAAGCTCGCGAAGGGCTTGAACGAGCTGCTGCTGCCGGGTTTGGTAGTCAGCGGCACTTTCGCCCTGTCGCTTGCCTTCAGAGAGCGCCCGATTGACGGCATCAAAGCGATACTGCCACTGATTGAGGCGCGGGTCCGCCTGTGGGGATGCCTGAGGCATGAGGTTAGAGATTATCCGTTAGGAGAAATGATGGCCGTGGCCTTGACGTTCTCGTCAGCCGCACGTTCTTCAGCCGCCTGTGCCAGCTCCATTTCGACCTGAGACACTTCGATCCGGTTCTCAGTCTCTGCGGCCTTGCGCTCTTGGTCGTGAGTACGGATGGTGAAGTCGAGGGTCTTGAAGCGAGCCTCCATGTCAGCGCGGAGCTGCTCAAGCTGGTTGGCCTGCTCTGCCTTCTTCTCGGCAAGGGCCTGCTTACGGTCGTCAAGCTGCATCTGGTGCTGAATCTGCTGCTGGGCAAGCTGCTGCTGCGGATCGGGCTGCGGGGGCGGGGTGGTCTTCGGGTCGCTCAGGAACTGAGCCACATCACGGTGGCCCTTCGTCTCCATGATGGCCTTGTAGAGATTGTACCTCTTATCAGGGCCGAACAGGTGACTGATCGAGGGGTCCTGAGCCAGCATGGTGCCGAGCTGGACGTATTCTTGTGCTCGCTGTTCGCGCTCACCGTACCCAAGGCGGAAGTCGATAACTACGTCCCGCTGACGCTCCCAAGAGGAAGGCGTTACAGGGACCCAGCTTCCCGCAATGTCGATGATGCGGTCACGCTTTTCATTCTCGACAACGAGACGATAAACCTCAAGGAACAGCGGGGCCAGGAACTGAGCAGCAAAGGCTCGGGCCATCGTCTTCTGACGCTGCATGGAGGCGCTGATGAGCTGCTCCACCATACCCTGCGAGTTTTGGGTGCTGATCGCATCCTTGTTCAGACCCTGAGACAGCCGGGATACGCCGGTTACGTCTTCCTTGTCGTCGTCGAGCATTCCAATGGTCTGGAAGACGAACGGGTTCAGAGGGGCCTGCGGAAGCGGGAAGATGCCATCCTGCCGCGTCACGTTGACGAGGCCACCGAGGCGGTTGTCCAGCAGTTCGCGGGGGTTGGTCAGGGCACCCTTAACGACACCATAGCGTGGGTTGTTCGCGACAACGGCATGGTCAAGGATCGAGCGGATCAGAACCGTCTTGGCATTCTGCGTCGGAATTACGCGAGCCGCGAAGTTCTCACCCCAAAAGCGATGGGGCGTTGGAAGCGGCGCATAGGAGACGAATGGGTGGCGAGCGACTTGCTCACGGTCCAGCACTACGTCTCCGCAGTGGATGATCTTCCAGAGCTTCGTTCCGGTGCCATCGGCGTCGATCCGAGCGTAAGTCTCATAGACCACATGCTTCCGGGTGCCGCTCTGGTTGTCGGTAGGGTCGGAAATGAAGGTGTCGCCACCAATGTCCGCGAGGCGGTTGAGACGCTCGGGGTCATTCTCAAGTTCATCGTCCTTGCCGTCACTGAGCTTGCGGACGAGAGCCTTATCGAAGCCTTCCGCAATCAGTTCGTCCTTGGATTTCTCCTGACGATGAGCGATCAGCGGCGAGGTCCGCAGGCAGCGAATGAACGGAGGGACAATCAGTTCCTCCATCGGGATCGCAAGGATGCGGACTTGGCTGCGGTCGTCCGATCGGTAGAGCTTGCCTCCGATCAGACCCGTCTCGGTGTCAACGTCCAGCTCCGCGCCAACCACGGTGTCGTCAGCGAGAAGATCGTCGATTTCGTCTTCGGTGAGGTCCTTGAAGGTTTCCTCAATCTCGACGACCTCGTGGTCCCAATAGACCTTGGCTACAGAGTTGCGATGCGTAAGACCGCCGTGGATAATGGAGCCGAACAGCTCCGTGCCTCCGTTTTGGTCGAACACAACATGCTTAGTGTAAGCCGTGGCCACCTTGGCCAGCTCAACGTCTTCCTCTCCGCGAGGGG